>NZ_MAJS01000001.1 GCF_001690985.1 Aliivibrio sp. 1S175
GCAAATAGACGCTCAAGATGTAGATGAAAATGAAGCATTAGAGGAAGCCGTTGTTGAAGTCGAAGGATCTGAAGTTAAAGATGAACCAACAACAGAAGAAGACGATTCGTTATTCGATATTGATGAACTTTTAAATTCAGAAACAGAGGAAGAAAAAGACCCTCTTGATCATACTAAAGATGATGAGAATGACTTTTTATTAGATGATTTCTTAGAGGACAGTGCTGTAGATTTCTCGAAAGAGAATACTGAGGATGATCTTCAATCTGATGAAACTGAAGATAATAATTTTGATGGATTATCTATTGAAGATGCTTTAGCAGCATTGGAAGATGATTCAGAAGTTGCAAACGAGATTGCTACAGAAACATCATTGGATGAAGATAGTTTAACGAAATTAGATGTTGATGAAACCTCTACACCAGACCCTGTTGATTTTCAATCTCGGGTATCTGATGAAGAAAAAGAAGCCTTAACTTATCTTGATAGTTCAGGTTTAGATCTTGATAGCATGTTAGATGATGGTGGTAGTGATTGGAGTGGATTCAATTTAGATAATGCGACAAACACTGAGTCAGAATTAGAAGATGAAGATTGGTCAGAGCAGCCAAGTGTTGAGAGTGATCCTCATGGTGCCGACCGTTTTTTAAGCATTGAAGCGCTGATTGCTGAAAGCGAAAATGGTGATAAATCGGAGTTTGAAGAAGAGGAATTCAACCTTGATGTCGGTTTAAATGAATTCCCTGATATGCTAAATAACCGAGAACTTCATGATGTTGATGTTAATAATGATGTTCAAAGTAAACTTGATTTAGCGAGAGCATATATTGAAATGTCAGATAAAAAAGGCGCTCTAGAGTTATTAAAAGACGTTTTACATTGTGATGACGTTGCTCTAAGGGCTGAAGCTGAGAAGTTAATGAAACAAATTGATTAGTTCTTTTGAATAATCTCAAAAAGGCGGTGGCAGTGTGCCCCGCCTTTTTTATATAATGACGTATAACTGAATAAAAAGAATTGAAATCATGCGAATAGCTTTATGTATTGAATACGATGGTGCCAGTTACCACGGCTGGCAATCACAAAAAGACGTAACAAGTGTTCAAGAAGAATTAGAAAAAGCCTTAATGATCGTCGCTAATGAACCGATTGAAGTGATGTGTGCAGGCCGAACAGATGCTGGTGTACATGGTACGGGTCAAGTCGTTCATTTTGATACAAATAGCACCCGTAAATTACCCGTATGGATGGTTGGGGTAAACGCAAATTTACCAAAAAACATCGCGGTTCGTTGGGTGAAAGAGGTAAATGAAGATTTTCACGCTCGCTTTACCGCTACAGCACGACGCTACCGTTATATCATTTTTAATAATCGTCAGCGTCCTGCTATCTTTAGTCATGGAGTAAGTCATTACCATGAAGCCCTTGATGCTGATTTAATGCATGAAGCCGGACAGTATTTATTAGGCGAAAACGATTTTACTTCATTTCGAGCTGTTCGCTGTCAGTCTCGTACTCCTTGGCGTAATCTAATCCACTTGAAAGTAACTCGTCATGGGGATTTTATCGTGATTGATATTAAAGCCAATGCCTTTGTTCATCATATGGTGCGTAATATTACTGGTAGCTTAATTGAAGTTGGCAGAGGTAAGCAAAAGCCAGAGTGGATACAATGGTTATTAGAAGCAAAAGATCGTAAATTAGCGGGAGCAACAGCTAAAGCTGAAGGTTTATATCTTATTGATGTTGATTACCCTAAAGAATGGGATTTACCTAGAGTACCGTTAGGACCTTTGTTTTTACCAGATAATTGATCAAATTAATGATAAAGATTACAACTTAAAATAGCCTAAAAAACAGACGTGGATTCAACCTTGAAAATAGGTACAACCAGTTTTTTATCTACACTGGCTATTATTTATGGTTTAATCTATTTAATTGATTTTATTTCTCTTGCGATGGTGCGGGAGATCACTAATAGAAAGGTCGTCCATGAGTTGGCTTGAAAAGATTTTTAATACAAGCAATATTGTTAGTTCACGTAAAGCATCGATCCCTGAAGGGGTTTGGACGAAATGTACGTCATGTGAACAAGTACTTTATTCTGCAGAGCTAGAACGTAATCTAGAAGTGTGTCCAAAATGTGACCACCATATGCGAATGAAAGCACGCAAGCGTCTTGAAACATTTCTAGATGCAGAAGGCCGTGTGGAAATTGGTCAAGAACTAGAGCCAAAAGATCTTTTAAAATTTAAAGATTCAAAGCGTTATAAAGATCGTATTTCAGCAGCTCAGAAATCAAGTAATGAAACTGATGCACTTATCGTAATGAAAGGGACTTTGTTAGAGTTGCCTGTCGTTGCTTGTGCGTTTGAATTCTCATTCATGGGTGGTTCAATGGGTTCTGTTGTTGGTGCTCGCTTTGTGAAAGCGGTTGATGCAGCAATTGAAAATAACTGTCCTCTTGTGTGTTTCTCTGCAAGTGGTGGCGCACGTATGCAAGAGGCGCTTATGTCTCTAATGCAAATGGCAAAAACAAGTGCAGCACTAGCGCGTTTATCTCGTAAAGGCCTACCATTTTTCTCAGTTTTAACTGACCCTACTATGGGCGGTGTATCTGCAAGTTTAGCAATGCTAGGTGATATTAATATTGGCGAACCAAAAGCATTGATCGGTTTTGCTGGTCGTCGTGTTATTGAACAAACAGTACGTGAAGACTTACCTGAAGGTTTCCAGCGTAGTGAGTTCTTACTTGAGCATGGTGCAATCGATATGATTGTTGACCGTCGTGAAATGCGTCAACGTATTGGTGGGTTAATGGCGAAAATGACTAACCAAGCATCTCCATTAGTTGTTCCCGTTGACGGTTCAAAGTAAAAATCAAATTAAATGCGAACAAGGTTGCGAGTTCTTACTTTAAAACAGCAACCTAAGTCATATATACTGTCACTATATTCCGTCAGTGAAGTAGTTGAATTATGACACCATTTGATTCTCCGAAAGCCACATCTGATTTATCGGTGTGGCTTCGTTATTTAGAAAGCATTCATACAAGTGCAATAGATTTAGGCCTTGAACGCGTTCAGCGTGTAGCACAACGAGCTAAATTAATTAAACCAGCACCAACCGTTATCACGGTTGCAGGGACTAACGGCAAGGGGTCTACTTGTGCGTTAATGGAATCCATTTTAATTAATGCTGGTTATCGTGTTGGCGTTTATAGCTCTCCTCATCTTATTCGTTACAACGAACGTATCCGTATCAATGGTAACGATTTATCTGATTCTCTTATCACTCAATCTTTTGCAGCAATTGAAGCGTGGCGCAAAGAAACGTCGTTAAGCCTTTTCGAATTTGGAACACTTTCTGCTTTATGGGCATTTAAAGCACATCAAGTTGATGTTGTACTCTTAGAAGTGGGTCTTGGTGGGCGTTTAGATGCGACAAATGTAGTCGATCATGATGTTTCTATCATTACGAGCCTCGCGGTTGACCATGTTGATTGGTTAGGTGACGATATCGAAGTGATTGGTTTTGAGAAAGCTGGGATTTATCGCTCTGAAAAACCAGCGATTTGTGGTCAACCGAATCCACCATCAAGTGTTGCTGCTCATGCTGACGATATTAAGGCTGATCTATACCAAGTTGGTTATCAATTTGATTATCAAGTAAATGCAGATAATCAAACATGGTCTTGGAAAAGCGGGGCTTTTGATTTAGATAATTTGCCACTACCAAATTTACCATTAGCAAATGCTGCAACGGCGATAATGGCGTTAGGTACATCAGGATTGGAGTTAACGGATGTTAATATTGTTGCTGGGTTAAAGTCAGCAAGTTTGCCTGGACGAATGCAGCGTTTAACACGTAATAGTGGAGAGAGTGACGCAACAATTATTCTTGATGTAGCGCATAATCCTCATTCAGCTAACTATCTTGTACAACAAGTAAGACAGCGTTTCCCAAATAAGAAAATTCATGCAGTAGTTGGTATGTTGCATGATAAAGATATTAAATCTACCTTAGCTGAGTTCACGGGATGTGTGGATGTTTGGTATCCTGCGTCACTTTCTGGCCCAAGAGCGGCAAACGCTTGTGAATTAACGGCAGTAATAGAGGCAGAAGCAATAGAGTATTCATCTCCTGTAGAGGCGTTTAAAGTCGCATTGACGCAGGCAAAGAATGACGATTTAATTTTAGTCTTCGGATCTTTTCATACGGTTGGTGAAGTATGGGATTATTGGAAACAAGAACAAGCATAAGGATCATAAGTGTCTAGTCCATTTCAACGACGTTTAGTCGGAACCATTATATTAGTCGCTATTGGGGTGATTGTATTACCCGATTTATTTGATGGTAAGAAAAAACATTATCAAGAAGAGTTTGCGAGCATTCCAATCAAACCTGAGTTATCGAAAGATGTTGAGCAATTTGAGATCCAAGAACCAATAGACTTTGATGCTGAGCTTCCAGAAGAGCCGGTAGAGGTGACTATTGAGTCATCAGAAACGGAACCAAAAAAAGAAATACTTTCGATTGTTGAGAAAAAACAGCCAGAGAAAGTAGAAAAAATAGATTACGCAAAGAGTGCTTGGATTATCCAACTTGGCGTATTTAGAAATGCAGATAACGCGATGAATTTAGCTCTTAAACTACGTAAGCAAGGCTTTCAAGCTCATACTTTTCCTAAAGAACCTAAAAAAGGGGATTTAGTTAGGGTGGCGGTAGGCCCAGATGTTTCTAAATCGGATCTTGAAAAACAGTTACCGAAATTAAAAGAAATAACTGGCTTAAATGGTCAATTGCTTAAATTTTCACCATTAAACCCATAAGAAAACGTTTGCGTCGCGGATTTTTCTGTTAAAATGCGCAGCAACAGAGAAAAGATAAATTATGATTTGGATCGATTTTGTCATTTTAGGTGTTATTAGCCTATCAGCTTTAATCAGTTTGGTTAGAGGTTTTGTTAAAGAAGCGTTGTCGTTAGTGATTTGGTTTGGCGCCTTTTTTGTTGCCAGTAACTTTTATCCTAAGTTGGCCGCTTATTTCACAAATATACATGATGAAATGATAAGAAATGGCAGTGCTATTGCTGCCTTGTTTGTAGCAACTCTTGTTGTTGGTGCGGTTGTGAACTATGTCGTTGCACAATTAGTACAGAAAACGGGGTTGTCAGGAACAGATAGGGTATTGGGTATTGTCTTTGGGGGATTGAGAGGCGTGCTAATTATCGCAGCAGTTCTTTTCTTTATTGATGCCTTTACCTCATTATCGGATTCTGAGTGGTGGAAGCAATCTCAATTAATACCGCAATTTTCGGTAGTGGTTGAATGGTTCTTTGATTACTTAAAGGATACATCAAGTTTTCTTCCTGGCGCTAACTAGCGCCAGTTTTTTAGCAAATTAAGGACTCTAGGACATGTGCGGTATTGTTGGAATCGTAGGCGTAACACCTGTAAACCAGTCGATCTATGACGCTTTGACTGTGTTACAACATCGTGGCCAAGACGCTGCTGGTATTATTACCGTAGAAAGCAATCGTTTCCGTCTAAGGAAGGCGAATGGCTTGGTTAAGGATGTATTTGAAACAAAACATATGCAACGCCTACAAGGTAATGTAGGTATTGGTCATGTTCGTTACCCAACTGCGGGTAGTTCAAGTGCTTCTGAAGCTCAACCTTTCTATGTGAATTCACCTTTCGGGATCACATTAGCGCACAATGGTAACCTAACCAATGCGAATGAAATCCGTGAGACCTTATTTAAACAAGAGCGTCGTCATGTTAATACAACTTCTGATTCTGAAGTCCTATTAAACATCTTTGCTCACCATCTTGATGCAACAACTCATTATCCTCTTACTGCTGACGATATTTTTAAAACGGTAGCTAACGTACATGAGCAAATCAGGGGTGCATACGCAGTTGCCGCTATGATCATTGGTCATGGTATGGTTGCTTTTCGTGATCCAAACGGTATTCGTCCTTTATGCCTAGGTAAACGTGAAGTTGAAGGACATACTGAATACATGGTTGCTTCTGAATCCGTTGCTTTGGACGCGGTAGGATTTGATTTTGTGCGTGATGTCGCACCTGGTGAGGCAATTTACGCACCATTTGAAGGGGGTCTATACACACAACAGTGTGCACATGATCCAAAACTGAATCCATGTATTTTTGAATTTGTTTATTTTGCTCGTCCAGATTCATTTATTGATAAGATCTCTGTTTACAGTGCTCGTGTTGAAATGGGTAAACGTTTAGGTGAAAAAATTAAACGTGAATGGGATCATCTGGACATTGATGTAGTATTGCCAATTCCTGAAACGTCATGTGATATCGCACTTGAGATTGCTCAGATCATTAATAAACCGTATCGCCAAGGTTTCGTGAAAAACCGTTATGTTGGTCGTACCTTTATTATGCCAGGTCAACAAGAGCGTAAGAAATCAGTACGCCGAAAATTGAATGCAATTCGTTCTGAATTTAAAGATAAAAATGTTCTGTTAGTTGATGATTCAATTGTTCGAGGTACAACCTCAGAGCAGATCATTGAAATGGCTCGCGACTCAGGCGCAAAAAACGTTTACATGGTATCTGCTGCACCTGAAATTCGCTTCCCAAATGTATATGGCATTGATATGCCAAGCGCAAATGAGCTGATTGCTCATGGTCGTGAAGTTGACGAGATTTGTAAGGCTATCGGTGCAGATGCCCTGATTTTCCAAGACTTACCCGATTTAGTTGATGCGGTAGGATGTGGAAATCGTGAAATTGAACGTTTTGAAACATCAGTATTTAATGCTCATTATGTTACTGGTGATGTTGACCAAAATTACCTTGAATACCTAGAAGGGTTACGCGGTGATGACGCGAAACAAGAAAGCGAAGCTCAAGATGTTGCAAGCTTAGATATTTATAACGAAGGCGTGTAACTATCAGCGAATAATAATGAAAAAGCCTGTGAGAAATCACAGGCTTTTTTTGTTTTACTGTGTCATAAAAAAATGTATTAATCAGAAATGTAATTACTTACAAAATCAATAAAAAGGCGTACTTTCTCAGGCTGATGATTCTTATAGTTGTAAACCATATAAATGTCTCTAGGGTTTGCAGACCAGTTTTTAAGAACACGAACCAATGAACCATCTTCAATATATCGGCTAATCATAATATCCGGCATGAGAGTTATTCCCAAACCATCAGAGCAAGCCATTCGGATTACATTCAATTCACTGGCTTCAAATCGACCAGCATCTGTAATTGTAACCGATTCGCCTTCACTATTAGTTAAACGCCAGCGCATCAAAGGGTGTCCTTTTAATAAGCTGTGAGTGTGTAACTCTTGTGCGTGTGTTGGCTCTGAGTTTTTTTCTAGATAGCTAGGGCTGGCGACTAATATATCTTCTAAGGATCCAATCTGACGAGCAATAAGAGAGGAGTCTCGTTGCTTTCCAACTCTGAAAATAATATCCCAATCGGTAGGATCTAATTGTTCAGGTTGATTGCTCATCATTAAATTGATGCTAATATTAGGGTAGAGCAACATGAACTTATTCAAAATAGGCTGGATCATGCGTTTTGTGAGATTAGATGGTGCGGATATTTTTAACTTACCAGCAGCACCACGGCACTCTTCACCTAAACATTCGCTCGTATTTACTAAAGTAGCTAAAATAGGGGCGCATTCATCATAAAACTTTTGCCCAGCTTCAGTTAAGGATAACTTTCGAGCGTGGCGATTGAGTAAACGAATATCTAAGGAATCTTCTAAGGCTTGAATACGACGAGTAATTGTCGCAACAGGTATAAGTGTTTTTCTTGAGGCGGCGGTATAGCTGCCATTATCAACCACCTGTCGAAACAGATTTAAATCATCTAACTTCATTATATTAAGATACTCTCTGTTTTTTTCGAACGCCGAATTGTAACTAAAACCCTAAAGTAGGTGTTGTTATAAGTCAACTAAAGTGAAATTTTATAAATAAAAGTCCGGATTTTCCTCTAACGTAACAGTTATTAACAATCTTATCTAAAAATATTTGTACTCAGCGAAATATCGAACTAAATTAATTTAGTGAGATAATTAAAATATGAAAGGAAATTTCATTATTTGCTAAAAAACGTGCAGAAGGTGGTCGTATGTCGGTAGAGCAATGTCAAAAAAAAAGGGATGTAATTAAAGCGCCAGTGGAAGACCTATTATTTAATAAAGACATCCTAATTGTTGATGATGACCCCATTTTTCGCTCTATGATTAAAGCAGTTTTAGAGACTTACTCTTGTAACGTGAAAGAAGCGGGTAATGGTTTAGAGGGCTTACAAATACTGAAGCATTCATTGCCAGATGTGTTGCTGTGCGATCTGTCTATGCCAATATTGAATGGTATCGAGTTTGTTGAAGAGGCTGTGTTGGAATACCCAATGTTACCTATTATCGTCATATCGGGTAGTGGGGATATGCGAGATGTCGCTAAAGTTTTACGATTGGGAGCGAAAGATTTTCTAGTTAAGCCCATTAATGATATTTCCATTCTTATTAAATCATTAATATCCGCTCTTAAGTTGAGCGAAGAAAGCACCCTTAGAATGCAAGACTTTTCAAGTCAGTGGTTTAGAACGTCTGATTTAGATAAAAGTTGTAATGATGAATTACATTGGCATCTAGAGCACTTACAGAATGAACCAAATATTGGTAGGGAGTTATTGTTCGAACTTTTACCAGAAAGTGATGCTCAGCATGGTCATTGGAAATTGGGTTATCGACTTTTGCAATCAACAGATGGAATGCCTTTAGTTTTTGATTATGAATGGTTATTGGATGGTCGTTTATTTTTCTATCTTGTTGATTCTGATTCAGGTGGAGATAATGGAGTTATTTCTTGTTTATTAATTAGAGCATTTTTTAATGACTTTATTAGAGAACAAAATATCTCTTTAGATACTATTCCCAAGATGGTTACATCAATAGAAAAGGGGATGGAAACGATGGACCATTCTCAGCCGATGTCGGCGATTTTTGGTTATATTGATTTTTCAGAGCAAGCTCTATTTATACTCTCTGCTGGCCTTAATGCAGTATGGGAAAATAAAAATGAGCGTCATGTTCTTCATGCTGATGGTCAGTTAACAGTGAATGCAGCTAAAAACCAAGTACATCGCTTTCCTATCTCTGATCATAATAGTTTGTCACTAAATAACTTAGGCTGTAGCAGTTTTAAATTAGAACTGAATGCATTCTAGATTGATTCTTTGACTAAGAAAGGATCATAATAAAGCCCCTTATCTACATAGAGATGTTAATTTGCATTTTACTCGCAGAGTGCTTTGGTTTGTTCTTGGGGCCACTGCGCTTATTCTTGGTTTTGTTGGGATATTTTTGCCTTTACTACCAACAACACCTTTTTTACTGCTAGCGAGTGTGTGCTTTATGCGAGTCTCTCCGCGTATTCATACTTGGCTTATTACTCACCCTAAATTAGGCCCTTCAATTGTTGAATGGCAGGAACGTAAAACAATAAAAACATCGATAAAAAAGAAAGCGTATATCATGATAATTTTGAGTTTTGCATTCTCAATAATCCTTGCGCCTCTTTTATGGATAAAAGTAATGCTTTTTTTATTTTCTCTTGCACTTCTTTATTGGTTTTCTACTATTCCTACGTCGTAATTATTCCTTAGTTTTGGTTTGATCAACAGCTCATATCAGTTGGTATAGCTTGCTCATAGCCAAGAAAGTGAATAACATAAGTCGGCTAATTTATTTTAATGCCAAATTTAGGCAAAGTAGGTCATAACCATGTCGACAGAAACAGTAGAACTGATTAAAAACAGCATTAAATCAATCCCTGATTATCCAAAAGCAGGCATCGTTTTTCGTGATGTAACTAGCTTAATGGAAGACCCAAAAGCATACCAAGCGACTATTCAACTACTTGTTGAAAAATACAAACAAGGTGGATTCACTAAAATCGTTGGTACAGAAGCTCGTGGTTTCTTATTTGGTGCGCCGTTGGCATTAGAATTAGGTGTTGGTTTTATTCCAGTTCGCAAGCCTGGTAAATTACCTCGTCCAACGATAGCTCAAACGTATGACCTTGAATACGGTACAGATACGTTAGAAATTCATACTGATGCGATTGTTGCTGGCGATAAAGTTCTTGTTGTTGATGACCTGTTGGCGACTGGTGGCACTATAGAAGCGACAGTAAAACTTATCCGTCAACTTGGTGGTGAAGTAGAGCAAGCGGCTTTTGTTATCAACCTACCAGAAATTGGTGGTCAAACACGTTTAGAGGGCCTAGGGCTAAACGTATACAGCATCTGTGAGTTTGCTGGTCACTAATTCTTCATATACACAATAAATTGAGTGAGATCTCTCTATCAAGGGAGATCTCATTTTTTTGCTGTGCTACGATTTAGATCTATTTTATTTTGGGCTGTATTCTATGAGCTATCAAGTTCTGGCACGTAAGTGGCGTCCGCATCATTTTAAAGATGTTGTAGGGCAACCTCATGTGCTTACTGCGTTGGAAAACGCGCTTGACCATAATCGACTTCATCACGCTTATCTATTTAGTGGAACTCGTGGCGTAGGTAAAACTACCATCGCACGTTTGTTTGCTAAAGGCTTAAACTGCGAAGAAGGGATCACCTCAACACCTTGTGGTGTGTGTTCTACTTGTAAAGAAATTGACGAAGGGCGTTTTGTTGATTTACTTGAAATCGATGCTGCTTCTAGAACCAAAGTAGAAGATACTCGTGAGCTACTGGATAACGTTCAATATAAGCCTGCGCGTGGCCGCTTTAAGGTTTATCTGATCGATGAAGTTCATATGCTGTCGCGCCACAGTTTCAATGCATTATTAAAAACACTGGAAGAGCCGCCAGAATACGTCAAATTTTTATTAGCAACGACCGATCCACAGAAATTACCTGTGACGATTTTATCTCGTTGTTTACAGTTTCATCTAAAGCACATCAATGTTGACCAAATTCACGAACAGCTTGATTTTGTTTTAGACCAAGAAGAAGTGACTAAAGATGCGAGAGCATTAGGGCTTATCGCTCATGCTGCTGATGGCAGTATGCGTGATGCATTGAGTTTAACAGACCAAGCAATAGCACTTGGTAATGGCTCAGTGACGACAGATATCGTTTCTGCGATGTTGGGCACCTTAGATACTGATCAAGCCGTTCGGATCTTAGAAGCCATTAGCACGAAAAATATGCAGACATTAATGAGCTGTGTAAATGATCTTGCTGACATGGGTATTGCGTGGGATGGTTTAGCCAAAGAAATAGCGAATCAATTACATAAATTAGCGATGTATCAAGCATTGCCTGCAACGTTAGACAAATCTCAACCAGATGCTGAACGTATAGAGCTATTGAGTAGCCAATTATCGCCTCAAGAAGTTCAATTGTTTTATCAAATTGCATTACAAAGCCGTAAAGACTTGCCATTAGCGCCAAGTGAAAAAACGGGTGTTGAAATGATGCTATTAAGAATGGTCGCTTTTCGTCCTGTGCACGCTCAGGTATTAGAGACACAATCTATTGTTGTTCCTGCATTAGAACCACAAACGGCCGTACAGGCTGCGCCAGTGCAAGCTAGGCCATCACAAATGGCCCCAACGGTTCAAGCAACAGAAAGAGCTCAAGAGCCAATGGCTCGTTCAAGCGTGACACCGGCTCCACAGGCTCAGCAACAAAATTATGTTCCGGCACAAAATGTACCGCCAGTGCAACCAGAACAACCACCAAGATATGATGCACCACCAATGGGTGAGGCACAGCAATCTATGCAACAGCAACCGTCTTCTGTGCCTCCACAGCCACAAGAGCCAGTAGCGGCACCAACAAATAGTTTGCTTGGCGTTCGTAATCAGTTACGTAGTGCCAAAAACAATTTAACAAATACAACGAATGGTACTAGCCCAAAAAAGGCTAGTGCGGCATCCGATAAGAAAAAAACGAGTTCAGTGCTTGAACGTATTGCTGAAAAGCAACATTTAGCTCCTCGTGCTCAGGTGTCGCAAATTGGAAACTCAGCAACACAAGAGAAAAAACCAGAAGAACCATATCGTTGGAAATCGACTCAACCAGAAGCGAAAAGAGTGGTTAGTGATATTACACCAACTAAGCTTAAGCAAGCGTTAGAGCATGAAAAATCACCAGAGATGATGCAACAATTAGTCAATGAATCATCGTTACAAGATCCGTGGTCAGGTTTAGTCATGTCTTTAACGTTACCAAAACTGGTTCAACAATTGTTACTGAATTCTGCTTTTGTCGAGCAGGATGACCAAGTATCATTGCATTTGAGAGCAGAGCAAGCTCACTTAGACAGAGATAAAGCCAACGAGCTTATCACTCAAGAATTAAGTAAAGCGCTAAATAAAAATGTAACAGTATCTATCGATATTAGTTCTGAAGGCGTAAGTCCTTTAGAGTTACGTGAGCAAATGTATCAAGCGAAGTTGCAGGCTGCATATCAGAGTTTGCAGCAAGATCCGCACGTAAATTTCTTTATGCAGAGATTTGGTGCAGAAATAGACCAAGAAAGTGTTAGACCAATATAAAACAATGGTTTGTTTATATCTCAAGTAAAATATTCAATGTGGGTTGAAATTGGTATTTTTTACCCCCATTTTCTTAATATTAAAGAAGTAAACTTAAGAGAGAATAATTATGTTCGGTGGAAAAGGCGGCATGGGCAACTTAATGAAGCAAGCCCAGCAAATGCAAGATCGCATGCAAAAAGTACAAGAAGAAATCGCAAATACGGAAGTTACAGGTGAATCAGGTGCTGGTCTTGTTAAAGTGACCATCACTGGCTCTCACAGTGTTCGCCGTGTTGAGATTGATCCAAGCTTAATGGAAGAAGACGAAAAAGAAATGCTAGAAGATTTGATCGCAGCTGCGTTCAATGATGCATCTCGTCGTATTGAAGAAACACAAAAAGAAAAAATGGCTGGTGTAACAGGCGGAATGCAAATGCCACCTGGCTTTAAAATGCCATTCTAATTTATCTTAAATGATAAAAATCAAGACAGATTATTCGTATTCATCTTGGTAAAATTAGGCGGCTAAGTGGCTGCCTTTTTCTTTTCTGGAATATAAAAAAACTATGCGTACAAGTGGTTTATTAGAACAATTAATGGAATCGTTACGATGCCTTCCTGGTGTTGGTCCAAAGTCAGCTCAACGCATGGCATTTCACCTTTTACAGCGTAACCGTCAGGGTGGAATGCGATTAGCTGATTCGCTTTCGCGCGCGATGTCTGAAATAGGCCATTGCTCTGAATGTCGAACATTTACAGAGGAAGAGACGTGTGCAATTTGTCTTAACCCTAAACGTCAAATGAACGGTGAATTGTGTATCGTTGAAAGCCCTGCAGACATCGTTGCGGTTGAAGCAACGGGACAATTTTCGGGACGTTATTTTGTATTAATGGGGCACTTATCTCCATTAGATGGCATTGGCCCAAGTGACATCGGATTGGACTTACTTGACTATCGTTTAGGGCGTGGGGACATTAAAGAAGTGATTCTTGCTACAAACCCAACCGTCGAAGGTGAAGCAACCGCACACTATATTGCTGAAATATGTCAAGAACATACCGTATCTGCAAGTCGAATTGCTCACGGTGTACCGATGGGAGGAGAGTTAGAGTTAGTCGATGGCACAACGCTATCTCACTCTATTTTGGGTCGCCAGAAACTTTACTAAGCGTTATTAAGCGTGTAGCTAATTGGAGTGTTCCACCACTGAATGCTCCAATAAGATGGGCCTCTGTTGCGACTTTTGCATTGATAAGAGAAATGGTTGAGGCACTCGCTCCAAAGTATTGTTCCCAGCAAATCTTAGCGGTCACACCAATTAATAATAACCAGCCGGTATTGCGTTTTTGCTTTATGTCTTCAATGGCAGCCCAAACAAATAAACCATGTAACACACCGGATAATCCAACATAGGATTGTATTGGGGACAGGAATAAAAGTACCCCAGTCATTAAGCTTATAAAAAACAATAAACCCCATAGTTTTTTGGGATTTAATATATCCTTAAAGATAAAGCAAAATACGGTTAGAGCGGCAGCATTCATTACTAAGTGAGGGAGGTTAGTGTGGGTAAAATTACCTGTGATTAATCGCCAGATCTCGCCTTGTAAAATTAAGCGTCTATCCCAAACAAAAAAATCTGATACCGGAGTTAGTTGTGCGAGACCAAGCACGACTAAAATGCGAAAGAGTAATTTCAACAAAACAAAGGTTCCTTGTGATTCGATTTTGTCTTCAATGCCTAAAAACAAAAAAAGCCTGTATCTGTGAGTGGATAAAGCCAATCTCAACAGAGGTTGAACTCATCATACTACAGCATCCAACAGAAGCTAAGCGACCATTAGGAACGGCTAAAATTTTATCGTTAAGTTTAGCGAATTGCCGTACTTTTATTGGTGAAAACTTTACCGAACATACGGAGCTAAACCAATTATTAACGGATAATAACTATCAACACCAAGTTCTATTCTTAGATGGAACTAGCCAGGCAATTTCATCGTCGTTAAATCATATTGAAAAAAAACAGCGTGTGATTT
This sequence comes from Aliivibrio sp. 1S175, assembly GCF_001690985.1. Lineage (GTDB taxonomy): Bacteria > Pseudomonadota > Gammaproteobacteria > Enterobacterales > Vibrionaceae > Aliivibrio. The sequence continues at coordinate 14,603 of NZ_MAJS01000001.1, forward strand.
TATTAGATGGTACATGGAAAAAAGCGTATAAAATGTGGCAGCTTTCAACCAATCTACATACGCTGCCTAAAGTGCATCTTGATACCGAATTATCTGGTAACTATCGAGTTCGTAAAGCACCAAAAGACAATGCCTTATCAACAGCAGAAGCGGGTTATCATGTTTTAAGCCAATTAGATGCAGACGTAATTAACGTTATTGATATGGATAAGTTTGGTTCGATATTAACGGCATTTGATAACATGATTGAGTTTCATATTAGCCAAATGCCTGAAGGGGTATATCAAAAGAACTACCGTTCAGAGTAGTCCTTTCATTATTCGGTATTCGATCAAATAGGAACAAATAGTTGATTATATAAACGCTGAGCATAGCCATCGGTCATGCCTGCGATATAATCTGCAATCACTCGGTGGGCGTTTCCACCAGAAGCCATTATCTCTTGCCATTCACGTTTATCATTTTCTGGTAGCAAGCGTTCGGGATCTGAATTTAGGGCATCAAATATTTCCATTACAATTTGTTGTCCTTTGTATTCAATGCGCTGCATTTCAGAGTTATGAATGACGTATTTACCGACAAACTTTTTAAGTACCTCTAGAGCATACGTCATTGGCGGGCTTAAATAGGCATTCCAGCGGAGTAATTCCGATTCAAATGCTGGTTCTTCTTCAAAAGTCGTTTGTTTAATCGTTATTGAAGTAAGTAGAGCATTCACAATGCTACCAATACCATCTTTACGCTTGTATTGAAGGCCTGAAAATAACTTGTCACTGATGGTTTCGATGTTGGCTTCAAACCATTCGTCACCACATTCTGCAAGTTTACTTGCGACAGACTCTTGCCACTGATTTCTTGTGACAATTCCCATCACAATCGCATCTTCTAAATCATGAACGCCATAAGCTATATCGTCAGCCAGTTCCATAATAGAGCAATCAATAGATTTAAAGCGTGTTTTTCTATGACTCTCGTCATCTTCTTTTTGGAATCGAAGTGTCGATAGTAGTGTTTTATCGTGATCGGATAATGGCGCTAAAATCCAATTAAGAATTTGCTCGTCATCACGATAGATCCCTTTAGGTGGATGCCATTCAATCGATTTTAGATGACGCAGATTAGTGACATCTTCAGGACGGTGCTTAGAATGCACTTGGTCAAGAAATGCAGGGTATTTTAGTACACCCAATAAGGTTCTTCTTGCTAGGTTCATTCCAAAATGTTCAGTGTAAGGTTCTAACTTACTTAATATGCGTAAAGTCTGCCCGTTACCTTCAAAGCCACCATGGTTACGCATCATATAGTTAAGCGCAATTTCACCGCCATGACCAAAAGGAGGATGACCGATATCATGAGCTAAACAAATACTCTCCATCAAGCTTGTTGAGGTTAATAGATTGCGGAATTCTGGTTGTCTTAGTTTGAGTTGTGCTACTACTCCAGTACCAATTTGTGATACTTCTAAAGAGTGCGTTAAGCGAGTGCGGTAAAAGTCATTTACGCTGCCAGGTCCATGAACTTGAGTTTTTGCTTGCAGGCGACGAAAAGCAGCAGAGTGGAGAATACGAGCACGGTCTCGTTGAAAAACGCTGCGCTGATCATTACGACGTAACTTTTGTTCATTACTGATGCGATCTTCCCAATATTGGGATAGAGTAATATCGATTGTTTTATTCATTATTATTGTTCTCGAAGTTATTGCTACACCTCTATCATTACAGGCTTGTCACAAAAAGATCAACGACTTATTTGAAAAATAGAGCCAGAACACATTGTGAAATTATCATTATTTAGTTCATTAAAATGGGTTGCTATAATGAAGTTCACTTTGTTATATGGAATATAGAGCATGAGCAGTGTCGTTAATTTATCGTATGAATTTGAACAGCTTCAACAGGCATATCAAGCGTCGCCATACCCTTCAAAAGAAGAGCGACTCTCTTTACTTAATGAACTGAAAGTGTCGTTATTATCAGAAAAGAAAAACACGGTTGAAGCCTTAGAAAAAGATTATGGCTATCGCAGTCAGTTTGACTCAACGATTTGTGATTTAATGCCATCAATACAACACATTAACTACACCATTAAACGCTTATCTAAATGGCTTAAACCTCAAAAACGTCATGCAGGCTTATTGCTCTCACCCTCTAAATTACATATTAAATATCAGCCTCTTGGGGTTGTTGGGGTCATTGTGCCGTGGAATTTCCCAATTTACTTGAGTGTCGCTCCGATAGTCACTGCCATTGCCGCGGGCAATCGTGTGATGATAAAGCTAAGTGAATACACTCCAGAGACCAATCAAGTACTTCGCCGTGTATTTGCCTCAATTTCTGAGCATATTTGTGTTGTAGAGGGTGAGAGTGAGGTGGCAGCTGCGTTTTCTCAGCTTCCTTTTAATCATCTTTTATTTACGGGCTCTACTCAGGTTGGCAAATTAGTAGCCAGTGCAGCAGCTAAAAATCTTACCCCCGTAACGCTTGAGTTGGGAGGGAAGTCCCCAGTCATTGTTGCCGAAGATGCGGACCTAACCTCAGCGGTTGATGCCATTATGCTAGGGAAATCAATGAATGCAGGGCAAATATGTGTCGCGCCCGATTATGTGTTTGTTCCAAAGGATAAGGTTGATAAATTTATTTCACTTTATTCACGCCGTTTTTTACACGCTTTTCCCGAGAAAAAGGGACATAGAGAATACAGCCATATCATCAATCAAGCTCAATATGATCGTTTAGCTCGCTATCTAGAAGATGCAGAAGGTAAAGGGGCAAAAATTACGTCAATTGGTGAGCCAGAAAAAGCTCAAGGACGATCATTCTTACCGCATATTGTGACCAATGTGAGTGATGAGATGTTGATAATGCAAGAAGAAATTTTTGGTCCTATCTTGCCTATTATCGCTTACCAACATATTGAAGAAGCCATCAGTTATATTCAAAATCGTCCTCGTCCTTTAGCGCTTTATATTATGTCGTTAGACAAAGCGATGATTCAAAATATTTGCCAAAATACTCACAGTGGTGGAGTGGCTATCAATGATACGACCATGCATGTTGCTGCCGATGATGCGCCTTTTGGTGGTATTGGGGATTCCGGAATGGGGAGCTACCACGGTATTGAAGGCTTTAAAACCTTCTCTCATGCAAAAACAATCCTTACTACACCTAAGTGGTTGCCAAGGGCTAGATTGTTATTAAAACATAAGAAATTGATGCTGAAATTACTAAGTCGACAGTTTATGAAGTAATAGTTCTAATTTAGACGCTATTGGTACGGCTTAACAGTTGGCAAATGAGGGGAACAGTCGTATGATCTGTTTCCTTTTTTTAATGTGAATGATGACCCTTTTTATGTCTCAGCATCAACCAGTCCAAGGCGCTTCTTGGATGTTAACCGCAGGCCTTTCCTTTGCGATTGTTAACAGTATTGCTCAATACGTCAGTATGAATTTTGGCCTTCCTTCAACGATGGTGGCTTTAGTTCAATATGGGATTGCGTTGATCGTCATCTTGCCTTATTTACGCACATTAGGGCTGCGTAATTCACTTCGAACTCAACATTTTGGAATGCATGCGTTGCGTGTATTTTTGTCGGTAATTGGCATCCAACTTTGGCTATGGGCTCTCGCTTATCCTGTGCCAATCTGGCAGGGGATAGCATTGCTAATGACGTCTCCTTTATTTGCAACCATAGGGTCGGGTTTATTCTTAAAAGAGAAGGTGGGTGCCGCTCGTTGGTGTGCCACGTTAGCGGGGTTTGCGGGGGCAATGATCATTCTCGAACCATGGGCTGATACGTTTACATGGGCAACATTACTGCCAGTAGGTGCTGCTTTCTTTTGGGCGTGTTATTCGTTAATGGTTAAGAAAATGTCGGCAAATGATTCACCATCAACCATGGTGGTTTATCTTCTGGTTCTTATTACTCCTTTTAATATTTTACTCGCATTACCTGATTGGCATACACCAACAGGCATAAACGTCTGGTTATTACTTTTTGGTGCCGGTGTGATGACAGCATTAGCGCAATGGGCAATTGTAAAAGCTTATGCGGTTGCGGATGCTTCGTTTATTCAACCGTTTGATCATGCTAAATTACCATTAAATGTATTATCTGGTTGGGTCGTTTTTGGTTGGGCTCCTCCTGGTCGATTATGGTTGGGTGCCGCAATTATTATTGCTTCTGTTGCTTTTATTACGCAATGGGAACGCAAGAAAAAAGCGATTATTAAATAGCATTACTTTATTTAAGAACGAGAAAAGCCGATTCGATTAACATTATTGTTAGATTGAATCGGCTTTTTTATTTTATGTCATTTTTAAATTAGGTTAAGTATTACTTCACGGCATCTTCAAGAATTTTACGAGATACTTCGAGAGTAATCGCTTGATGTTCACCTAAAGCAACCATTCCATGAGCTTCAAGTTGCTTGATGATAGCATCAATTGCAGATGCTTTATCATCACCATGCTCAGTTAACTCTGTTGGAGAGTTAAGGCTATGATAGAACGTTTCGATTTCAATGATTGTGCGTTCTGCTAAATCATCAGAAGCGTCTAAACCAAAGACGTTTTTACCCATTTGTTCTAGTTTAGCGCGTTTCGCTTCGATTTGGTTACGAAGTAAAGACGGCTGAATGATAGATAAAGAACGAGCGTGATCAACATGGTAAAGAGCGGTTAGTTCATGGCCAATCATGTGAGTAGCCCAATCGTGAGGAACACCAGTACCAATTAAACCATTCAATGCTTGGTTTGCCGTCCACATTAGGTTTGAACGCCATTCATTATTATCACGGTTCTCGTATTGCTCACCAAGAACTAATAAATTACGAAGTAGAGTTTCTGCGTAACCATCTTGAACCATTGCACCAGCAGGCATCGTTAGGTATTGCTCACAGGTATGAACCCAAGCATCGACTAAGCCATTTGTTAGTTGGCGTTCTGGTAGTGTTTTCATTGAGTCAGGATCAAGTACAGCAAATTTAGGTTGTACTGCCGCTGCCATGAAAGGCAGTTTAGTTTGTGTCGATTTTTGAGTAATTACCGCACCAGAGTTAGACTCAGAACCTGTTGCTGGTAGTGTTAAAATCGCACCCAAAGCCACAGCTTCAGTTACAGTGTGCTTACCAAGTAGAATATCCCAGCCGTTACCATCGTACTTTGTTGCAGCAGCAACGTATTTTGAACCATCAATTACAGAACCACCACCCACAGCAAGAATATAATCAACCTTTTCTGCTTTTGCGATAGCAACTGCTTTATCTAATGTTTCAACCGTTGGGTTAGGTTCAACACCTGAAAACTCAATCCAAGAATGGTCAGAAAGTGCTGCAACAACTTGGTCATAAACACCGTTTGTTTTAATTGAACCACCACCATAAATCACTAATACTTTTTGATCTTGTGGAATAGATGTAGCGATTGCTGCAATTTGACCTTGGCCAAAATGGATTTGTGTAGGGTTAACATAAGAAAATTTCATTGCTGTACCTCATTGGTTCCAAAAGGTGATGCTCTATTTTTTAGAGCTTATTATTTCAATAAATGCATATTAGTACTCAATTGTGGCTTTAGAAAGGCGGATTACTGTATTTTTATTGCCTATTTCTATAAATGTCGGTATTTTAAAAAAATAAAATGATAGATGTGATCTTGATTAGATAAAGGAACCGCGATGAAATCCCTTGGTGAATTAATGCAAAGCTATGCCGATCGATACGGTTTTAATGATCTGGAGGGTATCAGAGAAACCGCGATCCCTGGCGTGTGGTTTTATCGCAGTAGCAAAGGAAACCAACGTCAGCCATTTGTTTATCAATCAGGCATTATTGTCATGGGTAAAGGACACAAACACATTCATATTGGTAATCAGCCGGTACATTATGGGCCTGATGATTATCTGGTTGTCGGTGTGCCAATGCCACTAGAATGTGAAGCCTTTCCTGAAGATGATAGTCCATTACTTGGTTTAACGATCAATGTTGATTCAACGTTACTTCATCGTCTAGTTAATGAGCTTGAAGCTGCTAATTTTCAAGCGCCAACAAAATCAAATCAAGATGGCTTTGGCCTCACATCAGTTAAAATGGCTGATGACATGCTTGAAAGTTGTAAGCGCTTGATGTTGGCACTACATAGTGATCTCGATACGAAATTATTAGGTGAGTCTTTATTAAATGAAATTGTCTATCGAGTACTGACTGGAACAGAAGGGCAGGTATTATTTAACTTAGCGCATCATGATGGTCAATATGCGAGAGTCGCGAAGGCCATGAATAAAATGCATCAATCTTATGCCGATGGTTTAACGGTTCAACATTTAGCTGAAGAAGCGAACATGAGTATTTCTGCGTTTCATTCGGCATTCAGAAAAGTGACACTAGAATCGCCATTGCAGTATTTGAAAAAAGTACGGTTAAATAAAGCAAAAGAGCTGATTCAGTTAGAGGGACGAAGAGTGAATGATGCAGCTCACTCTGTAGGTTATACCAGTACGTCACAATTTAGCCGAGAGTTTAAGCGCCACTTTAATATGACGCCTAAAGGGTGTGTCGCTTAGTTTAAATAGAATAGATAATTCAAATATGTCAAATGTCGTATTTATAGCAACAAGCCTAGACGGATATATCGCGGATAAAAATGGGGGTATAGATTGGTTACATGCGATCCCTAATCCAGAAGGTAATGACATGGGTGATGCTAAACATGTAGCTAGTATTGATGCGTTAGTGATGGGGCGTAATACGTTAGATATGGTATTGAGCTTTGGTATCGATTGGCCTTACTCAAAACCTGTTTTTGTATTGAGCAATACGATGACTTCAGTACCTGATGGCTATGAAGATAAAATCTTTTTAGTAAAAGGCCCATTGAAAGAAGTATTAGATCAAATCCATGCAAAAGGATTTATGAATTTGTATATTGATGGCGGAGTTACGATTCAAAATTTCTTAAAAGAAGATCTGATTGATGAGTTAATTATTACCACGATTCCAGTACTTTTAGGTAGAGGATCGTCACTGTTTGGTGATTTAGAGACATCAATAGACTTTAAATGCATAAAAAGTGAGATATTTTTGGATTCAATTGTTCAAAATCAATTTGTACGTCAGCGTTCATAGTGTTCACTGTTTTTTGAATATAAAAAAGCCTGCAAATTAAGCAGGCTCTATTTTTCATTTTATATTCGCGAGATTGATATTAGATCAATTACTGCTTATAAGTATGTAAGAAGCGCTCTAGACGACCAATTGCCGTTTCTAAATCGTCAACACGAGGCAGTGTTACGATGCGGAAGTGATCGGGTTTTGGCCAGTTAAAGCCAGTGCCTTGAACTAACAGCACTTTTTCTTTGATTAAGAAATCTAGAACAAACTTCTGATCATCTTTAATCTTGTACATCTTAGGATCAAGTTTAGGGAATAAGTACATTGCCCCCTTTGGTTTGACACAACTTACGCCTGGGATTTGAGTAATTAAGTCATAAGCTTTGTCACGTTGCTCTAATAAACGACCACCCGGAAGCAAAAGCTCATTGATGCTTTGATAACCACCTAGTGCCGTCTGAATTGCGTGTTGCATTGGTACGTTTGCACACAAACGCATAGAGGCAAGCATATCCAAACCAGCGATATAACCTTGAGCATGATCTTTAGGTCCATTTAAGAACATCCAACCACCACGGAAGCCACACACGCGGTAAGCTTTAGATAAACCGTTAAATGTCACGGTTAATATATCAGGCGCCAGTGTTGCTAATGTCGTATGAACGGCACCGTCATATAGTACTTTATCGTAAATCTCATCAGCAAAAATAATCAGATTATTTTGACGCGCAATCTCGACCACTTGTAATAAGAAGTCACGACTGTACACCGCACCCGTTGGGTTATTCGGGTTAATTAACACGATACCTTTTGTGTTTGGTGTGATCTTTTTCTTAATGTCGTCTAAATCTGGATACCAGTCAGAGCTTTCGTCACACATATAATGAACAGCTTTACCGCCAGAAAGAGCGACAGATGCGGTCCATAGTGGGTAATCAGGTGCAGGCACCAACATCTCATCGCCATTATTTAATAGCGCTTGCATTGCCATTACGATTAATTCAGAAGCGCCGTTACCGATGTATACATCTTCCACATCTAAATCTAATAGACCACGACGTTGATAATGTTGTACAACCGCTTTACGTGCAGAATAAATACCTTTTGAATCACAATAACCTTGTGATGTTGGTAGGTTTTTTATGACATCAACAAGGATTTCATCAGGGGCGTCAAAACCAAATGAGGCCGGGTTCCCAATGTTTAGTTTAAGAATTTTCTGGCCTTCTTCTTCCATTCTTTTAGCATGTTTAAGAACAGGACCGCGAATGTCGTAGCATACACTGCTAAGTTTTGATGACATTGCAACATTTTGCATGGTTTAACCTTGTTGATATAAAAAACGATATAAGTCCAAATTACACTATTTTTAATGGACTTAGAAACAATTTTTAGAAAAAAAGAGTGTAAAAATGGCTCCTACAATATTTATGTCTGAAAGATGAGGCTTATTTAGATTGATTTAGCCTTCATAAAGCGACACATTTTGATATCAGTTTTATTTTTTAGACATACTATTGATGTGAATTATTTTTTATTTGCTGCACTTTTGCTAGAATCACCACATCTAACAAGGAAATAGCAAGCAATTCGGCTTGTGTATCACGGTGCCATGATGGCTGAAAACGATCAGGAGAGGTTAATTTGTCCACTTTTCAAGATGCCATTGAATCGATTCGTCATCAAATAGCACAAGCAGTATCATCTCAGACCATTTGTATTCACTTAGATTGGTCGGTAGGCGATCAGCTTATTGATTGGCTTGAAGCACAGCCTATATATCCTAAGTTTTATTGGCAATCTCGTGATGGTGAAGAAGAAGTCGCGGTATTAGGTCAAGTAAAAACGTTCTCTGACCCAAAGGTTGCTCAACAAATATTAGCGCCTCAACAGCGAGTTTGGGGTGGGAGATCGTTTGATGGACGCACTGAACGCAATCGTCGTTGTATGCAATCATTCTTCTTTTTGCCACAAGTTGAAATCTCTCGTTTAGCGTCCTCATGGCAGATCATGGTGAATCTATCGGAAGATAACTCACGCCTTTTGTTAACGTTGAATAAATTAGTTGAAAATTTTGCCTCTTTATCTGAGTTACATTGTCGGGTAACACAGCGTATTAATACGCCAGAAAAAGGGGATTGGACTAATATGGTTAATAAGGCACTTACGGCCATTTCAAACAAACAATTTGAGAAAGTAGTATTAGCACGAAAAACCACCTTAACATTGGATCAAAATTTATCTTCTGCACAATTTTTAAAAGCAAGTCGCAAAGCCAATAGCCATAGTTTTCATTTTATGATGGCGCTGGATAGTGAACATTGTTTTATTGGTTCTACACCTGAGCGTTTATATGAACGTAATGGCTACGCATTAAAAACAGAAGCTCTTGCTGGTACGATCGGTCGCGGCCATGACGAAGAAGAAGATAATCAATTAGCATCATGGTTAATTTCAGATAAGAAAAACCAGTATGAAAATCGACTTGTGGTAGATGACATAGTTAATCGATTATCTAAGTTCAGCTTATCTATGAATGTCGCTGAAACGTCTGAGCTAGTGAAACTTCGTAAAGTTCAACATTTAAAACGTCCAATCTCTGCTGAAATCAATAATGATTGCAGTGATTCACAATTGCTTGATAATTTGCAACCTACAGCGGCGATTGCAGGATTACCTCGAATGTCTGCATTGGATTTTATCATTGATAATGAACCTTTTGCCCGTGGGTGGTACAGCGGTGCTGTTGGTTTTTTAAGTCAGCAACGTAGTGAGTTTTGTGTTGCGATTAGAAGCGCATTAGTGATGGGTAATAAATTGCATTTATTTGCGGGAGCGGGCATTGTTCCTGGTTCAGAGCCAAGCTGTGAATGGGAAGAGCTAGACAGAAAAACATCTACGTTATGTTCTTTATTAGAATCTGATATTTCTATAAATTCAGATATCACGGAGTCGCAAGTCGCATGATGCAATCAGAGCAGCAAATAATGCTAAATCAAGTTTGGGCTGAATTGATTATTGAGGAGTTAGTTCGAAATGGAGTGAAGCATGTTTGTATTGCTCCAGGATCTCGTTCAACCCCGTTAACTCTTGCTGCTTCAGAGCACGCACATTTATCTCTTCATACTCATTTTGATGAACGCGGATTGGGTTTTTTAGCGTTGGGTATTGCGAAAGCGTCAAATGAAGCGGTTGCTGTTATTGTTACTTCAGGGACGGCGGTTGCGAATTTATTGCCTTCAGTAGCAGAGTCCGGCCTGACTAAAGAAAAATTGGTATTGCTAACGGCAGATCGACCTGTTGAATTGATAAATGCTGGTGCTAATCAAGCGATTAATCAGCAAAATATATTTTCATCTCACGTTTGCCATTCATTACAATTACCATCGCCAAGTATTAATGTGCCAGCTCAATGGTTATTAAGTCGTTTAGATCAAGCGTGTTTTGCTCAACAACAACAGGGCGGATCCATTCATATCAACTGTCCTTTTCCTGAACCTTTCTATGGTAAAAAAGAGAAACACCTTTTAATTGATTACCTTGCTCCGATCCAAGCGTGGAAGGCTGCATTTTCTCCTTATATTGAACAACCTACGTATTCTTTAAATGTGACAGTATCTCCTCAATGGATGAAAGTGGCACAAAAGAAAGGATTGGTTATTATCGGTAAGGTGACGTTAGAAGAAGCTCAATCTGCAGTTAAATTAGCGAAAGAGTTAGGATGGCCAGTACTTGCTGACCCGCAATCTGGGTATTATTCGCCATGGGCACATTATGATTTATGGCTGCAAAATGTCGCCTGTAATGAGATCCTTGCCGACGTTGAATGTGTATTACAGTTTGGGGCTCGTTTAGTCTCTAAACGTTTATCTTCATGGTTAGATAAATATCAACAAGACTTTTACTTGATCGACCCGCACGTCGAATTGTTGGATGACAGCTATCATTCCCATGTTCGTTATCGTGCAGATATCATGAAATGGTGTCAGGTTCATGCTCAGAGCTTAGAAGGGCGAGATTGTTTCTTTGATCATGCTCCATCACTTGAGTGGAGTGAATCACTTAAAGTGGCTTCACAAAATGCATTAGCGTTAGCGCGCTCAATGGCATGCCATAGTGAAACCTTATCAGAGTTAAGTTTTGCGCTAACCATAGGTCAAAAAACGGAAGCGTGCGATTGGTTTATTGGCAATAGTTTGATTGTTCGTTTACTTGATATGGTTGGAGAGCTCAATCTACAGCATACGTATACTAACCGCGGAGCATCAGGCATTGATGGGTTAGTAGCTACCGCAGTAGGTGTTCAATTAGCAAATCAACAGCCGTTACTCGCTTTAGTTGGTGATACTTCTTTGCTTTATGATTTAAATTCATTAGCCTTGTTGAAGCAAGCAACTGCACCCGTAGTACTTATTGTTTTGAATAACGATGGTGGTGGTATTTTTGATTTATTGCCAGTCGATGAGAAGAAAAGAGATGACTTCTATCGTATGCCACATCAGTTAGAATTTAGCCACGCGGCAGCGATGTTTGGTTTGAACTACCATAAGCCCGAAACGTTGACTTGTGCTATGTCTATGATAAATGATGGCCTTAAAGAAGGACTTCATTTAGTTGAAATCAATACGCCATCGGGTCAAGCTGGCGAAGAGTTAACTCGTTTATTCCAAATGATCCAGCATGCGACTTTATTCTAAATTACGTGTACTCAAAGAGAATACGGCGCAACCTTGTGTCGTATTTTTACATGGATTATTAGGTTCAATTCAAGATTGGGATAAAATAGCGTCTGTTATTGCTCAATCTCATTCTGTGTTATTGATTGATTTACCCGGGCATGGGCAAAGTCAATCGACAGTATTAGATGAATCTATCGGCTTTGATCAAACATGTCAGCTTATTGTTGATGTGTTACAGGCAACCCCATATAAATCATTTATTTTTGTTGGTTATTCCTTAGGTGGTCGACTGGCAATGTATTTAAGTTCGGTTTTTCCATTACCATCATCAATCAATATTTATGGTTTATGTATTGAAGGTGGGAATTTTGGTTTGGTTTCAGAGAAAGAAAAACAATTACGCTTGCAAAATGACATTGTCTGGGCTGAACGATTTGAGCAACAACCCATTGCTGATGTTTTAAACACTTGGTATAAACAAAAGGTATTTTCTTCACTAAACACTGAGCAAAGACAAGTATTAGTGAGGAAAAGAAGTGATAATCTGGGTCATTCTATTGGAATGATGTTGAGAGCAACATCACTGGCCAAGCAACCGTATTTGCTTGATGCTTTACATCGTAGCACCATTCCGATGCTCTATATTTGCGGCGAAGCAGATAACAAATTTCAACACTTGGCTGAGCAAAGTCAATTAACGTATCAAATCATTGCTCAGGCAGGTCATAACGCTCATGTGGAACAGCCAGAACGCTTTACACATGTACTTAATACATTCTTACAACAATGGAAATAAAACCCATGGCAAGAACTGTTGGCATTTCAGAACAAGAACTTTACGCTCCAGTAAATTGGACAGACTGTACGGCTCAATACGAAGATATTCAATATCACAAATCGGCTGATGGCATCGCGAAAATTACTATCGCACGTCCACAAGTACGTAACGCTTTCCGTCCTGGTACGGTTAAAGAGATGATGGATGCATTAGCCGATGCTCGTTATGACGAGAAAGTTGGCGTAATTATCCTAACCGGTTTAGGCGAAGACGCGTTCTGTTCAGGTGGTGATCAGAAGATCCGTGGCGATTACGGCGGTTACCGTGACGACAGCGGCACACACCACTTAAACGTATTGGATTTCCAACGTCAAATTCGTACGTGTCCAAAACCAGTTATCGCTGCTGTTGCAGGCTATGCGGTTGGTGGTGGTCACGTTCTTCACATGATGTGTGATTTAACGATTGCAGCTGAAAATGCGCAATTTGGTCAAACAGGCCCTAAAGTGGGTTCTTTTGATGGCGGTTGGGGTGCTTCTTACATGGCTCGTATCGTTGGTCAGAAAAAAGCGCGTGAAATTTGGTTCCTTTGTCGTTTCTACGATGCACAAGAAGCATTGGACATGGGCCTAGTAAACACGGTTGTCCCTGTTGCTGATTTAGAAAAAGAAACGGTTCGCTGGTGTCGTGAGACGCTACAACATAGCCCAATGGCATTACGTTGTCTAAAAGCAGCGTTAAATGCGGATTGTGATGGTCAAGCGGGCCTTCAAGAATTAGCAGGTAATGCAACAATGATGTTCTACATGACTGAAGAAGGTCAAGAAGGTCGTAATGCATTCAATGAGAAACGTCGTCCTGATTTCGATAAATTCCCTCGTAATCCGTAAACGATACGATCACTTATCTTCATAAGTTTGAGAGGCTCACTGGAGTCTCTTTTTTCTTTTATTGGTTGGAGTAAAAAATGAAAACAGCCAAGATATATCAGTACCAACTCCCTATGGACAGTGGAGTTATTCTTCGAGAGCAACGTCTTCAACAACGAGATGGATTGGTTATTGAATTAAGTGATGGAACACGTTTAGGTAAAGGTGAAATTGCGCCTTTACCTGAATTTAATCAAGAAACATTAGAGCAAGCACGTGAAGATTTACTTGCATTAACTCAAGCATGGTTAAACGGTGAAGAGTTAGATCTTGATGCAAATTGCCCATCGGTAGCGTTTGGTTTTAGTATGGCTTTGTTAGAACTTGAAGGCGGTTTGCCGCAAGAAGGTAATTACCAAGCGGCGCCTTTGTGTTCTGGTGACCCTGATGATTTAGTGGTTAAGCTGAATGAAATGAGTGGCAAAAAAATCGCCAAGATCAAAGTCGGTATGTATGAAGCGATTCGTGATGGAATGGTTGCGAACATGTTCTTAGAATTGATCCCTGATCTTTCTCTGCGCCTTGATGCAAACCGTGGCTGGACACCAAAGAAAGCAGAGCAATTTGCAAACTATGTGAATCCGCAATTTCGATCTCGTATTGAGTTCTTAGAAGAGCCTTGTCACACACCAGAACAAAGCCTTGAATTTACTAAAGCTACCGGTATTGCCATTGCTTGGGATGAAACAGTACGTGATGACGGCTTTGAAGTAACAGCACAAGAAGGTGTAAAAGCCATCGTAATCAAGCCTACTATGGTTGGTTCTGTCACTAAATGTATTGAACTTATCGAGCAAACTCATCTATTGGGAATGCAAGCGGTGATCAGTTCAAGCATTGAATCAAGCCTAGCATTAACACAGCTTGCCCGACTTGCTGCTTGGAAAACACCTAATACGATCCCAGGATTAGATACGATCGATCTGTTTAAGGCACAATTAGATACGGCATGGCCTAATTGTACATTACCAATGATGACATTATCTGAGCTTAACGTTGTATGGGAAAACTGATCACACCACTCTTCACTACATGGCCTTGGATTAAATGGGGTGAAGAGCGTGAATTGGAAATAGCACTTCGTGATGGCAATAACGTATGGACATGGTCTGAAGTATTAACACAGATTAACCGTTATGCTAATGGCTTATTATTGCAAGGTGTGAAACGTGATGATGTCGTTGTCGGCATTGGTAAAAACAGCATCGAACTGATTTGGCTTCAATTAGCCACTCTTCGTATTGGTGCGCATTTTTCAGTGATTAACCCGAAAACACCGACAACCCAATTACACCAACTTGTCACTAATATTGCAGCGAAACATATTTGGTTTGGTGAAGGGCAAGAAACCATCTCTGGTACTTGGCATCATTTACAGTTAATTAATGCCGAATACGGGGTTATTGCAACCATGTGGCAGCCAACGCGATTGGCTACGTTGACTTTTACTTCTGGTTCAACTGGTCTGCCAAAAACGGTCGCGCACAGTGCAAGTAATCACTTACATTCCGCGGCAGGCTTATTAAGTTGGATGGCGTTTGATAGTTCTGATTCTTGGTTACTATCGTTGCCATTATTCCATATATCAGGCTTAGCGATTGTATGGCGTTGGTTACTTTCTGGTGCAACATTAGTGATGCCAACGGAAGAAGGCCTGTTGAGTGATTTATCAGGGGTTACTCATGCCTCATTAGTTCCAACTCAATTGCAGCGTATACTTGCGAGTGGTAATGCATCTAGTCTTGCACTAAAGCGCGTTTTACTTGGTGGTTCTGTTATTCCTACTAAACTAACGGATGAAGCTAAAGAAAATGGCATTGAATGTTGGTTAG
Organism: Aliivibrio sp. 1S175; assembly: GCF_001690985.1. Taxonomy (GTDB): domain Bacteria; phylum Pseudomonadota; class Gammaproteobacteria; order Enterobacterales; family Vibrionaceae; genus Aliivibrio. The sequence continues at coordinate 29,929 of NZ_MAJS01000001.1, forward strand.
GTTATGGTATGACAGAAATGTCTTCCACAGTGACGGCAAAGTTGGCCGATGGCCTATCTGGAGTAGGGCATGTACTTCCTTATCGTGAATTTCGCATTGAAAAAGGGGAAGTTCTAGTTCGAGGCGAAAGTTTAGCTTTAGGTTATTATCGCTCATCTGGAGTCATGAGTATGACCAATGAAGATGGGTGGTATTTTAGTGGTGATCTTGGCCATGTAGAAGGGGCTGAACTTTATATTCAAGGCAGAGCTGATAATATGTTTATTTCTGGTGGTGAAAATATTCATCCAGAAAAAATAGAGCAAGCTTTGTTAACTCATCCTGATATTGAACACGTTATTGTGATTGATATTGCCGATGAAGAATTTGGTCAGCGACCTGTTGCGGTAGTTAATAGTACTAAGAGCATTGATTTTTCAACGTTCCCTGATTTTCTGAAAGGTAAGCTAAGCTCATTTGAACATCCTGTTCGGTATGAAAAGATGCCTGAATATTTACTTGGCACGGGTATTAAGATCTCGCGTCAGAAGGTGAAAGAGTGGGTTCATTCCTCATCTCTAAGTAAATAAACAGCCTATTTTTAATTAAAAGCAGTAATTACGGTTACTGCTTTTTTTTTGCTTTTTAATTCATATAGCCCGTTTTTTTTAACTATACTGCTTACAAGGATAGCTAGAGTTAAAGGATTACTATGAATTACCACCACATTAAAATCGAACAAAAAGACACTATAATGATTGTTCGTTTACATCGACCTGAAAAATTAAATGCAATAAATTACCCTATGTTTGATGAGCTGATCCACATTAGCCATCGTATAAAAAACGATCGAACCATTAGGGCGGTTATTCTAACGGGAAGTGGTGATAATTTTAGTTCAGGGCTTGATTTTAATTCCATAGTGAAACAAAAATCTCATGCAATTAAGCTGCTTTTTAAATTTTGGCCTGGTAATGCGAATAAAGCACAACAAGTGAGTGCTAATTGGCGCACGCTTTCGGTTCCTGTTATTGCTGCTATTGAAGGGTACTGTTGGGGAGCAGGATTACAAATTGTGCTTGGCGCTGATTTTCGTATTGCATCACCTAGCGCGAACTTATCCATTATGGAGTCGAAAATGGGCTTAACCTCAGATATGGCGGGTTCGCTAACGCTTAGAGAAATTATGCCGAAAGACAAGGCAATGAAAATTAGTATGTGTGCGAGCCAATTAGACGCATCAACAGCGTTAGACTATGGATTAATTACAGAGATACAGGCTCAGCCATTAGAGGCCGCTATTCAGTTAGCTCAACAAATATCCCACACTTCGCCAGATGCCATTGCAGCCACTAAACACATTTATAATCGTTATTGGAATGCACCAAAATGGAAACTATTAGCTTACGAAAGTTACAGTCAAATCCGTATTCTAGTTGGTAAGAATTTTATACAGGCTCAATATGCGTTAAAGAAAAAAACGCTACCGATGTTTAAAAATAGGCAACGTTTTTGGTAGATTCATTTTATTGGGCGGTATATTTGAGTCGATCTGATCATTATTTTTTTTCACCGCGTAATTGAGCTACTTTTTCTCGCATTAGTTTTGATGTCGCTTCTTGTGGTAGTACGGGCTCTCCTGCGACCACCTCGATCTTTGACCAGCAGCGACGTGGTCGTTTTAATATTGCTTTCCCACCATGTCGACTAAACAAACTCCCCCATAAACCACGCAGTGCCATTGGGAATACTGGAACTGACGAACGTTTCAAAATGATATCTATTCCACGCAAGAATGGACCCATCTCACCGTCTGAAGTTAATACGCCTTCTGGGAAAATTAATACAATTTCACCATTAGCTAAGGCTTCTTCAACATCAAAAAAAGCACGTCGGATAGAGCTGCTTTTAGTGGCAGTAATCGGGATGACTTTGGTTATGCGGAAAAAATATTTTACTAAGGGCAATTCAGCGTATTCTTCTTCCATGACAAATCGAATAGGACGAGGGCAAGCACCACTGAGGATAAATGCATCCATATAAGTGATGTGGTTACAGACTAATAAAGCGCCGCCTTCTTCAGGTAAGTTCTGCAACCCTTGGTGTTTCACTCGATATAAAGAATGTGTTAATGCCCATAATAAAAAACGAATGACAAAAACAGGCACTTTACAAAACAAGAAGAGAGCGACAACAGCATTTAACCCAGCGAGCAAGATAAAAAATTGTGGAATCGAAAGGTTTAAAATAGACAAACACACAATACCAAGAATTGCGCTAGCAACCATGAATAACGCATTATAGATATTATTAGCAGCAATGATTTGTGAGCGATGTTTCGGTTCCGGACGTTTTTGAATCAACGTGTATAAGGGAACAATGAACAAGCCGCCAGATACCCCTAAAAAGAATAAATTAATAAAAACAGGTAATAAATCAGGGTGTAATAGAATGGTGGCGAAGCCAGTAACATCAACCGGTGATGCTGGTGTATATAACGCAAGGTTTAAGCCGAAGATAGTAATGCCTAAGCAGCCTAAAGGAATAATCCCAAGCTCGACTCTGTGTTTTGATAATACATCGCATCCAAGTGATCCTATTGCAATACCAATCGAAAACAAAGCCAATAAGACGGTTACCGTAATGGCGTTATCATTGAGATGTAAATGTGTAAAGTTAGGGAATTGAGTTAGGTAGCTTGCACCAAGAAACCAAAACCAGCTGATCCCCATAATAGAAAGAAAAACGGCAGGGTCTTTTTTGGCGATACGGAAGGTTTGCTTTGTTTGTTTAATCGGTTGCCATTTAAAACGTAAATCGGGTGCAACGGCTTCTGCGTAAGGGATCGAGCGACTAGCTATATAACCTAATACGGCAAATACAACGACGGTGCCTGCTGCAATGTATTCTGAGTGTTCTTGTGAGGTAATAAACCCAGCGGCAATAGTACCGAATAAAATAGCGAGAAAAGTCCCCGTTTCAACTAAAGCATTACCAGAAACGAGTTCTTCATCTTTTAATTGTTGAGGTAAAAGGGCGTATTTAACAGGGCCAAAAAAAGCCGATTGTGTTCCCATTAAAAATAATAGAATCAGTAATAAAGTGTAATCTTTAAGAATAAAAGCGAGTGCACCAAACAACATAATTATGATTTCAGCGATCTTTACTTTTCTAATGAATGCCGATTTTTCATATTTATCAGCAAGGATCCCAGCTGGCGCAGAAAAAAGAAAGAAGGGGAGAATAAAGAGACCAGCAGCAAGGTTAATAAATAAATTAGAAGAAATGGGTAAACTATCTACACTTGCAAAAGCAACAAATAAGAGCAACGTATTCTTATAGATATTGTCGTTAAATGCACCTAAAGATTGGGTCAAGAAGTAAGGTAAAAATCGACGTTGAGTTAAGAGCTTGGCTTGCTTCGCCATGAAAAATCCCTTTAATTACAAAGCTAATGTTGCTTCCATTGGTTGATATAGTTCAATAGTAGATTATCAATCAGCAGATGACCATCAATAGGTGTCGATGAAAACAGTAAATCGTCTAAACTTAATAGCGTAATTCCGTGAACACTGGCCCAAATAACACGGCTACTCTGTTCTATTTCACTTTGGGCCTTAGTTGGATTAATGGCTTGAATGATCTCTTCAAGCACCTTCATTATTTGGCTAATACGGTTTTCTTGCCAATCAGGTAAGGCTTCACCATTCATGTTATGTTGAAACACTAAGCGCCAGCGATTGGGGTGTTGCTGGGCAAAGTCATAATAACAATAGGCAATGGCTTTTAATGCTTCTTCAGGCCTTGCATTATTTTCCAATCCTTGATCAACCTGCAACATAATTTCATCTAAAGTTTGAGCAATAGCACGCAGTAGCAATAAGTTATAGCTACCAAAAATATTAACTAACGTACTCGGTACGTAACCAATGCTTTTTGCTAGTTTTCTTAAGCTAAGTTCGTGGTGACTATGATCACCAAGAAATACCTTTACATTCTCTAAGGCCATGTGGCGTATTTCATGATGGGTATGGTCGTTTCTGCGAGCCATGTAAACCTAATTTAGATAATTGTGAACAATGTTCTTAATTTTAAATATATCTGTGCATTCTTCAAGTAAGAGTTTTATCAATTAGGGCGCAAAGCACAATGTTGAGAATAAAATAGAGGTTTTTTTAACACTCTGAAACATACTCATGTATTTTAATGCTCCCAATATGAAGCGAGGCAGGCTATTATCAGGTCAAATTATTTTAATATAGTAAAGGAACAGACAATGAAACGTCTTTTATCTATTGCTGCCCTAATGTTTGTTTTTGTTCTTTCTGCACCTCATGCAGAAGCAAAGAAATTTGGTGGTGGTAAATCATTTGGCAAGAGCTTTAAAACAGCGCCTGCGCCAAAACAAAAACAACAAAATACAAATACGATTGGCAAACAAGATACAGCTAAAGGCGCATCAAGCAAAAAAGGCTTAATGGGCGGATTACTTGGTGGTCTTCTTGTTGGTGGTCTTTTAGCATCAGTTTTTGGTGGCGGCGGCTTTGAAGGTATTCAGTTCATGGATATCATCATCATGGCAGGTGTTGCATTTGTTCTGTTCAAACTTTTCCGTATGTTTATGGCATCGAAAGCGGGCAGTATCAATCAGAGGCAAGGGACCGCATATGCTGGTCCGCAAACTTCTAATAACGAGCAACCAAGTTTCCGTGATAACCAGCAGTACTTCCAAGGTGAGCAAGCACAAACACAACCTACAGGTGGTTTTGGTGCTCCAGCTGCTGATGAGGTTCCGCACAATTACCCACCAGGTTTTGATCTGCAAGGCTTCATCAATGGTTCTCGCGAGCATTACCGTATTTTACAGGGTGCATGGAACCATAACCAACTTGAAACGATTCAAGAATACGTATCAATCAGTCTATACAATGACTTGGTTCAAGAACGTGCAAATCTTGAAGGAGATCAGCACACAGATGTAATGTTTGTTGATGCAGAAGTTGTTCGTGCTGATCATAATGCAAGCAGCGCACAATTAAGCCTACAGTTCTCTGGTCGCTACCGTGACTCAGTGGAAGGTGCTGAAGAAGAAATTACAGACATCTGGCATTTAGAACGTGACCTTACACAGCCTAATGCACCATGGTTGATTATTGGTATTCAAGCTTAATTGTTTAAATACTTAATAAGTTGATTAAAAAATATCCTCATAGAGAGTAATCCTATGGGGATTTTTTATAGGTGTGATCTAGCTCTGTTTTAATCTGCTAAAGACAGTCTATGCTGAATCCAGTTAACAAAATAAGAGAGATAAAATTATGCCATTTAATAAAGATGTTATCGAAGAAATGAACCTTCTCAAGCAATTTCCACTAGAAAGCACTCAAGCGGGTTTAAAAGTTCATTCAGACGCAGCACCCGAAGCAATCGAAGCAATGAAGCGTCTTTTCAGTAAAGGATTGGTTTCACAAGAAGACGGTGGTTATTTAACAAGCCACGGTGCTGAGATTTCAGAGCAAGTACAAAACGTAGTTCGCGTATTATCGTAATATCCATCTAATGTAAATATTATAACGTCATTGACTCTAGCTCAGTGATGGTTTGAATTGCTTGTTCTGGTGTTGACCCACATACATCAGGACAGGCTTTAAATTGATGACACACCTTTGGGCGTTCAGCCTTACCAAATAGCTTACACAGATTCTCATCGTTCAATTGAACACAGCGTACACCTGCAGGTTTTCCATCAGGCATTCCCGGAATAAATGAAGTAATACTTGGGGCTATGCAGCACGCACCGCAATATAATCTACATTCCATACATCATCTCATTGCATCAATTAAAGGATGCGCAAAATAGCACTCTTCCCCTTTCAGGTCAAAACTATACCAACCTAGATAAATATTTAATCATTCTTGCTTGTTAAAATCGATTATAGCTGTGTTATAAATTTTATAATTAGGCCCACTAGTTACTGCAATTTATGCCTTGCTCTAATCGATTTTTCCTACGCAATTATTTGCTCAACTACTTATCCAGATTGGTATCACTCAGGATTATCTCTTTACTGAACAGTAAACCACTTGCACTTTTATCTCAAGATGGGTATAAAACCGCCTCTTCCCATAACGAGTGTAAAGCAATGACTGAGCAATTTTGGCAACAAAAAAAATTAGAAGAAATGACAGAGCAAGAGTGGGAATCTCTTTGTGACGGCTGTGGGAAGTGCTGTTTACACAAATTAATGGATGAAGATACCGATGAAGTTTACTACACCAACGTCGCGTGTAGTTGGTTGAACAGTAAAACGTGTTCATGTAAAGATTATCCTAAACGTTTTACTTCTGGTGAAAACTGTTTAAAACTGAGCCGTGAAAACATCGCCGAATTTAACTGGTTACCAGTAACTTGTGCATACCGTTTATTGGCAGAAGGCAAAGATATCCCGGTATGGCACCCATTGATCACCGGCTCTAAATCAGCAATGCACGCTGCTGGCGAAAGCGTAAGAAACAAGGTTGTTTACGCGATTGATGTGAAGAACTGGGAAGACCATATTACAAACCACCCTCATAGAAACTAAGTAAATCAAGGCTTTTCAGAGGGTTATGTTTTCCTGTTCAATCAATAACCCTCTATATATATCTATATTATGAATGTCTGCCGCCATTTTGTCGCCACTAAAAATGGCGACATTTTTATAGGTGGAATAGGGGATTCTTAGTTACAGCATCTTCTAAATGCTCTGGTGAAAAGTGAGCATAACGCATTGTTTGCTTAATATCAGAGTGACCTAAAATACGTTGTAAGACGATAATGTTGCCACCATTCATAATAAAGTGACTGGCAAATGTGTGTCGTAATACGTGAAAAGATTGATTATTCAAATGCGGCATATTGTTCACAATGAAACGATAAGCAGTCGAATAGCCAATACTGAACAATGGCCCTGAACCTTCCTTGTAAATCTCATCATAAAGCGCTTCACTAATCGGTACTGTGCGGTTTTTCTTTCCCTTCGTCTTTGTATACGTAATTTTGTATTTATTCAGCTGAGAGCCTTTTAGGTTAGCTATTTCTAAAAATCGTCCACCAGTAGCAAGGCTAACTTTTACTACCTTTAAAATATCTTGGTGTTGATGTTGAGCTGCTGCACTAAGTAGTGTTTTGATCTCATCAATAGTAAGAAACTGCATTTCTTCTTCATGCAGCTTAAATTGACGAACAGAGCTTAATGGATTTGGGGCTTTCCATTCATCCATGCGAATAAGCTCGGCTATTACTGCATTCAGTAAATCTTGCTCAATGTTGCAGGTACGAAAAGAAACAGCCACTTTACGATTATTCAAATCTGCGATGTCACCAGCTAAACGAGTAGTTCTATATTCTGTGAACATATTTGCTGTGAATTTTGTATAAAGTGGATCACCCATACCAAGAACAATTACCTGAAGTTTTCGATAGGTGTATTTTGCGTGAGCAAGTGAAATACCATGGCGGTTGTGCCATAGAGTGACCATATCCAATAAACTGCGTTGCTCTACTTTTTCACCAAGCCATGGTTTATCTTCAACTTCTTGCATTGTGTATTTTTCAAAAGCAAGCGCTTCACCTTTAGTGGCGAAGCGCTTACGAATGCGTTTTCCTTTACGGCCTTGTGGGTAACACTCACAAAGCCAAGGAAGTTTATTACCATCTTTTAAGTTTCTTACTGACATAAAAAACCTCGCTCAATACTGTTTTAATATACAGTATCAGGGGTACAGTTAAGATTAATGTTTTATATTATAAGCAGAGTACATAGTGCAATGTTCGATTGGATAGCATGTTCGTAAGTGTTTGAAATCTTTATTTGTTGAAAGTGTAATGATAAGATAAAGGAGGATAGTGGACTAAAATAAATTATAATATTAAGGTTAATTTTAATGTCAGAGAAAAAAACAGAAAATTTGGTTAGGGATAGGCTAAGAGACTTAGGTTATTATTCTATTGATAATGGTATATCAATAGAGGAACAAAAATCTGAAATCGTAAAGGTTAAAAAACTACTTTCAACAGCGAGTAAAAATAAAAAAGGGAATAAAGGTTATCCTGAATTTATTATATCTAATCAGTTGGATACAAAGTTTATTATTATATTTGAATGTAAAGCTGATACGAAAAAACATCAAAGTAGTGATTTAAATAAAACAGTTGATTATACCGTTGATGGTATTCTTCATTATGCAAAACATCTTTCGAAAGATTATACGGTTTTAGCTGTAGCTGTTAGCGGCACTGTAGAGTCGTCAATGAAAGTATCTAATTTTATTTTTTCTGGACGAGATGATACATACACTGAGTTATTGAATGAACATGGTCATCCGGTAGAAAACATTTTGTCTTTTAATGATTATTATCGCTTATCATCTTTTGATCCTCAGGTTGCGAAGAAAAGGCATGAAGATTTAATTTCATTTTCGAAAGATTTACATGAGTTTATATGGACTAAAGCGAAAGTATCTGAAGAGGATAAACCTCTTTTAGTTAGTGGTACGTTAATTGCTCTGATGAATAATGTTTTTCAAAAAACATACAAAGCTCTGGGTGCGGAAGATGTACAAGAGGCGTGGATAACGGCTATCAAGAAGGAATTAGATAAGGCTGAAATTCCAGAAGGAAAGAAAGATACTATGATTCAGCCTTACACAACAATTGCTGTACACCCTAATTTAGGAAAGCCAGATAGTCGTACAGCTGTAGGATATCCTGATGGTGTATTTAAAGAAATTATTGACTTAATAAATGATAATGTTTGGCCTTTTATCAGTATTTACCATGATTTTGATGTTGTTGGCCAATTTTATGGTGAATTTCTAAAATACACTGGTGGTGATAAAAAAGCTTTAGGTATTGTTCTTACACCAAAGCATGTGGCTGAATTATTTTCTTTAATATCTAATGTTAATAAATCAGATACTGTTGTGGATATTTGTGCGGGCACTGGTGGATTTCTAATTTCAGCGATGCAGAAAATGTTAAAAACAGCTGTATCTGAATCTGAAATTATTGATATTAAAAAGAATAAACTAATAGGAATTGAAAATTCACCCAAAATGTTTTCACTTGCTGCAAGTAATATGATCCTGAGAGGGGATGGAAAAGCCAATTTACATCAAGGTAGTTGTTTTGATGATGGAATTGTAAATGCAGTTAAGTTGCAAAAACCTACAGTTGGTTTACTTAATCCCCCTTATGCACAGGCAAAAAGTGATGCAGGATTACATGAATTAAAATTTATGGGGCATATGTTAGATATGTTGGCTATTGGAGGAACTGGTATTGCAATTATTCCAATTAGCTGTGTTATATCCCCTCATATTGAAAAACATAATTTATTGAAAAAGCATACATTAAAAGCAGTGATGTCAATGCCGGATGATTTATTTTATCCTGTAGGAACTGTTACTTGTATTGTTGTATTTGAAGCTCATAAACCACATGCAGAAAGTAATAAAAAAACTTGGTTTGGTTATTGGAAAGATGATGGTTTTATTAAGACAAAGCAATTTGGTCGAAGTGATGAACTTGAGCAATGGGATAATATCAGAGATCAGTGGGTTGAATCATATAGGAATAATGAAGTTTTAGCGGGCCAATCAATAACTAAATATGTAGGGGCCGATGATGAATGGATTGCAGAAGCGTATTTAGAGACTGATTATTCAATGATAACTCAAAATGATTTTGAGGACATTGTGAAAAATTACGCAGTATTTAAAATGTTAAATAGGTTTAAATCATGATTGAAGTTCAAGATATTTTTGAAGTTAAGTATGGCGTTAACCTTGAACTCAACAAGCTGACTTTAAATAGCCAAGGAATCAACTTCGTATCTAGAACAGCTAAAAATAATGGAGTTTCGGCTAAAGTTGATTTAATTGATGGGGTTACACCGATTCCTGCTGGTGTATTGACTGTTGCTGGAGGTGGTTCTGTTTTAGAAACATTTCTTCAACCTGAACCATTTTATTCTGGTCGAGATTTATATTATTTACAACCGAAGGTTGAGCTAAGTGATGCTCAAAAGCTTTATTACTGTGCTTGTATTAAGGCTAATAAATTTAAATATAGTTATGGAAGGCAAGCCAATAGGACTCTTAAATATATCTTAATTCCGAAAGTTGAAGATATTCCTCACTGGATAAAGTTTGCAAATTTGAAGCAATTTAATGATGCAGATGAGGCTAAAATAAAAAGTAGTGTTCAACTGCCGTCGTTAGATGAATGGAAAGAATTTAAATATTCAGAATTGTTTTCAATAGAAAGAGGTAGAGGGCCTAGGAAAAAAGATTTAGATGGCTCAGGTTCTACACCATTTATAACATCAATTGATTCTAATAATGGTTTAACTAATTATACCCAGATGAAGCCTATCCATTATGGAAATGTTATTACAGTTAATCGTAATGGAAGTGTAGCAGAAGCTTATTATCAAGAAATTGATTTTTGTTCAACTGAAGATGTGCATGTATTTAATCCAAAGTTTAAATTAAATAAATATATTGCAATGTTTTTAATTACATTGATAAAAAAAGAAAAATATCGATATAACTATGGTCGAAAGTGGGGTATCGGAAGGATGAATAATACGTCAATTTATTTACCTGTAGATACTGCAGGAGTTCCTAATTGGGGTTTGATTGAGGGTTTTATAAAATCACAGTCATTTAGCTCTAAAATTTAAATAAAAGGCCACCTTATTAAAGGTGGTTTTTTTTATAAATCTGAACTCAGTAATGTAGCAATTTTCTTAACATCAGTACCTTTCAAAAATTGGTACTCTAACTCGCCTAGACCTGAAGCCCAAATTTTAAACTCTGCATCTAAGTCAAATGTTCCTGCAGTTTCAACTGCAAATGCAGTTATTTTACTGTATGGCAGGCAAAAGAATTCAGCTTTTTTTCCACGTAAACCTTGGATGTCGATGCTAATTAATCTCTTATTTGTAAGAATTAGCATGTCACGTATGGTTTTATACTCAAGTTGAACTGTCTCATTATCTTGAATTAAGAAACCATAACGTTCCTCATTTTTACCAACAGTTTCTTCTACCAACCCAACAATTTTTATACCTTTAAACATGTGGAGTCTCCTAGCTATTTATTATTATTATGCTCTTACTGAGCTATTGTAAGTGAATTGTTATTATCTTTATTGTGCTAAAGTTTTTCTATACTTAAGTTGATGACCCAAACAGCAAACAATATTAAATTGAAAAGTAGTGGAAGTGTAAGGTCAAATAATTTACGGTTAGTTAGCAAATCTCTAACGTAATGGTTGATTTTAAGCCAACGCAGTTCATGACGATAAGTTGCTGTATTTATTTTAGTTGTTCTATAACAAGGCTCAGAGTAATTATTAGTTTTTGCATTTAACCCCCAGTTACTCCTTAATATTTCTGAATACAATACTGTTGTTTCTATTTGGTAACTTGGGTTTTCTGTACATTCGATACTTTTAAATTTAAAGTCTGTAGTAAATTGAAATTTAAATGAGCAACTTAAATCTCGTATATCTTCATCATATTCGTAAATATTAATATCTATAGAATTACCTTTAACTTCGCTTTCATTTATACCAAGGATAGTTTTTACATCGTAAAAGTCATCATTAATATATATAGACTTCCGTACAAAACTTTCACCAATTTGACCTACTCTTAGAGAGCTTGCTAGTGCATAAAACCAATATTCTCGAAATTGTAAGGCATTTTCAAGTACATATCTGTACATGGAATACCAAACTAAGCCCCAATATAAATACACTAAGTTTTGAGGATTCAAAAAATTAATAGTTGGGAACCAAGGTATTGCAATTTTAGCTTCAGTGAGTTCTACACCAATAATCGTATGACCTAACCCGATACAGAATAATGTCATTAATCCTTTGGCTGAATTAGTAAATGTTGGGTCTGTAATCTTATCTATTGGGTTCATAATTTAACCAGCTAAACCATCATTTCTTCTTCATTTCCATAGCCACTCGGCCTACAACTATCACATCTTCTTCTGAGACTTCAATCGTTGAGTTACCAAAGGCAATAGCCAATTTTTTACCTGGTAAACGCTGCAGGTTGTTTATTGATAAACGTCCATCAACATCTAGAAGGTAACCACCTGAAACAGGATCTGTTGATTCTTTATTGATGTAATACAACCCCATACCATCTTAGTGCTTGATATCTATCTTCAAACTTACTTGTAGAATATCATTTCTATTCAATCAATAGGTAATGCTTATTGTGTTTTTTGCCGTTAAGTCCGAACTTTATCTTTAATGTGAAAAACATCAATAAATACGCTATGATCTGTTCGAGTTCCACATCATAAAAATGAAGTAAACTATGACCAATAAACCAAAAACACAAAAGCCTGATCGTAAAACCGCGATGCTAAATATTATCGAATTAGTGAAAGCGGATTTTCCATTTGATGCGCCTGAAGCTCAGATATGCGGTGATACGTGCGTTGGTTGTCCACGTAAGTTGATTGAATTGGTGGAGGGTGAATTACTGTATTGGGAGTCTTACGTTCAACGTGGCGAAACGCCCAATTTTTCAGAGATAGCAAGCTTTGCCAAGCTGTGTAAAAATGTTCGCCGTGGTTTAGTTAGAAATGGAATATTAGAGCCACTACCAAGGTAGTTTCGTCCCATCAAAATTTAAATATTGCCCGCTATTGTTAATCGATAGATGGGCAATCATTTCCGTTAACCCTTTCTTTTTTTAATCATTACTTAAGCTTTTTACGACTGAATTTTCCTTGGTGTTGTCATACGGAATACTTGTGTTTCTTGCTGTGAACAAATTGTTATCTGTTTTTAGACATTAACGCTTGAGGCTCTCTGTGCATCTTAATACAATTTACTTGCTCATTATAAGAAACATATTATAAAACCAGTCAGCCAACGATAAGATAATAATTATGAAATTAGAAGCAATTGATTACACTGCTGAGAATGCAGCAGAGCTGTTTGTTAAATCACTGCGTGAAACAGGGTTTGGCGTATTAAAAAATCACCCAATTCAACAAGAGCTTGTACAAAGCATTTATGACAATTGGTATGAATTCTTTAACAGCGAAGAAAAAGAGAACTTCCAGTTTAATGTAGAAATGCAAGATGGATTTTTCCCTTCGTCGGTATCAGAAGTTGCAAAAGGGCACACTAAAAAAGATATTAAAGAGTACTACCATTTTTACCCAACAGGTCAATGTCCTGCTCAATTGAAAGCGCAAATACAAGAGTACTACGATAACGCGAATGTACTTGCTGCTGAACTATTGTCTTGGGTTGAAGCGCATTCACCAGAAGACGTATCGGCATTGTACTCTCAATCACTGTCTAGCATGGTAGAGCAAAGTGATAAGACATTACTTCGTATTCTTCATTACCCACCATTAGAAGGTGATGAGGAGCTTGGTGCTATCCGTGCTGGTGCACATGAAGACATTAACTTATTAACCGTGCTCCCAGCAGCGAATGAGCCGGGTTTGCAAGTTAAGACTAAAGAAGGTGATTGGTTAGATGTGCCTTGTGATTTTGGAAACTTAATCATTAACATTGGAGACATGCTACAAGAAGCATCTGCTGGTTATTACCCATCAACAACGCATCGAGTGATTAACCCTGAAGGCTCGGATAAAACGAAATCTCGTATCTCATTGCCTTTGTTTTTACATCCAAAACCAGAAGTTGTGTTATCTGAGCGTCACACAGCAAACAGCTATCTAATGGAACGTTTGCGTGAGTTAGGGGTGATTTAGTCATTCTTTTATAGGAAGCAAATAGGTAGAGACAGGTTCTCTACCTATTTTTTTGAGTAAGACAAAGGCGTATTATTTACTTTGAATTGAAATCGTTGGTGGATATATCGATTCTTTTCTAAATTCTTGCATTACTCGTAAGGTAATATCTGTTTCAAATAACTTCTCAAGTTTAATATCAACAACATACGCTTTACAGATTAATTGAATCGATAAATAATTATCTGTAATCGTTTGTTTTACTAATACCACTACCGGTTTAGGTAAATGGATATAGCGACTTGAAGATGCGGCTTCTTGAATGATATCTCGCGCTTTATTGATGTCTTGATCCATGCCGATATAGAAAGGGATCACGACCTGCATATCAAGCCCACCATAGTTACCACTTACAACGACTTCATTTAGAAATTTATTGTTCGGTATAGTAATAATATCATCATTAAGAGTTTGCATTCGGACAGATCGTAAACCAATGGTGATGATATCGCCATAATGCCCTTCAAATGTGACTCGGTCTCCGACTTGGAATGGTCGGTCGATCATGACGGTTAACCCTGCGATAAAAGAGGCGGTAAGATCTTTTAATGCAAAACCGACGGAAACTGCAATCGTACCGCCAATCAATGCAAGCACACGTTCATCAACTCGAAAGCTGAGCATGAATATGGCAACAGCCGTTGACATGTAAATGAAAAATTGAAAGAAGGATTGTAGCTTTTGCATCAACATTCGGCGTTGTGCAAACTGACTACTTACGCCATCGACAATAGATTGAATAAATCGTAAGAAAAGCCATGCGCCTAAAATAATAAAAAAGGAGAAAACAACACCACTCCAACGGATTAGGCTAGTAAATTGTTGTAAGTTATCGATAGATTGAGGATCTTCTGCAAATGCAGAGCTCCCTGAAAACAGAGATAAACAAAGTATTAATAAACGGATCATATTATTTTACCAATAAATGTTGACGGTGAAGAGCGTTAGTAATATGACGATACCAATGGTCTGATATACGTGCTTTTTCATCATTCCACTCAATATAACCACGACTTTGGAAGTAGCGTAATGTACTGATTACTTCAGCAATGCTGAGTCGACTGCAATCACAAAGATCGACAGGTGAAGCAACTTCAAGCTGTACGATCGAGCGTAATACAGCAAGCATAGGCTTTGGCATCGTTTCTAGATCATCAGATTGAGGAGCCTTAAATAAACGAACTAATACCGTATCAGTTTCTTTATCTTTGTATAAAGAAAGTCTAAAGAAGCGTAAGGCAACAGTAGGGTTACCATCAGAATAGTCCCACAAAATACGATAGAATCCATTTTTAGCGCGTTCTTCATCAGTTAAGGTATCTTCATCCCACTGTCTTGGCAGGATCAATCCATCAAATGAAATTGAGCTATTACCATTATTTTCAATGATACGAGAATCCAAGAGGTGACCAATTTGTTTTTCATTCCACTTAGGCATAAAAGTAACAAGATCGAATAGTAGTCGTTCCCCACGGGCACGATCTATAAAACGCCAACTTGATTTATCAATAGACAATACGACACGATGGCTTTTTCTCGCACGTCTAAGTAAATTTGTTAGTTTCATTAAATCGACTAATCCATTCACTTTTGGTTTGACTAAGCGTTGCGTATTATCAAAAGCAATCAGGTAGCATTCATTACTGTTTCTTAGATGTTGTAGGATATCTCTCTCTGTTGCATCTTCCTCTAATCCTAATAATATTGAAAACTCAGGCAATAGCGCACTGTAGCCACCATAAGGGCAGTTGATATAGAGTGGGATTACGTTTTTTGCTTTGCTTAAAATACGGTTTAACACGGTTGTTGTACCAATACCTCGCTCGCCAGAGAGTACACATACCGCTGGACTGTCTGTGAGTAAGTAGCGAGATAATGACGTAATTTCTTCTTCCGCATATTCTTCAAGTAATTCAGATTGTTCTGAGCCAGGAGCAATATAATCAAATGCATTATCTCCCTTTATGCGGACTAGGTTTGATTGTTCACGTAAGACCTCTGTTTGTTTCGCTACTTCTATTCTAAAGAGATAAGCGAGTACATGACTAAAGGCCGCGTATTGAGAAAGCATCGAAATTACTTGATGCTGAATGGTTCTACCAAGCAGCCATACAGAACCGCACGCGGTAGCAGCAATAGACATTAAGAAGGTGTTTTTATTTCTAATTGCCCATTGAACGGATAATGGATGAGTTTCTAACTGTTCTATACGAATAAAAATGGTGTGATTCCATCGTTTGAGCGTAATGACGGTCAATAAGACAAAAAATAGATAAACAACAGAGTTAATCCAAGCATAAATAGTCCCTTGGCCTAAAGTTCTTGATGAAATCTGTAAAATTACGCCCGCAACAATGATCCCCCAAATGTATCGACGAATGGTTGAAAGTCTTAGAGCGATGGTTTCTTTTTTATTATGCTTGCTGTTTCTATAAGTAAATTCCAAAATGAAACTGACCGCAATAGAGCCACCGAGTATCCACCAGGTAAATATTTCTAGAAAAATTAAATGCTGCAAGCTTGGTAATGTTGAAATAATACGTAATGTTGCAGTAATTAATAATAAATAGGCGATGGCTTTATGTGCGCGGGTGCAGTACCAAATAGTACGGATTAATAGACTAGGGCTCGAAGTACTCTTTAGTTTTGATGTTTTAAAATCATGGATCAGTCGGTCACTGTTTCGCATCCACCAATTAAATACAAAGAAGATACCTAATACCTTGAGTATGACACTGATCACGGGCACTGGTGATATGGCGAGGTCATTGAGTAATTTTTCAAAGCTGCGAATTTGATAATAGAGATAATATCTAATATTAAGTTTAGTGATTGTTAATTCAGAATAAAATTGAGTAACGCCTCGAGGTCCAAATCCTGTTAATTGGTCTCGATTTCTTGTTTCTGTTAGATGCAGAAGTGACTCTTTACTCGTATTTAAAGAGGTTAATGAACGATGATTTTTTTCAACATTAGCCCATTCGTTATTTGTCGTATTATCTTGATAATTTGATAAAGAATCTTCTAATGCTTGAGCTTGCTTCTTTTGTTCCAGCAAAGTAAGAGACAATAGTCTTTTGACTTGCCTATAATCTTGATGTGAAAAGAAATGCTGCTCTGGGAGCTGCGTTATATCTGTTGCAATATCTTGAGCTGATTTAGAGATAGAAACTGAATCATAAGTATTCGCTCCCCATTCAGCCAATAAAGAGGGTGAGTAGAATAGAGCCAACATAAAAAGAAAACGATTAACGATATTATTCATAGGTAACAGTAAGGTCTCAATAAATAAAATGTAAAATGAGTATTTGTAAGTGAAAATTCTTTGATTGATTAGAAATGTGATATTGATAGCAATTTATAGTTTTTTTCTAGAAAAAAATCAATTTGGAAGTAAATGTCGTAAATATGTGCCTTTTAACAGAAATAACTTGCACACTTTAGTCAATCTATTGGTATTAAAAATATTTGGCTATGTGATCAAGATTTGTATTAAGTGCTCACTCTGTAATATCTACAATATTTTGTTGAATTTGTTTTTCTATAATGAATGAGAAGATATAAATGGAGATTAAGGTATGGAGTATCGAATTGTTGGTATTACTAGCGAGCACGATAACGATATTTGCTACATCATAAACAATGTAGGAGTTGAGTTTGGTGCTGCTGGTGAAAGGTTTGCTCCCGGAGATGATGAAGTATTAGATATGAGCCGTCATTATAATCCACAAAAAAGAAGCAAATACCTTATTTTGTTACTCAATGACAGGGTTGTTGGCGGGTGTGGCTTAGCTCCGTTTAACGGTAGTGAGACGGTGTGTGAGCTACGTAAACTATTTCTATTACCTGAAGCTCGAGGCAGGGGGTTTGGAAAGACGATTGCTCAGAAAGTATTAAAGAATGCCAAAGAATTTGGTTATACCCAATGTTATTTAGATACGTTATCTAGTATGAAATCGGCAATTCACTTGTATGAAGACCTTGGATTTAAGCGTTTATCTAAACCCATTGACAATACAATACACAATGGTTGCGATGTGTGGATGCTAAAAAACTTTTCTGAGGAGTAATATAGGAAGGCAATCGTTTGCTTTTTTTGTTCGTTCCTGTATTATCCGCCAAAATTTTTAATCATAAAAATGTTAATTAGGATATATACATGTCATACCTTCGCTATTTACTTACTAGTTTATCTGTATTGCTATCATTTTCTGTATCAGCGACACCAAAACCTATTGTTTTACAGGGCGCAATGGATATTGAAGTAAATTACATGATAGAGCAGTTAAACAATAAACAAGAAGTTACCTTTGGTTCGTGGACTTTCTGGACTGGTACTATTGATAACTACCCTGTGATTGTATCTAGAACAGAAGTCGGGATCGCAAATGCGTCGGCATCAACTACACTGGCGATTGAAAAGTTCTCTCCGAGTATGATCATTAACCAAGGTACTTCGGGTGGTCATGATCCTGAACTTTATCGTGGTGATATTGTATTGGCGACTAAAAGTTTCAATATGGGGGCTAATCGCTCTGAGTTTTCAACTGTGGATGCCGGAATTCAGCCAGAGAAATGGAAAAACTTCACAGTAACTATGCGTTTAAGAGAAGATAATAAATTAATAGAACATGATGCATTTTATTCAACGCCTGAGCTTGTTAATTTTGCGTATGAAAACGTGAAGCATCCAGCGAAAGGAAAAGTAGTAAAAGGCGTGATTGGTACTGCGGATGAGTGGAATAGAGAGGTTGCTAGAATTAACTGGCTGCACAAAACCTATCAAACTGCGGCAGAAGAAATGGAAAGTTCATCAGCAGCTCTAGTGGCTGAAGCATACAAAGTACCATTCATTGGGATTAGAATCTTGTCGAACACGGATTTGCATAATCAAGATTTTGATCCTGAGACTGCGGTAACTAACCAAAAGTACGTTATTGATTTTGTGAAGCAGTGGATTGCAGTACAGGAATAATAAGCAGATACAAAAAAGCCCCAGCATTTCTGCTAGGGCTTTGAATGTGGTGGAGGGATAGGGATTTGAACCCTAGAACCGCTATTAACGGTTGCCGGTTTTCAAGACCGGTGCTTTCGACCACTCAGCCATCCCTCCGATGCGGTGAATAATAGGCGTAACCCTTCTTCTTGTAAAGCACTCTTTTAAAAATAAAAACTGTTCGCTTTAAATTTACCCATATCGATGTAATTTAAAGCGAAATGTGGCTTCTTCTATTTTTATTGCAGTACAGGTCGAGCATTAATCGCTTGTATTGGGCGGTTATTACCATCATATAAAGCTTTAAATTGGGTTAACTGTTGTGATGAAATCGTCATTGGATTCTTCATTACAAACCAAGTTACTCCCTCATTGCATGGTGGCGTCGTTAATGAACCATTAAAACGATAATAAGCTTGATCGGATGGAAGTAAATTCACAAGGTTTAATTTGTTTGTTAGAACTACCTCACCAGATTTTGGCATTTCTTGCCATACTTTAGCTAATTCCGTATTTGCTTTTCCTTCTGTAAACATTACTCCAACAACGGCGAGATTTCCGTTTTTGTCAGAATGAACCAAATGCATCTCTAGTGGAAAAGAATGACCAGCAATGAGGTTTTCACTTGGGGCATGGAAATGTAACTGAAGAAGGTTAAATGTTTTCTCTTCTATTTGTACTGATTGCTTGCCATCAAAATTGACTTGCACTGTATGCCCATTGTTTACGATGCTTTGTCCCGCTTGGTTATAATTAAAGGCAATTGGTTTTAATGTGCTTTCAATTGCATCTGTAATATCGATTGGGGATTGGTTAACACCTGATTGACATGTTCCATGCCAGTGAGCGGGAGCCGTTTCACCAGAGTAACTCCATTCGGAAGCGGCAACAAGGCAGCTAGCAGATAGAGCAGTTAAAGCCGTTAACGTTGTCATTATTTTTTTCATGGAACTTGGGTCCTTATTATTTTATTAATGAAGAGACAGGCTAGTACAGATGATCATGAGATTAAAACGCTTTGAATTAAATTTAGACAGCTACTTCCATTTATATGAAACGGTTTGAAATTTTGTTTTATTTCTAAGGCACTATTGATAGGAATAGGGAATTTATCGAGTTGATTCAGAGACTAATTAGACTCTACCTGAATTTTGAAAAGGGATAGAGGGGTAGGGTTTGAATTCTAGAGTTATTATCTTAATGAAATTTATTGGGATCTCATATTCGACAGATACAAAAAAGCCTCGTCATTTCTGACAAGGCTTCGTGATGTTGGTGGAGCGGACGGGACTTTCTATCTCACCTTGAGAGCAATACGTCCCCCGGCGTGTCAGGCTGCTAAGCTCTTCAATAGAAAGTCTAACCAACTGAACTACCGATCCAATTTTTAAAACCCAGATTCTATCTGAATTTTGAAATGTGGTGGAGGGATTGAATACTAGAGTTATTATGTATGAAATTTAGGGGGATCTCATATTCGACAGATACAAAAAAGCCTCGTCATTTCTGACAAGGCTTCGTGATGTTGGTGGAG
Source organism: Aliivibrio sp. 1S175 (assembly GCF_001690985.1). Lineage (GTDB taxonomy): Bacteria > Pseudomonadota > Gammaproteobacteria > Enterobacterales > Vibrionaceae > Aliivibrio. The sequence continues at coordinate 50,283 of NZ_MAJS01000001.1, forward strand.
CGGACGGGACTTTCTATCTCACCTTGAGAGCAACACGTCCCCCGGCGTGTCAGGCCGCTAAGCTCTTCAATAGAAAGTCTAACCAACTGAACTACCGATCCAATTTTTAAAACCCAGATTCTATCTGAATTTTGAAATGTGGTGGAGGGGTTGAATACTAGAGTTATTATGTATGAAATTTAGGGGGATCTC
>NZ_MAJS01000002.1:0-714 GCF_001690985.1 Aliivibrio sp. 1S175
CACCATAGTCGTTTGTTATGAGTATTACTTAAATGGGCTAAGATCGATACCCTCTAACTCGCAAACAGCCATGATTGTTGGATGTGATGATAAACGATTTAGGTAAGCTGACAAATGCTCAAAACTTAATGGCGATTGCTTAATTGGTAAACACCACTGAGAAAGCATAAATAAGAAGAAATCACAGGCTGAAATTTCATCGCCTAAAAGGTATTTATTACCTTCAAGTTGATCATTAATTACGGATAGTGATTCACCAATTCGATCATCTTGCGCTGCAACCACATTTGAAATAGTACTTTCATCATTTGTATGTCGATGCGGATAGTAACGAACCATTAACTCAGCTTGAAGCGTATTATTTAAGTAAGCTAGCCATTGAAAAAATTGAGGTCTACTTTTACTCCCCAAGTGAGGAATTAAACCATGCTCAGGATTTTGCTCACAAAGATGAATACAAATAGCAGAGCTTTCAAAGATTGCCATACCATCGTCAATTAATGTAGGAATTCTACCCGCTGGATTCAATTTTAAATATTCAGCTGATTTGTGAAAGCTTGATTTCCTATCAACTAACAATAAATCATACTCTAATCCCATGAAATGTAATAAGAAGTGCGGAGCTAAACTCGCGTTGTTTGGGTAATAATATAGCTGATACAATATGACTTCCTTTTCTTAATCCACAAATACTCATAACGCCTGCATAACACG
>NZ_MAJS01000002.1:795-3354 GCF_001690985.1 Aliivibrio sp. 1S175
GCCGAATGTAGCAAATCGTGTTGATGCATTTGTTATGTAACATTTTGAGCGAAGTTTTGATAAGCCGACTGCAACTCTCTAAATTCTTGTAAATCCTTTTCATGATATCTGTACAATTCAGAGTTCAGCCAATTATGAAGCTCGATGACTTTCTCAGAATAAGGTTGAATTAACTCTATCAAACTTAACTTTTCACTTTGCAGATTTAGAAAATTTTTGCTCGGTTTTGTCCAACGAGTCCACTGCTGTAGCTTAATTGTATCTAGGTTAATTTGACTTTCTATCGTCGAGGAGCCATTTTCAAAAGAAAATGACATTTCATTATGAGGTAACCCGTTATGTAACATGAAGTTTCTCAAGTCTTGAACAAATCGTACTAATGGATCATTCGCAAACTCATCTAAGATTTTAACCTTGTAATTAGAAGCAACGACTGTATCTACGTAGTATTCATCAATAAAAACTCTCGTGTGATCAATCAAAGTCTTAGCCGAGGCTAAATAATTATGGAAGAGACGATTAATTTCTCTATGTGCTTGCATGCTTTCTTGACGGTTTTTATCAAGAACCAATTTAATCGCAACATCAGGGTTCTCAATTATAGAGAGTCCCTCCTGTAGTTCGGTGTCATTACCAACGAAGATATTAAGTGTAAAACTATGAGATTTCATACGATTTTGAAATTTCATACCATCACACTCAAGCATTTTTACATGTAAATCGTACTTTTCTTTACTCACAGTATTCTCCTGTTACATAACGCCGCAATAACACGTGCGAACGACTTGATTACCAAACCAATTATACTCTAAACCGCGAATGCCGAGTGTAATAGCATCGTGTTGATTGCTTTGTTAAACGTACATCTAACGGCTAGTGCGATACTTAACCAATGACGGACTTTCGCAATCTATTGTTTCTATGTAGATATTACGTTCCTTCCATATAACTTCAATATCATATAGGCAAAACGAATATTTAGTTGGATCTAAAACCCAAACCCCATTAACTTGAACTGATACTGACGTAAATAGTTCATTATCATTACCCCACCAAGCTAAAACTAAATACTTACAACTTTCACCATTATGGAAAATAACGAACGCAGCAGTTTGATCCCATTCGAGAGTTATTTCAGATTTAACCTCTGATAGTCGTTGATGAAAAGCGACCATATTGATTGGTTCTTCATTTGCTGAAATGGTATAAATCTTAACTCCATCCGCATCTAGCCAATCTTGCTCACCTTCCAGTTTTCGTAATTTATACATTGTACCTCCTTGTACGATTAACGCCTGCATAACACGTTTGCTACTATGCAAATTAAGCCTAAATTTACCACTTAATACGGTAAACCAAAGATAATCTAGAATGCCGAATGTAGCAAATCGTGTTGATGCGATTGTTATAAAGCTACCTATCGGCTGGGTGATTAACCCCATCATTAGTTACAACATCGCCTAAATCAAAAGGATTCACACCCTCTAAGCAACCAATATTAAAACCATATTCATTGGGATTTGAACGACGTTGATGATGAGTATAAATACCACAATTAGAACAAAAATAATGCTTCGCTGTACCAGTATTAAATTGATAAAGCTTTAGGTATTCGCTGCCTTTTAAGATCTTAATTCCATCCAAATTGACTGAACCAACAATCGCACCTTTTCTACGACAAATAGAACAATCACAACGACGCGGATTTTCAATACCATTTGGCAGCGAGAGTTCTAATTCTACGAAACCACAATGACAAGTCGCTTTATGTTTAGCTTGAATATCAGTTTTCCCTACTTGCTTCAATGACATACTTAAAACTCCCTTTTTGCTTTATAACGCCTGCATAACACGTTTACTACCATGCAATTATACTTAAAATTGACGCCCTAAAACGAGAAACACCCGACAACCTGAGATGCCGAGTGTAGTAAATCGTGTTGATGCGATTGTTAGGCGAAAACTCAAAGGTCATGACAGATCTGAACAAAAAGTTCATTTAAGTGAAATCTATCCGCATCCTCTAGCTTTGTTATAGATTTTAGCTCAGAGAGACCCTGTTCGATCCCATCTGTCATATCAGAAAAAGCGCACTGAGCCTCTTCCCATAAAGAAATCAATTCGAGTAAAGTTGGTCTATAAGTCAATTCATGTGCATATTGATTTCTTATTTTATTGATACTATCTAATACATTTCTAGATTTTGAATCAATAATACCGTTGTTATATGAAGCTTGAAGAATACTAAAAAAGCTGCTTTTCCTCAACTTATAAGCAAGTTCTTTATTCTTCAGTTCAAGACGTTTTCTTAACATATATTCGATCACCATATGACCTTGAAGAAACCAACCAATATCAGGTCGTTCATTCAAAGTCTCATAGTAAATATCCATTTCTTCAATACAGATTGACATCTTGACTCCTACTTTCCAAGTGTGACATTTCGCCTAACGCCTGCATAACACGTTTGCTACTATGCAGATCAAGCCCAAATTTACCATTTAATACGGTAAACCAAAAGAAATCTAGAATGCCGAATGTAGCAAATCGTGTTGATGC
>NZ_MAJS01000003.1 GCF_001690985.1 Aliivibrio sp. 1S175
ATAAAGCATTCAATCTAAATATGGTTGCGGGAGCAGGATTTGAACCTACGACCTTCGGGTTATGAGCCCGACGAGCTACCAAACTGCTCCATCCCGCGTCCGAATGCATTGTTAAGTACAATGAAACTATATGCCATTTTTACTTAGTAAGTAAAAATATCGTAATACCAGATTCTGGAAACCTCAGCTAATGCGAAGCTTTCAATCGAATCGAATACTACATGATTAACGCTATAAAAGCATTAAATCAAAATATGGTTGCGGGAGCAGGATTTGAACCTACGACCTTCGGGTTATGAGCCCGACGAGCTACCAAACTGCTCCATCCCGCGTCCGGATGCATTGTTTAAGTACAATGAGACTTTAAGCCAATTTCAAAAAGAAATTGGAGCGACACACGAGGCTCGAACTCGTGACCTCAACCTTGGCAAGGTTGCGCTCTACCAGCTGAGCTAGTGTCGCATTCTGATAAGGAGTAGCTCCTCGTTCAGAGGCTGCGAATTATACGAGTAAAACGTGATGATGCAAGCGGATTTTGAAAAAAAAACGAAATTTCTTTAAAACCCGCAAAATTCGCTCAACAAACAATCAAATTGATCTAGTTCGTTAAATTGTGAAGATATTTTTACGGTAATACTTCAATTCAGCGATAGATTCACGGATATCATCTAATGCTAAATGTGCCCCTGTTTTTTCAAAGCCATCAAGTACTTCAGGCTTCCAACGGCGAGTAAGCTCTTTAATTGTGCTCACGTCAACATAACGATAATGGAAATACTCTTCCAATTTTGGCATGTGCTTATAAAGAAAACGACGATCTTGGCCAATGCTATTACCACAAATTGGCGATACGCCTTTTGGCACCCACTTTTCAAGAAACGCAATCGTCTCTTCAATGGCTGACGCTTCATCATGTTCACTTGCATTTACTCTAGCTACCAAACCACTATTAGTATGTGTATTGGTACACCAGTCATCCATTTTAGCCAACTCATCTTTTGATTGATGAATAGCAATAACAGGCCCTTCTGCTAAAATATTTAGCTGAGCATCAGTTACAATGGATGCGATTTCGATGATTTTATGAGTTTCAGGATCTAAGCCTGTCATCTCCAAATCAACCCAAATCAGGTTTTGATCATTAATTGCCATAGAGAGTTGCCTATTTTGTAACTAAAAAGGGTATGATACTCGGGCCGATTTATCTTTCAACATAAAACTGAAAGCCAACCTACAAGTGAAATCATTTCGTGGCAAAGAAGAAAAAGCTAACTAAAGGCCAAGTACGCCGAGTACGTTCAAATCAAAGCAAACGTATTGAAAAAATAAAAACCACCATCGAGTGGGATGAATCTTCATTAGAAGCCGCTAAAGAAGGTCTAGTGATCACTCGCTTTGGCCAACATGCGGATATTGAAGATCCAGATACTAAAGAAATACATCGTTGTAATTTACGTCGAGGTATTGAAAGCTTAGTTTCTGGTGACCGCGTGATTTGGCGCCCTGGAACAGAAGTACTTGCAGGAATATCAGGTGTTGTAGAAGCAGTTAAGCCACGAACCTCTATGCTGACTCGCCCAGATTATTACGACGGTATCAAACCTGTCGCAGCTAACGTTGACCAAATGGTGATTGTCTCTTCTATTCTTCCTGAACTCTCACTAAACATTATTGACCGTTACCTTATCGCTTCAGAAACGTTGCACATCAAACCGTTGATCGTACTGAACAAAGTGGATTTATTGTCTGAAAAAGAATTTATTGATGTGAGACAAATCCTAAGTTTATATGAAGATATTGGCTATAAAGTAAAATATGTCAGTAAAGAATCAGGCTATGGCGTTGAAGAGCTTGAAGCCGAACTAAAAGATCACATTAATATTTTTGTTGGTCAATCTGGTGTAGGGAAATCAAGTCTTGTTAATGCCTTAATGCCTGAGCTTGAAATAATGGAAGGTGCGGTATCGGAAAATTCGGGTCTAGGTCAACACACAACAACAGCGGCACGTTTGTATCATTTCCCTCATGGCGGTGATCTTATTGATTCCCCTGGAGTTCGTGAATTTGGCCTTTGGCACTTAGAAAAAGAAGAAGTGACTGAATCCTTTATTGAATTCAAAGGTTTCATTGGTGGCTGTAAATTTAGAGACTGTAAACATAAAGATGATCCCGGCTGCATTCTTCAAGAAGCCGTTAAGAGTGGTAAAATTGCTAAACTACGCTTTGATAGTTACCACCGGATCATTGAAAGTATGTCTGAGAATAAGGCGAACCGTCAATTCTCTCGCAGCAAAAAAGCCGATTAATAAACAAAGTGAAGATGTGGTAATATTCATCTTAATTGATAACTAGTAGGCAAATAACGTGTCAGATAATTTAAAAATAGGGTTACAGTATTTAACCCCAAAACACGCACTTACTCGTTTAGCTGGCAAATTAGCCTCAGCAAAAATGGGTTGGTTAACCACTGCGGTAATTAAGTGGTTCATTAAACAATATAAAGTTGAAATGAGCGAAGCTAAGAACCCAAATCCTGAAGCATATTCTACGTTCAATAACTTCTTTGTTCGTGAATTAGAAGACGGTGCTCGCCCAATCAATGAAGATGAAGATGTCATTTCTCATCCTGCAGATGCTTGTGTAAGTCAATTTGGTCCGATTACTGACGGTCAATTAGTTCAAGCTAAGGGTCATGTATATTCAGCTCAAGAACTGCTTGGTGGCGATGAAGAGCTGGCTGAAGAATTTATGGGCGGCGAATTCGCAACTCTGTATTTATCACCACGCGATTACCACCGTGTACACATGCCTTGCGATGCCACATTACGTAAAATGATTTACGTTCCTGGTGATCTTTTTTCTGTAAACCCATTAACCGCAGAGAACGTACCAAACCTATTCGCTCGTAATGAACGTGTGGTTTGTATTTTTGATACTGAATTTGGTCCTATGGCTCAAGTTCTTGTTGGTGCAACTATCGTTGGTAGTATTGAAACAACATGGGCTGATACGGTTACTCCACCTACAGGCCCTGCGGTTAAGACGTGGCATTACCCTCTTTCTGGTGATGATGTCATTCGCTTTAAGAAAGGGGAAGAAATGGGTCGCTTTAAATTAGGCTCTACGGTTATTAACCTATTTGCTCCTAATTCAATTAAATTTGATGCATCAATGGAAAATGGCGTTCCAACTCGTATGGGTACTCCATTTGCGCATATTGCAAAATAAATAATTTACTTAAAATAAAACCAAAATAGCGAACCTTGTGTTCGCTATTTTTTTAAGTTCAGATAATCTAAAACTAATGAATAAAAAATAATCAATGGAATGATAATGGGATATGAATGGTTAGCACTTGGTGCTGCGTGCTTATGGGCACTATCAAGCATGATTTCAGTTGCACCCGCTCGTCATCTTGGTGCATTTGCTTATAGCCGATGGCGAATGGGCTGCGTAACCATTATGTTATCGAGTCTTGCTTGGTTTACGGGTGGTTGGTCCTCTATTGAGTCCTCTCATTTATACCCAATGATGCTTTCTGGTTTTATTGGCATCTTCATTGGAGATACCGCTTTATTTGCCTGCTTTAATCGTATGGGCCCTCGACAAGCCGGATTACTCTTTTCTTGTCATGCCTTATTCTCCGCTATTCTTGGCTATTGGTTATTTAATGAAACCTTACAAGGGTGGGAGCTTATCGGTGCCATCTCTGTATTTTCTGGCGTCTCCATTGCTATTTTCTTTGGGAAAAAAACGGATAACCAAGATACATGGGAGGAAGTAAAAGGAAATATTTGGATCGCAATCGCTCTGGGCTTACTTGCCGCTTTTTGCCAAGCGCTTGGCGGTGTGATCGCAAAACCGGTGATGCTAACCAGTGCAGATCCTATTGCAGCTTCCGCAATTCGAATGGCCTCAGCTTTTGCGGCTCATAGTTTATTAAGATTAACTAACCTACCCATTTCACGCCCTATCACTCCGATTAACCTTCGTATTTTAGGCATTGTCGCTTTGAACGGATTTCTTGCAATGACAATAGGTATGACCTTAATCTTATATGCCTTACAAGAAGGAAATGTAGGTATGGTTGCCTTACTTTCTTCTACCACACCGATTATTATTTTGCCTTTATTGTGGCTATACACAAAAAAAGCACCTAACCGCTTTGCGTGGTTAGGTGCTTGTTTAGCGGTGATTGGCACTGGACTTATCGTTAGCTAATCGCTGTAAGTCAATGCACACTCACTTCTGTGGATTAGTATTACGCTCTATCAAAAGGAAAAGCCATCACTTGATCGATGTGCTTTTCCCCCATTGCTAACATGATCAAACGATCAATGCCTAACGCCACACCAGCGCAATCGGGAAATCCTGCTTCTAATGCTGCAATCAAATGATAATCGATCGGTTGCTCAATCAAACCCATTGATTTTCGTTTCGCATTGTCCTCTTCAAAACGAGCGAGTTGTTCCTTCGCATTATCAAGTTCATGGAAACCATTCGCTAATTCAATTCCTTTAAAATACACCTCAAATCGCTCAGCGACCCTAGAGTCTTCAGGATTAATTTTAGCAAGAGCTGCTTGAGAAGCCGGAAAATCATAAACACAAACTGGCACCGTTTGTCCTATTTTCTCCTCAACGCCCATACTAAATAGCAATTGTAATAATGTATCTCGGTCTTCTTCAACATCAGCAATGTCTGACAACCCTAACGGTGCTGCTACAGCTCTAAGTTCATCCATCGATGCTTCTAATGGACAAGCACCAAGCACTTGAATGAAAGCCTCTTGGTATGTCATTCGTTCAGCATCGTCACATTTTAAAACAAGTTTAAGTAACTCATTCATTTCATCCATCAATTGATGATGATCAAACGTTGGGCGATACCATTCCAACATCGTAAATTCAGGGTTATGAAAACGCCCAGCTTCTTCGTTACGGAAGGCTTTATTAATTTGGTAAATCGCACCACTGCCCGCAGACAGTAAGCGCTTCATATGAAATTCTGGACTGGTCATAAAATACAGATGTACGCCATCTGCGTAACCAGGGCCAACAAAATCAGTTTGAAACGTATGAAGGTGCACATCCGTCACGGTTGCATGACTCATTGCTGGCGTATCCACCTCCATCACTTTTCGCTCAAAGAAGAATCTACGGATTAAAGCAAGAATATCAGCACGTTGCTGTAATTGTTCAATTGATGCGCTCGGCATCCAGTTTTGACTAGTCATAATTTTATACATTAGAAAAACTTATCCAAAATGATACCTGATAACCGATTTCAAGGTTACCTATTTTTTAACTTTATAAATCCCCTTAACCTTCAAGGGGATACAGGTCTGATAAGAATCATTATCACTTACAAAGCAACAACTTAACTACAATTTAACGCCAAAATTAACAGCTGTAACTAGTTGACGGAGATCACATTATTCACAATAAACCACCCCATTAGTGGTACTTGCACTACAAAACTTTATCCATATCAATTTTTATTCTAAAAGCTCATTTAGAATGGCATCAGAATTTTTAAGTTATTATTTGCTCTTTTTTGTCACATGAGCAGGCTAGATTCACATAATTGATCATATTTGTATGGTTAATTTAATTTTTTATCTTTTATCCCGGAGAATAACTGTGAAAACTATAACCACAGATATTGCAGTGATCGGCGCGGGCGGTGCAGGTCTACGTACCGCTATAGCAGCAGCAGAAGCGAACCCAGAGCTTAACATTGCTCTAATCTCAAAAGTTTACCCTATGCGTTCGCACACTGTTGCCGCTGAAGGTGGATCCGCAGCCGTGACCAAGGAAGAAGATACACTAGACAATCACTTCAACGATACTGTTGGTGGTGGTGATTGGCTGTGTGAACAGGATGTTGTTGAATACTTTGTAAAAAATGCATACCGCGAGATGACTCAATTAGAACAATGGGGTTGTCCTTGGAGCCGTAAAGAAAATGGCGAAGTTAACGTTCGTCGTTTTGGTGGTATGAAAGTTGAACGTACGTGGTTTGCTGCCGATAAAACCGGTTTCCACATGCTTCATACTCTGTTCCAAACTTCAATGAAATACCCTCAAATCAATCGTTTTGACGAATATTTTGTTGTTGACCTTCTTGTTGAAGAAGGCCAAGTTCAAGGTCTTATTGCTATTCATATGGCTGAAGGCGAACTTATCTGTATTAAAGCAAAATCTGTTGTATTAGCAACGGGTGGCGCAGGTCGTGTTTACCACTGTAATACCAATGGCGGTATCGTAACTGGTGATGGTATGGCTATGGCATTCCGTCATGGTGTACCTCTACGTGATATGGAATTCGTACAATATCACCCAACAGGTTTACCAGGTACTGGCATCTTGATGACTGAAGGTTGTCGTGGTGAAGGCGGTATCATGATCAATAAAAATGGTTACCGTTACCTACAAGATTACGGTATGGGTCCAGAAACTCCTATCGGTGAGCCAAAGAACAAATACATGGAACTGGGTCCTCGTGACAAAGTTTCACAAGCATTTTGGCATGAACTTCAAAAAGGCAACACTATTAAACACCCACTGGGTGATGTAGTGCATTTGGATCTTCGTCACCTAGGTGAAGAATACCTAAATGAGCGTCTTCCGTTTATCTGTGAGCTATCAAAAGCTTACGTTAACGTTGATCCAGCTAAAGAACCAATTCCAATTCGCCCTACAGTTCACTACACCATGGGTGGTATTGAAACGGATAAGAACAACGAAACAAACATCAAAGGCCTATTCGCGGTTGGTGAATGTTCATCTGTTGGTCTTCACGGTGCAAACCGCTTAGGTTCAAACTCTCTAGCTGAACTTGTTGTATTTGGTCGTCTTGCTGGTGAAAAAGCCGCTGAACGTGCCGCTGAATTCACAACTTGGAACGATGCTTCTATCCAAACTCAAATCGAAGCTGTTGAAGCTCGTATTGATGCTTTACTAGCACAAGAAGGCGATGAAAACTGGGCTGATATCCGTACTGAAATGGGTCACTCAATGGAAGCTGGTTGTGGTATCTACCGTAAAGAACACGAAATGCAAGATACGGTTGATAAACTGGCTGAGCTGAAAAAACGTTACAAAAACATCAGCATCAAAGATAAAGGCAAAGTATTCAATACAGACCTTTTATACGCAATCGAAGTTGGTTATGGTCTTGAAGTGGCTGAAACAATGGCTCACTCAGCAATTTTACGTAAAGAATCTCGTGGTGCACACCAACGTTTAGACGAAGGTTGTACAGAGCGTGATGATGTAAATTACTTAAAACACTCATTAGCGTATTACAACGAAGATGCTGCACCAACAATCAAGTACAGCAGCGTAACTATTACTAAATCTCAACCAAAAGCTCGCCTATATGGTGAAGCAGCAGAGAAAGCAGCAGCAGAAGAAGCGGCAGCAGAGAAAGCCGTGAAAAACGCAGAGGAGCAAGCATAATGACAGCTGGCAAAAGAGTCCAAAAAGTAAGCATTCTGCGTTATAATCCAATGACTGATGCTGAACCACACCTACAAACATTTGATGTACCTTGTGATGATACAACCTCTGTATTAGACGCATTAGGCTACATCAAAGATAACCTAGATAAAGACCTGTCTTACCGTTGGTCTTGTCGTATGGCGATCTGTGGTTCTTGCGGCATGATGGTTAACAATGTTCCTAAGCTTGCATGTAAAGCGTTTTTACGTGATTACCCAAATGGCTTAACCATTGAACCATTAGCTAACTTTGCTATTGAGAAAGATTTAATTGTTGATATGACGCCGTTCATTGAGCGCCTAGAAGCAATCAAACCTTACATCATTGGTAATGACCGTACTCCTGAGCAAGGTCCAAACAACCAAACTCCTGAGCAAATGGCAAAATACAAACAATTTGCTGGTTGTATCAACTGTGGTCTATGTTACGCAGCCTGTCCTCAATTCGGTCTAAACCCTGAATTTATTGGCCCTGCAGCACTAACAATGGCACATCGTTATAACCTTGATAGCCGTGATAGTGGTTCTTCTGAACGTATGAAACTAATCAATGGCGACAATGGTGCTTGGGGTTGTACGTTTGTTGGTTACTGTTCTGAAGTATGTCCAAAACACGTTGACCCTGCTGCGGCAGTAAACCAAGGTAAGATTGCATCATCTCAAGACTTTCTTATCGCAATGCTTAAACCTCAGGAGGCATAAGGATGAGCAACCGTAAACCTTACGTTCGCGAAATGACACGTACGTGGTGGAAAGATCACCCTTTCTACCGTTTTTACATGGTTCGTGAAGCAACCATTCTTCCATTGATTTTCTTTACTATCTGTCTGCTTGTTGGTTTAGGTAGTTTAGTAAAAGGTCCACTGGCTTGGGCTTCATGGTTAGATTTCATGGCAAACCCTATTGTGGTTGCTTTGAACATTGTTGCTTTAGCGGGTAGCTTATTCCATGCTCAAACTTTCTTTAGCATGATGCCGCAAGTAATGCCGATTCGTCTGGGTGGTAAAACACTAGATAAAAAAGTGGTTGTGCTTGCACAATGGGCTGCAGTTGCAGCAATTACATTACTTGTATTGGTTATCGTTTAAGGAGAGTTATTGTGGTAAATCTTAATCCAAAGCGTTCTGACGAACCTGTATGGTGGGGCTTATTTGGTGCTGGCGGCACTTGGTTTGCGATGCTAACACCAGTAACAATCCTTGTTCTTGGTATTTTAGTACCACTTGGCGTGATCGGTCCTGAGTCAATGAACTACCTACGTGTTGCTGGTTTTGTAACAAGCATCATTGGTGCATTATTTGTGATTGGTTCAATCTCAATGCCAATGTGGCATGCAATGCACCGTGTACACCATGGTATGCACGATCTTAAATTCCACACAGGCACTGCAGGCAAAATTGCTTGTTATGCAACGGCAGCATTAGCAACCGTTCTTTCTGTTGTGTTTATCTTTATGATCTAGTCTGACTTCAGATGAATAAAAAAAGGTTGGCTTTATGCCAACCTTTTTTGTTTCTGTCATATAAATAACAACATATTCACGCAATAAAAAAGGCCACCGAAGTGACCTTTTATGCAAAATAATCTCGATCTATATCGAAATTACTTCACACGACCTACGTATTCACCCGTACGAGTATCTACTTTCACTACTTCACCAATAGCGATGAACAGTGGAACACGAACAACAGCGCCTGTTGCTAATGTAGCTGGTTTACCACCAGTACCTTGAGTATCACCTTTCAGACCTGGATCTGTTTCAGTCACTTCAATCTCAACAAAGTTTGGCGGTGTCACCGTAATTGGATTATCATTCCAAAGAGTCACAGTACAAGTGTTGTTTTCTACTAACCATTTAGCCGTGTCACCAACCGATTTAACATCAGCAGCGATTTGCTCAAAGCTTACGCTGTTCATGAAATGGAAGAATTCGCCATCGCTGTACAAGTAGTCAAGCTCTACGTCGACAACATCAGCAAGCTCGAAGCTTTCACCTGATTTAAATGTTTTTTCTAGTGTTTTACCAGAAAGCAATTTGCGAAGTTTTACACGGTTGAATGCTTGGCCTTTACCAGGTTTAACATATTCATTGTCGATAATTGAGCATGGCTCGTTATCAAACATAAATTTCAAACCGCCTTTGAATTCATTGGTACTTACTGACGCCATGATTTCCTCTTAACATCGTTGAGTTATAAATAATGTCACACATAATAACCCGAAATGACGCTCCTGTTGAGCAAAACTGGCTCAAAGAGATCTCAAATGCGATCTCAGATCCTCATCAACTGCTTTCAACTCTAGGAATTGATAGCTCACCTTGGGAGAAAGGATTAGAAGCGAAAAAGTTATTTGCGTTACGTGTGCCGACAAGTTTTGTCGATCGAATGGAGTTTGGCAACCCTTTTGATCCTTTATTACGCCAAGTATTGCCTTTAGATCAAGAATTCGAAGTACATGACGGATATTCGACCGATCCTCTTGACGAACAAGATAACGAACAACCCGGATTACTGCATAAATACAAAAACCGTGTTTTGTTAATTTTGAAAGGAGGCTGCGCGGTAAATTGCCGTTATTGTTTCCGTCGCCATTTTCCTTATGAAGATAATAAAGGCGGGAAATCCGTCTGGAAAAAATCCATAGATTATATTGCCGAGCATCCTGAATTAAACGAAGTGATTCTTTCTGGTGGTGATCCTTTGATGGCAAAAGACCATGAGATAGAATGGTTAATTCAACATTTAGAGACCGTTCCTCATATTAAGCGTCTTCGTATTCACAGCCGTTTGCCTGTGGTCATACCTAACCGAATTACAGATAAATTATGTTCGTTGTTTTCTGAAACTTCGATTCAAATAATTTTAGTTACGCACATCAATCATGCGAATGAAATCAATGCTGAGTTCACTGAAAAAATGACTCAACTAAAGTACGCTAACGTAACCCTACTAAACCAAGGTGTCTTACTTAAAGGGGTGAATGATACCGCTGAAACGTTAACTGATTTAAGTGAGGCATTATTTGATGCCGGTATTCTGCCTTATTACCTTCATGTATTAGATAAGGTTCAAGGTGCTGCTCATTTCTTTGTTTCTGATAAAGAAGCGAAACGGCTAATGGGAGAGTTAATCGAAAATGTATCAGGCTATCTCGTACCAACATTAACAAGAGAAATCGGTGGTCGTAAAAGCAAAACACCACTCGACCTATATCTGGAATAAACTCAGTATTTAAAATGGTACGTTAAAATACATTCCGTTTTTCAGATACAAAAAAACCGAAGCTTATACTTCGGTTTTTCTTTTATAACTTAGTAGTACTCTAAATTAGAATAACTCTTCCGCTACTTTATAAAGTTCTAACTTCTCAGGACGACGCATGTTTTCGATTGCATCGATGATATCGTGGTGAACAAGCTGTTCATTTTGAATACCAACACAACGACCACCATGGCCTTCAACAAGTAACTTAACACCGTAATTACCCATACGAGATGCTAAAATACGGTCGAATGCACCAGGCTGACCGCCACGTTGAATATGACCAAGAACCGTAGCACGAGTCTCACGACCTGTTTCTGCTTCGATTTCTTTTGCTAGAGCGTTTACATCAGTCATCAATTCAGTAATAGCGATGATTGCGTGCTTTTTACCTTTCGCAATACCGTCTTGAATATTTTGAATTAATGCTTCTTTATTTAAGCCAGTCTCTGGAGTAATTACGTACTCACAACCACCCGCGATTGCAGCCATTAATGTTAAATCACCACAGTGACGGCCCATAACTTCTACAATAGAAATACGTTGGTGAGAAGACGATGTATCACGCAAACGGTCAATCGCATCAATCACTGTATTTAATGCCGTTAAGTAACCGATTGTGTAATCCGTACCTGCGATATCATTATCGATAGTACCCGGAAGACCAATACATGGGTAACCCATTTCAGTTAGCTTCTTAGCACCCATGTAAGAACCATCACCACCGATAACGATTAACGCATCAATGTCGTGTTTCTTAAGGTTTGCGATCGCTTTTTCACGAACAGAGACTTCTTTAAATTCAGGAAAACGAGCTGAACCTAAGAACGTACCGCCGCGGTTGATCATATCAGATACGCTATGGCGCTCTAATTTCTCGATACGATCTTCAACAAGACCTAAGTAGCCATCATGAATACCAAATACTTCTAGGCCTTGCGTTAGTGCTGTACGAACAACACCACGAACTGCCGCATTCATACCCGGCGCATCGCCACCACTTGTTAAAACACCAATCTTCTTGACCATGGTTACCCTCTAATATGGTTGGGAATTTCAATTTCAATTTTTAATACAGCAAGCAAACTCCCTTATCCGCTCACCATTAATAATCTGTAATTTTTTTTCTTATGTAAGAGTATTACCAGTTTACTGAAAAAGTTCGTTGATTCACATCAGAATCAATCACAACTATTTCATTTTTCTGTTACGAACAAACAATAACTGCTAATAATACTACTGAACTCTTATGGAAACTCTGTTTGTTCTCTGTCTGAGTCTAGCACAACTGAAAGCGGGTCTTGATGAATTATAATATCCGAATGCGGAAATACGGTTAAAAGCTCATCTTCCACTTTATCGGCAATAATATGTGCTTTCACTAACGGCATTTGATCTGGCAACTCTAAATGCAATTGAATAAAACGCGTTGGCCCAGCAAGACGGGTTCTTAAATCATGAATACCTTCAACACCATCTACACGGCAACACGCCTCTCTTATCTGTTCTAACTCTTCAATCGGCAATTGTCTATCAAGCAATGACTGAATAGCTTCATACGCCATTTTAAATGCACTAACCAATATATAAACACCAATAATCAACGCAAAAATAGCATCCGCTTCATGCCAACCATACCAACTTAATGCCAGCGCCAACATAATGGCCGCGTTCATAAAGAGATCGGTTTTATAATGCAGTGAATCCGCCGCAATGGCTTGGCTTCCCGTTTGCTTAACGACCCATTGCTGAACCATGACAAGCCCAAAGGTGAGTACAATGGCAAAGCCACTAACATACACCCCAAGCTCAGGGTTTATAACGTCTTGAGGACGGAAAAAACGTTCTACCCCATTCAATAGTAAGAAACACGCCGAACCTGAAATAAACATCGCTTGAGCGAGTGCCGCTAAAGATTCAGCCTTCCCATGACCAAAACTATGCTCTTCATCTGGCGGCTGAAGCGCATAACGCACCACCAGTAAGTTGGTAATAGAAGCCGCCATATCCAGCAAAGAGTCGACTAAAGAAGCCAATAAGCTTACCGAACCCGTTACCCACCACGTACCTAGCTTCACAAGCATTAAGATTGTGGCGACAATCGTTGCAAGCCAAGCTGCCATCGTTACTAAAGAGGCGTATTTTTTAGTCATGAATCTTCCGTTTCTTATAAATCAGCTCTCTAGTATAAAGCCTTAACTTGATGATCGTTATTCAATTTATTAATAAGTACCTAACAAAGTTACCGCAATAAAAAAACGAGCCTTTATTATGCATAAAGACTCGTTTCAATTTATACGTAAAATACGTGTAATTATTTAGCGCAATCAGCTCTGTATTTATCTTGATTTTCTTTAAATTCTGCTTTTTGCTCTGGGGTTAAAATATTCATCATATCGTGACGTTTCTTAATCATATCAACACGGTGGTCAATTTGTTTTTGTGACATCTTCTCTGCTAAATCACGAACCGCAGATTCATCAAAGTTATCCGCTAAAATAAGATTTTGCATTGCCTCATGGTCAGCTTTCATTTCCGCTGTTGGTTGACGTTTTTCACCTTTTCTTGCTTTATGTTCTGCTTTACGAGCATCGCGCATTTCGTCTAGTTGATCTTCTTGAGCATCGGTTAACTCAAGATCTTTAAATGCTTTTTTATTGGCTTTCATCATGCACTTACCACCATGCATACCTTCACCACCCTTCATGCCGCCTTTCATTCCACCTTCATGATGACCACCAGCTGCAAATGCAGAAGCAGACGCTAAAGAAAGAGGAAGTACTACCGCACCTAAAATCATTTTTTTCATCATGTTCATTATAATATCTCCGTTACAGAAAATTCAGTTTGCTCAAAGGCAGCTCGTTGCTGCTTGGTATGGAATAAGAATAGCTCAAGTAAAGTAAATGAGTGTCTTTTGAGCGTAAATCAACGTAAAGAGCATTTCCAAGGTTGGTATTCACCCATTATTTGGCGATACTATATCCATAAGATATTAAGCAGGTGAATAATAATGGCAAAGATTTTATTGGTTGATGATGATGTGGAACTGACCGCATTACTTAAAGATATTTTAAGCTTAGAAGGCTATAACGTTGTAGAAGCCAATAATGGGATCGAAGGGTTAGCAGCAGTTACTGATGATCTTGATCTTATCTTGCTTGATATCATGATGCCAAAAATGAACGGCATGGATATGTTACGAAAATTACGTGAAACGAACGAAATCCCCGTATTAATGCTGACAGCAAAAGGCGAAGAAATTGATCGAGTCATCGGCTTAGAACTTGGTGCAGATGATTACCTACCTAAACCATTTAGTGACCGAGAATTACTCGCTCGTATTCGCGCTATATTGCGTCGCACACAAAGTAAAAACAAAGAAAATCATAATAGCAGCAGTATCAAATACCAAAACATTGAGATTTTCATTGGTAAGCAAGAAGCCTATCATGATGGCGTATTATTAGACTTAACCGGAACTGAATTTGGATTATTGTCTCAGTTTATTCAAAAGCCAGGAGAGATCATCTCTAAAGAAGAACTTAGTTTAGACGTATTAGGTAAACGTCTTGCGCCTTTTGACCGAGCCATTGATATGCACGTATCAAATCTACGTAAAAAATTACCACCTCTATCTGGAGAAAAGCCTCGTATTAAAACATTACGTGGTCGTGGCTATTTATTTGTAGAGGAATAACTCTTGTTTGCAAAAAAAATGAAGTTTCCTATTCTCTCGAGTTTATATAGTCGTATCTTTGCCATTTTTTGGTTTACCTTACTGCTGGTTCTTATCGGGGTCGTTATCGGGCCTAACTTCGATCCTCGCTCTCGCCATAATATAGCCGCAGAACAACTGACAAAAATGACACAAATTGCGGCTTACATTACAGGCAAATACTCCGAACGAGATGACCTCAAGTCCACACTAAAAGTGATCAGCCATAAAGCGCATAAACATGACGAAAATCTAGATCTTTTTTTTACCACGCCAACAGGAGAGATCTTAGATAAACCCAAAGAATTACGAGGGCAAAAAAAAGCATTACTTAACTTTTTGACCTTATCTGATGACCCCAAACTACCACAACAAAAGCTCTATGGTAGAACCATGATGGCAGGTCCGTTTGATATCGTGATCGCTCATGAAACCGTTTATATGTACGTAGGACGATATTGGAAAAAGCCTCCCCCTTTTATCCTTCGTATTTTAGATAAACCAATACAGCTCTTGCTCGTCACCATGCTCGTTAGTACTCCGTTTTTATTATGGTTAGCTTGGGCGTTAAGCCAACCAGCAAGACGATTACAAAAAGCGGCCGAACGGGTTGCTAGAGGTCAATTTGAAAAAGACGAAGCCTTAGAGAAAGGCCCAAGAGAATTCAGAAAAACAGGACAGAGCTTTAACCAAATGGTGGGATCATTAAACACAATGATCTCAGGGCAGCAGCGGTTGCTCTCCGATATTTCACATGAATTGCGTTCACCATTAACTCGCTTACGAATGGCTACTGCACTTGCTACCCGTAAACAAGGGGAAAGTGCTGAATTATCTCGTATTGATATGGAAGCAGACCGACTTGAACAGATGATTTCAGAGTTATTAGAGCTATCTCGTATTCAAGTGAACAGCCACCAAGAACGAGAGAAGACAGATGCTTATACGCTTTGGTTTGATATATTAGAAGACGCCAAATTTGAAGCTGAACATATGAACAAAACACTCACGTATTTAGGATTAACAGAAACGCCTATTTTTGGTAATCCTAATCTGCTGATGAGTGCGATAGAAAACGTCATAAGAAACGCGATTAAATATGGTAATGATGTCATCACCGTTCATCTCGCTGTACACGAGAAGTCATTAGTCATTCACGTTGATGATAATGGAGAAGGGGTTCCAGAAGATGAACTGAATGATATTTTCAAACCTTTCTACCGAGTATCTACCGCGCGTGATAGAAGCAGTGGTGGTACAGGATTAGGTCTTGCTATCACTGAAAGTGCAATGCACCAACATAGTGGTACTATCATTGCGAGCAAAAGCCCTCTGGGTGGACTACGAATGACGATTACGTTACCTATCGAAAAGTAGCACCTCTATAAAGCATGACTTATTTTAAGGTAAGTCATGCTTTCAATCTTGCCAACTAAAACAAGTTTAGACTGTATTCAACTCAATTTTTCTTCACAATGATCTGATCAACTACTTATCCCGATGGGTATTAGATATACTGCGTTTACTTTCCGTTTATTCAAGAGTTCATTATGTTTGAGATTGCGCTGTACGAACCTGAGATCGCACCAAATACAGGTAACATTATTCGACTGTCTGCTAACTGTGGTGCAAATCTGCATTTAATTGAACCATTAGGATTTGATTTAGAAGAGAAGAAACTTCGCCGAGCTGGGTTGGATTATCATGACTTGGCTCATGTAAAGCGCCATAAAGATTACGCAGCCTTTCTTGAATATTTAGAAAATGAAAGCGAAGGTGAGCACCGTATTTTTGCTTGTACCACTAAAACGACAGGCCATCACACAACGCCAAGTTATCAGAAAGGCGATGTATTATTGTTTGGTCCAGAAACCCGTGGCTTGCCTGCTGATTTAATTAATGCATTACCAATGGAACAACGCGTTCGTATTCCTATGATGGCAGACAGCCGCAGTTTAAATTTATCAAACTCTGTTGCCATCATCGTATTTGAAGCATGGCGTCAAATGGGGTTCGAAGGCGGACTTTAATCCCTTATCATGGCAAAAAAATAGCCACTCAATAGTGGCTATTTTTATACGTATTAATTAGAGAATAGTTTAGTTAAATCCCATCCCCTGACATAAAGGTTTGTGATTTACCATTAAACTGTTGGTCCATATCAAGAGATGGCATTTCAGAACTCGGACGACCAACGATTTTAGCAGGAACACCAGCAACTGTAGTATGAGGTGGAACCGCTTGAAGTACGACTGAACACGAGCCGATCTTAGCACCAACACCCACTTCAATATTACCCAAAATCTTCGCACCAGCACCAATCATAACGCCTTGACGGATCTTAGGATGACGATCACCACACTCTTTACCGGTACCGCCTAGTGTGACATCCTGCAGAATCGAAACGTCATTTTCGACCACAGCCGTTTCGCCTATAACAATGCCCGTAGCATGGTCAAACATGATCCCTTTACCAATGGTAGCCGCAGGGTGAACATCCACCTGACACGCGACTGATATTTCATTTTGTAGGTAAGTGGCTAATGCTACGCGCCCTTGCTTCCATAGCCAGTTCGATACACGGTAACCTTGCAGCGCGTGATAACCTTTTAGGTACAATAAAGGCATTGAGTACATTGAAACCGCAGGATCTCGAGTTACCGTCGCACAAATATCGCACGCGGCCGCATCCGTAATACTTGGATCGGAGGCGAACGCCTCTTCCACCACTTCACGAACCGCCATTGCAGGCATTGAAGCCGTGGCTAATTTATTCGCAAGAATGTAACTTAATGACGCCGCTAAAGTTTCATGTTTAATGATGGTGGCATGATAAAAGCTTGCAAGTATGGGCTCTTGCTCAGATTGCTCGCGCGCTTCCTGAACAATTTTTTCCCATACTTTGTGTTTCTTACATTCATTCATCTTCATACCATCCTTGAATTACGATTCTGATTTTTTGTCGCGTGCTAATAAATCCTGCGCAGCGATTCTTGCATCTTTCCCTTGATACAATACTTGATAAATTTGCTCAACTATAGGCATTTCTACGCCCATACGTTCTGCAAGCAAAAAGACTTCTTTGGTATTTCTATACCCTTCTACAACTTGTCCAATTTCAACTTGGGCGCTTTCCACATCTCCACCTTTACCTAAAGCAAGGCCAAAACGGCGATTACGCGACTGGTTATCGGTACAAGTTAAGACTAAATCACCTAAACCAGCCATGCCCATAAAGGTTTCCGCTTCTGCGCCC
Organism: Aliivibrio sp. 1S175; assembly: GCF_001690985.1. Classification (GTDB taxonomy): domain Bacteria; phylum Pseudomonadota; class Gammaproteobacteria; order Enterobacterales; family Vibrionaceae; genus Aliivibrio. The sequence continues at coordinate 17,742 of NZ_MAJS01000003.1, forward strand.
AATGCAACACCTAGGCGTGTCATTTCAGCTAAACCACGGGTAATCAATGCCGTACGCGCATTCGCACCAAAGCCAATACCATCAGACATACCTGCACCAATAGCAATTACGTTTTTCACCGCACCACCAAGTTGCATGCCTGTAAAATCATTATTTGCATATACGCGGAACGTTTTTGAACAGTGTATTTTCTCTTGAAGATCTTTTACAAATTGCTGATCAGGTGATGCCACAGCTATCGCTGTTGGCATACCAGAAGCAAGTTCTTTAGCAAAAGTAGGTCCAGATAGCACAGCCAGAGAATGCGATTCACCCAAGGCTTCTACTGCCACTTCTTTTAATAAACGACCTGTTTCAGGCTCTAATCCTTTTGTCGCCCAACACACGCGAGAATCTTCACGTAAAAATGGTTTCACATTACCTAACACCAAGCCAAACACATGACTTGGAACAACAACAAGTAAATCACGGCTCGCTTGAACTGATTTTTCAAGATCAGTTGACATGATTAATGATGGTGGGAAAGCAACACCTGGTAAAAACTCTTCATTTGCACGATCAGCTTCAAGGCGATCCATATGTGCAGCTTCATGGCCCCATAAGATCACTTTTGCGCCATTGCGAGCAAGAGAAATAGCAAGAGAAGTTCCATATGAACCAGCACCAAGTACGGTCATTGATATATCAGAGTAATCAGTTTGTGTTGTCATTGTGACCATCCAAAACAAGTATCAAAAGATACAGTAGTAATAAAAACAAAATGCACTTGTTATCAAAATATAGGAGCTATAAAAACTATAGGACTATATTAGATAAAAAAGTGCATTTATTCTCTACAAATTAATCAATAACAAAGAGTCATCAATTTTTCGCGGTCAAAGATTACGCTTGAGCTGGTGCTTCTGCGTTTTCTTGAGCTTGGTTTTGTAGGTAATTCATGAACAATGCGTCAAAGTTAACTGGCGCAAGGTTAAGTTGTGGGAACGTACCTTTAACGACTAGGCTAGAGATTGTTTCACGAGCATATGGGAAAAGGATGTTCGGGCAGAATGCACCTAGGCAATGTGCTAGTTGAGCTTCTTCCATTTGACCAGCAGTAAAGATACCGCCTTGTTGAACTTCACATAAGAATGCCGTTTCTTCTTCGTTTTTAACCGTTACAGTTAAACGTAAGATTACCTCATAAACACCTTCGCCTAGTTCACGGCTTTGAGTATCAAGGTCCAGTTTAACATCTGGATTCCACTCTTTTTGGAACATAGTTGGTGAATTAGGCGCTTCAAAAGATACGTCTTTTAGGAAGATGCGTTGAATTGCAAAGTTTTGTTGTTCTTGTTGTGCTGCTTCAGCCATGAGAAAGTCCTTTATATTTAAATATGTATGAACGCAGAATAACGATATAGGGCTACTCTGCATTCGTGATATCTAAAAAGTGAGCCAGATATCACATCAAAATGAATCGATTGCTTAGGAAATGGGCAATTACTTTTTATTTTTTGCCGACTTAGCTTTTACCAACGGTAGGTTAGCTTCATTCCAAGAGATCAAACCGTTTTTAAGAAGTTTAACTTGCTCAAAACCCGCTTTATGCAAATCATTTGCAGCAGCTTGAGCCGTTTGACCTGTTTTACATACAACAATAATTGGGGTGGTTTTTGAGTTTTCAAGACCAGATAAGTTACCTGCTTTGATGTCACTTGGTAAAATGTGACGCGCATCCGTAATGTGACCTGATTTAAAATCATCTTTAGAGCGAACATCTAACACAATCGCATTTTCGCGGTTCATTAGCATCGTTGCTTGTGCTGAATCTATTTCTTGGTAGCCCGATGTTTTTTGTTTTACTACGTTTTGAATTAACGCAACAATAATACCAACCCAAACAACAGCTAAAATCATGTTGTTGGTTACAAAATCGATGATTGACGTTTCCATATTCTTTATCTCTGATTTTTGGATAACCACATGCCATTAGACAGTTCAGTTACCATAGGCGCTAAAATTAAGGCGAAAGTATACCCTAGGGTTTCTTTTGAAACTAGCGAGGATAAAAAAACAGCCAAATACAGCTAAAATGCTGTGATATTGGTTTTACAATTGAGACCAAACACAAACTCTGCCTAGTCAGAGTCCACTCTATCTGAAATAATGCGGCAATGAACATATCCCTTTTAAATACGTTTTTTTCTTTTCGTAAACTCTGTACGACGGCGTTAGTGTGTCTGACATTTAGCTTTCCTATTATCTCTCATGCTAATGACGCAGAATTAAAGGGAATGAAGCAAGAAATATCTCGTCAAAACTCACTATTAAGTAAACAGAAAAAAGAACTCTCTAGCCTCCAAACTAGTTTGAAGGAACATGAATTATCCATTGCCAACGCCTCTCAAAAAACACGCAAGGCAAAGCAAGAACTACACACATTAGAGACCTCTATTGCTGACTTAAAACAACAGCAGTCCGAGCTAACTCAGCAACAAGTGGGTCAGATTGAAATTCTAAAAGACTTGCTAGTTAACTACTATTTCACGAGTCGAAACAATCAACTGTCGAACGTGTTGAGCGGTGATGATGTTAATAAAATAGATCGTATGACTCAGTACGCTCAACGTTTATCAGAAGCCAGAGTCGGTGCTATATCTCAATTAGAGTTCACCACAATGCAACTGAAAGAAAAAGAAGCCTCTTTACTTAAGCAACAACAACGACAAACGGAGCTTCTTGCACAATACACAAAAGAAAAACAGACACTACAAACATCTCAAAATAAACGTAAGAAAACCGTTTCAAGCATCAAAAAGCGCATTTCGAATGATAATGGTTATTTAAATGAACTGCAGCAGAATGAAAAACGTTTAAAAGTAGCGATTGCTAAAGCAAAAGCTAAAAACAATGTCCCTATGGATGGCATTGCCCGCCAAAAAGGTCGTCTACCTTGGCCAATCGAAAATCCTAAAACATTGCATAGTTTTGGCACCAAACAAACCGGTCAATTAACGTGGAAAGGCATGGTATTAGCAAGTGAATATGGCACTCCAGTTAAAGCCGTATATTCAGGTAAAATTGTTTTTGCAGACTGGTTGCGAGGTTACGGTTTAATGGTCTTAATCGATCACGGTAAGGGTGACATGACCTTATATGGCTACAACCAAAGCCTAATGAAGAAAGAAGGCGATAAAGTACGCGCAGGGGAAACCATTGCAGTGGTTGGTGACAGTGGGGGTCAAGACAGACCGTCTTTATACTTTGAAATCCGCCGCAACAGTAAAGCACAGAACCCTCGTTCTTGGTTGAAGCGTTAGTCATTACTTAATTAATCAGTAAAGTCAGACAGTAAAAAAGCCGCATTATCTCTATTTATATAGAAGGATAACGCGGCTTTTTTTATTCAATTCAGATAGCGAGTAAATTATTTTAAGGTTTTGTTTGGATCATCTTCTTTACGCTGATATTCACCTTCAAACACATCACCTTGTTGATCATTCTGTCTTGTTTGATCAAACGGATTTCCTTGGTTAAAAGGACCATTTTGATCGAAGCCACCACCGAAACCGGCATGAAATCCACCTTGTGATGCTCCGATACCATTCACCTTTATTCGGCTCATTAATTGTTTTGCTAAATACGCCCTTGGCGCAGGCAGTAAAACCAGCATTCCTAACGCATCAGTCATAAAACCTGGGACAAGCAATAGCACACCGGCAATAGCAAGCATGACGCCTTCAACGATTTGCTGAGCTGGTAACTCGCCTTGCTGCATTTTTGATTGTACTGACATCAAAGTCTGAATACCTTGACTACGAACTAATGACGCACCAACAAAGGCGGTGACCAATACCAATCCAAGCGTCGGCCACATTCCTAACATGCCCCCAACTTGCACAAACAGTGCAATTTCAATTATGGGAACAAAAATAAACAGTAATAATAAAATAGGAAACACAACACACCTCGATTGGATTTAAGACGATCTTTCGCTTTATATTTCTTTATTTAGTGTAGCAGGCATTAACCGCAAACCACTTTTTATCTCTCTATTATGATAGATGCGGCACTTCTGTTCAATTTTCAAGAAAGAACTCTGTAAAAGAGTGTAAACAGCCATCAAATTCATTAACTCAAGTAGCAGTTATATAACCTATAAAGTAAAAATATTAACAACTAGTGAGAGCATTATCTCAATTTGAAATATTTTGCAAAAACTCGACGTAAAAAGTGATCAAGTTAACACTTTTACCACTAAAGAGGTGTATGATGACGTTAAAACAAGGCATCAGGTACGATATTGATCACCCTCTGACGAACGGACTCTACTCGCAGATATGGTCACTTGGAAAAAAATCCAATAATTAAAATATAGAACCTTAAAGGCTTACTATGACTCAGATGCTTGATTTAGAAAAAACAAATACTGCAACTCGTATTGAAGAAGATTTACTTGGTGAACGCCACGTTCCCGCTGATGCTTACTACGGTATCCATACTCTTCGTGCGATGGAAAACTTCAACATTTCAAACGTCACTATTTCTGATGTTCCAGAATTCGTTCGTGGCATGATCTTCACTAAAAAAGCAGCTGCATTAGCAAACAAAGAATTGGGTGCAATTCCTTCACAAGTTGGTGAGTACATCATCAAAGCATGTGACTTAATTCTTGAAACTGGCAAATGCATGGATCAGTTCCCTTCAGATGTATATCAAGGTGGCGCTGGTACTTCTGTAAACATGAACGCAAATGAAGTTATTGCAAACGTTGCTCTTGAACTAATGGGCAAAGAAAAAGGCGAATACGACATCATTAACCCTAATGATCACGTAAACCGTTCTCAATCAACTAACTGTGCATACCCAACAGGTTTCCGTATTGCTGTATACAACAGCATGATGAAATTAATCGAAGCGATTGAATACCTAAAAGGTGCATTCGATCTTAAAGATCAAGAATTCCGCAATGTTCTAAAAATGGGTCGTACTCAGCTTCAAGATGCAGTTCCAATGACAGTAGGTCAAGAATTCCACGCTTGGGGTATCTTACTGAAAGAAGAAGTTAAAAACCTTAACTACACAGCGCAACTTCTTTTAGAAGTGAACATTGGTGCAACGGCAATCGGTACTGGCTTAAACGCGGCTACAGGTTACCAAGAAGCAGCGGTACGTCACCTAGCTGAAGTAACTGGCCTAGAGTGTGTTGCAGCTGAAGATTTAATCGAAGCAACGTCTGACTGTGGTGCTTACGTTATGATCCACGGTTCGCTAAAACGTACTGCGGTTAAACTGTCTAAAATCTGTAATGACTTACGTCTTCTTTCTTCTGGTCCTCGTGCAGGTCTTAATGAATTGAACTTACCTGAGCTTCAAGCCGGTTCTTCAATCATGCCAGCTAAAGTAAACCCAGTAATTCCAGAAGTTGTAAACCAAGTATGTTTCAAAGTAATTGGTAACGACACTACAGTAACTTTCGCTGCTGAAGCGGGTCAACTGCAATTAAACGTAATGGAACCTGTAATTGGTCAAGCTCTTTTCGAATCTATCGAAATCTTGAAAAATGCATGTGTGAACTTACGTGACAAATGTATCGACGGTATCACGGTAAACAAAGAAGTATGTGAAGCTCACGTATTTAACTCTATCGGTATCGTTACATACCTAAACCCATTCATTGGCCACCACGAAGGTGACATTGTTGGTAAGATTTGTGCTGAAACAGGTAAAAACGTTCGCGATGTAGTTCTTGAGCGTGGCCTTCTAACAGAAGAGCAACTAGATGACATCTTCTCAGTAGAAAACCTGATGCATCCGCAATACAAAGCAAAACGTTACGAATAATTCGTAGCACCTCAAATAGCGAGCTCACTGAAGCTCGCTTTTTTTTATACTCATTATTTTACTGATAATAAAATCAAGTAATCATTCATACTTTTATTGAATTGCTGTATATAACTGCTCAATAAAAATCTGAATAATTATTTTAAATTCAAACATTGGAGTTACATTATGATTGCTGTACAACTTCTTGTCGTACTGCTGTTCATCTATTTAGGTGCACGTATCGGCGGTATTGGTATCGGATTTGCGGGTGGCGCGGGCGTTCTTGTCCTTACCATGATCTTAGGTTTAGACGCGGGTTCTATCCCTATCGATGTTATTTTAATCATCATGTCTGTAATCACGGCTATTGCAGCAATGCAAGTGGCTGGTGGTATGGATTGGTTGGTTGACCTAGCAGAACAATTCTTACGAAAAAACCCAAAACGTATTACTTTCTACGCACCAATCGTGACTTATTTCATGACAATGCTAGCAGGTACAGGCCACACTGCGTTCTCTACACTTCCAGTTATTGCTGAAGTAGCGAAAGAACAAGGTGTTCGTCCATCTCGCCCTCTTTCTATCGCTGTTGTTGCCTCTCAAATTGCAATTACCGCGTCTCCAATCTCTGCGGCAGTTGTTTTCTTCTCTGGTATTCTTGAGCCACTAGGTGTGGATTACTTAACGCTATTAGCGGTATGTATCCCATCAACATTCCTAGCATGTATGGTTGGTGCATTTGTTGCTAACTTCCTAGGTTGTGAGCTAAAAGATGATCCTGTTTATCAAGAGCGTCTTGCAAAAGGCCTTATCAAGATGAACGGTGCAGGTAAGCGTGAAATCTTACCAACAGCAAAAACGTCTGTTTATATCTTCTGTGCAGCTATCGTAGCCGTTGTTGCTTATGCAACGATGATCAGTGGCAGTGTGGGCCTGATTGAGCATCCAACGATTGGTCGTAATGAAGCTATCATGGCGCTAATGCTAACCGCTGCTGCCGCTATCGTAACGTTCACTAAGATTGATGCGTCTAAAATTGCAAACGCAGCAACATTCAAATCAGGCATGAGTGCGTGTGTGTGTGTGCTTGGTGTAGCATGGCTTGGTGATACGTTTGTGTCTTCTCACATTGGTGAAATAAAAGAGTTCTCGGCTGAGATCCTTGCACAATATCCGTGGATGCTAGCGATTGTTTTATTCTTTGCTTCAATGCTTCTTTACTCTCAAGGCGCGACAACTACCGCTCTAATGCCTGCAGCCCTTGCGATTGGTGTTGCTCCAATTACGGCAGTTGCTTCGTTTGCTGCAGTAAGTGCACTGTTTGTACTTCCTACTTACCCTACGCTTCTTGCTGCGGTAGAAATGGATGACACTGGTTCAACTCGTATCGGTAATCTTGTATTCAACCACCCATTCTTCATCCCGGGTGTTGCAACGATTTCGACGTCTGTTGCACTAGGTTTTGTATTTGGCGGTATTATTCTTTAATTAAGAAAATGCACATACACCACCAAAAATGGCAGCTAATTTAGCTGCCATTTTTTATATCCAGTCAACTATGACTTAATCGGCACAACCAGTATATCAATAGGCGAATGATGAATGAGGGGCCGTGAATACGAAATTATTTTACTGAGAAAATCATGGTGATGCCCGCAAATCAATAAATCTACGCCATTCTCTTTTACCGCTGCATCAACTTTATGACTAAGATCCCCAGTTCCCACCCAAAAGCTCTCAATAGGAAAGTCAGTGTATTGCTGAAAATCAGCCAGCCATTTATTTGAAGGTTCATTGAGCGGTTTGCGATCAGGCTCTGCTTGTATATCTATCAGCTCTGGATAAATTTCTCCATGAGTACCATCAATATGAATATATGACACTTTTGCACCGACTAACCTAGCCATAGAAACCGCTCTATCAATCAGAACATGACTCTCTTTTGACAGATCCAATGCGACAAGGATATGTTTGTATTTCATCACAACGCCCTCTTCATCTATTAGTAAATTAAGCATAGTTTTAGTCAGGAGAAAATAGTGTCGTTGAGATCTCGAAATGATAACAAATCATAAAAAACAGACCGACAGACTCATTAGAAACGAGCTGATCATTACGGCAATTGATACTATACTTGTCGAACTCTTGACCATTTCGATAGTCATATCCATATCTATTTTTATAAAGACTCCCACATGACGAATTTACTCCGATTTCGAGCTGCCCTTTTATCATTCTTCATTCTATTCATTTCTTTCGCTCCACAAGCATTAGCTGCGTTTGATTTAACCAAACTACAGAATCAACCAGGTTCTTCTTTTGTAACCGTAAATGAAGCGTTTCCTTTTAACTTTATGCAGCAAGGCGATCGCGTTTATTTAGATTGGCAAGTAAAGCCTGATTACTATTTATATCAACAACGTATTTCAGTTACTGCTAATGGTGCTGAAATTGCGGATTTAGTTATGGAAGAAGGCACACCTCATAACGATGAATTTTTTGGTAATGTAAACATATATACAGAGCCTCTTACGATCACAGTTCCTCTTATCTCGGTTAGTGATAATGCAGAGTTAACCGTGCGATACCAAGGTTGTGCCAAAGCCGGGTTCTGCTATCCACCTGAGATCCGTAAAATTCCACTATCCGCACTAACAGGGTTAAGTTCGTATCAAGATGAAGCGGCCAACACCCATGTTGTGGCAAAAAGTGATAACGCACCCGTTAGCGTAGAAAAGAACACATCGTTAGCTCCTGAACCAAAAGTCATATCTCAAACTCAACAGCAAGAACTGGCTGATAACTTGGGTGATGCTTGGTGGACTCCCTTTTTATTCTTAGCGCTTGGTATTGGACTTGCATTCACACCTTGTGTACTGCCTATGTACCCTATCTTAACGGGTATTGTTTTAGGTGGCGGTAAACTGTCTCATGGCAAAGCTTTCAAGCTCTCTTTTGTTTACGTGCAAGGCATGGCATTAACCTATACCTTACTTGGGTTAGTGGTTGCTTCGGCAGGCATGCAATTTCAAGCGGCACTACAGCATCCTTATGTATTGATTGGTTTGAGCATCATGTTTGTGTTGTTGGCACTGTCCATGTTTGGGGCTTACACCATTCAACTGCCAAGCAGCCTACAAACCAAATTAAACGACATCAGTAACCAACAAAAAGGCGGTAACTTAGGTGGTGTATTTGCGATGGGTGCTATCTCAGGTTTAGTGTGCTCACCATGTACGACTGCACCATTATCTGGTGCGTTACTTTATGTCGCAAAAAGTGGGGACTTACTAACAGGCGCAGTTGCGTTGTATGCCTTGGCGATTGGTATGGGTATCCCATTAATTTTAGCCGCCGTATTTGGTAATAAACTGCTACCAAAAGCGGGCGTATGGATGACGTATGTGAAGACCCTGTTTGGTTTTATTCTTCTCGCGGTTCCTGTGTTCTTATTGGAACGTATTCTTCCTCATAGCATTACGCCATTTATTTGGTCTGCATTGGGTATTGCTGCGTTTGGTTGGTTATACCATGTTAAAGCGACGATGCCTCAATCATGGAAAACGAGTGTGGCTGGGATCATCGCGATCTTAGGTATTGTTGGCTCAGCAATTCCGGTGATTGATGCTATTTCAGGGAAAACCAATACAGAAGTAAGCACCACCACTCAAGCTGTTACATTTAAAAAGATAACTACGATTGAAGATTTAAACCGAGAATTGGAAGCTGCCAAAGCTCAAGGAAAGCCTGTGATGCTCGATTTTTATGCCGATTGGTGTGTCGCGTGTAAAGAGTTTGAAAAATACACCTTTCATAATGAAGCTGTAGAACCAAAGCTTGCTGAGTTCATTTTATTACAGGCAGACGTAACCAAAAATAGCCCTGAAGATATTGCACTGCTACAACAACTAAAAGTTCTTGGCTTACCAACCATCGATTTTTGGAATGCTAATGGCGATTATTTATCAGACTCTCGTCTTACTGGATTCATGAAAGCAGAGCCGTTTATTCAGCATTTGCAACAAAATGTGAGCTTGGTTGAATAATTTTGCTCCTTTATTGACCAAAATCATTAGCATTACTAAGGCACTTATTTTACAATGCGAATTAACGCAATTAAGCGAACAATTATATTAATTTTTTGAGGTATATGATGAGACTTATTCCATTAAACCAAGCAGAACAAGTAGGCGCATGGTCAGCACAACACATTGTTAACCGCATCAATGAGTTTAACCCAACAGCAGAGCGTCCATTCGTTCTTGGTCTTCCAACTGGTGGAACTCCTCTTAATACTTACAAAAAGCTAATTGAACTGCACAAAGCAGGTAAAGTAAGCTTTAAGCACGTAGTTACATTCAACATGGATGAGTACATCGGTCTTGATACTAACCACCCTGAATCTTACCGTACTTTCATGTTTGAAAACTTCTTCAACCATGTAGATATCCAAGAAGAAAACATTAATCTTCTTAACGGTAACACTGACAACCACGAAGAAGAATGCCAACGTTACGAAGACAAAATTAAGTCTTACGGCCGCATCAACTTATTCATGGGTGGCGTAGGCAACGACGGTCACATCGCATTCAACGAACCAGCTTCTTCTTTAGCATCTCGTACTCGTATCAAAACACTAACTGAAGATACTCGTATTGCTAATTCTCGTTTCTTTGATGGCGACATCAACCAAGTGCCTAAGTTTGCATTAACTATCGGTGTTGGTACGTTACTTGACTCTGCTGAGATCATGATCCTAATTACTGGTCACAATAAAGCACTTGCTCTGCAAGCCGCTGTTGAAGGATCTGTAAACCACATGTGGACAGTATCAGCACTTCAACTTCACCCTAAATCAGTAATCGTTTGTGATGACGCATCACAACAAGAACTGAAAGTGAAGACAGTTAAGTACTTTAAAGAACTAGAAGCTGAAAACATTACACACGTTTAAGATTCATTGTTAATAAATACAAAAGGAGAGCTAAATCAGCTCTCCTTTTTTATACACTCCGAATAACCCTCCTCCCAAAAACACCTTAAATCCCCCTCAACTTTGATTCTCTTATTCTGACAATCGTTTTCCATATACTCTTTTATTAAAAAAATCTCGTAATAATGCTTTCATTATTGGTATCAAAACGACAATTCATCCCAATTAATAAAATAGACAACAATTACTATGCAACACCAAAGGAGTACTTTTATCTGTAATTAAATTTCATTTTACTGGTCGAGAAATAGAGCCATTTAATTCGAGGAATGAAAGAAATCAGAAAGTGAGAGGCAGATCATATTGATTTTTTATTATTTAAATAATAATTCACTAATAGTGATGAGCGTCACTATTTACAGGAAAGAGGAATAACTCGAAATGAGATGTTGCGCATTTAATTATCATTGACAAATTGAATTTGATCGAAATGTAGCAAAGTTTCATACTCAAAATGCTAGCTAGATCTACTTAATTTGTATTTGGAAAGGTGAATTTGTGGGGTGTCTCACGAATTTCCCGTTATCGGTTCTATTAAAAAATCTATGGTAAATTATGTCTGTACTTAGAAATTAACCAATGGCTTTGGCGAGCCATTTTAGAATATTTAATAAAACCTCAAACGGGGAATCACTTATGATATCACCAGATGCAAAGATCAAGATACAAAATTTTGGTCGTTTTTTATCAAATATGGTAATGCCTAATATTGGTGCGTTTATCGCATGGGGCTTTATCACTGCTTTATTTATCCCAACAGGTTGGATCCCTAACGAAGCGTTAGCGAAACTTGTTGGCCCTATGATTACGTATCTACTTCCACTGCTAATCGGTTATACCGGTGGTAAATTAGTGGGCGGCGAACGTGGGGCTATCGTTGGTGCAATTACAACAATGGGTGTTATTGCTGGTACTGATATACCAATGTTCATGGGCGCAATGATGGTTGGTCCTATGGGTGGCCTAGCGATTAAGCTGTTCGACCAAAAAGTCGATGGTAAAATCAAAAGTGGCTTTGAAATGCTAGTAAACAACTTCTCTGCCGGCATTATTGGTATGCTGTGTGCGATTGTTGCTTTCTACTTTATTGGTCCTTTTGTTAAAGTATTATCAGCCGGTCTTGCCGGTGGTGTTAATTTCTTAGTCGAGGCTGGTCTTCTTCCTTTAACGTCTATTTTTGTTGAACCCGCAAAAATTCTCTTCTTAAATAACGCGATTAACCACGGTATTTTCTCTCCTCTTGGTATCCAACAAGCAAACGATACTGGTCAATCTATTTTCTTCTTAATAGAGGCAAACCCAGGTCCAGGTCTAGGTATTCTTCTTGCTTACATGTTCTTTGGTAAAGGCTCTGCAAAACAAACGGCTGGTGGGGCATCAATAATCCATTTCTTTGGTGGTATCCACGAAATTTACTTCCCATACATTTTGATGAATCCACGTTTAATCCTTGCTGCTATTGCTGGTGGTATGACGGGTGTTTTCGTTCTCACTCTATTTAATGCTGGCATAGTTGCTCCTGCATCTCCTGGTTCTATCTTTGCCATTTTATTATTAACACCAAAGGCATCGGCTGTCGGCGTTATCTGTTCAATTTTATCAGCAACAGCGGTTTCATTTACTGTGGCGGCACTGCTAATGAAAATGCAAGCAACCTCTGATGAAGATGACGGAACTTCATTAGATGATGCAACATCAAAAATGCATGACATGAAGTCAGGTCCAAAAGGCAGCCCTTCAGGTATCACAGCAGAAAAAAGCAATTCACCTAAATTAACCAATATCCAAAAAATCATCGTAGCGTGTGACGCTGGCATGGGTTCAAGTGCCATGGGAGCCGGACTTCTTCGTAAAAAAGTCCAAGCTACAGGCCTAAATATTAGCGTAACAAACTGTGCTATCAATAACTTACCTACGGATGTCGATATTGTGATTACTCATAAAGATTTAACGGACCGTGCACGTAAGCACGCAGAAAACGCAGAGCATATTTCATTAACCAACTTCTTAGATAGCCATATCTACAACGATTTAGTCGCACGCATTATGGCATCAACTTACCCAGAAGCCGCGAACGATGATGAAATGCCACAAATATCTCCAGTAGCAGCGAATGATGAGTTTTTTGAACCACAAAAAGCACAACCATTTCAAATTGAAGAAAAAAATATCCACCTTGGATTAACCTTCAAAACAAAAGAAGAAGCGATTCAATACGCCGGTGAGCAACTTGTCTCTCTTGGCTACGCAGAACCAGAATATGTAGCAGCGATGTTTGATCGTGAAAAACTAGTACCAACCTACCTTGGTGAATCCATTGCCGTACCACATGGAACAATAGAAGCCAAAGACCGAGTAATTAAAACAGGTATCGTAATCTGTCAGTACCCATCGGGAGTTCAATTCACTGAAGACGAAGATGACGTTGCTAAATTGGTTATCGGTATCGCAGCTAAAAATGATGAGCATATTCAAGTAATTACATCAATTACCAATGCGCTTGATGAGCCTGGTGCCATTGAAAAATTAACATCGACTAACAGCGTTAGTGAGATGTTAGCAATTCTTTCAGGCGAACAAGCAGCATAACAATCATATAGAAAATATAGATCAACTCTCCCCCTATAGGGTTGTTCTATCTCCTAATATCAAATTGAAGGTAATTATTATGAAAGCAGTACATTTTGGCGCAGGCAATATCGGTCGTGGTTTTATTGGTAAAGTTCTTTCTGATTCAAACGTCGCTGTTACATTTGCAGACGTTGATGCTCCATTAGTTGATCAACTTTGTCATGACCAGTCATACAAGGTGAAAGTCGTTGGTTCTGAATGCCAAATAGACACCGTTACACACGTAACTGCGGTAAACTCGACAAGTGACGATGTGATTGAGCGCATTGTACATACCGATTTGCTAACAACCGCGGTAGGTCCTAACGTATTAAATATTATTGCGAAAACCATCGCAAAAGGCTTAACCAAGCGTTTTGAAGCAAACAATAGTTCACCACTAAATATCATTGCTTGTGAAAATATGGTTCGAGGTACTACTCACCTTAAAAACGAAGTCTACTCTCATCTTGATGAATCTTTTCATGCTCGTTGTGATGAGTTAGTTGGTTTTGTCGATTCCGCGGTTGACCGTATTGTTCCACCGTCAGAAGCGGCGAATGACGACTTACTTGAAGTGACTGTGGAAAGCTTCAGTGAATGGATTGTTGATGAACAACAATTCAAAGGTGGCGTACCTAATATTGCTGGAATGGAAAAAACAGACAACTTAATGGCGTTTGTTGAACGCAAGCTTTTCACCCTAAATACCGGTCACTGCATCACCGCTTATCTTGGTGCGTTGAAAGGCCATGAAACAGTACGCGATGCCATTCAAGACCCTGAAATTAGAGCGGAAGTAAAAACAGCAATGGAGGAAAGTGGCGAAGTACTTATTCGTCGTTACGGTTTTGATAAAGAATTACACGCCGCTTATATCGAGAAAATTTTAGGCCGCTTTGCCAATCCATACTTACGAGATGAGATTGATCGCGTTGCACGTCAACCAATCCGTAAATTAGGTGAAAATGATCGCTTAATCAAGCCCTTATTAGGTACAATAGAGTATGGGACAGAGAATAAAACACTATTAAAAGGTATCGCTGCCGCATTTAAATACGTGAATAATACCGACCCTCAAGCTGTTGAACTGCAAGCTCGCTTACATGAGTTTGGTTTAAAATCAACATTAGCTCATTATACTGGGTTAACAGAAGACAGTTCAGAAGCAGAAAAGATTGAAGAAATCTTTAATACATTAAATTAATAAGAAACAATTAGAGAGGCGTAATGCCTCTCTCTTTTATGGCTATTTTATGACAGAAGTAATAAACGAATCACACATCATTGAGCGACTAGACGATGCACCTTCTGTGCGTGGTTTTTTTATCATTGCTGTCGATATTCTTAATGAATCTATCGACGGTTTAATTCAACGTATTTTTCGTAAAGATGATTTCGCAGTTCAATCCGTGATCGGTCCATTGCTTCAAGACTCTGGTCCTCTAGGCGATTTAAGTGTTAGGTTAAAACTGCTTTTTGGCTTAGGTGTATTACCAAATAATACCTATCATGATATTGAAGGTTTAATACAATTACGTAATAAGTTGAATGCTGAAATGAACGAACTTCAGTTCACTGACCCACACGTTATTACACCTATAAATTCACTTCATTTAGTGAAAAGAATGGGGATGAATCAACTAGACATCACCCCACAAAATGATGATGATGATCTGATGTTCTATCAAATGCAAATAGACCGACAAAAACAAATGATCCGTTCAGGTTTATCATTAGCGATTGTCGATATTTGCTCTGAACTCCAAAAAGAAAGCCCATTTTAATGACTTTCTTTTTTCCATCTTACCCCGCAACTCTTTTAGGTAATTTAACCGAGATGAGTGTCGTTAGTAACAAGAATCCAAATGATACCCACAAGCACGCAGCAAATCCTGCCATTTGAAAAACAACCCCTGATAAAATAGTCCCAATTAAGCGTCCCATCGCATTTGCCATATAATAAAAACCAACATCCATCGACACCCCATCACCTTTGGCATAGCTGACAATTAAATACGAATGCAGCGATGAGTTAACCGCAAAGACCGCACCAAAAATCAATAAGCCAATCACTATAACGTATTGAACTTGCCATTCAATTTGTACTAAGTAAGCAATCACTCCAGTAACAACCGACAGTATCGCAACCCAATACAACGCGGCCCTGCCATCTGGCGTACGTCCTTGTGCTTTACCTGTTATTTTTGGTGCAAAGCCTTGCACAAACCCATAAGCAATAACCCACAATGCTAAAAAACCACCGACTAACGAATGGTCCCAACCAAACACGCTACCTAAATAAATAGGCAATGCCACCACAAACCATACATCTCTCGCGCCAAACAAAAATAAACGTGCCGCTGATAAAATATTAATTTGATCTGATTTTGAAAACAGTTGAGTAAACTTAGGTTTGGATTTTGCTTTTCCCATGTCACCATCAAGCAAAAATACACTGCCGATAAATACAACAAAAAGTACGCTCGCCATTGCTATCACGGCAAGTTGGAATCCAATCGTGGTTAATAACAACCCACCTAAAAAGAACCCCGCACCTTTTAGGGCATTTTTAGACCCCGTTAAAATAGCAACCCACTTATAAAGCGCCCCTTCTTGATCGCTCGGAACTAAGGTTTTAATTGCACTTTTGGCACTCATTTTATTAAGATCTTTTGCGATACCTGACAATGCTTGTGCCGCCATCACCCAAGGGATCGTTAACCAAACACTTGGTAATGCCAGCATCAATAATGCAATCACTTGCATTACCAACCCCACGTTCATGGTTTTATTAAGCCCTAACCGAGCCCCTAACCATCCACCAAGTAAGTTAGTCACAACACCAAAAAATTCATAAAACAAAAAGAGAGAAGCGATCGCTAACGAGCTGTAACCCAAATCATGAAAGTACAACACCACCAACATACGTAATGCACCATCAGTAATGGTGAAATTCCAATAATTGAAGGTCACAATCATGTACTGACGTACGCTATGGCTTAATTGAGAAAACATAAGAAACGTCCAATATAATAAAAAGGTCCCAGAACAAAGTTACATTCTGAGACCCTCTCTAAAGAAAATTATTTCTGTGCTATGGTATTGATGTAATCAATTTGCACTGGTTTAGTAAAAGCACCAGGACGTAAGGATTGAACCTGCAACTTAATCACATCCAGATCCCACCCCAAATCCAATAATAGATGCCCTGCTAATAATCCAGTACGACCAGAACCACCCATGCAATGCATTGCTACTTTGCCATTATTTTCTAATACTTGTTGCAGCTCTGGCGTTGCTGATTTCCATTGTGCTGAAAACTCATCACCAGGAGCGCAATCATCTTCAATTGGCAAATAAAACCATTTCATGCCTAGACGTTGCACTTCTTCACCAAGAGAGCCTACGCCTTTTTCTGTTAATTCATCTTGGTTTAATGCCGTTGCTACCGCTTCAACACCTTGTGCTTTTAATTGCTCTAATGAGGTCGTTAACTCAACCCCTTTTGTTCCCGGACACGGAGTCAAAATTAATGCGCCATTAGTGCCTGTAACCGGTAATTCCCAAATAGGATGTGTCATTTTAAATTCCTTAAACCAATGCCATTAATATTAAGCTAGACCAACGTTACGAACCAACTCAGCAGTACGAGTTGCATAACCCATTTCGTTGTCATACCACGCGTAAATCTTCACCATGCGCTTACCAACAAGCATAGTAGATAGTGCATCAACAATCGTTGAGCGTTGGTCGCCTTTATAATCAATCGATACGAGTGGACGCTCTTCGTAACCTAAAATACCTTTTAGATCACCATAAGCGGCATCCTTTAATAACTGATTTACTTCTTCAACCGTGGTGTCTCTTTTTACTTCAAAAATGATATCTGTCAGTGATGCATTCGCCAAAGGAACACGTACCGCATGGCCATCAATTTTATCTTTTAGCTCAGGGAAGATTTCTACAATCGCTTTAGCAGAGCCCGTTGTTGTTGGGATCAAGCTCATACCACACGCACGAGCACGGCGTAAATCTTTATGCGGTGCATCTAAAATAGTTTGCGTATTGGTTAAATCATGAATGGTTGTAAATGCTGCATTTTCGATACCTAACTCCTTATTGATAACTTTAACAATTGGAGCGAGACAGTTGGTAGTACAAGATGCAGCAGTCACGATTTGGTGAACCGCTGGGTCAAAAATATCGTCGTTAACACCAACCACAATGTTCGCTACCCCTTCTTCTTTCACCGGAGCAGACACAACCACACGCTTAACGCCTTGTGCTAAGTATTTATCTAAAAATACGCGCTTACGGTGCACGCCCGTCGCTTCAATCACAACATCACAACCAGACCAATCAACCGAGTCGATGTCTTTTTCTTGCGTGGTTTTAAGCTTTTGGTCACCGATGATCATAATACTTCCATCGGTAGTCACTTCATGGTTCCAACGGCCTTGAATTGAATCAAACTCAAGTAAATGCGCCAATGTATGGGTATCACCCGCCACATCATTAATCTGTACAAATTCCAGTTCAGGCCAATCAAATGCAGCTCTTAATGCCAAGCGTCCAATACGGCCAAAACCGTTAATTCCTACTTTAATTGTCATCGTTTTCTTCTCCCTAAATGAAGTTAGCAACACGCTTTCATTGCGTTTAATTTATCAGTGTCTTTTTGATATTGGGCTTGCAAACAATTCGATTGCTTCAACCCATCAATAATTTTATTTAACCAACCCGGTAGATTTGTACTAACTTGATAATAGACCCACTGTCCTTCACGGGTATCGACCAATACACCAGATTGACGTAGCTGAGCTAAATGACGAGAGATCTTTGGTTGGCTTTCTTCTAACGCTTCAGTCAATTGATTTACACATAAACGACCTTCACGAGCGATAAGTAACAAACAACGAATTCGAGTTTCATCAGAAAGCAGTTTGAAAAATTGATGAGGTAACATAACGAACCTTAAATATGGATATATGCATTTCCATATATCCTATACACTGTAATGCAAAAATCAATAGAAAAAATACCGAGTAACAAAAAGTTCATATAAAAAATAGCGATTCAGCAATCACTTTTCTAAACTAAAAGATAAACAGTGTGCTTTTAAACTTAATACAATGAAATTAACATTTAATAATGATAGTTTTATAACTATACAAAATTTAGATAATAGCCGATTTACATGGATGTGCGTATGACAGCTTTTTTTGCTTCTCGTTTTAATTCACAAGACTGCATAATTGACCTATCAAAATGGCAAGAGCTTGCAGATTTAATTGTTGATATTTTTGGCGCAGATTGTGGCGCTATTATTGAGTTTACAGGTCATTCTTTTCATACTCTTGTAAGCAGTAATAATGAAACAAGCTTCCTTCACCAAGGCTCTCAATGGTCCAGTGACAGTAAAAGTTTTTGCCGTACGATTGTTGAAACAGGCAAAGAGCTATATGTTCCTAATGCATTAAAGAGTGAATATTGGATTAACGCACCTGCCGTTAAAAATGGCCCAGTGCGCTCATATTGCGGAGTTCCCGTCTTTTACCCTGATGGTTCTATTTATGGCACCATTTGTGCCATAGATACAAAGCATACTGATTATAAACATACATTAGTTAAGCTATTACTTCACCTTTCAAAACTAATCACTGCTGACTTAAAAATGGCAGAAGCAGCTGAGCTGCATAAAAAAATGGCTCTTACTGACTCAATGACAGAGTTACTTAATCGTCGTGGATTAGGCATTTTAGGTAAACAAAAACGAAAAGATGCTAAACGATACCAAGACAGTATCGGAATACTTTATCTTGATATTGATAATCTAAAGCAAGTAAATGATAAATTTGGTCACTCCACGGGAGATAAATGCATTCAAATTTTGGCTAGTATTCTAAAAAATGAAGTCAGAGAATCCGATCTTATCGCTCGTACTGGTGGTGATGAATTTATTGTCTTAACGCTAATAAATAAAGAACCAGAAACCGAGCTCAATGCCCTTTCATTACGTATTCGTCACCATTACCAAGAGAAAACACAATACCAATCAGGCTTAAATATCAGTAACATCAGTATTGGTCAGCACCTTGAACCCTATAACTCAACAACCACGCTGAAAGACATGTTCATGAATGCAGATACCGCTATGTATAAAGAAAAAGATAAAAAAAAAGCCATCAATAAATAATCAAATAAAAACGGCAGCCTTATGTGAGGCTGCCGTTTTTTATTTCGTTATCAATGAGTAAAACTTACTCAACCGTTACCGCTTTTGCTAAGTTACGTGGCTGATCGACATCCGTCCCTTTAATTAAGGCAACATGATACGAAAGCAACTGCATTGGAACCGTATAATAGATTGGTGCAGTTATATCGCTAACATGAGGCATGGTAATGATCTTCATGTTTTCATCGCCTTCAAAGCCCGCTTGCTCGTCCGCGAAAACATACAGTAACCCGCCACGAGCACGCACTTCTTCTACGTTTGATTTTAATTTTTCTAATAAATCATTGGTTGGTGCAACCACTACCACTGGCATATCCGCATCAATCAACGCTAATGGACCGTGCTTTAATTCACCGGCGGCATACGCTTCCGCATGAATGTACGAAATCTCTTTTAATTTCAGCGACGCTTCCATAGCGATTGGATAAAACTCTCCACGCCCTAAAAATAGCGTGTGTTGCTTGTCTGCAAAGTCAGGGGCTAACGCTTCGATTTCTTTATCAAATGACAGTGCTTTTTCTATTTGAGCGGGCAAAGCGTGCAAGGCTTCAACGATCTCTCTCTCTTTCTCTTTTGAGATACGATTTTGTTGTTTACCTAATGCCGTCACTAACATCAATAACGCCGCAAGCTGAGTGGTGAAAGCTTTAGTCGATGCCACACCAATCTCTGTTCCTGCTCGCGTCATAAAGGCAAAATCAGATTCACGAACAAGAGATGAACCAGCAACATTACACACCGTCATTGCACCCATGTAACCACGCTCTTTTGCTAGACGAAGGGCCGCTAACGTATCAGCCGTTTCACCCGATTGAGATAACGTAATTAATAAGCTATTTGGACGCGTTACAAATTTACGGTAACGGAACTCAGAGGCAATTTCGACATCACAACTAACACCAGCAAGTGACTCAAACCAATAACGAGCCGTCATTCCCGCGTTGTAAGAAGTACCACATGCGATGATTTGTACGTGTTCTACTTTATTTAGGATCTCAACAGCATTAACGCCAATGCTTTCTGTTACAACAGAGTCATGAGTAATACGACCTTCCATTGTATTGATTAATGCTTTTGGCTGCTCGAACACTTCTTTTTGCATGAAGTGACGATATTGACCTTTATCTCCCGCATCATGCTCGGCGTTCGATTCTGTCACTTCACGCTCAACTTGTTCGCCATGCGCATCAAACACTCGAACATCACGACGAGTAATTTCAGCAACATCCCCTTCTTCAAGGTACATAAAGCGACGAGTTACGTTCAATAACGCCAATTGATCTGACGCTAAAAAGTTTTCACCCACACCACGACCAATAACGATTGGGCTACCAGATCGAGCAACAACTAAACGCTCAGGATCACGACGATCCATTGCAACAGTACCGTACGCACCATCAAGTTGAATCGCTGTTTTTTGTACCGCTTCAATCAAAGAATCCGACGTTCGTAATTCCCACTCAACTAAGTGTGCAATAACCTCGGTATCTGTTTGAGATTCAAACACATAACCGCGCTCTTTTAATAGCGCACGTAATGATTCGTGATTTTCAATAATGCCATTGTGAACAATCGTAATATCACCAGAAACGTGTGGGTGAGCATTAATTTCAGAAGGTTCGCCATGCGTTGCCCAACGAGTATGAGCGATACCAGTACCACCGACCACGTGTGATTCATTGACTGCATCCGCTAATTCTTTAACCTTACCCAAACGACGTAGTCGAGTGTAATTACAGTCCGCATCAACAACCGCAACACCAGCCGAGTCATAACCGCGGTATTCTAAACGGCGTAATCCTTCAACTAATATTTCAGCTACATCTCTTTGTGCAACAGCACCTACGATCCCACACATGGCAATACTCCATTATTCTATTTTTAAATTTAGTGGTACCAATCTTCATAATGCGATTGGTCTAGATAATGAGCGGGCAACAAAAAGCTCATTATTGATATTCTTTATTGAAGAATTAAATCACTGAGCTCTAATGACTCGTACGTTATGTGACTCAATTTTTTGTTGGTGTTCTTGGCTTAAATCATTATTGGTAATCAACACGTCAATGCTGTCCCATGGCAATTCTACATTGGGAATTTTTCGACCAATTTTTTCTGATTCAACCATTAAAATAACTTCACGAGCGACTTCAGACATCACTCGACTTAATCCCACCAGTTCATTGAAGGTCGTGGTTCCACGCTCTAAGTCAATACCATCTGCACCAATGAACAACTGATCAAAATCATAGGATCTTAATACTGACTCGGCCACTTGACCTTGAAATGAGTCAGAATGACTGTCCCATGTTCCCCCTGTCATTAATAACGTGGGTTCGTTTTCAATTTCTTGCAACGCATTGGCGACGGGCAGTGAATTAGTCATGACGACCAATCCATTTTTCTTCGACAGTTGGTTGATCAATGCCGCAGTTGTACTGCCACTATCAATAATAATCCTGTTATGATCTTTAATGAATTCAACCGCTGAAATCGCCAGAGATAACTTTCGATTCGAAACTTCTTCGCAGTTGTCTTCTTGAATAATATTCGAAGGCATTAGCACTGCTCCGCCATACTTACGCATTAGTAAACCATTCTTCTCTAACTCTGTTAGATCTTTACGAATAGTTACTTCTGAGATATCAAAGAGCTCAGAAAGCTCTTCAACTGTAATTTCTCCTTTCTCTATTAATAAAGATAGGATCATATGACGGCGTTGTTTTGTGTTTCTCTTCGACATAAAAAACTCAATAAGTTTCGATTTGAAAGGAGTTTAGTTTCGTTTTAATTAATTGTCTAGAGTTAGAAATTAATTCGTTTTAAATATTAAGATCTCGAGATCTGATCTTATTTAATGAAAACAAGAAATAAGTTAGAGATACAGCGCAGACTTTAGCGTCTAAAAATTGCTCAAAAGGCGGTTAGATGTTAATTTTATTGAACAACTTATAAGGAACATTGTAGCCATGGACGATAACTACACCATTATTATTGCGGATGATCATCCCTTATTTCGCAATGCACTTTTTCAATCCATTCATATGGCGATCAGCGGTGCAAATCTACTTGAAGCTGATTCACTTGAAGCCTTACTTAAGGTATTAGAAAAAGAGCCCGATCCAGATTTACTTCTATTAGATTTAAAAATGCCAGGAAGTAATGGGATGTCAGGATTAATTCATCTTCGCTCTCAATACCCTGATTTACCTATTGTTGTAGTATCAGCAAGTGAAGAAGCCAGTATTGTCTCACAAGTAAAAAGCCATGGTGCCTTTGGTTTCATCCCTAAATCAAGTGATATGCGAACCTTGATCTCTGCACTCAATCAGATTTTAGCCGGAGATTCTTACTTCCCCGCAGGTTCGATTAAAAACTCACAAGCCTGCGACGATTTAGCCACCAAAATTACGAGCCTTACTCCGCAGCAATACAAAGTTCTCGGAATGCTTTCTGATGGGTTGCTTAATAAACAAATTGCTTATGACTTAGATGTATCTGAAGCCACAATAAAAGCGCACATGACAGCCATTTTTAGAAAGTTAGGGGTAAAAAATAGAACCCAAGCCGTTATTCTATTGCAACAAACTGAAAGTTAACTTTGATATAACATACTGGTCTATAAATTAAGGTATATTACCCGTTCATTTTATCCCTCTGTTTAACCTAACTCTGGGAGAGTTCATGATAAGCATCCTCGTTACTCAATTCGTTGTTCTTTGGGCTGTTATTGATCCTATTGGTTCTGTACCCGTTTATCTTTCACAAACTCAACATCTATCGGCTAAGCAACGTAAAGTTGTTGCTTTAAAAGCCGTTGCTATTGCCACCTCTGTCCTGTTATTTTTCCTCGTTATTGGTCAATTACTATTAGAAGCGATGCAGATTCCATTACCCGCGTTTCAAGTTGCAGGGGGATTGGTTCTTCTCATCTTTGCCTTAACAATGATTTTTGGTGAGAGTAAACCCGAACAAGAGCAAAAAATGAGTGAAGAAATTAGTCATTCAGATCTCGCAGATTTAGCGGTTTACCCTTTAGCGATTCCCTCCATTGCTTCTCCAGGCGCAATGATGGCAATTGTGATGCTAACGGATAATTCTCGATATTCCTTTTTAGACCAATCAGTGACTGCAGCGGTCATGATTGTGGTGCTCATCATTACTTTATGCCTTCTACTTGGGGCTACCTTTATTCATAAAATAATAGGTAATGTTGGCGCAGCTATCATTAGCCGTGTAATGGGGCTAATTTTAGCCGCCGTTGCCGTAAATAACCTGCTACTTGGAATTAAAGATTTCTATTTTTAATCACTTATCCAAGATAATACCTCTTAGACCTTGGTATTGATTAACATAAACTTAACACGAAAAATCACAACCCACCTCACATAAAACGCTCATATTTTGGGCGTTTTTCTTTATCTGCTCGACTAAAGTTGCACTGCTTTCTTTCTTTCTCACTGCTAATCTCTTTTTGGTTACATATTATTAACATTAAAAAGGAGCTGGCTATGGCGTTCGAAACAAAAGAACAAGCACAAGCCTATTGGAAGGAAAATCTAAGGATCATGGGTGGATTACTTTTCATCTGGTTCGCAGTCTCATTTGGTGCAGGCATCTTGTTTGTTGAACCACTAAATGCAATTCAAATCGGTGGCTTTAAATTAGGTTTCTGGTTTGCTCAACAAGGCGCTATCTATACCTTTGTTGCCCTAATATTTATTTATGTAGTTCGAATGAACTCATTAGATAAAAAATACAACGTACAAGAAGACTAGAGGAATTAGCATGGATATCCAAACTTGGACGTTTATATTAGTAGGTATTACTTTTACCCTTTATATCGGTATTGCGATATGGGCAAGAGCTGGCTCAACCAGTGAATTTTATGTGGCTGGCGGTGGGGTTCATCCTATTGCCAACGGCATGGCAACCGCAGCAGACTGGATGTCGGCAGCGTCGTTTATCTCTATGGCAGGTATCATTTCTTTTGTTGGTTATGATGGTGCCGTTTATCTTATGGGTTGGACTGGCGGGTATGTTCTTTTAGCCTTATGTCTTGCACCTTATTTACGTAAATTTGGTAAGTTTACTGTGCCAGATTTTATCGGTGAGCGTTATTACTCGCGTACCGCTCGTATGGTGGCTGTTTTCTGTGCCATCTTTGTTTCTTTCACTTATGTGGCAGGACAAATGCGTGGTGTGGGCGTTGTATTCTCTCGATTCTTAGAAGTTGATATTAACGTTGGCATCATCATTGGTATGGGTATCGTATTTTTCTATGCGGTACTCGGTGGCATGAAAGGCATCACTTATACGCAGGTTGCTCAATTCTGTGTCCTCATTTTCGCCTTTCTTGTTCCTGCGGTTTTCACCTCTATCATGATGACAGATAATGTTTTCCCTCAACTTGGCATGGGCTCCACTGTGACCGGTTCAGAGGTATATCTACTGGATAAACTCGATGGATTAACGACTGAACTTGGCTTTACGCCATATACCGATGGCTCTAAGAGCATGGTTGATGTCTTCTTTATCTGTGCCGCTCTTATGGTTGGTACTGCGGGTCTACCTCATGTAATTATTCGCTTCTTCACGGTTCCTCGCGTTAAAGATGCACGTATTTCTGCGGGTTGGGCATTACTGTTTATCTCATTCCTATACACCACAGCACCTGCGGTTGCCGCGTTTGCTCGTGTAAATATGATTGAAACCATTAATGGAACCGACAACCAGGGGGTTGCAGCGGCTGATGCACCGAGTTGGTATAAAAACTGGGAAGACACGGGTCTAGTCGGTTGGGAAGATAAAAATGGCGATGGAAAAATGTTCTATTCTGGTGATGAACGTAATGAAATGGACATCAACCGAGATATCATCGTTCTAGCATCACCTGAACTAGCAAATTTACCAAACTGGGTTGTTGCATTGTTGGCTGCCGGTGGCTTAGCCGCTGCATTATCAACGGCTGCTGGTCTACTACTGGTAATATCGACCTCTATCTCTCATGATTTATTGAAAAAAGGCTTTAAGCCAAATATGACAGATAAGCAGGAATTGCTCGCCGCCCGACTTGCTGCGATTGTTGCCATCGTTGGTGCTGGTTACTTAGGGATTAATCCTCCGGGCTTTGTAGCACAGGTGGTCGCGTTCTCCTTCGGTTTAGCCGCAGCGTCCTTCTTCCCTGCTATTATCTTAGGTATTTTCTATAAGAAGATGAATAAAGAAGGGGCGATTGCAGGTATGGTTTCAGGTGTCGTATTCACTACCGCTTATATTGTTTACTTTAAATTCATTAACCCCGCAGCAAGTACACCTGATAACTGGTGGTTTGGTATCAGCCCTGAAGGGATCGGTACGCTAGGTATGTGTCTGAACTTCATAGTCTCGATTGCAGTAAATAAAGTAACGGCTGAAGTACCACAAGATGTACAAGATTTAGTGGAATCTATTCGTTACCCTAAAGGTGCGGGTGAAGCTCACGACCATTAATCTGATAATGTTCAGTTTAATAGAACCAGAGTAACGTCAGAAAAATAATTTGGCTGATATGAAAAGGGAGTTAGTTATGCTAGCTCCCTTCTTTTATGATGAGTCCTAAACCACTGAGGTAGTGTGGCGATTTAACACAGACCTTAATTTTAACGGTTTGACTGGCTTTGCAATAAAACCAAAACCATTACTTTTAATACTTTCTAGTAAATCCTCAGTTTTATCTGCGCTGATCATCACCCCTTCAAAGTTATTACCTAAACGTAAGCGACATTGTTGTAATACTTCTAAGCCCGTTCTGTCGTTATCCAATCGGTAATCTGAGAAGATGACATCGGGTACCCAATCGTCTTCTAAACAACGTAAACTTCCCATTAAGTCTGTCGCTGTTTTTACTTCACAACCCCAACGTTCAAGTAGTGATTCCATGCCAATTAAAATGTCTGGTTCATTGTCCACACACAACACGCGAACCGAACTTAATGGTAATTCCGGCTTTTGGGTTATGGTAGGCGTATCGCTTTCAAGCGCCACACCACGCTCCAATGTGACAGAAAACACCGAGCCTTTATTGACCCATGAACGTAAAGAAATGGTATGACCAAGTACATGAGAGATCCCTCTAGCTATCGCCAATCCCAACCCTAACCCTTGATCAGCTCGTCCCTGATCGACACGAGTAAACTCCTCAAAAATAGCTTGTTGTTTCTCTTCTGCAATACCAATGCCGCTGTCCCATACATCAAGACGAATTTTACCTTCGACTCTTCTGGCACCAAGAACCACTTTTCCTTGAGGGTTATATCGAAAGGCGTTGGTTAAGAAATTCTGTAATACTCGACGTAATAATTTTGGATCGGATTCCACCACCACATCAGAATGAATCACCGAAAAATCAATCCCTTGTTGTTTCGCTAGAGCACCAAATTCAGCCTCTAAATTAGAGAGCATATGGTGGAGCGAAAAGCCGTGAACATTGGTTTCTAACTTACCCGCTTCTAAACGAGAAATATCCAATAAATCACCTATTAACTCTTCTGCCGCCCCTAATGCACTTTCAATATGCCCTGATATTTTCTTTGTCTCACCATCTTTAGCCACTTCACTTAATGAAGAGGCAAACAAACGGGCAGCATTCAAGGGTTGCATTAAATCGTGGCTCACTGCCGCTAATAATCGTGTTTTTGAATGCGAGGCTTTTTCAGCACTTTGGGTAGCACCCACCAATCGCTGATTCAATTTTTCTAATTCTTTGGTTCGTTCATGCACTCGAAACTCTAGGCTTTCATTGGTTTCTTTTAATGCTTTTTCTGCCTGTCTAAAAACGGTAATATCGGTAAAACTCATCACAAAACCGCCATTCGGCATCGGATTTCCTTGTACCTCGATCACCTGCCCATCCGCTCTGATCCGTGAAGAAACATGACGCGTTCCTCTTTCTAAATGCTCTACTCGTCGTTGAACGTGTATTTCAGGATCCCCCGGACCACACAATCCTTGCTCTGCATTATGACGAATTACATCCGCAATCGGTCGACCAACTTGAATAAGTCCTACCGGAAATGTAAATAATTCCAAATAACGTTGGTTCCATGCGACCAACTTCATCTGTTTATCAACCACTGCAATACCTTGGCTTATGTGCTCAATTGCTCCTTGTAATAAGCCTCGACTAAAATCATAAAGCTCCGACGCTTCATCTACGATGGTCGCAACTTCTTCCAATTGCATATTTCTCCCTCGCAATGCAGAGGTTAATACCAACCGAGAAGAGGAAGCCCCAAACACTCCAGCAAGAACACGTTCCGTGTGCCTAATTAATTGAGAGGTGGCTTGTTGCTGTGGCAGTAATTCTTCATCATGCTGTTCTGCAAACTGACGAAACGCTTTTCTTGCTCTTTTTCTACCAACAAAACGAGAAGCCAACATTTCAAGTTCGGCAACCGTCACGCGAGTTTGGTATACGCTTACGTCCTCACTTTCAGGCAATGGAGCACCCACAAAAGCCGCAGCTTGTAAGCGTTCACTTAGCGATGCTCGTGTAACCAAAGAAACAAGAATAAATAACACGGCATTTAAACCTAGACTCAACATCATTCCCCAATCAGACGTTTTTACATCCAATTGTTGTAACCACTCTGGAGGTGTAATTATCCACAATAAAAAGTTATCTTCTGCACTGCCTGCTAGCATTTGAGTTTGACTCATTAAGGTAATTAGCCACACTACAAAGCCAATCGCTAATCCTGCATAGACCCCTTTTTTATTTCCTTGTCTCCAATACAAACCACCAATAAGCGCCGGTGCAAATTGAGCTATCGCTGCAAACGCTAATAATCCAATAACAGAGAGGGAATCTATTGAATCTAACGCTTGATAAAATCCCCACGCACCCACTAATAACAATACTATCAACAACCGTCGAATCGTCACTAATAACTTAGAAAAATGCCCAAATGTACGAGCATTTGTTTTTACCCTACGTAATAACAAAGGCAATACGAGATCATTTGAAACCATGATAGCAAGCGCAATCGTCGAGACAATAACCATACCACTTGCCGCAGACGTTCCCCCGACAAAAGCCAGCAGCGCCATATGCTCGGCACCAATCGATAATGGCACACTAATAACAAATGCATCGCTCACACCACCAGCAAGTAATGCCTGACCCGCCCATGAAATAGGTAAAACAAATAACCCCATCAAGAATAAATAGAGAGGAAATACCCAACGAGCGGTTCGTAAATCTTGCGCTTGTTCGTTCTCTACCACCGTTGTGTGGAACTGACGAGGCAAACAAATAATCGCCGCCATTGTTAATAAAGTATGGAACAGTAACGTTATTAAATTAGGCGATTGGTAGGTTTCTTTTGCTACGGTAATCAAATCAACATTCGGATCTGAATACGCCAAATATAAAATGAAACCGCCAACCGAAAGAAAGGCAACAAGCTTAACGATGGATTCAAATGCAACAGCCATCATCAAACCTCGATGATGCTCCGTCGTATCTATATGTCGAGTCCCAAATAGGATGGTAAAAATAGCGAGCGCGCCACCCACAAACCAAGAGATATGACCATCTTGATACCCTAAATCTTGCGCTAAATTAGGGGCAACAAGATCAAGCCCCATGGTTATCCCTCGTAATTGCAACGCTATATAAGGAAGAATACCAATCACTGCAATGACCGTAATAACACCGGCCAAGCCTTGAGATTTACCGTAACGAGCCGCAATAAAATCGGCAATGGACGTAATGTGCTCTCGCTTTGCAATCAGAATAATTCGGGCTAAAAAACGCCATGCAAAAACAAAAACAAGAATGGGGGCAAGATAAATAGGAAGGAAAGCCCACGGGTTATTGGTGGCTTGGCCTACGGTGCCATAAAAGGTCCAAGAGGTGCAATAAACGGCAATAGAAAGGCTGTAAATCCATGGCCGATAACGTGCAAGCCACCCTTTTTGGCGATCACCATACCAAGCAATTAAAAATAGTAACCCTAAATAAGCCAGCGAAACTGGCACTACAATCCATCCTTGTGTCATCACTCATCCTTAGTGATACCAAACTAGATTTTTTATTTAAAAAAACGCTAGAAAGGTACAAATACTCTGTAGCACCATTCTAGCGTTTTATTATTGCTTCGTTTTTAACCAAGCCAACAAATGTGATTAGGGCCTATTTATCTTTTATTTTATCCAGTTTAATCATCAGAGCAAAAATACCCATTGCCGCCATTATCCAGAAAATATTCGCGCCCCACGCTTCATAACCCCAACCACTTAATGTCGTCATTAAGGCAATAAACGCACCCAAAGGAATTGCGTTATACAGGGCTTGCAGAGGGATCATCTTGTTTTGAGGGAATTTTTGAATGTATTGAATCGCCGCTAAATGCGCCATTGCAAAGGTAACACCATGCAATGCTTGAACAAATACTAAGGCAACTAAATCAGTGGTAGCCGCGGTCAGACCCCAACGAACTATTACCCCTACTGCTGCCACTTTAAATAAGGTTGATATTTTCCAGCCCGCAAACAATTGTTTACTGAACGCGAATATCATCACTTCAGCGACCACACCCAAGCTCCATAAGTAGCCAATCGTACTTTCTTGATAGCCTGATTCTTTCCAATAAATAGAGCTGAAACTGTAATACGCAGCATGACTGCCTTGGATTAGTGACACTAAAATAATAAATTTTAAGACTGGCGTTTCACTTAACAGTGAAAGTAATTTTGGTCGAGTTTGATCTTCTTCGGCTACCGAAACCGGCATAGGATTTGGATTTCGCATCACTAAGAATAGTGCCGCTAATATCCCAGCTATCGCAGTATAAACGATCATATCCGTACCAAAGCCAGAGACTAGATAACCAACAACCGTCGATCCCACAATAAAACTCACAGACCCCCATAAACGCGTTCGACCATAATCCAATAAATTATTTTTTGCGTAGTAATTTGTCATCGCATCTGACAATGGAACGGCTGGCCCGCATGACAAATTAAATAATACGGTGACAAATGCCATCCACCAGAAATTACCGCCATTAATTAAAAACAAACCAAGCGCGACTAAGGAGGCGAGCGTCAATACTCGTAATGCAGGGATTAAATATTCCACTTTATGTAAACGAGGGGTAATCACTAAATTCGCAACACAACGCGTCGCAAAACCTAAACCAATTAAAACGCCGATATCTCCAGCAGATACCCCCTGATCTTCAAACCACAACGCCCAAAAAGGTAAATACACGCCGTAGGCAAAAAAGAATCCACCAAAATATTGAGAGATCCAAGCAAAGGGAGATACGCGAAACATGACAATGTCCAAAAGGAAATAAAAAGAGGCGAACATTATGGCATCGTATTGATTTATAAAAAGGGAAAACAGAACAGATGAAAACTGCACCTTTTAAAATGTGACTTCGGCTTCAATTTTTAATCAATAAATAAGAGACCTAGACTAAAGTCGTCTTCATTATTTAGTGATTTATAGTGAAAATAAGCACACTAACCAAGGTAAGGATGGAGCTATGCCAAGTGAACTCAATTTCTCAATTGCTCCATTCAATACTCTAACAACTCAAGAACAAGAGCAATTAACCCGTCATGTCGATATTGCCTATTTCCGAACGGGAGATACATTACTGCATGAAGGGCAAGAGCCTGAAAATGTCTTCATCATCATAAAGGGAGTTGTTGAAGAGCGTTCAAATAGCAATGGAGAGATCTACGCGCATTATACCCATGATGATCTTTTTGATATTCGATCTCAATTTGAAGGTTCCGCCAAACACACCTATCACGCAATCGAAGATACATTATGTCATCTTCTTCCTAGCTCTGTTTTTCTCTCTTTATATAAAAATAATCATGCCTTTTCTGCCTATTT
This sequence comes from Aliivibrio sp. 1S175, assembly GCF_001690985.1. Lineage (GTDB taxonomy): Bacteria > Pseudomonadota > Gammaproteobacteria > Enterobacterales > Vibrionaceae > Aliivibrio. The sequence goes on from NZ_MAJS01000003.1 coordinate 49,287, forward strand.
CAATAACAGTTTAGCCAAACGAAAAGCATTAATTACACAAGCTCACCAACAACAAAACCTCGCCGAATTTATACTCACCAAAGTGGATGATGATACGATTCAAGAGTGCCTCGTTGTCGATGGAAATACGTCATTAAAACACGTCACGCATTTACTCAAAGAAAATAATGCAGACGCTTTATTTGTAGAGTTGAATCAATACGACAAACGACATCAAGCAACCAGCAACCACTTACCTTTTGGCATTATTACTCGAACCGACTTATTGCACGCCTTAATGCTTGATGGGCTTGACCCTAATCAGCCCGCGGGACCAATAGCAACTTATCCTATTGTTCATGTTCATAAGGATGACTACCTCTTTAACGCCATGACGTTAATGACTCGACATCGAGTAAAACGCGTTGCTGTTCTCGAAAATAATCAACTCATTGGCATGTTAGATATGACACAAGTCTTGAGTCTTTTTTCAACACACTCCCATGTCCTTACGTTACGGATCGCTAGAGCACAAAGCATTGAAGAGCTCGCAATAGCAGCCAACAGTCAAACGCAACTCATTGAAACTTTAATTAATAATGGTATTCTAACTCGATTTATTATGGAGTTAATCTCAACCGTTAATGAACAAATCATTGAAAAAGCATTCAGTTTGATTGTGCCTAAAAGCTTACATAATCATTGCTGCTTCATTGTCATGGGCTCTGAAGGTCGAGGAGAACAAGTCCTAAAAACAGATCAAGACAATGCCTTAATCATTGAAGATAACGTTGAATGGCCCAATGTTCATACGTTGATGAAAAAGTTAACCCAAACACTACAACAATTAGGTTACCCATTATGCAAAGGAAACATAATGGTAAGTAATCCTCATTGGGTAAAAACAGAGGGAGAATGGCTACATTATATTGAAAAAATATGCACTGAACATAACGGCAATAACATGATGAATTTAGCTATTTTTTCTGATGCTCAAGCCATTGCAGGTAATCGCGAGTTACTTACCCCCTTAAAGCAATGCATAACGAATAAACTCAACGATAATGATCTCATCCTCAGTTTTTTTATTCGTCCCGCTCTTCAATTTACCGTTCCATTGACTTTGTTTGGCAATATAAAAAATAAAAAAGAAGGGATTGATATCAAGCAAGGCGCTATTTTTCCCATTGTTCACGGGATCCGAACATTGTCACTAGAGCAAGGGATTGATAAAACCAACACTTTCCAACGTATTGACGAATTATGCCAACGTAAAGTACTCGAACCATCGACAGCAGATAATTTAAGTGAAGCCTTAAAGCTATTTTTCAAATGGCGCTTACGTCATCAATTACAAGAGAAAACAGCTCAACTCACTAATCATATTCACATAGAACAACTTGATAGAACTGAACGGGATTTATTGCGCCACAGTTTACACATCGTTAAAAAATTCAAAGAATGGCTTGGTTATCATTATCAGATCAGGGATTAATAATAATGAATCGACTACAACGCTGCTGGTGGCACTATAAATTACGAACTCATCCACATCGTGAGTTATTTACTCCTTACTCTGGAGATGAGTTGGTTTCTATAGATTGTGAAACCACTAGCCTTGACCCGAATTATGCCGAATTGGTCTCAATTGCTGCTATCAAAATAAAAAATAATCGAGTACTCACAAGCCAGACCCTTCATCTAAAATTAAGACCTCCACAGAGCCTGACTTCTGATTCAGTTAAAATACATCAATTAAGACACCAAGATTTAACTCACGGGATATCAGAAAAAGAGGCCCTTGAGCTGCTCATTAAATTTATTGGACGCTGCCCAATTGTTGGGTACCACATTCGTTATGATAAGAAGATTTTAGATCGCGTCTGCCTACGTCACTTCACTCACCCCCTACCAAACCGACTTATTGAAGTGAGTCATCTTTATCATCACAAATTAGAAAGACTATTACCTAATGCGTATTACGATTTAAGCATTGAAGCGATTTCTCGACATTTAGACCTACCACAGGCCGAACGCCATGATGCCCTTGAGGATGCCATTGCTGCTGCTCTTATTTATGTGCGCTTAACTTATGGGGATTTTCCCGATCTACCTAAAATAAGAAATGCTCACAGTTACTGATCTGCCTCTCAAAAACCAACTCTTATCTGGTCAAAAATTCAGTAAACCTTTCTTTCTCTGACTAAAGTCTAATTGTTGAAAACACATTTCTAGCAGAAAGTAATATCAACCCTACTAATAAAAGAGCAGAGCCAATGAAGGCACTGCCATAAATTCAGCGACATACTAATCTGGATATTTGCTGTATTCACAAGGAGAACCAACATGAGTGACATTCACGTATACCCAGTCAATCAAGACATCGCCAACAATGCACATGCCGATGAAGATAAATACCGTGAAATGTACCAGCAATCCGTTATTAACCCTGAAGGTTTCTGGCGTGAGCATGGACAAATAGTCGATTGGATGACTCCTTACACTAAAGTAAAAAATACCTCTTTTGATACTGGCCACGTAGACATTAAATGGTTTGAAGATGGCAAACTCAATGTCTCTGCAAACTGCATTGATCGCCATCTTGCCACTCGTGGCGATGAAGTCGCTATTATTTGGGAAGGCGATGATCCACAAGATGATGCGTCAATTACCTTCAACGAACTTCACGAACAAGTGTGTAAATTCTCAAACGCACTTAAGAGTCAAGGCGTTCGTAAAGGCGATGTCGTGTGCATTTATATGCCAATGGTTGCTGAAGCAGCCGTTGCAATGCTTGCTTGTACTCGTATTGGTGCAGTTCACACGGTTGTTTTTGGTGGGTTCTCACCAGAAGCATTGGCAGGTCGAATTGTTGATTCCGATGCGAAAGTCGTGATCACCGCCGATGAAGGCGTTCGTGGCGGTCGTACCGTACCTCTAAAGAAAAACGTCGACGATGCATTAAATAACCCTGAAGTCACAACCATTGAAAAAGTGGTTGTATTCCAACGTACTGGTAATGACATTGAGTGGACTGAAGATCGTGATGTATGGTGGCATGAAGCAACAGCGGTTGCGTCTGCGCATTGTGAACCAGAAGCAATGAATGCAGAAGATCCTCTTTTCATTCTTTACACCTCAGGCTCAACAGGTAAACCAAAAGGTGTATTACACACCACTGGCGGCTACCTTGTTTATGCAGCAATGACCTTCAAATACATCTTTGATTACCAAGAAGGTGAAGTCTTCTGGTGTACCGCTGATGTAGGTTGGATCACTGGCCATACTTATTTAATCTACGGACCTCTCGCTAATGGCGCAAAAACCATTCTGTTTGAAGGTGTGCCAAACTACCCAAGCACTAGCCGCATGAGTGAAGTGGTCGATAAGCACAACGTAAATATTCTTTATACTGCACCAACAGCCATTCGAGCACTCATGGCTCACGGTAATGACGCAGTAGAAGGAACCTCAAGATCCTCATTACGCGTGATGGGATCCGTCGGCGAACCAATCAACCCTGAAGCATGGGAATGGTATTACAACACCATTGGTGATGCTCGCTGCCCAATCGTTGATACATGGTGGCAAACCGAAACGGGTGGGATCTTAATCTCTCCTCTTCCTGGTGCAACCGCATTAAAACCGGGTTCAGCAACTCGTCCATTCTTTGGTGTTCAACCTGCTTTGGTTGATAACATGGGTAACATTATTGAAGGTGCTGCCGATGGAAATCTCGTGATTACCGATTCATGGCCGGGGCAAATGCGCACCATCTACGGTGATCATGACCGTTTTGAACAAACGTACTTCTCAACCTTTAAAGGGATGTATTTTACCAGCGATGGCGCTCGACGTGATGAAGATGGGTATTATTGGATCACTGGCCGTGTTGATGACGTATTAAATGTTTCGGGTCATCGAATGGGCACCGCGGAAGTTGAATCCGCGCTCGTTTCTTTCAGTAAAATCGCAGAAGCAGCAATTGTTGGTGTTCCACATGATATTAAAGGCCAAGCGATTTACGCATACATCACCCTAAATTCGGGTGAATACCCAAGTGCGGAACTTCATAAAGAAGTCAAAGATTGGGTGAGAAAAGAAATTGGACCTATCGCTACACCTGATTTTTTACACTGGACAGATTCGCTGCCTAAAACTCGTTCAGGAAAAATCATGCGTCGTATTCTTCGTAAGATAGCAACGGGAGATACCTCTAATCTAGGAGATACTTCTACATTGGCGGACCCAAGTGTTGTTGATAAACTCATTGAAGAGCAAAGAAAAATTGCCTAAATAGAACAATGAAAATTCTCTCGTAGAGTAAAAACTCAGCTTAGTAAAAAAGCCACTATTAAACATAATAGTGGCTTTTTTCTTGTGACTTCTAGCTCAAATTGACATAACAATTTCTTCCAAAAGAATTTCTGATGAATAAACGAAATCAAAAACTGTATAATTGTTCCACAAGTTAGAAGTATTTGTTAATTAACAGATAAAACAACAGAACTTAACCATTCGATTAGATTCTAATTGTCATATTCAAGCCAAAATGCGTTTTATTTTTTGAACAACAAATGAAACTTAGAGCTGATAAGACCAGTATTTTGCTGCGATTTGCTGTGATATTGTCTATAATTGCTTTTTATGAGCATTCGCAAGACAAAAATTGCAAAAGTTCATCGAATCTAATATAAAAGATGTGCTTTTTTTACTTTAACTGTAAAAACAAGGAATTTAGCATCACAATGTCTACTCAATCGCGAATTTTAGTTCTCAATGGCCCGAACCTTAATCTATTAGGTCTTCGAGAGCCTGCACATTATGGCAGTCAAAATTTAGAACAAATTGTCAATACTCTTACCGTTCAAGCGAATGCATTGAATGTTGAACTTGAGCATTTACAATCTAATCGTGAATATGAGCTGATCGAAGCTATTCATAATGCATATCAACGTATTGATTTCATTATTATCAATCCAGCAGCGTTTACTCATACGAGTGTCGCTTTGCGTGACGCATTGCTTGGTGTTGATATTCCTTTTATCGAAGTACATTTATCTAATGTCCATGCTCGCGAACCTTTCCGCCACCACTCTTATCTTTCCGATAAAGCCGTAGGCGTGATTTGTGGGTTAGGCGCAGATGGCTACGAATTTGCTTTGAATGCAGCGATAAAACGCCTGCGTTCAAATTAATCACTGAATATAAAACAGAAGAGATGACACAATGGATATCCGCAAAATTAAAAAACTAATTGAACTAGTTGAAGAATCTGGCATTGCTGAACTTGAGATCTCTGAAGGTGAAGAATCAGTACGCATCAGCCGTGCTGTTGCCCCTATGGCTCAATTAGCACCAATGCAACCATACCCAGCGCCAGTCGCTCCTGTTGCTGCTCCAGCGGCACTACCTGTTGCCGCTCCAGTGGTAGAGACTCCTACAGAAGTCGCAGGTCACAAAGTGCGTTCTCCAATGGTTGGTACTTTCTACGGCGCTTCTAGCCCGGATGCAAAACCATTTGTTAAAGTTGGTCAACAAGTCACTGCTGGTGATACTCTTTGTATCGTTGAAGCAATGAAAATGATGAACCAAATCGAAGCAGATAAATCGGGTGTTGTTACCGCGATTCTAGCTGAAGACGGTAACCCGGTTGAGTTTGATCAACCTCTTGTTATCATCGAATAATAGAGGCTGCTATGTTAGATAAATTAGTTATTGCAAACCGTGGTGAAATTGCACTACGAATCTTGCGAGCATGTAAAGAACTTGGCATTAAAACTGTTGCTGTTCACTCTACTGCTGACCGTGATTTAAAACACGTATTGCTTGCAGATGAAACAATCTGTATTGGCCCTGCTCGCAGTGCTGACAGCTACTTAAACATCCCTCGAATCATCAGCGCGGCAGAAGTAACAGGGGCAGTTGCTGTTCACCCAGGTTACGGTTTCTTAGCTGAAAATGCTGATTTTGCAGAGCAAGTTGAACGTTCAGGCTTCATCTTTGTTGGTCCAAAAGCGGAAACTATCCGTATGATGGGTGACAAAGTGTCTGCGATCAGCTCAATGAAAAAAGCAGGTGTACCTTGTGTACCTGGTTCTGACGGCCCGTTAGATAACGATGAAGCAAAAAATAAATCATTTGCTAAACGTATCGGCTACCCAATTATCATCAAAGCCTCTAGCGGTGGCGGTGGTCGTGGTATGCGTGTTGTTCGTGCAGAAAAAGACCTTATTGAAGCGATTGCAATGACTCGTGCTGAAGCGACTGCGTGTTTTGGTGATGGTACGGTTTACATGGAGAAATTCCTTGAAAACCCTCGCCACATTGAAGTACAAATCATTGCTGACGGTCAAGGCAACGCAATACACCTTGGTGAACGTGATTGTTCTATGCAACGTCGTCACCAAAAAGTGGTTGAAGAAGCTCCGGCTCCAGGTATCACTGAAGAGATGCGTAAATACATCGGTGAGCGTTGTACGCGAGCTTGTGTTGATATCGCTTATCGTGGTGCTGGTACTTTTGAATTCCTATACGAAAATGGTGAATTCTACTTCATTGAGATGAATACACGTATTCAAGTTGAGCACACGATTACTGAAATGGTAACGGGTATCGACTTAATCAAAGAGCAACTGCGCATTGCTGCAGGTCAACCTCTTTCTTTCACTCAAGATGATATCAAGCTACGTGGCCACTCTATTGAGTGTCGTATAAATGCTGAAGATCCTGTTCGTTTCCTACCTTCACCAGGTAAGATTACACGTTTTCATGCACCTGGTGGCATGGGCGTTCGTTGGGAATCTCATATTTATACCGGCTACACAGTGCCACCACATTACGACTCAATGATCGGTAAGCTAATTACTTACGGTGAGAACCGTGATGTTGCTATCGCTCGTATGAAGAACGCATTAAGCGAAATGATTGTTGAAGGCATTAATACTAATATCTCTTTACACTTAGATATTATGAATGATGAAAACTTCCAACACGGCGGTGCGAATATTCATTATCTTGAGAAAAAATTAGGTCTTCAATAAGGCATAATTTTCATTCTTTAAGCTAAGAAATAAATAAAGGCCGTGAGTGATTACACTCACGGCCTTTTTCTATGATAAAATTCGCCGATATTTTCAACTAAATAAAGTGATCCCCATGCCTTGGATTCAAGTAAAACTAAATGCAACATCGGAAAATGCTGAACTCATCAGCGATATGCTAGTAGAAGAAACTGGTGCACTTTCTGTTACATTTTTAGATGCTAAAGATAGCCCTATCTTTGAACCTCTTCCTGGAGAGACTCGTTTATGGGGTGAAACAGACATTGTTGCTCTTTATGATGCAGAAACCGACATGGATTTAGTCATTACACAATTGAAAGCAAGCACCATTCTTGATGACCATTTTGCTTACAAAGTAGAGCAACTTGAAGATAAAGATTGGGAACGCGAATGGATGGACAACTTCCACCCAATGAAATTTGGCGAACGCTTATGGATTTGCCCAAGCTGGCGTGAAATCCCAGAACCTGACGCTATCAACGTAATGCTTGATCCTGGCCTTGCATTCGGTACAGGTACGCACGCAACAACCGCACTTTGTCTTGAATGGCTAGAAAGCATCGATCTTACTGGTAAAACAGTTATCGACTTCGGTTGTGGTTCTGGCATCTTAGCGATCGCAGCGATCAAATTAGGTGCAGCGAAAGTTGTTGGGATCGACATTGATCCTCAAGCGATCACTGCATCAAAAGACAATGCCACTCGCAATGGTGTTGCAGATCAACTAGCGCTTTTCCTTCCTCAAGACCAACCTGAAAACCTAGTTGCTGATGTGGTTGTCGCTAATATTCTTGCAGCCCCTTTACGTGAGCTTTCAAGTATTATTACGGCTCATGTGAAACCAGGTGGCGTACTAGCTATGTCTGGCGTGCTCGATACTCAAGCAGATAGTGTTGCTTCATACTACTCAGATAACTTCACTCTTGATGCAATTGCAGAGCAACAAGAATGGTGCAGAATCTCTGGAATTAAGAAGTAACGGCCTCCAAGACCTACTCTTCCTAGAAAAAACTTCAATGCCTCAATACTAAATTTGAGGCATAAAACCATCTAATTGACTGAAATATAAACAAATTGCACAAACAATTTGTAAATGCTCAAAATTTGGTCTTTTCAGGCGAGGAAAAAATGCGTAAAATGCGCGCCCTTGCCGACACAAACGTGCGTGGATGTTTTGCAGATAGGTAAATATACATTAAAGAACAATCTTATCGTTGCTCCTATGGCTGGTGTGACTGATAAACCTTTTCGTGAATTGTGTATGCGTTACGGCGCAGGCATGGCTGTAAGCGAAATGATGTCTTCTAATCCAAAACTGTGGAAAACATCTAAGTCCCAAAATCGCATGGTGCATGAAGGTGAATCTGGTATTCGCTCGGTACAAATTGCAGGGGCAGATCCTAAGTTAATGGCGGAAGCAGCGCGATACTGTGTTGAGACTGGTGCGCAAATCATCGATATCAATATGGGATGCCCTGCTAAGAAAGTGAATAAGAAGCTTGCAGGCTCAGCGCTCCTACAACGCCCAGATTTGATTGAAGAGATCTTATTGGCAGTTGTGAATGCGGTTGATGTTCCTGTTACTCTGAAAACGCGTACAGGCTGGGATCCGGACAATAGAAACTGTGTTCAGGTTGCAAAAATGGCAGAACAATGCGGCATTCAAGCTTTAGCGCTCCATGGGCGTACCAGAGCTTGCATGTACAAAGGTGATGCTGAGTACGACAACATTAAAGCGGTAAAAGAAGCGATTTCGATTCCGGTTATAGCAAACGGTGATATTGACTCACCGGAAAAGGCTCGTTTTGTGCTGGATTACACCGGCGCAGACGCTTTAATGATCGGCCGTCCTGCACAAGGTAGGCCATGGATTTTTCAAGAAATCCAACATTATTTAGAAACGGGCGAATTCATGCCACCTCTTCCTATTGAAGAAGTGAAGGCCACTTTATTGGGTCATGTTCAAGCGCTTCACCTATTTTATGGTGAGTTTTTAGGCCCTCGCATTGCTCGTAAGCATGTGGGTTGGTATTTAAAAGAGCACGAACAAGCAAATGAATTCCGCCGCGGCTTTAATGCTATTGAAGATGCCCATCAGCAACTTCAACAGCTTGAAAGCTATTTCGACCACGTTGCATCATAATAACAGAAGAGCTAAACAGAATATGTTCGATCAATCTATGACTTCAGAAGCATTAACAGTTACAACAGTTACAGCACAAGACCAGATTACTCAGAAGCCACTACGTGACTCTGTTAAGGCTTCGCTGAAAAACTACTTAGGCCAATTAAACGGTCAAGAAGTTAACGACTTATATGAATTAGTATTAGCTGAAGTAGAGCAACCTCTACTAGACATGATCATGCAGCATACTCGCGGCAACCAAACAAAAGCAGCAAATATGATGGGTATCAACCGTGGTACACTTCGTAAGAAACTTAAAAAATACGGCATGAACTAATCAAGTCTTATTAAAAATTCAAAGCAGTGTTAAGCAATTAACGCTGCTTTTTTTATATCTAAGATAAAGCCTACTATGTCTTGTACTAATCAATAAGCATAAAAAAGCCGATACTACATTTCTGTAATATCGGCTTTAAATCTCTTACCAATTATGGCGGCCAAGCTCGTTTCTTACCACCACCAGCGCCAACTCCTGAGCGAATAAGCTCAACGGCTTTTGCTGTTTTCTCTTCAATGCCTTTCAAGCGATCATCAAGTTCACTTAAATCAACTGAGGCTCCTGATGTACTCGTACCTTGAGTACCACCGCTATCAATCATTTTAGCGATCTTAGCGTTTTGAGCTTCAATACGCTTAATGCGAGCATCAAGCTCCATGACTGCTTTCCCTTGTTCACTGATTTTTCTGTCGATAACTTTCAGGGCGGAAAGCAATTTCATTACGTATTGTTTTTCCATTAATTGGCTCTCACCTAATTTTTACTCATCTCTTTATACATTAATCTATCGACCATTTTATCAACATCTTTAATAAACCGTTACAATAAATTACGCTTTCTTTTCTTCTAAATCCGCCAGTGCTGAAAGTATTGAGCAATGCGAAGCATCCTCATCAATATGGCCACAGCACGCATCATTAATGCTTTTCAATGCGGTACGTATATCCGTGAGTTGTGCAATCTTCTCATCTATAATCGTTAACTTAGTCTGTGTGATCGATTTAACTTCAGCACAGCTGTGTTTAGTTGCCTCTAAGCGAATCGCAAGTAACTCTTTAATCTCATCAAGAGTCAAACCCAATTGCTTTGCTTTTAAAATAAAACGAATTTGCGCTAGATTTTCTTCATTATAAAGACGATAACCGCTACTGCTTCTTCCCGACGGAATGAGTAATCCATTTTTTTCATAAAAACGTAATGTATCACTGGTTACATTACAGTGTTTTGCCAACTCACCAATTAAATACATTTTCATTCGTGCTAATCCCTCTTCTTCTGCTCCCATTTTCATTCCTTTTTACCAAAAAGGGCATCTTTTTTTGAGAATGCAATCGATTGCGGAAGCTTTTTTGTTTAACTTTAGTTAGAATATGCGCCATTACGTTGATGTGATGTTTCGCGCTTAACTCTTTATTAGGGTATTTCCCAAAACTGGCCAATTGCTGTTTGCTTTCTTTACTACTAGGAATGACAAACAGAACAAGTTCATTTTTGGCAAAAATCCTAACTTAATTCTAAAGGAAGAAAGTAGCAATGAATAACCCACGTCCGATCCGTCGCGCGCTAATTAGCGTATCTGATAAAACTGGTATTGTAGAATTTGCTCAAGCACTGACTGAACGTGGTGTTGATATTTTATCTACTGGCGGCACAGCTCGTCTGCTGGCAGAAAAAAATATCCCTGTAACAGAAGTATCTGATTACACAGGCTTCCCTGAAATGATGGATGGCCGCGTTAAAACTCTTCATCCTAAGGTACATGGTGGTGTTCTTGGTCGTCGCGGTCAAGATGATGACATCATGGAACAGCATGGTATCAACCCAATCGATATTGTTGTTGTTAACCTTTATCCATTCGCTGAAACCGTAGCAAAAGAAGGCTGTACGCTAGCTGATGCTGTTGAGAACATCGATATCGGTGGTCCAACAATGGTTCGCTCTGCGGCTAAAAATCATAAAGACGTCGCTATTGTCGTTAATGCTCACGATTACGATCGCGTAATTTCTGAAATGGACGCTAACGACAAATCACTGACTCAAGCAACGCGTTTTGACCTTGCGATTGCAGCATTTGAGCACACCGCTTCTTACGATGGCATGATAGCTAATTACTTCGGTACTATGGTTCCTAGCTATGGTGAGAATAAAGAAGGCGATAACGAATCTAAATTCCCTCGTACCTTCAACCAACAGTTCGAGAAAAAACAAGACATGCGCTACGGTGAGAACAGCCACCAAGCCGCTGCATTCTATGTTGAAGCTAATCCTGAAGAAGCGTCAGTATCAACGGCTCGTCAGATCCAAGGTAAAGCGCTTTCTTACAACAACATTGCAGATACAGATGCCGCTCTAGAGTGTGTGAAAGAATTCGACGAACCTGCCTGTGTTATCGTTAAGCACGCAAACCCTTGTGGTGTTGCATTAGGTAAAGATGTTCTTGAAGCTTATGATCGCGCTTTCAAAACAGATCCAACCTCTGCATTTGGCGGTATCATCGCATTCAACCGCGAACTAGATGCAGCCACAGCAACGGCAATTACTGAACGTCAATTCGTTGAAGTTATCATTGCTCCTTCTGTTTCTGCTGAAGCAATTGAAATCATCGCGGCTAAGAAAAACCTTCGCCTACTTGAATGTGGTGAGTGGACAAGTAAAACAACGGGCTTTGACATTAAGCGTGTTAACGGCGGCCTGCTAGTTCAAGACCGTGACCAAGGCATGGTATCTGAAGATGATCTTAAAGTGGTTTCTAAGCGCCAACCAACCACTGAAGAATTAAAAGATGCGTTGTTCTGTTGGAAAGTAGCAAAATACGTTAAATCTAACGCCATTGTTTACTCTAAAGGTGACATGACTATCGGTGTCGGCGCTGGCCAAATGAGCCGCGTTTACTCTGCAAAAATTGCAGGCATTAAAGCCGCTGACGAAGGTCTTGTAGTTGAAGGCTGTGCAATGGCATCGGATGCGTTCTTCCCATTCCGTGATGGTATTGATGCTGCAGCTGAAGCAGGCATTAAATGCGTTATCCAACCGGGTGGCTCTATGCGTGATGACGAAGTTATTGCAGCCGCTGACGAACATGGTATGGCGATGATCTTTACCGGTATGCGTCACTTCCGCCACTAGGAAAGGCAGTAACGAGAGCGCTTCGCTTCTAGAAACTAGAACGCTACGCTCCTATAAGTGCAAATGAGTGCACTCTGTGAGCTTAATATTGCTCTTATAGTTTTTCGCACACTGAACTTTGTATTCACCGATTTATATAATTTATCCCCATTACAAGATGGTATTAAGGATTAAAACATGAATGTATTAATTATCGGCGCAGGCGGTAGAGAGCATGCTTTAGGCTGGAAAGCGGCACAAAACCCAAACGTTGAAACGGTATTTATCGCTCCAGGTAATGCAGGTACAGCGCTTGAACCAAAATTAGAAAACGTAGCGATTGATGTTGAAGACATCGCTAACCTTGTTGCATTTGCTAAAGAAAAAGCCATTGAACTGACTATCGTTGGCCCTGAAGGTCCATTGGTAATTGGTGTGGTTGATGCGTTCCGTGAAGCAGGATTACCGATCTTTGGCCCAACCAAAGCGGCAGCGCAACTAGAAGGTTCTAAAGCGTTTACTAAAGACTTTTTAGCACGTCATGATATTCCGACAGGCTACTACTCTAATTTCACAGAGATAGAGCCTGCGTTAGCGTATGTACGTGAGCAAGGTGCACCTATCGTTGTTAAAGCCGATGGTCTTGCTGCGGGTAAAGGCGTTATCGTTGCGATGACTCTGGAAGAAGCTGAAGATGCTATCAAAGACATGCTTTCTGGCAATGTTTTTGGTGAAGCCGGTAGTCGTGTCGTTATTGAAGAATTTTTAGAAGGTGAAGAAGCAAGCTTCATCGTGATGGTTGATGGCGCTAGCGTTCTACCAATGGCGACTAGCCAAGATCATAAACGTGTAGGCGATAAAGACACTGGTCCTAATACGGGCGGCATGGGGGCATATTCTCCAGCGCCTGTTGTTACTCCTGAAATCCATAATCGTATTCTAGAAGAAGTTATCTATCCTACGGTTCGTGGAATGGATGCTGAAGGCGCGCCTTACACTGGCTTCCTATATGCAGGTTTGATGATTGATGCTGATGGTACGCCAAAAGTAATCGAATATAACTGCCGCTTTGGTGATCCAGAAACGCAACCTATTATGATGCGCATGGAATCTGATCTTGTTGAACTATGCCTAATGGCGATCGATGAGAAACTGGATGAAGCAGAATCTAAGTGGGATCCACGCGCTTCAATCGGTGTCGTTCTTGCTGCTGGTGGTTATCCTGCCGATTATGCAAAAGGAGATATCATCTCTCTTCCAACGACTGAAGTTGAAGGCCAGAAAATATTTCATGCTGGCACAAAAAACAACGACGTTGGTGATGTAGTTACAAACGGTGGACGTGTATTATGTGCAACTGCATTAGGTAATACCGTCTTAGAAGCTCAGGAACGTGCGTATGAGCTTACAAAGCAAGTTAGTTGGAATGGAATGTTCCACCGCAATGACATTGGTTACCGTGCCATTGCTCGCGAATTAGAAAGTAAATAAGCATTACTTTCTACAAATAGCAAAAAGGCGCTGATGATAGCGCCTTTTTTATTATCCCATCGTCTACAACGGCTATTAATCTTCAATAAGATTTGGACGCTCTACACACTTATAGCTGTCATCTGTTAGTAGTAATAACTCCGACATCTTCAATACTTTTTTATCTCGATCCTGCTCTTCACCTAAAAATGAAATAAAGCTGTCTAAACCAGATAATCTAGCCACCACAAAATTAGGTAAAATTTGATTAAACTTTAATTGGTCGTATTGCTTACCATCACAAGAGTTAAATATTTCGCCATCCCACTCACCTTGATACAAAGAGATGTTCTCTTTATCCAAACTTTCTACTTTTGCAATCAGATATTTAGATTGGTCTTGAAATTGTGTCAGTTGATCTGGCATCAATGGGAAGATACGACCATCCTTGCGATAACGCTGATACACCGCTTCACCATTACCGTTATAACGTACGTGCATCATGTAAGGAATGTGCTCATTAGAGCTATTTAACATTTCCCCTTCACGAATCGCTTCAACTAATATATTTTTTTCCCAACGGTAGGTGGTTTTATACCAACCATAATCACTCATCGTAACGTAATCAGAGGCATTGAGAGATTGTTGTAGTCTACGGGTGTACCAATAATAACTGGTTGCATCACCTTGGATTTGACCACCGGTTAATGTGACAGATTTAATGCGGTCTTCACCTGATGGATTTGATGAACAGCCAAAAAGAAAAACGGAAAGAAGTAAGGTAGATAGGATGCGCTTCATAAAAATGCCGAGTTAAGGGTTAACTCGGCAAAGTATAGCTTAGTTCACTGATTCTTTCAGTGCTTTACCTGCAACAAATGCTGGAACATTAGCCGCTTTGATTTGAATCTCTTCGCCAGTCTTAGGATTGCGACCAGTGCGAGCTGCACGGTGGTTAACTTTAAATGTACCGAAGCCAATAAGTTGAACCTGTTCGCCATCTTTAAGTGCGCCAGTTACGCCTTCTAGAGTCGCTTCAAGGGCTGCTTTTGCTTGTGCTTTTGATAAGTCTGCTTTTTCAGCAATAGCGTCAATTAACTGGGTTTTATTCATTAGGATTTCCCTTCTATATTTTTAAAATCACGTTAACTCTAATGCATAAAGCCCCTACCTGGCAAAGGTTTGTCACGCTTCTTGCTACAGAATGCGTATTCTTTAGGCACAAACTGAGTAACGTCTCACAATTTGTTACTAATTTTCATTTCTGAGTCATTGCATTTCACTCATTGAGCACCCATTTTATAAGGGCTTGCTTACTTTTTTGAGATTAATAATGTTTATTTTATCCATCTATATCGCTATTTCTATCAGCGTATCATTTATATGTTCTGTTCTTGAGGCAATTTTACTCAGTATCAGTCCTAGCTATCTAGCTAAAATGCGACAGGAAAACCATCCTTCCGCAGAAAGATTAACGCAGTTAAAAAATAATGTCGATCGTCCTTTAGCGTCAATTTTAACGCTAAACACTATTGCCCACACGGCAGGTGCCGCGGCATCCGGAGCTCAAGCTTCTATCGTATTCGGTAGTGAGTGGTTAGGTGTATTCTCTGCGTTCTTAACGTTCGCAATTTTATTATTCTCAGAGATTGTTCCAAAAACAATTGGAGCAACCTACTGGCGTCAACTTGCACCACTAGCCGGAAAAATGCTTTATTGGATGGTTTTATTATTAACCCCTGTAGTGTGGGCATCTGAACAATTAACGAAACGCTTAGCTCGTGGCCACCAAGCTCCAAAGCTTCGGGATGAAATAGCTGCAATGGCGACGCTTGCAAAAGAAAATGGGGAATTTGCTGAAGGTGAATCTAAAATACTAACTAACATTCTAAATATTAAAGATGTTCCTGTTACTCAAGTGATGACACCAAGAACGGTTTTATTTCGTGTAAATGCTGAAATGACGGTTGAAGGCTTCCTAAAAGAACACATGAATACGCCATTCTCACGTCCTTTAATCTATAGCGAAGACAGTGATAACATTATTGGCTTTACACACCGACTAGAATTATTCTCTGCTATGCATGAAGGTCAAGGTAAATCCCCTCTAGGTTCTATCATGCGCCCTATTCAGATAGTAATTAGTACATCTACCTTACCAAAAGCATTTGAACACTTAATGAAGCACAGAGCACAGCTTGCTTTAGTTATCGATGAGTACGGTACCGTTCAAGGTTTGTTGACTCTAGAAGACATATTTGAGTACATGGTTGGTGAAGAAATCATTGATGAAGCAGACAAAACGACAGATATGCAACAATTAGCTCAACAACGCTGGACAAATTGGAAAACAAAACACGGTGTCATTGATAATACAGATAAAGAAGACAGCTAAAAAATTGAATCATAAAATATAAAGGTGTTAGCAAGCCCCTTTAGATAAACATAAAAAAACCGATGATAAGTCATCGGTTTTTTTATACGCGAAACAAAAATCAGTATTTTAGCTCTAAGCCAATATTACTTACATTTTCATCTCTTAATTCTTGGCGAAGATCTTTTATTAAATCAATGTCACGTTCTTCAGCTTCGCGTAGAGGTCGGAAAATAGCCCACTGGACATCCCACTCTTCACAAATCACTTCAATTTCTTTTTGATTTTCGTCTGTTACTTCTTCACCCGTTTCAGCTTCAACTAATTGAGCGACAGTCATCACTGATAATTGGCTGATCTTAAACATCGCGTCTTCTAATACATCACGATCTAGGATCCCGTGTAAGAAAGTCGATAGTGCAACACAAGCATCAATGGCAGGATAAGTTAGGTAAATTGAGTCATCATCTAACTCAGGGATCATTTCTTCTAGCTTTTCTAATTGACGTTCAAAATTAATTTTGGCATTTTTAACGGTCAATAATTCCCAAATGCTATCTAGTATAACGCGATAGGTTTGAGGTTCAGCAAAGCCTGTTGCTTCACAATAATGGGCATAGTTTGGGTACATACGCTCACATAAAGAAGCCATAAAAGTAATTTGTTGCCATGGTTCAAACTTTTCTAAACGAACTTGGATAGGATTGCGTAACATATACGATTCTACACTATAAAAAAATGACGCTTTAAGTGTACTTGATAACCATGAATGACAAAAGGAAGGTTATGAATAAATTACTTATCATTTCAAAAGAAAAAGAGAAATATCTCTCACTTTTTGAGCAATCGGATCTTCCTGATCTTGAAATTTGTCATGATCTGAGAAAAGCAGACATTATCCTTGCCGATCCACCACTCATTACTGACCTTCTTAATCAATGTGAACGCGTTAAATGGCTTCAATCTACTTTCGCTGGTATCGACGCTCTGATACAACCGAATTTAAGGCAGGATTATCATCTTACTAATGTAAAAGGGATCTTTGGCCAACAAATTTCAGAATATGTTTTAGGTTATTGCATTCAGTATTTTCGTCATTTCACACAATATGCAAAGCAACAACATGAGAAGCAATGGCTATCTCATCGCTATACTTCATTATCAAACAAAACAATGGTTATTCTAGGTACAGGATCTGTCGGTTGTAATCTTGCGATGACAGCCAAAGCGCTTGGCTTTACTGTTTACGGCATAAACCGTTCTGGAATTCCCCCAAAGAACTCTCCTTTTATGCGTATCTATCATGTGGCAGAAATTAATACGGCCTTAAAGCAGTCAGATGTCATTGTGAGTACCCTTCCAAAAACAGAGCAAACCCTAGGTTTATTAAATACAGAGACATTAAGTCATGGGAATGGGGCTTTATTATTTAATGTGGGTCGTGGTGAGGTATTAGATAACTATGGTTTATTAGATGCCTTAGAGAATAAAACTATCTCTCACGCTTTTTTGGATGTGTTCATTAATGAACCATTATCACAAGAGTGTCCTTATTGGCGCCATCCTAACATTACCGTGACTCCACACATTGCTGCTATAAGTTTCCCTGAACAAGTTTTCGAGCAGTTTTCTATTAATTATCTACGCCGACGTGATGGATTCACCCTACTAAATTTAGTCGATTTTAATAAAGGGTATTAGTCAATGATAAAGCCTGTAGATTTACAGGCTTTAATCGAATTATTTTTTTGGGGCAGCAGATAATTTTGCACGAATAAATTCTAAGTGATCGAGATAAATTAAGTCGGCAACTTGACGAATAACAACCTCTTCCATCGGTTCTATCACTCCATCAGCATACGCAACCGACCACATTGCTTCTATCAACGCATAACGTTCTTGTGGCATTAACGCTCGCAGTTTAGTGGTAAATTCATAAAGAGAAACAGACGCTTTACTCTTACTTATCGCTTGGATTAATAGTTGCTGAGCTTGCTCTTCGTTGATATCAAGTAGCTTGATAAGTAACTGAAGTTTCGCATCATCTTCTCTTTGATCGCTCTGATGATCAGCTCTAGATACTTCACATAACAAAGACGCCATAGCTAAATTCATAGAGGCGATATCTGTCGCCCCACTTTCTTCGCCATCATGCATCAGTTTTCGCAATAAGATTTGTAGTTTCTTAAACATAATCGTCTCTTTTTATTTTCTAATAATTTTTTATGACCATTCTAATATTAGTCTGTTCCATTAAAAAAGGAGACCTCAATGAGTCCCCTTTTAATATCAAATCTTTAAACTAAGATTTTATTTATGGTATGGCTTAGATAAGTCATGCACCGCTTCAACAAATACACCTGCATTTTCAGGCGGAACATCTAAATGAATACCATGGCCTAAGTTAAATACGTGGCCTGTACCTTCATTACCAAAACCTTCCAGAATAGTGCCTACTTCTTGGCGAATTCGTTCTGGTTGTGCATAAAGGATAGATGGATCCATATTTCCTTGTAGAGCAACTTTATCACCAATACGAGCTTTCGCATCTGCAATGTTAATAGTCCAATCAAGGCCAACTGCATCACAACCTGTTGCGGCGATTGATTCTAGCCACATACCGCCATTCTTAGTAAATAGCGTAACTGGTACTCGACGACCTTCATTTTCACGAATTAGACCATCTACAATTTTATGCATATATTGAAGCGAGAAGTCGTTATAGTCACGAGGCGTTAGTACACCACCCCATGTATCAAATACCATTACAGATTGCGCACCCGCTTTAATTTGTGCATTCAAGTATTCAATAACCGTATCCGCTAACTTGTCTAGCAATAAGTGCAGTGTTGCTGGCTCTGCATACATCATTTTTTTGATTTTAGTGAATGCTTTTGAGCTTCCACCTTCAACCATATAAGTTGCTAGTGTCCAAGGGCTACCTGAGAAACCAATCAATGGAACTTCACCTTTAAGATCTTTTCGGATCTGACGTACTGCATTCATTACGTATTGCAGCTCACCTTCAGGATCAGGAAGACCAATTTTAGTTACGTCAGCTTTACAGGTAATTGGGCGTTCAAACTTAGGACCTTCACCAGTTTCAAAATACAGACCTAAACCCATCGCATCAGGAATAGTTAAGATATCAGAAAATAAAATCGCTGCATCTAGAGGAAAACGACGTAGGGGTTGAAGGGTTACTTCTGAAGCAAGCTCTGCATTTTTACACAGAGACATAAAATCACCGGCTTGTGCGCGTGTTGCTTTGTATTCAGGAAGGTAGCGACCTGCTTGGCGCATCATCCAAACTGGTGTGTAATCTACTGGTTGTTTTAATAACGCACGTAAATAGCGGTCATTTTTTAATTCTGTCATGATCTTTCCTCATATTAGATCCTGCTATTGTAGCATTCAATTTGATGAACAAAAGCCCACCTTTGCTATCGGGATCATATTTAACTGATCTTCTGTATTTCACACAGGCTTAATACCTATTAGAGATCTACTAATTAGTAATCCCTTGCCTTATTAATTTCATCCAGCGTTGATTCAATTAACATTCTTGCGATGGTCCCTTTTGGAGCAAGCTCTGGTAGGTTATTTTGATAATACCAATCTGCTTTTATCAACTCATTAGGATCTACCTTTATTTCACCGGTATCGTAATCCGCCATATAGCCCATCATAAGACTTGATGGGAAGGCCCACGGCTGACTTCCTATATAGCGAATGTTTTTTATTTTAATACCCGTTTCTTCAAATACTTCACGTTCAACCGCCATTTCTAAGGTCTCTCCCACCTCGACAAATCCTGCAAGCACTGTAAATAAACCACCTTTATGTCTTTGGTGTTGTGCTAATAAAATGGTGTCATCGCGGCGTATTGCAACAATAATAGAAGGGAAAATACGAGGGTAATGTAGCTTACGACATTCATTACATTGCATTGCTATCTGGTTAAGATTGAGTTGATTTCGACCACCACACTGAGGACAAAAACGAAACTCCCTAGCCATAAATCCATATTGAATCGCTTTGCTTATCATTAAAAAAAGAGAATCTTTAACAAGTAATAATTCTCTTAAATTGGTGAACTCTACTGTTTTTTCTATCTGCTCATCATTCAACCACATCACAGGGTAGTTTTCATGATTACCAATGCATACTGCATTTTCAAAAGGTAAATTCAAATCAACCGCATTACCACAAGGAAGAGCGTTATCCTCTAACCAAACTGCTGAATCATTTACGACACACCAATACGCTTTTGTATGTTGGTTTAACATCTTTATCACAACCCTCTTGCAGCAATCAATATTTACTGGCAATCTTAATAAACATGATTATGAGTGTATACCCAAGTAATTCTTACTGAAACTGCATTTTGATATTACTTAGGTATTGATATGAACGTGAGTTTATTATTTGCAACTACAAGGATATCGTTATGCTTACTAAACTAAATCAATTCCAAGAACAATGGGGTGGTAATAACGATGTTATTGACCATTGGCTGTCGACTCGCCAAGATCTATTGGTTGAATATTGTAAATTAGCAGGCCTTCCTCCTTTTGATTCATCTACGTCTTCTCTTCCTTCATTCTCAGCAATTCAATCCTTCAATCAACATCTCATTGATTATATCTCTGAGGGTCATTTTAAAATTTATAACATGGTAATGGCTAAATGGGATGCTACGGGGTTTTCACCAACAGAAGAGATGAGCTTACTTTACGCGAATATAACTAAAACTACCGATCCTATTCTTAACTTTACCGATAAGTATGCGAAAGAAGATGAGGATTTGTTACTTGCTGATTTTGATAAGGATTTCTCTAAATTAGGTGAGGTAATCGAGGCAAGGTTCGGATTAGAGGATGGTTTGATTGAGCAGATTTCAAATAGTTTGAGCCACCCACCAGGGGCTTAAAAAAGTAAATAGAGTGTTTAAATGATATTTGAACACTCTATTTAATCTTATAATATTTGATTGGTTTCTGATGCATATTTGCGGAATATAGGATTTTCAGTTCCTGCGGGGTTGGCTGGACGCCATAAGCCATCTTCAATCCCTTTAACAATAAGGTGGATAACAGCAGAATCAATTGCTGACATTAACGCTATGTTTACTGGTTCATTATTTGTATAACCTAACTCTACTTCTAATAATTCTTTATAATCAACAAATCTAAATGCTCCTGCAGATACTTCATAAGATAAAATCGTTTTGCTTGTAGTTACACTTGTTAAAATTTTCCCGCTTCTAACATCTACAGCTCTGATATTTACCGTTACTTGATCGGCTCTATATTGACCAGAGCCACCAATACCTAAGTATCGAGCTCCTACTCCACCAGTTTTAATATTAGAGTCATAAGCAACAATGCCACCTTCTATCATTACATTTGCAGATAACAACGAGGGTAATGTGGAACCATGATTACTAATAGAATCCTGTTTTTTCTGTGCAGCCCGAATAATTTTTCTTTCTGTTAATAAATTCTGTAAACCCTGTCTTTCCAATGGGAAAAACCATTCAGAATCGAGTAATGCCATCGTTAGAAGAGCTGTTCCGCCTTGTGGTACAGCCGTTGAAAAATTACTGTTTGGTTGAGGCTTATATTGTCCTGTTTGATCCCTAAAATCATAAACAGAGACATAAATTTTCCCTTGCGGTTTAGGTAGTGAAATCAGGTCGACATAACTTGCACCACGCTGCATCAATGTTGGCAGTTCAGAGGTATCTGGTACATCAATTGAGTTAGAACAACCTGAAATAATAAGTAGTAAAAGTAACATTGAATATTTCATTGCTGATTCCTTAGCTTAGAAATTAATCTGGAGTGAGCCCACTAACCTGTATCTCAGAAGTTTCACCCGTTTCTTTATCAACAATTTGAATAAGCAATGCCCCTGAATCATCTACAATATTTAAGATGAAGTCATCGGTAACTAGTTGCCCAGTATTACCGTTACCTACATCGGCAAGTAACTGACTAATTAGGCGAGATTCTAAACTTGAAGTCAGACGATCGAGTGCTGATTCTTGTTCGAATAATGAATCATCTTGTGGTCCTTTATAGTCATTAATCGCATTTGCACCAGAAAATAGATGGCTTGTATTTAGAGGGTTCCCTCCAAAATTAGGATTTACTGGCGTATATACAAGCTCACTAGCTTGGCTTAAGCTTATAATTACATTGAATAAAATAAAGAAAATCATCCTTATTTTCATGTTGCATCCTTAGATCTCCGAGAAATCGAGATCATACGTATCTTTAAATAACTTCTCCGTTTGCCATCTAACAATATATCTGTCCACCGCCTCTATAGCTTGCTCTGCTTTCTCTTCTGCTTGTCTTTGACCAGGAGAAAGCGCTCCTCGATAGATAACTTTGTCAAAATGATAAACCCCTATTATGCTTCCTGATAATGCTGTTGGTCTTTCTTTTACCGTTAGATTGACGTCTAAATCATTGTGCTTACTGTTCATTTTTATCGAAAACGAAAAATAAAAATCTTTGCCCAGGCGAGTTAATGTTCTGTCTATTATTAATCCATCAATTTCAACAAGATCATCGACTTCATCAACTCTGCTCTCTTCTAAAGCTTTTGGTGACTCTAAAATTATTTTATTTTCAGCACCATTAACAATAAGAGGAAATAAAAATAAAAATAAAATATGAAGTTTCATTATTTTAATCCTTAAAAATCATAACCTTTAGCCCAGATCATTGCTTGTAATCTATTTCTCACGTTTAATTTTTTAAATACATTATGCAAATGTGTCTTAACTGTATTTTCACTAACAAAAAGAGCACTCGCTATATCTACATTTGATGAGCCAAATGAAAGAAGTTGTAATATTTCTTTTTCTCTTGTTGTTAGGGAAACAGATGTCGTTAATATTCCATTTTGTTTTGAACGATATATTGAAATTAAATCATTCGTTACTTTACGGCTAAGCCATAATTCACCATCAATTATCTTCTTAACCCCTTCAGATATAATCTGAACATTATCTTTTTCATAAAAAACGCCTACAACACTGGGATATCTCATTATATTTTTTGTTATATTCTCGTCAGTTACATTAAATAATATTTCTTTCGCCTTTATCTTATACTCCGTTATTACAGATAAATATTGCTTATATTTTTTATCTGTTTGATTTTTAAAATCCAAAATAACTAACATTTCATCATCTTGATTTCCTTTAGTACTTAATACCTCGCAGTCAACAACCATTATCTTTTCATTAGACGTTTTCTCTAATAAATCAATAAGTAAAGAAGAGTATAACGTTGGGTTTGAAGATAAATAATATATGTTCATCTCTGCCCTCCATAAATATTGTTACTTAAAACTAGTCCAAAAAGACTATATATCCACCGAATTATTAAATATTAATTAAGTAGTTCATCGTTTGTTTCATTTTTGAGAAAAAATGACCGTAATAAAAACAGAACACCTAGTCCTTTAGTTTATCTATCTTATTAATAAATATCATAATAAAGTTTATGGTGCTTCTCTGAGTAAATTCCATACTTTCTAGGTAGCAAATGAGCTATCAAGAAAAGAGGGATACTGATATGAAAAAATTATCAGTAAATTATCTTTATTTATTAATGGCTGTCAGTAGTTATACATATGCAGATTTAGATTTAGGTATTAATGAATTTAATGCACCTAGCGAGCTAACTGAATTATCAGAGCTCAATACAGGTCATAGCAATAATGCCATCGTAGAACTGAATAATTCGACCAATTCTCGAATAACTATTGTCCAACATAATGTAAATGGAGTGGGAAGTAATAAAGCAAAAGTAAAACAAGCTGGTTATAACAATACAGCGGCAGTATTGCAGCTTGGTAGCAACAATACAGGGCTAGTCATCCAAAATGGTAATAATAATTCCGCCTCCCTAGAACAATGGGGAACGAACCTTGAAGGCGCTATTTTACAAAATGGTAATGACAATATCGCTCATTTAGTACAAGTAGGTAATGACCAACAAAATGCAGTAAACCAAACAGGTGATTCAAATATTGCAGCGGCAGTGAATAAAAATAATGGTGCAGGTTTTTCCATTAATCAGACTGGCAATCAAGGAATTATCTTAGTAAATGGAATGGATAGATTCATATCCATCATAAATTAAAATCATTTCAAGGAAGTTTATTATGAAAAAGCTAGCAATCGCAATCTCAACTATCTTACTTTCTGGTGCAGTCTATGCCGGAAATACAGCAGATGTAGAGTTATTTAATGCAGATGACAATAACGTGAATATTTTCCAACTTTCTCCAGCTCTTGGAAATGACGCCGATGTATTAATAAGAAATTCAGATGAAAATACAGTTGATGTCGACCAAATGGGTAAATATAACGATGCTGTAATTCGAGCTCGTAATAATAGTGATGAAAATAAACTTACTGTCTATCAAGAAGGTAAACATAACGAAGCGGTAATCAAAGCCCGTCGACACAGTGATAAAAATAAACTTACGATCAACCAAGATGGTAAACACAACATCGGTGAAATCACTGCCTATGATAGCGACAGAAACAAAGGTCTAATTGATCAAACTGGCCGATTTAATGAAGCCTCAATCAGCTTCGATGCCGCAACAAATAATAAGAAAAACAAAATCATTCAAACAGGAAATAGAAATACTGCTGATATCAGTGTTATGGGAGGTACCGATAATACACGTTTAAAAATCAAACAAGATGGTCGCCGTAACGATTCGACTATTCATGTATATGGCGGTTCAAATAATGATGCTGTAACTAATATCCAAGGTAATGACAATACAACTTATACTGCATTCTATGCGGGTGCATCTGATAATGATACGAAAATAAAAATGAAAAATGACGCCCTAAATAACACTGTTTATGCAGTTGTTGTTGGTGGTAGCTTTAATGAAGCAGATGTAACAATTGATGCAAGTAATGATAACTACCTTACTGTCTCTCAATGGGGTAGTGATTCTGATGCCACTCTTACTTTAGAAAACGGCTCAAATAATAACTGGATGATGGTTAATCAAACTAATAATGATTCAGCTACAGTTATGGCAGACAATAGTAGTAATAACCTTGTTGTAATCACACAATTATAATTACGCACTATTTTAAATATAAAAAAGCCCTGCATTTCTGCAGGGCTTTTTATTTAGCAAATATTAAAACTAATTACTCTTCAGAAGAGAAACCCGCATTCAATAGTGCCGCTAAGTTGTCAGTAGCTTCTTCAGCAGAAGGGGCAACGTTAGCTGCCATTTTCGCTGCTGCTTTTTGCTTTTGACGAGCTTGGTGGTATGCGAAACCTGTACCCGCTGGAATCAGACGACCAACGATTACGTTTTCTTTCAGACCACGTAGTTCATCACGCTTACCAGAAACCGCAGCTTCAGTAAGTACGCGCGTCGTTTCTTGGAACGATGCAGCAGAGATGAACGACTCAGTAGCAAGAGATGCTTTAGTAATACCAAGTAAATCACGGCCAAAACGAGCTGGTTGCTTACCTTCAGCTTCAAGCTGACGGTTTGCAATCGTTACGTTTGCAAATTCTAATTGCTCACCTTCAAGGAAAGTAGAGTCACCAGAATGTGTGATAGTACACTTACGTAGCATTTGACGAACGATAGTCTCAATGTGCTTATCGTTAATCTTAACGCCTTGTAAGCGGTAAACTTCTTGAACTTCGTTTGTAATGTATTCAGTAACTGCATGAATACCACGTAAACGTAGGATATCGTGCGGAGTTTCTGGACCATCAGAGATAACATCGCCACGTTCAACTTTATCACCATCAAAGATGTTAAGTTGACGGTGTTTATGAATCATTTCTTCATAAACTTCGTTGTTATCATCACGAGTGATCAATAAGCGTACTTTACCTTTAGTTTCTTTACCAAACGCAACAATACCTGCGTGCTCAGCAAGAATTGCTGGCTCTTTAGGTTTACGAGCTTCAAATAAGTCCGCAACGCGTGGAAGACCACCGGTAATATCTTTAGTACCACTTGAAGCTTGAGGAATACGAGCCAGTGTTTCACCGATACCTACGTTACCACCATCTGCAAGGTTAACAATCGCCTTACCAGGTAGGAAGTATTGTGCTGGCATTTCAGTGCCAGGGATCATGATGTCACGACCATTCGCATCAACAAGTTTCACTGTTGGACGCATTTCTTTACCAGCAGAAGCTCGCTCAGCCGCATCAAGGATAACAATTGAAGATAGACCTGTTAACTCATCAGTTTGAGTTGTGATCGTAACACCATCAATCATGTCCACGAATTGAACTTGACCTTGTACTTCTGTGATGATTGGCATTGTATGCGGGTCCCAAGCAGCGATCTTATCGCCTTGAACCACTGCATCACCATCTTTCTTAGAAAGAATAGTACCGTAAGAAAGCTTATAGCTCTCTTTTGTACGGCCATGCTCATCAATAACTGTCAATTCAGAAGCACGAGAAGTAATAACTAAGTTACCTTCGCCATTTGTTACGTGCTTAGCATTATGAAGTTTAATCGAACCTGTCGTTTTAACTTGAATGCTGTTGTCTGCTGCTGCCGTAGATGCCGCACCACCGATGTGGAACGTACGCATAGTTAGCTGTGTACCAGGTTCACCGATTGATTGAGCAGCGATAACGCCTACTGACTCACCTTGGTTTACCATATGGCCACGAGCCAAGTCACGACCGTAACAGTTAGCACAACAACCGAAGTCAGCTTCACAGCTTACTACTGAACGTACTTTAATTTGGTCAACCGAGTTTTCTTCAACGATTTGACACTGCTTCTCATCAAGAAGCGTGTTACGTGGAAGAAGAATCTCATCTGTACCTGGTTTTAATACATCTTCAGCAACTACACGACCTAGAACACGTTCGTGTAGAGGTTCTTTAACATCACCACCTTCAATTAGAGGGATCATGGTTACACCTTCCAGTGTTCCACAGTCATCTAAATGAACAACAACATCTTGAGCAACATCAACTAAACGACGAGTCAGGTAACCTGAGTTCGCTGTTTTAAGTGCTGTATCGGCAAGACCTTTACGCGCACCGTGCGTTGAGATGAAGTATTGGTTTACGTTTAGACCTTCACGGAAGTTCGCCGTGATCGGTGTTTCGATGATTGAACCATCAGGTTTAGCCATCAGACCACGCATACCAGCAAGTTGACGAATCTGAGCTGCAGAACCACGAGCACCTGAATCGGCCATCATGTAAACGCTGTTAAACGATTCTTGTTGCTCTTCTTCACCATCGCGGTTAAGCACAGTTTCTGAAGACAAGTTATCCATCATCTCTTTAGCAACTTGTTCGTTCGTTGCTGCCCAGATATCGATAACTTTGTTGTAACGTTCGCCCGCAGTTACAAGACCAGACTGGTACTGTTCTTGAATTTGCTTAACTTCTTCTTCTGCATCAGCCACTTTCGTGTACTTAGCATCAGGAATAACCATGTCGTCGATACCAACAGACGCACCAGACAATGCTGCGTATGCGAAACCGGTGTACATGATTTGGTCAGCAAAGATTACGGTCTCTTTTGAACCAAGAGTACGGTACGCTTCGTTTAATAGGTTAGAGATTTGCTTCTTACCTAACTTCTGGTTAATGATGCTGTAAGGTAGACCTTCAGGAACGATCTGCCATAGCATTGCACGACCAACTGTCGTATCAACCAGTTTAGTTTCACGAGTTTCAATACCGTTTTCATCACGAAGAACTTCTGTGATTCGAACTTTAACGCGAGCATGTAGCTCTGCACAACCTGTACGGTATGCTTTCTCAGCTTCAGCAAAACCTTCAAGGTACATGCCTTCGCCTTTCGCGTTAATTCTGTCACGCGTCATGTAGTACAGACCTAATACAACATCCTGAGAAGGAACGATGATTGGGTCGCCTGATGCTGGCGACAGAATGTTATTCGTCGACATCATTAGGGTACGTGCTTCTAATTGAGCTTCCAGAGTTAGAGGTACGTGTACCGCCATCTGGTCACCATCGAAGTCGGCGTTATATGCCGCACACACTAGTGGGTGAAGCTGAATCGCTTTACCTTCGATTAGTACTGGTTCAAACGCTTGAATACCAAGACGGTGAAGTGTTGGTGCACGGTTAAGCAGTACTGGGTGTTCACGAATTACGTCATCTAGGATATCCCAAACGATCGCTTCTTCACGCTCTACCATTTTCTTAGCAGCTTTGATTGTCGTAGCAAGACCACGACCTTCTAATTTGCTGTAGATAAACGGTTTAAATAGTTCAAGTGCCATCTTCTTAGGAAGACCACACTGATGTAGACGAAGGTATGGACCTACTGTAATTACAGAACGACCAGAGTAATCTACACGTTTACCAAGCAAGTTCTGACGGAAACGACCTTGTTTACCCTTGATCATATCAGCAAGAGATTTCAGAGGACGCTTGTTAGAACCTGTAATCGCACGACCACGACGACCGTTATCAAGCAGCGCATCCACAGACTCTTGCAGCATACGTTTTTCGTTACGTACAATGATGTCTGGTGCAGCTAGGTCTAAAAGACGCTTCAAACGGTTGTTACGGTTAATCACACGACGGTATAAGTCATTTAGATCAGACGTAGCAAAACGACCGCCATCTAGTGGTACTAGAGGACGAAGATCTGGCGGAAGTACTGGTAGAACAGTTAAGATCATCCACTCTGGATTATTACCAGATTGAACGAATGCTTCTACAAGTTTCAAACGCTTAGTCAGTTTCTTACGTTTTGTTTCAGAGTTAGTTGTTTCTAGCTCTTCACGCATGTTCTCGATTTCAGCTTGCATGTCCATAGAACCAAGCAAGTCTTTAATCGCTTCCGCACCCATTTTAGCTGTGAATTCGTCACCGAATTCTTCAAGCTTATCAAGATACTCTTCTTCTGAAAGAAGTTGGCTGCGCTCTAAGTCAGTCATACCTGGCTCTGTAACCACATATGATTCAAAGTAAAGTACACGTTCGATATCACGTAGAGGGATGTCCATTAACAAACCAATACGAGATGGAAGTGACTTAAGGAACCAGATGTGTGCAACAGGAGACGCAAGTTCAATGTGGCCCATACGGTCACGACGAACTTTAGTTTGCGTTACTTCTACGCCACATTTTTCACAGATAACACCACGATGCTTCAGGCGTTTATATTTACCACATAAACACTCGTAGTCTTTAACTGGGCCAAAGATACGTGCACAGAAAAGTCCGTCACGTTCTGGCTTAAAGGTACGGTAGTTGATTGTTTCTGGCTTTTTAACTTCACCAAAAGACCATGAACGAATTTGGTCAGGTGAAGCAAGACCGATTTTGATTGCATCAAATTCTTCAGTCTTATGTTGTGCTTTCAGAAACTTTAATAAGTCTTTCACATTCGGCTCCTGTAAGGAGAAAAAAGGCGCTCGGCGAGCGCCTTATATTCTACCGAACAATCTCAATGAGATTATTCTTCGTCTTCTAACTCGATGTTGATACCAAGTGAGCGGATCTCTTTCAACAATACGTTGAATGATTCTGGCATACCTGGTTCCATACGATGATCGCCATCTACGATGTTTTTATACATCTTAGTACGACCGTTCACGTCATCCGACTTGACGGTTAGCATTTCTTGTAGGGTATATGCAGCACCATATGCTTCAAGTGCCCATACTTCCATCTCACCGAAACGCTGTCCACCGAACTGAGCTTTACCACCAAGTGGTTGCTGAGTTACAAGGCTGTAAGAGCCGGTAGAACGTGCGTGCATCTTGTCATCAACTAAGTGGTTTAGTTTTAGCATGTACATGTAACCAACAGTTACAGGACGCTCAAACGCATCACCAGTACGACCATCAAACAGTTTCAACTGACCAGATGCTGGCAGATCAACAAGTTGTAATAGTTCTTTAATTGATGATTCTGGAGCACCATCAAAAATTGGTGTTGCGATTGGTAAACCACCGCGTAAGTTCTTAACTAATGTACGAACTTCGTCATCAGACAGTGCAGCGATGTCTACTTCTTGGCGAGTATCACCAAGATCGTATACTTTTTGTAAGAAGTTACGGAACTTATGTAGTTCTTGTTGCTCTTTAAGCATTTGGTTCAGTTTATCACCAACGCCTTTCGCAGCAAGACCCATATGAACTTCAAGAATTTGACCGATGTTCATACGAGAAGGTACACCCAGTGGGTTCAGTACGATATCTACTGGCTGACCTTTTTCATCATAAGGCATGTCTTCAACAGGGTTGATCTTAGAGATTACACCCTTGTTACCATGACGACCCGCCATCTTATCACCAGGCTGAATTCGACGTTTTACTGCTAGGTAAACTTTAACGATTTTCAGTACGCCTGGAGCAAGATCATCACCTTGAGTGATCTTACGACGTTTAGTTTCGAATTTCTTATCGAACTCTGCTTTAAGCTCATCATATTGCTCAGCAAGCTGCTCAAGTTGATTTTGTTGTGATTCATCATCAAGCGTGATTTCTAACCACTGCTTACGATCCATCGCATCAAGCTTAACTTCAGAAGTACCTGCCGCAAGTAGAAGTGTGCGAACACGTGCTAATAAGCCACCTTCAAGAATCTGGAATTCTTCAGTGATGTCTTTCTTAGCTTCTTTAAGCTGCATTTGTTCGATTTCTAGAGCACGTTTATCTTTTTCAACACCATCACGAGTAAATACTTGTACATCAATGATAGTACCTGAAACAGAGTTTGGTACACGTAGAGAAGAATCTTTAACATCAGATGCTTTTTCACCGAAGATAGCTCGTAGTAGCTTCTCTTCAGGAGTCAGTTGAGTTTCACCTTTAGGCGTAACTTTACCAACTAGGATGTCACCACCCTTAACTTCAGCACCAATGTAAACAATACCTGATTCATCCAGTTTAGACAGTGCAGCTTCACCTACGTTAGGAATATCTGCAGTGATTTCTTCTGAACCAAGTTTGGTATCACGAGCCACACAAGATAATTCTTGAATATGGATTGTCGTGAAACGGTCTTCCTGAACTACACGCTCAGATACAAGGATGGAATCCTCGAAGTTATAACCATTCCAAGGCATAAACGCGATACGCATGTTCTGACCAAGTGCAAGCTCACCAAGATCCGTTGAAGGACCATCAGCAAGAACATCACCACGAGTTACAGGTTCACCAGGAAGTACTGTAGGACGTTGGTTGATACACGTATTTTGGTTAGAACGAGTGTATTTAGTTAAGTTGTAGATATCGATACCAGCTTCGCCAGGTACCAATTCTTCTTCGTTCACTTTAATCACGATACGAGAAGCATCTACTGACTGAACCATACCGCCACGTTTAGCAACAGCAGTTACACCTGAGTCAATTGCTACACAACGCTCAATACCAGTACCAACTAAAGGCTTATCAGCTCTTAATGTCGGAACAGCTTGACGTTGCATGTTCGCACCCATTAGGGCACGGTTCGCATCATCGTGTTCTAGGAACGGGATAAGCGATGCAGCTACAGATACAACTTGGTTTGTCGCGACATCCATATATTGAATGTGTTCACGTGGATGTAGGCCAGATTCGCCTTTCTGACGAGCGATGATTAGTTCATCAGCAAAAGTACCTTCTTCTGTCAACACGGCATTCGCCTGTGCAATAACAAAAGTACCTTCTTCAATCGCAGATAGGTAATCTACATCTTCAGTAACTATATTATCAACAACACGACGATATGGAGTTTCTAGGAAACCATATTCATTACATCGAGCAAATGCTGACAATGAGTTAATTAGACCGATGTTTGGGCCTTCCGGTGTTTCGATTGGACATAGGCGACCGTAGTGAGTCGCGTGTACATCACGAACTTCGAAACCAGCACGCTCACGAGTTAGACCGCCAGGCCCTAAAGCAGAGATACGACGTTTGTGCGTAACTTCTGACAATGGGTTGTTCTGATCCATAAACTGAGATAGCTGTGAAGAGCCAAAGAATTCTTTAACTGCAGCTGAAATCGGCTTAGCATTGATAAGATCTTGAGGCATAATTGCATCAAGGTCACCAAGGCTCAAACGCTCACGAACAGCACGTTCAACACGAACTAAACCAACACGGAATTGGTTTTCTGCCATTTCGCCAACAGAACGAATACGACGGTTACCAAGGTGATCGATATCATCAACCTCGCCTTTACCGTTACGGATGTCGATCAGTTTACGCATAACCTCGATGATATCAGTTTCATCAAGAATGCCAGCGCCTTCATCATTATCACGGCCAATTGAACTATTGAACTTCATACGACCAACAGTCGATAAGTCATAGCGATCTTCAGAGAAGAATAGGCTTTCAAATAATGATTCAGCAGCTTCTTTTGTTGGTGGCTCGCCTGGGCGCATCATACGATAAACTTCAACTAGTGCCGATAAACGGTCAACCGTTGAATCTGCACGTAAAGTGTCAGAAATGTATGCACCATGATCAAGGTCATTCGTAAATAACACTTCGATCTTTTTATGGCCAGCCTGAGATAAATTAGCAAGATCTTCTAAGCTAAACTCTTGGTTAGCTGAAACAATGATCTCACCAGTGTCTTCATTCACATAGTCGTGAGAAGCCACTTTACCTACGATATAATCTACTGGTACTTCGATATAGTTTACTTCGTCTTTCGTCAGTTGACGAATGTGACGCGCAGTAATACGACGACCGGCTTCAACATAAACTTTGCCGTTCGATTCGATATCAAATGTTGCAGTCTCACCACGTAAACGCTCAGGAAGTAATTCCATCATTAGCGTTTGATCTTTCACTTCAAATACAACTTTATCGAAGAATAAATCTAGGATTTCTTCTGTTGTTTTACGAAGTGCACGTAAGATGATCGTTGCTGGTAATTTACGACGACGGTCGATACGTACGAATAAGTTATCCTTAGGATCAAATTCGAAATCTAACCATGAACCACGGTAAGGAATTACACGTGCGTTATAAAGAACTTTACCAGATGAATGGGTTTTACCCTTATCGCTGTCGAAGAAGACACCTGGGCTGCGGTGCAGCTGGGATACGATAACCCTTTCAGTACCATTGATTACAAAAGTACCATTGTCTGTCATAAGCGGAATTTCGCCCATGTAGACTTCTTGTTCTTTAATGTCTTTTACCGTGCCTGCAGGTGCGTCTTTATCGTACACAACTAAACGCAATTTTACGCGTAGAGGTGCAGAGTATGTAACACCGCGGATTTGACATTCTTTAACATCAAATTCTGGTTCACGGAGATTGTAGCTAACGTATTCTAGCTTAGAGTTGCCATTGTAGCTCTGAATTGGAAAAACAGAACGGAAAGCAGCCTCAAGACCGTATTGCCCTTCAGGATCTTGCTCGATAAACTTAGTAAAAGAATCAAGCTGGATCGATAGCAAGTATGGTATGTCCAACACTTGTGGACGCTTACCAAAATCCTTACGGATGCGCTTTTTCTCTGTATAAGAGTAAACCATGGGGTTCCTCAGCTCGCTGATAAGTGACCCGAACCGTCCGCCTTCAAAAGGTGGGACAGTAACTAATAACACTGTTTTCTGTAGGACATAATCTCTGATTGAGACTATGCTTTTTGCTCGAATATAGGGGCTTAAACAGTGTGAAATTACCCTATACCCTACAGCGCAAAAAGGCCAGTGGTTAATAAACCACCAGCCATTAGCCGCTAGGCTATGAAACTAAGTAATAATTACTTGATTTCAACAGTTGCACCAGCTTCTTCAAGCTGTGCTTTAAGGCCTTCAGCTTCAGCTTTGTCAACGCCTTCTTTAAGTGCAGCAGGAGCAGAATCAACTAGACCCTTAGCTTCTTTCAGGCCAAGACCTGTAGCGCCACGTACTGCTTTGATTACAGAAACTTTGTTTCCGCCAACTGCAGTTAGGATAACGTCAAATTCAGTTTGCTCTTCAGCAGTTTCAGCAGCAGCGCCACCAGCAACTACTGCAGCAGCAGCAGTAACACCGAATTTTTCTTCCATAGCTTCGATAAGCTCAACAACTTGCATTACAGACATTTCTGCAACTGCGTCTAGGATTTGCTCGTTAGTAATAGACATAACAATTCTCTTTTAAGTCAACAATAATTTATTTTGTAATCAAATAAAGCAGGGCTTATGCCTCAGCTTCTTCTTTTTGATCACGAACAGCAGCGATAGTACGTACCAGTTTACCAGCAGAAGCTTCTTTCATGCACATCATTAGGCGTGCAATTGCTTCGTCGTAAGTTGGTAGTGTCGCTAGTACATCAGCATCAGTAACTGCGCCTTCAAATGCAGCAGCTTTAATCTCGAAGTTTTTATTCTCTTTAGCAAAGTCTTTAAAAAGACGTGCTGCAGCACCTGGGTGCTCGTTAGAGAATGCAAGTAGAGATGGACCAGTAAATGTGTCTTGTAGACACTCATACTGAGTACCTTCTACTGCACGACGTGCTAGTGTGTTACGAACAACTCTCATGTAAACACCCGCTTCACGCGCTTGTTTACGTAGAGAAGTCATCGCGCTAACAGTAACGCCACGAGAGTCAGCTACAACTGCAGAAAGTGCACCACTGGCTGCTTCGTTGACTTCAGCAACAATTGCTTTTTTGTCTTGAAGATTTAAAGCCATTTGGATTAACCTCTGGTTGTGATTACACCACTCACTACAAAAACTGTAGGAGAGTAATTACGATGCATTCACAGAAAACTAATTCCGAAAAATTAGTCTTTAGTTCGGCACCGTCTACGCAGGTTTATTAAGCTCTTTCGAGCACCTACGGTCTTGGACGGAGACTGTTTTAATTAAAAATTAAACAGCCCCAACCATAAATTTGATAGGCGCAAAATTATACATAAATTTTGCGCGTTTGCAAATTATTTTAATGTTGTCTCTAAAGTCGCTTGATCTAGAGAAACACCAGCACCCATTGTAGTAGAGATGCTTACCTTCTTCAGGAAAACACCTTTAGCTGAAGTAGGTTTTGCTTTTTTCAGTGCAACTAGAAGAGATTCTAAGTTCTCTTTAAGTTGAGCAGCATCAAAATCCACTTTACCGATAGTAGTGTGGATGATGCCGTTTTTGTCGTTACGGTAACGAACCTGACCAGCTTTAGCATTTTTAACTGCTTGAGCAACGTTAGGCGTTACAGTACCAACTTTAGGGTTTGGCATAAGACCGCGAGGACCTAGGATTGTACCTAGTTGACCAACAACGCGCATTGCATCTGGAGAAGCAACAACAACGTCAAAGTTCATTTCGCCTTTCTTAACTAGCTCAGCAAGGTCTTCCATGCCTACTAGATCAGCGCCTGCTTCTTTAGCAGCTTCTGCGTTTGCACCTTGAGTGAACACAGCAACACGAACATTACGACCAGTACCGTGTGGTAGTACAGTTGCACCACGTACGTTTTGGTCTGATTTACGTGCATCAATGCCAAGATTAACAGCAACATCAACACTTTCGTTGAAGTTAGCAGTAGCTAATTCTTTAAGAAGAGCAACAGCTTCGTTGATTTCGTAGTCTTTAGTAACTTCCACTTTTTCGCGGATATTACGCATACGCTTAGTAAGTTTAGCCATAATCTTAACCCTCTACCACTAGGCCCATAGAACGAGCAGTACCAGCAATTGAACGCTTCATAGCTTCAATGTCAGCACCAGTCATGTCCGCAGCTTTAGTTTCTGCGATCTCTTGTATTTGAGCGTCTGTAACAGTACCAACTTTCTCACTGTTT
The DNA here is from genome assembly GCF_001690985.1 of Aliivibrio sp. 1S175. Lineage (GTDB taxonomy): Bacteria > Pseudomonadota > Gammaproteobacteria > Enterobacterales > Vibrionaceae > Aliivibrio. Next base: position 85,236 of record NZ_MAJS01000003.1, read on the forward strand.
GGACGACCAGAACCAGACTTAACGCCTGCAGCTTTCTTAAGAAGAACGGCTGCTGGTGGAGTCTTAGTAATGAACGTAAAAGAACGGTCGCTGTATACAGAGATAACTACTGGAGTAGGTAGACCTTTCTCAACAGATTCTGTTCTTGCGTTAAACGCTTTACAGAATTCCATGATATTCACACCGTGTTGACCTAGAGCAGGACCAACTGGTGGACTTGGGTTCGCCATACCTGCTGCAACTTGCAGTTTGATATAAGCTTCAACTTTCTTAGCCATGATATTTCCTAAATTTTGGGTTCTAACGCTATCCTACTGGATCAGCTCCCCGTTAACAAAAACGCGCGAAATTATAATAATAATTCGCGCTTTTTACAATAGCTTTGCTGATTTTTCGATCAGTTTTTTTCTACTTGGCTAAACTCTAGTTCAACTGGAGTTGCACGGCCAAAGATAGAAACCGATACTTTGATACGACTTTTTTCGTAATCAACATTTTCAACAGTTCCGTTAAAGTCAGCAAATGGTCCTTCAGTAACACGAACCACTTCACCTGCTTCAAATAACGTTTTAGGGCGAGGTGCTTCACTCGCTTGTTGAAGACGATTTAAAATTGCATCAGCTTCTTTATCAGTAATTGGAGCTGGGCGATCTGAAGTACCACCAATGAACCCCATAACACGTGGAATACTACGTACTAAGTGCCATGATTCATCATTCATGATCATTTGCACTAACACGTAACCAGGGAAAAATTTACGTTCGCTTTTACGACGTTGACCGGCACGCATTTCTACCACTTCTTCAGTTGGTACAAGTACTTCACCAAATGACTCTTCCATGTTATGAATTTTAATATGTTCGCGTAGCGATTGTGATACACGACCTTCAAAGCCTGAAAAGGCTTGAACTACATACCAACGTTTCTTTGGAGCTTCACTCATGATCACTTATCCTCAAACACCTGTGATTAAGCCAATTAGTCTAACCATAATACCATCAATACCCCATAAAATCAGAGCCATTACGATACATACAGCAAGAACAATGAAAGTTGTTTGTGTTGTTTCTTGGCGTGTAGGCCAAACAACTTTACGTACTTCCATTCTTGATTCGCGAGCAAATGCAATTGCAGTTTGACCTTTTGCTGTGAAAGCAGCAATACCACCAGCAGCAGCAATCAATGCAACTACACCGGCAGCTCGAATAACAACAGATAAATCAGCTAGTAAATAATTACCAATAACCGCAGCAGAAAGTAGTACTAAAACTAGTAACCACTTCATTGTATCAACTGCGCCTGAAGTTTCTGTCGTCTCAGTATTTGTTTTCATAAACCAACCTGTGACATAACTAAAATCATTTTCCATCATTAGACAGAAATTCAAAAACAAGAGTAAATATACCCTACTCTCTTCATCCTATAAACCAGCAATTTGCTAATTTATCTGCGCTGTGCTCTGCATTTTCTTAACATTGTAGAATAAAAATAAAACAATGCACAATACAACGCAGAAAAAGGGCATCGAATGATGCCCTTTTTATTAGTACTTAGTCAAATCTTAAGCAAAGATTTTAGCAACAACACC
>NZ_MAJS01000004.1 GCF_001690985.1 Aliivibrio sp. 1S175
AAAACTTTAATTGAAGAGTTTGATCATGGCTCAGATTGAACGCTGGCGGCAGGCCTAACACATGCAAGTCGAGCGGTAACAGGAATTAGCTTGCTAATTCGCTGACGAGCGGCGGACGGGTGAGTAATGCCTGGGAATATGCCTTAGTGTGGGGGATAACTATTGGAAACGATAGCTAATACCGCATAATGTCTTCGGACCAAAGAGGGGGATCTTCGGACCTCTCGCGCTAAGATTAGCCCAGGTGAGATTAGCTTGTTGGTGAGGTAAGAGCTCACCAAGGCGACGATCTCTAGCTGGTCTGAGAGGATGATCAGCCACACTGGAACTGAGACACGGTCCAGACTCCTACGGGAGGCAGCAGTGGGGAATATTGCACAATGGGCGAAAGCCTGATGCAGCCATGCCGCGTGTATGAAGAAGGCCTTCGGGTTGTAAAGTACTTTCAGTCGTGAGGAAGGGTGTGTAGTTAATAGCTGCATATCTTGACGTTAGCGACAGAAGAAGCACCGGCTAACTCCGTGCCAGCAGCCGCGGTAATACGGAGGGTGCGAGCGTTAATCGGAATTACTGGGCGTAAAGCGCATGCAGGTGGTTCATTAAGTCAGATGTGAAAGCCCGGGGCTCAACCTCGGAACCGCATTTGAAACTGGTGAACTAGAGTGCTGTAGAGGGGGGTAGAATTTCAGGTGTAGCGGTGAAATGCGTAGAGATCTGAAGGAATACCAGTGGCGAAGGCGGCCCCCTGGACAGACACTGACACTCAGATGCGAAAGCGTGGGGAGCAAACAGGATTAGATACCCTGGTAGTCCACGCCGTAAACGATGTCTACTTGGAGGTTGTGGCCTTGAGCCGTGGCTTTCGGAGCTAACGCGTTAAGTAGACCGCCTGGGGAGTACGGTCGCAAGATTAAAACTCAAATGAATTGACGGGGGCCCGCACAAGCGGTGGAGCATGTGGTTTAATTCGATGCAACGCGAAGAACCTTACCTACTCTTGACATCCACAGAAGAGACCAGAGATGGACTTGTGCCTTCGGGAACTGTGAGACAGGTGCTGCATGGCTGTCGTCAGCTCGTGTTGTGAAATGTTGGGTTAAGTCCCGCAACGAGCGCAACCCTTATCCTTGTTTGCCAGCACGTAATGGTGGGAACTCCAGGGAGACTGCCGGTGATAAACCGGAGGAAGGTGGGGACGACGTCAAGTCATCATGGCCCTTACGAGTAGGGCTACACACGTGCTACAATGGCGCATACAGAGGGCTGCAAGCTAGCGATAGTGAGCGAATCCCAAAAAGTGCGTCGTAGTCCGGATCGGAGTCTGCAACTCGACTCCGTGAAGTCGGAATCGCTAGTAATCGTGAATCAGAATGTCACGGTGAATACGTTCCCGGGCCTTGTACACACCGCCCGTCACACCATGGGAGTGGGCTGCAAAAGAAGTGGGTAGTTTAACCTTCGGGAGGACGCTCACCACTTTGTGGTTCATGACTGGGGTGAAGTCGTAACAAGGTAGCCCTAGGGGAACCTGGGGCTGGATCACCTCCTTAAACGATAGATTACGATTTATGAGTGTTCACACAGATT
>NZ_MAJS01000005.1:0-135025 GCF_001690985.1 Aliivibrio sp. 1S175
ACGCCACCGTAAATTTTAGCAAGTGTAGTACAGATAGCAGCAGTTAGAGTTGTTTTACCGTGGTCAACGTGGCCGATAGTACCAACGTTTACGTGCGGTTTCGTACGTTCAAATTTTTCTTTAGACACGATCGTGTTCCTTCCTAGTTATGATTCGCCTTATCGAACAGTGATAAGGCGCGCCAGAATTTGCTATTTTATGCGTCAATTGCTCTTGACGCAAGGATATTGAGTGTTTTATCCGCGTTCAGCGATGATTCTATCAGCAACATTCTTCGAAACTTCACCGTATTCGGAAAATTCCATAGAGTAAGATGCTCGACCTTGAGTCGCAGAACGTAGAGATGTTGCATAACCAAACATTTCGGAAAGTGGAACTTGAGCACGGATTATTTTCAAACCAGCGATGCCATCGTCCATACCTTCAATCATGCCGCGGCGACGGTTTAAATCACCAACAACATCACCCATCCAGTCTTCTGGAGTGGTTACTTCAACTTTCATCATTGGTTCAAGAATAACAGGTTGCGCTTCTAGTGCACCTTTCTTGAAAGCCATTGAACCCGCGATTCTGAACGCCATTTCATTGGAGTCCACATCGTGGTATGAGCCATCAAAAAGCGTCGCTTTAACGTCGAGTACAGGATAACCTGCCAGCACGCCGTTATTCATTTGCTCTTCGATACCTTTTGCTACTGAGCTGATGAATTCACGAGGAACTGCACCACCTACAATTTCGTCGACAAAAACGAAACCTGCATCATGTTCAGCTGGTTCAATTCTTAGCCATACATGACCGTATTGACCACGACCACCAGATTGACGAATGAATTTACCTTCCACTTCCGCGCTACCACGAATAGTTTCACGATATGCCACTTGAGGCTTACCAACGTTACATTCAACACTGAATTCACGCTTCATTCGATCAACGATAATATCTAAGTGTAGTTCACCCATACCAGAAATCAGTGTTTGTCCTGATTCTTTATCGGTTTCAACTTTAAAAGATGGATCTTCAGCTGCTAGTTTACCTAGCGCGACGCCCATTTTTTCTTGATCTGCTAATGTTCTTGGTTCAACTGCTATCTGAATAACCGGTTCAGGAAATTCCATACGCTCAAGAATTACTTTCGCGTTTTGATCACACAGTGTATCACCTGTAGTTACATCTTTAAGGCCAATCGCCGCTGCGATATCACCGGCACGTATTTCTTTCACTTCTTCACGCTTATTAGCATGAAGCTGAACAATACGACCAAAACGTTCACGCTTTTGTTTTACTGAGTTATAAACACCGTCACCAGTATTAACAACACCTGAATAAACACGCATGAAAGTCAACGTACCTACGAATGGGTCTGTTGCAATTTTAAACGCTAACGCTGCAAATGGTTCGTTGTCGTCTGCATGACGTTCAACTTCATTGTCGTTTTCATCAACGCCCTTAATTGCAGGAACATCGATAGGCGCAGGTAGGAACTCAACAACAGCATCAAGTACCGCTTGAACCCCTTTATTCTTAAATGCAGAGCCACATGTCGCAAGAACAATCTCATTATTGATAGTTCGTGTGCGTAATGCGTTTTTAATTTCAGCTTCTGTCAGTTCTTCACCTTCAAGATATTTATCCATCAGTTCTTCTGACGCTTCCGCTGCCGCTTCAACTAAGTTTAGGCGCCATTCGTCTGCAAGCTCTTGCATATCAGCTGGAATATCTTCATACGTGAAGGTCATGCCTTGATCGGCTTCATTCCAATTGATTGTCTTCATCTTAATAAGGTCGATAACACCTCTAAAATCTTCTTCTGCACCAATATTTAATTGGATAGGAACAGGATTTGCACCAAGACGATTTTTAATTTGTTCTACAACACGTAAGAAATCAGCACCTGCACGGTCCATCTTATTTACGAAGACAATACGAGGAACGCCGTACTTATTCGCTTGACGCCATACAGTTTCAGATTGAGGTTCTACACCAGATGAACCACAGAAAACAACAACCGCACCATCAAGTACACGCAAAGAACGTTCTACTTCGATAGTAAAGTCAACGTGTCCAGGGGTATCAATGATATTAATACGATGATCATCAAATTGTGCATCCATACCACGCCAAAAAGTCGTAGTTGCCGCAGAGGTAATGGTAATACCGCGCTCTTGCTCTTGTTCCATCCAGTCCATGGTAGCAGCACCATCGTGAACTTCACCGATTTTATGAGAAAGGCCAGTATAGAATAGAATACGCTCAGTAGTAGTAGTTTTACCTGCATCTACGTGAGCACAGATACCGATATTACGGTAGCGCTCAATAGGTGTATTTCGAGCCACGGTTGTATCCTCTTATCTTAGGGATTATTGCTATTTCCCAACGCAAATGCATTGAAATAGCGATAATGGCTAAGTGTTTTACTAAATGGGAAAGAAAGAAGTAAGGTGCAGCAAGGACTGCTGCACCTTCGGTATTACCAGCGGTAATGAGCGAATGCTTTGTTAGCATCAGCCATACGGTGAACGTCTTCACGTTTCTTAACCGCAGTACCTTTGTTCTCAGACGCGTCTAACATTTCGTTAGCAAGACGTTGAGCCATAGATTTTTCACCACGCTTACGCGCAGCTTCAACTAACCAACGCATAGCAAGTGCGTTACGGCGAACCGGACGTACTTCTACAGGAACTTGGTAAGTAGAACCACCCACACGGCGAGATTTAACTTCTACCGATGGACGAATGTTTTCAAGAGCTTCTTCGAATACAGCTAAGTGATCTTTACCAGATTTCTCAGCCATTAATTCTAGTGCACCGTAAACGATTTTTTCAGCAGTTGATTTCTTACCGTCAACCATTACGATGTTTACAAATTTTGCCAACAGCTCAGATTTGAACTTAGGATCTGGAAGGATCTTACGTTGGCCTATTACGCGACGACGTGGCATGGAATATCTCCGTTGTTGTCTTCAGGTTATCCAAAACTTTTCAGTTTCTTCAAATTACAAATATATAGTGTTTGGCCTTACTTAACGGATTCCATTAAGACTTAGGACGTTTCACACCGTACTTAGAACGACCTTTCTTACGATCGTTTACGCCTGCACAGTCAAGTGCACCACGAACAGTGTGGTAACGCACACCTGGTAAATCTTTAACACGACCACCACGGATAAGAACAACTGAGTGCTCCTGAAGGTTGTGACCTTCGCCGCCGATGTATGAAGTAACTTCAAAGCCGTTAGTTAAACGAACACGACATACTTTACGTAACGCTGAGTTCGGTTTTTTTGGAGTAGTAGTATATACGCGAGTACATACACCACGTTTTTGTGGACACGCTTCTAGCGCAGGCACGTTGCTTTTAACAACTTGCTTTGCACGTGGCTTGCGTACCAACTGATTAATAGTTGCCATTAAAATAGCTCCTGATTAGAGGTTCGAAAACTTTTGAAAAATCTATATCCCTATGGAAATAGGGACGCGAAATTCTAAGGCTGAACGTGATATGTGTCAAGAAATATACAGCACTATTAATAAACAATTTAAAAATAATTTAAGTTTCTCGAACATAACACACGATTACCAAGTAACTATAGGTGAGTTAACTTGGGTTAGAGTTACAAATAAGTCATAGCTAACCAGTTGAATTTTATTATCAATTAATAATTTAACCCCCCTAGCTTCTACATCTTCTTGTAGGATATAGCATTGTTTAAATGGAAGGATCAATAAATGATCCTTATGATCCGATATAGCTGCATAAACGCAATCTTGCGTGAGTAAAAGGACATCTTTCTCAACATTGACTGGTAATTCTTGATTACGGAGTGCTTGAAGGCTATCTGTTTTAGTTAAGACATGCAGCATAATTTAAAACACCATCACCTGATCACATTGCGATAACTGCTCATTAATTTGTTGATTAGAGATAACATCAACATCAATTAATAAATGACTTTTCTTGATACCACGATTTAATAAAGCTGTATTGCACACAAAGATTTCTTCAAGATCATACAGTGCTAACATTTTAAATCCTGCAATATAATCACGTGATAATACTTTCTCAGGCCGTTGATTTTCCAATAACTGTAATACCCCATCGCCAATAAAGAATATATGAATATCTTCACTGTACGCAGAAGCTGCAAGAATCGCATCTAATCCTTCCCTACCTTTTGTCGTAGAATGAGGTGAACTTTGAAATACAAATCCAATTCGATTCATAACTTACCTTTTAATTAAAAATCAATTTATTAAAACTGGATTACTCGGTCAAATGTTAATAATGCAGTAGCTAAACCACCTAAACCTGCTTGCTGAAATTCGGAAGCCAGATTATGTTGGTTCCGCTTATTTTGTTCCGCTTCCTCTTTCCCTATAACGCCACGACGTAATGCTGCAGCCACGCACGTTTCTAATTCAACATCATGTGCTTTTGCAAATTCTTGCCATGCTTTTGTTATATCAAATTCATCATTCGCAGGTAAGATTAATGACGAGGCGTTAAGTACTCCATCTTGATAGAAAAATACTTTTTTGAGCGTATGACCTTGCTCTATCAGTGCTTGGGCAAATTGAAATGCCTGTCTCGATGCTTGAGTTCCGTAAGCTGGCCCATTAACGACAAGCCCATAACATAAACTCACTTTTCACCATCCTCAATTTTTCTCTGGCGAATATAAAGATACACTGTATGTTTTGAAATATTTAACTGATCAGCTACACGATTAATTGCGTCTTTAATATCAAAGATACCTTTGTCGTATAAATCCATTACTATCTGTTTATTCTTAGCATTATTGCCTACTTCTTTATCTGCATTCACTTCATCAATAGTACGCTTTACTGTTTGATCAACTAATTCATCAACATCGCTAGCAAAGTTAACGCTTGATGCCGCTTCATTTGCTTCTTCACTTGGCATAAATGAATGTAATACTTGAGAAAAAGGCGCATCTAGATTGATGTTAATACATAACAAACCAATAATTCTTTCATTGCCATTACGAATTGCGACAGTAATCGACTTCATTAATACCCCACCCTTAGCTCGAGTGAAATATGAACGTGAAAAGTTACGCTCTGATCGCTGAATATCTTTCAACATTTGCAGAGCTAAATCCGTAATAGGCGACCCCACTTTACGCCCGGTATTTTCACCATTAGCAATTCGGATTGCCGATTTATTAATGTCTTCTAATGAATGCAGAACAATTTCACAATAGCTACCAATTAAACTCGCAATCCCATCAACTACCGCTTCATAAGAACGTAAGATGTGATGATCAAATTCAGTAAATGGCACTACCTCAGATAAGCTTTCTTCTGCGGCATTTTCAATATTCATATACACCAACTCAATATCCATTTATCCAACGAGCAGCAAAAGCCAGTTGCTTAAAATAATTCCATCAAGTTTATCAGAATATTTGCATGAAAATAAAAAACCCCAGCAAGTGCCGGGGCTAATTCAGTGATCTAAAACAAAGTTTAGATTATTTAATCTTCGTTAAGATTATTTTGCAGGTTTTGCTGCATCTTTGATTTCAAGCAATTCAACATCGAATACTAATGTTGAGTTTGCAGGGATCGCTTGGTTACCTTGAGCACCGTAACCTAATTCTGCAGGAATAACGAACTTGTACTTAGAACCTACGTTCATAAGTTGAACACCTTCAGTCCAACCAGGAATGACTGCATTTAATGGGAACGTTGCAGGTTGGTTGCGATCATAAGAGCTATCAAACTTAGTACCATCAATTAGTGTACCTGAGTAATGAACAACTACTGTATCTGTGTCTTTAGGCTTAGGGCCATCAGCAGGAGTAATTACTTTGTATAAAAGACCTGATTCAGTCTTCATTACACCGTCTTGTTTTTCAAACTCTGCACGATAATCAGCACCCGCTTTGATATTTGCTTCTGATTCAGCCGCTGCTTTTTGTTTTGCAATTTCAGCAACACGTTGATCCAGAGCTTGTAAAGCACCTTGAATTTCTTCGTCAGTTAGACGCTCTTTACCGTTAAATACATCTGTAACACCAGCCAGCACATCGGTTTTTTTCAGGTCTAAGCCAAGCTCTGTCTGTTTCTCTAGATTTGAGTTTAGGTATTTAGCCAATGATGCGCCGATTGCATAACCTGCTTTTTCATCTTCAGATGCAAATGTTGCTGCCGTAGCATTTTCTGCAGATGCTTCAATCTTAGCTGGCAACGTTGTAGCTTCTGTTTTTGGTGCTTCTTCTTTTTGACAACCAACAACAAATGCAACAGTTGCAGCAAGTAACGACACTTTAAAGATAGATTTCATTTCAAAACTCCGGTTATTTGAGGTCTTGCCTCAATTTCTTATTCAATTTTTTAGATAAAGATGTGAAATACTGTTCATCACAATATACTAGTACTTATAGACACATTACAAACGAGTAGTTCAATTTGATGCGCCTTATCTCTCAATACATTGTAATTTTTGTCATTACGTTGACATTAGTAGGTTGTTTCTTGAATAACTCTGACGTTCAACGATGGGAAATTGCCACACAAGGAACAACCAGTTTTGCTTTAAGTCGTGATGCTCGTTTTGGTCTTTTTTTTGTTAAAGAGGGATCCAATGCTGTAAATACTAATAGCAAAATAAAAAGCGGATTGCATTTTTGGGATTTAGTCGACAATAAAGAATTAACCTATTTTGGTGCTCAAGATCAGCATGACTCAACGGTTTCGCATATAACCATTTCTGATAATTCACGCTTTGCCATTACTGCTACCAAAACCAATTTCGCCGTGTGGGATTTAGGTATGGGTATCTCTGAAGGATTATGGTCTATTTCTGATGGCATTATTCGTGGTGTCGATATATCAAGTAATGGTCAACAAGTCTTGCTTGGCTTATCTAATGGTAAGGCTATTTATATTAATTTAGCAACAGGACGCAGGCTTGAATTTCTCGCTCATCGAGAAAAAGTAAATTCAGTTGCCCTATCAGCTAATGGAAAGTTTGCACTCTCTGGTGGTAATGATCACTTTGCTTATTTTTGGGACACACAGACAGGACAAATATTACACACCTTTGAACATGAGAAGCGCGTAAGTCGCATTGCACTGCAACGAGATGGCAAATACGCATTAACTGCCGACGGTGGTAATGAAGCTTTTATCTGGGATTTAAAAACGGGTGATAAAATTACAGAGTTAAGCACTTTCGCTCGTCAGCAAGTTTTCTCTAGTGCTCGCTTTAGTGATGACGGTTCTTATCTTATGACTGGTTCTCCATCAGGTACTATTATGTTGTGGGATACGCTCTCAGGTAAGAAAAAAGAACAATGGCGCGCCGAGCCATTAAAAGATGCACGCCCACCAACAGCGGTAGTGTATGATGTTGCCATTGATAAAAAACAACGAGTCATTTCAGCCACCTCAGCCGGAATAGCTCAAGCTTGGTTGATAGAATAATGACAACAGAAATTAAAAGATTAGAAGATAAAATTAGTGATTTAGAGTGCCAAATGGCGTTCCAAGAACAAACAATTGAAGAGTTAAACGATGCGTTATCTCAGCAACAATTACTGATCACTAATATGCAAGTTCAAATAAAGTTCATGGTGGGTAAAGTGAAAACCATGGATACGTCGAGCATGGCTGATCCATCAGAAGAGACACCACCACCGCATTACTAGAGGCTATACACTTCGCTAACTAGAGACTAGTAAGAGCGTGTATCACTGATGAAGTAAATAGAACTGCCAATTCCTAATACTTTTGCTTTTATAGACTCTAGCTAGCGCAGCGTATAGTTTCTAGTTAAAAAAACCGCAGATGCTTTCACACCTGCGGTTTCAAATTTATCATAGAACTCAAGCTCGTCCTCGCCCCTAAACTCTCGAGCGAAGCGTCTTCGTTCCTGCTCTTAAAAGATTACTTAGAACAGTTGCCTTTACCACAACATACATGCTCTTCTTCATGCTCGTGATCGTGAGAATGGCCTTCGCCACCACAACAACCGCCTTCATGATCATGGTCGTGTCCGTGGTCGTGACCACAGCCGCCTTCTTGATGTACATGACCGTGTGCTAGCTCTTCTTCAGTTGCAGCACGAACAGCAACAACTTCAACGTCAAAACCTAGAGTTTGGCCAGCAAGCATGTGGTTACCATCAACAACAACTTCGTCGCCATCAACTTCTGTTACTTCTACAGGGATTGGACCTTGGTCTGTATCAGCAAGGAAACGCATACCAACTTCAATTTGTTCAACACCTTGGAATACGTTTGCAGGAACACGTTGAACCATCTCATCCATGTGCTCGCCGTATGCATCTTCAGGAGTCACTGTGATGCTGAATTTATCGCCAGCGATTTTGCCTTCAAGTGCTTTTTCAAGACCTACGATTAGATTATCGTTACCGTGTAGGTAATCAAGAGGAGCTTCTACTGTTGATTGGTCAACAACTACGCCTTCTTCTGTTTTCACTTGGTAAGCAAGACTTACAACAACATTCTTTTCAATTTTCATTTTAACTCCGGATGCACTTAGCATTAGTGGATGGTATTCAGTATTGCAACATAATACTATTCAGGCTTAAAAACACCAATAACATCATCTTGCGCATGTTTGGTTTTTTCTATCGATTTTGGTGTTTTACGGTCTGTATGACCACATTCCACGCATTCGACATGTTCAATATTACTTTCTTCCCACCAGCGTAGCGTATCGGTTGTACTACACGATGGGCAAACCGCACCTGCAATAAATCGTTTTTTCACGGTTATTATCCTTGTGCTAATGATACTAATCCCAATGGTGTTGGGTTGATCGTTCGTTTTCCATCTCTAAGCCAAAGATCTCTTCTAACTCTATGCGAGCCGCTTTCGCTTTTGAAGCTAATGCTTTGTCATCTGAGTGCAATGGTAACAATTCTTTGAGCATAGCAACATCTAACTTTTTAAAATGAGATTCTGCACGCTTGGCTTGGTACGGGTGCATACCTAAAGATGTAAGGGTTTGTCGGCCTAAATCAAGGGCCCCATAAAAAGTTTCTCGTGAAAAATGATCAACGCCCTCACTTAACAACTCATACGCTTCTACTCGGCTACGAGCACGAGCTAATATTTTCAAATGAGGAAAATGCTGCTTACACAATGCCACCACATCCATGACTTTTTGAGGGTCCGTCTTACAAACCACTATTGCCTCTGCCTTCTCTGCACCAGCAGCTCGCAATAATTCAACTTGAGTTGCATCGCCGTAATACACTTTATAACCAAATTTTCTTAATAAATGAATTTGGCTTGGATCACTCTCTAAAATAGTTAGCTTAATCTTATTCGCAAACAATAAACGCCCAACAATCTGACCAAATCGACCAAAACCTGCGATGATCACCTGTGGTTGAGTGGCATGAGTAAAATCTGATTGTGGCATTTCTTCTTCGCTGTTCAGCGTTCTACCAAACCACCAATCTTGAGCAATCAAGAGTAAAGGAGTAGTCATCATTGATAAACTGACCACAACCAATAAGAATGCCGTTAATTCTCGACTCAACAATCCTTCCATTTGTGCGGCTGTAAATAATACAAACGCAAACTCACCACCTTGGCTTAATATCATTGCCATCTGGCTGCGAGCTTTTGCTCTTGTTCCAAATAAGCGAGCCAGACCATAAAGTAGAAACCCTTTTGAACTCACTAATAAAGTAACGGCGGCTAATATCTCTAATGGATATTGCAATAATAAACCTAGGTTGACCGACATTCCTACCGCAATAAAAAACAGACCCAGTAATAATCCTTTAAAGGGTTCTATTGCCACCTCTAATTCATGGCGAAATTCACTCTCCGCCAGCAAGACTCCAGCCAGAAAAGCACCTAGTGCCATTGATAATCCCAACTGTTTCATCGCAGCAGAAACACCAATAACCAAAAGAAGGGCAGCCACAGTAAATAGCTCTCGCGCCCCACTCTTCACTACATAGCTAAATAATGGACGAAGTAAAAAATGGCCTAACGTGAAAATGCCTACCACACCAACCAATATCCATAACCCATCAAGCCAATGACCACTTGCCCCACCAGCCAGTACTGGCAATATCGCAAGCATAGGAATAACCGCGATATCTTGAAACAGCAATACTGCGAAACCAGACTGCCCGCTTTCTGAACCCGACAATTTACGTTCTTCAATCACTCGTAATGCTATCGCAGTAGATGACAACGCTAATCCCATACCAATAACAACGCTCACTTGCCACGTTAAGCCATAAAACATCATAGCCGCAGTAATAACACATGATGTAAATACAACTTGGCTGCCGCCTAATCCTATTATTGGTTTTCTCATCTTCCATAATTTATTCGGGTTTAATTCTAAACCGATGAGAAATAACAGTAGCACCACTCCAAATTCTGAAAAGTGTAAAATAGCATCAACATCAGAAATCAATTTCAATCCCCATGGCCCGATCGCGATTCCTGCTAATAAATACCCAAGTACTGCACCTAATCCAAATCGCTGAGCTAAAGGAACCGTCACAACAGCAGCCGCTAAAAATATCGAACTGGTATGTAGCCAATCACCCGCCATTAGATCTCTCCTCTAGGATTTAATAACCATTCTTTATAGTCATCAATAAACTGCTGACGCTTTTCTAACGTGATTTTTCTAGCCCAATATTGCACCGATGGCGTAAGCCATTCCATCTGACATAAGGCCGCCGTGATCTTAAATGGGACTAATATTTCATCCATCGAATGTTGGTTATATCCGTTTACTGAAAAGGCTTCTTCAATACCTCCCGCAGTAATAACACTACGCCATTTTTTACCTTTTAGAGCATTGCCTTCACCATAGGCAAAGCCCTTTCCTAGTACACAATCCATCCATTCTTTTAATAACGAAGGGCACGAATAAAGATAAAGAGGATGCTGAAAAACAATAATGTCATGCTGAGCAAGCAGTTCATGCTCATAAATAACATCAATAAAAAATTCAGGATATTGAGCATAAAGATCATGCACAGTGACATGAGATAACCCTTGATAGGCAGATAATATCGCCTTATTGGCAATAGAACTCTCAGGGTCAGGATGAGTGAGGATTACTAATATTTTAGGCAACTGAGTCATAAATTCCTTTCTAGACTTCTCTTCTTATTCTCTTAGATTAGGGAGGATCGGCCTTTCATAATTAAAAATCATCACAAAATATCAACACACCCTACTATCCTCTCATCATACAGACTATTTCTATATCGACAATCTTCGCTCTTCCGCCTACTATGCTCCCCGTATTCTACATTTTGCCAACAAGAGAAGAACACCACAGCATGATTACGTTTTCAGACATTCAATTACTTCGTGGCGGAAAGCCATTACTGGAACAAGCCTCTGCCACTATACATCCTGGTGATAAAGTCGGCTTGGTAGGAAAAAATGGCTGTGGTAAATCCACTCTTTTTGCCTTAATTAAAGGTGAGTTAAGTGTTGATGCCGGTTCAAACCGCGTTCCCCACAACTGGGAAATGGCGTGGGTCGCACAAGAGACCCCAGCGTTAGAGCGTAAAGCTCTCGATTATGTTATTGATGGTGACCGTGAATACCGCAACTTAGAAGCTCAACTTATCGAAGCCGAAAAAGCAGATAACGGCACGTTAGTGGCTGAATTACACAGTAAGATCGACATCGTAGGCGGCTACACCATTAACTCCCGCGCGGCTGAATTATTAAATGGTTTAGGCTTTTCACAACAACAGATGGATTGGAACTTAACCCAATTCTCTGGTGGTTGGCGTATGCGTTTAAACTTAGCACAAGCATTACTTTGTCGCTCAGACCTATTATTACTCGATGAACCTACCAACCACTTAGATTTAGATGCGGTAATGTGGCTAGAGCGTTGGTTACAAAACTACCCTGGCACTTTAATGCTTATCTCTCATGACCGTGATTTTTTGGATCCAGTAATTAATCGCATCATTCATGTAGAAAATCAGAAATTAAACGAATACACCGGTAACTACTCATCATTTGAAGTGCAACGTTCTGAGAAATTAGTGCTGCAACAAGCGAAATACCAAAAGCAGCAAAAGAACATGTCGCACATGCAGTCATACATTGACCGCTTCCGCTACAAAGCATCAAAAGCACGTCAAGCACAAAGCCGTATTAAAGCGTTAGAGAAGATGGAGAAAGTGCTACCTGCACAATTAGATAACCCATTCAGCTTTAATTTTAGAGAACCAGACGCATTACCAAATCCAATTCTAATGATGGATGAAGTAAGTGCCGGTTACGAAAATAATACGATCCTTGAGCAAATCCGTTTAAATTTGGTTCCTGGAAGTCGTATTGGTCTATTAGGTCGAAATGGTGCGGGTAAATCAACCTTAATCAAATTACTATCCGGCGAATTAGCACCACAAAGTGGCGTGTTCAACTACTCTCAAGGTGTGAAAATTGGTTATTTTGCACAACATCAATTAGAAACGCTGCACATAGAAGAAACGCCACTACAGCATCTAATGCAAATTGCCCCTAATCACACAGAACAACAACTGCGAGATTACTTAGGCAGCTTTGGTTTCCAAGGTGAAAAAGCCTTAGACAAAGTAGGCCCATTCTCGGGTGGTGAAAAAGCCCGTTTAGTATTAGCACTTGTTGTGTGGCAAAAACCAAACATGTTGCTACTCGATGAACCAACCAACCACCTTGATTTGGATATGCGCCAAGCCTTAACCATGGCACTACAAACCTTTGAAGGCGCAATGGTTATTGTAAGTCACGATAGATATTTACTTCGTGCGACTACTGATGATCTGTATTTAGTTCATGATCGCCAAGTGGTTCCTTTTGATGGTGACTTAACGGATTACTACAAATGGCTAACAGAACAAAACAAGAACGAACGAAAAGAACAACTGCAACAAGATAAACAAGACAGCCCAAGCACCTCTACCAGTTTAAGTGCCGCTGATAAAAAAGAGCAGAAACGTAAAGAAGCAGAATTCAGAAAACAAATAGCACCGCTGCGTAAAGAAGTAACGAAGCTTGAAAAGAAAATGGATAAGCTCAATGAAGCACTAAGCCAATCAGAAGAAGAACTTGGTGACGTTTCTTTATATGAGGCAGAAAACAAAAAACGTTTAACTGAAGTCTTGGCCATTCAAGCCTCTTCTAAATCAGAACTAGAAGACGTTGAGATGGAATGGATGGATCTGCAAGAACAGATTGAAGAAAAAGAGAATGCAGCTCAACTGTAACGCTCCTCTTAATCAACAACAAAAGGCTTTGCTGACTTGCGAAGCCTTTTGGGCCTTCTCACTAGAACACTACAAAAAATCGGAAGTACAACAAGCTGCTCTCATCTTACAAGATAAGCATAATGGTAACGTTAATCTTGCCATGCTGTTAATTTGGCTTGATTCTCTCGAGATTCGATTCTCTCAACTACACCTTCACACTCTTAAGCTCGCCCTATCACCGACTGATACCTTACTATTTTCTTACCGAGCACTAAGAAAAAAAATCAAACAAACGAATGATCGTCCTCTTTATCAACACGCCCTTAATTTTGAGCTCCAATTAGAAAAACAGCAGCAAGCTGATCTTATCGATACACTATCACGTATTGAATTGTTATCAGTCGCTAATAATAT
Source organism: Aliivibrio sp. 1S175 (assembly GCF_001690985.1). Lineage (GTDB taxonomy): Bacteria > Pseudomonadota > Gammaproteobacteria > Enterobacterales > Vibrionaceae > Aliivibrio. The sequence continues at coordinate 13,645 of NZ_MAJS01000005.1, forward strand.
CGATGGCTTATTATACTCTTACTGCTGCTCGCTCAATGCCGAATCATTACTCTTTTCTCTACAAATAAAAAAGGGATCCTAATTCATGATGGACTCATTTATTCCTGCCTCAGGATTATCAAACGCACATATTCAAACGTTATTGCCGCGCTTACTGCGTAGAAACCCTTTATTTAATGGGTATTGGCAGCGGCTTGAATTACCTGATGGGGATTTTGTTGATTTAACATGGAGTGAAAGCCCAAATAAGGCCGGGGACAAACCGATCTTTATTTTATTTCATGGATTAGAAGGCAGTTTTGAAAGTCCATATGCAAATGGACTACTCGCCGCAGCCAAAGAACAAGGTTGGCTTGGGGTCATGATGCATTTTCGTGGTTGTAGCGATGTACCAAACCGCCTAGCCAGAGCGTATCATTCAGGTGAAACCGAAGACGCTCGTTTCTTTATTGAAATGCTCGATAACCGCTTTCCAAATCGAATTAAAGTCGCTACAGGGATCTCCCTCGGTGGCAATATGTTAGTCAATTATCTCGCTAAATACCGTACAAATACATTATTAAAGGCGACAACCGTTATTTCTGCCCCCTTAGATTTAGGGGCTTGTTCTGAACGTATTCAACAAGGGTTTTCTCGTGTTTATCAGACGTATTTATTACGGTCATTGAAAGCCAGTAGTATCCAAAAAATCAATAACAACAGAAAAGCGATTGTCGGTTTAGATAAGGCAATGATTGCAGCTATTCCTGATTTACTACAATTTGATAATTTACTCACCGCCCCTATGCACGGTTATGAAAACGCACACGATTATTATAAACAATGCAGCGGTTTACAGTTTTTAGACAGCATCGACATACCAACACGGATCCTTCATTCTAAAGACGATCCTTTCATGACAGCGGCGGTGATACCTACTCATCCTTTGCCTAACTGTGTACACTATCAGCTAACAGAAAATGGCGGTCATGTTGGCTTTATTAATGGGTCATTCATCAAACCAAATTTTTGGTTAGAGACAACTGTAAATCAGTGGTTTCAAACTATTATCTAAATTAAAGCGATTGTCTTATTTGAACAATTGCCGAATTACGAGTGCAGTAAGCAGTATGATCATTCCTTGGCAAGATATCGCACCAGAAACCCTAGAAAACTTGATTTCAGAATTTGTTCTTCGTGAAGGCACCGATTACGGTGAAATGGAATGCAGCCATCAGGATAAAATAGAGCAGATTGCCTTGTTATTAAAAAATGGTGAAGCGATGGTGGTTTTCTCTGAACTACATGAAACCGTTGATATTCAAACTAAAGCACGCTTTAACCCTAATCTAACCAATCATGAGTTTGAATAATCACTTTCAATCACTCACAAATTTCAAACGATAACGTATCATTTACAACAGCCCTGTTATAACATCTTTGCTATCAAGGCTTGATGCCAAGAATAACAGACAGGGTTTGTCATGTCCGCTAAACATCCAATTATTGCCGTTACCGGATCCTCTGGTGCAGGTACCACCACCACCTCTGAAGCCTTCCGTAAGATGTTCAATATGATGGACATCAAAGCATCATGGCTTGAAGGTGATAGCTTTCATCGATTTACGCGTCCTGAGATGGATGTCGAAATCCGTAAAGCGAAAGAACAAGGGAAACACATCAGTTACTTTGGTCCTCAAGCGAACGATTTTCCCGCTCTCGAGCAATTCTTCCATCAATACGGTATTGATGGCACAGGGCAATATCGTCGCTATCTACACACTTTTGATGAGGCGGTTCCATTCAACCAAATGCCAGGCACCTTTACTCCGTGGCAAGAACTTCCTGATAATACCGATGTTCTTTTTTATGAAGGACTGCACGGCGGTGTAATGGATGGCGAGATTGATGTTTCTCAGCATGTTGATTTATTGATAGGCATGGTGCCAATCGTAAATCTTGAATGGATACAAAAGTTCGTACGAGACACGCGTGATCGTGGTCATTCACGCGAGGCCGTAATGGATTCGATTGTTCGTTCAATGGATGATTATCTAAATTACATTACACCGCAGTTTTCACGTACTCACATTAACTTTCAACGCGTGCCCACCGTAGATACTTCAAATCCACTCAATGCTAAAGGTATTCCAAGCTTAGATGAAAGCTTTGTGGTGATCCGCTTCCGAGGCATACGTAATGTTGATTTTCCTTATCTGCTAGCCATGATTGATGGATCATTTATGTCTCGTCACAATACCCTTGTTGTTCCCGGAGGGAAGATGAGTTTTGCGATGGAATTAATCATTCGTCCATTACTTCAACAATTGATTGATACCGGAAAAATAGGCTAATTTCGCCCTTCTTTTGCTTTCAAATTTGGGGTTCTTCCAAAAATAGTGAATAATAGAGAGTCTATTCACTATTTTTGCGATGCTATGAAAACTTCTCCTTTTGCTATTTGGCTCAGTGCTGCTCGTCCCAAAACACTTCCTCTTGCGCTTGCATCGATTATGACAGGCTCTGCATTGGCGTATTGGAACAATCATGCCTCAGCTACTATTACTCTCATGGCATTTGTTACTGCAACTCTATTACAAATTTTATCTAATCTCGCAAATGATTATGGGGATGCGGTAAAAGGCACAGACAACGATGAACGTCTTGGGCCACAACGTGCTATGCAGTCAGGATTGGTCACTCAAGAGACCATGAAAAAAGCCATTGGTATTAATATCGTTTTGACCATTATTAGTGGTTTAACACTGGTCTTCATTTCACTTCATCAAACCATGGATATTATTGGTTTTATCATTCTTGGTTTATTAGCGATTGGTGCAGCTATTGCTTATACCATGGGAGATAAACCTTATGGCTACCGTGGTTTAGGTGATATTTCAGTCTTTATCTTCTTTGGCTTACTTGGTGTTGCCGGAACGTATTATCTACACACTGGACATTTATCTTCGGCGTTATTTTTACCCGCTATTGCCTGTGGGTTATTAGCCGTTGCTGTTTTAAATATTAATAATTTACGAGACATTGAAAACGACGAAGCGTGTGGAAAAATGACACTCGTTGTCCGCATGGGTGCGACTTGGGGGCGTAAATATCATGCCATCATTATGGCTGTCAGTTTTATTAGCCTTGCGACCTTCAGTGCCACTCAAATTCACTCATTAACCGGTTGGTTATTCTTAGCTATTGGTCCGTTTGTTTTTAATCACGTACTCTCTGTTATGCGAGCACCAAACGGTGAAGCGATTCGGCCAATGATGGGGACGGTGGTTCAGTGTGCTTTATTTACTAATATTTTATTTTCAATTGGTCTATATCTATCAATTTAATTCACTCCATTTAATCCGTAATCGATTACATAATTGTGTAGCAAGCTCGGTATAACTTGTTATTCATCATAGTAATGACTTAATAAGCCCGTATATTAATAAGCACTCAAGGCAAATTGATATAAACAAAAAAGGTAAACATCATCATGGAATACAATACTTCTGCACTTTGTGACATCTATTTAGACCTCGTTGATGTTGTTGAGCCAATGTTCAGCTCCTATGGTGCTAAAACCTCATTTTCTGGACAAATTACAACCATAAAATGCTTTGAAGATAATGGGCAGATCAGTCGACTACTTGATGAAAAAGGCGAAGGCCGAGTGCTATTAGTTGACGGCGGTGGTTCATTACGCCGCGCATTAATTGATGCAGATTTAGCAGCTAAAGCCGCTCATAATGGCTGGGAAGGATTGGTTATTTATGGTTGTATTCGTGAGGTCGATTACCTAGAGGAAATCAATATTGGTATTCAAGCCCTTGCTTCTATCCCTGTTGGTGCTGCGAAAAAGAACATTGGTGAAATTGATGTTGCAGTGAACTTTGGTAGCGTAACCTTTTTACCTGAAGACTATCTTTATGCTGATTCAACAGGAATTATCATTTCTCAAGAGCCGTTAGAAGAGATGGGTGAAGAAGAGATTTAAGAGCTATACCCGCTCTTACAGTTTCTAGTTAGCGAAGCGTATAGTTTCTAGCATCCAAAAAAAACCGCAGGTGCTTTCACACCTACGGTTTCAAATTTATTCGTTAACCAATTCTAAATTTTGGCTAAATAGATTCCATTAGTTCAAGGCGGAGACGCGGAGCTTACGATAGTAAGTAAGCATCGACAACGCAGAAATAATGGAAGCTATGACGACAAAAGTAGAATTACTCTACTTCTTCCATCTTACCTAGTAAACCACGGATGCGAGCTTCAAATTGAGCTTGCTCATCACGTGCTTTTTGAGCTTCTTGCTCAACTTCAGAACGACCGTTATTTGCTTGCTCAAGATTTTGAGTTAGCTCAGCGTTCGTTTCTTTTAATTCTTCAACTTCCATTTGTAGCAGTGCGATTGTATCTACTGCCATCTGAACTTTAGCTTCTAGTTGTTCTAATATTTCTAAAGACATTCCTGCCACCTTAACTGTAATCTTCATTGAGATGCAGAGAGTGTATTTTTCTCTGCTGACTTATTTTCTATTCTACTCAGCAATTGTAATTCTGCCATAGTGTTCTTCATTAAAATGCATCACATGGACAAAAAAACAACAACTTTTACCAACATCTGACTTACTTTCTTAAGATTAAAACGAACTTCATACCAAAACTAGAGATTTCAATGCATTATTTGAATTAGAGCATGAGCTACCTTCTATAACGTAACCTAATAAATTTGAAAATATAAGATTACCGATCCAAAAAGCAAACGTTTCCCTTTCTGTTGTGATAAAATCCTTGCGATTTTTAAATTCATCGATTTATTCGGAGCAAATATGAAACGCGATTTGGCAATGGCTTTTTCTCGAGTTACTGAAGGTGCCGCACTGGCTGGTTACAAATGGCTTGGTCGTGGCGATAAGATCGCTGCTGATGGCGCTGCTGTAGAAGTAATGCGTACACTGCTGAACAAAACTGACATCAGTGGTGAGATTGTTATTGGTGAAGGTGAAATCGATGATGCACCTATGCTTTATATTGGTGAGCACGTAGGTTCTGGCGGTGATGCTGTTGATATCGCGGTTGACCCAATTGAAGGCACGCGCATGACGGCTATGGGTCAATCAAATGCACTTGCTGTTCTTGCTGCTGGTGAAAAAGGAAGCTTCCTAAAAGCGCCTGATATGTACATGGAAAAATTGGTTGTTGGTCCTGGCGCAAAAGGCGCAATCGACCTTAACCTTTCTCTAGAAGAAAACTTAGAAAACGTTGCTAAAGCACTAGGCAAAACTCTAGATACATTAGTGGTAACGACTCTGGCTAAACCACGCCATGATGACATGATTGCTAATATGCAAAAAATGGGTGTTCGTGTATTCGCAGTGCCTGATGGTGATGTTGCGGCTTCAATCTTAACATGTATGCCTGATAGCGAAGTTGACGTAATGTACTGCATCGGCGGAGCTCCTGAAGGGGTAATTTCTGCTGCCGCTATCCGCGCACTAGATGGCGACATGCAAGCGCGTCTTCTTCCTCGTCACGAAGTGAAAGGCGATACGCCAGAAAACCGTGCTTACGGTGAAGATGAGCTGAAACGTTGTAAAGAAATGGGCGTAGAAGCGAACGTTATCTTAAAAATGACTGACATGGCTCGTAGCGATGATGTTGTATTTGCAGCAACTGGGATCACTAAAGGTGATTTGCTAGAAGGCATTACTCGCCAAGGCAATATCGCAACAACGGAAACACTTCTTATCCGTGGACGCTGTCGCACCATTCGTCGCATTAAGTCTATTCACTACCTAGAGCGTAAAGACAAAGAAGTTAGAGATATTATTCTTTAAGAGCAGGAACGAGAGGCGAGGACGCTTCGCTCGAGGAGCGAGGAAGAGCTGAATGTTGTTAATAATTTTAAGCCGTAGGTGTAAAAGCATCTGCGGTTTTTTTATACTAGAAACTATACGCTGCGCTAACTAGAGACTATAAGTGCATATATAATTGACTTGAGATCGAATATATTAAAACGTAAGTGCTTTTGATTTTATAGTTTCTAGAGCGAAGCGTTCTAGTTAGCACATAGATGTTTCACAAACGAGATAAACCTTCAATATCCCCATTCCACTTTCTCAAAACCTGAAAACGCCAACTAAGCTGAATCTATTGTTATAAAAGACAAGGAGTCAGCCAATGCCACATTCATATCATCACACCGCCTTACCTTCATTTGACGAACTCAAAGTATTAGCAGAAAAAGATCCTGAACAATTAGAAGTATTGCGTCATCAACTCAGCATGGAATTTATTGAGAGTGTGCCTAAAGATCATCAAGGCCCATTGCTAGCACAACAGAGCCATATTGACCGAATTATTGAACGAGGAAACAACCCTAATCACATCAACATATTATTAGGCCATGAACTAGGAAAGCAATTTGTGCGTTTTGCCAACTCATTGAACAAGCCAATCAATGAACACCAAGCAGCAGAAGTCATACAATTTCCGAGCGCCAATAAACACACAAAACATTAGTCATATGACCTAAATAAATCAGGAACTACCCTATCTTCTGAAAGCTCTCTTGTTCCATATCTCGCACATTGATAGTTAAACTGTCAATGTGACTCGCTTGTTCTGCTAAAACGTCCATCAAGGCACGGCTTAACTCTCTTTTTTGCTCTGAGCTTCGCCCTGATAATAATTCCAAAGTCAGATGAATAAAATCAACACTGTTTCCCTTATCTCCCACTAACCAAGAATGAACTCTAATTGCTCTGGATTTCACATCTTTCGTTGAGAACAATTCAGAATCAATCGCCACCTGGTGCAAGTCTTCCAGCAACCCTTGCATATTTAAACGTTCTTCGGCTGAATTTGAATATTCCATGACTAAATGCGGCATCGTTACTTCCTTTTATACGGCTGATTAAGTGATTACTTTTCCATCATTAAGGTAAAAGGAATAAGTTACAATATCCTCAATAGAAAAGTGCCTAATGAATCACACTTAACAATAGTCATAAATACCTCTTATTCAGTTAATAATCTTTCGCACTTCGAAATAAAAGCATTAAAATTATGCATAAAAATGATTTTAGACACTAAATCTGTCGTAAAATCTGTTATATTTTTACGCAAGTTTTTTACATTAATTTGAATTGGAGAGAATCCTATGCGTCATCCTGTAGTTATGGGTAACTGGAAACTAAACGGCAGCAAAGAAATGGTTGTTGATCTACTAAACGGTCTTAACGCTGAACTTGAAGGCGTAACAGGCGTAGACGTTGCAGTTGCTCCACCAGCACTTTTCGTTGACCTTGCTGAGCGTACGCTTACTGAAGCAGGCAGCGCAATCATCCTAGGTGCTCAAAACTCTGACCTAAACAACAGCGGTGCATTCACTGGCGACATGTCTCCAGCTATGCTGAAAGAATTTGGTGCTACTCACATCATCATCGGTCACTCTGAGCGTCGTGAATACCACAACGAATCAGACGAGTTTGTTGCTAAGAAATTTGCATTCCTAAAAGAAAATGGCCTAACTCCTGTTCTTTGTATCGGTGAATCTGATGCACAAAACGAAGCTGGCGAAACGATGGCTGTTTGTGCACGTCAACTTGACGCTGTTATCAACACTCAAGGCGTTGAAGCTCTTGAAGGCGCTATTATCGCTTACGAACCAATCTGGGCTATCGGTACTGGTAAAGCGGCTACAGCTGAAGATGCACAACGCATCCACGCTCAAATCCGTGCTCACATTGCTGAGAAATCAGAAGAAGTTGCTAAGAACGTTGTTATCCAATACGGCGGTTCTGTTAAGCCTGAAAACGCTGAAGCTTACTTCGCACAACCAGACATCGATGGTGCTCTAGTTGGCGGCGCAGCACTTGACGCGAAAAGCTTTGCAGCTATCGCTAAAGCAGCAGCTGAAGCAAAAGCTTAATTAAGATTCGAGAACCGAGGACGCTTCGCTCTAGGGGCGAGGAAGAACTTGGTTCTGTGAACAATTTGAAACCGTGGGTGTGAAAGCATCTGCGGTTTTTTTTGTTTTGAAACTATGCGCTGCGCTAACTAGAACGCTTTGCTCTAGAGGCGATAAGATCAAAAGCACTAATTTTGAACTCCATCGAAATTCTTTACTGTTCATTATCTTTTACCATTTACGACTTCTATGGTTTATAGCATTTACCAATATAACTCTAAATTCTAATGACACTTATTTATAATAAATCAAAACACAAAACACTCAGGCAAAAGCTTAGATCTGAGGTACCTACAGCAGAACGAATATTGTGGAATAAGCTTAGACGAAATCAACTCAAGGTTAAATTTCGGCGTCAATATGGTATTGGAAGGTATGTTTGTGATTTTTATAATGCTGAATATAAATTAGTAATTGAGCTTGATGGTGATAGTCACTTTAATCCAGAGGCCGCAGATTATGATGCTATACGAAATGAATACATGCGTAATCTAGGAATGTCAGTATTGCGTTTCACAAACCAAGATATAATGAGCAATACAGATGGCGTTATAGCGTTTATTTTAATGCATATAGATCAATTAAAATCCGAATAACTTCTACCATCATCGCAATAACCCCTCCCTAACCCTCCCCTTAGTAAAGGGAGGGGACTGTTTTGTATCCGCTGAAATTGCAACAACTACAATCGGCTCCTCCCCCTTGGTAAGGGGGAGGCTGGGAGGGGGTGCTCTTAAAACACACATAAAAAAACCGAGGCACTTACGAATAAGTTAATCTCGGCTCTCAATATGAACGCTTGTCTATTTAGACAATAGGCTCATGGGATGATTACATCATGCCGCCCATTCCACCCATGCCACCCATATCTGGCATAGAAGAACCTGAATCTTGTGGCTTATCAGTGATCATTGCTTCAGTTGTGATCATAAGACCAGCAACAGATGCAGCGAATTGAAGTGCAGAACGCGTTACTTTAGTTGGGTCAAGAATACCCATCTCGATCATGTCACCGTAAACGCCTGTAGCTGCGTTGTAACCGTAGTTATCTTCACCAGCGCGAACATTGTTAGCAACCACTGAATCTTCTTCACCTGCGTTTTTAACGATTTGACGAAGTGGTGCTTCCATTGCACGAAGTGCTAAACGGATACCCACAGTTTGCTCTTCATTGTCACCTTCAAGGCCAACAACTTTAGATGCAGCGCGGATAAGTGCAACACCACCACCAGCAACAACACCTTCTTCAACGGCAGCGCGAGTTGCGTGAAGTGCATCTTCAACACGGTCTTTCTTCTCTTTCATCTCAACTTCAGTTGCCGCACCCACTTTGATTACTGCAACACCGCCAGCTAATTTAGCTACACGCTCTTGAAGTTTTTCTTTATCGTAGTCAGATGTCGCATCTTCGATTTGTTGACGAATTTGAGAAACACGGCCAGAGATAATAGTCTCTTCACCAGCACCATCAATGATAGTTGTTGTTTCTTTCGTGATCGTTACACGCTTTGCTTGACCAAGATCTTCAAGAACTACTTTTTCAAGGTCTAGACCGATCTCTTCTGAAATTACAGAGCCCGCAGTTAATGCCGCGATATCTTGTAACATTGCTTTACGACGGTCACCAAAACCAGGCGCTTTAACCGCTGCAACTTTAACGATACCGCGCATGTTGTTCACAACTAGAGTAGCAAGCGCTTCGCCTTCAACGTCTTCAGCGATGATAAGAAGAGGACGAGATGCTTTCGCTACTGCTTCTAGAGTTGGAAGCAATTCACGGATGTTTGATACTTTTTTATCAACAAGCAAGATGAATGGGCTGTCTAAATCAACAGAACCGGCTTCTTGATTGTTGACGAAATATGGGGATAGGTAACCGCGATCGAACTGCATACCTTCAACAACGTCTAATTCGTCTTGAAGTGCTTGACCTTCTTCAACAGTAATAACACCGTCACGACCTACTTTTTCCATTGCTTCAGCAATAAGATTACCAACAGTAGAATCAGAGTTTGCAGAGATTGTACCCACTTGCGCGATAGCTTTTGTATCAGCACATGGTACAGACAGTTCTTTAAGAGCTTCAACTGCAGCAACAACTGCTTTGTCGATACCACGTTTAAGATCCATTGGGTTCATGCCAGCAGCAACGGCTTTTAGGCCTTCAGCAATGATAGCTTGAGCAAGAACGGTTGCCGTTGTTGTTCCGTCGCCCGCTGCGTCATTCGCTTGCGAAGCCACTTCTTTAACCATTTGTGCGCCCATGTTTTGGAACTTGTCTTCAAGCTCAATCTCACGTGCAACAGAAACACCATCTTTAGTGATCGTTGGTGCGCCAAATGATTTATCTAAAACAACATTACGGCCTTTAGGACCTAACGTTACTTTAACCGCGTCAGCCAGAACGTTTACACCTTCTAGCATTTTGATTCGTGCGTCATTACCAAATTTTACGTCTTTAGCAGCCATCTTTAATTTCCTTTTTAAATTCTTTTCTTAATATCGCTTACTTAGTATCGAAAATAGCAAAGTTCGAAAATCGAATTACTCAACGAGTGCTTATTATTCAACAATAGCCAGAATGTTGTATTCAGACATGATCAACACTTCTTTACCGTCGATCTTCTCTGCTTTGATGTTACCTTCTGCGAAGATCACTGAATCGCCTACTTTTACGTCTAATGGCTGTACAGAACCATTCTCTAAGATGCGGCCATTGCCAACAGCTAGAATAATACCGCGAGTTGATTTCTCAGCCGCTGAACCTGTTAATACAATGCCGCCTGCAGATTTTGATTCAGCTTCTTGGCGTTCAACGATCACTCGGTCATGTAAAGGACGGATATTCATTGCTCGTATCTCCTGATAATGTTCCATTAAAGAATAAAGTGCCATGATTTGGCTTTGGTTTATTAATGGGGTTTTTAGGGAGGGATTGCAAGGGTTTATGGCTAAATTTTTGAAGAAAGCGCAGAGTTCAGATCGGTCGCAAGCTCCCTTGCAGAATTCAGAGGTGATCGTTGTGGTTACAGCGAATGATGCACTGTCCCCTCCCTTTACTAAGGGGAGGGTTAGGGAGGGGTTATTGCGCTGAAGGTAAAATCGAATACATAGTTAACTTAATTTATACGCTGCAAGTTCTTGACCCCCTCCCAGCCTCCCCCTTAGTAAGGGGGAGGCGCTAAAATCAAAAGCATTCACATCTGAAATCTGCAAACGTAGCGATCTGAACTCTGCTCTTCTTAGCTCTTAGCCTTTCCTCGAATCTCGTCCCTATTTCCGCTACACTATCCATCCCACCACCACTCGAGAAAACCATGCTAGATAAACACGGTTTACTAACCCAACCTATCGCCGACGTATTACAAAAACTCACCACCCCAATGGTGTTTGGCATGGTGGCGATTCTTCTATTCAATTTGGTGGACACCTTCTTCATCTCACTCTTAGGTACCGATGCCCTTGCTGCGGTGAGCTTTACCTTCCCGGTTACCTTTGCGGTGAACTGTATTACCATGGGGATAGGGGTTGGATTATCTGCCTCTATTGGACGCCTACTCGGACAAGGTAACAGCAAGCACGCGGCTCAATTAACGACACACGGATTAATCTTAGCGGTCATTCTTATTCTTATCGCTTGCAGCATTGGCTTTTTCACCATTGAACCTCTGTTCAGATTATTAGGTGCAGAAGACAAACTGTTACCTCTTATCCATGAATATATGTCCATTTGGTATCTCACCATTCCGCTTCTTGTTATTCCAATGTCGAGCAACAGCGCGATTCGAGCAACAGGTGATACCACCACGCCAGCGAAAATCATGATGCTGGCAGGGTTGATCAATGGCGTACTCGATCCTTTACTTATCTTTGGGTATGGGCCTTTTCCTGAGCTAGGGATCCAAGGTGCAGCTATTGCCAGTGGCATTAGTTGGTTTGGTGCTTTATTCGCTTCTTTCTATGTATTAACTCGAAAAGTAAAATTGCTTGCTCCACCAAAACCATCAGAGATAAAACAAGATTGGCATCAGATCTTAAAAATCGGTTCTCCCGCAGCACTATCAAACGCATTAAACCCGATATCCGGAGCCATTTTAATGATGATGCTTGCCAGCCAAGGTACGGTTGCCGTTGCCTCTTATGGTGCAGCACAACGAGTAGAGTCATTAATGTTATTGGTGATGATGGCACTCACCTCTTCGTTAAGTCCTTTTGTCGCGCAAAATCTCGGAGCTAAACAGCCAGAGCGAGTGAAAGAGGCCATCTTCTTGGCGATGAAATTCTCTGTGTTATTCCAACTGTTTCTTTATATTTTGATTGTGCCACTCAGCATTCCGCTATCTCATCTATTTAGCCAAGATGATGCCGTACAACATGGCCTATGGATGTACTTGATTTGTGTGCCATTCAGTTATGGATTCCAAGGCATTGTGATGGTGCTTGTAAGCAGTTTAAATGCGATGCAAAAACCGTTACATTCTTTCAGTTGGAGTTTCATGAGATTGTTTGTGTTTACTTTGCCGACAGCATGGATTGGCAGTCACTTTTATGGCATGGAAGGGTTGTTTGTAGGGATTGCGATTGGGAATGTGATGGGTGGAATAAGTGCATGGGTGTTTGTGAAGCATAGTAAGTTATTGGAGACTATACGCTTCGCTAACTAGAATCTAGAGCGCTTCGCTCCTATAAGAACAGCACCATACTCGCTTTTGATCTTATAGTCTCTCGTTAGCGCAGCGTATAGTTTCTAGTTCTATACTTACCAACCCCTCCTAACCTCCCCTTATATCAACACTTCCAATCTCAACAATACATCTATCAAGGGGAGGAACAGTATTGCGAACGCTGTTACCACAACGATCACCTCTGAAATCTGCAAGCGAAGCGATCTGAACTCTTTGCTCTTAGCTTTTGCTTTTATAGAAGCGAAGCGGTCTAGTCTCTAGTTAGCGCAGCGTATAGTCTCTGGCTCCTTTACTCACTTTGTAGTAAAATTACACAAAGTTATTTATTAGAATTTATTAAGTTATTGACGAGGAACACCTTTATGTCAGCTAAAAAGCCTATGGCGCTAGTTATTCTTGATGGTTACGGTCACCGTGAAGCTCAAGCAGATAACGCAATCACAAACGCAAACACTCCTGTTCTTGATGGCCTAATGGCTACTCAACCAAACACACTAATTTCTGCATCTGGTATGGACGTTGGTCTACCTGATGGTCAAATGGGTAACTCAGAAGTTGGTCACACTAACATCGGCGCTGGTCGTGTTGTATATCAAGATCTTACTCGCATCACTAAAGCAATCTCTGATGGTGAGTTCCAAGAAAATGAAACGCTAGTTAACGCTATCGACAAAGCCGTTAAAGCAGACAAAGCGGTACACATCATGGGTCTTATGTCTCCAGGTGGCGTTCACTCTCATGAAGACCACATCTACGCAGCAGTAGAAATGGCAGCAGCACGTGGCGCAGAAAAAATCTACCTACACTGCTTCCTAGACGGACGTGACACTCCACCTCGTTCAGCTGAAAATTCTTTGAAAAACTTCCAAGAGCTATTCGCTAAACTAGGCAAAGGCCGTGTTGCTTCTCTAATTGGTCGTTACTACGCAATGGACCGTGACAACAACTGGGATCGCGTACAAAAATCTTACGATCTAATGACAGAAGCAAAAGCAGTATTCACTTTTGATTCAGCGGTTGAAGGTCTTGAAGCGGCTTACGCTCGTGAAGAAAACGATGAGTTTGTACAAGCAACTGAAATCAAAGCAGAAGGCGAAGAATCAGCAGCAATCGTTGATGGCGATGCTGTCATCTTCATGAACTACCGTGCTGACCGTGCTCGTGAAATTACACGTGCATTCGTTCCTGATTTCGATGGTTTTGCTCGTAACGCATTCCCAGCAATCGATTTTGTGATGTTGACTCAATATGCAGCAAACATCCCTCTTCTTTGTGCGTTCTCTCCTGCGTCTCTAGAAAATACCTACGGCGAGTGGTTATCTAAAGAAGGTAAAACTCAACTACGTATTTCTGAAACTGAAAAATACGCACACGTTACTTTCTTCTTCAACGGTGGTAAAGAAGACGAGTTTGAAGGCGAAGAACGTCAACTTGTTGCTTCTCCAAAAGTAGCAACTTACGACCTACAACCTGAAATGAGCGCACCTGAGCTAACAGAAAAATTAGTTGCTGCTATCAAATCTGGTAAGTACGACGCTATCGTTTGTAACTTCCCTAACTGTGACATGGTTGGCCACACTGGCGTATACGAAGCTGCTGTTAAAGCAATGGAAGCTCTAGATGAGTGTATCGGTAAAGTAGTTGCCGCTATCAAAGAAGTTGATGGTCAAATGCTTATCACTGCCGATCACGGTAATGCTGAAATGATGATCAACCCTGAAACAGGTGGCGTTCACACAGCTCACACTAACCTTCCTGTTCCTCTTATCTACGTTGGTAGTAAAGAGATTGAATTTAAAGAAGGCGGTAAACTGTCTGATCTAGCACCAACTATGCTAGCGCTAACTGGCACAGCGATTCCTGCTGAAATGTCTGGTGAAGTTCTTTTTAAATAAGAACTATACGCTTTGCTGACTAGAAACTAGACCGCTTCGCTTCTATAAAATCAAAAGCAGCATTGTGTTCACTTTGTTCTTATAGTCTCTAGTTAGCGCAGCGTATCGTTTCTAATCTCTGAAAATAGTAAAATGCCCACAGGCTTTATAGTCTGTGGGCATTTTTTGTTTTGGTCGAAAAAGAGTTCAGATCGCTTCACTGGCAGAATTCAGCTCTTACATCTCTACTCTGACAATAAAAAAGTGACCGCCTTCTCCGTAAAATCAGCAAGAGCTTGATAATGACCTTCACGTAAAATATCTTCAACAATAAGTAAATCAATATTTAAATAATCATGCACTAGACCATTTCGCATACCAATAATCTGTTTCCATGTACGCAACTCATTGCTAGAAATCAGACCATGCTCTTTTAACAAAGAGAATGATTGATAGGCTTCCGTTGGACTTTTATTTTGGATTTTCTTTACCATATGCTTAGATAACCCAATACACATCTCAGTAAATACTTGCAATAAACGCTCGGCAGCTAAATAGTCACGACTTTTTAAACTCGACTGATTTAGGTCAAAACGAAGTTCATTTAACTCTTTGAGATATTTCGCTTTATGGGACTCAACTTCCGCTAGATATAATTCAAGACCTTTATTCATACGATGCACTTCTTTTGCTTTCAATCAATTGATACTCAAACATTGAGTTAATACGATTCTGCTCTTTATAAAACAGAAGAGGATTATTGTTATAAATAAGCTTCCCGTACTCTATAACATTAAATGCAAGAGCTATCGGTATATGATTGATATCAACGATACTAACTTTATCTAAAGGTAGCTCCAAATGCTCCGCCCATTCCATAGCCAAACACTCCGGCCGAGTTCGCAAAGCAAAAGCAGATAACGAATGATCATTAAATGCCACAGCTAAATCAAAATCACTTTCTTGATGATGAGTACCTTGAGCCCGTGAACCGTATAACCATACCAGTTCAATACTCTCATCCATTTTGGCCAAACTAACGATAGAATCAATCATACTCAATCCATTACTGCTGTCTATTTGGATACTATAGCAGGGTTAAGGGCGCTGCGCTTAACGGTTTCAGGATTCAGGAAGAGCAAGTGCAGAGTTCAGATCGCTACGCTGGCAGAATTCAGAGGTGGTCGTTGAAATAGCCGCGACCACAATATAGCTCCTCCCCTTTATCGATATAGTCACTTGGCTAAAAATATCAATATAAGGGGAGGCTGGGAGGGATTGGTTATATATAACTAGAAACTATACGCTGCGCTAACTAGACCGCTTCGCTTCTATAAAATCAAAAGCAGCACTGTGTTCACTTTGTTCTTATAGTCTCTAGTTAGCGCAGCGTATCGTTTCTAATCTCTGAAAATAGTAAAATGCCCACAGGCTTTATAGTCTGTGGGCATTTTTTGTTTTGGTCGAAAATAATTCAGAGGTTGCACTGGACTATACGCTTCGTTAACTAGAGGCTAGAACGCTTCGCTCCTATAAGAGCAAGAGCTAACAACGCATAAATCAAGTTAATTATGTACTCGCTTTTACTTTTGATCTTATAGTCTCTAGTTAGCGCAGCGTATAGTATCTAGTTCTCCCCTTCCAACAAACTCAACAACATTACCGGATCCAACGTCTTACTGGTTGAGCTTGCTGACAACACCTGATCGGCCAAGTCACGTTTATCATGATGCAGAGCGATGATCTTCTCTTCAATGGTATTTTTTGTGACTAATCGATAAACCGTCACTGGCTTTTGTTGACCCATACGATAGGCGCGATCACTGGCTTGATCTTCTACGGCAGGGTTCCACCACGGATCAATATGAATCACCGTATCTGCTTCGGTTAAGTTTAATCCTGTGCCACCGGCTTTCAAGCTAATCAAAAACACAGAGTTGGAGCCATCTTTAAACGAATCAATCGCCGCCTGACGTTGCTTAGTGGTTAACTTGCCATCCAAATAACTAAAACCGATATTTGACTCTGTTAACTGAGCAGAAAAACGTTTCAGCACACCGACAAATTGACTGAACACTAACACTTTATGGTCGCCATCTAACGCCTCTTCAATCAAACTCTGCGCTTCAGATAACTTGGTACTGTCTTCTCCTTTCATAGAATCAAACACCAAGCTAACATCACAACAGATCTGACGTAGTTTTGTTAATGCCGCAAACACCTCAACCACACCGCGACTTGATTCACTTTTTAAATTCGCTAATGATTCTTTTCGTACCGCTTCATACGCGGTTCGCTCTTTATTAGAGAGTTCAATATGATGAACGACTTCTGTCTTCGCTGGTAATTCCGTTAGAACTTCTGCTTTAGTACGACGCATAATAAACGGACTCACTAGGGTCTTTAATCGCAGCATATCTTGTTCTTGCTTCGCTGCTTGTGCGTATTTAGAACGGAACGATTTAAGATCGCCAAGTAAGCCAGGATTCAAGAAAGAGAACAAACTCCATAACTCAACCAAATGGTTCTCTACTGGGGTTCCCGATAACGCAAATCGATGCGCGGCTTGCAAACCAAACACCACTTTCGAGCGTTTCGCTTGCGGGTTCTTGATTTGCTGCGCCTCATCCAATACCGCACAATTCCAATCAATCTCATTTAAGGTTTCAGCCAATCGCGTCACCATGCCATAACTCATCACGATCACATCATTGGCACCTGCGGCATTAATAGTCGCAATACGATCACTGCTCGCTTCTAAATCAATCATGGTTAGCTGTGGTGTAAAACGCTCGGCTTCTTGCACCCAATTGGTTAATACCGATTTAGGACACACCACCATACTTGGGCCTTGCTCACGATAATGGCTCAACAACGTTAAACCTTGCAGCGTCTTACCTAAGCCCATATCATCCGCAAGACACGCACCAAAACCATGTTGAGAAAGATGTGCTGCCCACTCCACACTCTCTTTTTGGTAATCACGCAATGGCAATAATAAATCAGCATCTAGCTCAGGCTTCACTCGCCACTCTTCCACCAAGTTATCCCACGCATCATCACTGTTGGCCGACATCGACTCCACCAGTTTTTGCAACGGATACGCCATGCGTTGATCGACCAATTGATCATCATCTACCAGACTGTCGATTAAGCTTAATTGACGACGTAGCTGCTCTGAGATTAATAGCGTCAACGAAGAGTTATCAGCACTGACAAAACCCGTACGGTGATGCGCCAACAACTGACGTAAATCCATTTCTAAACTGCTATCAATATGAACTCGTCCATCGACTTCAAACCAATTCTGCTTTTGGTTAATCGACATTGAAAAATCTTCAACCCCAATCACTTTCACTTGTTGACTGTCTGCTTTCCAGTGCAGGTTTGCACCCAACTCACCATCAATTTGAGTGATGAACGTTAGCGCCGCTTCACCTTCAATCTGCCAGATAAAATTCTTGTTTTTTACTAACCCTAATTCATCAACCAACGCGTTAGCTTGACGCTTTTCATTAACAAGATCACGTTGATACCACACACCATCAAAACCACTTTCCCACTCACTGCCTTTTCCTGGTGACCAACTGACATTGTTATCGCTAGAGCCAAACTCAATCGCCACATCCAAAGACGCGCCATTCCAAGCAAGCCATAACTGAGGTTCAGCCACACTGTCACCCCGAGTCACTGTTCCTTGTTGTTTATCCATATCAAACCAATGCACTTGATCGCCCAGTACCGCTATTAACTCTGCCGTTTGGGTTACTGGAAAATGCGGGTCTCGAACTCTTAACTCTTCTAAAAAATCCGTGAGCGGTTCAGACGCATCAATGAAAGAGTAGATGCCATCGCCAGAGTGATACAACCAAGGCTGAGCACAAGTGTGTTGGTGATAATAAGGATAAGCATCAAACGCCAATTCATCCCCCACCGAGCGCCATACTAGCAACGGCGTCTCACGATAAAACGACACTTGTTCGCCATGATGATCATACACATTATCGGCATCACATAACGCATGAGCGACAGTTCGGGTGACTCTTGAGCTACTATCTCCCCAATCCATACCATCATAGGCGGCAGCAGAAAGGATCGCGGTATCACTTGGGCTGAGTATCTCTTTGTGTTTATGATTAAACTTATCCAGAGCTACTTTGCGTCCCTGAGTCCAACCACGTTTATTCTTCGCCTGTATTTTGGCATTCACCTTCATGGCCAACGGATCTAACTGCCAAATCAAACGCTCTTTATTGGCGACTTCGGTATTTAATACCCCATCAATGCGCGTTAGCCACTGCTGCCAAGGAGAAGAGACAAGCAGTAACGGATTGCTTTGGTCCACCAAGCGAGCCAAGGCGTGTTTTGCTATTTTAGCCAGCGCAAAATCATCAGGAAGTTCAAGTAAGGTGGTTACCACAGGGTTATTAGCCGATGTCATTAAGCCGACCCACACATCAGCATTATCACGTACACGATAAGCGACAATTGACTCAATCAACATTCGGCCCCATGCCACTTTGCCGTTCTTCTGAACTAGAGAAGTAAGCCAACGTTCAGGATTGTCAAAGTACCGAGCTAACACCGCATCACTCGCCGCAATAAAATCTACCGAGCGTTGCCAATATTGAGGTAAGTCTTGACCTGATTGTTCAAGGGCTACCTTTAGATTCTCTTTTGTTTTGTTTAATAAAGAAGGGTCTAGGACGCTCAACAAGGCGAGATCGCACAGTTGAGTAAAAGAGATTTTTTGATATTCAAGCTCACTAACGCTTTCTCGATGACGAAGATAATTACTATCAAACTGCGGCGCTGCCAATAAGTGATCTTTATCTACCTCTTGAGAAAAACACCATTTATCAAGCGCAACGTTAACCTTAAGGTAATTGACAGACCAATTCTCACTCTCTACTAACGCCGCGGTAAATTCAGCATGACGATCGCTTCCGGCCTGCATATTAGGCCCACAAAGCAAAGTCGCATAGAGTTCAAGGTAGTCAGAAGGTGGATGAGAAAGCATTGGTAAGCTCACAGGTAAATGGTTTATGACTCTGTGAGAGTAAAAGAAGTGTAAGGGGAATGCAATTTGATTAGGGAGGAATAGTGGAGAGTAAGGGCTTAGGGTTCAGATCGCTACGCTTGCAGGTTTCAGGGGTGTGCGTTGTTGCTCTTAGCTCCTCCCCCTTACTAAGGGGGAGGCTGGGAGGGGGTCAAGGGCTAACAGCGTATAATCAAGTTAGATTTGTATTCAATTCTACCTGTATCGCAATAACCCCTCCCTAACCCTCCCCTTATTAAGGGGAGGGAACTATGTGCAATTCGCTGCAATCACAACTATCACCCCTGAACCCTTTAAGGGAGCCTGCGACCGATCTGAACCCTGCTCTTGCTTAATACCCCTTCGGATTATTTGATTGCCAGCGCCACGTATCCGCCGTCATATCATCAAGAGACAACTTCGCTTCCCACTTCAACTCTTCACGCGCTTTAGCAGGGTCAGCCCAACACTCGGCAATATCACCAGGGCGGCGAGGGACGATTTGATACGGAACTTTCGCACCAGACGCTTTCTCAAACGCAGCGACCATTTGAAGAACACTGTTACCATTACCAGTACCCAAGTTATAAATATGCAGGCCGGCTTGTTGGCCTTTGTGTTCTAACGCCGCTAAGTGGCCATCCGCTAAATCCACCACATGGATATAATCACGGACACCAGTACCATCAACAGTTGGGTAATCATCACCGAATACTGATAAGAACTCACGACGACCAACCGCCACTTGAGAGATAAATGGCATCAAGTTATTTGGAATACCTTGTGGGTCTTCACCCATGGTGCCTGATTTATGAGAGCCAACAGGGTTAAAGTAACGTAATAGCGTCACACTCATTTCTGGATGTGCTTTTTGAATATCAGTTAGACACTCTTCAACCATCAACTTGCTGCGACCATAAGGATTGGTTGCTGAGGTTGGGAAATTTTCATTAATTGGCGTAGAAGCCGGATCACCATAAACCGTAGCAGACGAACTAAATACAATACTGTTCACGCCTGCTTTACGCATCGCTTCAACTAACACTAATGTACCTGATACATTGTTATCGTAATACATGATTGGCTTTTCAACCGACTCACCCACCGCTTTTAAGCCAGCAAAGTGGATCACGCTATCGATTTGGTTTTCAGCAAAGATAGTCGCTAAGATTTGAGGATCACGAATATCACCCTCATAAAATTTAGGTTTTACACCAACCAAAGCTTCAATGCGATCAAGCACCACTTCTTTACTGTTGTATAAGTTATCTAGAATGATCGGCGTTAAGCCCGCTTCAATCATTTGTACACATGTATGGCTACCGATGTAACCCATTCCGCCAGTGACTAATATTTTCATTTTGTTCTCTATTTATAATTTTTTAATGATAGAAAGAAGAGCCTATACGCTGTGCTAACTAGAACGCTCCGCTCTAGTATTTATTCTCAACCACTTCAATAAACTCAGCAACCAACGCTTTTGGCAGCGCATTAATTCCCGCCGCCGCTTCACGTCCACCACCCGTTTCAAACGAACTACAAATCTCACCCGCTCCTTGCTTATTATTTAATGGAGCACGAAGAGATACCATGTATGTAGCCGCCTCTGCATTTTCAATTAATACGGCATGTGCGGAGTTTGGTAATAAATTAGCCAAAATATTACCATATACTCCACTAACACGACGAGCCCATGCTTCATTTGGCAATTCAAATAAACTCAAGTTCTCACTTTTGTGTTGCGGCTTAATCGTTAATACATTGTCCATATCAGACTTATACGCCGCTTGAAGTTGATAAAAAAGCGACGCTTTATCAGTAATAACATCAAATGGTGATGGGTATTTTAACAGCGTTCGATATAAATCCACAGGATCAAAATGTAAATCCTCTACTGTCGCCCCATACCCATTATAATTGATTAAGGTACCCAGTTCTTTTAGCTGTTCTTTCTGAACGAAAGATAAACCTGCCGCTTTCGCCAACTCATCCGCTTTCGCAATTAAGTTGTCCCCATAAGCCGCCGTAATCGCCCACTCATGAAACTGACCACCTAATAAATTATCTATAATTAAAGCGGTACACGTATTCGCATCCAAATCGATATGCGCAGATAAATTCTTGTGGACAGGAATTTCACCAGACCGATGGTGATCGGCATAAAACACCTCTGCACCAGATTCTAAAGCGAGCTTTAGGGCTACCATGTTCTTTTCCATCGAGATATCAAGAACAGTCAATTTATCTTCTGGTTTAACATCGATTTTAGTCACTAAATTAATGTCACGTTTAACGCCCGTAATGAGTTGAGATTCTAAAGGGGAAGCAAGACGAAGCTGAAGAAGTGCGATGATGCCGTCAGCGTCACCGTTGAATATGTCGTAGTTCATGAAAATCCTTTTTTAAGAACGGGAAGAGCGGTCCTATGGTCCTGATTAGGAGTCAAGGTTATAAATAATTTGAGCCTATACGCTTTGCTAACTAGAAGCTAGACTGCTTCGCTCCTATAAAATCAAACGCAAACGCGGTACTCGTTTTTGATCTTATAGTCTCTAGTTAGTGCAGCGTATAGCTTCTAGCTAGCGCTGTATATAGCCAAAAACAAAAAAGCGGACACAACCAAACCAGTCATATCCGCTCTCTAAGCTCTTACTCGCCCCTCTAGGACGAAGTCCTTCCTCGTATCTAGCAGCGAAGCGCCCTGCTTTTAATCACTACCAAACAAATCACGGGTATACACTTTACCCTCAACATCAGCTAATTCTTCCATCATGCGATTGGATACGATCACATCAGACACTTGCTTAAATTCATTCAAATCTTCAATCACACGAGAATTAAAGAAATCCGCTTCTTTAAGTACAGGTTCATACACCACGACTTCAATGCCTTTGGCTTTCAAGCGTTTCATGATGCCTTGAATCGAAGACGCTCGGAAGTTATCGGAACCCGCTTTCATGATTAAACGATAAATACCCACCACTTTAGGGTTGCGCTTCATGATAGATTCAGCGATAAAATCCTTACGGGTACGGTTAGCATCAACAATCGCACCAATAATATTATTCGGCACTTCTTGGTAATTCGCTAATAACTGCTTAGTGTCTTTTGGTAGGCAGTAGCCGCCATAACCAAACGATGGATTATTGTAGTGATTACCAATACGAGGGTCTAAACCCACCCCTTCGATAATCTGACGGGCATTCAATCCATGAGCTTCAGCGTAAGAATCCAACTCATTAAAATACGCAACACGTAAAGCAAGATACGTGTTAGAGAACAACTTCACAGCTTCTGCTTCTGTAGAGTGCGTTAGTAATACTTCAATGTTTTCTTTAATTGCACCTTGTACCAATAAATTAGCAAAGACTTGAGCGCGCTCAGATTGTTCACCAACGATAATACGAGATGGATGAAGATTATCAAACAACGCTCGGCCTTCACGTAAGAACTCAGGCGAGAAGATAATATTATCGCAGCCTAATTCCTGCTTAATACGTTCGGTATACCCTACAGGAACCGTAGACTTAATCACCATAATCGCATTTGGATTAATTGCCATCACTTCTTTAATCACCGCCTCAACAGAACCTGTATTAAAGTAGTTTGTTGCTGGGTCATAATCAGTTGGTGTTGCGATCACCACGTATTCAGCATCTTTGTAAGCGCATTCTTTATCGAGTGTTGCAATCAAGTTTAGTTCTTTATTAATAAGAAAATCTTCAATTTCAACGTCTGATATCGGTGATTGTTTATTATTAATCAACTCAACCTTTTCAGCCATGATATCAACGGCAATCACTTCATTGTGTTGAGCTAATAGCACCGCATTTGAAAGGCCAACGTAACCTGTACCAGCAATGGCAATTTTCATTATTATTTATCCTGTAGGAATTTAACTGATTTGATTATAAGAGAAAAAGTAACGAGGTGCGAGAGTACTAGAAACTATACCCTTTACTAACTAGAAACTAGACAGCTTCGCACCTATAAGATCAAAGCAGGTGCAGTACTCACTTTTAATCTTATAGTTTCTAGTCTTGCAACGAAGTACTCGACTCGTGCTCCACCTTCCAAACTAAATCACCTATACCATCTACAGGAGCAAAGCCTGTCGGTGCATCAATTAATAATTGTCGAATAGTTGCATGATCAAATATATGACAAGCAGAATCTAAATTATTTAGTAGTTGGTTGTACTCACCTAAAGGTAAAAACTCTTCATTAGCCGTCATAATACGCTCATGAGCTGTTTTACCTACGTTGTCTCCAATCAATAACTCTTCATACAGTTTTTCACCTGGACGAAGACCAGTACATCGAATTTCAATATCACCATCAGGATTATCATCACTTTGTACTTGAAGGCCAGATAAATGAATAAGATTACGAGCAAGATCGGCGATCTTCACTGACTCCCCCATATCCAAAACAAAGACATCTCCGCCTTTCCCCATAGCTCCCGCTTGAATAACTAATTGAGCCGCTTCAGGAATCGTCATAAAGTAACGAGTTATATCTTGATGAGTTAATGTAATTGGACCACCTTGTGCAATTTGCTTTTTAAACAAAGGAATAACAGAGCCAGATGAGCCTAGTACATTTCCAAAACGCACCATACAGAAACGCGTACCATTCATTTTTTCATTTTCAACTTGAGCTAAAGCTTGCAAACCAAGCTCCGCCATTCGCTTAGTTGCGCCCATTACGTTTGTCGGTCGCACAGCTTTATCTGTTGAAATCAAAACAAACGATTCAACCTGAGCTTCAATCGCAGCTTGGGCAGTATAGTTTGTTCCAAAAATATTATTACGAACACCTTCAACTACATTATATTCAACCAACGGAACGTGTTTATAAGCGGCTGCATGATAAACAGTCTGTACCTTAAACGCCTTCATCGTTGCAGCGAGTCTATTTAGTCGCTGAACAGAACCAAGTAAAGGAACAACATTTATCGACAATTGTTCATTCGCAATTATTTGTGATAACTCATGCTCGATCTGATACAAACTAAATTCAGAAAGTTCAAATAACACCAAGGTATTCGGTCTATTTCTAATAATTTGTCGACAAAGTTCAGACCCAATAGAACCACCAGCCCCTGTAACCATGACCACTTTATCTTTAATATTCGCTTCCATTAATTCTGCTTGAGGTGTTACTGCAACACGCCCCAATAAATCATCAATAGATACTTCTTTAAGCTGCCCAATAGACAATTTCCCATTCACTAAATCATCTAAATTAGGAATGGTCAAAACCTCGACATGCAATTTAGCTAAAGACTCAATAATTACTTTTTTCTGCACTATAGAAGCCGAAGGAACGGCCAATAATATGGTTGATACACAGTGTTTTTTTATTAATCTTTCAAGATATTTATGCCTATAAATAGTAATACCTTGCATCGTGGTTTTATGTTTTTTTCTATCATCATCAATAAAAGCAACAGGATGAAATTCCTTTCCTTGGCGCAACATATTCGCCAACTGTAAACCAGCCGAACCTGCACCATAAATTAGTATTTTCTTTTTTTGTTTTCCCAAAAAATCTGAGACTAAAACTCGAACGATTAATCTTGACCCACCACATAATATAACCAAGTACGTTGCATAAATAACAGGTACCGAACGCGGCATATAGAGGTAATTGAAATAAGAAAACACTGCAATAAACGCAGACGAAAATATGGCAGAAACGCAGATACTCAGTACTGCATGCAAACTTAAATAGCGAAGAATTGCACGATATAGACCACTTTTAGTAAAAACTAATAATGTACATGGAATTAATATAGCCAACAATTTCCAATAAGAAACTTGCTGCATATAGATTTCAATACCATCCAACCGCGTAGCAAAAGCAGCCCAAAAAGCAAAGATAATAAATAAAATATCAACAACGACACTAACAAGACGCTTTAACGGCCTTGGCATACCCCAAATCGGTTGTAAAAATTGCATAATTATTCTCTTATTATTTAACTGCGTCACCAGAACCACTCCCCGTAGCAGTCATCAGAATATATTTAAAATAACTCTTTACTGTTAACGTATCGATCATTTCCCTATCTGTTTTAGCTAGTAGCTTGGGTGTAGACATGTCAATATTTTGAACTTGGGCTAAACCAGTAACACCTGGCAGAACATCATACACCCCAAGAGCATCGCGTTCTTTAATTAACTCATCTTGATTAAATAAATTTGGGCGGGGCCCAACCAAGCTCATTTCACCCTTTACCACATTAATTAACTGAGGTAGTTCATCAATTTTTGTTTTACGTAAAAAATTACCTAATTTAGTAATAGATGCGTTATTAGCTAAATGACTAGCAACCGACTTTGTCTCAACAGACATAGTGCGAAACTTAATCAAATTAAATGGTTTTTTATTACGCCCTACTCGCTCTTGGACAAAAACAGGAGACCCCGTATCAAATAAGCCTATAATGATAACTACCAATAAAATTGGCCATAAAAATAACAAGCCTAAAAAAGCAGCTAAAAAATCTAAAATACGTATCATTAATTATTCTCTAAAAGTAAATGCATTGCTTGTTGCATAGTATAAGGGGGAACCCATCCTAACACTTCTTGTGCATTTGATGAATCAACCTCAAGATTTCCTACAAGCTGCTCAACCATTACAGACTTACCAAGTAGTTTTCCTGCCAATCTCATGAGCCAAACAGGGATCGGTAACTGAATAAGTCGTTTATTTAAACCTTTTGCAATTGCATCCGTAAAATCTTTGATAGATACCGCTTTCCCATCAGAAGCTAAAAAAGTATGTCCCGCAGCCTTTGGATCGCTTGCACAAGTAATCAATAAATCTGCGAGATTTTGAACTGAAATAAAATCACGCTTATTATTTACTAGACCAAATGGTAATACTGATACTTTATTTACTAAACGCGTTAATGCCCCAAAGTTCCCAGGAGCATTAGATCCATAGACTAGCGTAGGTCTAACAATAACCACTTCCAACCCCGTTTCCTCTGCTATTTTTTTGAGGCCAACTTCAGCATCATACTTTGATTTAGTTTGTGCTGAAAATACGCTTTTATTTTCATAAATAGAAGCGGTACTAACAAAAATAAATCGTGTTACCCCATTAGCTACTGCGTCCCTTGCTAATTTCAATGTACCTAACGTATTAGTCTCAAATATCACATCTAAATTATCTGATTTATTATGAGCGATACCTGCAAGGTGTATCACTGCATCAATATTATTAAATGCATTTGTCCAAGACGTATTATTATTTATATCCTCAATAACAAATGTCTCACAGGGGGCATTGTTTTTATTCAACACCCTAACTACACAACGGTGAATACAATTCGCTTTATCCTGAAGCAACACTTGCTGCCCTATAAAACCTGTAGCACCAGATAATAAAATATTCAAACTAATTAACCTTTAATGCATCATTTAGAATTGCTTCTAATCGCATAACCAATTTTTCTTTATTAAAAAATGAATCCGCATATTGCTTTCCGTTTGCACCTAGGGTGTTTCTTTCAGACAACGGCATTTCGCTAATTTTTTTGATATTTTCATATAGCGAGTAAGCATCACTTGCTGAACAACTTAAACCACAATTAGCAATATCGATCAGTTTTTTACCTTCTCCATCAAGCATTGCCAAAATAGGCAGGGATGACAACATATATGATTGTATCTTCCCTGGTATTGTTCTTTCAAAAATATCATTTGGCTTTAAAGACACTAATGCGACATCAGCTTTTGAATAAAAAGCCGGCATCATATCTAAAGGATGCTGTCCATGTAACACAAATAAATCATCTAATTGGTATTTTTTTATTTCAGATTGGAGCCAATTAAACTTACGTCCATTGCCAACAATAGAAAAAACAACACTAATTTTATTTTCGTTCAATAATTTAGCGCATTCAACAATAGACTCAAAATCTTGAGCATCTCCAACATTTCCAGCAAAAAGAATTGTCAATATAGACTCTTCCTTATCTCTTCCACAGGAAATATTAAATTGGTCTTCAGCCCAATTAGGAAAAATCTCTAATTTAGTATTATCGCCACTACGTCGACGAACGGCATCTAAATAAGATTCAGATTGACCCAAAATAACATCACAATGCTTGTATATCCATGAGACTAAGCTACCTACAACATTCAATGCTTTTTTAGATTTAATCATCCCTACCGCCTCTAATGATTCTGGCCATAGATCTAAAGACCACATTACAATTGGTATGTTTTTAATGCATTTAAAGGAGATCGCAGGAATTGCAGCAGTTACAGGACTTAACTGACAAACAAGGATGACATCAAACTCTTCACCCTTTAGCTTTAATGGGCCATAGAGTGAACCCGATAATACAAACGACAGATAATTTAGTAATAAATTTATACTGCCTTTTTTACGAGTATAAATAGGCGTTCGGATAATGGGCATATCATGAAAGTGACTAAATGCTGCCGGCTCTTTTTTATACTCCTCAAAAAGAGCGCCTGAAGGATAGTTCGGTTGACCGGTAAATACCGTTATTTCATGACCACGATCTTTTAAGGCGACACATAAATCATTAATTCTAAAATTTTCAGGCCAAAAATACTGACTAACAACAAGAATTTTCACAAAAGCTCCAGATAAAAATTATGGGCTATTTAAGCCCATAATTTCTTTAATATTCTTTCCAAACAACACGTTTAACGTAATCTGTGTAAGAATGAATTATTCTTACCATTTTATCAGACACGTTTGGCATACTATAATCATATACAGGACGCAGTAAGCGCTCATCTCCACTTGGTTGAGATTCTAATATTTGCAGTGCTTGCATTACACGTTCAGCACTTAACCCTACCATCATGACTGATGCTTCTTCCATCCCTTCAGGACGTTCATGCGCTTCACGTAAATTAAGCGCAGGAAAATTCATGATGGAAGATTCTTCATTGATAGTGCCACTGTCAGAAAGCACGGCCTTAGCATTCTTCTGTAAATGGTTATAATCATGAAAACCTAACGGCTTCAATAGCTGAATATTTTTATGGAACTCAATACCTTGAGCTTCAATTCTATTACGAGTTCGAGGGTGCGTAGAAATAATTACTGGTAGGTTATAGTGTTCAGCAACACGATTAAGTGATTCCGCGAGTTTTGCTAATTGCTTTGGTGAATCAACATTCTCTTCACGGTGCGCACTAACTACAAAAAACTGACCTTTTTGTAAACCTAAGCGAGATAACACATCAGACGCATCTATTTGAGGCATGTAATGATTTAATACCTCAAACATAGGGCTGCCCGTTTTAATAACACGATCAGCAGGTAAACCTTCAGCTAAAAGGTAATCTCGAGCAATACTGCTATAAGTTAAATTAATATCAGCAGTATGATCAACAATACGTCGATTAGTCTCTTCCGGTACGCGCTGATCAAAACAACGATTTCCCGCTTCCATATGGAAAATTGGGACTTTACGACGTTTTGCAGGGATCGCAGATAGACAAGAATTGGTATCGCCTAGTACTAACATCGCATCAGGCTGAATTTCTTCTAAGGCTTGATCAACTTTAATAATCACCTGTCCAATAGTTTCAGCCGCATTTTTACCTGCAGCATCTAAAAAATAATCCGGCTTACGAACACCTAAATCATTAAAAAAAACTTCATTTAGTTCAAAATCATAATTTTGACCTGTATGAACTAAAATGTGTTCACAGTGCTCATCTAATTTAGCCAATACTCGCGATAAGCGAATAATTTCAGGGCGAGTACCCACTACTGACATCACTTTCAATTTTTTCATTGCTCTCTTCCTAAACTAAAGTGGTTTCGCAAACGTATCTGGTTTTTCTCGATCAAAGATCTCATTTGCCCATAACATAACAACAAGCTCAGACTCTCCTATATTTGTTACATCATGAGTCCAACCAGGTACGGTTTCAACAACCTTATAATCTTCACCCGTTACATCCAACTCATAACACTCACCCGTAGCTATATGCTCGAAACGGAATTTAGCCTCTCCTTTAATCACCAGAAACTTTTCATTCTTAGTATGATGATAATGGCCGCCACGAGTAATACCTGGATGCGCCGTAAAGAAGGAAAACTGCCCCGATTCTTTAGTTTTTAGCAACTCACAAAAAGAACCACGAGGGTCAGTATAAGCTGGAACGACATATGAAAACTGCTCAGGAGAGTAGTAACTGATATAAGTAGAATACAAGGCGCGTAAAAAACCAGTGCCTACATTTTCGGTCACTAAAGATGTCTTACTCGCTTTAAATGATTCCAGTGCCGTAGCAATATCACCTACCGTTGTCGGGTAAATAGGTTTAATTGATTGCTCCCCACCTTGCTCATCATTACTTAAGTGATGGATAAAGTGCTCACAAACCGTATCAATATAAACTAATTGCACTTTCGCTGACGGATCATTAATTGTTAGCGGTAAATCATTCACAACATTATGACAAAACGTAGCAACTACAGAGTTGTAGTTCGGGCGACACCACTTACCAAAAACATTAGGCAGTCGGTAAATATAAACTTTAGCTCCCGACTGCTCAGCATAGCTATTCAACGCATCTTCAGCTAACGCTTTACTAACACCATAAGGATTTGACTGCTCAGCTTGAATGGACGAAGTTAAGAGTATTGGAGTAGTTCGATTTAACTCTTCTAATTTAGATATAATATAAGAAGTTAAATCCGCATTACCTAGTTTAAATTCATTTTCATTTTTAGGACGATTAATGCCCGCTAAATGATAAATAAAATCAGCTGACTGTAATCCTTCATTTAGCTCTTCAGTTGAATTGCCACGATCTATTTTAATAATATCAGTAAAGCCCTGCTCTTCTAGCTGAAAGCATAAATTTTTACCAATAAAACCATTTGCGCCAGTTACAAGAATTTTCATTACACACCTTCAGGGACGATTAAGCTACCTGCTTCAATATCAGCAATAAAATCTAATTTATGAAGTAATTTAATCATACCTTCTACATCTAAACGATCTGTATTATGAGAATTATAATCTTCAATAGTAGATAAATCTTGCTCGCCTTCTTCTACATATTGTGAATAATTAAGATCTCGATTATCTGAAGGTACGCGGTAGTAGCCACCTTGATCTTCTGCTACAAACATCTCCTCACGGCTACATAACGCTTCATATAGCTTTTCACCATGACGAGTACCAATCACATTAACTTTATGATCAGGTTTTGACGTGATCACTTTTAATGCTTGAACTAAAACATCAATTGTAGCCGCTGGTGCTTTTTGAACAAAAATATCACCATTAATACCATGAATAAATGCATGCAAAACAAGATCTACAGCATCATTTAATGTCATCATAAAACGAGTCATATTAGGATCTGTAATAGTAATAGCATCGCCGTTCATTATTTGTCGTAAGAACAATGGAATAACAGAACCACGAGAGGCCATCACATTGCCATAGCGAGTTGCTGATATAACGGTTTTACTAGGATCAACATTACGTGATTTAGCAACAATAACTTTTTCCATCATCGCTTTTGAAATACCCATTGCATTGATTGGGTAGACCGCTTTATCAGTACTCAGACATACAACACGAGAAACTTCATTCGCAATACAAGCTTCAAGCACATTTTCGGTGCCTAGAACATTCGTTTTCACCGCTTCCATCGGATGAAATTCACAAGAAGGAACTTGCTTTAATGCTGCAGCATGAAAAACAAAATCAACACCACGAGAGGCAGATAGAATTGAGTTATAGTCACGTACATCACCGATATAGAACTTCAATTTAGGTGAGTTATATTTTTTACGCATATCATCTTGTTTTTTCTCATCACGAGAAAAAATGCGTATTTCTTTAATATCGGTTTCTAAAAAACGATCAAGCACCGCATTACCAAAAGAACCAGTTCCACCAGTTATTAGTAATGTTTTATTTTTAAAATGTTCTACTAACATATTTTCTCCGAGACAATCTGTATCTTATATTTTTTATAAACATAAGCTGAAATTATAATCATAAATAACAAAAACCAAAATGGGATCATATATTCAAGAAAACTAAAAACTTGGTTATTTGCAGGTAAATATAAAATCATTATAGCAAACAAAGGTAGTAATAACTTAGAAAAAATGTCATTAAAGTTAATGATCTTATATATTAGCAAGGCAAATAAATACCCCAATAAAAACATAACAACCACAACACCCTTAAAACTAAAATCATTTGCAAAATAGCTATATGCAGAATGCCAATAAACATTTTCATTCCATAAACTAGTTATTTTCCTTTGGTATGTATGCTCTCTAACATTAAACCCTAAATAATCTTCAAAAACTCTCTGTAAAAATATCGAATGTCCAGCACCGTATGTTGAATCAAAAGGATAATCCAATGATATAGACATTCCTTTATATCCTTGTACAAGGTATACCGTTATTTTTTCATAAAAGTCATACAAAACCGTTCTCTCATCATTATTCTTAAATAAGACACCTTTATCACCTAAATAATCAAACCTTTCTACACTGGTATCCTCAACAGTTAATTGATATAAATTAGCTCCTGATTTAACTGCATAAAATTGATAAAGAGAGAAAGTAAAAATGAAAATTAAAAAACAAATAATTGTGCGTCTACTCATTAATTCACGTTTTACATTTCTTATATTACTCTGTTGAAAAACAATAACTAATAATGTAACCACTATAATGAAGAAATAAGAGAAATTAATTGCACTAATACTCGATACCACACCACCAAGTAATGGTATTAAAGAAATAAATAATCCAGAAACCTTATATCTAGTTTTTAACTTTGGCCAAAAATACACTATACTCGGTAATAATATATATTTAAAAGGAGATAACAACAATAAGAAAGCGCTTATATATGGATTACCAAAGTTCTCCATATTAAGTATATTTTTAGCATAAATAATTCTTGCCTTTGCAGGCTCAACCAATCCAATATATAAGTCAGTAAAAAAAGAACTTGGTATTAAAGATTCTCCGAACGTCATATTCTTATAAGAAATAACTGACCCTAGAAATGAAAAAATCAATATATACTTATAATTATCAATTATAAACCCATCAACATAGAACGTAGACTTAGGTTTATTTTGGTCTTTCTTTTTATATAGAAAAAACACGTACCCGAAAACAAAAGAAAAATGATACATAAATAAATATGATGATAATTTAATACTATTGCTAATATTCCAATCTAAAGGACCAAAAAACAACAATAACACCGTAAAAATCAAGTACATTTCAACAAGTAAAATAGGGAAAATAAACTTCCACTTTTCCTTTAAAAAAACCAACACAAAATCTCCCTTCAAACTATTTTTTATAAAAGAACTTATTCCCCTATATTTTCAACTTACTTTTAATGGCTCTTATTATAAAAATAAAGGCTTTAAATCCAACCATTTTAAATCCCATAATTATAAAGTTCACCTTCCAATGTAAACTGTATTTATCTTTTGATAAAAGTTCACTAGAAATACCTCTTTCATTAAGGTTTATATTAAGATTGTATTTTTTTATCAAAGGAGATACCACACTTGATACCCACTTACCTCTTCTAATCCCGCCACCAAGCTCATGTTTATAATCAAAGATATGTTCATTATTTTTTTCAGTACAATAAAATCGATCTGTTAAAGTATAAGTTCTTGCCGTTCCAAAACACTCCCACGCCCATGGATCATCGTTTTCCCCAGTTAAACTGATTAACTTTTCTATACGCCATAATGCTGGTGCTGAATTAAGCTTATAGTCATTTCTCTTACCTATAAGCTCAAACCCATTAAATAAGTCATCCTTAATATTTTTACCTATATTATTAAAGAAATAAAAAACAGCTATATCATCATAATCTTCCATCCAATGAATACAACTATTAATTTGACTAATATCTACTTTACTTTCGATAAGAAAATCATCATATAAGCATATGGCATATTTATGCGTTATTAAATGTAAAACATCAATAAAACGACCACCCCAAGCCATACTTTCCCGGTTTTCATTTTCAATTTTAATTAATTTCAGATCTTTATATTCAAAACTTTCGCTTTCAGTATTTAAATAAATATCAACTGTACATTCAGGCCATTGCTCGTGGAGACAAGAAAAAAAAAGCGCCCAAATATCCTTGTATTTATCACATGAGTTAACAATTATTGAGCAGTTATCTGCTATATATTTATTCATTTCTTTCATAACATCACTTCATCAAGTATTGAGTATTATTTGTTATTTATCAGAATTAATAATTTCAATCTAATAGTCCATTAATCGAATAAGCAGAACATTCGTAGCATTTTGACTAAACGTAGATACTAAAAAAATATAGCTTGGACGAACAATGCGTTCTAAATAAGATCCAATTAGTTAAGTAACTTAATCATACTATCTATATCTCAACAATCTATGATTATGAAAAAAGTACGTATTTATTCTCTATTTTTAAACAAATACCAAGTACCACAAGTGAACAATAATTATTTATTTAAAAAAGCGTTACATTAACTTATCTTAATTATTTAATTTACATTATATTTTTGAGATCGTTTATTTATTAAATCAAAATGCAGTTTGTGATTATCAATATCACTATCTGACATGACACTTCGATATTTAACAAAAATAGTTTTTACATTTAAAATTAGTCTTAATAAATATAAATAGATACCTAAGTTAAATATTTTCTTAAGAACTCTATTTTTTTTAAGAAAAGAATATTTCCTACTCTTTAAGATTAACTTATCAAATATATTGTTTTCTTTATCTATCAAATAATCGAAAATTTTAACCTGATCATTTTTAAATCGGTCATTAGCTATTATGTATGTAGAACCTTCAGTTCTTCTATAATATACATATGTTTTATAATCTTGAATGAATTTAAAATCATTGCTTTCAGCTAAATTAATTTGAATAGGTAAGTCTTCAACAACATCATAGTTACCTAAGAAACGTTTAAGACTATCACTTTTTAATTTTGTTAAATTATAAATTATATTAGGAGCGTTATTAAAGCTTAAACTCTTAAATCTTTTATCATGTCCTACCTTAGAATAAATAACATCTGATGCTACAATATTAAACACATCAGCATGGTTAAAATCTAACTTATGGTTAATTAAACCAATCGGAAGTCCAGATATTATATCTCCCTTATTATATTTAACTGCAAAAGAAAAAATATTCTCATAAGAAAAAACATCATCACCAGCAGTGATTTTAATATAATCAGTATTACAATTATTGATTATATTCAACGTCGATTTGCAAGTACCCAAATTAACATCATTGTATATTTTCAATACTCGTTTAAAAATATTTTCATTATGACAAAGCCATAAATCAATTTTATCTCTAGTATTATCTTTTGAAAAATCATCATTAATAATCAAATCAACATCTATGTTACTAGCATATTTATCAACTAAAAATTTAATACTTTCCAAATGTTCTATTATATACTTACTATGATTGTAAGATAATAGTGCAAATGTGAATGAATTTCTATCTTCCATAAACTTTACTTCTAATTGCATTAAATACAAAAAACAATGACTTAAAACCAACCATTTTATACCCTAATAATAAAAAATTAATTTTCCACATTAACGTTCTTTTTTCTGGTACAATTTTTGATGTGGCTCCTCTAGTTGTAATATCAATATTTAATTGATATTTTTCTATTTTGGGAACAACAACATCTTCAACCCATTTACCACGGTATATTGCTCCACCTTTTCTATAATCATATGGAAATAAATTCCGAGATATAGATGGAACGGAATAAAAAGTTTTTTTGTATGTATACGTTCGATAAGAGCCAAAAACTTCCCAAGCCCAAGGGTTATCTCCTTCCCCAGTTAAAGCGATTAAGTCTCTTCTTCGCCATATTGCTGGTGCTGAATTTAACCTATAGTCAACGTAATTTTTCAAAACTCTGTAAGGTAAATTAGGTTCATCTTTATGCGTCTGATTACAAACTGAATTAAGATAATAAACCGCAGCATCTTTATTATCATCTAAAAATGATATTATTTTTTTGATAGCCTCATCATCAACTTCAGATTCTAGTATATAATCATCAAATAATAACAAAACATACTCAGAAGAAATAGAATTTAACGTTTGTAATAAGCGAGAACCCCAAGCGTCATCAATATTATTAACATTGTGTATATCAATGTTTTTATCAATTACTTTCAGATTGTCTTTTATAAATTCAGTATTTATTATTATTGGATATTCACAACCTGACCAATATTCTCCAAAAGCGGATAAAAACAAAGGCCATACATCACTATAAGAATCACAACTATTTATAACAATTGTAATATCTTTATTATTTTCTTTTGTCATTATTTAATCCTGGCCTTGAATAACTATCTATAAGTGAATAGTTAGACATATTTTTGATTTTGCATTTTTTTGAAATTGAATAAGATTCTAATATTTCATGTGCTCTAAACGTTTTATATGTTAATTCTAAAAATTCAACCATAGTAAAAGGTTCTATCTTTTCAGGATTTTTATTAAATTTTTCAATATGAGATTGGTCATTAAAATGAGTGAACTTTATAATTAATTCATTACTACTTTGATCGACGTCTACATTTTTATGAAAACTCATATCTGCGCCATAAATTTCTATTTCGGAATACTTCGCCCAAATAGATATATAAATAGCATAAATTAAAACGTTAACCTGATAAGGACCAAAAAAACCAGTATTATAAACTAACTTATTAAATGCGTTTGCTCCTAAATCAATACCCGCAACACGAAGTTTAATAATTTTAACAAGAGGGTTTTTTATTATACTTTTTATCGCATCTAAATCTGCAACTGCAGGTACAAATATTGTCATATCCCAAGTGGTAAACTCATTTATATGCTTAAATGTCGTTGTCCGCTGCTCCTTCCATGAAACATGAGCATTAGGTGAAAAATAATATTCATCAATTAGTACATATTTTGATGGTTTTAGCATTACAAAATATTCTGAACATGCAAAATTATTCACACAAACCACATCAAATTCATTCGTAGTTACTTTACTTAAAATAGCCTCCATATCAGAAGATAAACTAGGGCCATTCCCTAGCGCTATAATTTTATTCTTTTGCTTACCAAACTTAAGAAAGCTTAATGGTATTGACCGATTGATTGAAAAAATTCTTTTTATTATAATAAAAAAGTTCCAAATTATTTTTGGCGTAACTCTTCTAAAGAAAATTTTAATTTTGTTCATATTTACCAACAAATTTAATTTTATATTTTTAAAAAGTAAACAATTACATATATGCATATGACTTTATTTCAAGTCAAATATTTACCTTAATATATTTATTAATTTAACCATTATTTACACATTCACTATTACTTAGCTTTAGTATTTACATTTACCATATTATGAAAGCTTTCACTCGTAGCCAAAAGATGGTTATAATTCCCTTCACACTCTATTTTTCCTGAACTCATCAAGAATATATTATCGCATGTCTCTACTGTTTTTAATCGATGTGCAATCATAATGATAGTTTTACTCTTACCTAAATTTTTAATCGAATCCATTATTAATGTTTCAGTAATTCCATCTAATGCGCTAGTTGCTTCATCAAAAATAATAATACTAGGATCATGATAAAGAGCTCTTGCTATGCCGATACGCTGTTTTTGCCCACCAGATAACCTAACACCTCTTTCACCAACTTTAGTTTCTAATTTTTCAGGCAATGAGTTAATTACATCTTCAAGACCAGCCATCTTGATTGCTTTATCAAGCATCTCTGGAATAACATCCTTCGCATTAATTCCGAAAGCTATATTATCTTGTATATTACCATCAACTAGAAATATATCTTGAGGAACATATCCTATTGTCTTCTGCCATTCCTTCCGGTTGCTATTTTCAATAATAATATCACCAGCAAGCATACTTCCTGAGTTTGGCTCTAAAAGCCCTAAAATAATATCAACTAACGTAGATTTTCCAGAGCCTGAGTGCCCAACAATACCAACAGTGGTATTTGATTTAATTGAAATATCTATGTTAGAAAGTGCATTACTTTTTCCATCATAGCTAAAACTGATATCTGAAAGAGTTAATACATCAAATGAATTAATCTTTTGTATACTTGTCTCTAATTTTTCATTTTCACTTTCCAATTTAGCATCTTTCAAATCTTCTTTTATTGATTCAAAAGCGAACACATTTCCTTTTATTTGTGAAATACTGCTATAAATTTGCTGTAAAGCAGGTAATAATTTAAAAGCAGCCAACCCATAAACAGCCAATAATGGTGTTATTTGATCAATTGATTCTGGTTTAGCTTTAATAAAAAATAAAACTAATAAAATCATACTTCCAAACGCTATAAGCTCCATGAAATAACGAGGAACTGTCGACATAGCATGATTATTACCTCTAGATGAGGAATATATTTCCCCTGCATTCACAAATGATTTAATAAAATGAGATTCATTGCCTGAAACTAAAACACTTTTAATCCCACCAAAACAATCATTAATTAACTTAAATCTTTCACCAATAACAGAGGATAGTTCCATACCATTTTTAGTTAATCTGTTTCTAACAATAAAAAATAATGATAAGTAAGAAATTAAAAAGATACACAAACCGACTAAGGCAATCTTATAGTCATAAGCGAGAATGAAAATTGACATAAAAATTGAAGATATAATCTTAGCATTCATTAGCAATAATGGATTAAGTACTAAATCAGTGACTCTTGTACACTCCGATGAGAGTTGTTTAGTTATATCAGAAGTACTCGTATTTATATGAAAGATCCAATTTTTCTTGCAATAGTATATATAAAGTCTATCCGCTAACTCTGTACCCACGCGAGCAGCAAATGTAGCTAGTTTCCAAACTGTGAACATGGATAATAAAGACGATAAAATCAAAACTGATAAAACAATAACGCCTATAAAAAATAGAAAATCATAGTGACTTTCAAATTTAAAATACGTATATATTCCATTTACAAACGAATTAGATTCAATAATACCATTATTTACTACCAACGAAAAAAAAGGACCAATAAGAGCAATACCAAACACTTCAAAAAAGCCCATAATAATAACTAAAGCTTGAAGTTGTAAGAAATTTTTTCTTTGCTCGTTAGATAATGTTGAATATAGTTCTTTTATTAAAGAAAACATATTATATAACCACTTTTTAAAAAAATATAAATTAGACAAAATATAAGGATAAATAAAATAACTTTATTTATCCTTACTATTCCATATATATTCAGCCATCTTAAAATCCTCTGGCCAATCAATATCTAACGCACATTCTTCACTCTGAACATATAAATAAGGGCAAGAACCAATCCTATCATTAAGTGCAATATAATTTGATATGTTACTTAAAAATACTGAACTATCTACTTCATAAAGAGATTCGATTGTCTGTGTTCTTGGCCACTTTTCAATGCTACGATCATAACTAATCGGCTTATCTTTATTCCAAATAAAGCCTCGAAGCTCTTTTACAGTCATTAATGAATCATATCCTTTACTCAACATTTGATAATATTGAGCAATAATCGCCTCATAACCTGATTCATTCAAAAATGGTGACGTCACATGAGTCCAAAGTACATCTCCCGACTCAATTATAGTTGGTAAATATTGAATTAGTTCATCGGTACTTGTTGTACTTAAACCTAAATAATCAGGCCTTTCATCTATCTTAATACGAGAATCTTTATAGTTTGAGCTATAATCAAGCACTACTTCATCGTTAGATGAAATCACAATTGAGTCAACCGATGATAAACGAGTTAATTGATCTAACTTAATTTTTAACAACCCACCACTAACCCCTGCAAAATCTTTAGTATTCTTATTTGGAATTCGTTCACTGCCTTTACGACAAGGTAAAAAAACTGTCATAGACATATTATTACCATCCTTCTATTAAAGTGAAATTTTCTGTCAAAGATAGCAATTCCAATTCTTCTTTTACATTAGAGAAAGGAGTATAAGCAATAAACTCAATACCATTTTCTTTTGCTGCATAAAAGTCAGATAAAGCATCACCCACCATTACCGTTTTACCCGTATTTTGTTGAATAATTGAACGAACATTTTCTGATTTTGATGTGGGAGAACCAAGAATATCTTGAAAGTAATGATAAAGTTCTCGCTTTTTGAATACTTGACGCAATTCACCTTCAGCAGAACCACTCGCAACATATAACTTAGCGTTACAGTTGTTAATCACTTCCATAAAACCAGGTGTTATCTTGGCACTCAAGTATAGTTCTTCACACTTAATTGAATAAATATCTAACACTTGAGCATAAAGATCTTCATTAGCATTTTCTATTATATTATCAATAAAATACTGGACATGATGATAACGAGACTTACCAAAATTATTTTTAAAATAATCGCAACATAATTTAATATCATGAGGAATAACATCTGATAAATATAAAGCATCACGCATAGCTTCAATTTTTAAATCATTTGAATCTAAAATTACGCCATCACAATCAAAAATAATAGTGTCGTACTTTTTAAAAATTGGGTGCATAAATTGAACCATTTTTTACTGGGTAAGTCGTTGGTGTCAACGCTTGAATAGATACATTATTAAAATGACTATTTAGCATAGAGAAAATATCATTCATTTCCATTTGACGACGATCTGTCATATCGTAACCATCAAAACCAATAAGAGAGATCTTTTCTGCTTGCCCTATAACAGCAATACTTAGCGCATAAGCGGCTGTATTATCGTATGGCAACATGCAGTAATTTGAGTATATAGAAAACTGATTTTTATCAATGACAATCCCATAATCTACAAAATCTAGATTTTTTAAGCTCTTTAACTCTTCATCATCAAATCTATTTTGAGGTAAAAAAACCGGTTTTGTGATGTTACTGTATCCACGGCTTTCAGATAAAAATTTAGAATTATGAGAAACAGCAAAATAGTCAAAATAGTCAGAATCAATACAATGTGTACTATTTACACCAATAACAATTGGTTTGCGCGTTTTAATATAAGTTTCTACTGCTATTTTATGTTTTAACGTATTCGGCGTATTCGTAATTAATAAAACTTCTCTTTTTGCAAAGATACCTGAAAGATCAGAGTTACTTTCTGTTGGTTTATTAATAGATCCAACAGTCAGGGCTTCCTCCAATACATCACCATTATAACTTGTTGTACCCTCTAATTTCTTAAGGTGTTCTATTGCTCCAACAATTTCTTCTGTACCATAATTCGGATTTGATAGCATATTTTGTATATACGTCGGATGAATATCATTCTTAGCACCAAGATAATATAATAGACTAGAACCCCAACCATACTTTCTCTGCATTGGTTCAAAATGACGAATAACTAATTCATAAACTGCATTTGGCAAATATTTACTGTTTCCATCAAACTCTGCAAGTAAACTTTCAGTTTGTGCATTACCCGCTCCGCGTCCCATACCGGTAACGGTTACATCTAGCCAAGCAACGTCATTAGCATAAGCGGCCATTGTATTTGACATTGCTTGTCCCATATTATTATGAGTATGAATACCAATATCTCCACACCAATTATCCTTAATAATATTGGCAATACGAGTTACTTCGTCAGTATTCATATTTCCTAATGAATCAGCAAAATAAATAACATCCGGTTCAGATTTAGATACAAATTGAACCTTACTTGCAATAAGTTCAGCAGGCTTTCCACCCGCTTGCATCAGATTTAAACCAACGATATATCCCATATCTTTTAAAAGACATATGATCTCATTACATTGCTCAGCTTCAGCGAAATGAGCAGCAACTCGAACTAGAGCAATCTTACTTTCAGCCGCGGGAATAAATAAATCATTAATCGAATCACAGACTGATTTACCAGAATCAAGGATAGTTTTAGCATCAACCATTACACCATATATTGGACCTTCAGGAAGGTGAAGAGTAGCTAAAAATTCTTCCGTTGTGTAAGCAAATGGGCCACTGTAAATCGCATTTGGATAATTACGTAAACCTAACTCCACATAATCAATCTTTGCCTTAGCTACCGCAGTAAGATACGCATCAACAACTTCTGATGAAAAATCCCAGTGGTTATAGTATCCACCATCACGAAGTGTACAATCTAAAATTTTTTGCATAATCGGACCAACTATAAATTTAATGATTAATTTAAATCTTCACTATTAATTTAGATTCATTATTTCGGTAACCTAATTTAATATTAAAGACATTTACTCCATATAAAGACTTAATAATTATTTATCGTCTAGTAGTCATTATATTCATTAATTACTTTAACTATCATATTCACAGATACATCGTCCATCGTTGGCGCAATTGGCAAACTTAATACTTGTTGATGTATCTTTTCTGTCAATGGAAGATCGATCATATTCAATTCATCATAAGCGGCTTGTTTATGAGGTGGGATTGGATAATGAATAACTGTCTGAATACCATTTTCAATTAAATATTGTTGCAGCGCTTCACGTTTATCTGTTTGAATGACAAACAAATGAAAAACATGTTGAGCATCTTCTTCCCATATAGGTAATTGAATTAATGGGTTTGTGATTTCGTTACGATATCTATTCGCTATTGCTTGGCGGCGAGACGTTTCATCATTTAAATACTTTAATTTCACTCGTAACATTGCTGCTTGAATTTCATCTAAACGAGAATTTACACCCTGATATGCATTTTCATATTTTTTATGAGACCCATAATTACGTAAAGCTCTCAATATGTTAGCAAGTTCATCATCATTTGTCGTAATAGCACCTGCATCACCTAATGCACCAAGGTTTTTACCTGGATAAAAACTAAATCCTGCGGCATGTCCCCAGTTACCCACTTTCTTCCCATCAATATTCGCACCATGAGCTTGAGCACAATCTTCAAGAACTAATAAATTAAATTCTTCAGCTATCGCCATTAATTCTGGCATTGGTGAAATTAAACCATAAAGATGCACAGGTAAGATTGCTTTCGTTTTTTCGGTAATGGCCTGACGTACTATTTCTGGATATAAATTATATGTTTCAGGATTAGGTTCAACCAAAACAGGAACTAAATCATTTTCAGTAATGGCTAATACAGAGGCAATATAGGTATTCGCGGGAACGATCACTTCATCACCCGCTTGTAACTTGCCTAATTCTTTCCAAGCTCTCAATACTAAAATCAACGCATCTAAACCATTTGCGACACCAATGGCATATTTAGTACCACAATATTCTGCAAATTCTTGTTCAAACGCCTCTAACTCAGAGCCCATAATATACCAACCAGAGTCAATCACTCGTGCGCAGGCATCTTTTAATTCTTGTTGATACTGATTATTAATTACTTGAAGATCTAAAAAATTTATCATCATTTATTTCTCTAAAAAACGTACAAACTTAGCCGGATTACCAACAACAAGTGCATAAGCTGGGATGTCTTTAGTGACTACTGAGCCCGCCCCCACCATACAAAACTCACCCAAAGTAATGCCAGGTAAAATAGTGGCATTCGCTCCAATTGATGCGCCTTTCTTTATTACTGTCGTTAAAAACTTTTCAGGATATTGCTTTGAGCGAGGGGCATTGTCATTTGTAAAGGTTGCATTAGGACCAATAAAAACATCGTCTTCAATACGAATACCGTCCCAAATATATACACCAGATTTAACGGTGACGTTATTACCAATAATGACATCGTTTTCAATTAATGTATGAGCACAAATATTGCAATCGTTTCCAATTACCGCATCTTTTAGAACAACAGAAAACTGCCAAATACGAGTGTTTTCACCAATATTGGTTGTTTGAACATCACTTAATGAATGGATTTTCATCTATTACTTACTCGCCATTAAGAATTCATTATAATCACGAATATAATCGGCTTCATCGTAATGGTGACTCGCCAAAACCATCAAAACACAGTCTTCGCTAAAATCATGCATTTCTCGCCACTTCATGCTGTCTATATACAAACCAACATTAGGTTTATCTAAAAGAACATCTTCTTTTTTCTGACCATCATCTAAAATAAAACGGCAGCTACCCTTCATGCAAATAGCAACTTGCTGTAAATCTTTATGCGCATGATAACCACGAGAAACCCCATCTTTAGTATCAAAAATGTAATAAACACGGTTAATATCAAAAGGGATATTATTATTGCCTTCAAGAGAAACTAAACCACCTCTATCATCCCCTAAAGACTTAAATTCAATTAAATTAATTAAACTCATGCAATTTACTCTTTAATTAATTTAGATAAATATTGACCGTAACTGTTTTTCTTAAATAAATTCGCGATATTCTGCACTTGTTCTTTCGTCATCCACCCTTGACGGTAAGCGATTTCCTCTAAACAAGCGATTTTGAACCCTTGACGCTTTTCAATCGTCTCTACAAAACTGGCCGCTTCCAATAAACTCTCATGCGTTCCTGTATCTAGCCATGCAAACCCACGACCAAGTAATTCGACACTAAGGTCACCTTGCTCTAAATACGCTTGGTTTATCGACGTTATTTCTAATTCACCACGCTCTGATGGTGTGACCATTTTTGCAATATTAATGACGCTATTATCATAAAAATACAAACCAGTAACTGCAAAATTTGATTTTGGCTTTACTGGTTTTTCTTCAATAGAAATTGCTTTATGGTTTTCATCAAATGCAACTACACCAAAGCGCTCAGGATCTTGAACTTCATAGCCAAAAACCGTTGCTCCTGACTTTTGTTTCGCTGCTGCTAATAATTTAGGAGTGAAACCTTGTCCCCAAAAAATATTATCCCCAAGAACCAAACAAACACTGTCATCACCAATAAAATCTTCACCAATAATAAACGCTTGAGCTAACCCTTCAGGTTTAGGCTGCGCTGCATACTCTAATGAAATACCAAATTGGCTG
The DNA here is from genome assembly GCF_001690985.1 of Aliivibrio sp. 1S175. Taxonomy (GTDB): domain Bacteria; phylum Pseudomonadota; class Gammaproteobacteria; order Enterobacterales; family Vibrionaceae; genus Aliivibrio. Next base: position 58,172 of record NZ_MAJS01000005.1, read on the forward strand.
CCATCGCCTAATAAACGCTGGAAACTGGCTTGATCTTCGGGCGTTGTAATAATCAAAACTTCATTAATTCCCGCCAACATCAATACTGATAACGGGTAATAAATCATTGGCTTGTCATACACTGGTAGTAGTTGTTTCGAAACCCCCATTGTAATGGGATAAAGACGAGTTCCTGAACCACCCGCTAAAATAATACCTTTCATTATCTACATTCCTCAGAAGACACACCTAAACGCTCACCCGCATAAGAGCCGTCCAATACGCGTGACCACCATTGTTTATTATCTAAATACCATTCAACCGTCTTACGAATACCAGATTCAAACGTTTCTTCTGGTTTCCAACCTAACTCACGCTCAATCTTTGAGGCATCAATAGCATAGCGGACATCATGCCCTGGGCGGTCTGTAACATAGGTAATTAAATCAAGATATTGATTCACACCTTCAGGCTTATTTGGCACTAATTCTTCAAGTAATGAACAAATGGTTTTTACCACATCAATATTGGCTTTTTCATTATGACCGCCAATATTATAGGTTTCACCTACCTCTCCTTCCGTCACCACTTTATATAAAGCGCGTGCATGGTCTTCTACAAATAACCAATCACGAATTTGCATACCATTACCATAAACAGGTAACGGCTTGCCCTCTAAGGCATTTAAAATCATTAATGGAATAAGTTTTTCAGGAAAATGGTAAGGACCATAATTGTTTGAGCAGTTAGTGACAACGGCAGGCAAACCATAAGTACGCAACCAAGCGCGAACTAAATGATCAGAAGAGGCTTTAGATGCAGAATATGGGCTTGATGGCTCGTATGATGTTGTCTCTGTAAACAAATCATCCGTTCCTTCTAAATCGCCATACACTTCATCTGTTGAGATGTGGTGAAAACGGAATGCGTGTTTTTTATTATCAGATAATGCATTCCAATAAGAGCGAGTCGCCTCAAGTAAGGTATAAGTACCCACAATATTGGTTTCAATAAACGCAGCTGGCCCGTCAATAGAACGATCAACATGAGATTCTGCAGCTAAATGCATGACGGCATCTGGTTTATGCTCTGAAAATACTCGATCTAGCTCTGCTCTGTCACAAATATCGACTCGTTCAAATACATAACGTTCATAAGAATCAACCTCTAATAACGACTCTAAATTGCCAGCGTAAGTTAGTTTATCTAAATTAATGACGCTATCTTGTGTGTTACTGATAATGTGACGAACAACAGCAGAGCCAATAAACCCTGCTCCACCTGTGACGAGAATTTTCATTAATTACTATCCCAATAACGTATTTCAATCATGCATCAGACACGCTACCGCCCATAGGTTATAACGCATACCCAAGGCGTTTAGTGATTTGATTTTTTATATATTATTTTATTTTATCATAATCACTTTAAATTCGCATCCTGCGACACTTTAGCGTAAGAGCCAATCAATGACATTGATCATAACCTCATGTATCGGCAAGCACACTAAAGACTGAAATTTATAATTAGAATATGAGAGGTTGAAGTGAGGGTGAGAGGTAAAGGATAAGAAAGGGTAAAACATAAAGAGACAGAAACAAAAAAGCGGAGATAACCTAGCCAGTTATCTCCGCTTTTATATATTCACATTGTAATGACACTTAACGAGAGTTACTTACCGACTTCAGCTTGCAGTCGTACCGACATTCGCTTACCAAACAGTTTATGTACCCATGTAGTAATGCGCCAAATGTATGAGATGGTCATGAAGTAGATAGCAAATAATGCTAAGAAACTAAAGAACATCGTCGATTCACTTACACCGTTTAAATCAGCCCAAATACCAAAAGAAGCACAAAGCAAAGCAACCGTGCAAATAAGGAATAACGTCATGAATGAAGATAACCCTAAACGCTGGCAAATATGATGTAAATGCTCACGGTCTGGTTTGAATGGAGATTGGCCTTTACGTACACGGCGGATCATGATCGTTGCCATGTCCATAAGAGGAACCGCAATTAGCCATAATGCAGTCACGGGTTTAAACGCAATAATCGAAGGCTCTTGTGAACCGCGGATTAGCATCCATACCACCGTAAAACCAATAAACATGCTGCCTGCATCACCCATGAACACTTTAAAACGACGTCCTAACGGGAAGCCAAGATTAAGCATGATATACGGCACGATGGCGACAACAATTAAAGTACATACATGAGCTAAATACTCATTACCACTATAATGGAATACCGTAGCCAACGCAGCAAACGTTACTGATGCTAAACCACCAAGTAAACCATCAATGCCATCAACCATGTTAAATGCATTAATCGCGCCTATCACGCCTAAAATCGTGATGGCCCCACTTGCTGCCGACGATAACATAATGGTTTCACTGCCCATTAAGTAACCTAAGTTATGTAAACTGTGGTTACCACCAAAAATAATAATCAGTGAAATAATAACTTGAACAATTAAACGGATCTTAAAACTGATATCGTAAAAATCATCAAATGCACCTAATACGACAAGCACCGCGGCACAACTTAAGTACATTATCAAATTGTCATCTACTGGAAAGAACAGCAGAAGACCAATACATAACGTAGTAAAAATAGAGATACCGCCAATTAATGGGATAACTCCTTTATGGTGCTTACGTTCATTGGGTTTATCAACCAATCCTACGCGCTTAGCCACTTTGCGCATGATAAATAAACTGACGAATGAAACGAGAAACACAAATAAATATGCGTTAATCATAGATAGCTTCCTATTGGAATGTAATTATTTTAAAAGTATATATAAATGGATGTTGCGTGATACTACATAATTTCTAAGCAGTATATTTAGTCGCACTTTTTCTGTTTGCCCATGTAAGCATACAAATAAAATACGAGTAGAATGAGGTTAAAATTAACGGTATGGAATATATCTATATGACAAAACCCTAATGCCAATAATATTTAGACATTAGGGTTTCTAAGTTGGTTGGTTGGTTGGTTTATTTCTTCAATATCCCTACAATATCATTATTTTCAACAACAATTAATGACGTGATCCCTTTAGTCTCCATCATTTCGTACGCTGTTTGTATATTTGAATCAGAAGAAATAGATGCGGGATTAATTGATGCTATATCTTTTGCCTTTAAATCAAAGACATCCTTACCTTTTAATTCCATCGCACGACGTAAATCACCATCCGTAATTATTGCAAGTTCAGAGCTATCTAAATTGACTAATGTAAGCCCTAAATGACTAGATGAAATTTTATGAATAATCGACGTAAAATCTGCATCTGACTCAGCGATTGGCAAATTATCAGAAAACATCTCATCACGAACTTTAGATAGTAAGCGACGTCCTAAGCTTCCCCCAGGGTGAAAGCGAGCAAAATTTTCAGGTTTAAAATTACGCTCTTCCATTAAAGCAACAGTTAAGGCATCGCCCATTACGAGAGTAGCCGTTGTTGATGACGTTGGTGCTAATTGTAAAGGGCACGCTTCTTTTGGTACTGCAATATCAAGATGACAATGAGAATTAACCGCCAATGTTGATTTTTCTTTTCCTGTGATACCTATAATAAAGTTGCCATTGTCACGTAAAAAAGGCAATAATTTTAATACTTCATCAGTTTCACCTGAATTTGAAATAGCAATAAATACATCTTCTGGCTTAACCATGCCAAGATCACCATGAAAGGCCTCTCCTGGGTGCATGAAGAAACTTGGAGTACCTGTACTAGCAAAAGATGCTGCTATTTTTTTACCGATAATACCTGATTTCCCCATACCACAAATAATAGTACGCCCTTTGGTATTAATTATGGCGTTAATCGCCATTTCAAATTCAGAACCTAATCTTTTTGCCATATAATCCAAACCATCAATTTCAGTTTGAATTACCTCTTTTGCAATATCAATTGAACTAGCCATTTTAATTATTATTCTCTTTCATTATTTTTTTTATATTATTAAAGTCATCAATAGTATCTATTCCATGAGGAACAATACCGTTAAATACTGTAGCTCCAATAGTCATGCCGTGACTTAAAGCTCGCAACTGCTCTAACTTTTCATAATGCTCTAACTCATCTTCAGAATAAGAACAAAATTGTTTTAATGCCGATACACGGTAAGCATAAATACCGATATGCCTTTTTGCTAAAGATAAATCATTAGGGTTATCTCTATTCATAGGAGCGGGAGACCGAGTAAAATAAATTGCTCGACCATGGTTTCCTAGAATTGCTTTGACAACATTTGAATTTGTAAAATCATCTTGATTTGTTAAAGGCACAACAGCTGTCGTGATTTGATAATGAGGATTAGCTAAAGTAAAAGCTGTTATATTTTGAATTAATGAAAAAGGGATCATTGGCTCATCTCCTTGAACATTCAAAACAACCACCTCATCAGACCAAGATTCAATAGCAGCAACTTCATTAATACGATCAGTGCCTGACTGATGTGATAATGACGTTAATACAACGTTGATATCGTAATCTTTTAACGCCTCAATTATCCTTTGATCATCTGTAGCAACAAAAATATTGTCTCTATCAATTCCCGCTTCTTTACAACGCTCTACTACATGCCAAATAACAGGCTTGCCTAACAACATCAAAAGCGGTTTACCTGGTAATCTTGATGACCCATACCTCGCAGGTATAACAACCTTAACATCCATATTTATTGCTCCATGGTAGCGACATCATCACATCGAATTTTATCAAGTAGTGGTTTATAAATATCTCTCAATGGTAAATCTAATTTATTGATTAGTAATAAATCCACAAACTCTCTTACCATTCCCTCTCCACCTTTCAATGTCGAGACCCAATCTGAATCTTCAATAGCTAGGCTGTGTGCATCCACAGGAGCGATTGCAAGGCCTACTTTTTCAAAAATAGGGATATCTAAAACATCATCACCCAAAAACGCAATTTGACTCGGTAAGATATTATATTTCGAACAGATATCGACTAAGGCTGGTAATTTATTCTTACAGCCAGTAATAATTTCATCAAAACCAAGCTGTTTGCATCGAGTATCAAGCGCCGCGCTTGCTTTGCCTGAGATAACACCAACTAAAATATTATGACTACGCAATAACTCTATGGCTAAACCGTCTTTAACATTAAAGGATTTGAAAAATTCGCCATCTTGATTAATAAAAATAGAGCCATCAGTCATCACTCCATCGACATCTAGCAATACCATTTTTATATTTTTACAGACCAGCTTATCTAACATACTTAACTCAATTTTGATTCAATAAAGGCTCTACGATGCACAACCTCATCAATTTCAAGCAAGGTCTCTAACAACTCTTCCATATGCTTTAATGGAAGCATATTTGGTCCATCACATAACGCTTTATCAGGGTTTGGATGTGTCTCCATAAATAAGCCATCAATACCCACAGCAACCGCTGCACGAGCAATAGCAGGAACATGTAAACGGTTACCACCAGTAGACCCATTTAACATACCCGGCATTTGAACACTGTGCGTTGCATCCATAACCACTTTACAACCCGTTTCCTTCATTATGGTTAAACCAGGCATGTAGTTAACTAGTGCCCCAAAACCAAAACTTGTGCCACGGTCACATAACCAAATATCGTCATTACCAACTGCTCTACATTTCTCAACAACAGGAGCCATGTCTGCAGGGTGCATCCATTGACCTTTCTTGATATTTACAGGTAACCCCATAGAAGCAACACGTTGAATAAAGCCAGTTTGACGCACAAGGAACGCCGGTGTTTGTAACACATCAACCACTGATGCTACTTCGTCTAAAGGAGTATCATCATGTACATCTGTAATGATACGAACACCTAATTGATCTTTGGCTTTTTGAAGAATCTTTAATCCTTCTTCAAGACCGGGGCCAGTAAAAGCAGACGCTGATGAGCGATTTGCTTTGGTAAAAGACGACTTAGCAATATATTCAATGCCAAGTTTATTTGTTATTTCTTGTAATTGTGCAAAAGTATCTAAAACTAAACCTTCAGATTCGATAACACATGGACCTGCAATTAAAAACATAAATAAATACCTACTTATCTAATACTTTCTTATAAAACATTTCATATTTAGATTGAATATCATGTAACACTACCTTAATATTATTAATTTCCTCTTTGGAATATGGAAGATATTTGATGTTATTTAAACTTTCTACATTACTAACAATTCTTTCTTTCGATAAACCAAAGTCTTCAATTAATGCCTCTAACTTATGACTATTAGATGTTAATGCTATAAATGGAACCCCACAATTTATAGCAAAGCAAACAGAATGAAACCTACCACTTATAATAAAGTCAACATTGTTAATGGCATTATAATATTTATTATGAAGTGTTATATCCGAATATTGTCTAAAACCTTTAGACCTAAGTTTAGATTTAATTCTGTTATAAGATTTAAGTATAAATTCACTAAAACCAAATCTAGAGAACTTTTCTAATATACTTGAACTACCAGTATTTTCTTCCCAATTACCTTTTCCATAAACTACTGGTGTGAATATTGAGTGCATAGGGCCTTTTTTTGAAAGACGAAATAACTCAATCGATTTTTCAATATTAACACTGCATGTAAACATCCATCTGTTATGAATAATATCTTTACGATGAGCATAATCACCGATAGAATAAAAAGTAAGATCTGGTAATAACTCTACTTCAAGTCCATATGATTCAATTTGTTTTTTACTAAAAGAGTCTCGTACAGATATATGATCAAATGCCTTTAATTGTTCCTTTGTAGCTATAGTCATATCTTGAAACAAAGCATTAACCAATGCTGTTTTTACACCATAAGGTTTACAGAATAATCCAACATCCAACAGGTGTTCGCCTGAATCATGATGAATAGTGCCTTCGCCATTTACTATCACTAGATCTGCTTCTAACATCTTTGCTTTTGTCGCTTCACTTTTTCTCCAATCTAATCCTACGGGAGAAGAAGCTATCACCTGACCTTTATTCGTTTTGATCAATTTACAAAGGTTATTCATGACTCGTGAGCAGCCGTGATGTAATTCGCCACTCGTATCATTAATAATAAAAACTTTCATAAATTCTAACTCTCAGCATTTGCATTTATTAACTTAGTAATTACTTGACTCTTATTAAGATATGAGTCAACCGATGAATCATGATGTATTATCGTTAACATTTCACATTTAATATCTTCAATAATTAACTCCACAGGCATTAAGTTATCAAGGTAAAAAAATTCAACACCTGAATAAATATATGCCACACTTTCTTTACAATAATTAGAACCTGGGTGAGGTTTAAATATTATCACATCATATTCATCAACTTTATTTTTTAAAGATTCGATGCTTAACAATTCATCAAAGAATTTGCTACCAACATAAAGTAATACATTTTTATTTAGATCAATTTGTTCACTACCAAATATACTTCTATATATTTTTAAGCTATCTTGATTGGGACTAAAACCTAATGATATTAACTTTCCTTTATCCGATATGCTTTCCCTTGTTCTTAAGAACCTATCTAAATCATAAACAAAATAATTACGGATAGATTTAGTACTACCTAAGTTGGGTTTAAAAAACAAAAATCTATATAAAAGAACCTTTAGTGGCGTTCTATTTTTATAGTAATCAAATAATGACTCCTCATAAGAAAACTGTCCTTCTTCATATAAAGATATAATATTATTCTTTATATTCATTAAGAAAACAAAAATTGCATCCTTACCATAATCACTATCAAGAAATATATTTGCATTATTAACATTCAAAACTAAATGTAAGTAAGCTTTAATTCTAGAATGATAATAAATCACGTCATCCCAAACAGGATCAAATTCAGACAATCTGTTAAAGAATATATCCGAATTATAAAAATTACCTAAGACTATTAATTTACAATTTTTTAATTTATTAGAAAGAACCAACTGCCTAGCCGTATGATATTGAATAGGCTTACTCACAAAAAACATATTCACTATGATTACTTTAACTCCATAATTTTAATTAAAGACAAACATGCCGTATTCCATGAATAATTATCTATAAGATAAGACCTGCTCTGAGAAAATTTATCTTTTTTAAAACATTCGGAGCTTCTTATATATTTATTAATGTCATCACATGATTGTTTCAATTTATATGGATTGTACCTGATAGCTAATCCAGCATCCTCCAATTCATTTAATAAATTAGTTTCTTCTGAAAGAAAACATTGTTTTCCGTAAGATAAAGCTTCTAACACTGCAATAGGCATACCTTCATATCTTGAAGTTAAAACAAATATATCACATTGCTCTAATACCTGATTTTTATCTATACCAAATACAGGACCATGAAAATTAACCTTGTCAGAAATTGAGGTTTTAAAAATACGCTCTTCTATTAATTTCCGCTCATTCTTCACATCAGACCCGTAGAAATTAAGTGACCAAGAATCATTTGAATTTAAGTTATAAAATTCAAAAAAATCTATAAGCCTATCAATTCCTTTATGCTCTATATCATATCGACCTAAATAACAAAAATTAGTATGGGATGAATTGTCTTTTTTATATTCAAATTTAACATCAGGCACATCGATGCCATTATGAACAATACTAAAATTATCACCTTTATAAATACTAGAATTTCTTTCCATTTCATTTAAAAAAACAATACTTTTTGAAAATCTAAGTAAGTAATTTATTAACCCATAATAAACTATATTTTTTTTGTTAAATCGGCCCTTAAATGCAACTTTATTTAAAGAAGAATGAGGTATCACAAGATAGTTATATCTAAATATAGTAAAAAAAATTAGACACAATATTATCTTTGGTTGAAAAATTCCATGAACAACAAAAAAGCTATCATGATTATTTTTTAAAAAAAACATCATAGATAAAATGCTTTTGGGCTTAACGACTCCTATTTGAGCTTTTTTAAAAAGTTCTTCATTTAACACTTTTTTTTGGGACGATTCATTATGATTAACTTGAAGAATACTACTAAAGCAACCTATTTCTAAGTATTTGCAATGATGATTAACCACAACATCAGTAATTCCATCCCCTTTATGAAACCAAAGGGGTGATATATTTACTATTTTCATTCTTAATTCCTAAAATTCTTATATGCTATTTTTAACAACTTAGGAGGTAAAGAATGAAACACTAATCTTGATATAATTAGGATTAAATTTTTCACACTAAACTGATTTAATTTTAGCATATATTTACTTCTTAGCTTAATCTCACTAATAGCTTTATTTATTCCTTTACGCCTAGATACCGTTTCATCTGACATTCTATATTTAAGGAGTACCTCTGGGAGGTTTCCACAGATCAATTTATGATCTAAAATTTTAAACCAAAGCCCCATATCTTCTGTGAAAGTAGTATTTTCTGGATATCTAATATTACTACTTTCAAAAATACTTTTCCGAAACATAACAGTTGGATGAATAAACGGACATCGAGTAATAGAGTATTTTAAGATATCAGAATGTGTTAAAGGTACTTTTTTAACAGCCAAGGAACTTTCAGAACCAAATTCTGTACAATAAGTACCTACAAGATCAAAATCATTTTCTTTAATATATTTAACCTGTTTTTCAATACGAGTATCGATTGAAATATCATCACTATCCATCCGAGCAATAAACTCTACATCTTTATTTTTTACTACTACTTCAATTAATTGATTAAGAGCAAAAGCTAAACCATTATTCTGATGATTAGATATTATTTTTATATTTTTATTTTCTAATGATAGTTGATATAGATAATTCTCTACGTCACTAGAAACAACACCATCCAAATATATATAAAATATAATATTACTATATGTTTGAATAATAATACTTTCTACAGCACATTTAAGATTCGTCAAATCATCTGAATAATAAACACTCATGATAACAGCTACTTTACTTTTTGACACTTATGCTTCCTTATAAAATAGAACATCAAATTATGTGTAATTTCTCTAGTACTATTAGACAACAAATAATATAAGATATTTATAAAAAATAGAGTTATTAACGTAGCTATTGCAGCTCCCTCTGCCCCATAAGTAGGTATTAATAAAAAGTTTAAAACAACATTCATAACTACACCGATAACGGAACGTTTTAAAATAAGTTTTTGAAGATTATAAACAACTAAATTATTGCTCATATATATTCCAACAAACATTATCGGAATAGTTAATGATAATATATTAAACACAGGAATTGAATCTTTAAACTTATCGTCAAATAAAATAAAAATATAGTCACTTAAAGAATATAAAACTATTGAAATAAACAACCCAAACAAAAGAACAAAATAAAACCACTTTGAAGAATAATATAAAAAGAGTTTTTCATTATTATTTTTCATCTTAATTAACTTAGGATATATATAAGAGACGACTCCCATAGCAAAGATATTAAATGGTTCAGTAAACTTCACACTCAAACCATAAATAGCCAATTCCTTATTATCAATCAAATTTGCCAACATAAATTGATCTATACGATTATAAATACTTGCAATAATTAATGCTATAAATATAGGCCATGATTGTCTCAATGTTTCTTTGGATCTCTTTAACACTTCATCTTTATCACTGGATAATATATTACCCCTCCTTTCATCAGAGCTAATATACTGTATTAGATAACAACATGGTAACTCTAAGGAATAGAATAAAAGAAATATAAACAAATCCGAATAATAAAAAACAAACAACACTCTTAAAAATAAGAAAAATATAAAAACAGAAAGTTTAATATAAAATATTTTTTTAAAATCACCAGATATCTCATTACACCATTCATATTGGTCTAAAGAATAAAAGAAACAAGGTATAATAAGAATAATAATATATAATGAAGTTACATTTCGATCAATGATATAAAATAAAAAACTAATTAAAAGAAAAAAAGAGAACGCACACAGCTTTAACATTAAAGTCGATATTCTAATTAAATCTCTTCGATCATTATTGATATAATCTTTAATATATATATTTTTTATTCCCAACCCAGAACATTGAACAATCATATATAATATTGTCTGTATGTATATAAACAAACCATACTCATTTATAGAAAGAGATTTTGCAATCATTATATTAGATACAAAAGCAAATATTGCAAATGTAAGTTTATCTAAAATAGAATAGATCATATCAAATAAAGAACCAGTTTAGAGATTGATAGGATTAGCAAGAGAAAACCAATAATTCGAGTTTTTTTGACATTCAAAAAATGATTAATCAAAATAGGTTCAAGAAGTAAAAAGAATTGAAACGTTCGTCCAGATAAAACTGCCACACCAGAAGTAACTAAACAAAATGAAATTGTACATAATGATAACAATACAATTGAATCATCAAATAAACTATTTTTAATTTTCCCACCTAAAATTATTAAGTAGAATACCAGTATAATATATATTAAAGATGAAATAGACTTTGATTCTAAATAAAAACTTGAAGCATAATACGAAAATCTAGTATACGGAATTAAAATATTAACAATTAAACCTGAAAAAACCCCACAAAATATCATAGCTAAAAAAAACAACATTTGTTTCATCAAATTATTATTTATAATTAGCTTTGATATTCTTGACTTTACCAAGTCTAAAAAAAGAATTATAAACAACCCGTAATGAAGTAATGGTGAAGGATATTTTAGTAAACGAAGTTTATTTTCTCGAACCGCTAATAATAATATCAAGCACCCTAAAGAGTATCTAACTGTTGTTCCATAAAAATATTCACTCATCAAGAATAAATTAGGCAAACAAAATATAGCCTCTAACCCCCTCCTATATATAATTGATAGTAATATTAATTGAAATATTATCAACACACTCCAAAAATCAACAAAACTAAAATTTAGATAATCTCTAAATATATGGCTAATATATTCATATCCAATTTCATAACTCCAATTTGCATTACGATAATCACTTTGATAATTATCATAATCCGGATTTATCACGCTATCGTAATTTATCCTTGAATAAAAACAAAGAAACAAAATCAATATCGCGGGATATTTTAAAATTCTTACTATAAAGCTTTTGGTTTTTACGTTCATATTTAGTATGTTATTTTCTCAAACAACTGACGATGAATACTATAATCAGGTTGTTTTATTTATCAAATAAAATATACATCATCAAGTTAAAACCATTTTTATTATTGGTATATAAATCATCACCAAAGAAAATAAATGTTAATTTAAAATGATGTAAAGAATAACAGGCATAGGTATAAATATCATAAAAATAATTTTAAATATAGAGAAGCATATGATGATTAAATATAATTATAATAATTCAAATTATTATATAATCATTTTTTATCGCTCTCATAGCTATAGTTATAATAGCCATAGCCATACGTGTTACTTGCTTTCTTCTCTACCGCATTCAAGATAAAACCTTTCACTTCTATCCCTGCTTGCTCGAATCTGTGTCTTGCTACATCAATCTCTTTGATTGAGGTTTGGTCAAAACGCCCCACCATTAATGTCGTACCCGTTAATGCACCAACAATGCTTGGGTCGGTTACTGCGAGAACTGGCGGGGTATCAATAAGAACTAAATCATAGTTGTTTGATGCCCAATCAATAAAATCACTAAAGCGTTTTGTCATTAATAATTCAGATGGGTTTGGTGGGATCTGTCCACGCGTCATTACATCAAGATTTGGTACTTCTGATTTTTGGATTGATTGCTCTAGTGGCAGTTTGCCTGATAGGTAATCCGATAAGCCGTTATCCCACTTCATACCAAAATAGCGTTGCATATAGCCTTTACGCATGTCGGCATCAACCACTAACACTTTCTGGCCTGTTTTTGCAATAACGGCAGCAAAGTTTACTGCCACAAAGGATTTACCAATGTTTGGCGCAGGGCCCGTTATCATCACGACGTTGTTTTTCGCTTCCATCATGGCAAAGTGCATACTGGTGCGTAAGCCACGTAATGCCTCTATAGACAAATCAGCAGGGTTAGATTCGGCTAATAAGGTTTCTAAATGCCTTACTTTCTTTTTGCTATAACGGATATCAAGCTTTTCTTGCCATTTTGATTTAGGAATACTGGCATAAACCGGAATGCCTAATGCTTCAATCTCATCCGGGTTTTCAACCCCGCGATGGAAGGCCGCTTTCAGCAATACAATAGCGACACTCAGCATGCCACCTAATAACGTCGCTAATACCACAATCAGCGGTTTCTTCGGTTTTACTGCTCGCGAATAGGCTTGTGCGGTATCTAAAATACGGACGTTACCAACGGTACCCGCCTTAATGATGCTGAGTTCTTGGCTTTTATTTAACAGTTGAATGTATATCTGTTGGTTTAACTCTACATCACGCTGCATACGTAACACTTCGCGCTGGGTCTTTGGTAATTTTTGCACCTGTAAGTTTAAACGGTCTTTCTCACCTAATAATACTTGGCGCTTATCCAGTAACGATTTGTACGCAGGGTGGTCTTTAGTAAAGCGTTGGCTAATTTCACTTTCTTTAAAGGTCAATTCATTTAATTGGGTTTCTAATTTAACCAATACATCTAATGCCGAGCGCGCTTCTAAGCTTAAATCAACCGATTTACGTTCTAATCGAAAGTCATTTAACACGTTTTCAGAAAGGGTTAATTTGTCTTTTATTGCGGGGATTTGCGTATTCAAAAACGCTAAGCTGTTCTCTGCTTCTGCGCTGTCTCGTGCGATATTTTGTAAGAAATAGTTTTGGCTTACATCATTAATGATGGCTTCAATCTTTGCTTTATTTTCACCTTCAAGAGAAAACTGTAACACGCCCGATTGCTTGCCTTTTTCACTGATAGATAAAGTTTGTTGCAATGTTAGAATGGCATCAAAACGAGACACTTTAGACACACTAAATAGATCACCCGTTTCACCCGTTAGCTGCATCACAAATAAGTGGTAATCGTTATTATCCGCTAACTCTCCCACTTTACCTGTTAATACTTTGCGTTCTTCGGCATCAAATAGGGTGTAGGTTCCTTTTTCTGCATCATCTAACACCAAGGTAAAATTTGGTTCATCTATATATTTTGGAATATCAAAGCGGCTTACGTTAATTGCTTTTCCTTCTCCCATTAAACGAGATAACCCTTTACCAATGATTGGCATGTATTGAGGTGCTGTAATTGTGGTTAAGTTCAGCTTATCAACCGTGTCACCCAAGATCATACGAGACTTTATGATCTCGATCTCTGTGGTTGATGATGATTCAGAAGCGAACATATCGCCCATATCACCAACAAGCGCTGACATGCCTCCGCCAGTTTTTTGTTCTACTTGAACAAGGGCATCGGCTTTATAAATTGGGGTAGATAAAAGAGCAAACGCAATACCTGCAATAGCGAACACAGTAGTAATAGAGATAATTAACCAACGACCATCAATAAGTTGACCGAACAACTTAGCTAAATCGATTTCGTCGGAAGAGGAGGATGACTCTCGGTTGGCGTTGGTAGCTTGTGACATGAACATTCCAATAGTTGTAACTTTAATTAGAGACTAGTTTTTAGGGACTAGGGGCTAGTAAAAGATTAATAAGAGTAAGGGGCTAGTTTTTAGGGACTAGTAAGAACTCGAAGATAAAAGAGTAAAAATAATCGTTTTTTACTCTTCCCTAAATTCTCGTCCTAGCACCTAGAAACTTAATCTATAACTTCTTTGCCCACTCTTGGGCTGCTTTTTCTATTAGTGCATAAGCGTGATCAAACGCTTCACGGCTTTGGCGGTATGGATCGGGAATGTCTTGTTGCCCTATCCACTGTCCAAACAGCATGGTTTTGCTTCTGGCTTCTGGGGCTAAACTGGTTACCGCTTCTTTATGTCCTGCTTCCATTACAAGAATTAAATCGTAATCTCGGCAAACATCACTGGTTAATTGACGCGCTTGGTGTGAATCAATAATCACGCCATGCTCTGCCGCCACCTCTGTTGCCATGGCATCGGCAGGCTTACCGGTTAATCGACTTTTTTCAACCGCGACACCGGCTGAATCAACGGTTTTGTTTGGAAGTAACTGTTTTAATATGTGTTCGCCAGTAGGAGAGCGGCAGATGTTGCCAACGCAGACGACTAAGATTTTATTGAACATGGGTTTTAGATTCGAGGGACTAGGTTTTAGGGACCAGTAAGAGCTTAAAGCAACTTACACAATTTCCGACCTATCCGTCTTTGTTTGAGATTTTAATGAGTTTCGAGGGTTTAGGGACCAGTAAGAGCTAAATTGCTTTTACTCGTCCCTAGTCCCTGATCTTTCTAGCGCCTGCTATTAAAAACTTCGTTTTTATGGCCAATTCTTAACTCGTAATGCGCCTTCTGTTAGCTCATTAAAGCCTGAGATGGTTGGCATTAATTGCATGATTAGACGGTTCCAACGGGTGATTGGTGCTGCGGTAACATAAACGATATCGTAAGGTTTTAAATCAAACTCAGTACCGATGATAAGTGCAGATGCATCTTTAATATTTAATTGATAAATATCAGCCATGCTGGTTGCTTTATCTTCAGGGCTTGATGAACGAATAACAAACACGCCGGTTGCATCGGCTGATAATTCATTAATACCACCAACACTGCTTAGTGCTTCGGTTAGGCTCATGCCTGAACGATCAATTTTAAGTAATTTTGGATCTTTCACTTCACCCATTACAAACACTTTTTGAGTGTCATTACGAGGAACGTGAATAATATCGCCAGATTCTAATAATCGGTTTTGCTTTAAATCACCACGTTGCATTAGCGCATATAAAGACAAGGTCTCTTCTTTGCCATTACGCGTCAACGTGACATTACGCCAATCTGCATCTTCTGCTAACCCACCCGCGCGGTTAATCGCATCGAGTAACGTTAATGGGATATTAGTAATCGCTTGTTGCCCTGGCTTATCAACTTCACCCGTTACATAGGCTTTTTGAGCACGAAATGCTGCAACGTTGACATCTACTTGCGGGCTTTCAATAAACTTGCTCAGTTTCTTTGCAAGAATAGTTCTGATTTCTCTTACGGTTTTCCCTGCAACTTGCACGGTACCAATGTAAGGGTAAAAAATAGTACCGTCAGCATGAACCCAGTTACCCGATTCACTTGAGCTACGGTATGAACCCGCAGGGATGGTTAATTCAGGGTGGTCCCAAATAGTCACATTTAAAATATCACCAGGGCCTACACGGTATTCGTAACTTGCCACTTTCTTTTCAAGTTCAATGTTTGCTTGTGCTGATGCTTGTGTCGTTTGGTATTGCGCCACTTTTTGAGGCGTTAACTCGTAGATATTAACATCGGTAGAATAGTTTTCTTTCGCGTCTTCGCTTTGCTCTTCTTCTACTTTATTTTTATCGGATGTCGACATGTGTGAGCCGGGAAATACAGTACAGCCACTTAACAGCAACAGGAATACGCCAGCGGTTAACGATTGATGTGTTTTACTAATGGGCATGATTTCAACTTAAAGGTAACAAAATTTAAAGACGCTACCGCCCAGAGGTAGTTAGGCACATTCCCTCTCAGCGCGATGATATGTTTTAATAAAAAAGCTATTAAATCTATTTATGTATTTAAATATTTATAAATAAGAATATATTCAACCCACCGATTTAATGATAAAAAAGTCATTAAATCTTAATTTTACAACGCACTTATTAATACGTTAATGCTTAATCTATACTTAAATAAATATTCAATTTATAAGCGCGGCATTATACATAGCAGCCCCTCCCTTTGCGAACATAAATTTCACCAAAATACAATATACAAAACTATCAATAACGAGACTTTGCGCCTCATTTTTGAGATTAAATGGCAGTAATTTTGTTTTATTTTTATAATCGATGTGATTTTTATATTTACCATATAGAACTTGATATGGTACTTTGCTCGAAGTTTGCTCATAAACTGAGTAAATATTCATCACCTAATATAAAATAGATAAGGTTATTCTTATGAAAAAGACTGCTATCGCTCTTATGCTAGCTATGACTGCTGGTTCTGCATTTGCAGCCGCTGAAGCAACAACAACTGCTGCTGCTACTTCAACTTCAGGTACTGCTGCTGGTACTGCTGGCGCTGCAGGTGCTGCTGCTGGTACTGCTACTGTTACTGCTGTCGCTGTCGGTGTTGCTGCAGTAGTTGCTGTTGTTGCTGTTGCTGATTCAGGTTCTGACTCAACGACTACATCTGTAACAACAAACTAATCCACAGATTCTGTTGTGAATATATTAAAACCATCAACTCCGGTTGATGGTTTTTGTGTATTTATAACTTGCGGATCTACGGTTTTTTATCCTAGGTTTGACGTCAACTAACCTTTTAATTTATTTATTTTTACAACACATACGGCAGGGCCTCAGGATCATGTTTTCCTCGATAAATCCTCTACTTATATTTAAAACAATCTCTATCTTACTTATTACAGCGGTACTCTCTGCTTGTACCCAAAAATTCAATGATGTTAATGCTACCCTTGATGAAGCCATTTTTGGTGCGGACGATGTCGCGCTATCTCAGCAAGAAATCACGGAATTACCTTATGCAAGCAGCTTTGTGCGCATTAATGATGGCGCAACACTCTTTATGGTATTGGCGTTTGCAGAGCCAAACCCTAAGACTGGGGTGATGCAGTTAAAGTGGCTTTCTGCAGATAAAGCCATGGTTATTACTGAAAATGGTCGCATAGTAAAAACCCTTGGTTTAGCACAAAAAAACCTTGTTGCTATCACTCCTATCAACCTTCCATCGTTACCTTCATTTGCTTCGATAAACAAAAAACAAACGATTTGGTCTGCTCATTATGATTGGAGGACGGATAACCGTTATTTATTCAATTACCAAGCAACGATTACTCCAATACTAAGAAATAAATCACAATTAAAAACGACGGTGTGGGAGAAAGAAGTCACAGAGATTATAGAGGTGGTCTCTATCCCTTCTTTGGAAGCTTCATTTACCAATCAATATTGGATTGACAGTAAAGACAACGTGGTTAAATCTCATCAATATCTAGGCCCTAATATGGGCAATATTGAAATGACAATCCTAAAACCTTTCTCTTTATAAATTACATTCAATCAATATGTTAGATAAACATGGAGTGATTATGCGTTTCCTTTCTTCTTTATTTATTATTCTTGCACTGTCGGTTTCGGCCTACGGTGTTGCCGCTACTTATGACCCCACATCTGAAGTTAAAAATACGCTAACCGTAACCTTACCTAAACAAGATTTAGAGCTTAATTACAGCCAGCCAATTCGGTTGTCTCAAGTGGCTGTTGATGCAAATACTCATGCTGATTTTTATAATTTAGGCGTGGTATTAGGCGATAAAAACAAACAGAAAAACAGTGAAGATCGTCGAAATGAAGTGATTAACTCGCTATCTTCACTTTCTCGAGAGACATCACTCTTTTCGTCTAAAAATAAATATGCAAAATCTGCGACGCAACTCTCTTTACAATTAGAGAAAACGTCGTTTGTAACTCGTGTTTTTGCGCCATTTGATGCTGATTTACTGCGAATTAATGATAAAGCAAACCCTCTTTTATCTGGTAACTACCAATTATTTTTAGGGGCTCGCCCTATTGGCGTTTCTTTTTTTGGGGCCATTAATTCTGAAAAAAGTCTTGAATTGCCATTAATTGAACACGCTATTATTGATGACTATCTTGAAAATCTGCCCCTTTCTTCTGTTGCAGATACTTCTATTATTTATGTCATTCAACCTAATGGTGAGGTTCAACACACTGAATTTTCAGTATGGCAAAACAAACCGGTGTATTTAGCGCCCGGGGCAATTGTGTTTGTCCCTTTTGCGGATCTCCCTGCTGATTATTCCTCTTTAAATGATTCTATTGTTCAACTGCTTCGTAATAAGGCATTTTAATTATGATGGCTCCTACGTTTTCTCTCTCCCTTATTGCGGGAGTTATTGCCTCTTCTCTTCCTTATTCTGTTTTTGCTAATGAATTTGAACCCGTTACATTATCTACTTCGCAAACGGATTTTGGTGGCGTGGGCTTAATCCAAATGCCTTCTGGTCGTATGGCTCCTGAAGGTGAGTTCAATATTGGCGCAACACTTAATAACGAATACCACCACTACAATGTGTCTTTACAGGTCATGCCATGGTTAGAAACCACCATTCGTTACACCTTGGTGCAAGATTTACTGTATAGCGGTGATGAAAGCTTTAGTGGCAGCACTAAATACACCGATAAAGGCATTGATTTTAAAATCCGCTTACTAGAAGAAAGCCAATGGCTGCCTGAAACATCAATCGGCGTTCGTGATTTTGGTGGCACAGGGTTATTTGATGGTGAGTTTGTTGCCGCAACCAAACGATTCGGCAATCTTGATGTGACGGTGGGTATGGGCTGGGGCTACTTAGGCCAAAGTGGTAATATCACCAATCCTTTCTGTAAAGCCTCGGATAAATTTTGTTCTCGCCAAAGTGATTACAAAGGCAAAGGCGGAAGCGTAGATTTTGAACGTTGGTTTAAAGGCCCGGCGGCTATTTATGGTGGTTTAGAATATCAAACGCCTTATCAGCCACTGCGTTTAAAAGTGGAATATGACAGTAATGACTACAGTCAAGATTTCCCTGTCACTCGCGGTAATATAGACATGACTCAACACACCCCGTGGAACTTTGGGGTTTTGTATGGGTTAGGTGATTGGGGGGATATTAAGGTGAGTTACGAGCGTGGAGATACGCTTACGCTTGGGGTTAATTTAAGTACTAACTTTAATAGCATGAAGGCGATTTGGCGTGATGAGCCTATCGCATCTTATAGTGAATCAACTCATGATTCGATTGATGAGGTTGATTGGAAGCGTGTTAATCAACAGTTGAATGGCAACGCCGGCTATAAAGAAAGTAAAATTTACGCTAACGATGATTCTGTAACGATTATTGCAGAGCAAAATAAATACCGCGATAGCGATGAAGCCCATAATCGTGCTTCTCGTATTTTGGCGAATAACGTTCCTGCAACCATTTCAACTTATCGTATTGTTGAAACTAATCAATCGATGCCGGTTTCTGAAACCCTGATAGATGCGAAGCAGTATAAGAAAGTGGCAAACAATGAATACTTCGATGCGGATATTGCCGATGCAAGTCAAACCGATGAAGTCACTTATTCACCCGTAGACAATGAACTTAAAAGCAATACTCTTGAACGTTGGGATTACTCAATTTCACCAACCTTATCGCAATCTATTGGCAGTGCTGAAAACTTTTATCTTTATGCTATCGGGATTAATACCGCAGGTTCGGTGTGGTTGACGGATAAAGTGCAAGCTTCTGGCAGTGTGTATTTTAATTTGGTTGATAACTACGATAAATTTAATTACATCACACCGCCCGATGGGACTTCTGTTCCTCGTGTTCGTACTATGTTCCGTGCTTATGTCCATGAAAATCCAGTGCGCATGAACAGTCTTCAATTAACTTGGTTTGAAGAATACGGTTCTGGCTTTTACAGCCAAGTGTATGCGGGTTATTTAGAAAGTATGTTTGGTGGTATTGGCTCTGAAGTGATGTACCGTCCACTGAATTCAAATTGGGCATTCGGCGTTGATGCAACTTATATTAAACAACGTACACCGGGTGATTGGTTTGGTTTTTACGAACAAGACCAGCAAGACGGTGGAGAATATGGTCGAGATTATACGGTTGTTTCAAGTGGTATGACGGGGTTTGCCACCGCTTACTATGCCCCACAATGGACTTTCTTAAAGAATACATTACTTAAAGTGGGCGTTGGTCAATTCTTGGCTGGCGATAAAGGAACTCGTGTCGATTTCTCTAAACAGTTTGATTCTGGCGTGATCGCCGGTGCGTATGCAAGCTTTACGGATTTATCAGCTGAGGAGTTTGGTGAAGGCAGTTACACCAAAGGATTCTATATTTCGATCCCGTTCGACATCATGACGGTGAAACCAAGTAAGAACCGTGCGAACTTTAACTGGCAACCTCTGACTCGCGATGGCGGACAGATGCTAAATAAAGAGCATGAGTTGTATGATCTGACAGATGAGAGATCGCCGTGGTTTACGAGAGAATCAAAAGTTAGATAAGAACTAGAAACTATACGCTTCCCAACCTCCCCTTATATCAATAAAGGGGAGGAGCCCAGAGCATCACCTCTGAACTCTGCAAGGGAGCTTGCGACCGAACTGAACTCTATAACCTGCCCTTATAATGCGCTTCTAATTCTAATATCTGCACTCTACCCTGCGCTGTGGCCATTGGTCTCACGACATTTAGCATTTGTAACATGCCTTGATAAACCACCGCTTCTGTTATTTCTTTATCTGACAATTGTGCGGTTTGGTAACTTATCCAGCATGACGATACTAAGTGTAATGTCTTAGTTAGTGCGAGTAATTCATCATCTTCAAGCGCAATAAGGCCGGACGTTCTAAATCCGTTCATGATACTAATAAGGTTATCGTTTAGAGATTCTTGTGCTTTGGTGTATTTTTCTTTTAATCCCGTATCTCTGCTTAAAATATCGGGTAAATTGGCGTAAAAGAAACGGTAGTTCCACATCAAGACAAAAATAGAATCAAGGTAACTAAGCATGATCTGCGCGCTTGGCATGACTGATGGTTCGTTTTCTGCCATTGGTTGAAATCGTGTTTTTAGTTCTTGTGCGTAATTATCAAAGATGCCATTGATGATCTCTTCTTTATTACGGAAATGGTAATACAGATTACCAGGGCTTATTTCAAGATGCGCGGCGATATGGTTGGTGGTGATGTTACGTTCACCATTTTTATTGAAGAGTTCTAAGGCACCGTGAATGATCCTGTCTTTTGTTTTCATGGAAGCGTGCGCCTTATGTTAATGGTTTGACTTAAGAAATGTCGATACTGAAGTATAGCGGAAATGTTAATTAGGATGAAGAGTTCAGATCGCTGCGCTTGCAGAATTCAGAGGTATTCGCTTTAATTCTTCAGCACTGCTTTCTTATTTTTAGACAACTGAGAGATAATAGCTAAAATCTCTTTAGTTTCATTTATCAATTCTAAGCCTTTCTGTTTTTCTATGTATCCTATTTCTATCCCTATAAATAACTGTGTTATTAATTCAGCGGCAGAACCTTGAGAATAATTCAAAAATCGTATTTGCTCTTTTACACCGCTTCTTTCTTCTCCCTCAGCAATATTCGATGGTACAGATAACCCTGAACGTGTTATTTGATCTCTAAACCCATAATCTTTAATACTTGAAGTGGCCTTGTAAATTTCACAAGATAAACGACAAGCCCTTTTCCAAACTTTCAACTTCTCACAACGCATATATATCCTTACTATTATTGAACAATCTAATAACTACCCCCTCTGAATTCTGCAAGCGCAGCGATCTGAACTCTTATTTCCCTAACTAGCGCAGCGTATAGTTTCTAGTCTCCAGCACCCTCTCAAACTCCTCGCGCACGTTATCTTCACCATGTACAACAACCACTTCTTTTCTTCCCTCCTCAATCCCATCAACAAACTTAATCAAATCTGCCTGATCGGCATGAGCTGAATAGCCTGACATAGTATGGATTTGTGCATTTACTTCGACGGGTTGATTATCTATCCAGACGGTTGATTTTTGATTTTGGAGATCTCGGCCTAAAGTACCGTGGGCTTGGTAACCTGCGAGGATAATGTCGGTGCGTTTATCTGGTAATAAGGCTTCTAAGTAATTCATTACTCGGCCTCCGGCGCACATGCCGCTGGCGGCGACAATGATGCAAGGCTCTGCGGTACTTTTTAGGCGATTAACGACTTGAATATGTTCTTTATGGCTTTCTATGGTGATGCATTGTTCAAAGTTTAGTGGGTGACGTTGATTGTTTAGCTTGGTCTTGGCTTCTTTACTCCACAATTTTTTAAAGCGGCGGTATTGCTTGGTGACTCTGTTAGCGAGTGGAGAATCTAAGATAATGGGGATGTTTGAGTCAATTTTGTGGTGATGGATTAAGTGCTCGATATCAAACAACAGCTCTTGAGTTCGACCTACTGAGAATGCGGGAATGATGATTGCACCGCCATCGTCTAAGGAACGTTCTATGATCTGTTGCAAGCGCTTAGCTCTGGTTTCTACGCTGTCGTGAAGTTTATTGCCGTAAGTGCTTTCTATTACTAGTAAGTCGGCACGTTTAGGTGAAATTGGATCAGGTAATAATGGGGTATTGGATGGACCAAGATCGCCAGAGAATACAACGATTTCATTATTGGGGAGTTTGATTTCGACGTAAGCGGAGCCGAGGATATGGCCAGCGGGTTGGAATCTTAAGAGCAGGTATGAGGGGCTAGTTTTTAGGGACGAGGAAGAGCGTAAAGAGCGAGATTTAGAAGAAAGAGGGATTCGGTGCCATTGGTTGTATGGGATGGGTTTTATTTGTTTTCTTATTAATTCTAATACTCTTGCTCTTTGGCCTTTGTTTAATCCTAGTTGCAGCTTTAATCCATCATCTAACATTAGCGGGACAAGCTCGGCCGTTGCTGGAGTACAGTAAATGGGTTGCTTGAACCCTTTTGCTAATAACCAAGGTAAGCGCCCAATATGGTCGATGTGAGTATGAGTAAGAATTAGCGCTTTTAGGTGTGAAATAGGAAATTCAATATCGAGTTTTTTGTCGTTGCCGTTCTTATCTTTCGCATCTCTTCCTTGAAATAGACCACAATCAATCAGTATGCTTTGGTTGTTGCCGTTGTTATTAATGCAAAGCTCGTGGCAAGAGCCGGTAACGCCAAGTTTTCCACCGTGATGTTTTAGGTTTATTTCAAAATTTGTGGTTTGGGTTGAGTGTTTTTGGGGTGTTGGCATGGGTGATCCTTTTTTGGTTTTAGATCTTAGGGTTCAGATCGGTCGCAGGCTCCCTTGCAGGATTCAGAGGTGATCGTTGTTATTACAGCGTCAAAGACTGTTCTCCCCCTTTACCGCTGTATGTATGAAAGTAATAAAGTCAATACAAGGGGGAGTTAGAGGGGGTTGTATTCCATCTACAATAGAAGAAAAAGAAAACAATCAACTAAAGATCTGAAGAAATTGCGAGCATATTCAAAATTATTTATTAACAACCCCTCCTAACCTCCCCTTATGTCAACATCATCAATTTCAATAACTTATCAATCAAGGGGAGGAACGGTATTGCGATCGTTGAAACTACAACGATCACCTCTGAATCCTGCAAGCGAAGCGTCCTGAAACCTGCTCTACCGCCGTAGCGCCTGCACTTCTTCTCTGCTACAATTCAAGCAATTATCTTAATAAATCGTGGTATCAAAATGATCATTGTAACTGGCGGCGCTGGCATGATTGGCAGCAACATTGTTAAATCTTTAAATGACAAAGGCTTCAACGATATTTTAGTGGTTGATAACCTTAAAGACGGTAAAAAATTCAAGAACCTAGTTGATCTTGATATCACTGATTACATGGATAAAGAAGACTTCATTACGCAAATTATGGCGGGTGATGATTTTGGTTCTATTGACGCTATTTTCCATGAAGGCGCTTGCTCTGCAACGACAGAATGGGACGGAAAATACATGATGATGAACAACTATGAATACTCTAAAGAAGTACTTCATTTTTGTATCGAACGTGAAATTCCATTCTTATACGCATCATCTGCGGCAACGTATGGCGAGACAGATACATTCATAGAAGAGCGTGAGTACGAAGGCGCATTAAACGTTTATGGGTATTCTAAACAGCAGTTTGATAACTATGTTCGTCGTCTATGGGCGGATGCTGAAGCACACGGTGAAACCGTATCTCAAATTACCGGTTTCCGTTACTTCAATGTATATGGTCCTCGTGAACAGCATAAAGGCTCAATGGCTTCTGTTGCTTTTCATTTAAATAACCAAATGAACGCTGGCGATAATCCGAAATTGTTTGAAGGCAGTGACGAATTTAAACGTGATTTCGTTTACGTAGGCGATGTGGCTGCGGTTAATCTTTGGTTCTTAGAAAATGGCGTATCAGGTATTTATAACTGTGGTACTGGCCGTGCTGAACCATTCCGCGCAGTTGCTGATGCCGTAATTAAGCACCATGGTAAAGGGGAAATGGAAACTATCCCGTTCCCTGACCATCTAAAAGGGGCTTACCAAGAGTTTACTCAAGCCGATTTAACTAAGTTACGCGCTGCAGGTTGTGATGTTGAGTTTAAGTCAGTAGCCGATGGTATTGCTGAGTATATGACGATTGTGAATAAGTAGAAACTATACGCTTCGCTAACTAGAGACTAGACCGCTTCGCTCCTATAAGAGCGAAGTACTGATGCTGATAGATTTTGTTATCAATCAGTAATGCACGCTCTTCTAGTTTCTAGTTTCTAGTTTCCAAAATTGTTCTGGTAGATAAATTATATGAAAGTATTTGTTGTCAGTTTAAAACGTTCAGTTGATCGTCGAGAGCGTATTCAAACACATTTAGATGCTCTTGATATCTCTTTTGAATTTTTTGATGCGATTGATGGCTCAGTTGAAGACTTTCAATATTCTGATCATGCTCGACCTCTTACGACAAAAAAACACAAAGGTTACACATTAAAAGCTAATGAAGTCGCTTGTTTTGCCAGTCATTATGGTTTGTGGAAAAAAAGTATTGAATTAAACGAGTCTATTGTGATCATCGAAGATAATGTCGATCCAATATCCAAAGCAAAAGAACTGATTGAGTTAAGCTTTCAATACATAAATAAATACGGTTATATTAAATTATCAGCAACACAGAAGTCTCAATTCACAAATATTGTAAATCTAACACCTGAATTTCAACTTGGTGGTTATGAGAGAAAAACCTGTGGCACAACAGCGTATATTGTTAGCCCTAAAGTCGCTCAACGCTTTGTAGATAATGCTCACGAATTTTTAGAACCTGTTGATGATTATATGGAAAAACCTTGGCGACATCAGGTACAAACCTATAGTGTCTCACCAGATCTATTTACTCGTGCTGATATATCATCCACCATTGGCTCCACACGTAAAAATAAAAATGGTATTTCTCTATTCAATAAAGCTTACATTGAATTATTTCGTACCTATGAATCACTAATGAAAAGTTTGCATTGGAAAAATAAAGAATGAAAATCCTAATTATTGGTCCATCATGGGTAGGTGACATGGTGATGTCTCAATCACTGTATATCACATTAAAACAACTGTACCCCGAGGCAACTATCGATGTTATGGCCCCTGCTTGGTGTAAACCTATTCTAGAGAGAATGCCTGAGGTTAACCAAGCAATAGAAATGCCTCTTGGTCACGGTGATTTTAATCTTCTAGGCCGAAGGGCTCTTGGTAAAGAATTAAAAAATGATAATTACACGCACGCTTATATTTGCCCCAACTCTGCCAAATCAGCATTAATTCCGTGGTTTGCAGGTATCCCAGTTCGAACTGGTTGGAAAGGCGAAATGCGTTATGGTTTATTAAACGATTTGCGTCCAAATAAAAAATCATTTCAATACATGGTTGAACGCTACGTTGCGTTAGCCCATCCTAAATCAAAAATGATTGATTCAAGCTCGTTAGGTGGATTAGATAATCTACCACGCCCTAAGCTTGCGATTGATACTGAGGTCCAGCAAGCCACGTTAACTAAGTTCTCTCTATCGACGGAAAAGCCTGTCCTTGGTTTATGTCCTGGTGCGGAATTTGGCCCGGCAAAACAGTGGCCTGTTGAGCACTATGCAGCTGTAGCGAATGAGATGATTAATCGTGGCCATCAAGTATGGCTATTTGGATCTGCTAAAGATAAAGAAACAACTGAGACAATTAAGTCTTTAGTCGGTTCTGACAATCAAAAATCAGTATTTAACCTAGCTGGAGATACAAGCTTAATTGAAGCGGTTGATTTACTTGCCGCTTGCAAAACCGTTGTTAGTAATGATTCAGGTTTAATGCATGTTGCCGCTGCTGTAGGTTGTCACGTAGTTGGTGTTTACGGCTCTACTTCACCAAAGTACACCCCGCCATTAGCAGAAAAAGTTGATATCGTTGGAACTGATATTGAGTGTCGACCTTGCTTTAAACGAGAATGTCCTCTTGGTCATTTGAAGTGCTTGAAAGAGTTAGACCCTAAATTAGTTTTGACTAAATTAAACTGAATTGAAGAATAATTATATGAATGCATTAGAAACTCTTTTTCAAAGCTCAAAATATCGTTATTTTGTTTTGACATCTATTTATTTATTTTCCTTAACATCAATCCCATTTGATAATGTTAGCAATCTATTCAGATCAATCTTTATTCTTTGCTCACTACCAATACTTATAATCGAAAGAAAAAAAATATTCAAAGACCCAATGTTAAAGCTATTAGGTCTCGCTTTGCTCATTCAAGTTGCTAGTTGGTTAAACTCCCTTGTTTATTTACCGGATATCGCAAATAGTGGACCTAAAATAGATCGCCTTGCCAAATTATTCAGTTTTGTATTTATTGCTTATTGGTTAAAAGGCAGTCTTCGCAATGTTTATCTATTATGGGGGACCTTAGCGGCTGGCTTTATCCTTGGTTGCTTTGTTCATGTTGATTTCTTTACTGAAGTCGCTCGCGCTATGAGTGGAGAACGTGTTGATTTTGCAATTAAAAATGCTCAATTCACTTCAATGTTTTCAGGTATTTCACTGTTAATTAGTGTTTTCATTTTGTCGCAATTACTATTGAAGAAAAAACCATTTGAAGGGACCTCAACTCAAATAAGAATATTGATGTCTGCTACTCTTATTTTGGCCCTTATCTTCTTTGCATTTATTACCATTGTTACTCAGTCACGACAAGTCTGGCTTGCTCTTGCTTTTACTATTTCAATTACACCTATTTTTTACACTTTAATATTTCCAAACTCCAGCCGTAAACGTATAGCAATGAGCTACCTACTTCTTACTATTACTTTTATTGCCCTTAGTCAGTCTGAAAGACTACAACAACGTGTATTAGTTGAAACGAGTACATTACAACACATTGCTTCTGGTAACTTAGATAATATTCCAATGACCAGTATTGGCATTCGAGTAAATTCTTGGATTGCGGCAACTGACTGGATAAAACGTCACCCTTTAATTGGCAGTGATTCTGAAGCCATCGCTCAAGTTATTCAACAATCTGATAAATTCACTGGTGATCTAAAAGATTATGGACATTTACATAACTATCATATTGAAACTCTCGTCGCTTATGGCCTCCTAGGGCTTCTTCTTATTTATACTTTATATTATTGGTTAGTTCGCTCTTTATTTATCACAAAAAAACAGCAACCAGAATTAAATAACATCACTTTATTTTCACTGATGTTTGTTACTTTTTGGGCTTGTATCAATTTCTTCGAGACGTTTAATGGTCGAAGTTTTGGTGTCTATACCCACAATATTATGTTCGCTGGGTTTTATACTTTTTACTTAACCTCATCATTAAAAAAACCTATAAAAAAAGAGGATAATTAACATGAAGATTGCTGTTGTTGTTAACTGCTTAAAAATTGGTGGTATGGAACGTGTTGCTGTCAATTTAGCAGATTCTTTTTATAATGACGGCCATTCTACTGATTTAATTTATTTGAAAAACCGAAAAAAAGAAGTTAATCCAAGAAATAAAGAACTACCCGTCCATCTGTTTAATTTAAAAAAAGCTGTGTTATCGACGGGAATTGGGGTTCTATGGTTCTTTATTTGCAAAATTTTAAATATAGTTTTTAAAAAAACATTCCCTCTTTGGTTTTCCTTTGCTGAGTCTTATTTTTTTAAAAAGAAACTTAATCAGTTAGAGAAAAAAAATGGTCACCCATTTGATTTAATTATCTTTAGGGGGCAAGGTACGTTCGAGCATTTATGGAACTTGCATGACCCTCGGTATGTTTATGTTTGTGAAAGTGTACAAACCAAGTATAAATATGGAAAGTTCTCTAAATATATTTTTTCCAAGTTATTTGATAATAGAAAAGTAGTTTGCGTTTCTGATGGCGCCTACGATAGCTTCTCTGATTTGATCAAAACGTATTCAATCACACCTGAAAAGCACCTAATTATCTCAAATCCTAATGATTTTCAGCAAATTGAGCTAGAGTCGCATACCGATAAGCAACTCCACCATAACTCATACATTTTAGGTTTAGGTCGATTAGTTCCGAATAAAAACTTTTCATTGCTTATTGATGCCTATAACCATGCGATTAAAAATCATGATATTAAACAAGATCTCTTAATCGTAGGGGCAGGCAAAGATTTACATACGATAAAGAAAAAAATCATAGCTCTTAACCTTACTGAACGCATTTATTTAAAGGGACAACAATCCAATCCTTTCCCTTGGTATAAACAGGCAGATCTATTTATTCTAAGCTCAAAATCGGAAGGGTTAGGAATGGTATTAATTGAAGCGTTGGCTTGTCAAACAAAAGTCGTCTCTACAGATTGTAAGGGAGGAGTTAGACAAATTATGAATGGTGATTTAGCGCTTTTTTTAGCACAAGAAACCCCTACATCTCTTAGCGAAAAAATACACTTGGCTTTAAATACTGAGTGGGATGAATCATTTGATATTTCTGTCCAAAAAACACTGCATAATTTTGATGCTAAAACGATTATTAATAAGTATATAAACGAGTTTACGGGATGATACTTCGCTATTGCTATACCATTTTGCTTTTTTTATTGTCTCCTTTTTTACTCTATTCTCTGTATAAACAGAAAGATGGAAAACCTTCGTTTGGCCTGCGTTGGAAAGAACATTTTGGTTTTACCCTTGCCTTAAAATCCAATATTAATCCTATTTGGATTCATGCTGTTTCTGTTGGTGAAGCTATTGCCGCTATACCAATAATTAACGCCTTAAAGAAACAAAACCCCGAACAGCCAATTCTTGTTACAACAACAACCAGCACAGGTGCAGAACAAATAGAAAAGCTAGGTGATTTGGTTGAACACAGATATATGCCGATTGACTTTTGCTTTGCGGTTCGTGGTTTTTTAAAAGCAACAAAGCCTGAAAAAATGCTGATCATGGAAACGGAGTTATGGCCAAATACTCTCTATACAGTGTCAAAATTTGGTATTCCTATTTCAGTATTAAATGCGCGTCTCTCTGAAAAATCGTTTTTAGGCTATAAAAAAATACAACCGATATTTAATCTACTTGGTAAACACTTAACTCATGTTTGTTGCCAATATCAAGATGATGCAGATCGATTCGTTGCACTTGGTATCAACCGTGAAAAAGTACATGTTACTGGATCTGTAAAATTTGATATCTTGATTACCCAGCAAATACAAAAATTGGGAGTAGAACTGCGCAAGAAACTTGGAGCCTCTCGTCCCACTTGGATTGCAGCGAGTACACATAAAGGAGAAGATGAACAAATATTAGCTGCTCATAAATCCTTGCTATCAACAATTCCCAATGCGCTGTTAATTTTAGTTCCTCGTCACCCAGAGCGATTTAATTCCGTATTTGAACTTTGCCTTCAATCCAATGTTAACTGTATCAAACGTACCTTAAATCAAACGATAACAGCAGATACTCAAGTGTATCTAGCGGATACGATGGGAGAAATGTTGACACTCATTGGTGCCTCTGACATCTGTTTTATGGGAGGAAGCTTACTTGGTGATAAGGTCGGTGGGCACAATATATTAGAACCTGCTGCATTAGGTAAACCGTCTTTAATTGGTCCAAGTTATTTTAATTTTCAAGAAATAACACAACAACTTATAAACAATAACGCGGCTATAGTTGCTCATAATACAACGGAACTAACAGATAATCTTATTGTGATTTTTAGAGATGAGCAATACAGAGAACAACTACAAAAAAATACTTTACGTTTTATGGAAAAAAATAAAGGAGCTGTAGAAAAAACACTGCAGCAGATAAATAAAATATAGGCCACGGTATGAAAAAAGTTGATTACAAATATCCATTAAAAGCAACTTGGGAATGTATTGCTAACATTTCAGAGAACGGTTTTTTAACGTGTGATGATCAACACTCACTTATAACCGAAAATCACTCTATTTTACTACGTTGCAACTACACATCTTTAAGTAAAAAGAAACCAGGGATCATATCCGTAAATGGTTGTGAAATATCTAATAAACAATATTTTGAAGCTAATCAGAAAGGCATTAGATATTTAAATATTACTGGGATTAAAAATGTAAACGATATCTCAATTACATGTGAGAACTGTAAAATATCTTCTAACAATCAATTATTTGGTTTCAAAAAACCTGATTTAGCGTCAGGACCAATATTAATTATTGCTCCTCATGCCGATGATGCTGAACTTTCAGCATATGGTTTATATAGTGACTATGCACCTAATACTTGGATCGCGACAGTTAATATTGGCTCGAACTTACAAGGTTTAGAACGCCAATATGTCCAAAATTTAGATACTGAAATTTCAAGAGCAGAAAAGCGAAAGGGTTATATTCGTAGTTGGAATAGTATGACTACTCCTTTACTAGCTAAAGTACCTATGCAGCAATTGTTGTCTTTAGGTTACTTTAATATTTCAAGTTCATCTGTATTGAATACTCCAAAAGACATTGTCTCACATCCTTCTATTTCTGATATATCTCCAAATAATTTTCGTCAATGGAACCATGTTAAACTATCTAATGATACTAATAATATAAATAGTGGTGCCGCTTTAATTCAAGATTTCATTGAATTAATTGAACATATTAAACCAACAACAATTTTAGTCACACACCCAGAAATTGACCCACATGATGAACATATTGCCTCAGCTATTGCATTACATTTAGCTCTACAAAAAAGTACGTTTATCCCTGAGAATATTCTATTTTATGTTAATCATTTGCGAGGAATTAAACTATTCCCTTATGGTCCAGAGCATTCTAGAACAGCACTCCCACCCTGGTTTAAAAACAGCTCATTGTTAGAGAACAGCTCTTGTTATAGCCATTCATTATCTTACGCCAAACAACAAGAAAAAGTCCTCGCTTTTGATACGATGCATGATTTACGAGCTAAAGATAGGCTTGAGAAAAAACTTAAACGTTGGATTAATCAAAAAATTAAAAAAAATGGCTACCAATATTATGGTAACCATAGTTATTTTCAAACACACATCAAAGCTGATGAGGTTTTTTTATCATTAAATGGAGATGCGTTTAAAAATAGTAAGTTTTATTAAGCCTAATCCTTATAAACAACAAAGCTTTCTATTTATTAAATCGACTAATCTGCTCTAACGCTTCTTGAAGATGCTGATAATTCAATTCAGCATCTTTAATTGGTCGATTCATCTTATTTAATAATTGGTATTGTCCCGTTGACCCCACTTCTAAAATGGACTCTTTTTCTATAATTGCATAGCCACTGTAGTTAGACGACATGATCCAATTTCGGTCTACATGCTTACCTAGTAGATCCTCGCCAACAGAATAATCTTTAATATCATTGGTTACGCCTAAGTAGTTTTTCATCAAGGTTGGAACGACATCTTGATGGCTGGTTAGCTCATCAGATTTCCAATCTATTGTTTTATTGTTTACTTTAGGAGCAATAATAATGAAAGGCACATTCACTTGAGCGTCGGTAAAGTTACTATTATGCCCCCAAAAGTTCATGCGATTATCATTCATTTCTTGCCCGTGATCCCCTGTAATAATCACAACTGTATTATCTAAATCACCCGTTTCTTTTAATTTATCAAGAACTTGTTTTGCTACGCTATCAACAAAATGAACACTGGTTTTATAGCGATTAAAGAATAACGTTGGGTCACTATCATTGTTCAATTCTAAATAGTTAATATTATCTAGCATTGGTTCATAACGGTGTGGGTAGTCTTTCGGAAAATCATAACCATGTGGTGCGTCATAAAATAAGAATGAAAACGCAGGTTTTGAGGTATCACGTTTGCTATACCACGCTAACCAATCTTTAGTTAAGTCTTTATCTAATTCCGATGGTGAATTACCTTCAGATTTAATACGTAAATTTGGGATATTTTTAAATACGGTTTGATTAAATTCAGGTTTTTCTAATTGAGCGGCAGTAAATATCCCCATTTCATAATTAAGTTCTTGTAGACGATCAATCAGTACTGGTGATTTTTGATTCGCTAGAAATCCATGCCAATACGTACCTGGAATGCCATAAAACAAGCCAAAAATACCTGTCCGTGTCGCGTTACCCGTGGCTATGTGATTATTAAAAACCATTCCATCTTGTGCGTATTCCCACATATTTGGCGTATTTTCAGCATTAAAGGTATCTGCTCGCCATGAGTCAATTGCCAAGATCATAATATTAAGTGGCTTCTCAACCACTTCTTTTTGTAATGGGGCTAGTGGGTAATTTAAATCACTCTTACGGTTCATTTTCATCGCATCTTGACGAGCAATCGCCTCTTCATCTACCCAACCGTATTTCTTCATCATACTTGTTGATGTTGCTGGATAAAATACCGGCAAGTAGCGCTTTACGGTTGTCACAGGTTGGTAGGCATTCGCCGCTGCCCAAATATGAATACCATGGGTTGCTAATAACGCAAAAAAGGTAATGATGGCAAATTTACGACCCAATTTATGTTGTGTTACTGCTGCTGGTTTTTCTAACCATGAGATCAATAGGTATTGACCAACAATCAATGCAATAACACCACCAATAACCGTTATCCAAGTGATTAATGGGAAACTGACGACTTGTCCAGATAGAACTAACTCAAGCACAACCGCATTAATGTGGAATCGATATTGAGCAAACACTAATGTATCAATAAACAGTACTGCAATACCTAACGACGCTACAAACGCTTGAGTGCCATTACGTACTTTTGCATTCTTAATAAAAATAGCTGGTAATGTTACCAAACCAATAATACTAGCGAGTAAAACCATCTGACTAAATGTGCCAGACAGAAGAAAACTCAATCCTAAAATATCGGTTGGGATTTCTGGCAAGAAAGCAAAATAACGAGTGGCAATAGCCATAGCAATAAGGCTATTAATTAAAATAAACCAACCATGGCTATGAATTTTTTGTTTGAAATTAGAAGTGTTCAGCATAATTAACCAGTATAACCCTAGTGCCTGTACTGTAAATATTGGAAACGTTATATAATATCGAGTTGATTTATATGTGTAAATAAAAGGAAAAGCATAATGAAAATAGCGGTCTTTGTTCCAAGTAGACCACACTTTGGTAACATTCTAACTCAATTACCTTTTTTCTGCGCATTAAAAGCTGAATACCCTGAAGCAAACATTGAAGTATGGTCAAAGTTCGAACAAAGCAAAGTGTTACATGCTGTTGATGCTGTTTCTTCAATTATAAACTATAAAAAATTCAGTTTTTTTCGTTTAGTTAATGAACTTAAAGCCCATAAATATGATGCTGTATATAATTTATATTCAGGCTCAGATAAAGTACATGCAGCTATAAAGTTAAGTAATATTAAGCAATCATTTGGTCATAGTAGTAACAAGTTACATAAGTACTGCTACCTACACTATCTTCATATAAACAAAGGTTTTCAATATATAGCAAATAGTCACCTAACTTTACTGAATACCGTTAGAGGTCAGAATTACGCACCTAACATTATTAAGTCTTTAGTTGATGCTAACACTCGAAAAGAAGGCGAGGGATTAACCTTGCTTCCTGGTGGTGGGGCTGGTGACTATAAACGATGGGATCTAACTCATTATCTGGCTACTGCTGAACAAATTGCTACGCACTATCCTAAACTATCCGTAATAAATTGGGTTCTTGGGCCTGATGAGAAACATTATGAAGAAAGTATTCCAAGTAAAATTGCGAATGTTCCAACAAAAATTCATCATTGCCCTACGGTATCAGAATTGATTGAACTGGCTCTATCCTCAAAATTATCTATCGCGAATGATTGTGGTCCTACCCATATTTTCCAGATGCTAACCGTTCCATTAATTACATTATGGGGATGGAAAAACAAAGAGGCATCACCATACAATACAATGAGTGAATGGTTTTATTCACATGAAAATTCTTGGGCTGTTGCACCAAATGAAGAAGATAAATGTATTAATTCGATCACTGTCGATAAGGTTAGCGCATTAGCTTTAGCTCAATTGAAACGATAGCCATACGATAATGGGCCTATTTAATTTAAATAGTCCCATTCATCTCCGCTCCAATGAATATTTCTTTTATTCACTTCTTTTAAAAATGAACGTTTCAACCTATCCCAGTTGCCTTGCTTCCAATCATCGCCTTTTTGCTGATGACATTTATCAAAATCAATAATCCAGACATTCTCTTTATCATCAATCAAAATATTATGGATATTTAAATCGGTATGATTTACTTGAGCTGCATGCATTTTTCTAATCTCACGACCGATCTTTTGATACATATCTTGTGATAATGGTCTTTCTTGCAAAATAGCAACAAGATCACGCGCATTAGGTATTTTTTCGCTTAATAAATCAGCTTGATAGCAAAACGTTCGCTTTACTGCTTTCGCTGCAATTGGCTTTGGTACATTAACGCCAGCCTCAATTAATGTATTCAATAATTGAAACTCTTGATAACTGCGTGTTTTTTCCCAGCCTGTGAATATGTAATGATCTTCTACTAGTTTCCCAAATAAACCCCCACGGCGATAATGACGCAATGCCGCTTCTATTTTATCAAGAGCAACAAACCATGTAGTGCCTCGCCCTTGTGCTGAACCTATGATTTTATTTTGTTGTTGCCAATATTCAGGATCACAACATTGTTCTGGTGAGTCGCTTAGGATTGAGTCGTCATACCAAATGGTTTGTTTTTTTGTTTGGATTTTTTTCACACAAAGACTCCAATATCAAATAATTAGAGATTATACGCTGCACTAACTAGACCGCTTCGCTTCTAGAAACTATAAGAGCTAAAAGCAAGCTCCTCTGAACTCGGCAAGCGCAGCGATCTGAATCCTGCTCTTATAGTCTCTAGTTAGTACCGCGTATAGTTTCTAGTCTCTTTCTCACTCAGTCATTTTACATTTATGACTGTTAATAGCATAATTCTAACTCATTCTTCTTGGGTTAACATCTCTATGCCTTTATTCACTTCTGCCCCTAATTCTCTGTGTATTCTGCGTTTATCTGCAATTGGTGATGTTTGCCATGCGATAGCCGCCGTTCAGGCAATTCAAAAAGAGTGGCCAAGTACCAAAATCACTTGGATTGTCGGAAAAGTGGAAGCGCAGTTAATCCATGATTTACCCAATATTACAGTCATCCCTTTTGATAAAAAATTGGGATTTAAAGGAATGAAAGCGATTTGGACTCAATTAAAGGATCAACATTTTGATGCTTTAGTCCATATGCAATTAGCGCTACGAGCGAGCGTATTAACCGCTGGAATTAAAGCTAAATACAAAGTGGGATTTAATCGTAAGCGTGCTAAAGAAGGCCAATGGCTTTTCACTAATCGAAAAATTGAAGATACCGCTTCAGCACATGTGTTAGATAGTTTCTATTCTTTTGTTGAGTATCTGGGTGTACCTAAAAGCAAACCAATATGGAACATTCCCTTATCGGATGATGATTTTTCGTTTGTGATCTCAAATATTCCTACAGAAAAGCCGTATGTAGTGATTTCTCCTGCCGCAAGTAAAGATGAGCGTAATTGGATAACCGAGCGCTATGCTCAGCTGGCAGATTGGTTAACTGAACATGGCTACCAAGTGGTATTATGTGGGTCACCAAGTGAGCGTGAAAAACAACTTGGTAAAAATATTGAATCTTTAACACTGCTACCTATTATTAATTTAATCGGTAAAACCTCGTTAAAAAAATTAACTGCGGTATTAAATAAAGCACAGGTTGTAATTGCTCCTGATTCAGGACCCGCTCATATTGCTACCACACAAGGCACTCCTGTTGTTGGACTGTATGGGCACAGCAATCCCAAACGAACAGGTCCTTATAACAGCTTACCTTATGTCGTTAGTGTGTATGAACAACACGTAACGACACAACACAGTAAATCGATTGATGAGTTAAAATGGAGTACTCGCGTTAAAGGCGACCATATCATGCAAGATATTAATCTCGATATGGTAAAAACTCCCTTAAAAACCTTACTTAACTTATCATAATTACATCACATTAAAATAAACAAGGCGCACTTATGATCACCGGCATTGTTATTACTCTAAACGAATCAAAAAATATTGTTGAATGCATTAAATCGCTACAGAAAGTGTGTTCTGAAGTGATTATTGTGGATTCCAACAGCACGGATAATACCGTTCAACTTGCAGAGCAACTTGGTGCGAAAGTAGTCACTCAGAGTTATCTTGGTGATGGTATTCAAAAAAATGTCGGACTCGATTACGCCACTAATAACTGGGTGTTAAGCCTAGATGCTGATGAGCGCTTAACCGACGAAATGGTGAAGGAAATTAAAGCGTTAGATTTAACGTCTACCCCTCATGATGCATTCGCTTTCCGTCGTCGTAATTACATTGGTAGCCGATGGATTAAACAATGTGGTTGGTATCCTGATTTCTGTATTCGCCTTTATGATCGAACTAAAACACGTTTTGCTGATGTGAAACAACACGCGTCAGTGCAAGCTAAAAATCCAGACCGTATAAATGCTGATATTATTCATTATTCTTTTGAGAACTTAGGTCAACTATTTGCAAAACCAGGTCGTAACTTCAGTGGTAGAGCAGCTAAGATCATGTATAAGAAAGGTAAACGCGCAAATAGCTTTTCTCCTTTCACTCATGGCTTAAATGCATTTATTCGTAAGTACATTTTTCAACGGGGGTTTTTAGGTGGTGTTGATGGCATGACGGTAGCATTAAGTTCTGCAATTAATAGCTACTTAAAATATGCTAAATTACTTGAATATCAACGCGATCCTAAAGTTCTTGAAAACGAAGACTTTAATAAGGTTTGGTAAATACTATGCATATTTGTCATGTGAATTTAGCTTCTGGTTTCAGTGGCGGTGAACGCCAAACCTTACAATTAATCACTCGTCAATTAAAAGAAGGTTATCAGCTAACCGTCGTAGCTAATCCTAAAAGTCCTTTTGTTGACGAAATCAAAAAGCTTAACTGTAAGTTAATACTTGCTAGCCACTTTTCAAAACAACATAAGAAATCGGTTACTGCAGATTGTGATGTTATTCATGTACATGAAGGC
Source organism: Aliivibrio sp. 1S175 (assembly GCF_001690985.1). Classification (GTDB taxonomy): domain Bacteria; phylum Pseudomonadota; class Gammaproteobacteria; order Enterobacterales; family Vibrionaceae; genus Aliivibrio. Next base: position 96,372 of record NZ_MAJS01000005.1, read on the forward strand.
CGTGCGATTTACTGGGCTCTCATTCAGTCTAAGCGCTTTGGTGTGCCTTACATTGTGACTCGCCGAATTGATAACCCATTAAAAAATAAATGGCTTTCAAACCTTGCTTACTCAAACGCAACAGCTTTAATTGGTTTAAGTAACGAAATCGTTGATAAAATTAAAGAGCGTCATCCAAATCAAGTTACTTACAAAATCCCAAGTTCTCCAGTCAGTTATTCTGTTGAACAAGATAATGTAGATACAATTTGGCGACGTTTTACTAATCAATTTTTAGTTATTCAAGCGGCTAATTTACTGCATCATAAAGGGCATGAAACGACGGTTGAAGCCGCTAAATTACTCCAAGAAATGGATTCTAATATTCATATCGCTCTACTTGGTGATGGTGCTGAACGTGAGAAACTAGAAAGCTTAGTAAAAGAATACGATTTACATAATGTAAGCTTTTTAGGTAAGCAAAATCGTATGGGAGATTGGTTTGCAGCTGCGGATCTATTAATCCACCCTTCTTATAGCGAGGGCTTAGGTTCTGTTATTTTAGAGGCTATGGGGGCAAAACTTCCTGTAATAGGCAGTAATGCTGGAGGGATTCCAGATATCATTGATGATCAAGAATCAGGCCTATTAGTTGAAGCAAAAAATCCACAAGCACTTGCTAACGCTATCTATGAAGTCGCGACTGACAAACCGTTACGTAATAAATTGATTAACGGTGGCCAAGAGAAATTAGCGTTATTTGATATCAAATACACAACGTCGCTTTATCGTGATGTTTATCAAACGATTATTGACGCAAGGAAAGCTTCATGACAACACGAGTAATCTATCCTGGTACTTTTGATCCCATAACTAATGGTCACCTAGACATCATTAAACGTTCAGCGATGATGTTTGATGAAATAATAGTTGCAGTAGCGGCTAGCCCAAGTAAAAAAACCTTATTTACTCTTGAAGAACGAGTGGAGTTAGTTCGCGATTCTATTCAATCTCTATCTAACGTTTCTGTTGAAGGGTTTTCTGGGTTAATGGTCGATTTCGCAAAAGCAAAACAGGCTAATTTATTAGTTCGTGGATTACGAACAACAATGGATTTTGAATATGAGTTCGGTTTAACTAATATGTACCGAAAACTCATGCCTGAATTAGAAAGTGTATTTTTAACGCCTTCTGAAGAGTATGCATTCTTATCATCGACGATAGTGAGAGAAGTGGCTCTACATGGAGGAAGTGTGGAAAGTTTTGTTCCAAAAACTGTCCATAATGCATTACAGAGTAAGATACTCCTTAAATAATATACTCTATCAAAAATCTATTTAAATATATTAAGACCACCTCTTTTTAACTGTATCAAAGAGTGTGGTCTTATTTTTATTGTTTTACTTTGTGCCTTTTACCTGCCCATTAATATACAACGTCTGTAATTGATGGTATTCAGGTCCAATATGTATTTTTTCATTCGATGTAAAAGCCTTATCCACTCCAAGGTCAGATACCCAAGAGTATAATTTTTCAGGGTATGCATTTAAATAAACACCTTTATCTGTATATGTCATTTCTGAGTGATAACCAAATCGTGGTGTTGAATCCATACCTAGTAAATTAGCACCGCCTAAACTGTAATAATTAGCATTAGATAAACTAAAAGCATATAACGTAGGAAAAATATCTTTATGAGAGCCAACACGGTCTTTATTGTATTGGTACCCTACTTTATCTTTAATTTTTTCAGGTATATAAAGATAGAACGGCACTGAATTAGTAACAGCAAGGTCCTCAGGATATTTCATCGTAAATCCTCGCAACTTATGATCCCCAGTAGCTGCTATCAATGTTGAGTTGCTTAATGGAGATGCTTTTATATCTGCCACAAACTGACCTAATGCATTATTTGCATATTGATAAGTTTCATACATTCTAGTGGCCTCTTTCTCGCCCTTTTTCATTCGATTAAGTAACTGACCGCTGACTTTTAAGGGCTTCACATCATAATTAGCCGGTACTTGATAAGGGGTATGATTCGTAATTGTGAGGATATAAATCATCAATGGTTGTTTTGCTTCTTTTAATACTTTCTCAGCTAACTTAAACGTATATTCATCAGATAATCCCCACTCTCCACGAAACTCTTCTGCTTCTGGATATGCTTTTAATATCGCATTTTCATCAAGAATTTCATCAAACCCTTGAGATGGTAAATAATTCGCCACATTCCGCCACATTCCATTAGTTGCCGTAATAAAAATGGTTTTATAACCCGCCTCTTTATAAGGTCGAGCTGCTGCTGCTGCAACTTGTACTTTTTGTGCAGAAGAGTGACTGATAGTCGGGACGTTACTTTGACCTAGCATATTGACTAACGAGTTAATGGTTGCGGTTGTTTCTGCTAAAAATCGAGTAAACACAAAATCAGATTCAAAAGCAGGTCGTAATGCACCTAAAAGATCATTTTCTGGATAATTATCTTCAACCAATACATTCATTCCCATGCCTTCCATTAGAACCATGACTACATGAGGTTTATTCTCTGTTAAATAGGCATTATAGGGTGTTCTAAATTGACCTGTAGTATTGCCTACAACTTTCTTGAATTGCTCTTCAAGCTGGGCTTTACTAACCGAATGAAATTTATTTTGCTTTTTATAATCACTTTTCGCCCATTCAAGTGCAACGAGTCCATTAGGAGTCATGCTATTTAGAACATTATAATCAGATACTTGAGCATGATAACGTTTTAATGGATGAGAGCCTAATGTGCCTCTAGCAAAAAAGAATACGGTTAAAATCATCGCAATTACAGATAAAGTCGTAAGCCCTTTGTGTTGTGGTTTCCATTCCCATTGCTGCATTTTATTTACTGCAATACGGACAATAATGGCAAAGAATAAAGCGACTATCACACTGCTAATAAACGACAAGAAAATAGGATAATCAGCCCATGCATTCGCTAATACCGCTTTGGTGTCATCATCAGCTAAACCAAAGATAAAGACATCAATATGATTACCATAAGTAAGATAATAGTAATAATTACCAATTGAAAAACCTGTGACTAAAAAGAAAATAAGCCCTGCATACCAATGGAAAAATTTTTCCAATACTCGATAGCATTTTGGAAAAGCGGCAAAAATTAAACCAATAAGTAATAACGGTGCAAAACCGATAACCACGACTTTCAAATCAAAACGAAAGCCTATAAACAAAGCACGCCAAAGATCTGTGCTTCGTTGAGCAAGTTGCACACTATCCGCAATATTAAATAAGAAGATCAACCGCCCAACAAAAAGTACAGTAACTGCGATAAAAACAGATAACCAAATAACTCTACTCAGTTGCTTATAATTTTCTTGAAAATTCATTTAACTCTCTATGTATTTTGTATTTTGTATTTTGTATTTTGATAATAATTTACAGGTCAAACGGTTGGCAGTTTTCACACCAAAATGTATTTCTCTGTCCTATTTTTTCTTCTTGAATGAGTGACTGACAAATTAAGCACTCTTTCCCAGCACGTCCGTATACATGCAATTCTTGTGCAAAATATCCTGGTTTCCCATCAACTTGATTAAAATCTTTTAGTGTTGTTCCACCTTTTTTGATCGCGGTTTCTAAAACCGTTTTAATTTCTATCACTAAACGAGTTATTTGTGATGAATCAAGTGCACCAACAGGTGTTTTAGGGTTTATACACGCCATAAATAAGGATTCACTAGCGTAAATATTCCCAACCCCAACAACAATCGCGTTATTCATAATAAATTGTTTTACAACGACTTTTTTGTTTTTTGCTTTTTCTTCTAGATATTCAGCATTAAATACATCAGTAAGTGGCTCGGGACCAAGCTTAGTTAAAACTGCATGTTGAAGTCCAACTTCCGAATACAACCAAGCACCAAATTTACGAGGATCGTTATAGCGAAGTAATTTTCCGTTGTCTAAAACAAGGTCGACATGATCGTGTTTGACTGGCGGGATCGTTTCATCAAGTATCCGTAAGCTACCCGACATGCCAAGATGTATGATCGCGGTACCATTTGGTGTATCAATAAGCAGGTACTTAGCACGACGGCGAATGGATTGAATTCGTTGCCCTACGAGTCGTTGCAATTCTTGAGGTATTGGCCAACGCAGTTTATCTGTTCTCACAGTAATCGCGTTGATGGTTTGCCCTTGAAGGTGTGGTGTTATCCCTAAGCGGCTGGTTTCTACTTCTGGTAGTTCTGGCATTTTTGATCCTTTGATAAATAAGTTCTAGAAACTATACGTTGCACTAACTAGACCGCTTCGCTCCTATAAAAGAAAAAAGTGAACACAACTGAAACCTAAAACATTGCCACGCCACTCACTCCTGCTCTTATCGTTTCTAGTTAGCGAAGCGTATAGTCTTTAGTTTCTAAACAGATACCCTTCTTCCGCGCTCACCGCTATCCATTCACCTTGCCAATTCTGCATCATCCAGAAATTCGGAGCTTGGTAAATCGTCACTCGCTGCGGCTCTTCTTGATTATCTAACCACACCTCTACCGTGCTTGGGGCTGGTAATTTGGTTTTCAATACTTTTACTGACTCTTCATTCAGTACTGTGCCCTCGAGAGTAAACCAACGTTCAATCAATTGGCTATCTACCTCTGACGTATCGGAAGTAAGATCATAATCTGAAAAATGCATTTTCTGAATGGTATTAATACCTTCAAATAACGGCTGTACGCCTGTTACTGTTTCTATTTGTCGTTCTGGTTCGAGTAGGTAGGTTTTAATTAGCTGTGGGGCTTGTAGGACGCCAATGAAGAGTAATACAAAGATGATCAGCATGTTGTTGTATTTGCGGCGTGATGATTTTTTCATTTGAAATCCTTTTTTAAAAGCAGAGTTCAGATCGGTCGCAAGCTCCCTTGCAGAGTTCAGAGGTGAACATTGTGATTTCAGCGTATAATATTTGAAACTAGAGACTATACGCTTCGCTAACTAGAAACTATAAAAGAAAAAGCAAGTGTCTCTGAATTCTGCAAGCGTAGCGATCTGAACTCTAGCTCTACCGCTTTTGATCTTATAGGAGCGAAGCGGTCTAGTCAGCGCAGCGTCCTGAATCCTGTTCTTTCGCGCAAAAAAAAACCCAGCAACAAGGCTGGGTTTTCAATATATCAAAGTTGCAATCAGTAATGGAATTACTTGATTTTAGCTTCTTTGTAAAGAACGTGCTGACGTACAACAGGATCAAATTTTTTGATCTCCATTTTGCCAGGCATGTTACGTTTGTTCTTATCAGTTGTGTAGAAGTGACCAGTGTTAGCAGTTGATACTAACTTGATTTTCTCACGTGCGCCTTTAGCCATTTTCTAGATCCTTTTAAACGTTCTCGCCACGAGCACGCATTTCAGAAAGAACGACATCGATGCCTTTCTTATCAATGATACGCATACCTTTAGCGGTAAGACGAAGTTTAACGAAGCGTTTTTCGCTTTCTACCCAGAAACGATGAGTTTGTAGGTTCGGCAGAAAACGACGCTTGGTGGCATTTTTTGCGTGTGAGCGGTTGTTACCAACTGCAGGACGCTTACCAGTTACTTGGCATACTCGGGACATTGCTGTCTTCTCCAAATCGTTTCAGCTCGATATCACCTTGGTGGCAAAAAACCACTAAAAATTTCAAATGAAATTAATAATTCAAGGCTATCAAAGGTCGCGCATTATACTAACTGAATGCGCATTGCTCAAGACCCAAAGGGGTCATTTTTACTGTTTTTTGTGTTTTTTTTACTCAATCGCTTAAAAAAACACTCAAATCCATCCTCTTTCGGCAAAAGAGACAATTTCTCCATCACCAATCACAAAATGATCGAGGACTCGGATATCCACCAATTCAACTGCATCTGAGATACGTTTTGTTATCCTTCTGTCAGCTTGACTTGGCTCTGCGACACCAGATGGGTGATTATGCGCTAAAATGATGGCGGCTGCATTATAATCTATCGATCTTTTTACAACTTCTCGCGGATAAACGGCTGCTGAGTCGATTGTCCCTTCAAATAAGACCTCACCTTTAAGCACTCGATGTTGATTATCAAGAAAAAGAACATAAAACGCTTCTCTGTGCCGATCTCTTAATATTCGTGTTAAATAACGCTTGGTATGCTCTGGACTCGTTAATGCATCTTCTTTTTCAATTTTTTCAAACAAATAGCGTTCCGTCATTTCGACTACCGCTTGTAACTGTGCAAATTTCGCTGTACCTAATCCTTTATGGCTGCAAAATTCATTTTCATTCGCTCCCAAGAGTTTTCTTAAAGAACCAAACTCTTTTAACAGTTTATCTGCGAGTTCAATGGCATTCATTCCTTTAATGCCTGTTCTAAGAAAGATAGCTAACAACTCTGCATCCGTTAATGATTTTGGTCCTAATGCGAGTAATTTTTCTCTAGGGCGAGATTCTTCTGGTAAATTCATTAAAGACATAATGACTCATATTGTGATTAATATTTATACAGACTATGATCAATAAAAAATACTCGCCCTCTTCTTTCATTTCTCTTCGGCTTAGTTCAAACCTTGATTGCAATTATGTTTTCCGTCATTTACTTACCTTGTCATGCGAATTCCCGATTGAAGTTCATCCCTAAAAAAAAGATTTATGATATGGTTAGCGCATTACGGTGAATCACTTATAAGGTTATTAGTGTCATGGCATCTCTCTCAGGAAAACGAATTCTTCTTGGTATTAGTGGTGGCATTGCAGCATATAAATGCGCAGAGCTTACTCGTCGACTTATTGAACGCGGAGCGGAAGTTCGAGTTGTAATGACAACTGCCGCAAAAGAGTTTATTACCCCGTTAACGATGCAAGCTGTTTCTGGTCACCCTGTTGCTTATAGTCTATTAGATCCGGCAGCAGAAGCCTCAATGGGTCACATTGAATTAGCTAAATGGGCTGATATTGTACTAATAGCGCCTGCTACTGCCGATTTAATTGCTCGTATGGCTGCGGGAATGGGAAACGATTTATTATCGACATTAGTGCTGGCAACTGATTCTCCCATTGCGGTTTCTCCTGCAATGAATCAACAAATGTATTCGAACATCGCCACGCAAGAGAACATTGCGACTCTTTCTCGTCGCGGTATGCATATTTGGGGTCCCGCGGCTGGCCAACAAGCATGTGGTGATGTTGGTATGGGTAGAATGCTTGAACCAATGGACTTAGTGCATTTGTGTGAAGACTTTTTTCAAACAAATGATGAGAAACCACTTCAAGGTCATTCTTTACTCATTACTGCTGGACCAACCCGAGAAGCCCTTGATCCCGTTCGTTATATCTCAAATCATAGTTCAGGAAAGATGGGCTTTGCGATTGCCGACGCCGCTGCAAAACTGGGCGCAAAGGTCACTCTAGTTAGTGGCCCGGTGAATTTAATTACTCCTGACAATGTCGAACGAATTGACATTGAAAGCGCTGAACAAATGCACAGTGCAGTGATGAATAATTCAGCTTCACATTCTATTTTTATTGCGTGTGCGGCCGTAGCTGATTTCAGACCAAGTTTAGTTTCAGAACAAAAACTAAAGAAAACGTCGAATGAAGACGGCATGACGATTCACATGGTTAAGAACCCAGATATTGTCGCTTCTGTTGCCTCAATGACAGAGCATCGTCCATTCACTGTCGGTTTTGCTGCTGAAACTCAAGAGGTTGAAAAGTATTCACGCGCTAAATTAGAGCGAAAAAATCTAGATATGATCTGTGCTAATGATGTCTCAATTAAGGGACAAGGTTTTAATAGCGACAATAATGCGCTTCACCTATATTGGAAAAGTGGAGATAAAGCATTACCGTTAACGGCAAAATCAGAATTAGGCAAAGCAATTATGTTAGAAATAGTTGAGAGACTAGTAAGAGCGTGAATGACTGATATAGTGAATTATTAGGTTTCAGGAAAAGAACTAGAGACTATACGCTGCGCTAACTAGAAACTATAGAAGCAAGAGCAAGTCCCCTGAATCCTGAAAACGGAAACCTGCTTTGCTCTTTAATAGGAGCAAAGCGGTCTAGTTTCTAGTTTCAGAACCATTAAAATAAAAAAGACAAAGGAACAACAATGACGACAACAAAAAAAACAAATCGTCGTGATGAAATATTACAAGCTTTAGCTGAAATGCTAGAGTCAAATGAAGGTGCTTCTCGAATTACCACTGCCAAATTAGCAAAACAAGTCGGTGTATCAGAAGCTGCTCTATATCGTCATTTCCCAAGTAAAGCGAAAATGTTTGAGGGTTTAATCGAATTTATTGAAGAATCTCTATTCTCTCGTATCAATCGAATTATCGAAGAAGAAAAAGATACCTTAAAGCGCATTGAGCTATTATTAAAACTGCTTCTGGCTTTTGCTGAACGAAACCCAGGGTTAACTCGCATTATGACGGGCCATGCGCTGATGTTTGAAAACGAACGCTTACGTAACCGTGTTAATCAGATATTTGAACGTATTGAACTTCAGTTTAAACAAATTCTACGTGAACGCATGCTTCGTGAAGGTAAAGCTTTTCCCGTTGATGAAGCCATTTTATCTGCACAGCTAATTAGTCAAGTAGAAGGCAGTTTCTGTCGTTTTGTTCGATCAGATTTTAAATATCAGCCAACAGCAAATTTCAATGAACATTGGGCGCTACTTAGTGCTCAGATCCAATAAATCCATTTAATTAAATAGGTTTACGATGTCAAAATACCAAGCTCCTCAATTCTCCACCGCACTTCTACATCCTAAATATTGGGGGGTGTGGTTGGGCTTTGGTCTTTTGTTTACAATCGTGACGTTACTGCCTTATAAAGCAACCTATAGATTAGGAAGAGCGCTTGGTTTACTCGGCTTAAAAGTGGGAAAATCACGCGCTCATATTGCTCGTCGTAATTTAGAATTGGCTTTTCCTGATATGTCGTCTTCTGAGCGTGAAGCCATCATTGTTGAAAATTTCAAAAACTCAGGCTTAGCCATTTTTGAAACTGCAATGGCATGGGTATGGCCAAATTGGCGAGTTGAAAAACATTTTAGTTTTGAAAACAAACAACACATGCTTGATCTTGAAAAAGAAGGTCGTGGTGTTCTTGTTATTTGTGTACACGCTCTTAATCTTGAATTAACAGCTCGTGCATTTACCTTTTTCTCTCCTGGTTATGGTGTTTATCGACCACATAACAACCCTGCTTATGATTTTATCCAATATTGGGGCCGTACCAATAACGGCAATCAAATGATTGATCGTAAAGACATTAAAGGCATGCTCCGAGTATTACGTAAAGGCGGACGCCTTTGGTATATGCCGGATCACGACTATAACCGTAACAAATCTGTCTTTGTGCCTTTCTTTGCGGTTCCTGACGCTTGTACTACGACCGGTTCTGATATTTTAATCAGCGCAAGTCATTGCGCGGTTGTTACCGCGTCTGGATTTAGAACCTATAACAATTATCACCTACATATTGATAATGATATTAGTGACCAATTCCCGCAGAAAGACCCTGTTGGTTCTGCAACTGTCATGAACCAAGCGGTTGAGCGTATTATTCTTCGCTGCATCCCTCAATGGATGTGGCTACATAAACGCTTTAAAACCATGGAAGACCCAAATATTAAAAAAGGCATTCGCTACGATTAATCGTACATTGTCATTCGGAGTTTAAATCAGGAATAATGAAAACCAATTTAATCACACGAGAGGGCTTCAATAAGCTGCAAGATGAACTCTCGTTTCTATGGAAAGAAGAACGCCCCGAAGTTACCAAAAAGGTAACTTGGGCGGCAAGCTTAGGTGATCGCAGTGAAAACGCAGATTACCAATACAACAAAAAACGCCTTCGTGAAATCGACCGCCGTGTGCGCTATCTACGTAAACGTTTAGATTTAGTCAAGGTCGTCGATTACTCCCCTCAACAAGATGGTAAAGTTTTTTTCGGTGCGTTCGTTGAGATTGAAAATGAACAAGGCGATACCCTCTCTTTTCGCATTGTTGGCCCAGATGAAATTTTTGGTCGCCATGATTATATTTCGATTGATTCTCCTATGGCGCGAGCGCTCATCAAGAAAGAAGTGGATGAAGAAGCGATTGTAAAAACGCCGGAGGGAGATAAAGAATGGTTTGTGAATTCGATTAGGTATTAAAACTATACGCTTCGCTGACTAGAGACTAGATCGCTCCGCTCCTATAAAAGCAAAAGCGAAAAATATTATTAGCCAAATCAGACATACATGCTCTTATAGTTTTTAGTTAGTGAAACGTATAGTCTCTAGTTAAAACAAACAGCCTCATCACACGCTTTTAATTAATTAAAAAAGAATCAAAATGATAATAAATATAATTGCTAAAGAACTTAACGTTCGCCCTCAACAAGTTACCGCTGCTGTTCAATTGATTGACGAAGGCAGCACCATTCCATTTATTGCGCGTTACCGTAAAGAAGTAACAGAAGGTTTGGATGATACTCAACTTCGTACACTAGACACGCGTTTAACTTACTTACGAGAGTTGGATGATCGTCGTAAATCAATTCTAAAATCAATCAAAGAACAAGAAAAACTGACGCCTGAACTAGAACGTGAGATTTTAGATGCAGACAGCAAAACTCGTCTTGAAGATTTGTACTTACCCTTCAAACGTAAGCGTCGCACTAAAGGTCAAATTGCAATTGAAGCCGGCATTGAGCCACTAGCAGATTTATTGTGGACGCAACCTGAAAATACCCCAGAAGATGCGGCTCAATCGTATATTAATGCCGATAATGGGTTTGCTGATACCAAAGCGGTCCTAGACGGTGCTCGTGCAATCTTGATGGAACGTATGGCAGAAGATGCCAATCTGCTTGAAAAGGTACGTAACTACCTAACACACAACGCTGAACTTGTTTCCAAAATGGTTGATGGACAAGAACAGGCAGGCGAAAAGTTTAAAGACTATTTCGACTACCATGAACCATTAACTAAAATACCGTCTCACCGAGCATTAGCAATGCTACGTGGTCGTAATGAAAGCTTCTTACAATTAGCGATTAATGCTGACCCATCTCAAGAAGAAGGCGTTCGCGGTTCGTATTGTGAAATCATCATCGCTAATCATTACGGTATTACTTTAGGCTCTCAACCTGCTGATTTATGGCGTAAACAAGTGATTAGCTGGGCATGGCGCATTAAGATTCTAATGCACATGGAAACGGAATTAATGGGCGGCTTAAAAGAGCGTTCTGAAAACGAAGCCATTGATGTATTTGCTACCAACCTTAAAGACCTACTAATGGCGGCGCCTGCTGGTCTTAAAACCACTCTCGGTTTAGATCCTGGTTTACGTACCGGTACTAAAGTGGCTGTGGTTGATGCGACAGGTAAAGTATTGGCTACTGATACGATTTATCAAAACCAACCTCACAATAAAACAGCGCAATCTGCACAGATTATCGAAACCTTAATCAAACGTCACAATGTCGATTTGATTGCGATTGGTAATGGTACCGCCTCACGTGAAACCGATGCGTTTGTGGGTGATTTACTGAAAAAATCAGGCTTATCGGCAACCAAAATTATTGTTAGTGAAGCTGGTGCATCGGTGTATTCGGCGTCTGAGCTAGCAGCAAAAGAGTTTCCAGATTTAGATGTGTCTATCCGTGGTGCGGTTTCTATCGCTCGTCGTTTGCAAGATCCTCTGGCTGAACTGGTAAAAATTGACCCGAAAGCGATTGGTGTTGGTCAGTATCAACACGATGTTAGCCAAAGCCAATTAGCGAAAAAGCTAGATGCGGTTATTGAAGACTGTGTAAATGCCGTTGGGGTTGATGTAAATACGGCATCTTCCGCATTATTGACACGAGTTGCCGGTTTATCGACGACAATCGCACAAAATATCGTAGATTACCGTGATGAAAATGGTCGCTTTGAAAACCGTATTACATTGAAAAAAGTCGCTCGTTTAGGGCCAAAAGCCTTTGAACAATGTGCGGGCTTCTTACGTGTCATGAATGGTAAAAACCCTCTGGATGCCTCAGCGGTTCACCCTGAAGCGTATCCTGTGGTTAAAGCGATGGCAGAGAAAAACAATAAAGCGATTGATGCGATTATTGGTAACACCGAGTTTTTACGCTCTGTTGCTGCGAACGATTACATCAGCGCTGATTTTGGTCTACCTACCGTCACTGACATTATTTCAGAGCTTGATAAGCCGGGTCGAGATCCTCGTCCTGAATTTAAAACGGCAACCTTTGCTGATGGCGTAAACACGGTATCAGATCTTGAATTAGGGATGATATTGGAAGGTGTGGTATCTAACGTGGCTAACTTTGGTGCGTTTGTTGATATCGGTGTTCACCAAGATGGGCTAGTTCATATCTCAGCATTAAGTGATACGTTTATTTCTGACCCGCGAGAAGTGGTTAAAGCTGGCGATATCGTGAAAGTGAAAGTCATGGAAGTTGATGCTCAACGTAAGCGTATCGCTCTGTCTATGCGTTTAAATGATACTCCTGGGGAAGATAACCGTCCTCAGCGTCAATCAAATAAGCCACAGCAGCGTAATGAGCGTACTCAAGCGCCAAGACCTTCCTCTTCTGCAAGACAACAGCGTTCGAATAATGATGTTGGTAATGCGGCGATGGGTGGTGCGTTTGCTGCTGCGTTTGCGAAAGCGAAGAAGTAGAAATGTGGAAAGCGAAGCTAGAAACTATACGCTTCGCTGACTAAAAACTATAAGAGCGTGTATAGCTAGCGTGGTGATAACTTAGGTTTCAGGGCGCTACGCTTGAAGGTTTCAGATGTACTCGCTTTTGAACTTCCTGAAACCGGAGATCTGAAACCTCGCTTTTTGCTCTTCCTCGACTCTCGTCCCTGCTCTTAAAGCACCGCCAATATATCCGACGGATTATTCGGCACTACCGCTTTATCATAATGAAAACTGATCACACTTCTGCGGCGAACCATTCTTCCCATTTCTGCCAATTTTTCTAATAACTCTTTAGGTAAATTAAAACGCATGGTGTAACCCGTGCCCTCACCTTGCGCATAGGTATCTAGTGATAACAATCTAGCCAATTTTGCCAAGTCATCATCAATATCATACAAGGTTCCAAAACGAGGCTTCGGATCTTCTTTCTCTTCCACCACGTCATATCCGGGATGGTCTGAGGGTACCCACGAATCACGTTTGTGCTGTTTATCATCGCCTTTAATTGCTTTTTCAGATGTGGTTTCACTCATCTTTGTCGTTGGCACAACAGGTTTTTTAACACGATTTTCACGTGCTACTTGTTCTGTTGGCAAATTAACAGAAGGTGCAATAAGCGGCACACTGATACTGTTAGGTGAAAAGATCATAAAACGTTTCCTTATCGAAAAACTAAGCGAATTAAATGAACAGTTAATCTTATCGAGCTAAAAAACGATGTAATTCCATAATAAATTCATCGCTATGTGAAATAAATGGAGCATGAGATGCTTGATCAAAAACGACTTTAACTGAATGAGGAATAAGTTCATCCATATCATGAGCCACTTTAACCGGCACTAATCCATCTAAACGACCATACATTCGACATACTGGCATGGTTAATTGAGATAGATGCTCCCGTAAATCTATATCGGCCAAAATCGTTAAACCTGTAGCTAAAGCGGCTTGATTTGGAGCGGGTCTTGAAAAAACAGCCTGCTTTACTTGCTTAATGTCTTGTTTCGCATTTGGGCTACCCATGGCCTGCAATGCCATAAATCGCTCAACCGTTAATTTGAAGTCGTCTTTCAATTGCTCTGTAAATAACGACAATACTGCAGGTTTAATACCTCGCCATCCTTTTTCAGCAGAAAAGCACGGAGAACTCGCAACCGTAATCAATTGACTCACTCGCTCAGGGGAAACCAACGCAGCTTGAGTCGCAATTAACCCACCTAAAGACCAGCCTAACCACGCAGCTTTCTCTGGAGCTTGATCTAAGACTTGCTCGACCATCTTATCGAAATCAGCACTGCCAAGATCTGCACTGTATCCATAGCCAGATAAATCAACCGTATGTACTTTATATTTAGAACGTAGTTGCGCAACAATCGGCATCCACACTGCACCGTTCATACCCCAACCATGAATGAGAACCAGATCGGAACCTTCGCCTTCCGTTTGCCAATAAAGAGAAGTTGTCATCTACACTGCCTATTCGTTTCAATTTAAATGGATAGCTAAGTGTTCATCAGGTTACTACGAAGGTCAATGCAAAAGTTTAGTGTCAGCCACTGTGATTATTGCAGTTTGGCGATGCCTCCATCCGATACTATTTGGTGTCAGCCTTGCTTGGATTTAATTGCGAACGTACCTCGTTGCCTGAAATGTGGCTTGCAAACCAAACACGACACTGACGTTTGCGGTGATTGCTTAATTCATCCACCACAATGGGATCGATTGTTTTGTATTAGTGATTATTCTGAGCCACTAAGAGAATACGTTGGCAAACTTAAATACGCTCAACAATTTTGGTTAGCTCAAGATTTGGGGATATTACTAAGTACTTATATTCCAGAGCCTGCCCCACTTATTCTTCCTGTCCCTCTGCATTGGAAACGTTTTTGGTGGCGATCTTATAATCAAAGTGATCATTTAGGATGGACGCTAGAAAGAGAATTCAATCGCAAAAATAAAATGACCCGCTGCGAAACTAAAACCCTAAAACGAATTAGAGAAACTCGCCCTCAACAAGGCTTATCTCGTTCTTTCCGCCAATCTAATCTTGTTGGTGCGTTTAAGGTGATGAAGCCGATTAATGAGAAGCATGTGGCGATTGTGGATGATGTAGTGACAACTGGTGCGACAATTAATTTGTTGTGTATTGAGTTAAGAAAAGCGGGTGTTGAGCGCATTGATGTGTATGCGGTTTGTCGGACGGGACGGAGTTAGGGCTATACGCTGCGCTAACTAGAGACTAGAACGCTTCGCTTCTATAAGAGCTAAAGAACTAGAATTCAGATCGCTTCGCTTGCAGAGTTCAGAGGTACTCGCTTTTAGCTTTTAGCTCCTCCCCCTTACTAAGGGGGAGGCTGGGAGGGGGTCAAGAACTAACAGCGAATTAATTAAGTTAGCTATGAACTCAATTCCAGCTTCATCGCAATGACCCCTCCCTAACCCTCCCCTTATTAAGGGGAGGGAACTGTATTGCGCACACTGCAAGCAAAGTGATCTAAATTCTAGCTCTTCCACTTTTGCTCTTATAGAAGCGAAGCGGTCTAGTTAACGCAGCGTATAGCCTCTAGTTTCCTCATCCCACGGCAATCACAACGATCTCCTCTGAACTCAGCTCTAAAAAACCACAAGCAAACGATTGCTTTTTGCTTTTTTATCCGTAGAATACCGTCCCAATTGATTAAGCACTCATTTAATCAATCAACCCCAACAGAGACAGGTTCTGATTAACAGCAATCACAGATTGACCCCTTCTCACTTCATGCTCCCATTCAGCGAACCATGAAGACAACGTTATACAATTAGGAATATCGGCCATGACCGTTAAAAATAACACTACAAAACCATCTGAACTGATTTATCAATTAGATGAGCGTCCACCGCTACCGCAAACTTTATTTGCTGCACTTCAGCATTTATTGGCGATGTTTGTCGCGATTATTACTCCCTCTCTGATCATTTGTCAGACGCTTGGTGTTCCAGCAGCAGAAACTAATACCATCATTAGTATGTCTCTATTCGCTTCTGGTATTTCTTCTTTTATTCAAATCAAAACCTTTGGTCCTATTGGTTCTGGTCTTCTTTCTGTTCAAGGCACAAGCTTTAATTTCTTAGGTCCAATCATTGGTGCAGGTCTAGCACTTAAAGCGGGGGGCGCTGATGTTCCAACAATGATGGCTGCCATTTTCGGTACTATCTTAGTGGCGTCGACTGCTGAAATCTTCCTTTCTCGTGTACTTGAATACGCTCAAAAAATCATTACTCCATTAGTGTCTGGCATTGTTGTGACATTAATTGGTTTAACGCTTATCCAAGTTGGCCTTGTGTCAATGGGTGGTGGTTACTCTGCAATGGGTGATGGCACATTTGGTAGCTTAGATAAACTGGCGTTGGCTGGTACGGTATTACTTATCATAGTGGTGCTTAACCGCTCTACTAACCCTTACCTGCGTATGGCTTCTATCGTGATTGCGATGGCGGTAGGGACAATAGCGGCATGGGCAATGGGTATGCTCAATACCAATATGACTCATGACGCTGAACTAATTGCTCTGCCAATTCCAATGCAATATGGCTTAAGCTTTGATTGGTCTTTGTTTATTCCTCTGGTTCTGATTTTCTTAATCACCGCACTAGAAGCGATTGGCGATATTACCGCAACCTCTGAAGTATCAGGCCAACCAGTAAAAGGCCCTGTTTACATCAAGCGTATTAAAGGCGGTGTATTAGCCGATGGCCTTAACTCTGCTATTGCAGCCGCATTCAACAGTTTCCCTAACTCTACTTTCAGCCAAAACAACGGCGTAATTTTGCTAACAGGGGTTGCTAGTCGTTATGTGGGTTACTTCATTGCAGGTATGTTAGTTATCCTTGGTCTATTCCCTGGTGTTGCAAGCTTTGTTCAAGTGATTCCTGAGCCTGTACTTGGCGGCGCTACGATTGTGATGTTCGGTACGATTGCGGCGGCGGGTGTGCGTATTATCTCTCGTGTTGATCTAGACCGTCGTGCCATCTTAATCATGGCAATGTCTTTCTCTATGGGCCTTGGTTTGGCACAAAAACCTGAAATCCTTCAGTTCATGCCTGAGATGATTAAAAACATTTTCTCATCCGGCGTAACGGCGGGTGGTGTGACGGCGATTCTTCTGAATATTATTCTTCCAAGCAGTGAAGTGTTTGAAGAAGAGAAAGAAGAAGCGAAGATCTAAGAGCAGAGGCGAGATACGAGTACGCTTCGCTCGAGGGACGAGTAAAAAAAGACCGCAGATGATTATCGTCTGCGGTCTTTTTTATGTTTGGGAGGAAAGAGCTAGAGGCTATACGCTGCGCTAACTAGAAACTATAAGAGCACGTATCTCTTAGGTTTCAGGTGTACTCGCTTTTGATTTTCCTGAAACCTTCGCTTTTGCTCTTCCTCGCCCCTCGAGCGAAGCGTCCTCGAATCCAGTCCCTGCTATCCCCTTTTATTTCCCAAGCGGAAACATGACTTGAACCTTCAATCCACCTTCACGACGATTCGCTAAACTCACGTCACCTTGATGCTGGCCAACAATACGTTTTACGATCGCCAAGCCTAAACCGGTGCCTTCACTTCCTCGCGCCGTATCACCACGGGTAAAAGGTTCAAACACGGACTCTAATTGCGCTTCATCAATACCTGGGCCGTTATCTTCAATGATAACCCACGCGGTTTTGTGATCGGCTGATACTCGCGTAGAAACTGAAATCCAATCACCACCATAACGAATGGCGTTTACGACTAAATTGGTGACAACACGCTTAATCGCTACCCCATTACCATGAATAGATTTAGGTATATCCACCAAGTTGGTTTTGATTTCGCGCTCATAACCACCTTCAGCTAAAATGACCTCATTAACGATGGTATTCAAATCAACATCAATAAAATCTTGTGTCGCTGCCGGCTTCAGATAATCCATAAACTGACCGATAATCTCATTACACTCTTCAGTATCTTTAATCATGCTTTCAGCTAAATAATCATCTTCTGGTGACATCATCTCAGTGGCTAAGCGAATACGAGTTAATGGGGTTCGAATATCGTGACTCACCCCTGCCATTAATAACGCTCTGTCTTGCTCTAATTGCTGAATTCCTTTCGACATTTGATTAAAAGCACGCGTTACCGCTTGAATTTCTGAGGCTCCTCTTTCAGGTAATAGCTCTGGGATCTCTCCTTTACCCACCTTGCGAGCAGCTGTTTGCAGCGCCATTAATGGCCGGTTCTGAATCCGTATAAACGCCCAACCACCAAGAATAACTAATAAAGCAATAAACAGACTGTTTCTAAATAGCGGGGCAAAATCCTCTTCTTGCAGCTCTGAAAGTGGGATCCGCATATAAAACTGAGGCATCGCATCACTCTTCATCCATAATACATAGCTATCAGAGCCGAGTATCAAGCGTACTTCTGTTGGCGAGTTAAGCTCTTGCGACATCTCTTCACTTAAAAAATCTACCGGGCTGGCTTCGTAATACTCTTTCATTTCAGGATCATGTTCATCATGAAGACTGACGCCAAGCTGCTCTAATAATTGACGACGCAATGGTTGTCCTAACTGCACATTTTTACCACTTTTAAGCGTGACATCTTCAGCCAGCATTAAGCGCACTTCATAAGCGAGAATACGGTTGAATTGCTGCAAACTTGGTAATAACGCGTAGTTAAATACCGCAAGGTAAGAGAATATTTGACTGGCTATAAGGAGTGAGGCGAGAAGTAATAGTGTTCTGGCGAAGGTACTTTTCATGGGCGTTCTCTGTTTAATGATGAATTTTAAGAGAGCTAGAGACTATACGCTGCGCTAGCTAGAAACTATAAGAGCAAGTATGGCTGGTGTGACTTTAGGTTTCAGGACGCTTCGCTTGCAGGGTTCAGAGGTGGATGTTGTTATCACAGCGACAAAGAAGGATTCTCCCCCCCTTTATCGCTATAACGATGAGATCGACATAGTTAATATAAGGGGAGGAACTGTATTTTACACGCTGCAATTACAACACTCTAAATTCTAGATCTTCCGCTTTTGACCTTATAGGAGCGAAGCGTTCCAGTTAGCGCAGCGTATAGTTTCTAGTTCTTTACCTGAATCCTCGACTCTCGTCCCTTCTCTATCCCTCTGCACCATCCGGTACAAACACATAACCCAATCCCCATACCGTTTGAATATAACGAGGGCGACTTGGATCCTCTTCAATCATACGACGAAGACGAGAAATTTGAACATCGATAGAACGTTCCATTGCTGAATATTCACGGCCACGAGCCATGTTCATCAACTTATCACGTGACATAGGTTCACGCATATTCGTTACTAATGATTTAAGTACCGCGAATTCACCCGATGTTAATGGCATCGGTTCTTCATTACGGAACATCTCACGCGTGCCTAAATTTAGACGGAAATCGCCAAACTCAACCACTTTATCTTCAGCACTTGGCGCACCTGGCGCTTCAATAACTTGACGACGTAATACCGCTCGAATACGAGCTAATAACTCGCGCGGATTAAATGGTTTCGGTAGATAATCATCTGCACCAACTTCTAAACCAACAATACGATCAATCTCATCGCCTTTTGCCGTCAGCATTAAAATTGGCAGCATGTTGTTATTACTACGTAAACGACGACAAATAGATAGTCCATCTTCGCCTGGTAACATTAAGTCCAATACCATTAAGTGAAACGTTTCTCGTGCTAGCAGACGATCCATTTGTTCACTATTTGCAACACTACGAACTTGGAAGCCTTGCTCTGATAAATAACGCTCTAACAAAGAACGAAGGCGAGCATCATCATCAACAACTAAAATCTTATGGTTTTCTTGCATGGGCTTAACCTCAATATATGTCTTATTTCAGTTTACTCGTTACTTTTACAAAAAGTACGCTTTAATCGATAAAAATGAGAAGTAAAATTGTTACGTTTTATGTGTAACTTTATACATTATGCAAAAAAATAGCCGACATTCAGCCAGCTATACTACTATTATCATTGATCAATACGACTGGTATTAAATACCAAACTCAGCACGGTACGCTTTTACAGATTCAAGTTGCTCAACATTGCCACCTTTCTCTTCTAAGAAAGAGATAAGGTCAGTTAAGCTTACAATTGAGATAATTGAACAACCAAAATCACGCTCTACTTCTTGAATCGCAGATAATTCGCCTTTGCCTTTTTCTTGGCGATCGATTGCTACAAGAACACCGGCAAGATCAGCACCGTTTGCTTGGATAATTTCCATTGATTCACGGATTGCAGTACCTGCTGTGATCACATCATCAACCAACATGATACGACCTTCAAGTGCACTACCGACTAAGTTGCCACCTTCACCGTGATTTTTTGCTTCTTTACGGTTAAAGCAATATGGCTTATCTGTATCGTGGTGGTCAGCCAATGCAACCGCTGTTGTCGTTGCAATTGGAATGCCTTTGTATGCAGGACCAAATAACACATCATAATCAATACCTGATTCAACTAATGCCGCGGCATAGAAACGACCTAAACGTGCTAGATCACGACCGGTATTAAATAGACCAGCGTTGAAAAAATATGGGCTTATACGGCCAGACTTTAAAGTAAACTCACCAAACTTTAGGACTTCTTTCTCAAGGGCAAATTCAATAAACTCACGCTGGTATGCTTTCATCTTCATTCTCTCTTTTTGGTTAATAATTTATAACTTTCAAATCGGTAAAGCTGCATTAGAGTTCAGATCGGTCGCAAGCTCCCTTGCAGAGTTCAGAGGTGAACGTGGTGATTACAGCGCCCGCCTCTGAATTCTGCAAGCGAAGCGATCTGAACTCTGCTCTTAAAATACATAAAAAAATAGCCCCTGAATCAGGAGCCATTAAAAAATCAATTATTCGGCCAACGCCGCTTTCTGCTGCTCAATGATATCATTGATGCCCTGTTGCGCCAGAGCCAGCATATCTAACAATTCCTGATGAGAGAACGGCGCTTCTTCTGCCGTGCCTTGCACTTCAATCATCTTACCGTCTTCCATCATTACGACGTTCATGTCGGTATCAGCGGCTGAATCTTCTAAATACTCAAGGTCACAAATCGCTTCACCTTTATAGATACCAACAGAAACAGCAGCAACGTGCCCTTTCATTGGGTTCTTTTTCAGTTTGCCTGATGCGATCATGTGGTTGATAGCGTCAGCTAATGCCACACTTGCGCCTGTAATAGACGCAGTACGTGTACCACCATCCGCTTGGATAACATCACAATCGACCGTGATCATTTGCTCACCTAGCGCTTCTAGGTCAACAGCAGCACGAAGGCTACGAGCGATCAGACGTTGGATTTCCATCGTACGGCCGCCTTGTTTACCACTTGCTGCTTCACGACGGTTACGTGTATGTGTTGCACGAGGTAGCATGCCGTATTCAGCCGTTACCCAACCTTTACCTTTGCCTTTTAACCAGCGAGGAACATTTTCTTCAACACTTGCAGTACAAATTACTTTTGTATTACCAAATTCAACTAATACAGACCCTTCTGCGTGTGCAGTAAAGTGACGAGTAATCGTAATTGGACGGACTTGCTGAGCTGTTCTTCCGCTTGGACGCATGGCAGATACCTTGATTATGACAAATTGTCGGCGATTATACCGAACTCCCATAATAAAGCATAGCGTCTGTTTTCTTCTCTCATTTACTTACACAGATTGCTATTACTTCCTAAAGCGCTTATCTGCTATAGTAGCGCCAACATTTTTATGCATCATCCTTCCTATTGATGATTTGAGGACGCTTACATGATCTACAGTATGACAGCTTACGCACGCCGCGAAGTAAAAGGCGATTGGGGTACGGCAGTGTGGGAAATCCGCTCTGTAAACCAACGTTACTTAGAAACTTACTTCCGTATGCCAGAACAATTTCGTGGTTTAGAGCCTGTATTACGTGAGCGTTTTCGTAAGCGCCTTGCTCGCGGTAAAGTAGAATGCCACCTACGTTTTGAATCAAACAACGCAGCAAGCAGCGAATTAAGAATCAATGAAGACCTAGCTCGCCAAGTAATTAAAGCGGCGCAGTGGGTAAAAACTGAATCTGGCGAAGGCGGTATTAACCCTTTCCAAGTTCTGCAATGGCAAGGTGTAATGGAAGCGCCAGAGCAAGATTTCGATTCAATCAATAAAGAACTATTGGCGGAATTTGAACTGGCTGTGAATGATTTTGTTGAAGCCCGTGCAAGCGAAGGCGAAAACATGAAGGCATTGATCGTTCAGCGTTTAGATGCGATCACTGAAGAAGCAGCGAAAGTTCGTGCACGTATGCCTGAGATTTTAGAATGGCAACGTAACCGTCTTTTGACTAAATTTGAAGATGCGAAAATTGAATTAGATTCTTCTCGTGTTGAACAAGAGCTTATCCTTCTTGCTCAAAAATCTGACGTAGCTGAAGAGCTTGACCGTTTAGATTCACATGTGAAAGAAACAACGAATGTGATGAAGAAAGGCGGCGCTTGTGGCCGTAAACTTGATTTCATGATGCAAGAATTTAACCGTGAAGCGAACACGCTAGCGTCTAAATCTATCAGCACAGATGTAACGGCGTCTGGCGTTGAGCTTAAAGTACTTATCGAACAAATGCGTGAGCAGATCCAGAACATTGAATAATCAGTTCTAATTGCGAACCATTAAAAAAGCCTCGTGGATAATCTACGAGGCTTTCTATTAAATACCAGAGTGTTAGCTCTGGTTACTCATCATATTTCTTACTATTCTCATGCGCTTCGTACGGCCAATAATAATGCCCCGCTCGGATCAATAACGTTGCCGCAGCTAAAATAAAGGCGGCGAGCGCTAACCATACCACTAATACCGCATCCAACTCTTTCATACCCAACGTTATGTAACGAGCGATTGCCATCATTGCGATATAAATAGGGTAACGTACTGGGATCTTACCGTTCATCACAAATTGCTGCACCATGGCTAACACTTCAAGATAAATAAACATTAATAATATGTCTGTAAGTTGAATTTGTTGTTCTGCAAAAACATGTACAAATTCATTTACCATCGCAAACAAGGTCGCTAACGTAATCGCAACCAGCAATATGGCTTCTAATATATGGAATACTTTTAAGAAAGGTTTACTGAACCCTTTAGGTAAATGAGAAGGCATGAGGCATTGTCCACCGTAATAACTATAATAAGGATATTAATTGTTTAAGCTCTAATGATAGTGCGAAGCAACGTTAACACAAAATTATTATTTCAATTAGCGTATTTATTTCATTCAAATTAATTCTAGATTGTGCTATTCTTCGCCACCCAATTTTCTATGCTTCGCATTCATCTTTATTCTACGTTTAAAGCGTAATTTACAGAGAAATGCCATAACTCCCAAGAGAATCTATCATGAGTAAAGGTACACTTTATATTGTGTCAGCGCCAAGTGGTGCTGGTAAGTCGAGTTTGATCTCGGCACTGTTAGAAAGCAACCCAACTTATGCTATGAAAGTCTCTGTGTCTCATACTACTCGAGGTATGCGTCCAGGAGAAACTGATGGTACTCATTACCATTTTATTCAGAAAGAGCATTTTGAAGAGTTGATCGAAAAAAATGAATTCTTAGAATATGCAGAAGTATTTGGAAACTACTACGGTACTTCTCGCGTATGGATCGAAGAAACTCTTGATAAAGGCATTGATGTGTTTTTAGATATTGATTGGCAAGGTGCTCGTCAAATCCGTAAACAAATGCCTTTAGCAAAAAGTGTGTTCATTCTTCCTCCATCAAATGGGGAACTAGAACGACGCTTAAATGCACGTGGTCAAGACAGCGATGCTGTTATTGCTAAGCGCATGAGTGAAGCAAAGTCTGAAATATCTCACTATCATGAGTATGATTATGTGATCATTAATGATGACTTTGATACTGCACAAATGGACTTCCGTGCCATTATTCGTGCAGAGCGCTTAAAGCAAGACAAACAAACCATGAAATACAAAGGCATGTTAGACGCGTTATTATCTGACTAGATTCTTCGTATTTCTATTAGTATCTTGTAACCCTAGCTAGAAACTTATACAGGTTACTTGTATACTTTCTCAACATATAACTATTTTTGTTAATAAATTGGAGTCCTCATGGCACGTGTAACCGTTCAAGACGCAGTTGAAAAAATCGGCAACCGTTTCGACCTTGTTTTAGTTTCATCTCGTCGCGCACGTCAGCTACAAACTGGTGGTAAAGATGCGCTAGTGCCTGAAGAGAACGATAAAACAACTGTTATCGCTCTTCGTGAAATCGAAGAAGGCCTGATCACAAAAGATCTACTTGATGCTCGTGAACGTCAAGAGCAACAAGAGCAAGATGCCGCTGAACTAGCAGCAGTAAGCTCAATCACTCACAATCGTTAATCTCTATAATCTTTTATAGATTATAAATTACAGCAAACCTGACGGGGCGAAATTTGGATTTATTCGATAGCCTGAAAGATGTTGCCAAAGATTACCTGCCAGAGCCTCACATTGAGGCTCTTCGTCGATCTTATCTGGTAGCAAAAGAGGCCCATGAAGGGCAGACTCGCTCAAGTGGCGAACCTTATATCATTCATCCAGTAGCTGTGGCTCGTATCCTTGCAGAAATGCGACTCGACCATAAAACGCTAATGGCTGCACTGCTTCACGATGTTATTGAAGACACTGAAGTTAGCAAGGAAGAGCTAGCAGAACAATTTGGCGAGACTGTTGCTGAATTAGTGGATGGCGTTTCTAAGCTGGACAAACTTAAGTTCCGCGATAAAAAAGAAGCACAGGCCGAAAACTTCCGAAAAATGGTCATGGCGATGGTGCAAGACATCCGCGTTATTTTGATCAAACTTGCCGACCGTACTCACAATATGCGTACGCTGGGTGCTCTACGCCCAGATAAACGCCGTCGTATTGCTCGTGAAACCTTAGAAATATTCTCTCCTTTGGCGCATCGCCTTGGTATTCACAATATTAAAACTGAACTTGAAGAGTTAGGTTTTGAAGCCCTTTACCCAAATCGCTACCGCGTATTAAAAGAAGTAGTAAAGTCGGCTCGTGGTAACCGTAAAGAGATGATTCAAAAAATCCACTCTGAAATCGAAGGCCGTATTGCTGAAGCCGGCATTAAGGGTCGTGTGATTGGACGAGAGAAAAACCTGTTCGCTATTTACAATAAAATGAAAAATAAAGAGCAGCGCTTCCATACTATTATGGATATCTACGCGTTCCGAGTGATCACTGACAATGTCGATACCTGTTATCGCGCACTAGGTCAGGTTCATAGTATTTATAAACCTCGTCCTGGTCGTATTAAAGATTACATTGCTGTACCAAAAGCCAATGGTTACCAATCGCTTCACACCTCAATGGTCGGCCCCCACGGCGTCCCCGTTGAAGTGCAGATCCGCACTGAAGACATGGAACAAATGGCGAATAAAGGTGTGGCTGCACACTGGTCGTATAAAGAGGGTGATAACTCAAGTACGACAGCACAGATCCGCGCTCAGCGTTGGATGCAAAGCTTACTTGAGCTTCAACAAAGTGCAGGTAACTCATTTGAATTTATTGAAAATGTAAAATCGGATTTATTCCCGAACGAAATTTACGTTTTCACCCCTAAAGGTCGTATTTTTGAATTGCCCGTGGGAGCAACTGCGGTTGATTTCGCTTATGCCGTTCACTCTGATGTTGGTAACAGCTGTGTTGGCTCACGTGTTAACCGTCAACCTTACCCATTAAGTAAACCACTTAAGAGCGGTCAAACGGTTGAAATCATCAGTGCTCCAGGCGCGCGTCCAAACGCCGCTTGGTTAAACTATGTTGTGACCTCTAAAGCTCGCACTAAAATTCGTCAAGTTCTGAAGACGATGCGTAAAGAAGATTCGATCATTTTAGGTCGTCGCTTACTTAATCATGCGCTTGGTCATAATGTATCAATTGATGATGTATCAAAAGACAATATCACTCATGTTCTCTCTGGTCTAAAACTGGCTGAGTTTGACGATTTACTTGCTGCTATTGGCTTGGGTGAATTAATGAGTATTGTCGTTGCTCGCCGTCTTCTTGGTGATGCCGATGAACTGACAGAGCAAGACTCTTCAAATATCGAAACCTCTACAGGTAAGAAATTACCAATTCGTGGTGCTGACGGTATTTTACTAACGTTTGCAAACTGTTGTCGCCCTATTCCGGGAGACCATATTATTGCTCATGTAAGTCCTGGTCGTGGCCTTGTGGTTCACATGGAAGAGTGTGCAAATGTCCGTGGTTATCAAAAAGAACTTGATAAATACATGGGCGTTGAGTGGGCTGATGAATTTGACCAAGAATTCGCAACCGCGTTGGATATTGATATTCAAAACCATCAAGGCGCATTGGCAAGTTTAACGAATGTCATTGCCAGTACGGGTTCCAATATTCGTGGTATAACAACCGAAGAAAAAGACGGTCGTTTATATACGGTTACGGTTGAATTAACAGCCAAAGATCGTACTCATTTAGCGGAAATAATGCGTCGAATTCGTGTTATGTCACACGTACTTAAAGTTCGTAGACATAAGAACTAGAAGCAGAAAATGAAGGGACGAGGTTCAAGTACGGACTTCGTCCTTTTAGTAAGAGCTATACGCTGCGCTAACTAGAACGCTTCGCTCTAGAAACTATAAAATCAAAAGCATTGACCGATTTAAGAATG
This sequence comes from Aliivibrio sp. 1S175, assembly GCF_001690985.1. GTDB lineage: Bacteria > Pseudomonadota > Gammaproteobacteria > Enterobacterales > Vibrionaceae > Aliivibrio. Next base: position 122,773 of record NZ_MAJS01000005.1, read on the forward strand.
GTCTTCCAATCTAGTAATATAATGCTCTTATAGTCTCTAGTTAGCACCGCGTATAGTTTCTAGTTCCAATTTTACTGCCCTTACTCGTCCCTAGTCCCCCTAACCTATTTCAAGAAATTAAAATAATGAACCTAGAACGCTATCAACGTATTACTTCTGTATTAAAATCTCGCCAAACTGATCTCACTTTATGTTTAGAAGAAGTTCATAAACCTAATAATGTTTCCGCTATTATTCGTACAGCAGATGCCACTGGGGTTCATAAAGTACACGCGGTTTGGCCAACAGAACAAATGAAAACATTAGCTCATACTTCTGCTGGCGCTCGTAATTGGGTAGACGTTGAAACACATAAGAACATTGATGATGCTTTTGCGGTTTTAAAAGGCCAAGGTATGCAGATCCTTGCGACTAACTTGTCTGATACTGCGGTTGATTTTCGTGAAATTGATTACACCAAACCAACGGCCATCATTCTTGGTAGTGAAAAAACGGGCATCAGCAAAAAAGCATTAGCGATGGCTGACCATGACATCATCATTCCTATGGTTGGCATGGTGCAGTCTTTAAATGTATCAGTAGCCAGTGCCTTGATTTTATACGAAGCACAGCGTCAGCGTGATTTAGCGGGAATGTATGACCGTGAAGAGAGTGCGTTGCCTGCAGAGTATATTAATAATGTCTTATTTGAACGTGGTCACCCTGTACTTGCTCGCGTCGCAAAGCGTAAGAAGCTGCCTTACCCTCAATTAGATGGAACGGGACAGATTGTTGCGGATGAAGCGTGGTGGGCAGCGATGCAGGCGAAATAAGAGTAAAAACTTAGGGTTCAGATCGGTCGCAAGCTCCCTTACAGAGTTCAGGGGTGATTGTTGTGAGACTAGATACTATACGCTGCGCTAACTAGAAACTATAAAAGCAAGAGAAGTTCCTCTGAACTCTGATTTTTTAGCTCTTGCTGTTGCTCTTATAGAAGCGAAGCGGTCTAGTTAGCGCAGCGTATCGTTTCTAGTTTCTCATCAGCATAAACGTTCCTGAAAACTCAGCCGCAGGCGTGTCACCATTACACAAAGCAACCGTTACTTTTACACGCGCTCGTTTACCTGATTTCAAACGGTCGAAATCACCTTGTAAGCAATTCAACGACGTAATGCCTTTCGGGTTGTCAGTAATAGGCTGACGATAACGAATATGACTATCAACTAACATAATGCTAGCTGAATCCAAACCACGCTCTTTGAGTAATAACCACACCATTCCCCACGCAGTTAACGTTCCCAAAGTAAATATGCTGCCTGCAAACATGGTGTTATGAGGATTAAGATTGGCATTTAAAACCGCACTGACTTCAAATCGATAACCCGTATATTGGGTTATTTTAATGCCCATTTTGTCACTGATTGGGATCTCTTTTTCCCAGCGGTCTTGTAGTTCGGCACACCAATCTGGACGACGTAATACATCAGCAAGGGGATCGAGTTGCTTGAGCATTTGTTGATGACGAATAGGCCCTCGCTCATCTGTTAACTCGCCTTGGCTTTCAAATCCATTTCGAACATAAAACGGAATTGCCTCTTCACGGGCATTACATACTAATCGCTTAGCCCCTTCTTGGCGCGCGTAAGACTCTAGGGCTACCATTATTAGTGCACCTATACCTTTACCTCGAAAGTGCGGAGATACCGCCATATAGCGAATTTGGCCATCATTATCGGGGGTTAGATATAAACGTCCGATTGCAACCGGCTTTCCTCTACCATCCAAAATCATTCGATGCTGGCTCATATCATCATAAGCATCACGTTCAGAACCCACAGGCTGACGCCAAGGCTCACGTAATACTTGCCAGCGGAAATGGTAGTAGGCTTTCAGTTCTGCCTCTGTGGTTGGGGTGATCAATCGAAACATATAAATCCTTTTATTATGATTAGGGACGAGGGTTCAGGGGGTGATCGTTGTGAGACTAGATACTATACGCTTCGCTAGCTAGAGACTATAAGAGAAAAAAGCGAGATTTCAGGCTTCAGGAAGAGCAAGAGCAAAAGCAATCTCCGCGGAACTCTGCAAGTCAAAGCGACCTAAGTTCTACTCTTTCGTTTTTGCTCTTGTAGAAGCGAAGCGGTCTAGTTAGTAAAACGTATAGTTTCTAGTTCTTTTCCTGAAACCTAAGAAACTCACCACATCAACACACTCGCTCTTATAGTCTCTAGTCAGCGAAGCGTATAGTCTTCTGCTTTTCCTCGCCCCTCGAGCGAAGCGTCCTCGACTCTCGTCCCTGCTCTATACTCTATACCTGCAACCAAAACGTCACAGGCCCATCATTCACTAGCGACACCTTCATATCCGCGGCAAATCGCCCTCTTTGCGTATTTATCTTCTCTTCGCATAAGTCTGAAAAGTAATCATACAAACGCTCAGCATCAACAGGATGCGCACCTTTAGAAAAACCTGGGCGTGTGCCTTTTTTAGTGTCCGCAGGCAACGTAAATTGTGAAACCACTAATACACTACCGCCAATTTGTTGCACATTTAAGTTCATCTTACCGTCATCATCTTCAAAAATTCGATAAGTCAGAACGCGTTCCATTAGCCGTTTTGCTTTGGCTTCATCATCTTCTCTTTCGACACCGAGCAAGATCAATAACCCTTGATTAATCTCACCCGTTACTTCGCCATCAACTTTTACTGCGGCTTCACTTACTCTTTGGATCAGTGCTATCACTTTCTATCAACCCTTTTGATTCTGTTAATACCGTATTCTCTGTTTCAAATATATGCGTGTTCACTTTATCTATCAACCACTGATCTGATTCACCCAAACTTGCCGTGATTTCAGCACCAATTAAAACGATAATCCAACATAGATAAACCCATACAAATAGAATCGGTACCGCCGCTAAAGCGCCATAAATAACTTCATAGGATGGAAATTGCGTAATGTATTGTGCGAAACCCACCTTGCTGATTTCAAACAAGCACCCTGCTGACATCGCACCAACAAGGGCGTGCCTTATTCGTATTTTTTTATTCGGTACTAATAAATACAAACCAACAAAGGCAGAAAATGACAATATGATAGGCAACCAACCTAGCAAAGTCCGATAAAAACTCGATACGATTTCATCGTCCATGATCTTTAATGAAGTCAAATACGAAGTTGCAGCAATACTTGCCCCAACCAATAATGGACCTAGGGTTAAAATCATCCAATACAATGAAAATGAATACATTGGACGACGTTTTTTCTTCACTCGCCAAATGTAGTTCAGGCTACGATCAATTGCTGATATCAGCATCACAGAGGCCACAAATAAGAACCCAGAACCGACCGCTGTCATCTTCCCAGTATTGGAGATGAATTCTTTAAGGCTCCCTTCCACTGCATCACTGGCGGCAGGGACAAAGTTTTGAATCACAAATGCTTGAACTGTCTCTCCTGCTCCTGAAAAAATAGGAAACTGAGAAAGCACAGAAAGCAACACGGTAACCAAAGGCACTAGCGATAACAACGTAATATAGGCCATATAACCGGCACTGACCGTCAATCGGTCATGAATAATGCGTTGCTTTAAAAATACAAAGTATGACCAGCTAATCCTTAGCGTATGTTTAATTTTTTCTTCCATCGATTTACTCTTAAAAAATATCAGTTTTTACATATACCAATACAAATAAGTCTGTGTCCAGATAATTGCGTATAAAAAATGGCCACCTACTTATTTGGGCTGGTATTATCATAGCAGATAAAAAAATCCCTTCGTAGTTGCCTACAAAGGGATTTGATATTTATTCAATTTACAATTTAACGATAACGCTAAATCAAAAATTAATAATTACTTAGGCGCACGACCAGCACGTTTACGATCGTTCTCTGTAAGTAGTTTCTTACGGATACGAATGCTTACTGGTGTTACTTCTACTAGCTCATCAACGTCGATGAATTCAAGAGCTTGCTCAAGAGTCAAATCGATGAAAGGAGAAAGCGTTTGTGCTTCATCAGTACCAGAAGAACGTACGTTAGTCAGTTGCTTACCACGAATACAGTTAACTGTAAGGTCGTTTGCACGGTTATGAATACCGATGATTTGACCTTCGTATACTTCTGTAGCGTGACCTAGGAATAAACGACCGCGATCTTGTAGGAAGAATAGTGAGTAAGTAACCGCTTTACCAGCTTGGTTACAAATTAGTACACCATTTTTACGTTGACCAATTGTGCCGCCTTTGTGAGGACCGTAGTGATCAAATGCGTGGTAGATAAGACCAGAACCAGAAGTCATTGTCATGAATTCAGTTTGGAAACCGATAAGACCACGAGAAGGCATCATAAAGTCCATACGTACACGGCCTTTACCATCTGGAGCCATATCAGTTAGTTCACCCTTACGAGTACCGATACTTTCCATTACCGCGCCTTGGTTCTCTTCAACTACATCGATTGTTACCGTTTCAAACGGTTCCATTAGTTGACCATCTACCATACGTTCGATAACTTCAGGACGAGATACTGCTAGCTCGAAACCTTCACGACGCATGTTTTCGATTAAGATACCTAGGTGAAGTTCACCACGACCAGATACTTTAAATTTATCCGGATCACCAGTTTCTTCAACTTTAAGTGCAACGTTGTGTACTAGTTCTTTTTGTAAACGCTCAAGGATGTTACGTGAAGTAACGAATTTACCTTCTTTACCACAGAATGGTGAGTTGTTTACTTGGAAAGTCATTGTCACTGTTGGTTCATCAACAGTTAGTGGTGGCAATGCTTCAACATTGTTTTGCGCACAAACAGTATCAGAAATTTTAAGCTCGCCTAAACCACTGATAGCAACAATGTTACCTGCTTCAGCAAATTCAACATCATGACGCTCAAGACCTAAGTAACCTAGTACTTGGCCAATTTTGCCTTTACGTTCTTTACCGTCAGCACCGATAACTGTAACCGCTTGGTTAACTTTAACGCTACCACGTGTAATACGACCAACACCGATAACACCAACGTATGCGTTGTGATCAAGTTGAGAAATTTGCATTTGGAAGTCACCTTCACGGTCAGCAACAGGTGCATCAACACCGTCAACGATCGCTTGGAATAAAGATTCCATGTTTTCAGTTTCTTCTTCTGATTCAGCGTTAGCCCAACCATTTAGTGCAGAAGCGTAAACAACTTTAAAGTCTAGTTGTTCATCAGTTGCGCCTAGGTTATCGAATAAATCAAATACTTGATCCATAACCCACTCAGGACGTGCGCCTGGACGGTCAACCTTGTTGATTACAACGATTGGCTTAAGACCGTGTGCAAATGCTTTTTGCGTTACGAAACGCGTTTGAGGCATTGGACCGTCAACAGCATCTACGATAAGTAGAACTGAATCAACCATAGACATAATACGCTCAACTTCACCACCGAAATCGGCGTGTCCTGGAGTATCTACGATGTTGATGTTGTAATCGTTCCAAGTAATCGCTGTGTTCTTAGCAAGGATCGTGATACCACGTTCTTTTTCGATATCGTTCGAGTCCATGACGCGCTCTTCAGCTTCACCACGAGATTCAAGCGTACCTGATTGCTGGAGCAATTTATCAACCAACGTTGTTTTACCGTGGTCGACGTGCGCAATAATTGCGATATTTCTTAGTTTATCAAGTTGTGGAGTAGACATGGATTCAAATTCACTCAGAACATGTAGAGCCACCATTGGCGCTACTTTGGTTTAAAAACGGTCAATAATTTAACAGATTTTAGAGCAAAACCCACGAAATATGTGATTGAAGACACAATTTTTTTTCAATTTATTTAATCAAGCCCACAAAAGTGACGAAAAAAAGAACAATTGAGCCATTATTTATTCAATTTTTTCCTTCACTTTATTTTTTGAAACAAAAAACAAAAACTCAAACATATCAATAATTTAAATTTATTACGTTGATTTTATTGTGCATTCGGCAAGGGAATTAGATTGACAAATATACGATTTCACTGCTGAATAGCAGGGAGAAGTAAATTAGTGACTAATTATTTTTTATTTAACTCATGCATTTTTGCACCATAACAGTGCAAAGAGAGATCAAAATGGTGCAAATAACAAGTGCCATTCAAATAAAATATAACTAAGTCATTAATATTAAAGGATTATTACTTTTGGCACAGTTCTAGCTATATAGTAAATAACAGCTTAGCTGGCCAATATTTATATTATAACACTGGAGGTTATCCTACATGTCAGTAGAAAACGTATTCGCTCTAATTCAAGAAAACGAAGTGAAATTTATTGATTTACGCTTTACCGATACAAAAGGTAAAGAGCAACACATCTCAATTCCTTCTCATCAAGTTGATGCCGACTTCTTTGAAGACGGCAAAATGTTCGACGGTTCTTCAGTAGCTGGCTGGAAAGGCATTAATGAATCTGACATGGTAATGATGCCAGATGCAGCAAGTGCAGTTCTTGACCCGTTCACAGCAGATCCAACACTAAATATCCGTTGTGACATTCTTGAACCAACAACAATGCAAGGTTACGATCGTGACCCTCGCTCAATCGCAAAACGTTCTGAAGACTATCTACGTTCAACAGGTCTTGCTGACACTGTTTTAGTTGGCCCAGAACCAGAATTTTTCCTATTTGATGACGTTCGCTTTAATACTGATATGTCAGGTTCTTTCTTTAAGATTGATGATATCGAAGCGGCGTGGAACTCAGGTACTGAATATGAAGGCGGCAACAAAGGCCACCGTCCTGGCGTTAAAGGCGGTTACTTCCCTGTAGCTCCTGTTGATTCATCTCAAGATATTCGTTCTGCTATGTGTTTAATCATGGAAGAAATGGGCCTTGTTGTTGAAGCTCACCACCACGAAGTAGCAACGGCGGGTCAAAATGAGATCGCAACACGCTTCAATACGCTAACTAACAAAGCTGATGAAACTCAAATCTATAAGTATGTTGTTCATAACGTAGCTCACGCTTACGGTAAAACAGCGACTTTCATGCCAAAACCTCTTGTTGGTGACAACGGTTCAGGTATGCACGTTCATATGTCATTGAACAAAGATGGACAAAACTTATTTGCTGGCGATAAGTACGGCGGCCTATCAGAAATGGCTATCTTCTTCATTGGCGGTATCATTAAACACGCTCGTGCAATCAACGCATTTGCTAACCCAACCACTAACTCATACAAGCGTCTTGTCCCTGGTTTTGAAGCACCTGTTATGCTTGCATACTCTGCACGTAACCGTTCAGCTTCTATCCGTATTCCAGTAGTACCAAGCCCGAAAGCTCGTCGTATCGAAGTTCGTTTTGGTGACCCAGCGGCAAACCCATACTTAAGCTACTCAGCAATGCTAATGGCTGGTCTTGACGGAATTAAGAACAAGATCCACCCAGGCGAAGCAATGGATAAAGATCTGTATGACCTTCCTGCGGAAGAAGCCGCTGAGATCCCTAAAGTAGCCGAGTCTCTAGATATCGCACTGCAAGCTCTGGATTCAGATCGTGAATTCTTAACGGCGGGTGGCGTATTCTCTAATGACTTCATTGATTCTTACATCAGCCTTAAAGCTCAAGATGTTGCTGCTATCAACACAGCGGTTCACCCTCTTGAATTTGAAATGTATTACTCAGTTTAATTTCTGACGTAACAAATTGAAATCAATCTGATGTTTTTAGGCTCGCTTCACAAGCGGGCCTTTTTTATATTGGCAAAACCTACTTTACGCGCAACACTTACTCTATTCATACAATAAATAACCAACATCTTCATTGTATTGAATCACATAACCCAAACGAGATTTCATACATTAAACGAATTATTGAAATCAAATAATAACCATCATCAATGGTGGAACTATGCCTCATACATATATTGTAATTTTACTCATTAGCCTTTTTTCGCTTCCTACCGCCGCCGAGAGTGTTTACACATGGGAAGATAATAAGGGTGTAAGGCATTTCAGTGATACTCCACCACCAAGCAACACCAAATCAAAACAACTGTCATTCTCTTCAACTCCAAATGAAGTAGAAAATATCCCTGCACCTGCAAAGCAAAAAAAATCCGTATCTAAAAATACAAAGAAAGCGGATAAAGAAGCGTTAGCTCCACTCAAAATTTCTATTACTAACCTATCCCAAGAAGAAACAGTGCGCAGTTCTCGAGGGCACATCATGGTGCTTACTGAGCTAACTCGTAAACTTTCTATTGATGAAAAGCTTCAATTAATACTTGATGGGTCACCTTATGGTCTTCCTCAAACCTCTAGAGAATGGAAACTCACCAACATAGAGAGAGGCACTCACATCATTACGGTTGTTGCCCAAAAAGACGGCAAGAGAATTGCATCAACTAAGATATTAACTGTGCACTTGCATCGACCATCCAAACTATAAGTACATATAGTGAGTAAGAGCGTATAAATTCACGTTCTTTGGAGAGTCACTGTCTTTTAACAAAGGCAACGATGCACTAGAATGGTGCATTCAAATGTGATGACAAGGATGTGGTTCTGATTATGGATTTTTCAACGCAATTGCTAGATCATCAAGTAACCGCTATTTTATTGCTTGATGACCTACGTAACATTCATTACGCCAACCCAGCAGCTGAACAACTTTTTTCACAAAGTGCCCAACGTATGGCAGCACATACTTTTGATAACCTTTTTCAGCACTCGAAATTCGATTTATCTACTTTAATGCTGCCTCTTGATACCGGCCAAAGTGTCACAGACAGCGATGTATGCATGATAGTGAACAATCAGCCGTTGTATATTGAAGTAACATCAAGCCCTATCGAAATAAAAAAATCACTGTATCTGTTAGTTGAAATTCGCCAAATAGAACAACAACGTCGCTTATCTCAAGAAATTAACCAGCATGCTCAGCAACAAGCAGCCAAAGTATTGGTACGTAGCTTGGCGCATGAAATAAAGAACCCTCTTGGCGGCTTACGCGGCGCAGCGCAGCTATTAGAAAGAATGTTGCCAAACCCAGAATTACACGAATATACTCAAATCATTATCGAGCAAGCCGACCGATTACGTAATCTGGTTGATCGCTTGTTGGGTCCGCAAAAATTAGGGCAAAAGAAGCCTGAAAACCTACACGCAATTATCGAAAAAGTACGTCAATTAATTGAGTTAAACTCAAGTTACCAAGTTTCTATCATTAGAGATTATGACCCTAGCCTGCCTGATTTAGATATGGATGCAGAACAAATAGAACAAGCTCTCTTAAATATTATCAGTAATGCTGCTGAAGTATTAAAAGACCAACCCGATGGCATCATAACCTTACGAACTCGCACCGATTACCAAACCAACATCTATGGTCAGCGTCATCGACTTGCCGCAAAAATAGAGATCATAGATAACGGTCCTGGCATTCCAAGTCATATCCAAGACACATTATTTTACCCAATGGTCAGCGCTCGTGAAGGTGGCACAGGTCTTGGGCTCTCTATTTCACAAAACCTGATTGACCAACACAATGGAAAAATCGATGTCTCTAGTTGGCCAGGAAAAACAGTATTTACGGTTTACCTTCCACTTAAATAATAAAAATAACCACCACAATAAAGACAAATTTATAAGTGGATGTTGGAGAAATAATTATGAGCAAAGGATTTATTTGGGTTGTCGATGATGACAGCTCTATTCGCTGGGTATTAGAAAAAACATTAACAAGCACAAACATGATGTGTGAAAGTTTTGGCGACGCAGAAAGTGTGATTCAAGCGCTAGAGCGTAACGTCCCTGATGTGATCATTTCTGATATTAGAATGCCAGGTATGGATGGTTTATCTCTATTAAACCACGTTCAAGAAAACTACCCTGAGCTACCCGTTATCATAATGACAGCTCACTCAGATCTTGATGCGGCGGTAAGTGCTTACCAGAAGGGAGCGTTCGAATACCTACCAAAACCATTTGATATTGATGAAGCACTCACATTAGTTGAACGAGCATTAGCACACAGCCAAGAACAGAAAAAACAAAGTAGCAATAAACCGATTAAAGAACACAATGTTCCCGAGATCATCGGTGAAGCTCCTGCAATGCAGGAAGTATTTCGTGCTATCGGTCGTTTATCTCGCTCGTCGATCTCTGTGCTTATTAATGGGGAATCCGGAACGGGTAAAGAATTAGTGGCTCACGCATTGCACCGCCATAGCCCACGTTCAAATAACGAATTTATCGCTCTTAATATGGCCGCTATCCCAAAAGACTTGATTGAATCTGAACTCTTTGGTCATGAAAAAGGGGCATTTACTGGCGCAAATTCGGTTCGTAAAGGTCGATTTGAACAGGCCAATGGGGGCACTCTATTTCTAGATGAAATCGGCGATATGCCATTAGATATTCAAACTCGATTACTTCGTGTTTTGGCTGACGGACAATTTTACCGTGTAGGCGGACACTCTCCTGTCCAAGTCGACGTGCGGATTATTGCCGCAACACACCAAAACTTAGAACAATTAGTGAAAGATGGTGGCTTTAGAGAAGATTTATATCATCGATTAAATGTGATTCGCGTACACATTCCTGCTTTACGGGAACGTCGTGAAGATATAACCCAATTAACGGAACACTTCTTACACTTAGCATCAAAAGAGTTAGGTATTGAATGCAAAACCCTCAGCAAAGATGCAAGTAAAAAGCTCGGGGAATGTGCGTGGCCAGGCAACGTTAGACAATTAGAAAACACGTGTCGTTGGCTTACGGTAATGGCAAGCAGCCAAGAGGTTCTTTCTTCCGATTTACCACCAGAATTATTCACCTCTACCACAACATCAGTACAACATTCAGTCGATTGGCAAGAGCAACTAAGCGAATGGGTAGAGGAACAATTATCTCTAGGGGAAACTGATATTTTAAATAAAGTAATTCCCAATGTAGAACGTATCTTGTTAGAAAAAGCCCTTCATCATACTCATGGCCATAAACAAGATGCCGCAAAATTACTTGGCTGGGGAAGAAATACATTAACAAGAAAATTAAAAGAGATTGAATAACTCGCTTGAAAGAAAATCAGTAATAATCACGCTCAATACTTTATTTAAAGTCCCCTACTGCCTTTAGATAGAGGACCAACAGAATAAGTTAACATCAGAGCGCAATCGTTAAAATTGCGCTCTTTTCATCCGTTTGGCTACTGACATAATCATCATGACTCTCTATACTCATTATTAATATTTATACGCATTCATTTCTTCTTTAGTAGGAATAGTTCAATAATGATAACTAAAACTCTCCCTCTTACGGATCTTCACCGTCATCTTGATGGCAACATCCGCATTGAAACCATTTTAGATCTTGGCCAAAAATTTGGTCTTGCGCTGCCTGCTTATGATTTAGAAGCATTACGTCCTCACGTTCAAATCGTTGAAGCAGAACCAAGTTTAGTTGCTTTTCTATCTAAGCTTGATTGGGGCGTAGCGGTATTGGGCGATCTAGACGCTTGTCGTCGTGTTGCTTATGAAAATGTGCAAGATGCGATGAATGCACAGATTGATTACGCTGAATTGCGTTTTTCCCCTTATTACATGGCAATGAAGCACAATTTATCAATAGCAGGTGTTGTCGAAGCTGTCGTTGACGGTGTTGAAGCGGGTTGCCGTGATTTTGGTATCAAAGCAAATCTAATCGGTATTATGAGTCGTACCTTTGGTCAAGATGCTTGTCAGCAAGAACTTAATGGCCTTCTTACTCAAAAAGATAAATTAGTCGCTATCGATCTTGCAGGTGATGAACTGGGTCAACCAGGCGATCGTTTTGTTAGTCACTTTAAACAAGTTCGTGATGCAGGCCTTCGAGTGACAGTGCACGCTGGTGAAGCTGCCGGTGCTGAAAGTATGTGGCAAGCAATTAATGAACTTGGTGCTGTACGTATTGGTCACGGTGTTAAGGCAGTTGAAGACCTAAAATTGATGGAGTTTTTAGCGAAGAACAATATTGGTATTGAATCATGTTTAACGTCTAACATTCAAACAAGCACTGTTGCTTCATTTGAATCCCACCCTATCAAAACGTTCCTTTCTCATGGTGTTAAGGTTTGTTTGAATACGGATGATCCTGCGGTTGAAGGTATTGAGCTTCCTCATGAATATGAAGTTGCGGCACCAAAAGTTGGCCTAACTCAAGAGCAGCTTCGTCAAATTCAAATTAATGGATTGGATTTAGCTTTCCTAAGTGATGCAGAGAAACAAGCATTGCGTGATATGGCAGCTAAGCGCTAGAAACTAGAAACTAGAA
>NZ_MAJS01000005.1:135079-276322 GCF_001690985.1 Aliivibrio sp. 1S175
AAACTAGAAACTAGAACGCTCCGCTTCTATAAGAGCAAAAGCAATGTTCTTTTGCTCTTATAGTATTTAGTTAGCGAAGCGTATAACTTCTAGTCTCTCAATTCTTACTTAATCAACTCAACCGCTTCTTTCGCAAGTCTTGTCACTTTATCCCAATCTTTTGCTGCAATTGCCTCTTTTGGTAGCATCCAAGAACCACCCACTGTCGCCACACAATCCAATGCAGTGTAGTCATTTACATTCTGTGGATTAATGCCGCCCGTAGGACAGAACTGAACTTGTGGTAACGGTGCTGCCATCGCTTTCAATACCGATGGTCCACCAAATGCACTTGCAGGGAAGAATTTTAAATGTGCATAACCAAGTTCGATTGCACGGATCACCTCAGATGGCGTTGCTACACCTGGGATCAATGGGATATCAGCCGTTTTTGCATGCGCTAATAAGCTTGGAGTAAATCCTGGTGAAATAATAAATTGAGCGCCAGCTTCAACCGCCTGATCATATTGCTGAGTACTGATCACTGTTCCTGCACCAACCAGAGCTTTTGGCATTGCTTTGCGAATGGCTGTAATCGCTTCTAAAGCAACGGTTGTTCGTAGGGTAATCTCAAATACATTAATGCCACCAGCGGCTAATGCTTGAGCCATTGGCACGGCATCTTCTAGTTGTTCAATAACCATAACTGGAACAACTGGTGATGCGCTAAATACGTCTGAAGGCGAAAGGTTCCAACTCATATTGCTCTTAGCTCTCTTTGCTTATTTAAATAACGCGAGCATTTTACGCTAATTTACTATCAATAGCTCTGATAAAGGTGAATTCCCATCTATTTTTAGTGTCCTATGGCATACTAACCTTTACGTTAACCATGCAGGAAAATAGGATGAAAAAATCATTACTTACTTTGGGCACTTTATTATTCCTATCTGGGTGTAGTCAGCAATTTTCAGAAGATACCTCTGACAGTAAATCCAAAAATAATGATGTGCATGAAGCAACAATGCCTCATACCTTTACGCTGCGTGGGACGGTTGTGATTGGACATGAATCTCAAAGTATTCAGCCTTGTAATAGTGACCAACAATATTGGATAAATTTAACACCTGAACAATGGGCTGCGGGGAATAGCATTCAATCATCCCCTTATCAGCCTATGTATGGGGAATTAATTGGTCATTTCGAAGCGCCACCAAAAGGCGGATTTGCTAACGATTATCCGGCTCGATTTGTTGTATCTCAGATTAATACCTTAGTTGCCGGCGAAGGCGTTTCTTGTAAAAAAACACGTCAACCAACAAACGCCTTTGGTAATGAACCATTTTGGAATATTCAAGTGATTAACGGATCATTAGTCGTCTCTGAAATTGGCAAATCAAAACAGGCACAAACAATCACAGACCAAGAATTCACCGTGAAGAAACGCCATTACCAAAGCGATGATTTCTCTCTAACGATGACAAAAGGGATCTGTAAAGACAGCATGATTGAGTCTATTTATGGCTGGAAATCAAACGTAGAAATCGACGGTAAAGCCTATGAAGGTTGTGCAACACTTTCAGCTAAAGATACGACGTTAGGTTCAGCAGGCAGCTACAAAGGAACAAGTACTATTGGTAACTCAAGTTTAACGATTGGATTAACACTCAATCCTGATCACTCAGCAATAACCACTTATGATTACAATACCGATGAGCCTCAATTGATTGAGACCGGTGTTTGGCAAGAAACTAACGATGATAAAATTCATGTTTTAATGAGCCGTCATCAACGTCAATATATGATATCAGAACGCACATTTTCAAAAAATAAACAGACAATATCGGCGGATAATGAAACCGTAAATGGCGTGACATACCCTATTCAATCAGGGTTAACGCTGTACTCAACATCAACAAGTTTGGATAAGTAAAATAATGGCAACAACCGTTCCATGTACGACCTGTGGTTTTATTCATAATTGCATTTGCGAACATCAACCACATCTTCAGTCACACGTTGAATTTGCACTTCTGTATCATGAAAATGAACTTAGCAAACTGACTAATACGGGTAGGTTAATATTAAATAGCCTACCTAAAGCCCAAAGCTATTTATGGCAAAGAAAAGTGCCACCAAAGGCACTGATTGATAAAATCAATCAAGAAAACACCGAAACATGGTTACTGTTTCCAAGTCATTCGCCAACGCTTAGTTCAAAATATTGCGAATATAAAAACCCAAACAAAAAGCAGCTCTTTATCCTGTTAGATGCAACATGGCAAGAGGCTAAGAAGATGGTTAATAAAAGCTCTTGGCTTAAAGACTTACCTTGCCTTGAAATTCAGGCAACGGGAGATTCTTGCTACCATTTACGTCGCAATCAAAGCCAAGGAAATTTATGTACTTGTGAAGCAGGAATTGAAGTTTTGGACATGGTAAAAGAGCCTGAGAATGCTCAAGCTCTTTTTCATTATTACGAGCAATTTCTAACTGTATTTCAAGCAGAACGCAGCGGCCATGAATATCAACCGAGTGCTTTAGGTTCCCCTAAATAATAACCTTGAAGATAATCAACGCCCATATCTTCAACAATACTACACACCTCTTTGTTGTGCACAAATTCAGCCACAACTTTGGCTTCGAGTGCATGACAAAGTTGTACCATTTGTTGAGAGATCAACCGTTGGCGTTTATCTTGATGTACATTTTTAATAATCGAACCATCAAGTTTAATCACTTGAGGTTCCAATTTCATGATCTCATCAATATTTGAATAGCCAGACCCAAAATCATCAATAATGATGCGAGCACCTAAGCGTTTAAAGTGGTTACACACTTCAATCATGCGATCGTAATCTTGAATTTGTTCCGTTTCTAACACTTCAAAACCAACTCGGAATGGATTATCTAAACGCATAATCGACGACTCCAATAAATCTAACGTTCGGTCACTCATTAAATCTTGAGGCGAAAGGTTAATTGAAAAATCCATATCATTAGACTGCATAATATCAAAGGTTCTTGTAATCATCTCTCGGCTTAAACGAGTGTAAAGATGAGTACCTTCTACTGCTGGTAAAAACTGCCCTGGTGCAAAGACTTGTCCATTATCATAAATTCGCATTAAACATTCGGTTGATACTAATTCACGAGTACCGGCTTTCAAGATAGGCTGTCCGTACACCAAAACGCCTTCTTGGGTAATTGCTCGGTTAACACTTGTTAACCAATCTAATTGGCTTTGACGTAATCGTTCTTCTTTTAATAAATCACGAGCATTACATAAATGGCGATTTCTTCGCATCGCAATACGACGGGCTTCTACCGCCTTCAAAATCAATTCTTCTACTGCAATATTGATGAAGTCTCGACGACTAATTAGCCCTCCAGAAATAGAAACGCTGAGATAGTCGACATCACTTAGTCCATAAGGCTCAAAACTAAAGTGTTCGATTTTTTCTATAAAATCAGTAATGTATTTACGAAGAACTTCACTATTGGTGTCACTATCAAAAACAACACCCCATTCAGCAATACCAATACTATAAAGCTCTACTGGGGTATGCACTGCATCCGCCAAATACGTACCTAAGTAGTGACTCACATCTTGCAGTAATTTATCACCGACTTGATAACCGTACTTCTCATTCACTTGGCTTAAATTGGTTAGCTTAAAAGAAAGTAAATGTTCCATTCGAGTGACGCTCTCAAGACGCTCTTTTAAAACGATTCGATTGAATAATCCCGTGCGCCTGTCTGTGCGATACGTATGCATCAAACGCAAAGATTGATCGCTAATCTTCTTTTCCATCGCAAGAGTCATCTGATCAACGTCTTGAATCGAATTTTTAATTAACGAAAATAAAGGGGTTAAATTATGTTCTCTCGGTGAATGAGAATAAAGGGAGTTCACCGTCTCAGGAACGGATTCTCTTAACGCTAAGTACGTTAAACTATGATGTAGAATTACTTGTTTGTGAGACCGAAAGAATTCCCCCATCCCATAAATACCTTGGCAAGAACCAATGTCTGAAAATGTCTGTAATTCAGTAGATTCAGAACTGCTTTCTATTCTTGATTCACAATTATAAATAAAGATCGACTCAGGCTGTTTTTTTGCAAGCATCATCGCCCCTTGATTTACTTGCTCCTGGGTTAACGAGGGGTGGTAATAACACAATCTCACTTCACGCCCTGTTGGGATCCTTAAAGCGAACTTAAGATAACCCTCCACTGTTATCTCTTCAACAGCATTGATGTATCGTACCGTATCTTCTTCTAACATTAAGGGGAAAGCTTGGATCTGGCTTAGAGGTATCGCTTTCGTATCAGAAAGGTATCTACAATAAAATTCATACGCGGGGATATTATCAATCGTTTTTACAACATTACCTTCTGATGACGTAATGCGAAAACGCTTACCAATAGGATTCCACTCAACAAATGCTTCAGACCATGCTTGTAATTGCTCACCATGCATCGCAACAGCAACAATTTGATCACTATAGAACTGACCATTTAAGAATACCCATGTCCCTTTTCCGGTATCTGCAGCAACACCACCAGAAACAGGCACTTGATTTTCATGTTCAGAAAAAGCGTCAAAAAGACGATAATTACTTGCTGAACCATGGCAACCAAACGCAATAATAGCCTTTGTTGTAGAGCCAATAGAAAGGCGCTTTAATAGATGGTGCCCAACTCGATGTTCATCTTGAGAATGGAATACAGAAGCAGAAGTTAGTTGAGTCACATTGAGAATAGAAATACTGATTACGGTTGAATCAGTAAAAATTGACGCATCAATACTAGAATGAATAACGCTAAGACCAATCACTTCTGAGTTTGGCAAAAAATGCTGTAAATAAGCATAATAGTCATCAACAACATCTGGTTGTTGAGAAGAAAACAGTTGAATTAAACACGCAGTTCCAAGCTCTATAGACAAGGAATCACACTTCTCTTTAAGCTGTGTAAGTCCTTGAACACTAAACGAGAGAGTTTGCATTGTTAATCTAGCCCTTATTCTTAATATATTTTAATACGTTACATAAAAAATAGAGGCTGATTTGCACCT
The DNA here is from genome assembly GCF_001690985.1 of Aliivibrio sp. 1S175. GTDB lineage: Bacteria > Pseudomonadota > Gammaproteobacteria > Enterobacterales > Vibrionaceae > Aliivibrio. The sequence continues at coordinate 140,139 of NZ_MAJS01000005.1, forward strand.
CTATTTTCTAATTAATCAATAATGGCTTAGTTATTAACAGCCTTACACATTAATTCCAGCAACGTAACCACTTGACCATGCCCACTGGAAATTATATCCACCAAGCCAACCACTAACGTCCATGACTTCACCAACAAAATATAAACCTGCGATTTTTTTAGATTCCATTGTTTTTGACGACAATTCATCGGTATCTACCCCACCCAGCGTAACTTCAGCGGTACGATAACCTTCAGTGCCGTTTGGTAATACCTTCCATTGGTGAATCAAAGAGCATAATTGTTCCTGTTCTTTATGGTTAATTTGTTTTAGAGAACGCTCTTGAAAAACCGTATTATTTAACAGTGTTTCAACTACCCTTTTTGGTAAAAATTTTGCTAATGAATTTTTAACACTTTGATTTGGATGTGCATTACGCATTCTATCTAGTTCTTCAGACAAATCGTCATTCGGTAATAGATCTATCATTACTTTTTGACCTGCGTTCCAATATGAAGAAATTTGTAGGATAGATGGGCCAGATAAACCGCGGTGAGTGAACAATAGGTTCTCTTTAAAACTGTCACCGCTTTCTGATTCAACGACAACAGGGATCGCTATTCCTGATAATTCAGAAAAGGCTTCTTTATCTTCTTTATGCAAAGTGAATGGAACCAGACCTGCTGTAGTCGGTATCATAGATAGGCCAAACTGCTCAGCTAACTGATAGCCAAATGGGGTAGCCCCAAGTTTAGGCATTGATAAGCCCCCTGTTGCCACAACAAGGGATTCACATTCGATAGTATCCATATCTAATTTGAGGGAGAAACCAGAATCGAGTTTTGTTACGTCTGATATATCACAACGGTAGCGGTAATTAACACCGGCTAATTCACATTCTTTTAGCAACATATCGACTATTTCTTTCGCAGAATCTACGCAGAATAATTGCCCGTGGTCGCGCTCTTCAAACTCAATACCGTATTTAGAGATCAGTGAAATGAAATCCCAATTAGTATATTGAGATAACGCTGATTTCACAAAGTGTGAATTCTTACAAACGAAGTTATGAGCAGTAACATCATAATTGGTAAAGTTACAGCGGCCACCACCAGAGATCAGGATCTTTCGACCTGGTTTTTTTGCATGATCAACCACTAATACACTGCGGCCTCGTTTACCAGCTTCTGCTGCACACATTAACCCTGCAGCACCTGCACCGATAACCACTACGTCTACTTTTTTCATGTCACTCTCAACCACAAATTCAATTGGCAGGGAGTGTACTATTATCAGCGCTAGATGCCCAAACTAATTACCAAGAAAAAAACAGCAACGCTGACTAGCAGCAAAGCACTAGATAACATAAAAAGATAACGTGCTTTTTCACACTTAAATACAAAAAGGGTATCGTAATGATCTAGATATTCTTCTTGCCATAAATATTGGAAAAGTTTGGTTTGCTTTCCAATATTGCCGTGAGTCGTAAAGAAACCACGCCCATCAATTTGTTGATACAACAAAGGGTGCGCTTCTTTCATCACAAAAAGGAGGGTTTTTAGCGTGCTTAAGTAACGAATGATGTTGATACCCGTTACGGCAAATAATGCTAATAATATAAGGTCGCCACTTATCATAATCACCTCTGACATACTTGTCTTTGTGCTTAGGAAAGTAACGACCCTTACTACGTGTATGTATTAATCAAAATATACACGCTACTACATGTGGGAATGAAACTTACCCAGCAGTGCTATCCATAATAGATGTTGAACCAGATTTTGCTAATACCGCTAAATCCTTATCGATAAAGAATAGCGCTTTACCGTCTTCACCTACCAAGTCAATTTTATCTAAAATACCTTTGAATAATTTCTCTTCTTCGTGCTGCTCTGCCACATACCACTGAAGAAAATTAAACGTTGAGTAATCTTGCGAAGTAAACGCAACGTGAGCCAATTTATTGATCTCTTGTGTGATCATTTGCTCATGCTCAAATGTGGCACGAAACACATCACCTAACCCAGAAAACTCTGATGTTGGTGCTTCAATCGCACCTAAAATAGGCATTGAACCGGTCTCACTTACATACGTAAATAAACGCTGCATGTGTTCCATTTCTTCAGTTGCATGCGCTCTAAAAAATGACGCAGCACCATCAAAACCTTTATCTTCACACCAAGCACTCATTTGTAAGTATAGGTTAGATGAGAAAAATTCTAGGTTAATTTGTGCATTTAAATGATCAACCATCGTTTTAGCTAGCATATATCGATTCCTTTATGAGCTATTTATATTCAAATTTTATACAACTATAACATAACTCACCCACGACTTGATTAATCAATAATCATCAATCAGAACGAGATCTAGACGACAAAAAAAGAAAACAACGGGTGATAATCTATAGTCATAAATAAATTCAATATTGAATTCATAGGAGAAACATTATGAGTTACCAACATATTCTTGTCGCTGTCGATTTAACAGAAGAGAGTAAATCATTGGTTACTAAAGCTGCGGGTTTAGCTAAAGCGCTAGAGGCAAAAGTTTCTTTTATTCACATTGATGTGAGCTATGCAGAGCTATATACCGGCTTAATTGATATCAATCTCGCTGAAACCCAACATCAAGCGATGGAGGCTTCTAAAGAAGCGATGAAGCATTTAGTTGAGTTTGCTGAGTATCCAATCCACAAAACATTGGTCAGCAGTGGTGATTTAAGTAATGAGTTATGCGAGGCGATTGATAATCTCGATGTTGACCTTGTCGTTTGTGGTCACCACCAAGATTTCTGGAGTAAGTTGCTGTCATCAACCAGACAAGTTATCAATACTTGCCCAATTGATGTATTGGTTGTTCCATTTAAAGACTAAGACTTCATTCCGGCGTTAACATAAACATCGAAGCGGTTCTTTTTAGTTTCGATCGCCATTGACGGTTTTTGATTATCTAACCACTCAGCATAATCCGGGCGCTTAACCACAACCCGTTTAGTGGCCATCAATAATGCCGGTGCTAATAATGCATCGGCATCATTATCTGCACCCACCAATGATTGGAAGACTCTCATCTCTTTTTTCACTAATGCACTTTTCTTTTTGTTTTCAGGGTGTGGGTACATTGGGTCAAGGTACACAACATCTGGCTGAACAAAATCATCTTGTGCCATTAATTGCTCTAAAGCATCGTGACTTGACGCATGCAATAGAGACATACGTTGCGATACCCAACCACCAATATCGGCATCTTGCTTTGCTCGAGCTAAACCATCATCAAGTAAAGCGGCGACAACAGGGTGACGCTCTACCATTTGAACTTTACAACCTAAAGATGCCAGTACAAACGCATCACGACCTAGCCCTGCAGTTCCATCAAGGATAATAGGTGTCGCCCCTTTATTAAGCCCTACCGCTTTAGCAATAGATTGGCCTTTGCCACCACCAAATTTACGACGGTGCCCAACGGGGCCTGAAACTAAATCAACGAAGATCGCACCAAGTTTAGGCTCATCTCGTTTACGCAGTTCAAGCTGTTCTGTGGTTAATACCAACGCAAACACATTTTCTTGGTCATGGGCTAACCCCCAGCGAGTGGCAATAGCCTCTAACTCAAGTTGACGATTTGGGTCTTCACACAATAACGCTATTTGCACAGGGCACTCCAACAAGCTTAATCAATTAGGAACAGCAAGCGCCTATGGTAATAGATATTAATAAAAACGACTAGATAAAGTGCTCGCTGAACGCTTTATCTTAGGGTAGTTTAAATACGTTATACCAATGTCATTAATTAAATAATTAGTAGAATTGATATTTTTCACATGAAACACTTTTGGGTACAGGGATAAGACACTTCATGAACAATACCAGCAAAATCGATGATCTTGACCGAGATATTTTACAAGCATTGATGAATGACGCTCGAACGCCCTACGCTGAATTAGCTAAACGCTTTAATGTTAGCCCTGCCACTATCCATGTTCGTATTGAAAAAATGAAAGCGGCAAAAATCATTGAAGGCACAGAGGTTATCGTTGACCCTAAAAGCTTAGGCTATGATGTGTGTTGTTTTATTGGCATTAATTTATATGCAGCCCGTGACTATCATTCAGCACTCGCTAAACTAGACGCTTTAGAAGAGGTAGTAGAAGCCTATTACACTACTGGAGCTTACAATATTTTCGTCAAATTGATGTGTAAGAGTATTCAAGAACTACAGCATGTATTGATTGATAAACTACAAGCGATTGAGGAAGTGCAATCGACAGAAACGTTAATTTCGTTACAGAATCCAATTAATAGAAATGTGAAGCCGTAAAGACTATACGCTGCGCTAACTAGAACGCTTCGCTCTAGAAACTATAGAATCAAAAGCACTAACGATGTAATTAAAGACGCTTCACATCAACCGTACTGGCTCTTATAGCCTCTAGTTAGCGCAGCGTATCGTTTCTAGTTTCCAAAAAAAACCGCAGGTGCATCAACACCTACGGTTTCAAATTTTCAAACAAGTTACAACGCTTTTACTCGCCCCTCGAAGGACGAAGTCTGTTCTCGCATCTCGTCTCTAGATCACTCTAGAAAACTGCTGTTGACGCGCACGGCTTCGCAAATACTTATCAAAACACATACAGATATTACGGATCAATAAACGACCACGCAATTCAACGTCAATACGCCCTTCGTGCATCGTGACTAACTCATCGTTAATAAATGTTTGCAGTAATTTAATATCTTCAGCAAAGTACGTATCAAAGTCTAAATTAAACTCCGCTTCAATCGCTTTGGTATCTAGCGTGAAATTACAGATAAGTTGTTTAATCACTTCACGACGAATTAAATCATCTTGGTCTAGCGCAACACCACGCCACAGAGCATGACGTTTCTCGTCAACCTGAGCGTAATATTCTTTTAAGTCTTTTTTGTTCTGTGCGTAACTGTCGCCAATCATTGAGATAGCTGATACGCCCATTCCCAACAAATCACACTCACCTTGAGTGGTGTAACCTTGGAAGTTACGGTGAAGAATGCCTTCACGCTGTGCGACCGCTAGTTCATCATCAGGTAGAGCAAAGTGATCCATGCCAATGAATTGATAGCCTGCGCCTGTTAGGTTTTCGATGGTTTCTTGCAGCATGATTAATTTTTCAGCGGGCGCTGGTAAATCGGCATCTTTAATTTTACGTTGTGCAGCAAACAGCGTTGGCATGTGTGCATAGTTAAATACAGATAAACGACCCGGTTCCATTTCTAGTACACGCTTGATCGTTAATGCCAAAGATTTTGCTGATTGCTTTGGTAAGCCGTAAATCAAATCAAGGTTGGTTGAGCGGAAACCTAAGTCTTTTGCTCGTTGTACCATAGAGATAATAAAATCTTCATCTTGATCACGATTAACCAAAAGCTGAACTTCTTTATTGAAATCTTGTACACCAATACTTAAACGGTTGAACCCTTCATCACGTAAGTGATCAAGCATATCCAATTCAATTTCGCGCGGGTCAACTTCAATGCTGATCTCTGCGCCTTCTTCAAAGTTAAACTCACCACGTAATAAATTCATTAAGCGAGTGAATTGGACTTTAGTTAGGAAGGTTGGCGTACCACCACCAAAATGCAATTGCGTTACTTTACGTTCAGTAAACAGTGCTGCACGCTGACGGATCTCAAGCTCTAATGAATCTAAATAGATATCTGCTTTATGGTGGTGACGAGTGATGACTTTATTACAACCACAGAAGTAACACAGCTTATGACAAAATGGGATGTGAATATAAAGAGACAGTGGACGGTCTGGATACTGAGTACACGCCATATCGAATTCAGCAGGAGTATACGCTTCGTGAAACTCTAAAGCAGTTGGGTAAGAGGTGTAACGTGGGCCTGAGTAGTTATACTTCTCAATGATCTCTTGGTCCCATACTATTTGTTGATTTGACATGACTACTTCCATCTCTTTATATCTGCATTGACACTATTCTCTGCATCATAAAACATTTGCTCAATAAAGCCGATGACTTCAATGCGATAAGAAATAGAAGTGTCGATCAGATCATTTTAATATCAATTTTTTGATTCAGTGGTTTGATGCGATCATGTAATTGTTGGATCTCAACTTTTACAGTATCTTGCAAGCGCGCTTCGGCTTTAGTTCGAACTAAGTTATCTTTCATTCGATCTTGCTTCGCTAATTCTTGTCGCTCATCACCACGCGGCATATTTTTCACAACATGATATAACTCAGACAGCGCAGGATATTCAGCCTCGACATCAATACGATCACCTTCTTGTAGATAATCCATGATGCAATAGATACGAATAGACAATTCAGAGTAATCACATTGCTCTTGTAAACCAGCTTGGCAAAGCAGCACCACATTATCAAAAATATTGGCGTTACGCTTTTGTATCGCCAATTTTCTGTGTTGTTCTTGCAGTTCCTTCTGCTTTTTTAACTTCATCAGTAAGCTGCCAGCATAGCTAGCCAACGCAAGAATAATTGCACCACCAAGCAGCGCTAACAGGGTTACTGTAGACATAATTATTTAAAATCATCCATATTGAAGTTATCAAATTCTGCCAGTAGATCATCATCGCTTTTCGCTTTACGATCTTCAAATTCTGGGAATTCTGCAATTTCTTCTTCTGACTCTTCGTCTTCTAATAAGCCTAAACGACCCATTAAGTGCTCAATACGCGCTAATTTTTCATCGACGTATTTTTGCAGACCCATACCTAGGTTTTCACCATTATCGATACGATCTAAAAGAACCATTAGCTGTGCGTCATTTTCTAGCATCGCTAATTCTTGTTCGTTAGTCAGACGACGCTCTTGCTTACTTGTCTTCGTCTTCTCTTCAACGACAAGTTGAATTGGTTTTTTGCTGCCAATACGAGGATCTTTTTTAAGACCAAAACGGCGCGCTTGTTCTGCATTACTTTCTGCATTACGAGCACCGGCTTTTAGGCCTTTACGCTTTCTTTTACGCTTGATTTCGCGGCTGTCTACGTCACGATCAGTACGGTTACGTGTTACAACTACTGGCTCACTCGCCATTCCCGGAGTACGGGCTTTTTTAGTACGGCTCATTACTGGGTTTTCCTCAGTAAAATGACATCATCTCCAACAAATTCCATCTCAAGTTGATAGCGCTTTGCTACAAACTCAAATGTTTCTTTGCTGAAAAAGCTGACATGGGTTAAATCACTCTTGTAATGCCAAGTGGCAAACGCGCTTTCGTCCCTGGCTAGTTTCGTCATGATACCTAACCAACCACCAGGTTTTATCAAACTCAATAACAATTCCAATTCGTTTTGAGGCTGATAAAAATGCTCAATAGCTTCTGTACAACTGACGAAGTCATACTGCTTATCTAGCACGGACTTATCTGGTGTGTAATAAATATCATAGAGTTCGATATGGTGACCGGCTTCTCTCATCATATGAGCAAGCAATGGTCCAGGGCCACATCCAAAGTCTAGACCTTGCTGAGGTATCTCACCAACACGCTGCAACAAAGGCTCAGAAAATCGTGATAAGAAGGTTCGGTACCCTTCATCCTCAAGACTATTTTTATGACAATCGTAGTGAGCTTTTTCAGCTTCAGCGTCGAAACGATCCGCCTCATCCACATAAATAAGATAACATTGCTGACAGCGATAATAGCGTCGATGCTTATCTTGGTGGAATTTATCAGCGTGTGAATACTGACATAAAGGGCAAGATTGCATCATAAGCTCACTCCACTCCCTGAAAATTCTAGGGCGGGAAGTATACCCGATACTGGTGCAAAGATAATCGTTTTAACGTCTTTTTCATAAAAAAAAGCAGCTACAAGAGCTGCTTCTTCAAATTTAGTCTTAAATTAGTGCAACAATTACAATAAATATTAATGTAGACCACCAACGTACTGAGACAATGTTGTAATGTCATCATCAGTAAGTTTTTTGGCGATATCACGCATCATACCATTCATATCATTTGCACGATCAGCTGAGCGGAATTTTTCTAATTGTGCTTTTACATAGTCAGAATGTTGTCCTGATATTTTAGGAAAACCTGACAGTGACGTTCCATTACCTCGAGGTCCATGACAAGCGACACAAGCCGTAATCCCTCGTTCCATATCACCCGCTAAGTACAAAGCTTTACCAGTAGGAATTGATTCTTCTGGTGTTGTATTATCAGCCATCGGTAAAGAGGCATAATACGCAGCGATATCTTTTGCGTCTTGATCGCTTAATGGCATTGCCATTGCGCTCATCACCGGTTCCATACGACCTTGCTTACCTTGCGTTTGCATGCCCAATTTAAATTCATTGAGCTGCTTTTCAAGATAACCGGCGTGTTGACCAGCTAAATTCGGATATTGAGTCAGAGTACTATTACCCTCTTGACCATGACAAGCCGTACAAGTTACAGATTTTTGCTTCCCAGCTTCGATGTCTCCTTGAGCCCATGTTGAGCAACTAGCTAGGAGAGTTAATATCAGCGCTAATTTTTTCATGACATTCCATTTATTATTATCGTTCCCTCACAATGAGTTACCCTTTTTAACAAGGTTTCTTCGCACTGTGTTGAATATTAAGCTTCCAGTACCGCTCTAAATTGGCTACAGCATGATATAATGAGCGACCTTTACCGTTTTTGTTCTAAGTTTGTCACCAAAAAGTTAATAGTGACAACCTTGATGCGGTTATTTTACACATTTTCACAAAAAAGTAATCAGCTGACTACAATAATCCTACTTGGATCATTATCTACAGCTTGGTTTCACTCGAGACGGAGTTAACAGTGAGCAAAATCATTCACTATCAAAAGACACACTTTATTACCAGTGCACCAGATATTCGCCATCTACCTGAAGACGAAGGTATTGAAGTTGCCTTTGCTGGCCGTTCGAATGCGGGTAAATCAAGCGCATTAAACCGCTTAACAAACCAAAGAGGCTTAGCAAAAACATCTAAGACTCCTGGCCGTACGCAATTGATTAACTTATTCAAAGTCGATGAAAATTGTCACATTGTCGATTTACCAGGATACGGCTTTGCTCAAGTTCCTATTGAGATGAAGAAAAAATGGCAGAAATCTTTAGGTGAATACCTACAGAAGCGTCAGTGTTTAAAAGGTTTAGTGGTATTGATGGATATCCGTCACCCATTAAAGGACATTGACCAACAACTTGTCTTTTGGGCTGTTGACCAAAACATTCCAGTACAGATCTTGTTAACCAAAGCTGACAAACTGAAAAGCGGCGCTCGTAACACTCAAGTACTAAAAGTACGTGAAGCGGCGGCTGATTTTGGTGGTGAAGTCGTTGTTGATGCCTTTTCGTCATTGAAAGGAATTGGCGTAGAGGTTCTTCGAGCTAAGCTAGACACATGGTTTGCACCAGCGTTTGAAATTGACGAAGAATTCATTGAAAATCTAGATGCTGAGTAATCACATCTAATATCAATCAACACGTTTGATTGATAAGCAGGCTTGCCTGTAAGAAATAAAACCCCCACCTTAACGGGTGGGGAAATGGGAGAGATAAAGAGGTGTTATTATTTTTCTGTCGCGAATCATGCACCAAACCTTCTTATGAAACAAACACCACTCCCCAGCAGTTCCCCCTCTAATTACCCAAAACCTCACATCGTCTTTATTATTGTATAAAAACCAATGCAATAAACCACATTAATCCTTTAAAAACATAAAGTTAAGATAATAATATAAGTGAATTATCAATATAGCAACGTGTAGTAAAAATTACATTTTGTGGGAAAATTACAGAAAGAAGTATTTTAGAAGGAAATGATAAAATATTTTTTGAAGGCTTAGAAAGAAAAAACGCCCCAGTCAAAAAGGTTGACTGAGGCGGCTGAATTTAGCCAAATCCAATAACGTGAAACAAAAGGTCTGAAAGATAGAACATCTTTACCTCTGTACCCTACGCAGATAAATGTACAACAAACGAACAGTTTTGAAAACCTTTTTTTGTAATTTTTTTTCAGTTTCGTTCATAAAAACACAACATTCATCTGATGGAGGTCACTTTATTTTAGGTAAAAAAAAGCCAACGCGTGCGCTGGCTCATAGTTTTAGTTTTAGATGTAACTTAGTTACAATTCAGTCAGTAATAAGTTTTATCATTTTTATAACAATATCGTTAGCTTAGTGGGCTTCATCCCAGTTGTTACCAAAATCACTCTCTGCAATTAATGGCACATCTAACTCTACTGCACTTTCCATTAATGCCGTTACTTGCTTAGTCACGTCTTCTAATGCGTCTTCTTTCACTTCAAAGACCAATTCATCGTGTACTTGCATTAGTAAGTTAACTTGACCATTCCCTTCCGCTTCAATCCAGTTATCCACTAAGATCATTGCTTTCTTAATAATATCAGCCGCAGTACCTTGCATTGGCGCATTGATTGCAGCACGTTCAGCCGCTTTACGACGCATCGCATTACGAGCATTGATTTCAGGTAAATGTAAACGACGTCCGTATAAGGTTTCTACATAACCTTGCTCGGTTGCTAATAGTCGCGTTTCTTCCATGTATTGCATTACACCAGGGTAACGCTCGAAGTACACATTCATGTAATCTTGGGCTTCACCACGAGAGATACCAATTTGCTTAGCAAGACCAAATGCACTCATGCCATAGATCAAACCAAAGTTGATGGCCTTAGCACGACGACGATCTTCAGAGGTTACCTCTTCAATTGGCACGCCTTTCACTTCAGCTGCTGTTGCTGAGTGAATGTCTTTACCTGCAGAGAACGCTTCTAGTAACGCTTTATCTTGAGATAAATGCGCCATGATACGCAATTCAATTTGAGAGTAATCGACTGCTAAGATTTTCCAACCATGAGGAGCTACGAATGCCTGACGAATGCGACGACCTTCTTCGTTACGAATTGGAATATTTTGTAAGTTTGGATCGGTCGATGATAAACGACCCGTAGCGGTTACCGCTTGATGATAAGAGGTATGCACACGACCCGTCGTTGGATTGATCATCTTTGGAAGTTTATCGGTATAAGTCGACTTTAATTTTGCTAAGCCACGGTATTCTAAAATCAGCTTAGGAAGTTCATAGTCTAACGCTAGCTCTTGCAGTACTTCTTCATTGGTTGATGCTGCGCCTGATGGTGTCTTTTTAATGACTGGCAGTTCCATTTTCTCAAATAGAATAGCTTGAAGCTGCTTTGGTGAATTCATGTTGAACTCTTGCCCTGCAACTTCATACGCTGCTTTTTCTAGCTCATCAAGACGTTGACCAATCTCGAGTGATTGTGCAGAAAGTAGCATGTCATCAATATAGACGCCTTTTCTTTCCATACGAGAAAGTACAGAGATTAAAGGAAGTTCAATATCAGTAAACACGGCATTCAATTTGTCATCTGCTTTTAATTTTGCATTTAATACGTTATGCAGACGCAGCGTAATATCTGCATCTTCCGCCGCATAAGGGGCTGCTTGCTCTAATGCAATTTGGTTAAACGTAAGTTGTTTCTTACCCTTACCCGCGATCTCTTCAAATGAGATGGTGTTATGTTGCAGATAACGTAGAGCTAGGCTGTCCATGTTGTGCTTGCCTGCCACACTGTTATAAACGTATGACTCCAACATGGTATCGAACTTAATGCCTTTCATTTCGATATCATAACGAGCTAATACACTTGCATCGTATTTTAAGTTTTGACCCACTTTTGCTTTGCTATCATCTTCTAAATACGGTTTTAATTGCTCAAGAACCCAATCACGATCAAGTTGTTCTGGTGCATCAAGATAATCATGAGCAACAGGAACATAAGCGGCTTCGCCTTCTTCGATAGCAAATGACAGACCGATAAGATTAGCCACCATGTAATCTAGGCTGTCAGTTTCTGTATCAAATGCAACGATTTCTGCATTATTTAGTTTTTCTAACCAAGACAGAAATGCTTCTTTGGTTAAAATTGTTTCGTACTTTGAGCGATCAACTTGAGCTGCAACAATCACTTCATCTTGAGTTTCACCACTGTTCTCTGATGATGACTCAATTTTACGATTGGCTGATGTTTCATGTGAAACGATCTTACCGTCACTGCCATCTAGCATTTCGGTTAACCAACGCTTAAAGTTCATTTGACCAAACATTTGAATTAATTCATCTACATTTGGATCTTGTTTTACAAGCTCTTCAGGTCTTTGCTCTAATTCAACATCAAGTTTAATAGTCGCAAGTTTATAAGAAAGGTAAGCCCCTTCTTTATTCTCTTCTAGCTTCTTCGCCATGCCTTTTGAGCCACGGAAACCTAATGGCGCAATATCATCAAGATTGGCGTAAAGGGTATCTAAACCACCAACGCCTTGTAATAATGCTCTTGCTGTTTTGTCACCAATGCCAGGAACACCCGGAATGTTATCTGAGGTGTCACCCATCAATGCAAGATAATCAATAATCAGCTCTGGTGGAACGCCGAATTTTTCTTCAACACCTTCAGGTCCCATGATCACATTAGTCATGGTATTAATTAGGGTGACGTTTTCATCAACTAATTGCGCCATATCTTTATCACCGGTACTAATAAGTACAGGGATACCCGCTTTAGATGCTTGTGAAGCAAGAGTACCAATCACATCATCGGCTTCTACCCCTGAGATAGATATCAGCGGTAAACCCATTGCTTTGATCAGTTTATGCAGAGGTTCAATTTGGCAGCGTAAATCATCTGGCATTGGTGGACGATTCGCTTTGTACTCTGGATACATATCATTACGGAAGGTTTTTCCTTTCGCATCAAAAATAACCGCAACACGATCCGTTTCAAATTGTTTTAGAAGACTACGTAGCATATTGATAACGCCATACACCGCACCCGTTGGTTGGCCATCGCCATTAGTAAAATTAGGCGCTGCGTGATACGCACGGAAAAGATACGAAGAGCCATCCACTAAGATGAATGGATTATCAGGAATTCTTGCCATAGTCGGTATTATCCAGAGGTTATTATGATCAATGAGTTTCATTTTATACCCAAGCCACATCAAAATGCTGCTCTTCATTCCTTTTTTCTTCTTTTATTTATCAAAAGTTAAGATATACATCCTCATCCATCTGTGGATAACTCTGTTTGTAATTATTTTTCGCATAATTAATAACTATTTTATCAATTCAAAAAAAGTAGATTAAAAACTAAAAAATCAAAAACTTAGATCAGGTCAAATGATCAACAAAGAGATCCTTAATTGATCATGCTTTGTGGACAATAATATTAACCGCCTACTTTTCTATAAAAAAAATCCCTATTTCAAAGTGCATCATTTGTAATAAAACTTGCAAATAACTCAAAAAATAGACAAAAAAAAGCGGCGTCTTCGATAAGAAGCGCCGCTCAGCAGAAAAAGAATAATGGCAAATAGTTAACTTAGAAACCTTCACCATTAATCATCAAGCTGATTTACACTGGAAGCAATGTGAGCAATGTCGTGCCTTCTTGAAATAGTGCGGGGTAAACCACAGTGCGTTATTCCCTGAAGGCAATGTAATAATAACCATTCTCATTTAAAATGCAACATCTAAATGACATCAATTCTCAACTAATAATTAAAAACTATTATTTTCAATCAGATAGAACAAAAAAGGTCAGCTCTTTGCTGACCTTTTCATAACTGTATTATTGTTCAATCTACGGCTGAGAAGCTTGAGTCGCTAATTGATGCCCTTCAGAAGTTAATTTACGAATTAGATAATTCAATAAGATGCCATACATAGGAACAAACAGCCCTAAACTGATAACTAACTTAACGCCATAATCTACTAATGCTATCTCTGTCCAGTGTTCAGCCATAAAGGCATCTGGGCTGTGATAAAAAGCAATAGCAAAGAATGCTAAGGTATCAATCGCATTACCAAATAGAGTTGAGCACGTTGGTGCTACCCACCACTGTTTTAGCTGACGAAGACGATTAAATACATGAACATCTAATATCTGTCCGAGTAAATAAGCCATGAAGCTTGCGATCGCAATACGAGCAACAAACAAGTTAAATTCACCCAGTTGTGAAAAACCTTGATATTGACCTTCAAAGAAAATAACCGATAAGAAATAAGAGACCGCTAAGGCTGGCAACATAACAAAGAAGATAATACTTCTTGCCATCTTGGCACCAAAGATCCGAACCGTTAAATCCGTTGCTAAGAAAATGAATGGGAAGGTAAATGCACCCCATGTGGTATGAAACCCAAACAAAGTGAATGGGATCTGAACCAAATAGTTACTAGATGCAATAATTACAAGGTGGAATACCACAAGGAAAGATAAAGCGTTGCGCTGTTGCGCGGGCGTAAATGTACTCATATAAGTACCTTTTTGTCATTGGGGGCGAGGGAACCCAAATTAAACACAAAGCTAAAATCACCGTTTATTTACGTAATGACTCTAGCCAATTTTCAAGGCGGCGATTATACATTAACCACTTTTGATCACAAGAGCCGCTTAAAACAAACCTGCAATAAAAGTTAACTCGTCTTGACTCTCGGTACGAGCCAATGCTTCAAGCCATACCGAATTCGAATAATGCTCAGCGCGTAACATAAATTGTGCACCTTCAAAGTCGATTAACCACGAGTGAAGGTCTGCATCGATTTGTTGCTCAGTGATCTTCGCATCCATTGCGTTGACTAACTGCTTTCCTATCACTTCAAAAGAATCAAAATCAAATTCTGGAATAGAAAAAATAATGCGTCCCGCTTCTTTATCAAACTCAACCACTGAAAATAGGCTCATGATTTATCCTTGTCCGGTAATGTGCATTTCAATCAAATCTAAAAATGGATCAGCGTATTTTTCTAGTTTCTTCTGCCCTACTCCATTAACCGCCAACATTTCGCCATACGAGGTCGGCGTTATATCTGCCATGTCCATTAACGTGGCATCACTGAAAACCACATAAGGAGGCAAATCATCACGATCAGCAATCGATTTACGCAGTTTTCGTAACTTTGCAAACAGCTGTTTATCGTAATGACGGTTATTGAGTTTCTCTGATTTAGCCGTTTTAGCTGCGGTATCCAGTCGTGGCACAGCAAGCTCTAAAGATTCTTGGCCTTTTAAGATAGGACGTGCTTCTTCAGTTAATTGCAATGTCGAATTTCGAGTAATGTTTTGCGCTAATAACCCTTTATGGATCAGCTGTCGAATAATACTAACCCAATACTCATGGCTGTGTTCTTTACCAATACCATAAGTCGATAACTTGTCATGTCCATGCTCACGAATACGGGCGATCTTTAGCCCTCGTAATACTTCCACCACATAACCCACACCAAAGCCTTGATTCACTCGATATACGCACGATAGCGCTTTTTGAGCGGCTTCTGTACCATCAAATTGCTTTGGTGGGTCTAAACATACGTCACAATTGCCACAAGGTTTCGGGCTGTATTCCCCAAAATAATTCAACAGTACTTGGCGACGACATGTTTGCGCTTCAGCAAAAGCCGTCATTGCATTAAGCTTATGGCTTTCAACCAGTTTTTGAGGCCCTTCTGGCTTTTCTTCAACCAGTTTACGCAACCATACTATATCCGCAGGATCGTAAAGCATGACAGCTTCTGCTGGTAGGCCATCACGCCCTGCTCGTCCTGTTTCTTGGTAGTAAGATTCAATGTTCTTTGGAATATCAAAATGCGCCACAAAACGGACGTTGGATTTGTTGATCCCCATACCAAACGCAACGGTCGCGACAACGATCTGAATATCATCACGTTGAAACGCTTCTTGAACATAATTACGCTCATCCAGATCCAAACCTGCATGATAAGACGCTGCTCGGATGTGGTTATTACAAAGTTTTTCTGTCAGCATTTCTACTTTTTTACGACTGCCACAGTAGATGATGCCGCATTGATTCTTCTGCGTTGCAAGGTAATGCACAATTTGACTGACTGGTTTGTGTTTTTCTAACACGGTATAACGGATATTAGGGCGATCAAAACTGCCCAAATACTCATGAGGGTTAGGTAACGAGAGACGACTTAGAATATCTTTTCGGGTTGCCTCATCAGCCGTCGCCGTAAGTGCCATAATTGGAACGTTGGGAAAGCGCTGTTTGATTTGGCCAAGTGACGCATATTCTGGACGGAAATCATGACCCCATTGCGAGATACAATGCGCTTCATCAACGGCAATCATGCATAAATTCAGAGACTCTAAACGCTCCATAAAATCACGCATCATTACGCGCTCAGGTGAAACGTATAACATCTTAACTTGGCCTGAATTGATACGATTCCAAATCGCGACTTGCTCATCACGATCAATAGTCGAGTTCAAACATTCCGCCCTAACGCCATCGGCCTTAAGTTGATCAACTTGGTCTTTCATTAAAGAAATTAATGGCGATATAACTAACGTTAATCCATCAAATACTAATGCTGGGATTTGATAGCAAAGTGATTTACCGCCACCCGTCGGCATAATAACCAAGCTGTCTTGACCATCAAGAACAGCATTAATGACTTCTTCTTGTCCAACACGAAATTTTTGATAGCCAAACACGTCTTTTAAAACAGTGTAACTCTGTGAACCCTGTTCAATTGGCTGTTCTGCGATAATGCTGGACATAAAAAACTCATCAATACTATGGGAGGCTCATTCTACCTATGCTTATTGGTGAGGAAAAGAGCAATAGGAAAATACTAGGCACATTCGACACTGAGCTCTATACTCCATCGAACAACAATTCATACAAGGTGTGATCATAAAGACACCTTTTCTATTACATTATTTCGTTAAGAATCTATTTATGCCAACCACAGAACTCGAACAACAACGCACCCGCCAGGGTGTTTTTTTGGCTCTTAGTGCCTATACCATGTGGGGCATCGCACCTATTTATTTCAAAACTATTAGTGAGGTTTCCCCGTTAGAGATTTTAAGCCACCGTGTTATTTGGTCTTTCTTTTTTCTAGCGGGACTACTGTTTTTATCTAAAGGTTGGAAAACGGTTGCGAACACCCTAAAAGATAAAAGAAAAATGGGTTACCTAATGACAAGCAGTGTGTTGATAGGCGCTAATTGGTTAATTTTCATTTGGGCAGTCACTGCTGATCACATGTTGGATGCCAGTTTAGGTTATTTCATCAACCCCATTTTTAATGTCATGCTTGGGATGCTTTTTTTAGGCGAAAGACTAAGAAAATTGCAATGGCTTGCGGTTTGTTTTGCTGCGATTGGCGTACTTATTCAACTGTTCACTTTTGGTTCAATTCCCATCGTGGCTTTAGCATTAGCTTGTAGTTTTGGTTTCTATGGCTTATTACGAAAAAAAGTCGCTATGAATGCACAATCTGGTTTATTTATTGAAACCTTAGTTCTATTACCAATAGCAGCTACCTATTTATTGTTTATCGCGAATTCTCCAACCTCTGACTTCTCCACGAATTCAACAAACCTGAATTTATTATTGATTGCCGCCGGTATCATCACCACCGTTCCTCTGCTTTGTTTTACTGGTGCCGCGACTCGATTAAAGCTAACCACGCTAGGTTTCTTTCAGTATGTCGGTCCAAGCTTAATGTTTATTCTTGCCGTTGGCTTATATGACGAGGTATTTAGTGCAGATAAAGCCATTACGTTTGGTTTTATTTGGGGAGCATTAATCATATTTACAACTGATGCATTTATCACTAATAAAAGAAAAAATAAATAACAGCCAAAATTAAATACACCAAACAAACAAGATTGCAATATTTGCATTCTAATTTCATGAATTGTATTTCAATTTTGTTATTTCTACATGAAAATCAAAATCATTTCGTGAAATTTATTTTTCAGTATGTGACACTAAGCTAATAATAAAAATATACATAACTGATAATATTGTAAATAGGTTAGAACTATGGCTAGGTGTAAGCATTGTAAAGCGGAACTACCGCTATTACCGTCAAAAAGAAGCTTTGTAGAAAGGTATATAACACAACGTAATACAAAAAAATTTAAATGTCATGAATGTAATGAATTACAATTTATAAATCCCTTTGATTCAAATAAAAGTGGCATAACAAAATAAAAAAAAGAGAGCGAATTCGCTCTCTTTTTTTATACTGGAAATATAACGCTATATTACATTGACTCTAATTTCGCATACTGAGTCACAAGCCACTTAATCCCTTCCCCATTAAAAGCCACCTGAACTCGTCCTTGTGGCCCCGCTCCCTCAAAGTTAATGATTGTTCCTTCACCAAATTTAGGGTGCTTCACACGCTGACCTAAGCCATAACCAGTTTCATTAAAGTTATTATTCATCGCTTTCTGGCCAAATCGACTATCAGATGAACTGTCTTGAGAACCATAGCTTCCATAAGATCCTGTTCGGCTTACTTTGGCCTTCATACGTACTTCTTCAACACAGTTCGTCGGTAGTTCTTTAATAAAGCGTGATGGTTTGTGGTATTTCTCTTGGCCATACACTCGGCGCGTTTCTGCATAAATAATATACAGCTTTTCCATCGCACGCGTCATACCAACATAACAAAGACGACGCTCTTCTTCTAAGCGCCCCGCTTCTTCTGCTGACATTTGGCTTGGGAACATGCCTTCTTCAACGCCCACCATAAATACCAATGGGAATTCCAACCCTTTCGCGCTGTGTAATGTCATTAGTTGAACGGCATCTTCAAACTCATCCGCCTGACCTTCACCAGACTCTAATGCTGCGTGAGTTAAGAACGCCGTTAAATCCGTCATCTCTTCGGCTTCTTCTGGTTTATCAAACTGACGAGTCGCCGTTACTAATTCTTCCAAGTTCTCAATACGGGCTTTTGATTTTTCGCCTTTCTCTTGCTCATACATCGTAAACAGGCCTGAGTTTTTAATCACTTGGTCAGTTTGTTCATGTAAGCGACAATCACGAGTATCGTCTTCTAATGCATTAATTAGCTCGATAAAACGGCTTAATGCGCCAGCCGCACGACCTGGTAATACTTGCTCTTCAATCAAAGCAAGACTAGCTTGCCACATGGTCGCCCCGCGTTCACGCGCAGCAAAACGCACGGTTTCGAGTGTTTTATCACCAAGACCACGTGTTGGCGTATTCACTACACGCTCAAAAGCCGCATCATCATGACGATTGTTCATTAAACGTAGGTAAGACAAGGCATCTTTGATCTCTTGTCGTTCGAAGAATCGCATACCACCATAAATTCGATACGGTAATCCTGCTTGAATTAAAGCTTCTTCTAATACGCGAGATTGGGCGTTGTTACGATATAGGAATGCAGAGTCTTGCAAAGCACCACCGTTATCACGCCACTCTTTAATTTTCCCAACCGCAAAGCGAGCTTCATCCATTTCGTTATAAGCAGAGTAAATAGAGATCAGATCGCCATCTGCATCTTCAGTCCATAACTTCTTACCCATGCGCTCAGTATTGTTACTGATCAGTTCATTGGCAGCATTTAGGATATTAGCGGTTGAACGGTAATTTTGCTCTAAACGAATGGTTTTTGCACCCACAAACTCATCTAAGAATTTTTGAATATTTTCGATCTGGGCGCCACGCCAACCATAGATAGATTGATCATCATCACCCACGATCATCACTTTACAATCAGGACCCGCCATCATGCGTAACCATGCGTATTGGATGTTGTTGGTATCTTGGAATTCATCGACCAAAATATGCTTAAAGCGCGCCTGATAGTGCTCACGAATGTGTTTATTATCACGAAGAAGTTCATGAGTTCGAAGTAGGATCTCAGCAAAATCAACCAATCCAGAGCGATCACACGCGTCTTGGTATGCTCGGTATACTTTTAGCCATGTTTCAGCGATAGGATCATTAAATGAATTAATTTGATGTGGGCGTAGACCTTCGTCTTTCTTACCATTAATAAACCAAGCCGCTTGACGCGCAGGCCAGTTTTTATCATCCAAATTCTGAGCTTTGATCAACCGCTTTAATAAACGTTGCTGATCATCTGAATCAATAATTTGGAAACCTTCAGGTAGTTTTGCATCAAGATAATGCGCACG
The DNA here is from genome assembly GCF_001690985.1 of Aliivibrio sp. 1S175. Taxonomy (GTDB): domain Bacteria; phylum Pseudomonadota; class Gammaproteobacteria; order Enterobacterales; family Vibrionaceae; genus Aliivibrio. The sequence continues at coordinate 160,136 of NZ_MAJS01000005.1, forward strand.
AAGAATACGGTGGCAGATACCATGGAAAGTTCCGTTCCACATTCCACCCGCACTGCCATGCATTAACTCTTCAATACGGCCACGCATTTCTGCCGCCGCTTTATTAGTAAATGTCACTGACATAATAGAGAAAGGAGACGCTTGTTCGATTTGCATTAACCATGCGATACGATGAACAAGTACTCGAGTTTTACCACTACCGGCACCCGCAAGTACAAGCATGTTTTCTAACGGAGCGGCTACGGCTTCGCGCTGTTTGTCATTAAGACCATCAAGAAGAAAAGAAACGTCCATCACATCACACTGGTTATTTATACATGTGAGTGAAGTATATACTGAAATGAAGTGAGACCCAACCTAGAGGCTAGATTTGCTTTTGAATTGAGCAAAGCTAAGACAAAATACTCGCTTAGCTTTGTTATTTTATGCTTGATTTAAAAATCACTGCACTTGTTTTGATTTACACTGTTGCTGCCCACTGCGATAAGAAAGCACTGAGGCTTCTTTTGTTTCACCGTAAACCACCTCATAAAATTGAGGTAAATTAAAGTTCACTTTATCAGGGAGATCTAAATCAATGTTATTACGGCTTGAGGTGTAGTAATGGTTAATGCTGTTTACCATGTCATCTTTACTGCCATAACATTCATGATAAATCTCAACCTTATTCTCTTCATCCAAGACATAAATATTGAATCCATCATCGTTCTTATCTGATACATCAAAGAAAAATTGAATTAATCCTTCACTTGCAAATGAATCCACGACATCTGGGATAATGACACCGCTGCTATCACCTAAAGGAATAGTCGTTGAACCAATGGCTTTATTGGTTGAAATACTTGAGTAAAATTGCACCGAATCTTCTAACTTTTGAATCGATACGCCACGACGTTCAAAGAATAGACCGTACATGGTTGAGCCAATTTTAATGCCTTTAAACCGACGGCGTTTTTCGTTATTTTCAACCGGTTTTAGGCGAAGTTCAATACACTCAGCCAATAACTGATAAATGTTATTACGAATGATGCCACGCATTTGTTTGCTATAGCAAAATACGTCAACAGATTCAGGACGAGCCGCGTCTTGGTGCATTTTACACAGTACCGTTTTTAGCGCATCAAGAATGGCCGTTTCACCACTGAAGTTAAGCGTTCTCACTTCATGCCATGAATTTCGGTAAACCAAATCAACACTTCCGATCAAATTATTTTGATTACTACCACAACTGAAAATATCTGCATCTGCTTGATTCATTCGCTCAGGCTTCATTTTCAATGTTTCAGTCGGGTCATTTTCTAAATTGATAAAAATTGAAAGTTGACGAACTTCACACGGGCTGCCTAATTCTTCTTTGGTTGGTTGCGGCATATGAACAGAAAACGTATTTCTTAAGTCGCTTACCATTTGGTAAAACTTATCAATATTCAGATCAGCTTGGCGTACAACGGCATCTAAACGTGTTGATTCAGTAAGTAATCCATTAAAGAATGCCCACGCAACCAACTTACTTAAGTATCGGTTGTGTTCTAAATACTTCGCACCCATCAATTCTTTAGCGATTAGCGGTTTTTTGTATACATACCAACCCGCGTTATTAATTCCGGTATCTTGCACTTCAATAAAGCTTAAATCACTTTCATGCAAGTCAGGTGAAATTTGCGGATTTAATAGCGTAACTTTACCAGGAAGTTCTTCAAATGCAGCGTAGAGCTTACGAGCAAGAATACTAATGTCTTCAGGGCTTATCGATGACGTTATATCGTTGTTACGTGCAAATCTGATCAAATTACGATAGCTTTGCATTAATGCTTCAAGCAAATCATTATGTGATTTTTTAACTTGCTCCACTTTCCACGAACGACGAGAATCAAGCTCAATAATTGTTGCTTGAGACCAACCCCATCGTGTGGTTAGTTCTGTTAACGCTTTACGACGCCATTCCACTGAGTCTTGCCCCTCTTTTCGAGACAATTTTTCATGTGTTTTTAAATAAAAACTACGGCGAACAAGTTCTAAACGAGCCATATCATTGGTTCGTTCAAGGTAACGAGTTACTTTTTCTAGCATTAGATAATACGCATCCATGCCATAGAGATCGGGCTCTTCAGCAAAGAAACGGCGTTTACTATCAATACTTAATAATTGAGTGTGCGGATATTCCCAAGAATAGGCTTCCAATAAGATGGCTTTTAACACCGACTTAAATGGGGAATCTATGCTTTTATAAAGTTGCCATAGACTAGAACCAAAGTATTCTTCCGCAGGGATATGATTTAGACGACCAAAATCGATCCACTCATCTTTACGAATGACACCTCTCTGACAAAGCTGATCAACATATTCATCATAGCTTTCTTCCATTTCTGGAGGAATTATCTGCCATAATAATTGCTGTCCGCCTAAACAAACTGCGGTTCTATAAAATTCATCAAGCAGCAAAAGATGCTGTGAGGACCCACAGTTATCTCCTGTCATTTCTTCAGAATACGCTTCACGGAAACGGGTTTGTTCCATTAAGAAAAAGTTAGCTTCAATATAGAATTGTGCCGCCCACTTAGTCAGAGCGTCACATTTTTTCTGTAGAAGTACTTTTTTATCAAGAGGGAGTGATTCAGGAATACATACCCAAATATCAAGATCACTGGCGACAGTTTGCCCGATAGATGAAGTACTACCCATAGAATACAAACCAAGGATGTTTTCTTGATTAGAAGTAGAAAGAGGATAGCGAAGCGTCAGTTGAGCCATCCACTCACGCTGCTTCTGATTTGCATGAAATTGCTTAATACCACTAGGTGCACCTTCAATAAACCCCGGGAGTTCCGAGTGATTGAAATGCAGTAGCAATGGCAATTGATGGAAGATCTCTTGCCCAAGTGGTTTCATTAATGCTAACGCACGCTCTATACGTTGTTCAGTAAGGCGTTGTTGTCGAGCAATTAAGGTTTCAATATAGGTTTGCAAATAGAAAGCCTAGTCCATCTTTTGTCATCAATGATGACGGTTAATATTGGATAGAACTCAGCCAATACCGACTATAAAACGTGATCAAGATAACACTTTTCATTACTGCCGTAAAGTTCACGCATTAAGTGTAATCATAGATATCCCTATAATTTTCGGTGTTGTTTTTAACCTATAATCACACTGTTGTCATCCTGTATTTTCACCTCACCCTCAAGTAGTGGTAGGATAAGGTAATTATTTTGATCGGATACTATTATGTCACAGCAATTACCAGTTCGAATTGCCACTCGTAAAAGCCCTTTAGCGCTATGGCAAGCTCATTTTGTTAAAGACGCACTGCAATCTATCCACCCTGGTTTGGAAGTCGAATTAGTTACGATGGTAACTAAAGGAGACATCATTCTAGATACCCCTTTAGCAAAAGTGGGCGGAAAGGGGCTATTCGTAAAAGAACTTGAAGTGGCAATGTTAGAAGGTCGTGCTGATCTTGCGGTTCACTCAATGAAAGATGTTCCAGTTGAGTTTCCTGAAGGGTTGGGTCTGGTGACCATTTGTGAGCGAGAAGACCCGCGTGACGCATTTGTCTCTAATACCTACAACAATATTGAAGAGCTACCGCAAGGGGCTGTCGTTGGTACTTGTAGCTTACGTCGTCAATGCCAGTTAAAAGAAGCGCGCCCTGATTTAATTATCAAAGATCTTCGTGGCAATGTCGGTACTCGTCTACAAAAATTAGACGATGGTAATTACGATGCCATTATTCTTGCTTGTGCAGGCCTTATCCGTTTAGGTTTAGAAGACAGAATCAAAAGCTCTATTGAACCAGAACAATCTCTACCTGCTGTTGGCCAGGGCGCCGTTGGTATTGAAACTCGCCTAAATGACGATCGTATCCGCGCTTTACTTGCACCACTAAATCACCCAGAAACGGCACACCGAGTACTGTGTGAACGTGCGATGAATAATCGTCTTGAAGGTGGTTGTCAGGTGCCAATCGGCAGCTACTCACTCATTGATGGCGACCAGATTTGGTTACGAGCACTGGTTGGTGAACCTGATGGCTCTATCATGGTCCGTGGTGAAATTACGGGATCGGTTTCTGATGCAGAAGCATTAGGCACCCAGTTAGCTGAACAACTGCTTAATAATGGCGCGAAAGATATTTTAGATCGCCTATACGCTGACGCTTAACATGACGATTTTGGTGACTCGCCCAGAGCAAGAGAGCCAAGCACTCTGTAATGCCCTTAATCAATTAGGGCATTCTGCTATTTCTCACTCTTTACTCACCATACATCCAGGTAGAGAACTGTCTCAACTACCGTCATTATTCTCTTCTTTATCTGATGGGGATTTCATCATATCCGTCAGTCAACATGCCGTTGAACATGCTCAACTTTTCCTTAAAAAGCAGCAAAAAGAATGGAAAAAAGGCGTTAATTACATTGCGGTTGGCCAAAAGAGCGCGCAATACCTCAAAACCTATATTTCAGATCCAGTACACTTCCCAACACCAAGCGACAGTGAACATTTACTTGCACTCCCTGTCTTAAAAAACGTGACTGGAAAAAGAGCTATAATTCTGCGAGGTAATGGCGGTCGAGATCTTATTTATCAAGCACTCGAAGATCTTGGAGCCAAAGTCACCTATTGTGAAACTTATCAGCGACAATCAACGTCGTTTGATGGTTCAATAAAAGCTAAAGAGTGGCAAGAGAAAAACGTAGATACGCTGGTGGTCACGAGCGGTGAACAACTTACTTTTTTCACCTCGCAATTTACCAATACAGATTTAGATTGGGTATTAACGTGTCGATTATTAGTACCTAGCGAACGAATTAACCAAATTGGGCAACAACTTGGTTATCAACATATTGAAACGGTTGGCGGAGCCTCTAATTCCGACTTGCTGCACTATCTCAGTGAGCATCATCATGATGGGACTTTCAAATGACAAAAAATAACAATAAGCCACAGTCTGCCGAAGAAAACGCAGCACCGGTTATCGTGCCTTCTTCGGCAACACAAGACCAAACTACGCATTCAACTTCTACGACTGCACCTAAAAAATCAGAAGAGCTTGTCGATAAAAAAGGCCGCCGTTTAGGCACTGTTGCTATCATTATTTCTATCTTATTAAGTGGCGGTGCTTTTTTAACGTCGCAACAACAAGTAACTCAGCAACAAATTCATATTGCTCAACTTGAACAGCAATTAAAAAGCGCCGACAGTACCTTTGATGCAAAATTAGTAACTGCTGAACAGCGTATTACAGATAAAGCTGATGAAATTGTTCGTAAGGCTACCGTCTTAATGCAACAACAAGACAAGAGCATTGCTAGCCTTCAATTAGCCATTGCAGATGTTAAAGGTCGCCGTCCAAATGATTGGCTACTTGCTGAAGCTGATTACCTAGTAAAAATGGCTGGCCGTAAATTATGGCTTGAGCATGATGTTGTAAGTGCCACGCGCCTAATGGAAAATGCAGACCAGCGCATCTCTGCCTTAAACGACCCAAGTTTAACACCACTACGCCGAGCAATGGCAGATGACATTGCGACATTAAAGGCCATTCCATTAATTGATCGTGATGGTTTGGTACTAAAACTGAACAGCCTAGAACAACAAATCAATAAACTTCCCCTTGCTAGCGCGGTGCTTCCTGAAGCTGAAGCGGTAGAACAGAAAAAAGTCTCAACCAACATTAATGATTGGCAATCAAACTTAATGCAGTCTCTGGATAACTTTGCTGGTCATTTTATTACTTACCGTGTACGTGAAGGTAATGTCATTCCTTTGCTTAGTCCCGAACAACATTTTTACCTAAAAGAGAACATCAAAGGTAAGCTACTGCTTGCTTCTAAGGCGTTATATCGCGAACAAAGTGAAGTGTATGCAACCTCATTAGAAAGTGCGAAGCTATGGTCTTCTCAATACTTCCAACAAGATGACCCTGCAGTTAAGAGTTTCATGGCTCAATTAGACTCACTAGCCAAATTCAAAGTTGATGTTCGCTACCCACAAAAAATGGAAACACAGGCTTTATTATCAGACTTCATTTCTGAACGTTTACGCCGAAATGTTCAAGCTGTTGGATCCACTCCAATAAAAGCAACACCAGTAAAGAAAGCGGAAACGGTTGAAGGAGATAAATCATGATCCGATTACTTCTTCTGGCAATCGTTTTAGTCGGTGGATTAATTGTAGGGACGACGTTTGCCGATCAACAAGGTTATGTCTTAATTTCGGTTGCAGATACCACAATAGAGATGAGCTTAACCACGTTAGTTCTTTTTATTGGCGCATTAATAGCAGGTCTGTTCTTACTAGAGATCCTCGTAAAACGCATCTTATCAGTCGGTAATTTTACTCGCGGTTGGTTTAGTGCTCGTCATTTACGTAAAGCTCGCTATAACACCTTTAAAGGCATGATTAAATTACATGAAGGTGAATGGAAAGAAGCTGAACGCTTAATAACTAAAGGTGGACGTCATAACGATTTTCCATTATTAAACTATCTTGCCGCAGCAGAAGCAGCACAAGGTCGTAAGCAACTTGAACAACGTGACCGTTATTTACAACTGGCTTCTGAACAATCAGACAGCACATTAGCTGTCGCATTGACCAGTGCAAAATTGCAAATTCGTGAAGGTCAATATGAGTTAGCTCTTGCGACACTACAATCAGTAAAAGTAGATTACCCGCGTAACCCTGTATTGCTAAGCTTGCTTAAAGAGTGTTATTTAGCTCTAAATGAATGGCTGCCATTAAAGAATATTATTCATCCATTAACGAAGGCTAATCTAATTTCGGAGCAGCAAGCTTTAGAATTAGAAGAAAAAGCAGAGTGTGGATTAATGGCCTTCATTGCGACAAATAAAGGCACTGCTGGGTTATTAGATCATTGGAACTCTTTACCTAAAAAGCTAAAGAAACACGTTCCTATATTAGTCTGTTTAATTAGGCAGTTACACAACCGTAAAGCGGATTCTGAAGCCTATATTATTTTACGAGATAACCTAAAAAAACGCGCAGATGATCGCTTAATAGAATTACTACCAACATTGAACCTTGCTGATTATCATCCTGCAACCCTGTTACTTGAAGACATGGTAAATTACGATGCTCGCAATCCTGTCATCCAAAGCACACTTGCACAACTTTATATGCGCACTCAAAAATGGCAACCTGCTCGTGAACATTTTGAAGCCGCATTAGAGATACGTGAAAATATGTCTGATTATGCTTATCTTGCGCGTGTTTTAGATAAACAAAACAGAAAACAAGCGGCGGCGGATCTTTCGCGTAAAGCATTAACCATGGTTGATGATAACAATTAGCTCTGATTAAACAATGTATATAAAAACGCCACCCCTTAATAGAGTGGCGTTTTTATTTGTCTATAATCCATAACAGATTAAATAAAAGCGAACGCATCACCAAATAACTGCTCTTTTTTCGCTTTTTTCTCAGTAATAAATTGATCACGAGCTGCACCCGCCATCTCAAAACGACCGGCAATATAAATATCCATCTCAGCTAACGAAGTAAAGTCTTCTTTAACCGCTTCAAGTACATTACCTGTTTTTCCAGCCCAGCCTTCTGTTTGTTCGACAACGGGTACAAACGTAATATGGTCATGTGTAGCTGCAATGGCTTCTATTTCGGCTTTTGCGTATAACTGGCACTCATCACGACCACCCCAATAAAGATAAATGGGCTTTTTAATCTTTTGGCTAATGCTGTGATCAAGAATTGAACGTACGTAGCTAAACCCTGTTCCTCCCGCGATTAAGAGCATTGAACGCTCACTGTCTTCGCGGATCCAGGCTTCTCCATGAGGAGCATCAATTTGAATATCTCCGCCATTTTCTAGTGCTGCTTTCATTGATTCGACCACTTCACCCGCATAAGCGTTATGTTCTGCTGCGCCAATATGAAGCTCAATTTCACCTTCATGGCGACAAGGGCTGCTAGCGATTGAAAATGGACGTTTGTCTTTCTCTCCCATCACAACCATTAAGTATTGACCAGCTTTGAACTCTACGGGTTGTTCTGGATGAAGTAATATTTGAAAAGTATTACAAGCCAACGGCTCGATAGACTTTACTTTGCAATTGATTGGCATGACTTTCCTTTTTCAGCTGATATCTATTTTTAAATGATATTTATACGCTGTAATTATTATGAGAATTGAGCATTAAACTCTAATTATACGGGGAGGATTTATTCTAACAACAGTACTAAATCACTTTTTGCTGTTGCCTGACACGCAAATATCCACCCTTCTTGTTGTTCTTTGTCGGTTAGAAGTGGTTCTAAATCGTATTCAATTTCCCCTTCTAACTTTTTACATAGGCACATAGCACACGCACCTACTTGGCATCGATTCGGGTAATTAATCCCCGCCTCCAATGCTGCATCTAAGATGGTTTGCCCCTCTTCAATGCTGAACTCTTTTTGTTGTGGGAGTAAGGTTATTTTTTTCATCACACTTTATCTTTTTCAGAGCTTAATGAAATACCTAATTCATCCCAAATAGAATCAATTTTAGCGACAACTTCTGGGTCTTTCTTGATTGGTGTTCCCCACTCACGAAGACATTCAGAGCCCAATTTATTGGTCGCATCTAATCCCATTTTCGAGTGTCCGTCGCCATCTTGCAAAAATAACGTATCTCTTGCAGGATCCATTCGAGTAGTTACTGCCCAAATAATGTCGTTCCAATCACTCACATCGACATCTTCATCACACACGATAACAAACTTGTTCTCACTAAATTGAGACCAAACCTCTTGCATGATTTTCTTACCATTACCGACCGCTTGCTTATTGATAGACACGACGACCATACTGGCGTTGTTGTTTTGCAAATGAATATCGATAATCTCAGGGCATGCTTTGGTTATTTCAGCTAGGCAGCCTTCAATCTGCTCACTGTCTGTCAGTGAATATTCTACATTAGGTGATAATGCTAATTCGGCATCCCATTTTTTTGTGATATCCAAACCCATCTTTGAGCCTAAACCCGCGACTGGCGAAGCAAAATCTAATGAATCGATTGGCGTGTTCTCTATCATCAAACTATCACGTGATGGGTCCATATGCTGAGACATTGCTGCTGTCACTTGTGACCAATCTCGAGCATTCACCTCTTCATCACACACCAATACAAATTTGGTGTACATGAATTGACGCAAGAAAGACCACACACCCATCATCACGCGTTTTGCATGACCAGGGTATTGCTTCTTCATCGTCACGACCGCCATGCGATACGAACAGCCTTCTGGTGGCAAGTAGAAATCAATAATTTCAGGGAATTGCTTTTGTAGAATTGGCACAAACACTTCATTTAATGCCACACCCAATACGGCAGGTTCATCTGGCGGACGACCGGTGTAGGTACTGTGATAAATGGGGTCTTTACGCATCGTAATGTGAGTAACAGTAAATACGTGGTGCTTTTCAACTTCATTATAATAACCGGTGTGATCCCCATAAGGACCTTCATCGGCAAATTCTGTTGGGTCAATATAGCCTTCAAGCACAATTTCAGCACTGGCCGGCACTTCCAAATCGTTACTAATAGATTTGGTTACTTCGGTTCTACTACCACGTAGAAGACCAGCAAATGCATATTCAGATAAGGTATCCGGTACAGGAGTGACCGCACCAAGAATTGTGGCAGGATCAGCACCAAATGCGACAGAAACAGGGAAAGGTTCACCTGGATTGGTTTCCATCCAGTCACGCAAATCCAAAGCTCCACCACGATGCGCAAGCCAGCGCATGATGACTTTGTTTTTACTCAATTTCTGTTGACGATAAATCCCCAAATTCTGACGTTTTTTATTTGGGCCTTTAGTAACGGTTAGACCCCAAGTTAATAACGGGGCAACATCATCAGCCCAACAACTCATTACTGGAATTTTATCTAAATCAACCGCATCGCCTTGCCAAACAATCTGTTGGCAGTTGGCCTTACGAATATTCTTGGTTGGCATGTTTAAAACTTGTTTAAAAACAGGCAGTTTATCTAACGCGTCTTTAAAGCCTTTTGGTGGCTCAGGCTCTTTTAAATACGCCAGTAATTTACCGACTTCACGCAGCTCAAGAACGTCTTGACGTCCCATACCAATCGCCACTCGTTCAGCAGTACCAAAGAGATTCGTTAATACGGGGATATCGTAACCGATAGGATTTTCAAACAACAATGCTGGACCACCCGCTCGTAAAGTACGATCGCTGATCTCTGTCATTTCATAATGAGGGTCAATGGGGTGTGAAATGCGTTTTAACTGTCCGATCCCTTCCAAGTGATCAAGAAAACCGCGTAAATCCTTATATTGCATCGCTATCTACATATCGTGAAGTTTGACTAGATTATACCCAACCCAATTCAAACTCACACTCTCTATTTATCTTTACCTACTTTTCTCATTATTAACGTTGTGACAGCGCTAACCTTACGTGTTGTTTTCGAACTTTATTTCGCGTTATCGGTAAACTTTCTAACCAAGATTGATGCCCATAATTTGCTAAATGCATGGCAACAGCACCACCGTCTTGAATATGATCGATTTTAGCTAATAAGAACTGCTGAACATCTTGAGGGAGAGGATGGAGTTGCGCTAGCGAAGCAAAAGCACTCTGTTTTAATGACGGATTATTGGTGGCCGACATTAATTGCTGAATCGCAAATGGATCGGGAGCAATGTTTGATAATCGACCCAATTCAGCCACGCTGTATTGATCCGTTCTCATTTTCCATAGAATTTTATACACATCAGAATTTTGAGATATTTGAGCTAAACGAACCATTACTTCTGTTGTTGGTAACCAAACAGATAATGAGCCGTCTGTAATCTGTGAGACTAAATAATTCAATGCTTCTGGCGTTAAGCTGTCCAATTCAGCTAATACAATTGATTGGCGAACGCGAACCTGATGAGGCTCACCCACTAGCCATTCAGACAGCACCAATTTATGTTCTTCCGCTGCAAGAATAAAATCTAACACTTGTTGGTCTTTCGACATTTGGTTTAATACACGAGAAGCAATACTGCTGTAATCAAACGCAAGTTTCGTCACCACATACCCATTACCTGCTTGTTTAATGGTATAGGTTGGATGAATAGCTAATTGCTCCCTTAGCCAAATAGTGCCTTTCGGATCTAAAATTAATTGTTGTTGCTCTATCTGTTTTACCAACATGAACCGAACAGCTTCCTGTTGTGGCATAGATAAACGATTGAGAGAAAAATTAAGCGTGATGATATCGCCATCAATTAAATATTGATGCAGTTCATCGACCTTCTTATTGAGTTGCTGATCAACCAATAAACTATGAACAAAATTAGGTTGAACTTCAGAGGCTGATACGTGACCAACCAGCAAACTTGCAGAGAGGAGGATCGATGCCAACAGTCCTTGTTGCATATGTAGCTCCTTAAATTAACTAAGTTTATATTACACAACCTAGTACAAATGATGATGCCGTCAAATTAACAAATAAGCAACAAAAAACGCTGCCAATTTGGCAGCGTTTTATTATTTATTGAGTTAGATATCAATAATTGAGGAGAATCTCAATTACTGGCGACGCATCGCATCAAAGAACTCATCATTCGTCTTCGTCATTGATAATTTATCAATTAAGAATTCCATCGCATCACTTTCACCCATTGGATGAACAATCTTACGTAAGATCCACATTTTCTGTAGCTCATCAGTCTTCGTAAGTAGCTCTTCACGGCGAGTACCTGAACGACTAAAGTCAATCGCTGGGAATATACGTTTTTCCGCAATTTTACGGTTTAAATGCAATTCCATGTTACCAGTACCTTTAAACTCTTCGTAGATAACTTCATCCATTTTAGAGCCAGTATCAACCAATGCCGTTGCAATGATAGTTAAACTACCACCTTCTTCAACGTTACGAGCTGCACCAAAAAAGCGTTTAGGACGGTGTAATGCGTTTGCATCAATACCACCAGTAAGAACTTTACCTGATGATGGAATAACGGTGTTGTATGCACGAGCAAGACGAGTAATTGAATCCAATAGGATAACCACGTCTTTTTTATGCTCAACAAGACGCTTCGCTTTTTCGATTACCATTTCAGCAACCTGTACGTGACGAGACGCTGGCTCATCAAACGTAGATGCAATTACTTCACCTTTAACAAGGCGTTGCATCTCAGTTACTTCTTCTGGACGTTCATCGATAAGTAGAACCATTAACTCACACTCAGGGTGGTTATGAGCAATACTTTGAGCAATGTTTTGAAGTAGCATTGTTTTACCCGCTTTTGGCGGAGCAACAATCAGACCACGTTGGCCACGGCCAATTGGAGAAGCTAAATCAAGAATACGCGCCGTAATGTCTTCTGTTGAACCATTACCACGTTCCATACGTAAACGATCGTTTGCGTGTAAAGGGGTAAGGTTTTCAAAAAGGATTTTGTTACGAGCATTGTCTGGACGGTCATAATTAACAGCGTTTACTTTAAGAAGAGCGAAATAACGTTCGCCATCTTTTGGTGGACGAATCTTTCCGCCAATCGTGTCACCAGTACGCAAATTAAAGCGACGAATTTGGCTTGGAGAGACATAGATGTCATCCGGGCCAGCCAAGTAAGAACAATCTGCTGAACGAAGGAAACCAAAGCCATCTTGAAGAATCTCAAGTACACCATCTCCAAAGATGTCTTCACCGCTTTTCGCATGTTGCTTAAGGATGGAGAAGATGATGTCTTGTTTTCTTAGACGAGCTAGGTTTTCTAGGCCTAATGATTCGCCAAGAGCAACAAGGTCAGACACTGGTCTGTTTTTAAGTTCAGTAAGATTCATAGTGGTAGGTAGTTGTTTAGTCAAAATCAGATTCTATCTTTAGTTGATTTAAGAATGGATGACCTTCGAGCTCGGTCAAGAAATGAAATCGTATGAAATACGCCCAATAAATTATCACTTATTTGCATTTTAGTCTAGGGCTTGGCCCTGATTTCTAAGCTTAGCTTAGCTCAGAAAAACAAAACCGCACATAATTTTTCATTACATGCGGTTCTATCTGACTTAATTGCACCCTATATTATAGGTTTGCATCAAGAAACTCTTTAAGCTGAGTTTTTGAAAGTGCACCCACTTTCGTTGCAGCTACGCCGCCATCTTTAAACAAAAGTAGCGTCGGAATGCCACGGATACCAAACTTTGGTGGTGTTCCTGCATTCTGATCAATATTTAATTTACCAATCGTTAATTTGCCTTCGTACTCATCTGCGATTTCATCCAGAATAGGTGCGATCATTTTACATGGTCCACACCATTCTGCCCAGAAATCTACTAGTACTGGGCCTGCTGCATTGATCACACTTTCTTCAAAACCGCTATCTGTAAGCTGCAAAATTTTGTCGCTCATCGTCAACTCCAACGTTAAATTTAAAGGCTGATTTGATGATAACCAGCAAATTGATGCCCTATTTGAATGGAATACGTTTCGTATTGCAAGCTTTAACTGATATTCTATAGCAATGAAAAAGACGCACATCACAGAGCAAAAGTTTGCCGACCTAGGTTTAGAACCTCAGGTCCTTGATGGTTTGAATGCAAAAGGGTTCATTAATTGTACTCCTATTCAAGCTAAGGCATTGCCGGTACTGCTCGCCGGCCAAGACATTGCAGGCCAAGCCCAAACGGGCACTGGTAAGACGCTCGCGTTCCTTGCTGCTACTTTTAATCACCTATTAACGACGCCTGCTCCTGAAGGTCGTAAAATCACGCAACCACGAGCTATTATTATGGCTCCTACGCGTGAGTTAGCGATTCAAATTCATAACGATGCTGAATCTCTAATCGCAAGTACTGGCTTAAAAGCGGCACTTGCTTACGGTGGCGAACGTTATGAAAAACAACAGAAAGTTATCGAAGCTGGTGTTGATATCCTAATCGGAACAACTGGCCGTATTATAGATTTCTACAAGCAAGGTCAAATTGACTTTAAGATGATTCAAGTCGTTGTTCTTGATGAAGCCGATCGTATGTTCGATTTAGGTTTCATTAAAGATATTCGCTTTATCTTCCGTCGTATGCCTGCGCCAACAGAACGTCTAAATATGCTGTTCTCAGCAACGTTATCTTATCGTGTACAAGAACTTGCATTTGAACACATGCAAGAACCTGAGCACGTAGTCGTTGAACCGGATCAAAAAACAGGTCATCTTATTACGGAAGAATTATTCTATCCTTCAAATGACCATAAAATGGCACTTCTTCAAACGTTAATCGAAGAAGAATGGCCTGATCGTGCAATTATTTTCGCCAATACTAAACACAAATGTGAATTAGTTTGGGGTCACCTAGCTGCCGATAAACACCGCGTAGGTCTCCTTACTGGTGATGTTCCACAGAAAAAACGTGAACGCATCCTAGAAGAATTCACTAAAGGTGACGTAGATATTCTTGTTGCTACCGACGTAGCGGCTCGTGGTCTACACATTCCACAAGTAACACACGTATTTAACTTTGATTTACCAAATGAAGCCGAAGACTATGTTCACCGTATTGGTCGTACAGGTCGTGCTGGTGAAAGCGGTAACTCGATTAGTTTTGCTTGTGAAGAATATGCAATTAACCTTCCTGCAATTGAAGAATACATTGAACATTCAATCCCACAATCGGATTATGATTCTTCAGCTCTATTGGAAGAGTTACCTGCACCAATCAGACTTCAACGCCGTCCGCAACAAAATCGTCGTAACGGCAGCAATAATAATGGTCAACGTCCAGGCGGAAATCGTAAATATTCACGCCCTCGTCAACCTCGTAGCCCTCAAGCGTAATTGAGAACTATGGAAAAACAGTAAAAGGATGTTATGAAAAGTTCAACAATATCACCGATGTATGCCGCCATTGATTTAGGCTCCAATAGCTTCCATATGCTTGTTGTGCGTCATATAAATGGTAGTGTGCAAACCATGGCTAAAATCAAACGTAAAGTACGTTTAGCTGCGGGATTAGATGAAAATAACACACTCAGCCATGAAGCTATGCAGCGTGGGTGGGATTGTTTGAGCTTATTTGCAGAACGTCTGCAAGATATCCCAGTAGAAAATATTCGCATTGTCGGTACTGCAACACTGCGTGTGGCGACCAATGTGGATATCTTCTTAGAAAAAGCCAATAAAATCTTAGGTCATGATATTAATGTGATCGAAGGAGAGGAAGAAGCTTGTACTATTTACCAAGGAGTTGCACACACTTCCGGAGGTAATGGCCGTCGACTCGTTGTCGATATTGGCGGAGCAAGTACTGAACTTATCATTGGTGAAGGTTTTGAAGCTCAAGCACTCACAAGCCTAAAAATGGGCTGTGTCACTTGGCTTGAAGGCTACTTTAAAGACCGTGCATTAACTCAAAAAAACTTTGATGCTGCGATTACTGGCGCAAAAGAGACTTTAGCTCCTATTTTAAAACAGTACACTGACCTTGGTTGGCAAACCTGTGTTGGAGCTAGTGGCACGGTACAAGCATTGCAAGAAATTATGTTGGCGCAAGGCATGGATGAGGTTATCACCTTAGCCAAGCTTAAGCGCCTTCAAAAACAAGCAATGCAATATGAACATTTAGAAGAATTAGATATTGATGGATTGACCCTTGAGCGCGCCTTAGTGTTCCCAAGTGGTTTATCCATCCTTATCGCTATATTTGAATTACTCAATATTGATTCAATGACATTGGCTGGTGGTGCTCTACGTGAAGGCTTATGCTACGGCATGATTGAAGTCCTTCAGCATGATGAAGTATGCCAACGTACAATTTGTAGCGTACAAAAACGCTATCAACTAGACTTCGATTACGCTCAACAAGCAACTAATTTAGCAGAACAGCTTGTTATGCAATGTGGTTCTGAATGGTTAATTGAACCTCAAGCGTTACCGTTATTAAAAACAGCAACTCAACTGCACGAACTGGGAATGTGTATTGATTATAAAAAAGCGGGCGAACACTCTGCTTACTTAATTAATGCCTTAGATTTACCCGGTTACACGCGCGCGCAAAAGCACCTATTAGGTGAATTACTTCGCCGATACCGTGAGCAGTTCTCTGCAATGCCCACTCAACACGCTGTTTCTGATTTATCAGCCCAGCGTATGTTACGAATCCTGCGTTTATCCCTCATTTTAACGCATCGTCGCGATGTCTCTTTAGCTCCATCTGTCACCCTTTCTGAAAAAGACGATGTTTTATCGTTGTCGATTGATAAGAAATGGTTAGCGGAGAATCCGCTGACAAGAGCTGAGTTAGAAATTGAAGCGGATAAACAGACGAATATTGGGTGGGATTTGGTTATCGATGCTAGGACTAGTATTTAGGGGCGAGTAAGAACCTATACGCTGCGCTAACTAGAGGCTAGAACGCTTTGCTTCTATAAGAGCAAGTGCAGAGTTCAGATCGCTTCGCTTGCAGAATTCAGAGGCGATTGCAGTTAGATTTCTAAATCAATTTAACAACGAACCTGTTGTTAGAAGGCACAAAAACGAAAAGCATGATGATTAACTAAAATCATCATGCTTTTTTGTTTTTTGGGATTAAAGAACTTACAACATTCAAGATTCTCGCTCTTATAGCCTCTAGTTAGCGCAGCGTATAGTCTCTAGTTAACACCAAAGCTCACCACACTCACCTCTGAAACCTTTAAGCCAAGCGATCTAAACCCTGCTCTTATTTCTCTTCCGCCAACCACTCAGCGACATCTTTCGCAAAGTAAGTCAGAATGCCATCAGCACCTGCACGCTTAAAGCACAACAGAGATTCCATCACCGTATCACGCTCACTCAACCAACCATTCATAATAGCGGCTTTGTGCATCGCGTATTCACCCGATACCTGATAAGCAAACGTAGGCACTTGAAGTTCAGTTTTAACACGACGAACGATGTCCAAGTAAGGCATGCCTGGTTTCACCATTACCATGTCAGCACCTTCATTGATGTCCATTGCTACTTCGTGAATAGCTTCATCGCTGTTAGCAGGATCCATCTGGTAGTTCTTTTTATTACCACCTTTTAAGTTAGACGATGAACCGACTGCATCACGGAACGGACCATAGTAACAAGACGCATATTTTGCAGAATACGCCATAATTTGCGTATGAACATAACCCGCTTTCTCTAGCGCTTTACGGATCTCACCAATACGGCCATCCATCATATCTGACGGAGCCACCACATCAGCACCGGCTTCAGCATGCGATAATGCCTGCTTAATCAGAACTTCTGTCGTTACGTCATTCATCACGTAACCATCTTCATCAATAATGCCATCTTGCCCGTGAGTCGTGAATGGGTCTAATGCGACATCAGTGATAACACCTAACTCAGGAACATGTGCTTTTAACTCTTTCACAGCACGCTGAACTAAACCTTCTGGATTGTGAGCTTCTGCTGCACATAAGCTTTTCGCATCTTGAGACACTACTGGGAATAAAGCAATCGCAGGAATACCTAAGTCATATAAACGTTGTGCTTCTTCAAGTAATAAATCAATCGATAAACGCTCAACACCCGGCATTGAATCTACCGCTTCACGACGGTCTTTACCCATAAGCACAAACATTGGATAGATTAAGTCATTGACGGTTAATTGGTTCTCAGCCATTAGACGGCGGCTAAATTCATGCTTACGCATACGACGCATACGACGGTTTGGAAACGTACCTTGAATGGATACAGACACACTGAGCTCCTTTTGTATTTATGATGCGTTCAATATATACCCATCGCCTTTTGAATCCAAATTTTCTTAGGGATCTGATTTTTACGATTAACTTGGTATGATAGAAAACATAACTTGAATAAAAGATCCTTAATTATGATTGATACCCACGCTCACATATATGCGAAAGAATTTGATGAAGACCGAGATTTGGTTGTTCAACGTGCCTTATCACAAGGTATCGATCAGATCTTATTGCCTAACATTGATTTAGACTCTATCGAACCAATGTTAAAAACCGAGGCGACTTACCCTGATATTTGTCGCTCAATGATGGGACTACACCCATGCTATGTGAATGCTGATGTTAAGCAAACCTTAGCGACAATCCACTCTTGGTTTGAGAAACACAACTTCATTGCGGTAGGTGAAATAGGTATTGACCTATACTGGGACAAAACCTTTAAAGCTGAACAAGAGATGGCTTTTATCACTCAGTTAAACTGGGCAAAAGAGATGAAACTGCCTGTTGTTATTCATACTCGTGATTCTATTGAAGAGACATTAAGTCTGCTTAAACAGGAGCAAGATGGCTCGTTATCAGGCACTTTCCACTGCTTTGGTGGCTCTGTTGATGAAGCCAAAGCGATCAATGATTTAGGCTTTCACTTAGGTATTGGTGGGGTTTCTACTTTTAAAAATGGCGGTATGGATAAAATCATTCCACACCTTAATATGGACTACTTAATCTTAGAGACCGATTGCCCATATTTAGCACCAGTACCTCACCGTGGTAAGCGTAATGAGCCAGCGTATACGCAGTTAATTGCTCAGCGTGTGGCTGATTTACGTGAGATGAGTCTGGCGGATGTTGATGCGATTACGACAGAGAATGCGAAAAGACTTTTTAAAATTTAAGAGTAGAAGATAGAGTTCAGATCGATTCGTTTCAGGAAGAGCCTATACGCTACGCTAACTAGAGGCTAGACCGCTTCGCTTCTATAAGAGAAAAAGCTGATTCTTTAACGCTGCTATTCCAACGTCACAACACTCGCTCTTATAGTATCTAGTTAGCGCAGCGTATAGTTCCTAGCTAGTTCCCCTGAAACCTTTAGGGAGCTTGCGACCGATCTGAACCCTGCTCTTTTACTTTGCCCCAAACAAGAAAAACCCCGCTAGACTCTCGTCCAACGGGGTTATAACTTTACTCGCAGCAATCCGGCTACTAATGGTGCTCCATGCATCAAATCCTTGATAGTATGCTGATTCCTTCAGCTTATTCCTTTCTCGCCATCCTAGCGGTGTCCTTGATCTTATCCTGATCCGTTAACAATCCGTAGTTAACTCTCTTCACTTGTTCCTTGAGCGGTGTCCCTTACATCATCCTGATGTGCAATCCATTTTCCTCAATCCTAGAGGTGTCCATTGTCTTTCCTTAGTAGTAACCATCCTAGCTACTATTGCGTCCATTCAATGTCCATTTCGCTATCCATGCCGATTACTAATCCTAAGTAACCGAGTGCCTCATCCTGAAGCGTACCAAATCCTTGGCTAGTTCCTGTTCCGTGTCAGCATCCTTCCGACACCAATAAGATTACGCTTTTCATTATTTTCAGCAATAGACTAAATTCAAACTTTTGCAAAAATAATTATCGCCCTTTTGTTGAAATACACAAAGGCGTTAAATATCAATAATTTAAATTATCACTGGTTATCTTTATCCATAAATAAAGCGAAAAAGCGCACTTGTTTGTGAGAGATCTCGCACACGGGTCATGGTGTTTTGGGAGTAAGGATTCAGATCGCTTCGCTAGAGGTTTCAGGAAGAATCTATACGCTACGCTAACTAGAGGCTAGACCGCTTCGCTTCTATAAGAGAAAAAGCTGATTCTTTAACGCTGTTATTCCAACGTCACAATAGTCGCTCTTATAGTATCTAGTTAGCGCAGCGTATAGTTTCTAGCGAATATAGATAAACTAATCACACATCCCCCTGAAACCTTAAAGGGAGCTTGCGACCGATCTGAACCCTGCTCTTTTACTTTGTTCCAAACAAGAAAAACCCCGCTAGACTCTCGTCTAACGGGGTTATAACTTTACTCGCAGCAATCCGGCTACTAATGGTGCTCCATGCATCAAATCCTTGATAGTATGCTGATTCCTTCAGCTTATTCCTTTCTCGCCATCCTAGCGGTGTCCTTGATCTTATCCTGATCCGTTAACAATCCGTAGTTAACTCTCTTCGCTTGTTCCTTGAGCGGTGTCCCTTACATCATCCTGATGTGCAATCCTTTTACCTCAATCCTAGAGGTGTCCATCGTCTTTCCTTAGTAGCAACCATCCTAGTTACTATTGCGTCCATTCAATGTCCATTTTGCTATCCGTGCCGATTACTAATCCTAAGTAACCGAGTGCTTCATCCTGAAGCTTACCAAATCCTTGGCTAGTTCCTGTTCCGTGTCAGCATCCTTCCGACACCATTGAGATTACGCTTTTCATCTATTTCGGCAATAGACTAAATCCTATTTTTTGCAAAAAAATATATACAAAATTAACCACAAAAGAAAAAGAACTTATTTTACATAGATTTAGATTAAAATAATGTATTTATGATTACAAATAAAACGATAAATCTCACTCATTTGTAAGAGATCTCGCACACGGCTATTCCACTTTGTCCCAAACCTCTATAAAGAGTATGCGTGAGCAAGATCACTATATAAAAGACGTTAGCTAAATTGACCCCATAAAAAAAGCGCTGACATAACATCAACGCTTTTCATATTACCCAATTTATCAAGCGTTACGCTTCATCTTGTTCCATATCATCTTCGTCTTTCTCTCTCACATAGAAACGAGAAAAGAACAGTCCAAACTCAAATAGAATACACATAGGCACTGCAAGTAAAGTTTGAGAAATAATATCTGGCGGTGTTAGCATCATACCGACAACAAAAGCACCCACGACAATGTATGGACGTTTTTGCTTTAACGTTTCCGGCGTTGTCGCTCCCGTCCAACATAATAAAATGATGGCAACAGGAATTTCAAACGCAATACCAAACGCTAAAAACAATGCTAATACAAAATCAAGATAACTGGCAATATCAGTCGCTACTTGAACACCTTCCGGAGCAATGTTTGTAAAAAAACTAAACACTAATGGGAAGACGATAAAATAAGCGAAAGAAACGCCGGCATAAAACAGCATTGAGCTTGAGAACAATAATGGCATGACGAGTTTCTTTTCATGCTTATACAATCCAGGAGCGACAAATGCCCACACTTGATAAAGAATCACTGGAACAGCGACAAATATCGATGCCACCAAAGTCAGCTTTATGGGCGTGAAAAATGGTGACGCGACATCAGTTGCTATCATCGTTGCACCTGCAGGCAGTCTTTCTACCAAAGGCGCTGATAAGAACTCATAAATGTCATTAGCAAACCAGACTAGACCTAAAAACACCACTATGACGGCAATTAATGCCTTTAGTAATCGATTCCTTAGCTCTAATAGGTGAGTTAACAACGGCTGAGAGTGTTCAACTGATGACATAATTACTCTGCTTTTGTTTTAGAAGTTGAATCAGACGCAACCGGAATCTCTGTATCTACTTTTGGTGTATCTACAGTTTCTTCTGGTTTGGCATATGGACGAGTGACATCAGCTGCCGCTTGTTTTAACTCTTCTACTGACTTTTTAAGTTCAGGCGATAAGTCATCCATATTCATCTGTTCTGCTTTACGCAAATTATCTTGTAACTCTTGTATTTTCAGTTCCTGTGTCAGCTCATCTTTGACGTTATTCGCCATGCTTTTTGCTGCCCCAACAAACTGCGCTACAGAGCGAATCGCTTTTGGTAAGCGCTCCGGCCCTAATACAACGAGTCCAACAACAGAGATTAGTATCAGTTCCCAAAAACCGATATCAAACACGTGTTATGCCTGCTCTTTGTCGTTTTGCTTTTGTTTTTCTACTGTCTCTGCTTCTTTTTTCTCTAAGTTTTGAGGAGCAGTAAAATCAGCGTCTTTTTTCGCATCTTTTGCTGTATCTTCTTCACTTATTGCTTTTTTAAAGCCTTTAACTGCAGAACCCAAATCACTGCCTACACCGCGTAATTTTTTCGTACCAAATAACAGAACGATAATTACTGCAATAATAAGAAGTTGCCAAATACTAATACCACCCATGCTTGTTTCCTCAGCGTGTTAGGGTTAAAAAATTGCTAATAAGAATAACGCTTATCGACGATATGCTCGCCAGCTTAATAGCCAAAACGTGATTCCTGTAGCAGCACTAATTGATGCTAACGCAGTAATGTTACTGGTTAATAACACCGCAGAACAAATCAACAGAGTTGCTCCAGCATTAAATAGAAATTGTCCTTTCGCTTGTTGACGCTTACTTTGACGATAACCTGCGTAGAGTTTATCCATTCGTTGATTGAGAACTTTGCCCTGGCGCAAACTGTCATAAACTAACTCTGGTAGCTCTGGCAATTTTTCAGCCCAAAATGGCGCTTTCTCACTCAAAGCAGTCAGGAAGGCTGCCGGTCCAACTTGTTTTGCCATCCACGTTTCTAAAAACGGTTTGGCGGTTGCCCATAGATCCAATTGAGGGTATAGCTGTCGCCCTAATCCTTCTACGTACAATAATGTTTTTTGCAATAAAACCAATTGCGGTTGCACTTCCATATTAAAACGTCGTGCTGTATTGAATAAATTCAACAGCACATGACCAAAGGATATCTCACCTAATGGCTTCGCAAATATAGGTTCACACACCATGCGGATCGCAAATTCAAATTCTTCGACATTAGTGTCTGCCGGAACCCAACCTGAATCAACATGCAATTGTGCGACTTTACGATAATCACTATTAAAGAAACCTAATAGGTTTTCCGCTAAATAACGCTTATCTTCTTTATTGAGAGTTCCAACAATACCACAGTCTAATCCAATCCATTGTGGATTATCTGGATTATCTGGATTTACGAAGACATTCCCTGGGTGCATATCCGCATGAAAAAAGCTGTCTCTAAACACTTGAGTAAAGAAAACTGACACACCACGTTCTGCTAACAGCTTCATGTTGGTGTTATTTCTTTCTAATTGTTCAATATCAGAAACTTGAATACCATAGATACGCTCAGACACCATCAAATTTTCAGAACTTAAATCTAAAATAACTTCTGGTACATACAACTCTTCACTACCTTCAAAGTTACGGCGCAGCTGCATTGCATTACTGGCCTCTCTTCTTAAGTCTAGTTCATCGATTAAAGTTTTCTCATATTCTTCGATAACCTCAACCGGTTTAAGACGACGGGCTTCCGGAATGTGCTGCTCAACTAACCCAGCCATGCGGTACATCAATCGAATATCCGCTTCAATCACTGGGCGAATATCAGGACGAATAATCTTGAGAACTATTTCACGACCTGACTCTTTTAGTTTTGCAGTATGCACTTGAGCGATAGAGGCAGACGCTAATGGAATAATATCAAACTCAGTAAACCAATTTTCTAGTGGTCCACCAAGTGCAATCTCCATTTGGTCTTTAGCTAATTGGCCATCAAACGGAGCAACTTGATCTTGCAGTAACGCCAGTTGATCAGCTAAATGAGGCGGAAAAAGGTCACGACGCGTCGACATCATTTGACCAAATTTAATCCATACCGGCCCCAATTCTTGCAGCGCTAAACGTAAACGTTCACCCAACGGTTTTTCTGGATGTTTATTTTTAATCCAAAAAAGGCCTCGACGTAAACGTTTCGGTAATTGAGTTAATGCATGATCAGGCAGCAGTTCATCTAATCCATACTCAAGTTGTACCTTGGTAATATGATATAGGCGTTTTAGCTCTGATGGGGTCATGCGCTCTCCACTGAATTACGATTTAATAGTCGAGTTAAACGAGCATCAAGCTCGGCAAGTTGAGCTTCAACATCAGACACTTGGTCACAAAAATGTGCAATTTCTAACGGCGCAGGTGCAATCTTCCACTCTTCGGTTAACACTTCTGCCGCGTGACGTGTTTGGCGAGAAATTTGTGTTTTTACCCAACACGCACTGTTTTTTACGCCACTCACTAACGTATGAGCCACGATATCACCGGTGTATTGAGAGAGTTTTTCTTCCACATCTGGTTTCAACTCTGTTAATAATGCAGAAAATTGTTGAGCGAGGTTAAGATCACCTTCAAGCACCAACTTATCTTGTTTTATTAATTGAGTAATATTATTTTGCTCACGCAATTGAGGCAAGACAGAAAGATTTAAAGCAAGATAGCAATCTACCTCACCTTCAAACTTGGACAGAATGTCCACTTGCTGTTGGCTAAAGATGAAATACAGATCTTTATTCACTTCGTTTAAATGAACATGAATGATTTTACCTTTTAAGCGCAGCAAAGCAGCTTTACTGTCCGGTGATTCTTTCAACAGAGTATTTAACCCCGTTTCCATCACGCCAGTTACAAACGGTTCTAATGGCATCGTTTTATCCTTTAAAACTTATAACCACGGTGCAATGCAACAATACCACCAGTAAGGTTGTAATAGTTTGCTTGCTCAAAACCTGCGTCTTCCATCATGCTTTTTAGTGTTTCTTGATCTGGGTGCATACGAATAGATTCCGCTAAATAACGATAGCTTTCAGCATCATTCGCGATCAATTCACCCATTTTAGGAAGTAAATGGAAAGAGTACGCATCATAGATTTTAGATAATGGTTCAATGATTGGTTTTGAGAACTCCAAGACCAATAGACGACCGCCAGGCTTTAATACACGAAACATCGAACGTAAGGCTTTATCTTTATCCGTGACGTTTCGTAGGCCAAAGCTAATAGTAATACAATCAAAGAAATCATCTGGGAAGGGTAATTCTTCAGCATTTGCTTGTACGTAATTTACGTTACCAACAATGCCCATATCGCGCAGTTTATCTCGACCAACATTCAACATTGAGTTGTTGATGTCCGCTAAAATAACTTGGCCCGTGTCACCAACGATACGTGAAAATTTAGCCGTAAGGTCTCCAGTACCGCCCGCTAAATCAAGAACTTTATGACCAGGACGTACGCCACTGCAATCAATCGTGAATCGTTTCCAAACACGGTGAACACCACCAGACATAAGGTCATTCATGATGTCGTATTTTGCTGCTACAGAGTGAAATACTTCTGCAACTTTCGCGACTTTCTCATCTTTCGCGACTGTGGTGAAGCCAAAGTGCGTTGTTTCTTCAGCAATGTTCATCTTGTCCGTCATTTTTCGTCCTCTAGAGATTGTTCGCTGAATCCCTACACTCTGAATTCAACAGCACTCTAGTCTACTTTATCCAAGCCGTTATCTCCAAGCGTTTGAATCGTATCTGCGTCAAAAGATTGCTCAATAAATTTACGATTTATGTCTCGCTTTACTTCGACACCTAGCTCTTTAAAGCTTTCAGCCTGACGAATAATATTGCCTCGTCCACTTGCCAATTTATTCATCGCACCTTGGTAGCTTTGATTCGCTTTATCTAACGAACTGCCTACCGCTTCCATATCATCGACAAACAAACGCATTTTGTCGTATAACTTACTGGCACGATCGGCGATGATTTTTGCGTTCTGATTTTGTCTTTCGTTTCGCCATAAATTACTGATGGTTCTTAATGCCACCAACAAGGTTGTTGGACTAACGATAATAATGTTCTGCTCCATTGCATCTGATATCAACGAGGGATCCGCTTCAATTGCCACTTGGAATGCTGGCTCTACGGGAATAAACATCAAGACATAATCTAAGCTGCGTAAGCCATTTAACTTATGGTAATCCTTTTTACTGAGCCCTCGTAAATGTGCACGAATTGCCATTAAGTGCTCATCAAGCGCTTGCTCTTTTTGGTTAAAGTCATCACTGTTAAAAAATCGCTCGTAGGCAACCAAGGTCATTTTTGAATCGACCACGACATCTTTCTCGTCAGGTAAGTGAACAATTACATCGGGATAAAAACGCTTACCGTCTTCATCATCCATACTGACTTGGGTATCGTACTCATGGCCTTCTCGTAACCCTGATTCTTTTAGCACTCGGGCAAGGACGACTTCACCCCAATTACCTTGCTGTTTGTTGTCACCTTTTAGTGCATTGGTCAGGTTTACCGCTTCCTGTGTCATTCGTTCATTCAACTGTTGTAAGCTACGAATTTCATGCACTAAAGTATGTCGCTCTTTGGCTTCAAAACCAAAACTGTCGTTAACCTGTCTTTTAAATCCTTCTAACTGCTCTTTTAATGGTGACAACAAGCCCTCTAAACTGACTTTATTTTGCTCATCAACGGTTTTGGTTTTTTGTTCAAATAACTGATTCGCTAAGTTTTCAAATTGCTGCTTTAAGCGCAACTCTGCACGCTCTAGCATCTCAAGTTTTTCTTGGCTCGATTTACGCTCTTCTTCATGACGCGCTTCTTGCTCTCGCAGTTCCGCTTCTACATTAGAATTCGCTTGGCGTGAAAACTCTAATTGTTGAGTTAAAAATTCTTTCTCTTTTTGGATGGCTTCAAAATAACGCAGCTTTTCCATGGCGGCCATTAAACGACCATGAGATTGTTTTTGTTCTTGGGCAAGCTTATCTCTTTCGAGATCCAGTTCATCCAACTCATTCTGCTGTTTCTCTAATTGCAGATTGAGTTGGTTTAATTGAGTTGATGCGAGTTTTTTTTCTGATTCTAATTCATGCTCTAATAAGGCTAATTCTTGTTGATTACGACTTTTTGCTAAGACATGTGCTACGGCATAAGCAATGCTTGCTCCCGCAAAACCAAACAATAAGTGCCCACCAAATTGATTAAAAAATTCCATAACTTACTCAATACAAAAACTTATTCTTATAGGATATTTTGATACTGGATAAATGTCCAGTTAACACTATTTATCAAGCGCAGGTACACTCCTGATCTAAATGGATTTCTAACTGAGAATAATAACAATGAACGAACGTCGTGCTTTAGGATTTGGTATCGCAGCGGTTCTATTATGGTCCACTGTTGCTACCGCGTTTAAAATTACTTTAGAACACTTTACACCAATTCAAATGCTCACCATTGCCAGTGCCGTTTCTATTCTTGCTTTGATTGGTGTTGCTGCTTATCAAAAAACTTTATCGCAATTAGTGAATACCTTCGTTGCCAACCCTTTGTACTACATTTTACTTGGCGCAATTAACCCTCTGGCTTATTACTTAGTTCTATTTAAATCTTACGACCTATTACCGGCTTCGCAAGCCCAACCAATAAACTACAGTTGGGCGATAACCTTAACGTTAATGGCCGCTGTTTTTCTTGGTCAAAAAATCAGAAAACAAGATTGGATTGCTTGCGTGTTGGGTTATTTTGGTGTGATCGTAATTGCAACTAAAGGCAATATTTTAGCACTAGAGTTTGATAGTCCATTAGGTGTTGGTTTAGCGCTATTTTCAACATTATTATGGGCGAGCTATTGGATCTTAAATGCGAAAAATAAAGCAGACCCAATTTTAGGATTACTACTTGGTTTCTTAGTCGCACTTCCTGTTGCGATTGGGTTGAGTATCTATGAAGGCGCACCTTGGGCACAAATCCCAATGAGTGGTTGGTTAGCGGTGTCTTATGTCGGTTTGTTTGAGATGGGCATAACGTTTGTATTGTGGTTATCTGCGTTGCGTTTAACTCAAAATACAGCACGTATCAGTAACCTAATTTTTGCGTCTCCGTTTATCTCTTTATTGCTTCTAGCAAATATCATTGGTGAAGAGATCCACCCATCAACATTGATTGGCTTGCTTATGATTGTGTGCGGATTATTAGTACAACAATTTTATGGTAAGAAAAAAGAGAAAGAAATTACCGGTAAAATTTAGTCGGCAACCTTTTATTTGATATAAAAAAAGCAGCGACTAATCGCTGCTTTTTATGTTTACTCAAGCTATTTATTTACTTGCCAAATAAGCTTGGAAGTCTTCTAAAGAGACACCTTCTTTTGCCATCTCTTCAGCTAATTTCTTAGTCGTTTCGCCTTTGCGCTCTTCTATTACCACTTGAAATTGGTAAATAAGATCACGCAATGTTGGAACTGACACTTGTCTCGCAGCGCTTCGCACGCGCTCTTGGCTTTGGTTTCCTAACTCAGATAGAAGTTTACCAAACATTAGTTTTTCTGGTGACTCTTCCATCTGCTCTAGAACACGAGCCATTTCAATAATAGACATCGACATTGCGCGTTTTGCCTTTCAGTTGTCAATATTAGTAATAATGCTGAATATACACTGAAAGTCACATTAACTGAATATATTACGAACCAAAATCGTTCTTTTTCTGTTCAATTTATAGGAATTACTTCTCAGTAATGCCTGAATGCCAGCGTTGGCCTGTTTTAGTCAATAGGATCAGCAAGCCTGGGATAAGAAGCCACATCATTATCGTTAAGAGTTGTGCAGAAGGGAGTGCTAATCTTTGCATTGTGCCAACAATGACGCCCGCACCACTCATTTGAAATAACCCTAACAATGCAGCAGCAGTACCCGCTCTATCACCAAAAGGTGCTAATGCTTTACCTGCCGCCGAACCCAGTACCCATGCGAAGCCTACTGACGAGAAAAAGATCGGGACCATAAACGCCCAAGCTTGCTGAATATGTTGAAAACCAAGCATTAAACCACCAGCAATAACAAGTATGCTTAGGCCGAATAATAAGGCGTTTTTCGTTCCGAATCTGACCATGAATTTAGGTGCAGCAAAACACGCCGCGATATTTAATACCGCATTTACCGCAAACCAATTAGTAAATTCTTGCATTGTCAGTCCAAGCTTATCAATCAGAAATACTGGCGCTGAAGTAACATAAGCTAAGATAACTCCCATCGCTAACATACATAAGGTTGCGTGGAATAAGAAGGTTGGGTGCTGTAGTACCGACCAATAACGAGATGGACTGATTAAGCGCCCTGTTTGTACTGTGTCTTTCGGTTTTGTTTCTTTGTAATTAATCGCGATCAACGCTAGAGCGACAAGTGCAAATCCAGCCATAAAACTGAAGTTTGAACGCCAGCCAAAATGAATGGTTAAGTAACTGCCTAAAATAGGTGCTAATGCCGGAATAAAGCAGATTGCGCCATTAAGGTAACTGATCATTCGACCACTTTTCTCTGCACCAAATGAATCTCGCACTGAAGCAAATGCAGCAACTGACGTAGCGCAAGCACCAAAGCCTTGTAATAAACGGGCAATTAATAGCATTTCCATTTCTTGAGCTGAATAAGCTAATGCTGCACTCAAACCATAAATAACAATACCCGTTAATGCAATTGGGCGACGGCCATAACGGTCAGCTAATGGGCCTGCGAATAGTTGCCCAAGACCCATACTAAACATAAACCACGTAATCGTATCTTGACCTAGGGTTGAAGGCACTTGAAATTCACTTACCATCATAGGTAAAGCAGGAAGATAAATATCAATCGCTAACGGGCTAAATAAAACCAAGATGACCATGAGAGTAATGATTTTTTTATCTGATTGTTGCGTAAACGGTGTTGCTGGTTGAGCGGAAACTGGCGTGTGCATGTGTAACTCCTAAAATAGTTCGAGGAGTGTACTCAATTAGAGATATGAACAGAAATGGTTTATATTCAGATCTAACATTCTCATTTGGAATATCTCTATGTTCTTCGAAAAGTTAGCTAAGATTGATCTCAACCTCCTTTTAACTCTGCATTTATTATTAGAGGAAAAAAGCGTAACACGCGCATCTCAACGCCTATGTTTGAGTCAATCCGCGGTCAGTAAAAACTTAGCTAAATTACGAGATCAATTTAATGACCCCCTTTTTACTCGTACCGCTTATGGCCTTCAACCCACAGCAAAAGCCCGCAATCTACAAGCACAACTGCATACCTTATTAAGTCATTTAGAGACCATCACAGAAGCATCGAGTTTTGAACCTCGGCACAGCCATTATCGATTTCGATTAGGACTAGTAGAAAGCACCTATCCGTTGTTACTGCCACACTTCATGTCTTACATTTTAAATAAAGCGCCTAATGTCATGTTAGACACTCATCCTTGGGATATGACCACCTTAAAGAAATTGCAATCAGGAGAGATGGACATTGGAATTACAGGGAAAGATTTAGATCCAAAATACGCCAATATCACCATGCAAATGCCAGCGGATATACGAGGAAAAGAGATTTATCGAGACAGTCAAATGTGCTTAGTTAGACCAAACCATCCCGTATTAACACAAGAATGGACGTTAGATACTTATCTTCAGCAGCGTCACGTTCAAGTTCGCTGTGATGGTAAAGACCAATGGCTACTCGATTACAAATTGGCAGACCGAGGTCTTGAGCGAAGCATTGGTATTATTGTCCCTGATTTTAATAGTGCAGCAAGTTTATGTACCCATACAGACTTAATATTTACGGCCCCTAGCCACTTTATTAAGCTGATTGCAAAACAACTTAATTTAGTCGTATTGCCTTTACCTACCGAATTACCTCAAATGGCCTATACACTTTTCTGGCATCAACAAAAAGAGAATGATGCTGCAAATTGCTGGCTGCGTAATACCATTATTAATCGCTGTAAAGATTTATCAGCATCAACAATTGCAGATGCGCTATAAAAGCGCTAGGTTATAACTCGAATAATAATCCCGCTTTCTGCCTCGCCATATACGGACAGAACACCAATAAGGATACTCAGATGCACCCACAGACTTCTCAACGCATTGAGCAACTTCGCTCATGGCTTGTTAAACAAGATTTTGACGCACTTATCATTCCACATGAAGATGAGTTTTTAGGCGAGTACATTCCTGAACATAATGAACGTTTATTATGGGCAACAGGATTTACAGGCTCTGCTGGTGCAGCGGTGATCACCAAAGATAAAGCTGCGATTTTTGTTGATGGTCGCTATACCGTTCAAGTTCGTAAACAAGTGCCTGCGGATGTGTTTGAGTACCGTCACTTACATGAAGAACCATTATTAGAATGGATTAAGGAAACACTTGCTACTCATTCAAAAGTCGCTGTAGACCCTAGAATGCATACTGCACAATGGTTAAAAAATGCCACGATAACGGTTGATGGTTTTGTTTCCTTAGAAACGATCACAACGAACCCTATTGACCTTTGTTGGGCAGAACGTCCAGAAGTAAAAGTGTCAGATGTTCGTTTAATGCCTATTGATCTAGTTGGTCAATCAAGCACCGATAAGCGCAATGAGATAGCAAAAGAAGTTGCAAAGAAAAATGCGGATGCCGCACTATTGACGCAATTAGATTCTATTTGTTGGTTACTGAACGTTCGTGGTTTAGACGTATCTCGTTTGCCAGTGCTATTATCTCACGCCATTATTCATGCCGATGAAACCGTCGATTTTTTCTTAGATCCAGCTCGCCTACCTTCTGACTTTAGTCAACATGTTGGTCAAGGCGTTAGAGTACATAAACCTGAAGAACTACAATCAATTCTAGAATCACTTACAGGTAAAAAAGTATTAGTAGATTCTGCAACCTCAAATGCATGGATGTCACTTGTACTTTCAGCTGCTGGTGCCACTATCATAGAGGCATCTGACCCATGTTTATTGCCAAAAGCCGCTAAAAATAACACTGAAAAAGCAGGCATGAAAGCGTGTCACGTTCGTGATGGCGCAGCAATGGTGAAATTTTTAACGTGGTTTGATGCAGAAATCGAAGCGGGTAATTTACATGACGAAGCGGTGCTTGCTGATAAACTTCAAGGCTTCCGTGAAGAAGATGAAACATTAGCTGATTTAAGTTTTGATACTATCTCAGCGGCTGCAGGCAACGCCGCAATGTGCCACTATAATCATGAAAACCAACCTGAACCAGGCAAGCTACAAATGAATAGCTTGTACCTTGTTGATTCAGGCGGTCAGTATCCAGATGGGACAACAGACATTACTCGTACACTGCCAGTTGGTACACCAAGTGATGAAATCAAACAGCAATTTACCTTGGTACTAAAAGGTCATATTGGTTTGGCTTCAGCTCGCTTCCCTAAAGGTACATGTGGTCATCAATTAGATATTCTTGCTCGTCAACATTTATGGGCTCAAGGCTATGATTATGATCATGGTACTGGTCATGGTGTTGGTCACTTCTTAAGTGTTCACGAAGGCCCACAACGCATTGCTAAAGTCGTCAATAATACAGCTTTGCTTCCTGGTATGGTGTTATCAAACGAACCAGGTTACTACCGTGCAGACGAGTTTGGTATTCGTATTGAAAACTTAGAGTTGGTTGTTGAAATTGAAACTAAAGGTGATTTTTCAGTGCTTGGCTTTGAATCGTTAACTCGTTGCCCTATTGATAAACGCTTAATCAATATCGATATGCTAAACCGTCCAGAACTTGCTTGGTTAAACAATTACCATCAAAAAGTATGGAATGACGTCAGCCCATTAGTTGATGGCAAAGTGAAAGAATGGCTAAGAAAAGCAACGGCTGAATTAAGCTACGAAAGTTAATCAACGTAAACTAATTATTAAAAATTAAAATGCCACGAATTAACGTGGCATTTTTGTATTCATTTTTTAAATAGGTTTCACGTGAAACACTCAATTGTCATGAGAGCTAACTATCCCGAATAACTTCGCTCCCAATCTTTCCATACCGGTTCAAAACCCCTCGCCTTAACCGCTTGTGCAACCGCAGACGCTGAACGCTCATCACTAATAGCAAATTGCTCTAATGCCTCTTCGTTATTTGCATAACCTCCAGGTTGAGTTTTTGATGCTGCAGAAACAGAAGTAATTCCAAGCGATAATACATTATCTCTAAAGTATTCAGACTCACGAGTAGACAGTGACAATTCAACTTCCGAATTTAATAAACGGTATGCACAGATTAACTGCACAAGCTGTTTATCACTCATGATTGATTTGGGTTGCAACGCACCTTCACATGGACGCAAACGTGGGAACGAAATCGAGTACCTTGTTTGCCAGTACGTACGCTCCAAGTAATCTAAATGCGCAGCCACATAAAAACAATCGGTGCGCCACT
The DNA here is from genome assembly GCF_001690985.1 of Aliivibrio sp. 1S175. Taxonomy (GTDB): domain Bacteria; phylum Pseudomonadota; class Gammaproteobacteria; order Enterobacterales; family Vibrionaceae; genus Aliivibrio. The sequence goes on from NZ_MAJS01000005.1 coordinate 192,887, forward strand.
CTTCTAAACCAATCAAGGCACCAATACCTATTTTATCAATCCCTGCTTTGGCTAATCTGTCCGGCGTTTCTAAGCGGTAGTTAAAGTCCGTTTTGTTACCTCGCAAATGATGTTCCGCATACGTCGATGGATGGTAAGTTTCTTGGTACACCATCACGGCATCTAAACCCAATGTTTTTAGTTCTGCGTATTCGTGTTGATCTAATGGTTGAACTTCCATGGCCAAATAATTAAATGACCGCTTAATTTGAGGAACCGTATCACGGAAATAATTCATCCCAACTTTGGTTTCATGCTCTCCAGTCACCAAAAGTACACTGTCAAAATTCATCGCTTTAATCGCATCAATCTCGTTAGCAATTTCATCTTGATTCAAGGTCTTTCGTTTAATTCGATTCTCCATCGAGAACCCACAATAAGTACACGCGTTTGCACATAGGTTCGAAAGATAAAGAGGAATATAAAACCCCATGGTATGGCCAAATCGCTGGCGAGTCAGGCGCGCGGATTCTTGAGCCATTTGCTCTAAATACCCTTCTGCGGCTGGTGAGATTAACGCTTTAAAATCGTCTAAATTACGCTTTGGTTTGTTCAACGCTCTTTCTACGTCTTGCGCTGTTTTACTGTAGATGGAGAGTTTGACCTCATCCCAATTCAGTTTTTTCCATTCATCAGTAAACATCATCGTCTTTCCTTAGCCTCGGGAGTTAATCCAAAAATGCCGTTAATGGGCTCGATGCCACCGCTTGAGAACTCACAGACGCCAATCCATTTTCATACGCTAATCGTCCAGACTGAACCGCCAACTTAAATGCCGTAGCCATCGCCACTGGATTTCTTGCTGCAGCAATCGCGGTGTTCACCAATACCGCATCAGCACCCAACTCCATCGCAAAGGCCGCATGCGATGGTGCGCCAATTCCAGCATCAACCACAACGGGCACTTTTGCTTGATCGATAATAATCTCTAAAAAATCACGACTCACAATGCCTTTGTTTGACCCAATAGGCGCACCCAACGGCATCACTGCCGCACAACCTACTTCTTCAAGTCGTTTGCATAACACCGGATCAGCGTGGCAATAAGGCAAGACAATAAATCCTTGGCGAACTAATTCTTCCGCCGCTTTTAATGTCTCAATCGGATCGGGCATTAGGTATTTTGGATCTGGGTGGATTTCCAATTTCAACCAATTAGTTTGCAATGCCTCTCTGGCTAACTGAGCCGCAAAAATCGCTTCTCGGGCATTTTTAGCTCCAGATGTATTAGGCAGTAAATTTATGCCCGCTGTAATAATTGGCTTTAAAATGTCATCCTCAGGATTGCTCACGTCCACTCGTTTCAATGCCATCGTTGCGAGCTCAGAACCCGACTCAATTAATGCCTGCTGCATTATTAACGAATTGGGAAATTTTCCTGTTCCAGTAAACAAACGAGAAGAAAATGATGTATTTGCGATAATCAATGGTTGTGTCATATCAGCCTCCTGCAATGGCTTGGAATAAGGAAATCGATTCACCGTCAGATAAACCACGTTGTTGCCATTCACTTCGAGGAACGATTTGTTGGTCAATAGCTAACGCACACCCTTGAGTTTCTATTTGTTGATGAGATAGAAACATGAATAACGTCATTTTCTTTTCAACCCGATGCACAACCCCATTTAATTCCACACTAATTAAATTATTCACTGACCGATTCTCTCTCTTTATTACATGTTTCACGTGAAACATCGTTAAAATCACTTGGTGACTGACAGACAGGACAACAATGGTCTTTGGGAATACCCATCGTCGACCAAGATAATGACTTACCATTAAATTGATGCAGTGAACTCCATGCCATCCACTCAGGTTGCGTTAAATACTTAATTGTCTCTAAGGCTTGTAGATTACCGATCATGCCAACCACTGGCCCAATAATTCCGAAAGATTGACAGTTTTTCGTTTGTTGGCTTTCAATAAAAGGGAACAGACAGTGATAACAAGACGACGATGTGTTGCCTAACTCATCACTCTTATTTGAAAACAACATCAATTGTCCTTGCCAACCAATCGCTGCGCCAGAAATTAAAGGCACCTGATGTTGAACACAGGCGGCATTAATATTGTGACGTGTTGTTAAGTTATCAGTGCAGTCTAGAACAACATCTACCTGTGTAATGAATCGTGAAAGCGCAGGTTCTGTTAGGTGCTTCGTTATCACCTCAATCGTAATCGTCTTGTTTATTGATTGCAGTTCTTGAGCCATCGCTAACGCTTTGTTCTGTTTTATACTCTGCTCACGATAAACCACTTGCCTCTGTAAGTTACTAAGATCAACGTCATCGCCATCGGCAATAATCAACGTCCCGACACCTGCGGCAGCCAAATACATTCCAACAGATGATCCCAATCCTCCGCAGCCAACCATTAGCACGGTGCTATTTCGAAGAGACACTTGTCCTCGCTCACCAATATCAGGCAGCATGATTTGTCGGCTATAGCGAAGGAAATCTTGATCGTTTAATCCTTCCATCAACAAATTACTCATCCATCACCTCAAGTGCATTTTGCGTTTTAAGAAGGTAATCGGATGTTCTTGGTTGGGCTAAAATCGCAGAAAACTGATTGACGGCTTTTTCAATATTATCGGCTTGAGTGATAGCTCGAACGACCGCAATGCTATCAACGCCTGTTTGCCACACTTGCTCAGCCACCGTTAAATCAATACCACCGATAGCAACGGTTGGTATATCACCCGCTAATTTTCTGTTGTTCGCTAAGTTAACTAAACCTTGAGGTTCTGATGGCATGTCTTTGGTCGGCGTAGGGAAAATATGACCAAGAGCTAAGTAACTTGGGTTCAGTGCTTTAACGGTCATTAACTCACTGTCATCGTGAGTAGATAGTCCTAAACAAATACCGGCATCAGAGATGGCAAGTAAATCGGCCACTTCAATGTCTTCTTGTCCAAGATGAATACCAAACGCGCCATGCTTTATTGCTAGTTGCCAATAGTCATTAATAAAGACTTGGGCATCATACTCACGGCCGAGTCTAATCGCTTTGATGATCTGGTTTTCTAAATCAGGGTGTTCTGGGTTTTTAATTCGTAATTGAATGGTTTGAACATTAAGTTTAAGTAAGGTTTCTATCCATGCCACATCATCTACCACAGGGTAAAGGCCAAACTTTTCTCTATCTATTGCTGGGAAAAAATACATCGTTTGAACTCCATATCAGTGTTTCACGTGAAACACTGATAGTAATTTTATGGGTAAAAAGAGAATTAACTTTCCAGTGTTTCCGCACCAAACGCTGGATGATAAAGCTCAGAACCGGACGCCTTAAACTCTGCTGATTTTTGACGCATCCCTTCAAGTGGATCGTCAATCATCTTAATGTTTATCGCTTGGTCTAATGCAACTTGATCAATATCTTTGGCATACTCACGAACCTCTTGTGAAATTTTCATTGAGCAGAATTTAGGTCCGCACATTGAACAAAAGTGAGCTACCTTGCCCGACTCTTGAGGCAGCGTTTCATCATGAAATTCACGAGCCGTAATCGGATCAAGAGACAGATTAAACTGGTCTTCCCAACGAAATTCAAAACGGGCTTTTGATAAGGCGTTATCTCGAATTTGAGCACCCGGGTGACCTTTGGCTAAATCACCTGCATGAGCGGCTAATTTATAGGTGATCAAACCAATCTTAACGTCTTCTTTATTCGGTAGGCCTAAGTGCTCTTTTGGTGTGACATAACAAAGCATTGCACAGCCGTACCATCCAATCATGGCCGCACCAATTCCCGACGTTATATGATCATAGCCAGGAGCAATATCAGTCGTTAACGGGCCTAATGTATAGAACGGTGCTTCATGACAGTGCTTGAGTTGCTCGTCCATGTTCTCTTTGATCATGTGCATTGGCACATGACCCGGCCCCTCAATAATCACTTGAACATCGTATCCCCAAGCAACCTTAGTTAACTCACCGAGCGTTCTCAATTCAGCAAACTGTGCTTCATCATTGGCATCCGCAATTGAACCCGGACGTAAGCCATCCCCTAAAGAAAGAGAAACATCGTACTTCGCACAAATCTCACAAATCTCACGAAAATGCGTATATAAGAAACTTTCTTGATGATGCGCTAAACACCATTTTGCAATGATAGAACCGCCGCGAGAGACAATTCCGGTGACTCTTTTCGCCGTCATTGGTACATAACGAAGTAATAAACCAGCATGAATCGTAAAGTAATCTACACCCTGCTCCGCTTGCTCAATTAAGGTATCTCGCATCACTTCCCAGTTTAGGTTCTCAGCCACGCCATTTACTTTTTCAAGTGCTTGGTACATAGGAACAGTGCCAATGGGTACTGGGCTATTGCGTAAAATCCATTCACGAGTTTCATGGATATTTCGACCAGTAGATAAGTCCATTACGGTATCGCCGCCCCAACGCGTAGACCAAACCAACTTCTCGACTTCTTCTTCAATCGACGAACTGACCGATGAATTACCAATGTTGGCATTAACTTTAATTAAAAAATTACGACCAATGATCATTGGTTCTGCTTCTGGATGATTGATATTGGCAGGAATAATCGCTCGCCCTTCAGCGACTTCGTTACGTACAAATTCAGGGGTAATTTCTTTTGGAAGGTTGGCACCAAAACTGTGGCCAGGATGCTGATGATTTAGTTGTTCATCTGCAAATTTTTGACGTCCCATGTTTTCACGGATCGCGATGTATTCCATTTCTGGGGTAATAATACCTTGGCGAGCATAATAAAGTTGGGTAACACATTGTCCTTTTTTCGCTCGACGAATGGTTGGTAGATTGCCATAACGAAGCTCATCTAATGTGTCATCAGCCAATCGTTCTTGGGAGTAAACCGAACTAACCCCACCTAGCATTTCTGTATCAGCTCGTTCCTCTACCCAACGCTCACGCAATTTTGGCAAGCCTTGATAAACATCAATGTCGTAATTTGGATCGGTATAGACCCCAGACGTGTCATACACCTGGATAGGTTCATTTGGTTCAAGAATTGGATTTTCTTTACTGCCACCGACTAAGCTATCAGCCAGAGAAATTTCACGCATAGGCACGCGAATATCAGAGCGTGAACCTTGAATATAGACTTTGCTTGAGTTGGGGTATGGTTGAACCGATAACGATTCGATATTAGTTTTAGCATCTAAACGTGCTTGTTTACGACTTGACGACATAGCAAAATTCCTTGGTAAAAATAGAATAATTGCTTGTCGGATTTGAGTTGTAGCAAGAGGTTCTCAGTATGAAATAAAATGTATCTGTAAGCTTTTATCACTCACGCCGATGTTACTTTCAATAATAATAAAATTATAATGATTCTATTACCTATCAAATAATTCAGCTATTTTTCATAACTAAGATGTAGATTATCTCTTGTTCCCTTCGCAGGTATTAGCCTGATCAGGTTCTACGGATCCCGCAATGCGGTCTCAGCTCGTACTTTAAAAAAGTACTAAGCACTCCGACAAGTTTCTTTCAGAATTTCTTGGTGAAAAACTGAACGTTATCGGAGTATAAAGAAAGTAAATTGAAATTGAAACGAAGAAAGGCATTGTTTCACGCTGGTTGGTGGAGTTTGCGAGTTAAAGCATGTCCAACTCTAACTCACAGACAACGGTAAATTAGATTCCAATCTACCGTAATAGCAATGTTCCACGTGAAACTACTTATCACCTTTCATCAATTTTTTAGCCATGTGCTTTAACGTCGATGAATTATATTCTCGATATGACCCAATTTTATTAGAGCCATCATGATCACGACCATGCTCTAATGTTTTAGATACCGCTACACGTTGAGATGAATAAATCCCAGTATGACCACTGAAGTAATAAGCGGTATAACACGCTAACGCAAAGTAAGGTAAGTAATCCGCGCCAAACAACTCAACCCCCATGATTGTACACGCTAGCGGAGTGTTAGTTGCTGCTGCAAATACGGCTAAAAATCCTAAAGCTGCAAACAGATCAACTGGCGCTCCCATCACCCAAGCTAAGAAGTTACCGAAGGTTGCACCAACAAAAAACAGTGGTGTCACTTCTCCCCCTTTATAACCCGCAGCTAACGTTATCGCGGTAAGCAATAACTTCAAAATCCAGCTATACCATTCTGCTCCGCCAGCACTAAATGCTGAGGTAATACTCACACCGCCATCCCGACTTGGGTATACCCCTATACCAATATAATCGTAGTTACCAATAAGTTGAGTGATACCAATCACCATTAAACCGCCAACAACCACGATGAGATATGGATTTTTTAACGTGGCATTAAATAGGTCTTTAAAACCATGGGTTAATTCGCCAAACAAATAACCCACAAAACCAAACGCAATCGCAGCAACAATTACCTTAGCCATCAATACCAGATCAATATCAACCACATGACCAAACAAGGTACTGACTTGATCAAAACTAATTAAGTAATGAGTATGATGAGCACCCCATGCAGAGGCGACGACATTCGCTAAAATTGCCGCTAACAAAGCAGGAATGATTGCATTGAATTTAATTCGACCAATAAATAACACTTCAAGCGCAAAGATAGCGCCAGTAAATGGGGTACCAAAGATAGAAGCAAAACCCGCAGCAACACCAGCAGTCAGCATCATTCGTCGGTCATCTTCAGATAACTTAAATACTCTTGATAACCAATCCGTTGTTGCACCACCAATCTGAACAGCGGTCCCTTCTCGACCAGCAGAACCACCAAATAGATGAGTAATAACGGTTGTGATCAGAACTAAAGGCCCCATTCGAACTGGAACCCCCTCACCAGCCTGATTTATCTCATCCATAATCAAATTATTACCACCGGCTGAGTTCTTACCCCAGTTACGGTAGCTATAAACAATCACTAACCCTGCAAGAGGCAAAAGGTAAATTAACCAAGGGTTATTGATTCGAGTCTGAGTTGCCTCGCTGAGCAACCATAAAAAGAAGGCATTAAATGAACCAACGAGCAAAGCAACCGGAAGTATAAGTAAAGACCAACGGAATACTTGGAAAATATTTTGAAAATTTCGATTAAGAGGATGTGCCATGAATTTCTATCTTTTAATATATGGTTAATCAAAAGGATAGACTATCTTAGAAGAGAAGAGAAATAACAAACAGCTCTACTATAGACGGATCTATCCAAAAACTATCAGAGTTATCTGATAAGGATACGCTACAGTAGGAATCATTATCTCTAAATTAGAGCGGTTAAAGGTGGAAATCCATCACCTGATGAACGGTACGCATACCAATCAACAGAAGAAATGCTACTCCTATCATTAATAAATGGCAAATAAAAAGGCGCTTAATTATTTAAGCGCCTTTTTAGTAACTCTTGTAAATAACTTACCAAGTAAGTACAGGAGTGTAACCACTCACCGCATTAACCATTTTAGTATTTACACTTTCGAATCCTTTCCAAAGTTTTTTAGTTACGTTTGATTTTTTCTTTCTTGATTGCTGTTTGCCATACATTTCTTCGTTCAGCATATTTTTTGCAGCAACTTGACCAAGATAGACAGAACCTAAATCGTAATTCATTGTTATAAAACCTTAGCGATTAATTAAGCAACGAATTGTACTGCTTACCTTCCAAAAAACAAGATCTAGATCACACTTTATTTACATAAAAAAATGAAATTTATCGCTTTGTTGGTGTTGCTAAGTATGTAGACTTACGAACATCGTCTCCAAATGTACTCTGGATTAACGCCGTCATCTCCTGCGAATGTATAGAATCAGCTGTCTTTTGAATATTCAATAACGCATCAATTCCATAGCCATGTATTGTGTACCTCGTAAATAGCCAGGCTTGTTGTGATGAGTTATTTTTCATCGGAGACAAATCAACCACTAACTGTTTTGCAGCAGAACGGGTTTCCTCTTCGGACACTCCATTTAATAAATCAGCAATCACTTTATCTATCGCTGATTCAATAAGCTCCGCATTTTTTGGGGCAACTTGAGCACCAACAATCCAATTACTTCGTAACTCACCATCAAAATTTATGATTTCTGCATAAGGTGCATAATCTAAGCTCAGCTCTTCACGCACATAAGACATCAAACGTTTAGATACAATGCGTTGCATCATATCGTTCATAAACAAGGTTTTTGCAGATAGCTTCTCATCAGCCTTATTCGCAATAAAATGAGCGATATAGTGACTGTTGTTTTCGGTATTAACTGCCATTGTAAAGCTAGGCTCAAATGATTCTTTGTAGCCTGCGGCATAGTTAACTGGTTCAGAATTAGCGAATTGAATACTAGCCACATATTGGCGAAGTAATGGTTTTAACTCTGTTGGTTTAAGATCAGCAACAATCACTAACTGATAATTTCTATTCTGTTGGAATAATAATTGATGTATTTGTTTTATTTGATCATCAGTTACGTCAGCCACTCCAGTGCCTTCCAGTAATCGATGGCTACTCGTTACTACATACGTATTGTGGTTAATCGCTTGAGTAAATTTACCTAATGGCGTTTCTAGGTATGCACTGCGGTTTTGATTAAACTCCTGTTTTACTGCTTTAAGCTGGTCAGCATCGACTTTTATCTCAGACATCAACGTTGATAAGATAGCAAAACTTTCTGCAACCCCTTCTCTATTGGTGAAGACTTCAATGCCATGATGAGTAAAGTTAATATATGGATAAAGCTCAATATCATTACGTCTTAGATGGGCATCTAATTGAGACCCAGTAAGGTCGCCTAATCCACTGCGACTAACAACAGGAATCGCAATGTTTGCAGCCGGGATTAAGTTTGAAGTCAATGCTGCCATTCCCCCTTTGCTTGCTAACGAGATACTGATGTCATCCCCTGAGTTCACATCTCTTAAATACAGTACATTAATGCCATTATCTAACGTCCAGCTTGTTAAGTTTCTTTCGCTCGATATTAATTCTTCTGAAAGAATACTTCCAGAAATAGCAGGAACAGGGAAAGCAGAGGTAACATTATTAAGTAAAGGCTTATTACCCTGCTTGTTATACAGAGATCTTAATTCAGGAATTCTTAGTTTAGTCGCATCAATACTTTCACTCGCATCTAAACCAATACCAAATTGGTAAGTGCTTGATAGCAAATCATCCATATGTTGATTAACAACCGTAAGATCTACCATAGAGATAAAAGCTTCCAAGCTTTCTTTATAATCTAAAATAGACTGACTTGGTTGCTGGTTAACGATATTCATTGATTTGTTTTCAGCATGATCAACCGCGTTTAAATCATCTTGGTTTTTACCAATATTATCTAATTCATATTGATAATATTTTACGATGTCTTCTAGCTCATTGGCCGTTGCACCATAGTCACGTAAAGAAGCCAACACCTCTAAAAATTGCGTTTCACTTTGCTCTCTGTAACGTGCGGGGAATGATACTGAAGAAATTGAATAGCGACGGTCTGAAACAAAATATTCTGTCGAATAAATCCACTGAGCTGGCATTGCTGCATCTAAAAATGCAGCATTCATTCTTTGTTCAATTAATTTTTGAGTAATGTAATCTAACCAAAGCTGATGTTGTTTTTCTCTGCTTTGAACATTCGCGTTTCCACGATCAATAATCATATTGATGCTTGGTGCTTCGCCACCCGCAATATAACCAATAAAATCAGATGTATTTAATACCTCCTTTTCCATTGTTGTTACCGTAGTGGTGCCTTTTTCCCAAGAAGTGAAGTGTTTTTTAACGAGTTTAGTCGCTTGCGCTAAAGTAACGTCTCCCGAGATAATGATTTCAACTAATTGTGGTTGATACCATTTCTTATAAAACTCGCTTAATGTTTCTGAAGACGCTGACACAACCGATTCTTTATCACCAAGAGGATCATAAGCATCATATGAATTGTTAGTCATGTGCTCATAAAATTGTGTCGATATGTTTTTCTCTTCAAGCCGAGAATATCGAAATTCACCAAGGATAACGTCTTTCTCTTTTTCTACTTCTTTAGAAGAAAGTTCAATACCATCTCCAATATCTCGCATCCAAGTAAGTGCGTTGTTTAATTCACTATTATTTGGAAGATCTAACTTATAAACGGTTTCCTCATAAGAAGTATACGCATTAATATCAGCACCGAAACTGAGTCCCGCATTTTCAAATAAAGAAATTACGTCATTTTGAGAAAAATGTTCACTTCCATTAAACGCCATGTGTTCTACGAAGTGCGCATATCCCTTTTGGTCTTGTGTCTCTTGAAATGAGCCAGCGTGAATAATCAGTCTTACTGAGACCTCTTTTTCTGTGTCTGGATAAATATGGTAACGAAGTCCATTATCAAGTTGTTCACTGACCCAATTAGGATCTGCTTTTATTGGGGTCTCGGGGTGAGTTGCGCAGCCTATAACGAATAAAGAAAAAGCTATTGGTAACCAATAAGTTTTCATAATGCATCCTGGTAATTATATTTATATTTTATAAGATCGTAATCTAAATATAAATCACACATAAATGCAACAGATAGATCTAAACGATTATTATTACGGACGTTTATTTTGTAATTTGCGAGATAAGTACTCCCAACACGCGTGTTCTTATAGTGGGGGGGATCCGTGGCTCTTTTCTCAAATCGCAGATAGCAAAAAGGCTCATACCTTTCGATATGAGCCTTCTCTAAATATGGCAGGGGTGGAGAGATTCGAACTCCCAACACGCGTGTTCTTATGGTGGGGGGATCCGTGGCTCTTTTCTCAAATCGCAGATAGCAAAAAGGCTCATACCTTTCGATATGAGCCTTCTCTAAATATGGCAGGGGTGGAGAGATTCGAACTCCCAACACGCGTGTTCTTATGGTGGGGGGGATCCGCGGCTCTTTTCTTAAATCGCAGATAGCAAAAAGGCCCATACCTTTCGATATGAGCCTTCTCTAAATATGGCAGGGGTGGAGAGATTCGAACTCCCAACACGCGGATTTGGAATCCGCTGCTCTGCCAGTTGGAGCTACACCCCTGTTGTGCGTGCTATTGTAATGACTTCCACAATAAAATCTACACTTTGAACGCTAAAAATATGAATTTAAAACAAAAATCCTACTTCTATCGCACTATTATTCCGAAAACGAATAGAATTTAATCGTGTTTTATCTTATCAACAAATTGATCGACTCGTTTCCAGTTCGTATATTCAACTTCTTTAGTTGGATCCGTCTCCCCCCCCGTCATTCTCATGATGAGTTGAATCATAAAACGATCAAAGAAATTATAACGAGGGTAAAATAACGCACCAGCAAACGTATCTTGCAAAGCAGGCACCCAAGAAGACTTCAATAAAAACTTCTTAAAATACGCACTGGTTTCTGGGGTATCTTTACCCTCTTTACGAGCAGTCAGATTCACAATAAAAAATGCAGACTTCGCTTGCTCCAAAGCCACTTGATGTTGAGAGATAAATTGATACAACTTCTTATTCAAGTGACCGTAACGGATAGAAGCACCAATCACAACACGATCATAATCTGAAAACGAAACCGTTAACGGCTGATGTAAATCCACTAATTCACATTGGACATCACTCCCTAACTTAGTCGCAATATAATCCAATATCTTAATGGTTTGACCTTCACGACTTGAGTGAAGAAGTAATACTCTTTCCACAGTAAACCCTTTTATCTTTCTAATACTAAAAACTAACTACGCCAAAACGTCGGCGTAAACAAAATAAGTAAGGTAAAAACTTCCAAACGACCAAATAGCATTGAGATAATTAAAATCCATTTTGCTGAATCATTTACCTCTCCAAAATGCACCGCAACCTCCCCCAACCCCGGACCTAAGTTATTTAGTGTTGCAGCAACCGCTGAAAACGCGGTTAATTCATCAATGCCAGTCGCAATTAATGCCAGCATACAAACAACGAACACCAATGCATAAGCAGAGAAAAACCCCCACACTGCATCAACCACTCGTTGAGGTAAGGCTTTTGTCCCAATCTTAATCGTAAAAATAGCTCTTGGGTGAATAAGGCGCTTTAGTTCACGCATCCCCTGCAGAGAAAGTAACAATATACGGATAACCTTCATCCCGCCACCGGTTGACCCAGCACAACCACCAATGAACGAAGAAAACAGCAATAAAACAGGTAAAAACAATGGCCACTCAGAAAAACTGGTTGTCGTAAAACCTGCCGTCGTTGAAATTGATACCGTCTGGAACAAAGCTTGATCTGCCGCAGCACCAATTGAGTCATAAGTACTGTGCTTTAGTAACAATAAGAAAGTAACTAAAAACAATAATACTTGGATAAAAATAAACGCTCTAAACTCAGGGTCTTTCCAATAATATTTAGGATGAACACCGCCGGAGGCGAATGCAGCAAAGTGCAATGAGAAATTACAGGCAGAAATAAGTAAAAAGACCACCGTGATAGCGTTAATTATAGGACTATTAAAATGCCCCATACTCGCATCATAAGTAGAGAAACCACCAATAGCTATCGTTGAAAAGCTGTGAGAGATGGCATCAAACCAATCCATTCCTGCTGCCCAAAATGCCAAAGCACACGCAATGGTTAAAGTAAGATATATATACCAAAGTACTTTTGCGGTTTCTGCAATTCGTGGCGTCATTTTGGAATCTTTAACCGGCCCAGGGATCTCAGCTCGATACAGCTGCATACCACCAATACCCAACACTGGTAAAATTGCCACCGCTAAAACGATGATCCCCATACCACCAAACCATTGAAGAAGCTGGCGATAAAATAGAATCGCTTTTGGCAAATGGTCTAATCCCGTAAGAACCGTAGCACCTGTTGTCGTTAACCCAGAAAATGATTCAAAAAAGGCATTGGTTATCGAAATATCAGGTGTTCCTGATAGCAAAAATGGAAGCGCACCAGCACTACCGATTACCATCCAAAACAAAACCACGATGAGAAAGCCATCTCGAGATTTTAACTCTTGTTTATGTTCACGGTTAGGGAACCAAAGTGCACCACCTCCTGCTAATAATAAAAAAAAGGTAATAACAAAAGGCACACCCGCACCATCACGATAAATAAACGCGACAAGAGCTGGGGCTAACATGAAAAAACTAAAAACCGCGAGTAATGTACCCACGATTCGAATAATTGAACGAAACTGCATGATTTATTTAACGCTTTGCGTCACTCGCATTCTAATGGTTTATATGAATTGAATTACTCTGTTGGAAATTCAATTTTGGCACCGCTTTTATTAATCACCGCGGTTTGAAATTCAGTAATGACACGTTTCTCTAGTTCTAATGTCATTACAACCTTATCACTATAATCCGCTGCCACCTGTTGTCCTTCATATTGGTGCAGTAATGTTTCGACCAAACTCACTAAGTTATAGTCACAATGCAAAATAATATGAGTTGTAATGCGTTTTTCTTCTGTTTCTATCAATTTAAGAGCTTGCTGAACTCCACCACCATACGCTTTAACAAGACCACCCGTTCCTAGCTTTATCCCACCAGAGTAGCGAGTCACCACTGCGGTGATTTCCCCAATACCACTGCCACTGAGTTGAGCAAGTATTGGTTTGCCTGCAGTACCTGATGGTTCACCATCATCGCTAAAACCCCATTTCATAGAATCTTCAGGCCTTCCTGCAACAAATCCCCAACAGTTATGCCTTGCATCAGAATGCTTTGTTTTTATTTCAGCGACAAACGCTTTGGCTTCATCAATTGATGCCGTTCTAGCGAGGTAGGTAATAAAGACACTCTTTTTGATCTCTTCTTCAAATACCGCCATCGCTTTTGGTACTTGATATGGTTGATCACTCATAGACTACACTGTTAGTAAAAATGGAACTTTAAAGTGTATCACTTCTAATGACATTTACGCTTTCTAAGCTGAATTTATTCGCCAAACGAAGAAAGCAAATTTGTGATCAAACAATATAAACGTAAACAAAATGTTAAATTTAATTTGATATCTGTTTACTTTAGCATCACTATTAACTGGTCAAACCAGATTATCATAATAACGAATACTCGGATCTGGTTCTTATTTCATGGAGATAGAAAATGATTTATCAAGGTGAAAACCTCTCTGTAGACTACATCGAATCAGGCATTGCTCACCTAGTGTTTAATGCGACAGGCAATGTGAATAAGCTCAACCTTGCCACCGTACATTCTCTTGGCGAAGCTATTGATGCGCTTTATAAACAAGAGGATTTACAAGCCCTCCTGGTTTCATCAGGAAAAAGTGCTTTTATTGTGGGGGCGGATATTACTGAGTTTCTAGGGTTGTTTGATATTCCACCAGAAGAACTAAGCGATTGGCTTCATCAAGCCAACGTTATCTTTAATAAACTAGAAGACCTCCCCGTACCAACACTAACGGCGATTACCGGCTTTGCTCTAGGCGGTGGTTGTGAATGTGTCCTTGCTACCGATTTCCGCTTAGCAGATGAAACCGCATCCATCGGTTTACCAGAAACACAGCTTGGCATTATGCCTGGTTGGGGTGGCTCTGTTCGTTTACCTCGCTTAATCGGTGCCGATCCTGCAATGGAAGTGATCACAACTGGGAAACCTAAACGAGCAAAAGATGCGCTTGCATTAGGCATGGTTGATGGGGTTGTTTCACGTGAAACCTTGATAGACGCGTCTATTTCTATGCTTAAGCAAGCAATTGCAGGTGAATTGAATTGGCAACAGCGTCGTGAACAAAAGAAATCGCCATTACAGCTATCCCCATTAGAAGCCGCAATGTCATTTAATGTCGCTAAAGGCATGATAATGAAAATGGCAGGTAAACATTACCCTGCGCCAATCACTGCGGTTAAATCAATCGAGCAAACCGCCGGAATGAACCGCGATGAAGCACTGGCGATTGAGAACAAAAACTTTGTTGCTCTAACTCGCACCGAAGTAGCAAAATCATTGGTTGGTATTTTCTTAAACGATCAATTCGTTAAGAGTAAAGCAAAACAAGCAATTAAAAATAGTGAACCCGTAACAAGTGCTGCGGTTTTAGGTGCCGGGATCATGGGCGGTGGTATCGCTTATCAATCGGCATCAAAGGGCGTACCTGTTTTAATGAAAGACATTGCTCAACCGTCGTTAGATTTAGGTATGAATGAAGCCTCTAAACTACTGAATAAGCAGTTAGAGCGTGGGCGTTTATCTGGTTTGAAAATGGCTCAGGTACTCTCTTCTATTACTCCCTCTTTAAACTACGGTGGTATAGATAGCAAAGACGTTATTGTTGAAGCGGTTGTTGAAAATCCAACAATTAAAGCGGCAGTATTAGCGGAAGTTGAAAATGAAGTTAACGAAAATGCGATCTTAGCGTCGAATACTTCAACTATTCCAATTTCACTATTAGCAAAATCACTAAAACGTCCTGAAAATTTCTGTGGTATGCATTTCTTCAACCCTGTGCATCGTATGCCGCTTGTCGAAGTTATCCGTGGTGAAAAAACGTCACAACAAACCATTGATCGTGTCGTTGCTTACGCCTCTCAAATGGGTAAAACCCCTATTGTTGTTAATGACTGTCCAGGCTTCTTTGTAAATCGTGTTCTTTTCCCTTATTTTGCGGGCTTTAGTTTATTACTTCGTGACGGCGGAGATTACCAACAAATAGATAGAGTAATGGAAAAAGAATTTGGCTGGCCAATGGGACCTGCTTACTTACTTGATGTGGTTGGTATTGATACGGCTCATCATGCTCAAGCAGTGATGGCACAAGGGTTCCCTGAACGCATGGCTAAAAACGGTCGTGATGTAATTGATGCGATGTTTGATGAAAATCGCTATGGCCAGAAAAATGGCACTGGATTCTATGCTTATGCCGTAGATAGAAAAGGTAAACCAAAGAAAAATGTGGATGAAAACACTCACTCAATCATCGCAACAGTAACAGACACAACTCAACCTTATACCTCAGAGCAAATCAGTGCTCGAATGATGATCCCAATGATAAATGAGGTTATTCGTTGTTTGGATGAAGGCATTATTGCCTCACCAGCAGAGGCTGACATGGCACTTGTTTACGGCCTAGGCTTCCCTCCATTTAAAGGAGGTGTGTTCCGTTATCTTGATTCTATTGGGTTACCAACCTATTTAGAAATGACAAAAGAGTTTGAGCAATTAGGTGCTGTTTACCAAGTACCAGAAAGCATTAAACAAAAAGCAGCGGCTGGCGAATGTTATTACCCAGCGCCTAAAGCATCATCTGCATCGGTTTAAGGAAGAATTTATCATGAAAAATGTCGTTATTGTTGATTGTATTCGTACGCCGATGGGACGTTCTAAAAATGGCGTATTTCGTCATACTCGTGCGGAAGATTTATCTGCACATTTAATGAAGGGCTTACTCGAACGAAACCCAAAAGTCGATCCAACTCAAATTGAGGATATTTATTGGGGCTGTGTTCAACAAACGTTGGAGCAAGGCTTCAATATTGCACGTAATGCCTCTTTACTCGCGGGATTACCAAAATCTATCGCAGCAACCACAGTTAACCGTTTATGTGGCTCATCTATGCAAGCACTGCATGATGCCTCTCGCGCCATCATGGTGGGTGATGCAGACATTTGTATTATTGGCGGTGTTGAGCACATGGGACATGTTCCAATGAATCATGGTGTCGACTTTCACTCAGGATTATCAAAGAGTGTAGCCAAAGCCTCTGGCATGATGGGATTAACCGCTGAAATGCTAGGAAAAATGCACGGCATTACTCGTGAACAACAAGATGCTTTTGCGCTTGCTTCACACCAAAAAGCACATAGAGCAACGATTGAAGGTCACTTCGACTCTGAAATTTTACCGATTGAAGGTCACGATGAAAATGGTGCACTCACCTTGGTAAAACACGATGAAGTCATTCGCCCTGAAACCACACTAGAAGGGTTAGCCGCGCTTCGTCCTGCGTTCGATCCTGCGAATGGCACCGTAACTGCGGGCACCTCATCTGCATTATCAGATGGCGCATCAGCAATGCTAATA
This sequence comes from Aliivibrio sp. 1S175, assembly GCF_001690985.1. Classification (GTDB taxonomy): domain Bacteria; phylum Pseudomonadota; class Gammaproteobacteria; order Enterobacterales; family Vibrionaceae; genus Aliivibrio. The sequence goes on from NZ_MAJS01000005.1 coordinate 209,870, forward strand.
ATGAGTGAAGAAAAAGCCAACGAATTAGGCTTAACCATTCGGGCTAAAGTTCGATCAATGGCAGTATCTGGATGCGATCCTTCCATCATGGGTTACGGGCCAGTTCCTGCCACCCATAAAGCACTAAAGCGAGCAGGTTTATCGATTGATGAGATTGATTTGTTTGAATTGAATGAAGCGTTTGCTGCTCAATCTTTACCTTGTATTAAAGATTTAGGTTTACTTGATGTCATGGAGGAGAAGGTTAACTTGAATGGTGGAGCAATTGCCTTAGGTCACCCACTTGGCTGTTCAGGATCTCGTATTTCCACCACATTAATCAATAACATGGAGCGTACAGGCGCTAAACTTGGTGTAGCTACAATGTGTATAGGTTTAGGCCAGGGTATCGCTACGGTATTTGAACGACCTTAAAAAACATACAATCTGAATAAGTCATTATTCAAACGCTAGAAACTAAAAAAGTCGCCTTCTTGGGCGACTTTTTTCGAGTTGATACCTAATTTGGTATCGCTTTTATCATCTTATTTTTTTGAGATTATTTTTGTATCACGCGCTTGGTGGAACCAAAAACGCTTTCTGCCTGTTGATTTAGACATGAGATATCCTTCTTAACTTTAGTATAAACATGCATCAATACGATGCGCTTGTTTAGCCTGAGAAGAGATATTTATCTTATGTAATTTATACATAGAGAAGTTGTACGTTCTTTACCTTTTCCATCTACTTAATTTAAAATTAAGCAGGTAGCCTAATAACGATATTAGGTATAAAGCCAACGCATTTCACAACTTCGATAGCACACGGTCATATTACATTATAAATAGATCCAGTTAGGCTTATTCGTTGCTAACGATCTGCTGAAATGTTCAATTATTAATGATTGGAAAAGTGAAATGAAACACGGAGATAATAGCTTTTTCGAAGATATTTTTCTGAGGGTTTGACTTGTACTTATTGCTTGTATTAATAACTCTGTACATCAGAGCAAGTGAGCAAAATAACACGATCCAAAAAAAAGTAAAGATCTTATTTACTCTTTTCGATTTTATTTCATACAATGAACTATGCACAAAATGCATAGTTTCCATGTTTAAGTATCATTTTTTTTCTGAAAACTACAAGCCTATACTTAACTCATCAATCAAATACGCAGTTTGATTCTCTATTTAATATTATTGGAGTTTATTATGTTTAAAGCACTCGTTTTAAATCAAGAAGAAAGAAACACTATTGCTGCAATTACTGAGATCGATGAATCTCAACTTCCTGAAGGCAATGTGAAAATTGATGTAAGTTATTCTTCTTTAAACTACAAAGATGGCTTAGCGATTACTGGTAAAGGGCGCATTGTTCGTAACTTCCCTATGGTACCTGGTATTGATTTAGCCGGTGTTGTATCTCAATCAGATGATCCTCGTTATAAAGCCGGTGATGAAGTTGTTCTTACTGGTTGGGGTGTTGGTGAAGGTCATTGGGGCGGCATGGCTGAAAAAGCGAGCCTAAATGGTGACTGGTTAGTGCCTATGCCAAAAGGCTTAGATGCTAAAAAAGTAATGTCGATTGGTACTGCTGGCTTCACCGCTATGTTATGTGTTCAAGCGATTGTTGATGCAGGGATCAAACCAGAAGATGGCGAGATCCTAGTCACTGGCGCAAGCGGTGGTGTAGGTAGCGTATCTATCACTCTTCTTAATCAACTTGGTTATAAAGTTGCAGCGGTAACAGGCCGAGCTTCTTCAAATGGTGAACTGCTTAAATCACTAGGTGCATCACGCATTGTTGAGCGTAGTGAACTAGAAGAACCAGCAAAACCATTAGAAAAACAACTATGGGCAGGCGCAATTGATACCGTTGGTAGCAAGGTACTGGCTAAAGTCTTAGCGCAAATTGATTACAACGGCGCAGTAGCAATATGTGGTCTTGCGGGTGGCTTTGATTTACCAACAACGGTAATGCCATTCATTCTACGTAATGTTCGCCTACAAGGTGTAGATTCAGTGATGTGTCCTCGTGAAAAACGCATCAAAGCATGGGAACAATTGGCTGAACTTCTACCTGAGTCGTTCTACGCTCAAGCAACAAAAGAAGTAGCATTAGACGATGCGATTCAAGCAGCGGAAGATATTACTAATGGCCAAATTACGGGTCGTGTGGTAATTAAAATTTAGTATTACCCACTAAAATAATTTAATACTAAGCCCTACCTAGCTTAGTATTAATGTGAAAACATCAGTAAACCAAGGCAGCCTAATCGCTGCCTTTTTTCTTATCTAAACAACAATAAATTAAACAAACCCAATGTCTTCGATACGCTTTTCAATTAACTTACCGCACTCTTCTTTTACTACGCGTCGAAGCCAGGTTTGAGCTGGTGAAGAATCACAACGAGAATGCCAAATTAAAGAATAATCAAACGGGGTAAATTCAAACGGTAAAGGTTTAATCACTAAGTCATAACGATCAGCCATTAAATAAGCAAGATCGGCAGGGACGGTGATCACCAAAGGCATTTTATCAACGATCGCTAATGCCGCTTCTAAATGATACGCCCTCAAGACCTGTCTTCTTTCTCTTTGACCTAACAATGCACTATCTAATAACGCTTTTACACCATCACTAATTGCAATCATTGCGTGAGGCAACGATAAGTAATCATCTAAGGTTAAGCGAGATCCTGAAAGCGGATGATTTTTTGAAAGTAAGCACAGCACTCCAACTTGACCTAACACGTCCTGTTTTAATGGAGACACAGATCCTATCGGACGGCAGATCGCCATATCCACCTTTTCAGTACTGAGTTGTTTAAACAAATTCTCATGATTTAGAGAAGTAAATTCCAATGAAATATTCGGTGCTTGCTCATAAATCTTAGGGAGCGCATAAGGTAAAATGGTTTGCATTGCATAGTCAGTGGTCGCAATCAAAAAATGCTGATCGCAATGCATCGGTGTAAAGTCACTTGGAGTTAGCAGTTGGCGAAGCGACTCTAACGGTTGATTAATTTGAGCATTAATTTCCAATGCTTTTTGTGTGGGAACTAAATGCTGTCCCTGACGAGTAAATAATGGGTCACCAAGTAAATCACGCAGTCGACCCAACACACGACTCATTGCCGATTGGCTCAAATTCAATCGGATCGCCGCTTGGCTTACACTGTTTTCTTCTAACAATACTTTTAATGCGATAAGTAAATTTAAATCACGGCGATAAACTTCTTCTAATTCCATTATCTAAACCTATGTTTGAAATAACCTGACCGGTTTTTATTAGTGTAACGGTTTTTTTAATAAAAAAAATCCCGCAATTTATTCACTTCTTAATTTGGGGTTAAGAATGATAAAGAGACGGGAAAGCTGGAAAGTGTGTAATATCTTATTTTATGAATTCTAGGTTAATAATCTTGTTCTTCTGCTTCCGTTTCTGACCATGTTTTTAATTCGATCGTAAGTGCGAGCATCACAGAAGCAAGGCTAATTAAAGGAAAGAGGTTAATATTTTCTGGCGTACTTAGAACTAACGAACAAATCGTAACAAAACAAAGAATACAATAAATAGTTAGGCGATCTATTTGAGTAAGCATAATGTTGATCCTTCTGTTTTTTGAACATCTAAAACAACAAGTTAAGAACTTATGTTAATCTGTTGTTAACAATAAAGTTACTCCCTTTTAAGTTCTTTGCCAACGTGTATTGATTATTTTTTTTACCACAGTATGATCCTTGTCGTCTTTCAACGTAACAGAGATGTAACCATGACCATCAATTTTGATACAGCCACACAAACACTAGAAGCGGAAGGATTACGCTGCCCAGAGCCTGTCATGATGGTTAGAAAAACAATCCGACAGATGCAAGATGGCGATACCTTGTTAATTAAAGCCGATGACCCGTCAACAACTCGTGATATCCCAAGCTTTTGCCGCTTTATGGACCATGAGCTTATAGCTGAAGATACAAATTCTCTTCCTTATCGGTTCTTAATCCGCAAAGGGCTTTCAAAATAAATAAAGGCGACCAATGTGGTCGCCTTTATATTAATGTTCATTATAAATGAGTCACTATTGAGTTTGTGTACTGATATCTCGCACTTGCTTTTGGATAGCTTCAATTTCATGCTGCAAATTACGCATTTCTTTTTTCATCGGTAAGATATAGTGAACTCGAACCCAAGCATCGACAGACAAGGCTGTGGTTACTATGGCTCCAACCACCATCGCTACCCACATATCAGTTAATACCATTCCGAGTAAATTAAGCGCTAATGCTACCGTAAATAAGTAGCATTGACTTTGGGGTGATATAGCTAAAAAACGAGTCATGATACGCTCCTTCCTTTAAGAAACATCGACCAATACAACTAAATTCTAACTATAGATTATCACCTCTACATCAAAACCTATGTGTCTAGTATCACACTCTTATTCTGATAATATTAAACTTTGATTACACTAAAGGTTCAGCTTTAACGTCTTACTCCCCCGTATAAACGATCATCACTTTATCTGATTCATTCTTACGTATGAAGGCATAATAAGGCTCTTTTTTTACCACTTGATACTCACCTTGTGAGATGGACGAATGATTGGTTCTGAAGGCTAATAATTTCTTCCAATGAGATTGCAAAGATAAACGGCTTCCTGTTATCTCACTCCAATTCATAAAACTATACGCATCACCCGATTTTGCACTTTCATCACCATACCAAACAACGATACCACCCTTAGATAGTAACAAGGCCGACGCGGCATCTTTATATTGAGCGTCATTACTCGCAGAAAAATCCCTTAACCCTCTTTCTTCAAACCAGTTAATAGCACTCATCGTTGGAACCTCTTTCGCTATAGAAGAAGAATGAGCCAACTGACTAAAACACACTTCCTCCCCCTGTTGAGGAGCTATCATTTCCACTGAAAATTGAGGACTATCTAGCGCCATAACAAAAAAAGAAGATGCTTCTAAGACTTTATATTGATTATGTTTTTTCCATAATTCAAACGCACTCGTTCCTCCACTCTTAATTTTACTTGCTAGTTGAGAGCTTGAATCAGATAGCACGACACCATCAACGCCAAATTTAGCGACCCATGTACTCACCCATTGAGTTAATAAGTCTTCTTTAGTTTTGCTAACTTGAGCGACACTCGTCATCGGTTTATTTATGAAAAACTCTGGTGTGGATATATACCCTTCACTGTTTGAACCAAACCAATCAGATGACCACCATTGTGGGATCTGACCATTTTCATCTTTAAAGGCATCAAGATAATTCGTTAAATTCTGACCCTCTTTGGGCTGCCAGTCATTCCAATAACTTGGTAAAACACTCTTATCTTGAGGTTGAATGTTCAATTGCTGTAAATCAGAAAGGCTTGGTTGAGAAGGTTTAGTATCAATACTCCACACGACTCGCATACCCAGTTGGTGTGCTGAATCAATAAAAGTTTGCATTTCCTGCTTGCTACCCATGTTGGTATCAAGTTGAGTCCAATCTAACGTTGCCCCGCCTGCATATGGGTATTCTGGCGTATTACCATCTTTACTCGGAAGCCAGCCATGAATTTGTTCCAATGGTGTTGAAAGCCAAAGAACATCGACGCCCAATTCAGCTAAATAATCTAACTTTAGGGTTAGCCCTGCAATATCACCCCCTTTAAAACCTTGTTCTGAACTTTGGCGGCCATAACTGTGATCATTCCAACTATTACCATTATAAAAACGATCAGTGACGATATGATAAAACGTAGCGCTCTGCCAATCGAAATCAACCTTCTCTACTTTTGATTCCGACACGGATCTTGATTCTAATAAGAGTAAACCACCACTATGGCGACTTGGGGTTAAGGTTATTTGCCCATTTTTTACCTGAGCAATATTGCCGGTGTAAGCATCAGTAACCACTTCGCCTTCAGGCCATAGTTCAGAAACCGTCACAGTTACTGGCTGTATTCCTAATGAAGGACATACTGTCTCTTTATAAATATCTTGGCTCGATGAAGTCGTCTCAATGGTTGTTGGGGTATGGGCATTATCCGTAGATGGTAATGAATTACTTTGACATCCAACCATAAGAGAAAGGGAGATGAATGTTGCACAAACAGATAGTTTCATCGAAATAAGCAGCCTAAATAAAAGAGAAGGTGCTAATTGTAGTCACCGTTATCAATATAATTAACCTCTAACTTTCGAAAACACGATATTTAGACAAAAAAATACCCCGCCATAGCGAGGTATTTCATCAGATATATGAATTTCTATTTTTGAAGAAGAGAAATATCAGCAATATCTAAGAATAAGTTACGTAGCTTATTCAGTAACGTTAAACGGTTAAGCTTAAGTGCTTCATCGTCAGCCATTACCATTACACCATCAAAGAACGCATCGACAGGCTCACGTAGCTCAGCTAGGCGGCTTAATGCTTCTTGATAATTACCAGCCATAAATACTGGCTCTAGTGCTTCCGCTAGGATCTCTACTTTCTCAGCCAATACTTTCTCTGCGTCTTCTTGAAGAAGAGCAAGATCGATTTCTTGAGCCAGTTCGCCATCGAATTTCGCAAGGATATTACCTACACGCTTATTCGCTGCCGCTAGAGACTCAGCCGCATCTAATTCACGGAAGTGAGATACCGCTTTAACACGTTGATCAAAATCAGCAGGCTTAGTCGGACGACGAGCAAGTACCGCTTGAATGATGTCTACGCTGAAACCTTCATCTTGGTACCATGCACGGAAACGGCCTAACATGAAATCAATCACATCAGTGTCTACGTTTGCATTCGTTAATTTATCGCCAAACAAAGATTGTGCTTTAGCAACAAGGTCAACTAAATCTAAGTTGTACCCTTTTTCAACGATGATACGTAGGATACCCAACGCGGCACGACGAAGTGCAAATGGATCAGAACCTTTAGGAGCTTGACCAATACCGAAGATACCCACAAGCGTATCTAACTTATCAGCCATTGCTACTGATGCAGACACATCCGTACTTGGTAGATCATCACCCGCGAAACGAGGCATGTATTGCTCGTAAAGTGCTAATGCGACTTGTGCATCTTCACCATCGTGAGTTGCATAGTGCATACCCATAACACCTTGAGTATCTGTAAATTCAAATACCATTGATGTCATTAAGTCACACTTAGCTAAAAGACCAGCACGCTGAGATTTCTCAACATCCGCACCGATTTGCTCAGCGATGTAGCCAGCTAGCTCAGTAATACGGTCTGTTTTATCTTTGATCGTACCCAATTGCTTTTGGAAGATAGCTTGCTCTAATTCAGGTAGACGGTCGATAAGCGGACGCTTACGGTCTGTATTGAAGAAGAATTCAGCATCAGCAAGACGTGGGCGAACCACTTTCTCATTACCTTCGATAATATGACGAGGTTCTTTCGATTCGATGTTAGTAACAAAGATGAAGTTAGGAAGTAGGTTCTTCTCTTGGTCGTACACAGGGAAGTACTTTTGATCGCCCTTCATTGTGTAAACCAACGCTTCAGAAGGAACATTCAAAAACTCTTGTTCAAACTTAGCGGTTAATACCACTGGCCATTCAACCAAAGACGTTACTTCTTCAACCAAATCATCTTCTAGATCCGCAATACCACCCACCGCTTCTGCTGCTTTTTTAGCACCAGCAAGGATGATCGCTTTACGCGCATCGTAATCAGCCATTACTTTGCCGCGTTCTTCTAAGATCGCAGGGTATTGGTCAGCAGAATCAATCGTAAACTCGCTTTCACCCATGAAACGGTGTCCACGAAGAGTACGAGCAGAAGCAACACCTAAGATAGTGCCTTCAATCAATTCTTCACCCAATAGGATTGTCAGTGTTTTCACCGGACGAATAAATTGAATGTCTGAGTTACCCCAACGCATTGCTTTAGGAATTGGTAAGCCAGCTAATGCTTTTGCTGCTAATTCAACAACAAGCTCTTGTACTGGTTTGCCTTTCACGGCTTCTTTATGAAGTAGCCATTCGCCTTTGTCTGTTTTTAGACGCTCAGCTTGTTCAACCGTAATACCATTACCGCGAGCCCAACCTTGAGCTGCTTTGGTTGGATTACCGTCAGCATCAAACGCAGCAGCAATAGCAGGGCCGCGTTTTTCAACAACCTTATCAGCTTGACCTTCAGCCAATTTAGACACTTTAAGCGCTAAACGACGAGGTGTTGCGTACCATTTGATGCCTTCGTGATCTAAACTTTCAGCTTTAAGGCCAGCTTCAAAATTTGCAGCAAACGCTTCCGCTAATGAACGAAGCGCTTTCGGTGGAAGCTCTTCCGTACCAAGTTCGATTAAAAAATTCTTCGCCATGATTACTTCTCCTCTGTCGCTGTTGGTTTAGTAGAGCGACACATTGGGAAGCCTAGCGCTTCACGTGATGCGTAGTATGCTTCTGCAACCGATTTAGTTAGGTTGCGAATACGAAGAATATAACGCTGACGCTCTGTTACAGAGATCGCTTTACGAGCATCTAACAGGTTGAATGCATGGCCTGCTTTTAGAATGCGCTCGTACGCTGGAAGCGGTAATGGCTTTTCAAGCTCAAGCAATTCTTTACATTCTTTTTCACACTGATCGAAGAATCCAAATAGGAAATCAACGTCTGCGTGTTCAAAGTTGTAAGTCGATTGCTCTACTTCATTTTGGTGGAAAATATCACCGTAAGTAACTACGCCTTGAGGGCCATGGTTCCACACAAGATCGTAAACCGAATCTACTTCTTGAATGTACATAGCAAGACGTTCGATACCGTAAGTGATTTCACCAGTAACAGGTTTACACTCAAGACCACCCACTTGTTGGAAGTAAGTAAATTGCGTTACTTCCATGCCGTTTAGCCAGATTTCCCAGCCTAGACCCCAAGCGCCCAATGTTGGGTTTTCCCAGTTGTCTTCTACGAAACGAATATCATGAACAAGCGGATCGATACCAAGCACTTCTAAAGAACCTAAGTACAGCTCTTGAATATTATCTGGAGAAGGCTTTAACGCTACCTGAAATTGATAGTAGTGCTGCAGACGGTTAGGGTTTTCACCATAACGGCCATCCGTAGGACGACGAGATGGTTGAACATAAGCGGTTGCCATTGGCTCTGGGCCAAGTGCACGCAGACATGTCATTGGATGAGATGTACCTGCACCCACTTCCATATCTAATGGCTGTACAATCGTACAACCTTGTTGTGCCCAATAATCCTGCAGCGCGAGGATCATTCCCTGGAAGGTTTTGATATCGTATTTTTGCATAATTTAATTCGCGCGATGGTTGATAAATATAACCAAGAAGTATACCTCGCTGACCCCTTTGGGAGTAGCAAAAATAAGCACTTTATGAAAAATCACGTTGAGTTTACGGCCTAAGGAGTGAAATAAGGGCTTATCTTGGCTCTTTATCTCTGTTTGGTGTTGAGGTATGTTGTTAAAACAATCAGTACATCCACTCTCTAATTATCACGGTAGTCGTAATGAAGTTTACTCAATTTGGCGAAAAATTTACTCGTTACAGCGGGATCACCCAACTAATGGATGACCTAAATGATGGCCTACGCACCCCAGGCGCAATCATGCTCGGTGGCGGTAACCCAGCAGGCATTCCCGCCATGCTCGACTACTTTAAAGACGCCTCACAAAAAATGCTCGATTCAGGTGAATTGGTAGCAGCAATGGCCAATTACGATGGTCCACAAGGTAAAGACAGCTTTGTGAAAGCGCTAGCTAGCCTACTTAAAGAAACCTACGGTTGGGATATCAGCTCTAAAAACATCAGCCTAACCAATGGTTCTCAAAGTGCATTTTTTAGCTTATTCAATTTATTAGCGGGTACTTATGCTGATGGATCTAAAAAGAAAATTTTATTGCCTCTTGCGCCTGAATACATTGGTTATGCGGATTCTGAATTAGAAGTTAATAGCTTCATTTCTTATCGTCCAGAGATTGAATTGCTCGACAACGGTTTGTTTAAATACCATGTCGATTTTAGTCAGCTTAACGTTGATGATTCTGTTGGCGCTATCTGTATTTCACGCCCTACAAATCCGACAGGCAATGTAATTACTGATGATGAAGTGATTAAGCTGGATAAGCTAGCGCGTGAAAATAATATTCCCTTAATTCTCGATAATGCTTATGGTACCCCTTTTCCGAATATTATCTTTGAAGAAGTTACGCCATTTTGGAATGAAAACACCATTCTTTGCATGAGCCTTTCAAAGCTTGGTTTGCCGGGCTTACGCTGTGGCATTGTGATTGCCAATGAGAAAATGACGGAAGCGATGACCAATTTAAACGGCATTATCAATTTAGCGCCGGGAAGTATGGGACCTGCTATTGGTCTGCACATGATTGAGTCGGGTGATTTATTGCGTTTAAGTGAAGACGTAATTCAACCCTTCTACCGTCATAAATCTCAAGCTGCCGTTAAGATGCTACAAACGGCGATTACCGATCCTCGTTTCCGTATTCATAAACCTGAAGGCGCGATTTTCTTGTGGCTATGGTTTGATGAACTGCCAATCACAACCATGGAACTGTACAAACGCTTGAAAGCTCGCGGTGTCTTAATTGTCCCTGGGGAATATTTCTTTATTGGCCAAGATGACAGCTGGGATCATGCTCATCAATGTTTACGTATGAACTATGTACAAGATGAAGTCATGATGCAAAAAGGCATCGATATTATTGCAGAAGAAGTGCTGAAGGCGTATTCAGAGTAAATAAAAAGCGGTGAGTTGTGTGCTTATGACTCATTGCTTTTCCATCACCAACAAATGGCAATATCAAGTGTTGAATGAGCATCAATGACAAACAGCATTGGTGATTCCAAAGCAATAAGTCATCACTATTTCTAATACCCGCTGTAATAAAATACAGACACAAAAAAGGCGCTATCACAGCGCCTTCATTTCAAACTTTTACCAAGCTACGATTAGCTTTCCAGTAAATTACTGCCGTTAATGGCAATCTTACGTGGTTGCATCGCTTCTGGAATTTCACGTTCTAAATCAACATGCAGTAAACCATTTTCCATGATTGCGCCCACCACTTTCACGTAATCCGCTAATTGGAATTTACGCTCAAAGTTACGCTCTGCAATACCTTGGTATAAGTAGGTTTTTGTTTCATCAGCATCAGGACGTTCACCACGCACAATCAGCATATTTTCGTGTTGAGTCAAATCGATTTGTTCTTCAGCAAAACCCGCCACCGCCATGGTTATACGGTAGTTATGTTCTGATTTTTGCTCGATATTGTACGGAGGGTAACCGCCATTTGTTTTTGCCGTGTTATTTTCCATTAGATTGAAAAGACGATCAAAACCAATTGCTGAACGGTACAGTGGAGTGAAATCTACATTACGCATAATACTATCCTTTACTTTAAGCAATAGTGAGCACAACTACCCCTAACATGGGTCCTTAGTTGACTCTATCAAATTATAAGACTTTCCATTTTGGACAAGTCATTTTTCAGAAGACCCTTTCGGCATCCCCTTCATAACTAGATATGTGGCTCAGTGATTTTACTTTCAAGAGATGCTGGCTATTTATTTTTCGATTTAAACCAAAAATACCGCTAACCCTCTGAACAATAAATAAAAATAAACCCCAAATTTCAGACAAAAAAAAGCACCGCCAACAGCAGTGCTTTCTAATAACTCTAAATTCTAAGTTGAGATAAATTGCCGCTGTAATCGCTTAGTTCAAGGAGAAGGCGCGGAGCTTATGAATATAAGCGAGCACCTTCGACGCAGAAATTAGTGATTACAGCAAATATTTACTCAGCTTAGACGTCTAAGTTAGCAACGCGTAGTGCGTTTTCTTCAATGAAGTTACGACGCGGCTCAACATGATCACCCATTAGCGTAGTAAACAACTCATCCGCACTTACTGCGTCATTAATCGTTACTTGCATCATACGGCGAGAATCAGGATCCATCGTTGTTTCCCAAAGCTGCTCAGGGTTCATCTCACCTAGACCTTTGTAACGTTGTAAGTAAACGCCACGACTAGAGTCTTTAATTAACCATGCAATCGCTTCATCCAATGTTTCTACTGGTTGCTTACGCTCACCACGTTGTGCGTAAGCGCCTTCTTCAATCAGACCATTAAGCATTTCTGATAAATCAGCGATACGACCGTACTCTTTCGAGTTAAGCAGATCGGCACTTAATATGTGTTCGTGTTGAACACCGTGAGTACGAACAACAAGCTTAGGCTGATGAATATTTAACTCTTCGTTAAAGTCTAGAGCTGCGTTGTATTGGCTTGCACCGACTTCATGCTCGTTAAGTTCAGTCACTAATGCTTCAGTCCATGCTTGAACTGTCGCTTCATTAGCACACTCATCTTGAGTTAGACGAGGCGTATAAATCAAACGATTCAATAGCGCTGATGGGTAACGACGACTCATGCGCTCAATTAATTTAACCACACCATTGTATGTACGAATTAAATTCTCAAGCTCTTGACCAAAGATCGATTCATCTGGATTAACAAATAACGCCGCATTGTCTAACGCTTGTGTAATTTGGTATTCACCCTTCGCTTCTTCATCTTTAAGATATTGCTCTTGTTTACCTTTTTTCACTTTGTAAAGTGGTGGTTGAGCAATATAGATGTAGCCACGTTCAATCAGCTCAGGCATTTGACGGTAGAAGAAAGTCAAAAGTAGAGTACGGATGTGAGAACCATCGACATCGGCATCGGTCATGATGATAATGTTGTGGTAACGCAGTTTATCCGGATTGTATTCGTCACGACCAATACCACAACCTAATGCAGTAATTAGCGTACCAACCTCTTGAGAAGAGATCATTTTATCAAAACGTGCTTTTTCTACGTTTAGAATTTTACCTTTAAGCGGAAGGATCGCTTGGTTTTTACGGTTACGTCCCTGCTTGGCTGAACCGCCAGCAGAGTCCCCTTCCACTATGTATAGTTCAGATTGTGCAGGATCTTTTTCCTGACAATCAGCAAGCTTACCAGGAAGACCTGCGATATCTAACGCGCCTTTACGACGAGTCATTTCACGAGCCTTACGAGCGGCTTCACGAGCACGAGCCGCATCAATGATTTTAGAACAAACCATTTTAGCTTCGCCTGGGTTTTCCGCTAAGAATTCAGCTAATTTTTCATTCATTGCTGATTCAACCGCAGACTTCACTTCTGAAGAAACCAGTTTGTCTTTAGTTTGGCTTGAAAACTTAGGATCAGGCACTTTAACAGAAACAACGGCTGTTAGGCCTTCACGAGCATCATCACCTGACGCTGATGATTTTGCTTTCTTAGAAAAGCCTTCTTTGTCCATGAACGAGTTCAAAGTACGCGTTAACGCAGAACGGAAGCCAGATAAGTGAGCACCACCATCGCGTTGTGGGATGTTATTGGTATAACAGAAAATGTTCTCTTGGTAAGAGTCATTCCACTGCATCGCTACTTCAACAACAATACCGTCTTCTTTACGCTCGGCATCAAAATAAAATATTTTCTGATGTACTGGTGTTTTGTTACGGTTCAAATGAGTAACAAACGCTTTAATGCCGCCTTCAAACATGAAGTGATCAGATTTATCTTCTTCACGCATGTCTTGCAGACGGATAGATACGCCAGAGTTTAAGAAAGAAAGCTCACGTAAGCGTTTCGCTAGAATGTCATACACAAATTCAATGTTTGCGAACGTTTGATCACTAGGCCAAAAACGGATTTTAGTACCCGTAGTATCAGTTGTACCAATAACGGCTAATGGCGCTTGAGGAACACCATGACAATAAATTTGTTGGAAAACTTCGCCTTTACGATTAATCGTCAGCTCAACTTTCTCTGATAATGCGTTTACAACTGAAACACCAACACCGTGAAGGCCACCCGATACTTTGTATGAGTTATCATCAAACTTACCACCAGCGTGAAGTACCGTCATGATAACTTCTGCAGCAGATACGCCTTCTTCTTCGTGAATTTCAGTTGGTATACCACGACCGTCATCACTTACAGAAACAGAGTTATCTTCATGAATCGTAACTATGATGTCGCTACAGTGACCAGCAAGAGCTTCATCGATTGAGTTATCGACAACCTCAAACACCATGTGGTGAAGACCAGTACCGTCGTCGGTGTCGCCGATATACATACCCGGACGCTTACGTACTGCATCCAGACCTTTTAGTACTTTAATACTCGATGAATCATAATTTTCTGACATGAGTTACTCTCGCGTTTTTATCCTTGGGCTATTTTGCCATGTTCTATCTCAAACATCTTGCTTTCTTCATCATGCATATCTGCAATCTGTTCAGCAGTAATTGAACTAATAAACACCTGAGCCTTTGTCTGCTTCAAATATTGAGCTAACAATTGACGGCGGTGACTATCCAGTTCAGAAGCAAAATCGTCTATTAAATAGATGCACTGTTTTCCTGTTGCTTCTGTTAAATGCTGCCCTTGCGCTAATCGTAACGCGCATACCATCAACTTAAGTTGACCTCTGGACAACACATCTTCAACAGGAGTGCCTGCAACTTTAATTCGTAAGTCGGCTTTATTTGGGCCGCCGACGGTATAACCCAGCTGTTTATCTCGCTCAAAATTTCGTTTAAGCAATTCCGCGTAAGGAGTCTCTCTCTCCCAACCTCGGTAGTATGACAGCTTTATGTCGAATTCTGGTAAGAATGCCTGACATATTTGTTGAGTTGCTTCAGATATGTGATTGATATAATCCACTCGCCACTGATCAATTTTCTCAGCTAGCTGTGCAAGTTCCAAATCCCAGTAACTCAACTCTCGATAACTTTGTGCCGTTTTTAATAACGCATTTCGTTGTTTGGTTAACCGTTTAACCCGGCTCCATGCATCGTAAAATGCAGGTTCCACGTGAAACACTCCCCAATCAATAAAGGCACGACGAAACTTAGGACCATCGGTAACTAATTCAAACCCCTCAGGGTGAATAAGTTGAAGTGGTAAAACCTTGGCTAATTGTGCCAGTTTTTGTCCACTTTCTCCGCCTATTTTTACTTCAGTTGTGCCATCTCTCTGTTTATTTATGCCTATTGGCAATTCAAACTGTTCTGGCGTAGTAAATCGACCATGAATAAAAAGCTCGTCACAGCTATTTCGAATAATTCGACCTGTTAACGAGCTTTTAAAAGAACGCCCGTGTCCGAGCAAGTATATCGCTTCAAGGACACTGGTTTTCCCACTTCCATTAGGACCGATAACAAAATTAAAGCCGGTAGATAATTGAATATCACACGTTTCAATATTGCGAAAATCATTAATAATTAAACGTGATAACGGCATCTATTTTTGTCTTTTACAGACGAATTGGCATAACAACATATTGCGCTTCATCATTCGCACAATCTTCCACTAATGCACTCGCATTTGCGGTTGTCATCGAAATTCGTACTCGTTCACATTTCAACGTATTAAGTACATCTAGTACATAGCTAACGTTAAAACCAATTTCAATGTCTTCACCTTGGAAATCGACATCTAAAATTTCTTCCGCTTCTTCTTGCTCTGGGTTGTTCGCTGTAATACGCATTTGGTTGTTTGCCAAATTAACACGAACACCTCGGAATTTTTCATTCGATAAAATAGCAGCACGAGCAAACGCTTGACGCAATTCGTCACAATCGGCTTCTAGTGTTTTATTACTACTTTGCGGCATTACACGGCGATAATCAGGAAAACGACCATCTACAAGCTTAGACGTAAATACAAAATTATTTACTTCAGCACGCACATTTGAATTACCAAACTGTAACGTAACACTCTGTTCTGGCGAGTCAAGAAGACGAACTAGCTCTTGAATACCTTTGCGTGGCATGATCACTTGTTGTTCAGGTAGTTCTGACTCAACGGGCATATTACATACTGCCATTCGATGGCCATCTGTCGCTACTGAACGGAAAATATTACCTTGAGTTTCAAACATCATACCATTAAGGTAATAACGAACATCTTGGTTCGCCATCGAAAACTGTGTACTTTCTATTAGCTTACGCAGTTGAGCTTGAGATAGCGTGATCTCAACTTCACTCTGCCAACCTTCAATATTAGGGAAATCATTCGCAGGTAAGGTCGCCAATGTGAATCGGCTACGACCCGAACGCACTAAAACACGATCGCCTTCTAATGCGATCGTAATATTTGCGCTATCAGGTAACCCGCGACAAATATCAAGGAACTTACGAGAAGGAACCGTAATTGTACCGGCTTCAAAATCCCCTTCTAATGTGATTTTACTGATCAATTCTACTTCTAAATCGGTTGCGGTCATAGACAACTGACCATTTTCTACCTGAAGTAAGATATTACCTAAAATTGGCAATGATGGACGGCCACCAAGGGCACCAGATACTTGTTGCAGTGGCTTTAATAGCAAGCTGCGTTCAATAGAAAATTTCATAATACTCGTTTATTTAAAAGTAGATAATGACTTACGATGACAAAGTTCGAATCAAGTTGGAATAGTCTTCTTTTATATCATGACTCTCTTCACGAAGCTGAGCTATTTTTCGACAAGCGTGAAGTACCGTTGTATGGTCTCGGCCACCAAATGCATCACCGATCTCGGGTAAGCTATGGTTAGTTAACTCTTTTGATAGCGCCATTGCAAGTTGGCGTGGACGAGCAACCGAGCGAGAACGACGTTTAGATAATAAATCCGCCATCTTAATTTTGTAGTATTCCGCTACGGTTTTTTGAATATTATCAATCGTCACTAGCTTTTCTTGAAGCGCTAATAAATCTCGTAGGGCTTCTCGCACAAAATCAATCGTAATTGCACGACCAGTAAAGTTTGCATTAGCAATAACACGGTTAAGAGCACCTTCTAATTCACGTACATTAGAACGTAAACGTTTTGCTATAAAGAAGGCAACTTCATCTGCTAGGTGAATCTGATGATCTTCTGCTTTCTTCATTAAGATAGCAACCCGAGTTTCTAATTCTGGCGGCTCAATCGCAACGGTAAGACCCCAACCAAAACGAGACTTAAGACGATCTTCTACGCCGTTAATTTCT
This sequence comes from Aliivibrio sp. 1S175, assembly GCF_001690985.1. Lineage (GTDB taxonomy): Bacteria > Pseudomonadota > Gammaproteobacteria > Enterobacterales > Vibrionaceae > Aliivibrio. The sequence goes on from NZ_MAJS01000005.1 coordinate 226,906, forward strand.
CTTGGGTACTTATCCGAAGTCAAAATGATTTGTTGATTACCTTCCAATAACGCATTGAAGGTATGAAAGAATTCTTCTTGAGAACGTTCTTTATTTGCAAAAAATTGAATATCATCGATTAATAATGCATCGACACTACGGTAATAACGTTTAAATTCTTCAATCGCATTATTTTGTAGAGCTTTAACCATATCTTGTACAAAACGCTCAGAATGCATGTATACCACTTTCGCATCTGGTTTACGTTCAAGAATCGCATTACCTACGGCTTGCAATAAATGGGTTTTACCTAAGCCTGTCCCACCGTATAAGAAAAGTGGGTTATACGCCGTTCCTGGATTATCAGAAACCTGACGAGCAGCAGCCAAACCAAGTTGGTTTGATTTACCTTCTACAAAATTCGTAAATTTATGCTTAGGGTTCACGTTTGAGCGGTGATTTAGATCATCAACAGGCTCTGGTCCTCTTGATTCCCATGGCTTATGCACTGATTGTCGAGCTTGAAGTTGTGCAGGCGCTGATGTAGAAGCAGCAACATCTGCAGCGGTTCTTTTAGGTGCAGGTGGTGCAGATATAGGCTTGCTTCCCACTTCAAAACGTAATGTAGGAACATCGCTACCGCAGAACTCATTTAATAACGAGTTAATGCTATTTAGGTATTTATCACGCACCCAATCCAATACGAAGCGGTTCGGCGCAAATAGCGTAAGGGTATTGTCATTTAATTCAGCTTGCAGTGGTCTAACCCACATGCTGAATTCTGCGGAAGGTAATTCTTCTTGAAGGCGCTGTAAACACTGCAGCCAAAGCGATGAAGACACGGACAACCCCACTCATAATTAATTTTAAAAGGTTGTCGATTTTATACTGTGGATAACTATTGTGCCAGTGTTAGATCGTTGATCCGGTGAATAAGATCGAAGTTATTCACACCGATCACGGTTTTTTACCTAGATCAACACACTTTTTACCCGAGTTATACCCATATTAATCAACAATGATTAAAAAAAATACGTTATTGAGCATTTGGTTATTACAAATAACTAGAGAGTATTTAGACGTGAATCGCAAAAAAAGTATGATAAACCCACAGATGAATAATGGGAGTATCAATCATGAAATGGACAAAAAATATCCTTACTGGATTAGCGTTAACTTTAGCTGCTACACAATTTGCACAAGCAGCCACAGAAGTAAAAGTAGGGATGTCAGGTCGTTATTTCCCATTTACCTTTGTTAAGTTGGACAAACTGCAAGGTTTTGAAGTTGATTTATGGGATGAAATTGGTCGTCGTAATGACTACAAAGTAGAATATGTTACTGCGAGCTTTTCTGGCCTATTTGGTTTATTAGAAACGGGTCGTATTGATACCATTTCAAATCAAATAACAAAAACAGAAGCACGTGAAGCAAAGTATCTTTTTGCTGACCCTTATGTTGTCGATGGCGCTCAAATTACCGTCCGTAAAGGTAATGACAGCATTAAAGGTATTGATGACTTAGCTGGTAAAACAGTAGCTGTGAATTTAGGCTCTAATTTTGAGAAGTTGTTGCGAGATAACGACAAATCGAATCAAATTAACATCAAAACTTATGATACGGGTATTGAACATGATGTTGCTTTAGGTCGTTCAGACGCTTTCGTGATGGATCGTTTATCTGCTGCACAATTGATTAAAAAATCAGGCTTGCCCCTACAACTTGCTGGCGAACCTTTTGAAACCATTGAAAACGCTTGGCCGTTTGTGAAAAATGAAAAAGGTCAAAAACTTCAACAAGAAGTAAATAAAGCTCTGTCAGAAATGCGTACTGACGGTACCTTGGCTGAAATATCTCAGAAATGGTTTGATACTGACGTAACAAAATAACCTATAGTGTATTAAGTAAGCGTTCACTTCGGTAGAGCAATCAAAACCCACTATCACTGTAGTGGGTTTTGTGTTTATTGCTTATCAAAAATATATAGTCAACACTGTTTACTCATCACTTTTCTTATACTAAATAACAGAGAGACATCATGGGATTTGATTTTGCGTATATGATTGAACTCCTACCTATACTATTTAAGTATTTAGGTACGACATTGGAAATGGCGATATGGGGGTTATTCTTTGCACTGGCTCTGGCGTTAGTACTGGCTAACTTAAGAATATTTAAAGTGCCTGTATTGGATCAACTTAGCCAGCTGTACATCAGTTTTTTCCGTGGAACACCTCTGCTTGTTCAATTATTCCTCCTTTATTACGGCTTGCCTCAAGTGTTCCCTATTTTTGTGGGACTGGATGCATTCAGTGCTGCCGTTATTGGTCTAACACTACATTTTGCTGCGTATATGGCAGAAAGTATTCGTGCCGCTATCATTGGAGTTGATCGCAGCCAGATGGAAGCGAGCTTATCGATAGGCATGACAACCTCTCAAGCAATGCGTCGTATTATTCTTCCTCAAGCGACAAGAGTTGCCCTACCTTCATTAATGAATTACTTCATTGATATGATTAAATCCACCTCATTAGCCTTTACGCTTGGTGTGTCTGAAATCATGGCAAAAGCGCAAATGGAAGCGTCTTCCAGCTTTAAGTTCTTTGAAGCATTCTTAGCTGTCGCCCTTATTTATTGGGGTGTCGTTATTATTCTTACCCGAGTACAAACTTGGGCTGAAACTAAACTAAATAAGGCCTATGTACGATGATAAAAATAACGAATCTACATAAAAGCTTTGGTGACACAGAGGTCCTCTCCGGCATCGATTTAACGATCAATAAAGGAGAGATAATTGCTGTAATCGGATCCAGTGGCACAGGTAAGTCAACTCTATTAAGATGTGTGAATTTTCTTGAAGCTGCAGACAAAGGAACCATCACTATTGGTGATGTCAGCGTTGATAGTGAAAAAAATACCAAAGCAGAAATATTAGCTTTACGACGAAAAACAGGCTTTATCTTCCAAAACTATGCCTTATTCTCTCATTTAACCGCACGACAAAATATTGCGGAGGGCTTAATAACTGTCCACAAGTGGAAAACGGCTGATGCACTGAAAAGAGCCCAACAAATATTAGACGATATAGGCCTTAGTGATAAAGGCGATAGTTACCCTGCAGCACTCTCTGGAGGGCAACAACAACGTGTCGGTATTGGCAGAGCAATGGCATTAGAAGCTGAGCTACTATTATTTGATGAACCCACGTCAGCACTCGATCCTGAGTGGGTCAATGAAGTGCTAGCATTAATGAAAAAACTGGCAACACAGCACCAAACGATGTTAGTGGTTACCCATGAGATGCAATTTGCGAAAGAAGTCGCCGACAGAGTTATCTATATGGCTGATGGAAAAATCGTAGAACAAGGAACACCAGAGCAAATTTTTGGTTATCCACAGGATCTAAAATTGCAGAAATTCTTGAATCAAGTAGGGATCGCATAAAGATCCTTGCGCTCTCTCTCACAAAAAGTATAATTCATCGTCCGGAAAATACGTGGAACCTCTTATTGACTATTTTTCTGCCAATGATTACAATTCCGCCTCTTTGTTGAGAGGCGTCGGAATGTACGTCCCACGCCGGGTTTAAATTAAACCTAAAAACTACTGATCAGTAATAAGGTAATACCAATGAAACGCACTTTCCAACCTACAGTTCTTAAACGTAAACGTTCTCACGGTTTCCGTGCTCGCATGGCAACTAAGAACGGTCGTAACACAATTAACGCTCGTCGTGCTAAAGGCCGTAAGCGTCTATCTAAGTAATCACCAGATTATTTTGATGAATTACGACTTCTCTCGGGAGTTACGCTTGTTAACTCCCGAAGATTACAAATCAGTTTTCAAGCAAGCTCACCGAGCAGGCTCACCTCACTTCACCATTCTTGCCAGAGAAAACTCACTATCACACCCTCGTTTAGGTCTTGCTGTTCCTAAGAAGCAAATTAAAACTGCTGTTGGTCGCAATAAGTTCAAACGTATTACACGTGAAAGTTTCCGCAATAAGCAACATTCCTTACCTGCGAAAGACTTTGTGGTTATCGCTAAAAAGAGTGCTCAAGAATTGAGTAACGAAGACTTTAACAAGCTACTAGATAAATTATGGCATCGCCTGTCTCGCCCTTCTCGTGGATAGCAATCGGTCTAATCCGTTTTTATCAACTCGTCATCAGTCCAATGATTGGACCTCGCTGTCGATTTACTCCAACGTGTTCACATTATGCAATTGACGCACTAAAGTCACACGGTTTAGTAAAAGGGTGTTGGCTAACTGGCAAACGTCTATTAAAATGTCATCCTTTGAATGATGGGGGCTATGACCCCGTCCCACCCAAGCAGCATAAAGACAGAGAACAATAACGATGGATACCCAACGTAATATTCTGTTGCTTGCACTGGCTTTAGTTTCTTTTTTACTTTTCCAACAATGGCAAGTAGAAACTAATCCGCAGCAACCAGCTACAGTTAATACCGTTCAACAAACTCACACGAATGGTGATGTTCCAACTTCTTCGACAGCAAACAGTGATACTCCAGCAGATTCAGCACAATCTGATAAGCTGATTACAATCACAACTGATGTGCTTACTTTAAAAGTAGATACGTTGGGTGGTGACATCATTGAATCTGTTCTTAATCAATACGATGCAGAATTAGACTCTAAAGCAAAATTCGTTCTTCTTAGAAACGATGCTGATCATAGCTATATTGCTCAAAGTGGTTTAATCGGTCCTCAAGGCATCGATTCAAACACGGGTCGTGCACAATTTACAGCGCAAAAAACAGAGTATGTTTTAGCGGATGGCCAAAACGAATTACGTGTTCCGTTAACATTAGTGAAAGATGGTATTACTTATACTAAAACACTAGTGCTTAAACGTGACAGCTACGCTATTGATGTTGATTACACGGTTGATAACCAATCTTCAGCGCCAGCAACCGTAGAAATGTACGCAAACTTAAAGCAAAACTTATTGGATGACGGTGGCAGCTTAACAATGCCAACGTACCGTGGTGGTGCTTACTCTACTGAAGATACACGCTATAAAAAATACAGCTTTGACGACATGGAAGATAAAAACTTATCTATCGACATGACAAATGGTCAAGGTTGGGCGGGTATGCTACAACACTATTTCGCATCAGCTTGGATCCCACGTAACGTGAATGACGCAACACTAACATCACGTGTTGCAGGCGATTACGGTTACATTGGCGTTCGTATGCCTTCTGTAACAATTCCTGCTGGTCAAGAAGCGACGCTTACAGCAACGCTTTGGACAGGTCCAAAACTTCAACCAGAAATGGCAGCGACTGCTAAATACTTAGATTTAAGTGTTGATTACGGTTGGTTATGGTTCATCGCTTCTCCTCTTCACAAACTACTGTCTTTCATTCACGGTATTGTTGGGAATTGGGGTCTTGCGATCATGTTCTTAACGTTCATCGTTCGTGGTGCAATGTACCCACTAACGAAAGCACAATACACGTCAATGGCTAAAATGCGCATGCTTCAACCTAAGTTGGCAGCAATGCGTGAACGCATCGGTGATGACCGTCAGCGTATGAGCCAAGAAATGATGGAGCTTTATAAGAAAGAAAAAGTAAACCCACTAGGTGGCTGTTTACCAATCGTTCTTCAAATGCCAATCTTCATTTCACTGTACTGGGCACTAATGGAGTCAGTTGAACTTCGTCATTCTCCATTCTTTGGTTGGATCACGGATTTATCAGCACAAGACCCATACTACATCCTGCCATTACTAATGGGTGCAAGTATGTTCTTAATCCAGAAGATGAGCCCAACGACAGTAACGGATCCAATGCAACAGAAGATCATGACATTCATGCCTGTAATGTTCACAGTGTTCTTCTTATGGTTCCCAGCTGGCCTAGTTCTTTACTGGTTAGTATCAAACATCGTAACGTTAATTCAGCAAACTCTGATTTACCGTGCACTTGAGAAAAAAGGCTTACATACTAAGTAAGTTGACTTTCTAAAGAAAAAACAAAAGGCGGCCATTGGTCGCCTTTTTTGTTTTATCGGCTTACAATATGCTCAAGCAATAGACATTAAGAATAATCATGACATTACATACAGACACTATCGTTGCACAAGCAACAGCTCCTGGCCGAGGTGGCGTAGGCATCATTCGAGTATCAGGACCTAAAGCTCAACAAGTCGCTCTAGAAGTGGTAGGAAAGGCCCTAAAGCCACGTTATGCAGAGTACACTCCATTTAAAGATGACAGTGGTCTAGAACTTGATCAAGGCATAGCCCTGTATTTTCCTAATCCACATTCCTTTACTGGTGAAGACGTTTTAGAACTTCAAGGTCACGGCGGCCCTGTTGTCATGGATATGCTCATTAAACGTATTTTGAAAATAGATGGTATTCGTACTGCACGACCAGGTGAATTTTCAGAAAGAGCGTTCTTAAACGATAAAATGGATTTAGCCCAGGCAGAAGCCATTGCCGATTTAATCGATGCAAGTTCAGAAGAAGCCGCTAAATCAGCACTTAATTCACTACAGGGTGTTTTTTCTAAGAAAATAAATACCTTAGTCGAATCGCTTATTTATCTTCGCATTTATGTTGAAGCTGCCATTGATTTTCCTGAAGAAGAGATCGATTTTCTGGCTGATGGAAAAGTTAGCGGTGACCTACAAGGGATCATTGATAATCTAAATGCTGTGCGCAAAGAGGCAAATCAAGGTGCCATCATGCGTGAAGGCATGAAAGTGGTAATAGCAGGACGTCCCAATGCCGGTAAATCAAGTCTATTGAATGCCTTATCAGGTAAAGACAGCGCTATCGTTACCGACATTGCAGGAACCACCCGCGATGTACTTAGAGAGCATATTCATATTGATGGTATGCCTTTACATATCATTGATACCGCAGGCCTTCGTGAGGCCTCTGATGAAGTAGAACGTATTGGTATTGAACGAGCTTGGCAAGAAATAGCCCAAGCTGATCGCGTTTTATTTATGGTAGACGGTACAACAACCGATGCCACTGACCCTAAAATTATCTGGCCAGAATTTCTTGATCGTTTACCTGAGAGCATGGGTATGACCGTGATCAGAAATAAAGCCGATCAAACAGGCGAAGATCTTGGTATTTGCCATGTAAATGATCCGACTCTTATTCGCTTATCTGCAAAAACGGGTGAAGGAGTAGATGCATTACGTAACCATCTAAAAGAATGCATGGGGTTTTCTGGTAATCAAGAAGGTGGCTTTATGGCACGCAGACGTCATCTCGAAGCATTAGAAAAGGCATCTGAACACCTTGATATCGGTCAGCAACAACTTGAAGGCTATATGGCAGGTGAAATTCTTGCAGAAGAATTAAGAATCGCCCAACAACATCTAAGTGAAATTACTGGTGAATTCACCTCTGACGATTTACTCGGTCGCATATTTACCTCTTTTTGCATAGGTAAGTAACACTAAATAATACAAACAATAATGGGCTATTAAGGCCCATTTTTTATAGGGAAAATTCATGAAAAACGTATCTATTATTACAGGAAGCACTCTTGGTGGTGCCGAGTACGTTGGTGATCATCTTGCCGATTTACTAGAAGATATGGACTTTATTACGGATATCCATAACCAGCCTAATTTAGATGAAATAGACAATAATAGTCTTTGGATTCTTATTATTTCCACTCATGGAGCTGGGGATTATCCAGACAACATCAAACCTTTTATCCAACAACTCACAAAAGACACCTTAAACACATCAAAAGTAAGGTTTGCTGTCGTTGCGATTGGTGATTCAAGTTACGACACTTTCTGTGCGGCTGGTAAATCATTACAAAATACCCTCTTAGAATTAGGTTGTATTGAAGAATTTCCACTTTTAGAGATAGATGTCACTCAACATAGTATCCCTGAAGAACCTGCAGAGTTGTGGCTAAAAGAGCATATTTGTTAACAACTCGTTTATTAAGGTAAGTAAAAGTTATTAAATAGGAAACACCTAATATGTGGATAACTATAGATAGATCCAGTGATCAAGTTATAGTTATCCATTGAATAAGATCTACCTCACTCCCCCCTTGTGGATAACCTATCCTTTTATCCTCAGGTCATCCGATCGAAGATCAAAGAAAAGTAACAAGTTTCGATCGATCTAAAGTCTATGATCCAATTGATCATTTATCACTTATCCACAGAGATCGACGATCTATATAATAGATCTAATAAGAGATCTCTTTAAAAGATCTTAAATATATTAATGATCTTTCTTTTTTGAACTTCATCACTTTTTCGTTTCTTTCCAAGCTAGAAAAAGGGTAAAATAGATCTCTTAAGTTAAATTCTTCTAACTCTTTCCATTACACCTAAGGTCTAATCATGTTTTACCAAGAAAACTTTGATGTCATTGTTATTGGCGGTGGTCATGCGGGTACTGAAGCAGCACTTGCTGCAGCAAGAACTGGGCAAAAGACACTTCTACTCACTCATAACATTGACACATTAGGTCAAATGTCGTGTAACCCAGCGATTGGTGGGATCGGCAAAGGCCATCTGGTAAAAGAAGTTGATGCCTTAGGTGGATTAATGGCACAAGCCATTGATCACGGTGGTATTCAATTTAGAACTCTGAACGCATCAAAAGGTCCAGCAGTTCGAGCAACTCGAGCTCAAGCTGATAGAGCATTGTATAAAGCATTTGTCCGTTCAGTATTAGAAAACCAACCAAATCTAACCTTATTTCAACAAGCAGTTGATGATTTGATCATTGAAAATGATAAAGTTATCGGTGCCGTTACTCAAATGGGCCTTAAATTCCGTGCTAAATCGGTTGTATTGACCGCTGGAACCTTTTTAGGGGGTCAGATACATATTGGTATGGAAAACTTCTCAGGAGGTCGTGCAGGAGATCCTTCTTCGATCACTTTAGCGCAACGTTTACGAGATCGTCCATTTAGGATCGGCCGTTTAAAAACAGGTACACCTCCTCGTATTGATGCTCGTACTGTTGATTTTTCAGTATTAGAAGCTCAACCAGGTGACAACCCAACCCCTGTATTTTCATTTTTAGGTAATCGAACTCAACACCCTAAACAAGTAAATTGTTTTATTACTCATACCAATGAAAAAACGCATGATGTAATCCGTAAAAACCTTGATCGTAGTCCAATGTATGCGGGTGTTATTGAAGGAATTGGTCCTCGTTACTGCCCTTCAATTGAAGATAAAGTAATGCGCTTTGCAGACAAAGATAGCCACCAAATCTTTATTGAGCCTGAAGGCTTAACAACACACGAATTATACCCAAATGGGATTTCAACCAGCTTACCATTCGATGTTCAATTACAAATTGTTCAATCAATGAAAGGCTTCGAAAATGCACACATCGTGCGTCCAGGTTACGCGATTGAGTATGATTTCTTTGATCCTCGTGATTTAAAATCAACGTATGAAACTAAGTTTATTGAAGGTTTATTCTTCGCAGGTCAAATCAATGGCACAACCGGATATGAAGAAGCGGCCGCTCAAGGTTTAATGGCTGGCTTAAACGCAAGTCTATTTTCTCAGGGCAAAGAAGGTTGGAGCCCACGACGTGATGAAGCATATATGGGGGTATTGATTGATGATTTATCAACACTTGGTACTAAAGAACCTTACCGTATGTTTACTTCTCGTGCCGAATATCGATTGTCTTTACGTGAAGATAATGCCGACTTACGTTTAACAGAACAGGGGCGTGCTCTTGGTCTAGTTGATGATGTCCGTTGGGCTCGTTTCAGTGAAAAAGTAGAAAATATTGAGAAAGAAAATCAACGTTTAAAAGATATTTGGGTTAATCCTAAGTCTGAAAATATTGATCAAATAAACTCGATCTTAAAAACTCCGATCGTTCGTGAAGCAAATGGAGAAGATCTTCTTCGTCGTCCTGAAGTGACTTATTCATCGTTGATTTCTCTTGAAAACTTTGGACCGGCTATTGATGATCGTCAAGCGGCTGAGCAAGTTGAAATTCAAGTGAAATACGCAGGTTATATTCAGCGTCAACGTGATGAAATCGAAAAATCATTACGTCATGAAAATACCAAACTGCCGTTAGATTTGGATTACAGTAAAGTCAAAGGCCTTTCAAATGAAGTCGTTGCTAAATTAAGTGATGCAAAACCTGAGACTTTAGGGATTGCTTCTCGTATTTCAGGTATTACGCCAGCAGCAATTTCAATTTTATTAGTACATTTAAAGAAACACGGTTTATTAAAAAAAGGTGAGTAACGTGACCGATTTATCTCAACAATTCGATCGTTTGATTGCTCAAACCGATTTAACTGTCTCTGAATTACAAAAAGAACAGCTATTAGGTTATGTAGCTCTGCTTCATAAATGGAACAAAGCGTATAACTTAACATCGGTAAGAAACCCAAGTGAAATGATAATAAAACATATCTTGGATAGCATAGTGGTTAGTCCAAAGTTATCTGGTGAGCGTTTTATTGATGTTGGTACAGGGCCTGGTTTACCAGGAGTACCATTAGCTATCATGAACCCTGAAAAATCATTTACACTGCTTGATAGCTTAGGTAAACGAATTCGCTTTATCAAACAAGTAATTCATGAGCTAAAAATTCACAATGTTATGGCTATTCAAAGTCGTGTAGAAGAGTTTCAGCCTGAAGAAAAGTTTGATGCAGTCCTAAGTCGTGCCTTTGCATCAATGACAGACATGGTGAATTGGTGTCATCATCTACCAAAAGAAGATGGTGTATTTTTGGCATTAAAAGGGATCTACTCAGAAGATGAAGCAAATGATCTTCCTGAATGGTGCTCAGTCAGAGATGTAGTGGCATTGATCGTTCCGGAGTTAGAAGGTGAAAGACATTTAGTCACCTTAACCGGAAAAAAATAATGGAATGAGGTTAATGTGGGAAGAGTTATCTCTATTGCGAACCAAAAAGGTGGCGTAGGAAAAACAACGACAGCGGTGAACCTTGCCGCTTCAATGGCTGCAACAAATCGTAAAGTATTATTGATTGACTTAGATGCTCAAGGTAATGCAACTATGGCCAGTGGCGTAGATAAGTACGATGTAGATGCAACTGCTTATGAGTTGTTGGTTGATGAAGTACCTTTTGAAAAGGTAGTAATAGAGAAAACGTCTGGAGGCTATGATTTAATTGCAGCAAACGGTGATATCACCGCAGCTGAAATTAAATTAATGCAGATCTTTGCGCGTGAAGTTCGTTTACGCAATATGATCTACCCAATTCGTGGTAACTATGATTTCATCTTTATTGATTGCCCTCCCGCATTAAACCTCCTTACAATTAACGCCATGGCTGCGTCTGATTCTGTTCTTGTCCCTATGCAGTGTGAGTATTATGCACTCGAGGGATTAACCGCTTTGATTGATACAATTAGTAAATTAGCGGCTGTAGTGAATGCCGATTTAAAGATCGAAGGGTTATTAAGAACCATGTTTGATCCTCGCAATCGCTTAGCTAATGATGTATCGGATCAATTAAAAAAACATTTCGGAGATAAAGTGTATCGCACTGTGATCCCTCGGAATGTGCGTTTAGCAGAAGCTCCAAGTCATGGTAAACCTGCAATGTATTATGATAAATACTCAAATGGTGCAAAGGCCTATTTAGCCCTTGCCGGAGAGATAATTCGCCGTGACGAAGTTGAAAAAGAAAGGGAAACAGAAATTCATGGGTAACAAACGTGGTTTAGGTAAAGGATTAGACGCCCTATTAGCAACAAGCTCGCTAGCTCGTGAAAAACAAGCGGCAGCAGAACAAAGTGAATCTATTTCAAAGGAGACGCAATTAATTGAATTGGGAATACATCAATTAAATGCAGGTCAATACCAACCAAGAAAAACAATGGAAGAAGAAGCATTAAATGAGTTATCGGCTTCTATTCGTTCTCAAGGTATTATTCAGCCTATCGTTGTACGTCAAATTTCTCATCAACAATATGAAATTATCGCAGGTGAAAGACGTTTTAGAGCTGCTAAGAAAGCAGGATTAAAGCATGTTCCATGTGTCGTTAAAGTCGTTGAAGATAAAGCAGTAATAGCAATGGCTATCATTGAAAATATCCAACGTGAAGACCTTAATGCGATAGAAGAAGCACAAGCGTTAGAACGTTTACAGCAAGAGTTTGAATTAACTCATCAACAGATCTCTGACGTTATTGGTAAATCTAGAACGACAGTTACTAATTTACTGCGTTTAAATGCGCTTTCGGATGAAGTTAAAGCTCTTGTTGAAAATAAATTGTTAGAAATGGGTCATGCGAGAGCATTGTTAGCATTAGATGCTGATTCTCAAATTAATCTTGCTCATTTAGTGATAAAAAAGAAACTAACTGTTCGTCAAACAGAACAGCAAGTTAAAGCTCTTTTAGCACCTAAAAAAGAAGAAAAATTAATAAAACAAGATGTAGAAATGATCGAGATGTCAGATAAATTATCTGCAATGCTTGGTTCTAAAGTTGTGATTAATAGAAATTCATCAGGTAAAGGGAAGTTAACGATTACCTTTGATGAGGTTCACAAATTGGAACAACTTATCGCAAAACTAGAAAGCGAAGTGTGATATAAAATGGTGTTTAAAAGCAAAATTGCATTTTACGGAGTAAAAGTTACTGCTTTGTTCTCATAAATGTAACTTTTTAATGCTATTTGATTGCATTCATATTGGTCCGACGTATAATTTTTGCAAAATCTTCGCTTTATGTTGATTTATATCAAAGCGAAGATGCTTTAAAAGGAAGAATACATGGTAGTTACGCTGGCTAAACCTGGGCGTTTGCTTGCTAAGCGATTGTTATTGATTCAGCTTAGTGTTACTACAGTTATGGCAATAGGGATGAGCATAGCCATTAGTGCTAGTTGGGGAATGTCTGCATTGGTTGGGGGTAGTATTTTTATTATCGCTAATACAGTGTTTTCAAAATGTGCATTTATGTTCAGTGGAGCAAGAGCGGCTAAAATGGTTGCGGCTTTTTTCTATTTGGGTGAAGTGCTTAAAATTCTTATAACAATTGTCTTATTTTCTATTGTTTACGTGTATACGGAGGTGGAACTTGTTCCCCTCAAACTAACCTATTTGCTGGTACTGGGTAGTAATATCTTTGCACCAGTTTTCTTTATTAACAACAGGAAATAGGAAAAGTTATGTCTGCGTCAACGCCTACTGAATATATTAATCATCACTTGCAGAATCTCTCTTTAGGGAAGTTAGGCATTGTTGATGAATTAAGTTTTTGGAATGTGCATATAGACAGTTTGTTTTTTTCTGTGCTAACAGGTGTGTTATTCCTTTGGGTATTTCGTTCTGTAGCTAAGAAATCAACGACTGGAGTACCAGGTAAATTACAGTGTTTCGTCGAAATGGTAGTTGAATTCGTTGATGGTAACGTAAAAGAGACTTTCCACGGCAGAAATCCTTTGGTTGCTCCATTAGCTTTAACCATATTTTGTTGGGTAATTATAATGAATGTCATGGATTTAGTTCCTATTGATTTCATTCCTTACTCTGCTGAACATTTGCTAGGCATCCCTTATCTTAAAGTGGTTCCAACAGCTGATGTAAACATTACTATGGCGATGGCTCTTGGTGTGTTTGCTTTGATGATTTATTACAGCATTAAAGTAAAAGGCCTAGGTGGTTTTGCAAAAGAATTAGCATTACATCCATTTAATCATTGGATCATGATCCCATTCAACCTACTTATTGAAGTTGTTTCGCTATTAGCTAAACCTCTTTCTTTAGGCATGCGTTTGTTTGGTAACATGTTTGCTGGTGAAGTGGTATTTATACTAATTGCTGCAATGTTACCGTGGTATTTACAATGGGTCGGTGCGTTACCTTGGGCTATTTTCCATATTTTGGTTATCTTAATCCAAGCATTTGTTTTCATGATGTTGACAATCGTTTATATGTCAATGGCTCATGAAGATGGCGATCATTAATTTTTAATTTTTAATACAACTCTATCTATTCAATTGGAGAATATAAATGGAAACCGTTCTTAGTTTTTCAGCTATCGCAGTAGCTATTATTGTTGGTCTTTGTGCTGTTGGTACAGCAATTGGTTTTGCTATTCTTGGTGGTAAGTTTTTGGAAGGCGCAGCTCGTCAACCTGAAATGGCTCCAATGCTACAAGTTAAGATGTTCATCATCGCTGGTCTATTGGATGCGGTTCCAATGATCGGTATCGTTATCGCGCTACTATTCACATTTGCTAACCCATTTGTTGGTCAACTAGCAGGCTAATCTAGCCATTTGCTAATTGAATTTTTGTAGCTGATTCTTAACGAGGGGTAGCTGTTGTGAATATGAACGCAACTCTGCTTGGTCAAGCAATTGCTTTCGCACTGTTTGTTTGGTTCTGCATGAAATATGTATGGCCACCAATCATGGAAGCGATCGAGGAACGTCAGAAGAAAATTGCTGACGGCTTATCTGCCGCTGAACGCGCAGCTAAAGACCTTGATTTGGCACAAGCCAATGCTTCTGATCAACTGAAAGAAGCAAAACGCGCTGCAACTGAGATCATCGAACAAGCGAATAAGCGCAAAGGTCAAATTTTAGAAGAAGCTCGTGAAGAAGCTCTGACTGAACGTCAGAAGATTCTTACACAAGGTGAAGCTGAACTTGAATCTGAACGTAAACGCACTCGCGATGAACTGCGTAAACAAGTTGCAACTCTGGCTGTGATTGGGGCTGAGAAGATCTTAGAGCGTTCTATTGATGTAGAAGCGCAGAAAGATATTCTTGATACCATCACTGCGAAATTGTAAGTAAAAGGGGCAAAGATATGTCAACAATGACAACCATCGCACGCCCCTACGCGAAAGCAGCTTTTGACTTTGCGGTCGAAAAAGGCGAATTGAACCAATGGGTTCAAATGCTAACTTTTTGTTCAGAAGTCACAAAGAATGAAGATTTTGCTCAGTTACTAGATGGTGCTATCGCATCTGAAAAACTGTCAGAAATCTTTATTTCAATTTGTGGTGAACAACTGAACGAGTTTGGAAAAAATCTAATTCATGTAATGGCTGAAAATGGTCGTTTGAAGATTTTACCTAGTGTGTTAGAGCAATTTATCTTTTTAAAGCATGAGCTTGAAAAAGAAATTGATGCTGAAGTTATTTCAGCAATTGAACTGACAGAACAGCAAAAAGCTGACATTAGTGCCAAACTTGAAGCTCGTTTAGAGCGTAAAGTGAAGCTGAATTGTAGCGTAGATGAGGCCCTGTTAGCTGGGGTCATAATTCGAGCCGGAGACCTAGTCATTGATAACTCAGTACGTAGCCGTTTGAGCCGTCTGAGTGAAACATTGCAGTCTTGATGGGGAATGGAGCATGCAACTTAATTCCACGGAAATTAGCGATCTAATCAAGCAACGTATTGAAAAGTTTAACGTTGTAAGTGAAGCTCGTAATGAAGGTACTATCGTTTCAGTAAGTGACGGTATTATTCGTATACACGGCCTAGCAGATGTTATGCAAGGCGAAATGATTGAATTACCAGGTGGCCTTTATGCGCTAGCACTTAACCTTGAGCGTGACTCAGTGGGTGCAGTTGTAATGGGACCATATGTCAACCTACAGGAAGGCATGAAGGTAACAAGTACTGGTCGTATCCTTGAGGTACCAGTAGGCCCTGAGATGCTAGGTCGTGTTGTAAACACACTTGGTGAGCCTATTGATGGTAAAGGTCCTATTGATGCTAAATTAACTTCTCCAGTAGAAGTGATTGCACCTGGTGTAATCGATCGTAAATCAGTAGACCAACCATTACAAACTGGTTACAAATCAGTCGATTCAATGATCCCAATCGGCCGTGGTCAGCGTGAGCTAATCATCGGTGACCGTCAGACTGGTAAAACAGCAATGGCGATCGATGCGATCATTAACCAGAAAAATTCTGGTATTTACTCTATCTATGTTGCGATTGGCCAAAAGGCATCAACAATTGCTAACGTAGTACGCAAATTAGAAGAGCACGGTGCGTTAGCTAATACTATCGTTGTTGTTGCTTCTGCTTCTGAATCTGCTGCGCTGCAATATCTTGCACCGTACTCAGGTTGTGCGATGGGTGAATACTTCCGTGACCGCGGTGAAGATGCTCTGATTGTTTATGATGATCTATCTAAGCAAGCAGTAGCTTATCGTCAGATTTCTCTACTATTGAAACGTCCACCGGGCCGTGAAGCGTTCCCTGGCGATGTATTCTATTTACACTCCCGTCTACTAGAGCGTGCTGCTCGTGTAAGCGAAGCGTATGTTGAGAAATTCACTAATGGTGAAGTGAAAGGTAAAACAGGTTCTTTAACTGCTCTACCTATCATCGAAACTCAAGCTGGTGACGTATCTGCATTCGTACCAACCAATGTAATCTCGATTACTGATGGTCAGATTTTCCTACAAACAGAACTGTTCACTGCTGGTGTTCGTCCTGCGGTAGATCCAGGTATCTCTGTATCTCGTGTAGGTGGTGCTGCGCAAACTAAGATCATTAAGAAACTGTCTGGTGGTATTCGTACTGCTCTTGCACAGTATCGTGAACTTGCAGCATTTGCTCAGTTCTCATCTGATCTTGATGACGCGACTAAAAAGCAACTTGATCACGGTGAGAAAGTAACTGAGCTTATGAAACAAAAGCAGTACGCTCCAATGTCTGTTTTTGATCAAGCGTTAGTTATCTTTACAGCTGAGAAAGGCTACTTGAATGATATCGAGCTTTCTAAGCTTGCTGATTTCGAAGAAGCGTTGCTGTCGTATGCTCACGGTCAATTTGCCGATCTAGCAACAGAGATCGACTCATCGGGTGCTTGGAATAAAGAAATTGAAGCTCAGTTCGTGAAACTGGTTGAAGATTTCAAAGCAACCCAGACCTGGTAATTCGTTGGTGGCCTGTTATGGGTCACCCGAAAACGGAGAGTAACGATGGCCGGTGCGAAAGAGATTCGTAACAAGATCGGGAGTGTAAAAAGCACTCAAAAGATCACGAAAGCAATGGAAATGGTAGCCGCTTCTAAAATGCGTCGCTCGCAAGAGTCGATGGCAGCGTCTCGTCCATATGCTGACACAATACGTAAAGTAATCGGTCATTTAGCGCTTGGTAGCCTTGAGTATCGTCATCCGTATCTTGACGAACGTGAAGCTAAGCGTGTTGGTTACATTGTTATTTCTAGTGATCGTGGTTTGTGTGGTGGCTTAAACATTAACTTGTTTAAAAAAGTCATGACAGAAATGAAAACATGGTCTGAAGATGGTGTTGAAATTGATTTGGCCGTTATCGGCTCTAAAGCAACAGCATTCTTTAATAGTTATGGCGGTAATGTTATTGCTCAGAATTCAGGCTTAGGCGATAGCCCTAGTATTGAAGAACTGATTGGTAGCGTTGGTGTGATGCTGAAGAAATACGATGAAGGCCAACTGGATCGTTTGTATGTAGTGAACAATAAGTTCATTAATACAATGATACAAAAGCCAACAATTGACCAATTACTTCCTTTGCCTAAATCAGAAGATGAAGCAATGAAACGCACTCACTCTTGGGACTATATATATGAGCCCGAGCCTAAACCATTACTAGATGCACTACTGGTTCGATACGTTGAATCACAAGTATATCAAGGTGTGGTTGAGAATTTAGCCTGCGAACACGTAGCGCGAATGATTGCGATGAAAGCGGCAACTGATAACGCTGGTGACATTATTGATGAACTGCAACTTGTGTATAACAAAGCCCGTCAATCGGCGATTACACAAGAGCTTTCTGAGATTGTTTCAGGCGCATCAGCGGTTTAAGCATAGGTATTTAAACAGTTTAGAGGATTAACGATGACTACAGGTAAGATCGTACAGATCATCGGTGCGGTAGTCGATGTAGAGTTCCCACAAGGCAGTGTACCTCGTGTATACGATGCTCTGAATGTTGTTGAAGCAAAAGAACGTCTTGTTCTTGAAGTTCAACAGCAAATTGGCGGTGGCGTTGTTCGCGCAATCGTAATGGGTAGCTCAGATGGTTTACGTCGTGGCTTAACAGTAGAAAATACTGGCGCGCCAATTACAGTTCCAGTGGGTACTAAAACATTAGGTCGTATCATGAACGTTCTTGGGGACGCGATTGATGAGTGTGGCGAGATTGGTGCTGAAGAGCATTATTCAATTCACCGTGCCGCGCCTAGCTACGAAGAGCAGGCAAACTCGACATCTCTTCTAGAGACAGGTGTTAAAGTAATCGACTTAATTTGTCCATTCGCTAAGGGTGGTAAAATCGGTCTATTTGGTGGTGCAGGTGTAGGTAAGACCGTTAATATGATGGAACTTATCAACAACATCGCACTACAACACTCTGGCCTATCTGTGTTTGCAGGTGTAGGTGAGCGTACTCGTGAAGGTAACGATTTCTACTTTGAAATGCAGGAAGCTGGTGTTGTAAACATCGAGAATCCTGAAGAATCAAAAGTAGCAATGGTTTACGGTCAAATGAATGAGCCACCAGGTAACCGTCTACGTGTTGCTTTGACTGGTCTAACAATGGCTGAGCGCTTCCGTGATGAAGGCCGTGATGTTCTATTGTTCATTGATAACATCTATCGTTATACACTAGCGGGAACTGAAGTATCAGCTCTATTAGGTCGTATGCCATCAGCAGTAGGTTACCAACCTACACTTGCTGAAGAGATGGGTGTTCTTCAGGAACGTATCACTTCAACTAGCAGTGGTTCTATCACTTCAGTTCAAGCGGTATATGTACCTGCGGATGACTTAACGGATCCATCTCCTGCGACAACGTTTGCTCACTTAGATGCGACAGTTGTACTTAACCGTAATATCGCATCAATGGGTTTATACCCAGCGATTGACCCGTTAGATTCTACATCTCGTCAACTTGATCCACTTGTTGTTGGTCAAGAGCACTATGATATCGCACGTAATGTACAATCTACATTACAGCGCTATAAAGAGCTAAAAGACATCATCGCTATCCTAGGTATGGACGAGCTATCTGAAGAAGATAAGCAAGTTGTATCTCGTGCTCGTAAGATTGAGAAGTTCTTAACTCAACCTTACCACGTAGCAGAAGTATTCACAGGCGACCCAGGTATTTACGTACCACTTAAAGACACATTAGCTGGCTTTAAAGGGTTATTAGCTGGTGATTACGATGACGTTCCTGAGCAAGCCTTCATGTACTGCGGTAAAATTGAAGAAGCGCTTGAGAATGCGAAGAAGCTATAAGGCTGATTAGGAGGCGATATGGCAGCAATGACCTTTCACCTGGACGTTGTAAGTGCTGAAAAGAAATTATTTTCAGGGCTAGTAGAAACGATGCAGGTGACCGGTAGCGAGGGTGAGCTTGGTATTTTCCATGGTCACGCACCGCTGCTGACCGCTATCACGCCTGGTATGGTGCGTATTGTTAAACAGCACGGTCATGAAGAGTACATTTATGTCTCTGGTGGCATTGTTGAGGTTCAACCTGGTTCAGCAACTGTTCTTGCAGATGCTGCTATCCGTGGAGTTGACCTAGACGCAGCTAAGGCAGAAGAAGCTAAACGCAAGGCTGAGGAGAATATCCGTAATCAGCATGGCGACATTAACTTCGCTCAAGCGGCTGGTGATTTGGCTAAAGCGATCGCACAGCTTCGAGTTATCGAACTGACAAAACGTTCGCGTTAATCAAGTACCATTAGAAAGAAGGCGGCCTATATGGTCGCCTTTTCTTTAATATAAGTTGTAATTCTTACTAATATCTCACCCTATAATGTATCTTTTATCATATAATTTAGTTCGAATATTAATCCCATTGGTTATTTATTAATAAAAATAATGCAGTAAATAATGGATTTAGTATTTTTGTATCAATGAGCTAGGCAATTTAAGTCAGCATAAAAATAAAATAGGCTTTCTATGAACTTCAGTGCAGTAATTCTGGCAGCGGGTAAAGGCACTCGCATGTATTCAAATAAACCTAAAGTACTTCATACTTTAGCGGGTAGACCAATGGCTAAACATGTAATCGATACATGTGAAGGTCTTGGAGCTAAAAATATTCATCTTGTTTATGGTCACGGTGGTGATCAAATGCAAGCTGAGTTAGGTCAAGAAAGAGTGACGTGGGTTCTTCAAGCTGAGCAATTAGGTACCGGTCACGCGGTTAATCAAGCATCACCAGAATTTTCTGATGATGAAAAAGTATTAATTCTTTATGGTGATGTTCCACTAATTAGTGCTGAGACAGTAGAGAATTTATTAGATGCTCAACCTACTGGTGGCATCGCTTTACTTACCGTTGTTTTAGATAATCCTATGGGTTATGGCCGTATTATTCGTCGTAATGGCCCTGTTATTGCGATTGTAGAGCAAAAAGACGCGACAGAAGAACAGAAGCTGATAAAAGAGATTAATACGGGTGTAATGGTTGCTACGGGCGGTGATTTAAAACGTTGGTTATCTGCTCTTAAAAATGAAAATGCACAAGGTGAATATTATCTAACAGATATCATTGCAGCAGCTCATGATGAAGGTCGTGCAGTTGAAGCGGTTCACCCTGTTAGCCCAATTGAAGTTGAAGGTGTGAATGATCGTGCACAATTAGCGCGTTTAGAAAGAGCATTTCAATTAGCACAAGCACAAAAATTATTAGAGCAAGGTGTTATGCTTCGCGATCCTAGCCGTTTTGATCTAAGAGGATCATTGCAGTGTGGTATGGATATTGAGATCGACGTAAACGTGATCATCGAAGGTAATGTAACTTTGGGTGATAATGTTGTTATTGGCGCTGGTTGTGTGCTGAAAGATTGTGAGATTGATGACAATACAATTGTTCGCCCATACAGTGTAATTGAAGGTGCTACCATTGGTGAAGATTGTACCGTTGGCCCATTTACTCGTTTACGCCCAGGAGCCGAACTGTGTAATGACGCTCACGTAGGTAACTTTGTTGAGGTGAAAAACGTACGCTTAGGTGAAGGTTCTAAAGCAAACCACCTTACGTATCTTGGTGATGCTGAGATTGGTAAACGAGTGAACGTTGGTGCTGGTGTAATTACTTGTAATTATGATGGTGCAAATAAGTTTAAAACAGTTATTGGCGATGATGTTTTTGTTGGCTCAGACAGTCAACTTATCGCACCAATTACGATAGCTAATGGTGCAACAGTCGGTGCAGGTTCAACAGTAACTAAAGACATTAGTGAAAATGAACTTTACATTAGCCGTGCGAAAGAGCGTCGAATTGCGAATTGGCAACGTCCGACTAAAAAATAATTTACACGTATATTATTGATAATAAAAAAGAAGCTATTACGGCTTCTTTTTTTATGCCTCTAATTTGATCTTTTAATCGTACAGCTCAAATTACAGATAAAAAAAATGCTGACCGAAGTCAGCATTTTTTAGAATTCAATTCGAAAGTTCGAATTACTCACCAACAACGTTAGCTGCTTGTGGGCCTTTTTGGCCTTGTTCTACTTCGAAAGAAACCTTTTGGCCTTCTTTCAGAGTTTTGAAGCCTTCAGATGCGATAGCACGGAAGTGAACGAATACGTCAGCGCCGCCGTTATCTTGAGTAATGAAGCCGAAACCTTTCTCTTCGTTAAACCACTTAACGATACCAGTTGTTTTAGACATAATAATATCCTAATTTTTTTAATTAAATAATTCGCGTAATGCGAAGTTGTAGCCATAAAGAATTATTTATTTGAGGTAAAACATATGTATAAAAAGCTTCAAGCATAACTGGTAAAGCAGTATAACGAAGGTTTCAAAAGCATAATATTACAGATAAATAGGTCTGTTTACAGGCCGAGAAAAATAATAGCATTTTTAAACTGATTGTATAGCATAATTTCAAAAATGAATGAAAATAAGGCTAAAAACTAATTAGCCTTATAAACGGCATACGCTATTAAGATAAAAAGAACTGATATGCAGGGTTATTACTTTCATCTTTCCACTGATAACCTAATTCTTTGAGATGCTTTGAAAAATTAAGAAGATCGCTGTCATCCAATTCAAAACCACATAAGACCCGTCCATAATCGGCTCCGTGATTACGGTAATTGAATAAGCTGATGTTCCAATGGGTACCGAGAGTGCTTAAAAATTTAACGAGTGCTCCGGGATACTCTGGAAATTCAAAGCTATACAATCTTTCTGTCAGAGGTTTTGATGGTTTACCCCCAATCATGTAACGAATATGAAGTTTGGCCATTTCATTATCAGAGAGATCGACTACAGGATAATCACCGTGTTGTAAGTCACTGATTATACTATCTAGCTCTTGTTGTCCCTCGAGAAGTCGGACACCTACAAAAATATTGGCTAGTTTGTCATCGTTATAACGATAGTTAAACTCAGTCACTGCTCGACCGCCGATAAGGTTGCAAAACTCAAAGAATGCTCCCTGACGTTCTGGAATAGTAACGGCAAGTAACCCTTCTCGTTTTTCGCCTAATTCACAGCGTTCTGATACATAACGTAACCCGTGAAAATTAGTATTTGCACCTGAAAGCACCGTACTTAGTTGCTTGTCTTTAAGTTGATGCTGGTCAGCGAATTTCTTTAATCCAGCTAAAGCGAGTGCCCCTGATGGCTCAGCAATAGCTCGAGTGTCTTCAAAGATGTCTTTGACTGCTGCACAAATCTCATCACTAGAAACGGTAATATGGCCATCAATATATTGTTGGCATAAACGGAAGGTTTCATCACCAATGCGCTTTACGGCAACACCGTCAGCAAACATACTCACTTGATCGAGAACTACAGGCTCACCGGCATCTAATGCGGCTTTTAAACAAGCTGAATCTTCAGGTTCTACGGCGATAATTTTTATTTCAGGCATCAGTTGCTTAATGAGAACGGCAACTCCTGCGGCTAAGCCACCACCACCCACCGGAACAAAAATATAATCTAAATGCCCATTTTGTTGCAGCATTTCCATTCCAATCGTTCCCTGACCAGCAATCACTAAAGGATGGTCAAATGGGGGAACAAATGTATAACCGTGAAGTTGTGATAATCGTTCTGCTTCTGCTTTGGCTTCATCAAAGTTACTGCCGTGAAGGATGACTTGGCCACCAAAACCTTTAACCGCTTCTACTTTTATATCAGGCGTGGTACGTGGCATAACTATCGTGGTTTTAATTCCGAGTTTAGTGCCTGATAATGCCATTCCTTGCGCATGATTTCCGGCAGAGGCTGCGATAACCCCTGCTTTCTGTTGCTCTTCGGTTAAGCTCGATACCATATTGTAAGCGCCGCGAAGTTTAAACGAGTGAACGGGTTGACGATCTTCTCGTTTTAATTGAACTCGGTTTTGAATGCGTTCAGACAAACGAGGCATGTCTTGAAGCGGCGTTACTGTCGCCACATCATAGACTGGTGCCCGTAAGATCTGACGCAGGTATTCTGCGCCAGTTTGATAAGAAGGTGTTGTCATAAATTTACCCTTCTAACTTAGATCTATCACGCACCGCTCCTTTATCTGCACTCGTCGCCATCATTGCATAGGCTTTTAGTGCAAAAGAGACTTCACGTTGACGATTAACAGGCTTCCAACCTAACTTATCTTGTTCTGCTCGACGCTCGCTTAATTCAGCTTCTGGTACATCAAGCGTGATAGAGCGGCTTGGAATATCAATGGTGATAATATCCCCTGTTTTTACGAGCCCTATTGTGCCACCACTTGCTGCTTCTGGTGAGGCGTGACCAATAGACAGGCCTGATGTACCGCCAGAGAAACGACCATCAGTTAGAAGTGCACACGCTTTACCAAGTCCCATTGATTTTAGATAAGTGGTCGGGTACAACATTTCTTGCATCCCCGGACCGCCTTTAGGGCCTTCGTAGCGAATAACTACCACATTACCTGCTTTTACTTTGCCAGCTAAAATACTTTCTACTGCGGTATCTTGGCTTTCAAATACAATGGCTGGACCTTGGAATTTAAGGTTATCTTCGTCAACACCCGCCGTTTTTACAATACAACCATCAACCGCGATATTACCAGAAAGAACCGCTAGGCCACCTTCTTGGCTAAAGGCATTCTCTTTTGTTCGGATACAGCCATTTTCACGGTCATCATCAAGACGATCCCAACGACAATCTTGTGAGAACGCTTTAGTGGTTCGAATACCTGCAGGACCGGCACGGAAAAATTTAAGTACCGCTTCATCTTCGGTTTGCATAATGTCGTATTGAGCCAGTTGCTCTTTCATCGTTAAGCCAAGCACGGTATTGGTATTACTATTCAGTAGGTTTGCTCGATCTAACTCGCCAAGGATAGCCATTACTCCACCTGCACGGTGAACGTCTTCCATGTGATATTTAGGTGTTGAAGGGGCTACTTTACATAGATGAGGCACTCGACGAGACATCTCATCAATATCATCCATATCAAAATCGATTTCGCCTTCTTGAGCGGATGCGATTAGGTGAAGTACCGTATTACTTGAACCGCCCATTGCAATATCTAACGCCATTGCATTTTCAAATGCCGCTTTGTTGGCAATATTACGTGGCAGAGCGGAATCATCGCCTTGTTCGTAATAACGTTTGGTTAGAGTAACAATACGTTTGCCGGCATTGATAAATAGTTCTTCACGATCGGCGTGAGTAGCAAGCATTGACCCGTTACCTGGTTGAGATAACCCTAATGCTTCGGTTAAACAGTTCATTGAGTTGGCGGTAAACATACCAGAACATGAACCACAAGTTGGACACGCTGAACGTTCTATTTGCTCACTTTGTGCATCAGAAACCGTTGGATCAGCACCTTGGATCATGGCATCAACTAAATCAAGTTTAATGATTTGATCTGAAAGCTTCGTTTTACCTGCTTCCATTGGACCGCCAGACACAAAGATCACTGGAATATTAAGGCGCATTGCTGCCATCATCATTCCTGGAGTGATTTTGTCACAGTTAGAGATACATACCATTGCATCTGCACAGTGCGCATTAACCATGTATTCAACAGAATCAGCAATAAGTTCACGTGATGGCAGAGAATAAAGCATGCCACCATGACCCATTGCAATGCCATCATCAACTGCAATGGTATTAAATTCTTTAGCGATACCGCCTGCTTTTTCAATTTCACCAGCAACCAATTGTCCCATGTCTTTTAGATGAACGTGACCCGGAACAAATTGGGTAAATGAGTTAACCACGGCAATGATAGGTTTACCAAAATCTTCTTCTTTTACGCCAGTTGCACGCCATAGTGCGCGAGCTCCAGCCATGTTACGGCCATGAGTTGTGGTGGCTGAACGGTATCTGTTTTTAGGTGATGTAGGCATGTCATTAATCCTTTAAATTTTTATCTTATGCGCGATTCAATGTAGATACATGAACCGCGGTAATATCCCAAAGTTTTTCAATTTGATTCGTAAGCAGGCTGATAGGACGATCGCTTTCTACAATAATTTCGATAGCAGCAATTCCACTTGATTGGTTTTGAGTCGCAAGTACCTGTTTGATTGAAAATCCACGGTGACGGATCACTCGCAATACGCGTTCTAATAATACCGGTTTATCAGTTGCTTCAATTTCTAAAATATAACGTTGCATTATTCACCCTCCACCATGTCTTGGTTTGCTGCCCCTGGTGGAACAAGCGGCCATACATTTTCTTCTTCAGAAATAAGCACGTGCAACATATAAGCGGTTTTACTTTCTAACATCTCTTTTAGTGCTGGCTCTACTTCTTCTTTGCGTGTGATGGTTTTTCCTGGAATATTAAAGGCGGCAGCTAATGCAACAAAATCAGGGTTGTCGTCTAAGATAGTTTCGCTATGTCGTCCATCAAAAAACAGGGATTGCCATTGGCGTACCATACCTAAACGTTGGTTGTTTAATAAAACCATTTTTACAGGGATCTGTTTGCGCTTTAGCGTGCCTAGTTCTTGAACGTTCATCATGAACGAACCATCTCCGGTGATAAGAATAGCCTCATCATTTGGGCGAGCAACTTTTGCGCCCATGGCAGCCGGTAAGCCAAAACCCATGGTGCCAAGACCTGCTGAGGTAAGGTAATTTTCTGGAGCGCGTGGCTGAATATGCTGTGCAGCCCACATTTGGTGTTGACCAACATCGGTGGCAACAATAGAGCTGTCAGGCATCATATCTGATAATTGCTTAAGCAATAATGGGGCGTAGATAAGGTCTCCGGGATGATCGTAGCACCACTTAAATTCAGTACGAAGCGATGATACATTTTTTAACCAAGGAGTTAGGTCTTGAGATACATTCAGTTTAGGCAAAATAACATTGATATCACCGCGCAATGTTGAGTGAGCGTGACGAAGTTTATTGAATTCGGCGGCATCAATATCGATATGAATGACTTTGGCATGTGGTGCAAAACTTTCTAGCTTTCCTGTTACACGATCATCAAAACGAGCGCCGACAACAATCAATAGGTCAGACTCTTGAACGATAAGGTTGGCGGCTTTTGTTCCATGCATTCCTACCATGCCTAAATAATGTGGGTCGTGCCTTTCTATCGAACCTAGACCTTTGAGTGTACTTACTGATGGCATCGGGTTATTACGTAAAAACTCACGAACTGAATCCGTTGCATGAGCAAGTTGCACACCACCTCCGACATATAGAACAGGTTTAACGCTGTTTTTTAGAATGGCTTCAGCGGCTTCAATACTTTCTTGAGGGGCTACAGGAATCGCTGGTGGTTCAAAATATGGGAGGGTCGTTACTGGTGCTTCAGCAACTTGTACGTCTTTAGCTATATCAATAAGCACAGGGCCAGGTCGACCGGCTTTAGCTACTTCAAAAGCTTCTGCAATTACAGGGGCTAGTTCATTGATGTCGGTAACAAGGTAGCTGTGTTTAGTACAAGAGAGGGACATTCCAATCACATCCATCTCTTGGAAGGCATCAGTACCTATTAAATGACTGGCGACTTGGCCTGTGATGGCGACAAGAGGAATGGAATCCAGCATTGCATCAGCAAGACCAGTAATAAGGTTAGTAGCTCCAGGTCCGGAAGTTGCTAAACAAACAGCAACGTCTTTCGTTGACCGAGCCATACCAATGGCGGCCATGGCTGCACCTTGTTCATGACGGCAGAGGATATGCTCTACACCACCATCGTATAGGGCGTCATAGATAGGCATAATTGCGCCTCCAGGATACCCAAAGACTGTTTTTATTCCTTCATCTCTTAAGGCTTTTACTACTAACTGTGAGCCATTCATACACTGTCGCTCCCTGCGTGAGTGATTGCTTCTCTATTTTTGCACATCATGTGCTCCCATTTCTTCCTGAATCCATAAAAAAACCCCCTTGCTTGTAAGCTTGGGGGTTTTAAGTGTGCGTTGCTGTTGTTACTTTTTGCTCACTTATCCCCGCGCGGTGACCAGAATCACCACGAGAATGTTAATAATTAGAATATTCAGTTGAGCAAAAAAGGTCATTTAATCTATCCGTAAGCGTATTTTTTTTGATAATTCGTTACATTAACTTAGTGGTAACACAGACATGGCTCCCATGACAAGAAAAAACTCTCATTTTATTCACAATTCTCGTTCATTTAGCGCTTATATATAACAAATCAATAAAAAGCGTCGAAATACTCGCTTTACAACTAATTGGGTAAAAAATGGGATTAGCTATCATACATAGTCGAGCATGCGTAGGTGTAGAGGCTCCAGAAGTCACGGTTGAAGTGCATATTAGTAATGGAATGCCGGGATTCAGTTTGGTTGGATTACCAGAAACCACAGTAAAAGAAGCAAAAGACAGAGTAAGAAGCGCGATAATTAATGCGAACTTTGAATTTCCATCAAAACGAATTACGGTAAATTTAGCGCCTGCTGATTTACCCAAAGAAGGCGGGAGGTTTGATCTCCCTATTGCTCTTGGAATTCTTGCAGCATCTGATCAGATCCCTGAAAAAAAGTTAGCTGATCATGAATTTGTCGGTGAACTAGCCTTGTCTGGAGAGCTTCGTAAAGTTAAAGGAGTATTACCAGCAGCATTGGCTTCACTAAAATCGAACCGTTGTTTAATTGTACCTGATGACAATGGGGATCAAGCGGCACTGGTGGGTAAAGATATTCATAAATCTGCACCTCATTTATTATCGGTGTGCGCTTTTTTATGTGGGCAACAACAACTTGGTTTATTTACATCTTCAGTGATAGATGAGCCTGTAAAGTACCTCGAACGTGACCTACAAGATATTATTGGCCAGCAACAAGGAAAAAGAGCATTAGAAATAGCGGCGGCGGGTGGACACAATTTATTGTACCTAGGACCTCCTGGGACAGGTAAAACGATGCTCGCTTCTCGTATGAGTGATTTACTACCTGAAATGACTAATGATGAAGCGCTTGAAACGGCCGCAGTGGCTTCGCTTACTCATCAACATATTAATGAATCTAATTGGCGATCTCGCCCATTTCGTTCTCCCCATCATTCCAGCTCTATGGCAGCGTTGGTTGGTGGTGGTTCTATTCCTAGACCGGGAGAAATATCATTAGCACATAATGGCATTCTATTTTTAGATGAAATGCCCGAGTTTGAGCGAAAAGTACTCGACTCATTAAGAGAGCCATTAGAGTCTGGAGAGATTGTTATTTCTCGAGCAGCAAGTAAGACTCGATTCCCTGCACGTTTTCAATTAGTAGGGGCATTAAACCCCAGCCCTACTGGCTATTATGAGGGGAATCAAACGCGAACTAATCCTCAATTAATTATTCGTTACCTTAATCGAATCTCAGGACCATTACTTGACCGTTTTGATATGTCATTAGAGATACCTCTCTTACCTAAAGGAACATTAACAGAAGGAGGAGATAGAGGGGAATCTACAGAGAAAGTAAAGGCGAGAGTTCTTGTTGCTCGTGCCAGAATGCTTGAACGTTGTAATAAAGTGAATGCATTATTAGGTAGTAGAGAGGTTGAAAAATATTGTCCATTAATAAAGGAAGATGCGGCATTTTTAGAAAATACACTTCATCAACTTGGTCTTTCTATCCGAGCTTATCATCGTATTATTAAGGTATCGAGAACCATTGCTGATTTGGCTGGCGAAGAACACATCCAAAGAATTCATTTAGCTGAAGCGGTGGGATATAGAGCAATGGATAGGCTTTTAAAACAACTGTCCGCACAAGTTGTTTAATGCCTTTTTATTTAGATAGAAATAAAGATGATTACAAAAATAAAGTGAGGCTTGTTATGATATGACTAATGTCTACCCTGCTAATAAATGAAGAATCCTATGTTTGCTAATATTCGACTGGTTATCAGTGTTTTGCTTGTTGTGCTTAATACGGCATTAACCTCTTTGGTTATCAGTTTTTTTGCTGTAATTAAGCTTATTCTCCCTTTTGCGGTGATAAAAAAGATCACTGTTTCAATGGCAAATAAAACACTATGGGGATGGGCAACGCTGAACCTTTGGATGTTGAATGTGAACAACAACATTGAGTGGGTTATTGATGGTGGGGATGAATTATCCCAAGATAATTGGTATTTGCTTCTTTCTAATCACGTTAGCTGGGCTGATATCGTTATTTTGTCTTCGGTAATGAAAGATAAAATCCCAATGGCTAAATTCTTTTTGAAGTATGAGTTACTTTATGTCCCTTTTGTGGGATTGGCGTGCTGGGGAGCCGATATGCCTTTTATGCGTCGTGATCCTGAGCGCCGTGAGGATGATTTTAAAGCGATTCAAAAATCGTGTGAAAACTTTCGAGCGGTACCAACAACGGTTGTTAACTTTGTTGAAGGAACACGTGCAACACCTGAAAAATTAAAAGAGGCTCGTACGCCTTATCAGCATCTATTTAAGCCAAAAATAGGTGGTGTTGCATTTACTCTTTCTGCTATGGGGGAATTATTTGATGGTATTGTGGACGTCACTCTTGCATACCCAAACAATCAAGACTCTCCTTTTATTGATATGCTTCAAGGTAAACTAACTAAAGTGGTTGTTCGTATTAACTTGCATGAAAATGACGAAAGAGTGAATGGTGATTACTTTGGTGATAAAGCGTTTAAACGCAGCTTTCATAAGTGGATAAATGATTTATGGAAAGAGAAAGATGAGTACCTGCAAGGTCTTTTGAAAAAGTGAATTTAGGAATATAAAAAAGGGAGCGAATTATCGCTCCCTTTTTGCATCTATTTTTTTAAACTAGACTGTTTTATTATTTCTTAAGTAACCAGTTAACGAGTTCGTAGTATTCTTCAGCGCTTTGAATTTTAGCTGTTTCAACAAGGTATTTATTATTAACGATAACCGCAGGAACCCCTGTTAGACCGCTGTCTTGGAATGCTTTATCAAAACGGTTAACCATAGAGTTAATTGCAAAACTATTGTAAGTCCCATCGAATTCATCAGCATTAACACCTTCATCTAGGAAGATTTGACGAAGTTCTTTATCGTTACGTGGTGGCTTGTTCATTGTATGAATACGGTTGAATAGAACAGGAATCATTTTGTCTTCAATGCCAAGAGAAACCATTGTTGCGTAGGCTTTACTCATTGATAAACCCATTTTACCACCCATGAAAGAAACGTGAGTTTTCTTAAAGGTTGCATTTTCTGGCAGTGTTTTCTTTAATCCCTGAATTAGAGGTTCAAAGCTGCTGCAGTGTGGGCAGTAGAAAGAGAAAAATTCATTTACAGTTGGTGTTTTTGATTCAGGAAGGTTTAGAACTTTATAGTAATCACCTTCGGTAAAATTTGCCGCATTAACTGAAAAACTTAGTACTAAAGCACCAAACAGTGCCATCATTTTCTTCATCATGTGTAACTTTCTCCAATCCATTTGTGTTTGTTTTATTATTTTAGCGGTATTACCACTGTGGCATTAGTTCTAAAGGGGCATCATTTAATGCCGCTATTTGTTCTTTAAAACTTAGAACTTGACCTTCCCAGTATTTTGCGTCGGCAAACCATGGGAATGCAACAGGAAAAGCCGGGTCTTGCCAGCGTTTAGCTAACCATGCCATGTAGTGTACCATTCGTAGACCACGTAAAGGCTCTATTAGTTTCAGTTGGTTGTGGTCAAAATCGCAATATTCAGAATAAGCCTCAACCAGAATATCTAATTGAACCAGTTTATCTTGTCGTTCACCATTTAATAGCATCCAAATATCTTGAGCGGCAGGACCATTTCTCGCATCATCTAAATCAACAAACAGCGGACCATCACGCCACAGGATATTACTAGGGTGACAGTCACCATGTAAGCGAATTGCTTTGCTTGGTTGCCAATGATCTTCTATTCGACTAATTAGCATATCAAGATCAGAGAAGAAGCTATTTTCTAAATATGAAGGAATAAAAGAGCTATTTTCTAATAATTTACGAGGTTGATATAGATATTCGTCTAATCCAAGTGTTGGACGGTGAGTGAATAATTCGGATTCTCCCACTTTATGAATTCTGCCTAAGAATCGCCCTACCCATTCAAGTTGGTCAAAATTATCCACTTCAAATGTGCGTCCACCTAAACTATCAAATAATGCAAACCAATAACCGTTAGCAAAATGGAGTGTTTTGCCATTTATTTCTAATGGTGCGGCAATTGGTATGTCTTGTTGTACTAGTTGTTTTGCAAAAAGGTGCTCTTCTAATATTTGCAATTCAGACCAACGTTGAGGGCGATAAAACTTAACGACATAGCGACGCTTTTCTTCATCAGTAAATTGATAAACTCTGTTCTCGTAGCTATTTAAAGCTAAAAAACCAGACTCAGCGCGAACACCAATATCAGCTAAAGCGTTCCATAATATATCAGGGGTAAGAGTACTGAAATTAAAGGCGTGTTCAGACATGGTCATTCTCAAATAAAAAGGACTCACTATGAGCCCTTTGAGTAATAATAGTGTGATTATAGCGGTTTAAAGAAACGGCTTTCTGCTTTTATCACTTGTTGGTCATCATTTTTAATTTCAAAAATAATGGTGGTAATAGCTGTTGTTAAATTATCAGAGCTAACCCCTAAACTGATTGGCAAACTAAATACCTCTCCAGGTTCGACACTTATCTTCTCTGAACCATACCAAGTCACCTCTTCTAGACCAATGACCGTTAGTTGATAACGTTGTATCTGCTGTGTTTTATTAATGATTTTTAATGTGTAAGTATTTTCCACTAATCCAGCATTATTAATACGGGACAACTGGTTTCTATCTCGTAATACATCAAGCCCCATAGGGTCTACTGTCGCTATTTGAGCAAAAAACAAACCCATCATTAATGTCATGATCAAGCCATAACCAATCAGTTTTGGGCGCATTATATGAGTTTTATTACCGGCGAGTTTATGCTCCGTTGTATAACTAATAAGGTCTTTTTCGTACCCCATTTTATCCATAGTTTCATTACATGCATCTATACAAGCACCACAGTTAATGCATTCGTATTGAAGACCATCACGAATATCAATCCCTGTAGGACAGACTTGGACGCATAAGTTGCAATCAATACAATCGCCTAAGCCTAGTTCTTTGTGATCCTTCTTGCGAGACCTTGGGCCTCGACTCTCACCTCGTTTAGGGTCGTAACCAACGATGTAGGTATCTTTATCAAACATTGCTGATTGGAATCGAGCATAAGGGCACATATGTAAACAAACGATAGATCGCATCCAACCCGCGTTTCCATAGGTACAGGCAGCAAAAAATAGAATCCAAAATGCGGGTAAGAAGTCACTGCTGAAAGTGAAAAAATCGAGGACTAACTCTTTTACTGGAACGAAATAACCAACGAATGTGAGCCCTGTAGCGATAGCTATAGCGACCCATGCGATGTGTTTGATTATTTTTCTAACCAATAAATTAGAGGTCATAGGCATTTGATCTTGCTTGCGTCGCTTATTGGCTGAGCCTTCTGATTTTTCCTCAAACCAGATATACATAAATGTCCAAACAGTTTGAGGGCAAAGATACCCACACCATACTCGGCCTAAAAAGGTGGTAATAAAGAAGAGTCCGAAGGCGGCAATAACAAAAAGAAGAGCAAGTAAGGTGAGATCTTGAGGGAATAGCGTAGTACCAAAAAAGTTAAATTGTTGGTGGCCGATATCTAATAAAATAGCTTGGCGATCATCAAATGATACCCAAGGTGTTAAAACAAAAAGAGCTAATAAAAACCAACCGCCATAACGACGTAATTTTTGGAAGGTGCCTTTACTTTGTCGAACGTAAATACCTGAATTTGGGTTAAAGCGATCACTGCTGGATTTATGTGTTTTGGGGTTAAACTGCTTTGGAGTCACATCTTTGATGTCGATCTTATCCTGACTCATTATTCTTCCTAATTATTTTTATGAGGTATCCCAACGTGGTTTATTGAGCGTAACCACTTATTTGTTGGTGATATTAAGACATTGCGGCTCAATTATAGCCTGATGAGTAGGTTGAATTCGTAAGAAGGTTCAAATTTAGTTAAAAAAGTGTATTTTATTTGTGGCAGGATAACGTATGTATTTATTGAACTACCCAAGTAAATATTGTTGACGCGAGTTCTGAATATTACTTGGGTATGAAGTTGGTATTAAGGTCTTTATGGCTTATAACAGTCCACGAGCTCTTAAAATTGCGGTTTTGAAATCATCTTCTTGGTCTTTAGCAAGGCCTGGGATCATCTCTGTTTTCTCACTGTTTCTCATTTTTAAATGATAAATAAGAACATCATCAGTTAGATCTTCAAGTTTGCCTTCGTACCTAGTTTCTTCTGCTAGCTTTATAATAAACTGCATTAGATTTAGTTCTGGTTCTTTTTTCCATTCAGGATGGATTAATTCGATTAATTCATTAACACGATGGCATTTCATTGAGCATTCTCCCTATAATTATTAGGGTTAGTATATCTAAGTTATAAAAGATGTTAAGTGGGATGTAACGGTTGTTTTCAGAAAAAAAAGCGCAACCAATAGGTCACGCTTTTTAATTATGCCGCGAATGAAATTTCTTTTAGAGTTTCTGGTTTTTCTGAAACTATTAAAGTCATTTCAGGGACGTTCTTTTTCGTTACAGCAACTTTTACAAAGTGGCTGCGACGACGATCCACGCTGTGCGTTGAAGCAGAGCGTGAGAACCTGACAGTCATAGGACGCATTGTCGATCTCTATAGCCAGGCACTTCCTTGGCCAAATTAATGACCTAACTATTTATGAGTTACATCAAAATGGAACTCGTTTCTAGCTTTCGCAATCCAAATAAATAGTCAGGATTATGTGTTTAAAAAACACCCAGTAAGGGTATCATAAACTGTCAATTAGTCGAGATGCATCTCAACGCATTTTTACGATCTAGTTAATAATAACAGTATAAAACATGGATGAGTTAGGAGGTAAAAATGTCTTTTTTTAAGAAAACGTTGGCGTCATTAGGCATTGGATCTGCAAATGTTGATACGGTCATTCACCATGAAGTATTAATTCCTGGGCAAAAAATGCAGATTACGATTGAAGTCACTGGTGGATCTTCACCCCAACAAATCGATAATATTGACTTGAAGTTATGTTGCCAATATAAAAAAGAAGTGACACGTAACCGTCAAAATGGGTCACAAACACAAATCATAAAACAAACTTATGTGCTAGCTGATTGGAGTTTGCCTTATGCCTTTATGATAGAGCCAAAACAAGAACGAAAGTTTGAATTAGAGCTCGATCTTCCTTTAAATACTCCTGTGACGATTGGGGATGCAAAAGTATGGGTTCAAACAGGGTTAGACGTATCTCTAGGGTTAGACCCTACAGATAAAGATCCTATTACTGTTCGTCCTGATCCATTACTTGATGGTGTTTTAACGGCATTAGAAACGGAAGGATTACGAATTCGTCAGGTTGAATGTGAGTATGTAAAAGGATTTGAACTTCCTTTTGTTCAGGAGTTTGAATTTGTGCCATTTGATGGACCATATCATGGCCGCTGGCGTGAGCTGGAAATTATAGCTCACCGGAAAAGTGATGAGCTAGAATTGTGGTTTGAAATAGATAGAAGGCATCAATCTGGTGTTTTAGGGTTGTTATCATCAATGTTAGGAAATGGAGAGTTAAAACGAAAGTTAGTACTTTCAACTAAATTATCTCCAGAAGACGCGGGACAACAAGTGATTGATTTTTTGAATCAAACAACGTGATACATTTTCCGGATGAAAAACATCACATTTAAGCTTACAAGTGTACGCTTAAATGTGGCATACTGCTTTTATGTCGAGTAATCACTCTATGGGAGCTTTATGTCTACTCCAATGCCTTATTCAAAAAAAGAAGAATTAGCCAATAGCCTAACTCATGGTTTAGGGCTTATTTTTGGTGTCATAGCGTTAACATTATTGCTTATTAAGGCGAATGCTGTTGATGCAGATTGGTTAACTCTTGCGAGTATGTCTGTGTATGGTGCCAGTATTATTTTACTGTTTCTGGCCTCAACGCTATATCATTCTATTGCTGCCCCTAAAGCAAAGCGTTTATTAAAAACGCTTGATCACTGTGCCATATTCTTGCTTATTGCAGGTAGTTACACCCCTTATCTTTTAGTGAGTTTACGTACCCCTCTAGCCT
Source organism: Aliivibrio sp. 1S175 (assembly GCF_001690985.1). Lineage (GTDB taxonomy): Bacteria > Pseudomonadota > Gammaproteobacteria > Enterobacterales > Vibrionaceae > Aliivibrio. Next base: position 262,453 of record NZ_MAJS01000005.1, read on the forward strand.
ATTGGTTGATGGCTGTTATTTGGGCTATTGCTTTGATTGGTATTATAGGCAAGATTGTTTTTGTCTATCGGTTTAAAAAACTGTCACTGATTACTTATCTTGTTATGGGTTGGTTATCTGTGATAGCGGTTTATCAATTAGTGATTCATATTGATATTAATGGCGTTATTTTATTAGGCCTTGGTGGTGTAATTTACTCTTTAGGGGTTATTTTTTATGTTGCGAAGAAGATCCCATATAACCATGCAATTTGGCATCTATTTGTATTAGGTGGGTGTATTACTCAATTTTTATCGATTTATTATTATGTGAAGCCGGTATAACCCCCCTTTTTCGAGTATAAAAAATGGCGTTAGAGATACTTTTATAAAGAAACTCTAGCGCCATTTTTGTATCTATTTACAGGTTTTTATCCTTTCCAGAAGGCTGGAAAGAAGAGAACTAATACCGTTAAAATTTCTAATCGACCCATTAACATCCCAATACTTAATATCCATTTCGCAGCATCTGGTAATGTTGAAAAATTTCCTGTAGGGCCAACGATGTGCCCCATTCCAGGTCCAACGTTAGCGACTGCCGTAACAGCACTGGTTATGCTGGTTACGGGGTCAAGACCTAAACTGCCCAATAATGCAGCAATAACAATAATTGTTAAAATGAAAGTAAACACTAAAGCAACCACTGAACGAGCAATGTCATCGGTTACTGGGCGTCCATTATAACGTTGAACAAATATCCCTGATGGATGGATAAGTTTCATCATTTGTTTATTGAGCATGGTTGAGGCAATTTGAAAGCGGAAAATTTTAATACCACCCGCGGTTGATCCTGAACATGCACCAGTTAACATTACGAAGGCAAAAATAATGGCCGGGAATGCTCCCCATGCGGTGAAGTCATCTAAACCAAAACCTGTCGTAGTGACGACTGATATTATATTGAATACAGAAACTCGCAATGCATCCATTATCTCATAGTCATTATGAATAACTAACCAAGCTGCAATTAAGAGACTGGTGGTTAATACTAATTTAAGATAACCAACAACTTGAGCATCTTTAAATAGAACTTTGGGATCGCGCTTTTTAAGTACTTGAATAAATAATAAAAAAGGCAAACCACCCGCAAACATAAAGAAAGAAGCAACCCAGTGAGTACTATTAGAAAAGCGATTCATTGAACTGTCAGATGTTGAATAACCTCCCGTAGATAGCGTTGTGAACGCGTGGTTTATTGCTTCAAATGGTGTCATTCCTGTGACTAAATAACTTAAAAAACAAAGTAAAGTTAGGCTGAGATAAACGTTAACAATGTACTTGGCGACATACTTAGTTCTTGGGGCACTTTTGTCTGACCAATCAGATGATTCAGTTTGGAATAACCGCATACCACCGACATTTAACATAGGAAGAACCGCTACTGCCATTACGATAAAGCCGACACCGCCAAGCCATTGTAATGTTGAACGCCATAGTAAAATACTGGGAGCCATATCATCCAGGCCGCTTAATACGGTTGAGCCTGTTGTCGTTATTCCTGACATGGTTTCAAAGTATGCGTCAGTAAAACTAATGTGGTTGATGAATACAAAAGGCAGAGCAGCAAAGGTACTGGCGATGGTCCATACCAGAGTAGTGATAAGAAACATATCCCGCACATTCATCTTAAACTGCTTACTGCGGCCTAAAGTTAAACAAGCAAATGCCACTATGTGTGTAATAGCAACCGCTTGTGCAAATTCGATAAAACCACCAGTACCAGTAAATAAGGCAACAAGGGTTGGGATATACATGAATAGGGCGAGCTTAGACAGCACAAGCCCTATAACAAATAAGATCGGTTTGTAGTTAACCATAATTACAAGAAGAACGGACTCGGTTGGAATAAGCGTTCGACATCCTGTACGTATTTCTTATCCACTAGGAACATAACTACGTGATCATCTTGCTCGATCACAGTCTTATCGTGGGCAATAAGAACCTCTTCGCCACGAACAATAGCACCAATTGTAGTGCCGGGTGGAAGCTTAATATTTTGAACTTCTTTTCCAACAACTTTAGACGTAGTCTCGTCACCATGAGCAATCGCTTCAATAGCTTCAGCTGCGCCACGACGAAGAGAGGATACGTTAACGATATCAGCACGACGAACGTGCGTTAATAGTGCTGAAATGGTTGCTTGTTGTGGCGAAATAGCAACGTCAATCACTCCTCCTTGAACTAAATCAACATAGGCACTGCGTTGGATAAGAACCATTACTTTTTTAGCCCCCATGCGTTTAGCTAGCATGGCTGACATGATGTTGGCTTCATCTTCGTTGGTTACAGCAATGAATACATCGACCTGATCAATGTGTTCTTCGCTTAATAACTCTTGGTCAGCGGCATCGCCACAGAAAACGATACTTTCTTCAAGTAACTCTGATAATTGCTCTGCTCGTTTCATATTGCGTTCAATCAGTTTAACGCTGTAGTTTTGCTCTAGGCGCTTCGCAAGGCCTGCGCCAATGTTACCGCCACCAACAATCATAATACGCTTGTATGGACGCTCTAGGCGCTGTAATTCACTCATAACAGAGCGAATGTGATTACTTGCAGCGACGAAGAACACTTCGTCATCGGCTTCAATCACAGTGGTGCCTTGAGGTCTAATTGGGCGACCTTGACGAAAAATAGCCGCAACACGAGTATCAATATGCGGCATATGATCACGAAGTGCTGAAAGTGCATTACCGACTAACGGACCACCGTAGTACGCTTTTACTGCAACGAGACTGACTTTCTTCTCTGCAAAACTCGCGACTTGTAGTGCTCCTGGATATTCAATTAAGCGTTCTATATAACCTGTAACCAACTCTTCTGGTGCAATGAGATGATCGACAGGGATAGCATCGGATTGGAATAAACGCTCTTTTTCTTTTAGGTATTCAGGTGAACGAATACGAGCAATACGGTTTGGTGTATTGAAAATAGTAAATGCGATCTGACAAGCTATCATATTGGTTTCATCAGAGTTGGTTACCGCAACCAACATATCGGCATCTTGCGCTCCGGCTTCTCTTAGAGTGTCTGGGTGACTAGCAAATCCTTGAACAACACGTAAGTCGTATTTATCTTGTAGTTCACGCAGTCGTTCAGCGCTTTTATCAACAACCGTAATGTCGTTGTTTTCGCCAACCAAATTTTCAGCCAGTGTGCCGCCAACTTGCCCTGCACCTAAGATTATGATTTTCATACCGCTTGCTCGCTCGTATATAGATTATGCTTTTTGTAAAACAGCGTAGTAGAAGCCGTCCATATTTTCTTCACCAGGAAGAATCTGACGTCCCGGTTTAGCTGGGTCGGTATTATCAATTAAAGATGCGTTGTTTGTACGATCTAAAAAGGCTTTTACTTGCTCGCAGTTTTCTTGTGGTGTAATTGAACAGGTTGCATACACCATGGTGCCGCCTGATTTCAATTGTAGCCACATAGCATCAAAGATTTCACTTTGCAGCTCAGCAAGTGCTTTAATGTCTTCTGAGCGTCGTAACCATTTAATATCTGGGTGACGACGAATAACGCCGGTTGCAGAACAAGGTGCATCTAACAAAATACGGTCAAATTGTTCGCCCTGCCACCATTCTTCAGGATGACGAGCATCACCACAAATAACTTTTGCAGTTAAGTTAAGTCGCTCTAAGTTTTCATATACGCGAGTTAAGCGAGTTTCATCACAATCAATAGCAACGACATTGGTATCTGTAGTGCGTTCTAAAATATGTGCTGTTTTACCACCTGGGGCGGCACAACAATCAAGAATGAGTTCACCATCTTGTGGTTGTAAGTACTCTACAGATAACTGAGCGGCTGCATCTTGAACTGATACCCAACCTTGCTCAAAACCAGGCAAGGTAAATACATCACGCGCTTTATCTAACAATAGCGCATCTGTTGCTTGGCTATGTGGTGTTACTTCTATTTCTTCTTTTTCAAGTAATGCAATATATTCGTCGCGAGTGTGGTGTTGGCTATTTACGCGTAACCACATTGGTGCTTTGCTGTTGTTTGCTTCAACAATCGATTCCCATTGTGTTGGGTACGCTTCTTTTAGCATTTTTAACAACCAACCAGGGTGGCCATATTTGCCAGAGTCATGACTGATTGATTTAGTGTCTAATTCTTCTTGGTTACGTTGGTAGCTACGTAGAACGCCGTTAATTAGGCCTCGTAGTTTTGGGCCTTTTAGGTTTTTAGTCCCTTCAACGGTTTCACCAACGGCAGCATGAGCAGGTATGCGCATAAAGCTTAGTTGATAAATTCCGACCAAAATAAGGTGGTGAAAAACACGTTGTTTTCCTTTTAATGGTTTATCCATTAGCGATTGAGCTACAGATTCCAAACGAGGAAGAAAGCGCAGTACGCCATAACAGATCTCTTGCAGTAAAGCTTGATCACGAGGTTTTATTTCGGATTGAGCTTTTGGAAGTGCAGAAGAGAGAGAATGACCCTGATCGACAACTTGATAAATAACTTTTGCTGCCGCAGCACGAACGTTCATGTCATCACCTAAAATATGATTGGCAAAAATAAAATGGCAAATACGATATTTGCCATTTAAAAAGTAAGGTGGCAATTATGCCACCTTTTTTATGTTTTGAAGAGTTAGTTAAGTGTATTACCCACTTCGAACCATTCTTTGCGAGAATTCAAAATATCTTGAACGCCCATTGCTTTTTTTCCAGGAACTTGCAGTTGTTCAAATACAATTGCATTTGTACCTGTTGCTACATAGATCCCGGTTTTATCTGCTTGAATGATGGTTCCTGGTAATGCATCTCCCTCGTAATTTTCAACGCGAGATTGCCATACCTTTATCGCTTTATCTTCAACAGAGAAATGGCTCATCGGCCAAGGATTAAAAGCACGAACACAACGTTCAATAGCATCTGCATCCATAGTCCAATCAATCTTAGCTTCTTCTTTGCTCAGTTTCTTCGCGTAATTAGCCAGTTCATCGTTTTGCTTTTGTGCAACCGCTGTGCCATTCGCGATCGTAGATAAGCAATCAACTAAAGCAATAGGACCAAGTTCAGCTAACTTGTTGTACATTGATGCGCTGGTATCTGTTGTTTCAATTGGCAGCGTTGCAATACTTAGCATGTCACCAGTATCTAAACCGATATCCATTTGCATGATGGTTACGCCAGTTTCGGCATCGCCAGCCCAGATTGAGCGTTGAATTGGAGCTGCGCCACGCCAACGAGGTAAAATTGAACCATGAACGTTAATACAGCCTAATTTAGGTGTATCTAGTACCGTTTGTGGTAACAATAAACCGTAAGCTACTACAACCATTAAGTCTGCGTTCAGTTCAGCAAGTTCTTGCTTTGCTTCATCGCTTTTAAAGTTTTCAGGTTGGAACACCGGTATGTTGTGTTCAAGAGCGACCTCTTTTACTGGGCTCGCCGTTAGTTTTTTCCCTCGACCAGCAGGTCGATCTGGTTGGGTATAGACCCCTATCACTTCATGGTGAGAATTGATAAGCGCCAATAAATGACGAGCAGCAAAATCAGGAGTGCCGGCAAAGACAATGCGTAATGGTTTGTTCAAATGAACCTCGATACCAATGATTATTTTTTTTCGTTGAATTTTTTGATTTTTTCTAGTTTTTCTTTGATGCGCTTACGCTTTAGCGGCGATAAGTAATCAACGAATAATTTGCCATCAAGATGGTCTAATTCGTGCTGTACACAGATAGCTAATAAATCGTCAGCATCGAAACTGAATTCTTTTCCATCGCGATCAAGTGCTGTCACTGAAACTTCAGCTGAACGAGGAACCACCCCTTTTGCTCCTGGAACCGATAAACAGCCTTCTTCAATACCATCATCTCCACTTTTTTGAGTGATGATTGGGTTGATTAATACCATCGGTTCATCGCGAGAGTCAGATACATCGATAACAACGATACGTTGATGGAAATCGACTTGCGTAGCAGCAAGACCAATACCTTCTTCGTCGTACATGGTTTCAATCATGTCATCAATGAATTTTTGAATCTCAGGAGTTACTGTTTCTACCGGTTTTGCTACTGTACGTAGACGATCGTCCGGGAACGTTAATACTTCTAATAAAGCCATAATTACTCTAAATGTTGAACTGCGCCGTAAACGGCGTAAACCTAATAGCTCCAATTCTAGACATTTTATTAAGCAAATGACAGCATCGGTTCAAATGTCTGATAAGGAAAGCGGACCATGTTTAAAAAAATATTCATTTTCACTTCATTTTGTAGTGCTATTGTTTTCTCATCAACTTCATTTTCAGGTGAAGATAAATTGGTGTTAAAACAAGATTATCCTAGTAATTACACGGTTAAAAAAGGCGATACACTGTGGGATATATCCGCTTTGTTTTTGGATAGCCCTTGGTTTTGGCCTAAATTATGGCAAATTAATCCTGAAATTAATAACCCCCATCTTATTTATCCAGGAGACAAGTTAAGTCTGACTTGGCTTAACGGCAACCCTGTGCTTAGTGTTAAACCACTTAAAAAACTTTCACCTAAAACGAGAACGGTAGTTAAAGAACCTGTTCCAACTTTGCCAACGAGTTTAGTTGTGCCTTATTTGCAATCCGATCGATTGATTGATGCAGATAATTATAGGGAATCATTCCGAGTACTTGGGACAAGTGATGGAAGAAAGTTTCTAAGTAGTAATGAGAGAGTATATGTAGATGCAAAATTAACACATAAGGAATGGGGAATTTATAGAACGGTAAATGAATTTTCGAGAAAGGATATAAAAGAAACGGCCTATGCATTGCGATTAGTCGGTACGGCTGAATTGGCCGAAAGCACTGAAGATATGAGTGGGTTAAAGGTTGTTAAGCAGCAACAAGAAATTGCAATTAATGATGTTGTTCTTCCAATTACGTCTGGTGAGATAAGTAAGGAATTGACGACTACTTTTTACCCACAACCAGCACCAAAAGGAATGGGCGTATCCATATTAGGTTCTATCGATGGCGGTGAATATTTGGCGGTGAATCAAGTGGCAGTTATTGATCGAGGAAGTAATGACGGTTTATTTCAAGGCAGTATGTTTTCTTTGAAAGAAGAAGGTTATGTTGTTAAAGGAAATAAAGGAGAATATTACTACGATCTTGATAAGGGAAAAAATAAGAATAGCCACCAACTACCACAAACTCAAATTGGAGAGTTAATCGTTATTCGACCTTATGAAACATTTAGTTTAGCGCTTATCACTAGGAGTGAGATGCCAATACATAAAGGTGTTATAGCTGTTTCTCCAAATAAGGAGTGATTAAATTATGACAACTTCAGAAGCACATTTATCTGCTTGGCTTACTTTATGTTTTTGTCCTCGGATTGGTGGAAAAATAATGACTCGCTTATGGGCGGTTGATTCACCAGAAAATATATTGAAATACAGCACAGATCGACTTATTGCTTTGGGGTTGTCATCAACGCAAATTACTTACCTACAAAGCTCTGAGCATAAAGAAGTGAATCAATGCTTAGAGTGGCAAAATCAAAGTGCTCTTAATACTATAGTGGCACTAACGAATCCTATATACCCTAAATTACTTTCAGAGATTAGTGCGCCTCCCCCAGTTTTATTTGTTAAGGGAGATCCTCTTACGTTATCTGAACCACAAGTCGCTATCGTAGGTAGTCGTAATGCAAGTCTTGAGGGGTTAGATTGTGCTAAACAATTTGCTTGTTCTATTGTCCAACATAATTATGTTGTTACTAGTGGGTTAGCGTTAGGTGTTGATGGCTATGCTCATCATGGTGCCATCGAGGCGAAAGGTAAAACCATAGCGGTTCTCGGTTCTGGTTTGGAAAGGATTTATCCCGCAAAACATCGTTCATTGGCGCACCGTGTTATTGATAGCGGCGCGTTAGTTTCAGAATTTCGTCCTGATGCACCTCCAAGGCCTGACAATTTCCCAAGACGGAACCGTATAATTAGTGGATTATCTACAGGCGTTCTGGTCGTAGAAGCTGCTGAACGGTCAGGTTCTTTAATCACAGCCAGATATGCGAATGAACAAGGGCGAGAGGTTTTTGCTCTTCCTGGATCAATACAAAACCCAACAGCGAAGGGATCTAATGCATTAATTAGAGCGGGCGCGAAACTGGTTTCTACGCCTGAAGATATATTTAACGAAATTGGGGCGTTAACCGAGTGCGCAATATCTCACCAACCGTCATTATTTGAGCAAGAAGTTATCACAGAACAATTGCCATTTCCTGAAGTGTTCGCTACCGTAGGCAGTGAGGCGACGCCTGTTGATATTATCGCAGAGCGGTGTCAGATGCCTGTACATGAAATCATGATGCAATTACTTGAATTAGAGTTGCAAGGTTTCATCGCTGCAGTCCCAGGGGGTTACATTAAAAATCGGAGGGGCTAGCCATGATGGATGTTCTGATGTATCTATTTGAAACATATATCCATAGTGATGTTGAATTAAGTGTAGATCAAGAAAAATTAGAAGATGAGTTACTTAAAGCCGGATTCCACCAAGACGCAGTCTATAAAGCGCTGGATTGGTTGGAAGATTTAGCTCGTTTACAAGAAGATGATTCCTTTACACATATCGAGAAAAATACGTCGACGTCAATGCGTATTTATACCCAGCAAGAAATTGATGGTATTGATACTGATTGTCGTGGTTTTTTATTATTTTTAGAACAAATAAAAGTACTTACCTGTGAAACTAGAGAAATGGTTATTGAGCAGGTAATGTCTTTAGAAACTGATGAGTTGTCATTAGATGATTTGAAATGGGTTGTGTTAATGGTGTTATTTAACGTCCCTGGTCAAGAAAGCGCTTATACACAGATGGAAGAGTTACTTTATACTGCCGATGTCGGTATGACGCATTAAGGTTTTATTGGATGTCTGGAAAAATAGATAAGCAATTATTTAAAGCTCATGAACACGCTTTAGAGCATGAATCTTGTCCTGAATGTAGTGGTGAATTAACTATTCGCTACGGCAAAAGGGGGCCATTTTTAGGGTGTAATAACTATCCTGAGTGTGAGTATATTCGCCCACTAAAAAGTAATGATGGTCATATAGTAAAAGAATTAGGCGTTCCTTGCCCTGAGTGTGAGAGTGAGTTAGTACTAAGGCAAGGCCGTTATGGAATGTTTGTTGGTTGTTCTTCTTACCCTAAATGTACGCATATAGAGTCATTGGAACAAAAAAAAGAAGATCCGAAAGTGCATATTGATTGCCCAAGCTGTCATAAAGGTCTTTTGCATGAAAAAAAATCACGTTTTGGTAAAGCATTTTATGCGTGTGACGGGTATCCAAATTGTCGTTTTGTCGTTAATTTAGAGCCCCAGAGTGGTAGTTGCCAAATGTGTGGTTTTTCTTTATTACTGAAGAAAGAAACGGCGGCAGGAGTAAAGCTTGTTTGTGCAGATAAAAAATGCAGTGCGATACAAGGAAAGAAAGAGTAACTCGATAACTATTCCTAAAAATAGATAGAGTTACTCTATATCAATTATCTTATGCAAGAACAGGGAAAGCGTCCCTGTCTAGTATTGTTGATAGTGTAGCCAGTTCCTTTTGTAGATTTTCTGAAGATGAGGCACATACATTTATGTGTCCCATTTTTCTTCCAGCCCTTTTCTCTTTACCATACCAATGAACATGGCAGTTGGGCATCGTGAGTATATTTTTTGGTAAAGAATCTTCGCCTAGAATATTGATCATGGCTGTTGACCTAAGTAGCTCAGTACCGTTTAGAGGTAAATTACATACAGCTCGTATGTGCATTTCAAATTGACAAACATCAGTACCTTGTTGTGTCCAGTGACCAGAGTTATGAACTCGAGGTGCAATTTCATTTACTAGTAGCTGTCCATTGACATCAAAGAACTCAATTGCAAGCACACCTATATAGTTAAGTTCATCAGCGATAGCTGAAAACATCTTATCGGCTTGCTGTTGTAATTCACTGGTACCCTCTAAGGCTGTTGATAGTGCGAGCACCCCATCAACGTGAACATTCTCTGTTAGAGGATATGTCACCATATCACCATTTTTATTACGAGCACCGATCAGGGAAACTTCACGATTAAAAGGAATAAATTGTTCAGCAACCATTGCTTGGTTTGGTGAACTCTTTATAAGTTCTTCCATTTCATTCCAAACTTGGTTTACTTGGTCGTGTTCTTTTAAGCGCCATTGGCCTTTGCCATCATAGCCACCAAGTGCGCTTTTTAATACCATTGGAAGTCCAACAATATCAATTGCGTTTAAGAAATCTTCTTTTGTATTGATGATGTGGTATTTGGCATTAGATACTTTAGAATTGTCCAAAAGCACTTTTTCTAAGCGACGATCTCCTCCTGCTTTTATTGCATCAGGATTTGGCTGAAATTTTCCACTTTGGCTACATATATCTAAAATATCATGTGGAATATGTTCGAACTCAGCAGTAATTACCGTAACGTCATCAATAGCTTGTTCTAATGATAAATTAATAAGCTGCTGAGTTAATGGATGTACAACATTTTGGTTATTTACGTCATAAGCAATAATTTCAATATTCAATGGTGCACTTGCAAGCGCCATCATACGAGCGAGTTGACCTGAACCGAGTACAAGCACTTTCATGATTAGTCCTCTGATGGATCTGGGTTTGCTAATACAGTATCTGTTTGCTCTTTACGGAATGCTTCAACAGAGGCCATCACTTCTTCATTTGATGTTCCAATGATTTGAGCTGCAAGAATACCTGCATTGGCAGCTCCTGCTTCACCAATGGCAAGAGTACCTACTGCGATGCCTTTTGGCATTTGGACGATAGAAAGAAGAGAATCCATCCCTTTAAGTGCTTTAGATTGAACAGGAACACCAAGAACGGGAATACTAGTAAACGCAGCTGCCATTCCAGGAAGATGAGCAGCGCCACCAGCACCAGCAATAATAACTTTGATACCACGATCTTTTGCTTGAGTTGCATAGTCAGCAAGTAACTGTGGGGTTCTATGAGCTGAAACTACTTTTGTTTCATAAGGAACATTAAAGCGATCAAGCATTTCAGCGGCTAGTTTCATTGTTGGCCAGTCTGATTTTGAACCCATGATAATACCGACTTTCATTGTGAACTCCTTGGATAAAGATATTGGCAATATATAAAAGTTGGCAGCATTATATGGGTATTTGAGATGAAGGGAAACGTTTGCGTAAGGAAAAATACAAGTTATTAACTATTATTGACAATTGAAAAATGGAAAGCAGTTGTTTGATTTAATCTTATCAATAGAATAGAGAGACTAATTTAGTCTAATTAATGGTGTAAGAGTGAAGAATCTAGATCTAGTCGTAAAAGCCTTAAATAATGGTGATGTTATCGCCTACCCGACAGAAGGTGTTTTTGGTGTTGGCTGTGATCCAGATAATGAATCTGCAATCCATAAGTTATTAGCGGTTAAACAACGCCCTCAAGAGAAGGGGCTAATATTGATCGCAGCTTCTATTGAGCAATTACTTCCTTATGTTGATTTATCTCAATTAGGGAGTAAACAAATAGAGCAGATAAAGTCGACATGGCCAGGACCTGTGACATGGATAGTTCCTGTAAACCAAAATACACACTTTTTAGTTACTGGCCAGTTTGACAGTATCGCAGTTAGAGTTACTGCTCATGAACAAGTTAAAGCTATCTGTTCAGCGTTTGGAAAGCCGATTACCTCAACAAGTGCAAACCTTTCAGGTTATGAACCTTGTCGAACCGTGTCTGAAGTTCAGAAACAGTTAGGAGATACCGGGGTCGTTATTTTTGAGGGAGAGGTAGGTAATAGAACTCAGCCTACGGAAATTCGTGATGCAAAAACAGGAAACACATTACGCCAAGGCTAATGCATCTATTATTTCTTTAAGGTAAGGTGACTTAATTAACGTTATTTATTGAAAGGAATCACTTATGGATAAGTATGCTGTTTTTGGTAATCCAATAACACAAAGTAAATCCCCCTTTATACATACCTTATTCGCGCGTCAGACAATTCAATCTTTAGAGTATGTTGCTATTGAGGCTCCTGTGGATGGTTTTCTAGATGCAGTAACTGATTTTTTCGCTAACGGTGGGAAAGGCTGTAATATTACTGTCCCTTTTAAAGAAGAAGCATTTCAATTTGCAAACCAATTAACAGAGCGAGCAAAACTAGCTGGTGCGGTTAATACATTAAAGAAATTAGATGATGGAATTGTCTTGGGCGACAATACTGATGGCGAAGGACTGGTTCAAGATTTACTGCAATACCAAATCCCACTTCAAGGTAAGCGCATTTTATTAATAGGTGCAGGCGGTGCGGCTCGTGGTGTGCTTCTTCCTTTATTAAAGCAAAATCCCTCTTCTATTACTGTCGTAAATCGTACTTATGAAAAAGCAGAAACACTGGCTACTATCTTTTCAAATTACGGAACTATTAATGCAGTACGGATGAATGAGGTTGATGAATCATTTGATATAGTTATTAACTCGACATCAGCAAGCTTATCTGGACAGCTACCTGATATCAGTGCAACAATTTTTTCTAAAAATACGATTAGCTATGACATGATGTATGGTCAAGGAAAAACGGTATTTAACCAATGGGCATTAAAACACCATGCACACCAAGCTTATGACGGACTAGGGATGCTCGTTGGGCAAGCCGCGGAAAGTTTTACTGTGTGGCGAGGTCTTCGTCCTGGTGGGAAACAGATATTGCGTGAATTACGAAAAAACTTAGAAGGTATTTAAATGAATCAGTCAATCCTTTTTAGTGACGATGTTCAATGGAATGAAGAGACACAAACTATTTTATTCTCTGCTCAGCAGATGGGAAATTTAATTCAATGTCATGTTGCTATTTCATGGTTAGAGTCTGAAAGTGGAGAGGTGATAATAAATGATGCAGATGCATTACGTGTTTTTGAAGAATATCGTTTTGATGTAGAAGAACAAGCAGAAGCATTGATAGAAGATGAAGAATTCAATGCTTCTGGTGAAATTATCATTAATTAGTTTCTTCCTCTATATAGTCATTTTTGAATGAAACGTAATTCATTGCCGATTTTTTTAAAAAGGCAATTTCTTCTACTGATAATTCTCTAATCTGTTTTACTGGGCTACCTATATAAAGGTAGCCACTTTTAAGGGTTTTATTTGGTGGAACTAAACTGCCTGCGCCAATCATGACATCAGATTCAATAATGGCATTATCTAAAACAATACTTCCCATCCCTACAAGTACACGGTGTTGTATTTCGCAACCATGAAGCATTACTTTATGTCCTATTGTTACATCATCTCCAATAAGTAATGGCGCTCCTTTAGGGTTTTCTTCATTCTTATGGGTTACGTGTAAGATGGAACCATCTTGAATATTACTTCGTTGACCAATAATTATAGAATTAACATCACCTCGAGCAGCAACTAAGGGCCAAATGCTAGAATCATCACCAATGGTAATATCTCCAATTAAAACACTGGATGTATCTATATATGTACGTAAACCAATCGTAGGAAAGATAGATTTATAACTGCGTAATGATGATTTCATATGATAGCCCTTGAAATTGATAGGTTACTGTTAATAAAATGGGGTAATTAAGATAATTTAGCACTGATTTGCTTGTACTTTAACCATAAAAGCATAAATATGAAATTATCTTTAAAAAGAGCTTGCCAATGTGATCTAACTCTCTATAATGCGACCTCACTGACACGGAGAGCCCATCCCATAAGGGGTTTGCAATCAGAGTTAGTAAGATGGTTTAGAATTTAAGTTTCAAATAAGTGCTTGACACTGAAGCTTGATTCGATAAAATAACCGTCCTCTTCACAGAAAG
>NZ_MAJS01000006.1:0-20047 GCF_001690985.1 Aliivibrio sp. 1S175
AGTCTTTCTAACGTTGTCATAATCAATCAGGTTGCATCAATTATGTAAATAGTGGTTGGGATACCTGGATTTGAACCAGGGAATGCCGGCATCAAAAGCCGGTGCCTTACCGCTTGGCGATATCCCAACAGAGAAGATTAGGTTAGTAGTTAAACTAAAATAATGCATCTTTAAATATGGTGCGGACGGAGAGACTTGAACTCTCACACCTTACGGCGCCAGAACCTAAATCTGGTGCGTCTACCAATTCCGCCACGTCCGCGTTCTACTGTTTGATTATTAAGAACAATCGTTACTTAATCAATAAAGAGTAGTTATTCTATATTTTAATCGGCGAATGGTAAACCAATTAAAAGTTGTATGGTGGCTACTACGGGATTTGAACCTGTGACCCCATCATTATGAGTGATGTGCTCTAACCAGCTGAGCTAAGTAGCCAAATTGTTTCTTTCTTTCTAACTTGTCTCTCTTCCGTCTTATCGGTGAGGACGGAGCGCATTATGCTTACCAGAGGCTTATGCGTCAACACTTTTTTGAAAAAAATATGAATTCTTTGTTTGTTCGAACGGATTTTAATCAAAGCGTGCTTTTTATATGCAAAATAGAGTGATTTAGAGCAAAAGAATAAGAATAAGAGTTAGAAATAAGAAGTAGTGATATGTAAAAGATAAGAAGTAATAGGTTTTAACTGTTTGAAATATAGACAAGTAATAAAGAGGCCAGCAAATATGCTGGCCTTTTTTATTATACGTTGAAGCGGAAATGCACTACATCGCCATCTTTAACGATGTAATCTTTTCCTTCAAGGCGCCATTTGCCCGCTTCTTTAGCGCCACTTTCCCCGCCAAATTCGATAAAGTTGTCGTAACCTACAACTTCTGCACGGATGAAACCTTTTTCAAAATCAGTGTGGATTTTCCCGGCAGCTTGTGGTGCTGTAGCACCTACAGGGATAGTCCAAGCACGAACTTCTTTAACGCCCGCAGTAAAATACGTTTGTAGAGTTAATAACTCATAACCTGAACGGATAACACGGTTTAGGCCAGGTTCTTCAATTCCCATGTCAGCAAAGAATTCTTCACGATCTGCGTCGTCAAGTTCAGATAGCTCTGATTCAATGGCTGCACATACAGCAACAACTACGTTGTTTTCTGCTGCGGCATACTCACTAACAAGATCTAAATATGGGTTATTTTCAAAACCATCTTCAGCAACGTTAGCAATATACATTGTTGGTTTTAACGTTAGGAAGTTAAGGTAAGAAACCGCTGCAACTTCTTCTTTTGAAAGTTCAACCGTACGAGCCATGCCACCTTCTGTAAAAACAGGTAATAGCTTTTCAAGTACTGAAATTTCAAACTTAGCCGTTTGATCGCCGCCTTTTGCTTTTTTAGCTTGACGTAAGATTGCGCGTTCGCATGAATCTAAATCGGCAAGAGCAAGTTCAAGATTGATGATTTCGATATCTTCAATTGGTGATATTTTACCAGCAACGTGAATGATATTGTCATCTTCAAAACAGCGAACAACATGGCCAATAGCATCTGTTTCACGGATGTTAGCCAAGAATTTATTACCTAGACCTTCACCTTTAGATGCACCAGCAACCAGACCTGCAATGTCTACAAATTCCATTGTAGTTGGAAGGATACGCTCTGGATTTACGATTTTAGCTAATGCGTCTAAACGTAGATCAGGAACCGGAACCACACCAGTGTTTGGTTCAATAGTACAGAAAGGGAAGTTTGCAGCTTCAATTCCTGCTTTAGTTAGTGCGTTAAACAGTGTTGATTTACCAACGTTTGGAAGACCAACGATTCCGCATTTAAAACCCATGATGTAAACCTTATCTTTGTTATTCAGCTTTGAATGTATGTAAACGATTTTGTGCTTTACTTAATCCGTCTTTAAGCAAGATATCTAAGCAACGAGTAGATTCATCTACTGCAGCATCGATTAACTCTTGTTCTTTGGTAGGCGCTTTTCCTAAAACAAAACCGGCAACTTTGTCTTTATGGCCTGGATGGCCAATGCCAATACGAAGTCGATAAAACTCTTTCGTATTCGCTAATTTACTAATGGTATCGCGTAAGCCGTTATGACCACCGTGCCCACCACCTTTTTTGAATTTAGCAACACCAGGAGGAAGATCTAGCTCATCATGAGCAACTAAGATCTCTTCTGGTTTTATTTGATAAAACTTAGCTACTGAAGCAATAGCTTTACCTGATAAATTCATAAACGTTGTTGGGATCAACAATCGAAGATCCTGACCATTGGCTTGGATCCTACCTGTTAATCCGAAGAATTTAGTTTCTTCTCTTAATGTTACGTTATGTACACGGGCGAGTTCTTCAACGACCCATGCTCCTGCATTATGACGAGTTCTTTTATACTCAAGACCAGGGTTTGCTAGTCCAACAAGAAGTTTGATTTGATCGCTCAAAGACTTATCTCTCTATTTGGATACTAATATCATTAATAAACTTATTTAGTGTAGGTCGAACTAAAGACAATTAATGGTATTAGTATGTCCCATTAAAAAGGCGCGCCATATTAACACAAGAATTCCAAATACAAAAACGCCCCGCATATGCAGGGCGTTTTGAATAGGTTTTTGTTTGATTAGTGGTCAAACATTGCAGAGATAGACTCTTCATTGCTAATACGACGAATCGCTTCAGCTAGCATGCGAGAAAGGCTAAGTTCAGTTACTTTGCCTGTTGCTGCCATTTCTTTAGATAGAGTAATAGAGTCAGTAACAACAACTTGGTCTATTACTGAGTTTGCAATGTTTTCTGCTGCAGAACCAGAGAATACAGCGTGAGTTGCATAAGCAAATACACGTTTTGCACCGCGTTCTTTTAGGGCTTCAGCTGCTTTACATAAAGTACCGCCAGTATCAATCATGTCATCAACGATAACGCAATCGCGACCGTCAACATCACCGATAAGGTTCATTACTTCAGAAACGTTAGCACGTGGACGACGCTTATCAACGATAGCGATATCAACATCACCTAGCGCTTTAGCTGTTGCACGGGCACGAACAACGCCACCTAAGTCAGGAGAAACAACAACAGGGTTTTCTAGGCCACGGGTACGCATATCATCAAGCAGTACAGGAGTACCGAAAATGTTATCTACAGGTACGTCGAAGAAGCCTTGAATTTGTTCTGCGTGTAGATCGATAGTTAAAACGCGGTCAACACCAACGTTTGAAAGCATATCTGCAATAACTTTAGCAGTGATTGGTACACGAGCAGAACGTACACGACGGTCTTGACGAGCATAACCGAAGTAAGGGATTACTGCTGTAATACGGCCAGCAGAAGCGCGGCGAAGAGCATCGATCATTACTACTAATTCCATGATATTGTCATTAGTAGGAGCACAAGTAGACTGGATGATGAAAACATCACTACCACGTACATTCTCGTTAATTTGAACAGCTACTTCGCCGTCAGAAAAACGATCTACAGTAGCGTCACCAAGTGAAATGTATAGTCGATCAGCGATACGTTGGGCTAGTTTAGGAGTTGCATTACCAGCAAATAGCTTCATGTCAGGCACGGTGGAAACCTCAGGGTTGCGTCCAAATTGTGAGAATTTTATATTTTGCATAATGATTTATACTCTTCCAATTGGCGGTTGAGTGGCGAAGTATTTATACCTCGGGTGATAAATCCAGTTACACTATCAGAGATTAAGGAATAAACATGCTTTGCTTCTTTTTCACTGTTGAATTCAGCAAAAACACAAGCACCTGTTCCAGTTAGTCTTGATGGCGCATATTCTAACAGCCATGAAAGTTGGGAATCAACCTCTGGATACACACTTCTGACAATTTTTTCGCAATCGTTTTCGTACGGAGCGTCCAAAAGTACGTTAAGTGGCTGTTTTGGTGTGTTTCTAATCAAATCTGGGTGACTGAACACATCAACAGTAGAAATGCTCACCTCTGGTTTGATCAGTAGGTACCATTGCTCTTTAGGAGTGGCTGGTTGTAATTTCTCACCAATGCCTTCTGCAAAAGCGGAAAAACCGTGAACAAAAATGGGTACATCTGCCCCAAGTTTGACTCCTAAATCGGCTAGTACTTCATTATTTAAATTAAGTCCCCAAAGAAAATTGAGGGCAACTAATACGGTTGCTGCATTTGACGAACCACCACCAATACCACCACCCATAGGTAATATTTTTTCTATTTCAATATGCGCGCCAAAAGAGCATTGAGCGTGTTGTTGAAGTAGAGTTGCCGCTTTCCATATCAAATTGTCTTTTGTTTTAACTCCTGGAATATCAGGAGAAAGAGTGATGTCATTTGATTTGTTTGCAGTAATGATGAGGTAGTCGCATAGGTCTATGAATTGAAATAAGGTTTGTAATTCATGATAGCCATTGGCTTGTTGGCCATTGATATAAAGAAATAAATTTAATTTGGCTGGGGAAGGCCAACGAGTTGATGTTGTGATCATTGAGTAACTTTTTATCATTGAGAAACAGTCCAATTTGAAGCAATGATTTTAATGGTTGTTTTTTGTTGGGTAAGTTTCATTGAACTTGGCAGTAGTACTTGTCCTTTTTCAATATAACTATTGTAGCGTAGATGCCAATTAGTTTGGCCAATTTGTTTTACTAAATGATCCACAGTATTGAGTTCATTGAGATCGAAATCATCAGCATCGGTCGGCAACCCCTTTATCCAATCTCCTAGATAACCAATGGGAAGGTTTAATCCGGTAAGGCCGTACATTAACCGGCCAGGATCTTGTCCTTCAAAGGTTTGACCGTCACCCGTTTCAATAATGGTATGTCCTTCGGTCATTGAGGCTTTAATTACCGTTTGACCTAAAAATGTCGTAAGCAATAATTGACTACTATTCGGTTTCTGTATCCATTGGAAGTTTAAGCTGTGGCGCTCTTCTGGAGATTGGTAACCAATTTTTCCTGTGACTTGGTAACGGGAAATCGTTTCTAATTGAGTTTGGTGTTTATCCCAATTTGTAGATTGTTGTGGAGTTAGTGGCACGCTAGAGCAAGCACTAAGGAATAGCGTCAAGATGAGAATAGCAAAAGGAAAGCGAGTAAAACGAGAGCACATCATTGAAAATCTCATGCATAATTCAAAGTGGATTTTGAGATTGTAGCAAATTGTTAGCGGATTTGGAGCTAAATAGTGTTTATTGGTCACTAATTTTCCGACTGGACGCCCTCATGTCTTTTAAAATTCGGTCGCATCAAGTAAAATTCGTCCTTGTTATTTTTTTATTGGTCTGTTTGCCGAATGTCATTGCTTGTTGTTGGAATCAATCATACGTCAGCCTCTGTTGATTTGCGTGAGAAAGTCGCTTTCTCTCCAGACAAATTAACTAAGGCGTTAGATGAATTAAAAAATAGTGATGCGATTCAAAGTGGCGTAATTCTATCGACCTGTAATCGAACGGAAATTTATTGTGAAGTAAAAACCGGGGTCAGTAGTGGTTATGTTCTTAATTGGTTAGCTGAGTTTCATCGTGTTTCTTTAGATATATTAATGCCTAGTATTTATATTTATGAAGAGCAAGCCGCAGTAAAACATTTAATGCGCGTTTCGTGCGGATTAGATTCATTAGTGTTAGGCGAACCGCAAATTTTAGGTCAAGTTAAAAAAGCCTTCGCAGATGCAAGAGAGCATAATGCTGTGGAAGGGACAATTGAAAAGTTATTCCAGAGTGACTTTTCAGTAGCTAAGCGAGTTCGTACAGAAACCAATATCGGTGGTAATGCAGTCTCTGTTGCTTATGCTGCTTGTATTTTAGCTCGTCAAATTTTCGAGTCTCTTGCTGATTCTACCGTTCTTTTAGTCGGAGCCGGAGAAACTATTGAATTGGTTGCTAAGCATTTAGATGCTGCGGGTTGTAAGCAACTTATTGTTGCAAACCGTACTCGAGAGAGAGCGATGGGGCTTGCTGAGCAATTTAATGCAGATGTTATAAGTCTTCCTGAAATACCAGAATATCTACCAAAAGCAGATATCATTATCAGTTCTACAGCCAGTCCGTTACCTATTATTGGTAAAGGCATGGTTGAAAGCGCATTAAAGCAACGAAAACATCAGCCGATGCTGTTTGTTGATATTGCTGTCCCTAGAGATATAGAAGGGGAGGTCGCAGAATTAAATGATGCTTATCTGTATTCGGTAGATGATCTTAAATCGATCATTGACCACAATATTGAGCAACGAAAGATAGAAGCTATTCAAGCTGAAGCGATAGTCAGTGAAGAAAGTGCGAGCTTCATGACGTGGATCCGTTCTCGTCAAGCGGTTAATAGTATTCGTCAATATCGAGAAAATTCAGAATCAATCCGTACTGAATTATTACAAAAAAGTATTCAAGCCTTAGCTTCTGGTCAAAATGCCGAAAAAGTTTTAGCAGAGTTAAGCAATAAATTAACGAATAAACTCATTCATGCACCAACACTTGCGATGCAGCAGGCCGCCAAAAATGGTGAGCCAGATAAACTTGCTGTGATCCGTAGAAGTATTGGTCTAGACAACTAAGTGTAGCTTAGGCTACCAACATAAAGAATCAATTATAATATGAAAGCATCAATTCGAGTAAAATTGGAAACGTTAGTTGAACGTTATGAAGAAGTTCAGCATTTATTAGGTGACCCAGGCATTATTGGTGATCAAAATAAATTCCGTGCGTTATCTCGTGAATACTCTCAACTGGAAGAAGTGACACAATGCTTCCAAGCGTATGAACAAGTACAAGAAGATCTTATTGCTGCTCAAGAAATGGCACAAGAAGACGATGCTGAAATGCGTGAAATGGCGCAAGATGAAATTAAAGAAGCAAAAGAAGCAAGTGAACGTTTAACAGATGAATTACAAGTACTGCTTATTCCAAAAGATCCAAATGATGAACGTAACTGTTTCTTAGAGATCCGTGCCGGTGCTGGTGGTGATGAGGCCGGCATTTTTGCGGGTAACCTTTTCCGTATGTATTCTCGTTTTGCTGAGAAAAAAGGGTGGCGTATTGAGGTCATGAGTTCTCATGCTTCAGAGCAAGGTGGCTTTAAAGAGATGATCGCAAAAGTAAGTGGCGATGGCGCTTATGGTGTATTGAAATTTGAATCAGGTGGTCACCGAGTTCAACGCGTACCAGAAACAGAATCGCAAGGTCGTGTGCATACTTCAGCGTGTACAATTGCTGTGATGGCTGAAATCCCAGAAGCGGATTTACCAGAGATCAAAGCATCTGATTTGAAAATTGATACTTTCCGTTCATCAGGCGCGGGTGGTCAGCACGTTAACACCACCGATTCTGCTATTCGTATTACTCACTTACCTACGGGTACAGTAGTAGAGTGTCAGGACGAACGTTCACAACATAAAAACAAAGCAAAAGCGATGTCTGTTCTTGCTGCTCGTATTATTCAAGCAGAAGAAGCTCGTCGTGCCGCTGTTGTTTCTGATACGCGTCGTAATCTATTAGGTTCGGGTGACCGTTCAGACCGTATTCGTACGTATAACTACCCACAAGGTCGCGTATCTGATCACCGTATTAACCTGACTATCTACCGTTTGAATGAAGTGATGGAAGGGGATCTAGCCGCGTTGATCGAACCTGTTGTATTAGAATATCAAGCAGACCAACTTGCTGCGCTAGCTGAAAATAACTAATGAATCAATCTATTGAAGCGCTGTTAAAGCATTCAATTCAATTGCTGCAACTTGGGGGGAGTGATTCTCCTCAGGTTGATGCCTCTGTGCTGCTGTGTCATATTTTAGATAAACCAAGAAGCTACCTGTTGACTTGGCCTGAAAAAGAGCTAACTGATACAGAGCTAACAGCATTTGAATCGTTACTTTCCCGTCGCCTTTCTGGTGAACCTATTGCTTACATCGTAGGTTATAGAGAATTTTGGTCATTACCACTTAAAGTTTCCCCTACAACATTAATTCCTCGCCCTGATACAGAGCGTTTAGTTGAGATTGCTCTAGACCACCTTGATGAATTATCAACAAAGGTATTAGATTTAGGAACAGGGACTGGTGCGATAGCATTAGCGATTGCTTCTGAAATGCCTGCTATTAGTGTTATTGGTGTTGATTATCAACAAGATGCAGTTGAATTAGCGCAAGCTAATGCCAAAGGTAACCATATTATGAATACTGAATTTCGCCAGGGAAGTTGGTTTGCGCCAATTAAACCCGATGAACAGTTTTCTATTATTGTGAGCAATCCACCTTATATTGATGGAAATGATCCTCATTTATCTCAAGGTGATGTACGGTTCGAACCTCAAACAGCATTAGTTGCAGAGCAAGAAGGCTTTGCCGATTTAATTCATATTATGGAACATAGCCGAAATCATTTAGTTGATAATGGCTGGTTGCTTATGGAACATGGCTTTGAACAAGGTAAGCGACTACGTACTTATTTTGAAGCGCATGGCTTTGATAATGTCAAAACAGAACAAGATTATGCTGGTAATGACCGTGTTACGTTAGGTCAATGGTCAGTAAACACAGAGAATAAAGGATAATTCATGTATACCGCTGTTAAACATATTCACCTATTTATGATTGCTTGTAGCGTACTGCTATTTGTTGTTCGCTATGTATTAATGATGGTTGATTCAGATCTTCGTAATAAAGCATTTTTAAAACGCGTTCCTCATGTTGTTGATACGGCAATGCTATTAAGTGGCGTTGCACTTATTTTTATAACTGGATTCATTCCATTTACAGGTGCAGCTCCTTGGTTAACTGAGAAATTGACTTGTGTTTTGGTTTATATCGCTCTGGGGTTTGTCACTCTAGGAAGCAGTAAAAACAAAGTATTTAAAACATTTGCCTTCCTTGGCGCATTAGGTTGGTTGATGGTTGCAGCTAATATCGCGATGACGAAAGCGACATTTCTGGGGTAAATATGTTTCAGTTGCTTGGTGAAAATTTAGAAGACCTTAATCTTGTAGCTGGGGCTTTAGCGCTTAATTTAGCGATTAATCCTGAAATACAAAGACTACGAGTTGACATCAAACTACGAGAAATGTGTATTGAGGCAGAACAAGCGTTAGTTCATGAAATTAATGATGAGCAGCGCTTAGAGCAGTTGATTCATCTTTTTTATGTAGAATGGGGTTTCCAAGGTGATACTGATTCTTACTTCAACTCTGAAAATGCATTTATTGATTATGTGCTTGAGAGTAAGAAGGGTATCCCAGTTACGTTAGGTGCTATTTTTTTGCACTTATGTGAATACGTAAATCTGCCAGTTAGTGCGATTAATTTTCCCACTCAGTTAGTATTGAAAGTCGAATGGCCAAATCAAGCACCTCTTTATTTGAATCCATTTGATGGGCAATATGTTAGTACGCATTTGATGACCGCATGGCTTATTGGCTATGGTGGCCCATTAGCACAAATATTACCGGTGCATTTAGAATCAATAGATAATCCAACATTAATTGGGCGTTTACTAGCTGTGATTAAAACGGCGTGCATTAGAGAGCGTAAGTTTTCATTTGCATTAACGTGTAGTGATCTTGCATTGAGTATGGTGCCAGATGATCCCTTTGAGATCCGCGATAGAGGATTAATCTATCAGCAACTACACTGTAATGATGTCGCTAAAAATGATTTAATCTATTTTATTGAACAGTGCCCTAATGATCCTTCAGCGATGCTGATGAAGAAGCAAGTTCAATTATTATTAGAACAACACCCTACCGTTCTCCATTAAGAGTGAAGATAATGCAAAATCAAAAAACAGTAAAAATTGGCAATATCGATGTAGCAAATGATAAGCCGTTTACCTTATTTGCAGGTATGAATGTATTAGAGTCTCGTGATTTGGCTATGCGCATGTGTGAGACTTACGTAGAGATCACTGATCGATTAGGCATCCCATACGTATTTAAAGCGTCTTTTGATAAAGCAAACCGTTCGTCAGTTCATTCATACCGCGGCCCTGGTATGGAAGAAGGTCTAAAGATTTTTCAAGAATTGAAAGATACGTTTGGTGTAAAAATTATTACGGATATCCATACAGAGGCACAAGCTCAACCTGTTGCTGATGTGGTGGACGTAATTCAACTTCCAGCTTTCCTTGCTCGTCAAACTGATTTAGTTGAGACAATGGCTAGAACAGGTGCTGTCATTAACGTGAAAAAACCACAATTCATGAGCCCTGATCAAGTGGGTAATATTGTTGATAAGTTTGCTGAGTGTGGTAACGAAAATATCATACTTTGTGAGCGTGGTTCATGCATGGGTTACGACAACCTAGTGGTTGATATGCTTGGCTTTGGTGTGATGAAAAAAGTATCAAATGGTAGCCCAATCATTTTTGATGTGACGCATTCTTTACAGAATCGCGATCCAAGTGGTAAAGCCTCTGGTGGACGTCGTTCACAAACGGTTGAACTTGCTAAAGCAGGTTTAGCGACGGGTATTGCGGGTTTATTTATTGAAGCTCACCCAACGCCAGATAAAGCACTGTGTGACGGTCCTTCTGCATTACCATTAGATCAACTAGAACCTTTCTTAAAACAAATGAAAGCGTTAGATGACTTAATTAAAGGCTTTGAGCACATCGATATTAAATAATATTGTTGCGAGTCTATAAATAAAAAAGCCCAAGAGATTTTCTTGGGCTTTTTTGTATTTAGAATAGGGCGTGCTTATTTATTCATTACTCAGCATTTGTTGGAGTAAACCAATCTAATTTATGATGCAAGGTCGTTACGCTACCGACGACAATTAAAGAAGGACTAATCGCATTTTTTGCCATTTGAGCTAATTCTGAAATAGTACCGGTAAAGACTTTCTGTTTTTGAGTCGTACCACGTTCAATAATAGCGCAAGGGGTATCTGCAGATAAACCGTGCTCGATCAGCTGAGTTGAAATATGAGAAGATTGTTTTAGTCCCATATAAAATACCAGCGTGTTGTTTGAACGAGCCAATGCATCCCATTCAATTTCTGCTCCATCTTTTTGAACATGAGCGGTAATAAATTGCACGCTTTGAGCATGGTCTCGATGTGTTAGTGGGATCCCCGCATAAGAGGTCGCGCCTGCTGCGGCTGTAATTCCTGGAACCACTTCAAATTGAACCCCATTTTCTGCAAGCGTTTCTAATTCTTCACCGCCACGGCCAAAGATAAAGGAATCTCCGCCTTTAAGGCGAACAACGTGTTTACCTTCTTGGGCTTTATCAACCAATATTTGATTAATTTTGTCTTGAGGGACGAAATGAAAATCGAGTTTCTTACCGACATAAATCATTTCAGCAGTATCATTTGCGAGCGCTAAGATTTCTTTAGAGACAAGGCGATCATACACAACTACATCGGCTTGTTGTATTAAGCGGTAACCTTTTACGGTTAAGAGATCGGCATCACCAGGACCTGCACCAACAAGAGAAACAAATCCGTTTTGTTTTTTTTGCTCAGACTGAGCTTGAATACTTGGCATAATAGGGTTCCAGAATAATATGTGAATATTGACGCTGACTCCATTATGTAAGAGTCGATAAAAAAAATCACCCTTAATACCAGATCAAGAGTGATTTTATTTGAATGAGTTATAACAAATGCGATGACTTATTTTTCTGTTATTTAAGATCCAATGATGGTGCAGTTTTTGCGTGTGTTAGGTACAGAGGAATACACGTAAATAGAAGGCCACCCACAAGGTTGCCAAGCAGCGTTGGAATTAAGTTCCAGTTTAACCAATCCATAATAGTGAAATCAGCACCCAGCATCATACCTAATGGGAATAGGAACATGTTAACTACGGCGTGTTCAAATACTAATGCAAAGAAAATAAAGATTGGAAGCCACATTGCTGCAATCTTACCTGCAACAGAGCGAGCCGTCATATTGCCGATAACGCCTAAACATACCATTAGGTTACAAAGAATTGCTTTGACAAATACGGTGATCCAACCATCCATACCATGTGCGGCGTAACCCATAGTACGGCTTGTTGCTGCTGCGATGAATTTTTGGCCTACTGCGCCTGCTTCAACACTAAAGTTCATAGTAAAAACAAGTGCAATAAGAAAAGCAACAAGTAGAGAACCGATTAGGTTACCAAGACCAACCCATCCCCACGTTCTGAAGATTCGACCCCAAGTGATGCCAGGACGGTTATCAAACTTAGCAAGTGGTGCAAGACCAAAAACACCCGTTAATAAGTCGTAGCCCATAAGACTCAGAATACAAAAACCGACAGGGAAGACTAAAGCGCCAACAATACCAACACCGGTTTGCACAATTGTTGTAATCGCAACGACAACAGCAAGAGAAAGGATGATACCCGCCATCGTGCCACGTAAAAGAAGATCACGACTTGATGTTTTTACTTTTGCTTCGCCAACATCGATCATTGTTTGAACTAATTCAGCAGGTTTTACATAAGACATAAGAGTCCCTTTATTAAAAGTTAAAGATTAAAATTAGATAGGAAAGGGCTCCTAGGTGAGGCTAGAAACCCTTGAACTATCGAATCTCAGTTTATGCTGCGATTTCTACGGTATTTTTAATGACTCGAACGTTATACGCTTTTACGTTAAAGCGTTCGTCTTCCATACAAACCCCAGTAGTAAGGTTAAAGCGTTGTTTCTTCAATGGGCTTGCAACCCAAAGTTCGCCTTGGTGTTGAACGGTAAGGCCACGAGACAATACGTTAGAGTTTGCAAATGGGTCACGATTACTGATAGCAAACACTTTGTCATCAGCGTTTGGACGAAATATCGCCACTTGCTCACCGTTAATTAATGCACAAACGCCTGTACCTGGAATGATGTCGTCTAGTGGACAGATTTTTTGGAATTTAGTCGTCATGATTATTTCTCCACACTTGTTTCTGTTAGAGCAACATGCAAGATATCGCCTTTCGCGTTTGGATTTTTCTCTGTATACGTTGCTGGGCGGTGTTGTTCGCGGCCATCAGAAACAAATACAACATTATCATCGCGTTCTTCAGAGTTAATGAAGTGAGAGAAACGTTTTAGTTGAGCTTCATCATTAATGGTGTCTGTCCATTCACAGCTGAAGTTATTAATCAGTGATGCAACATCAGTTTCAAGTTGGTCGTTAATACCAAGCTTATTATCCACAATCACTTCACGTAAATAATCAACGCCACCTTCAAGGTTATCCATCCATACTGACGTACGTTGCAGTGGAGCTGCTGTTCTAATGTAGAACATCATGAAACGGTCGATGTATTTAATCAGCGTTTCTTGGTCTAGATCCGTTGCTAACAAGTCAGCGTGACGAGGTTTCATTCCCCCATTACCACACACGTACATGTTCCAACCCGCATCGGTTGCAATGATGCCTAAATCTTTACCTTGTGCTTCTGCACATTCACGCGTACAACCCGAGACACCAAACTTCATTTTATGAGGAGTACGAATACCTTTGTAGCGATTCTCAAGTGCTACGCCCAAGCCTACAGAGTCTTGAACACCGTAACGACACCATGTTGAACCAACACACGTCTTAGCCATACGTAAGGCTTTACCGTAAGCTTGTCCTGTCTCGTAGCCGGCCTCAATGAGCTTTTTCCAAATTGTTGGAAGATCGTCTTTTTGAGCACCGAATAGACCGATACGTTGAGCACCTGTAATTTTAGTGTAAAGATTATATTCAGCAGCAACGGCCGCTAATGCACTTAGTGCTTGTGGTGTGACTTCACCACCAGCCATACGTGGAATGACCGAGTAAGTACCGTCTTTTTGAATGTTACCTAAGAAGTTATCGTTGGTATCGTGCAGTTTAACTAATGCTGGTTTAAGGATGTGTTCACCCCAGCAAGAAGCAAGAATAGAACCGGCAAGTGGTTTACATACTTCACAGCCATAGCCTTTACCATATTTCTCTAATAGCTCATCGAATGTCTTGATTTCTTCGATGCGGATTAGGTGAAATAATTCTTGGCGAGAATAAGCAAAATGCTCACATACGTCACTTTTTACTTCGATGCCTGATTTTGCTAACTCAGCATTAAGAACGGAAGTTACCAGAGGGATACAACCCCCACAGCCCGTACCCGCTCCAGTAACCGCCTTAATATCTGCCATCGTGTGATGACCATCTGCAACCGCTTGAGCAATTTTTCCTTTAGTTACATCAAAACAAGAACAGATAACCGCTGTTTCTGGTAAAGAGTCAGCGCCTAATGATGGTTTTTCTGCACCCGCATGCGCAGGAAGGATCAGAAGATCTGGATGTTCAGGAAGATCAATGTCATTCAGTTTAAGTTGCAGTAAGTCGCCATAATCAGACGTATCTCCAACCATTACTGCACCCAGTAATTTCTTACCGTCTTCAGAAACGATAATGCGCTTATACACTTCCTGTTCTTCGTTTTGGTAAACGTAGCTCTTACAACCAGGAGTTCGCCCATTTGCGTCACCAATTGAACCTACTTTAACGCCAAGTAATTTCAATTTAGCACTCATGTCAGCACCTTCAAATGCACTGTCATTGCCTAATAAATGGTCAACGGCAACCGTTGCCATTTTATAACCAGGGGCAACCAGACCGTAGAAAGTACGGTTCCAAGAAGCACATTCGCCAATCGCGTATACATTGCTATCTGTTGTTTGGCAGTTATTATTGATTTCAACTCCACCACGAGGAGCAACACCTAAGCCCATTTGACGAGCTAATTTATCTTGAGGGCGAATACCTGCAGAGAAGACGATGAAATCAGTTTCAAGTTCAGTACCGTCAGCAAAACGCATGACATTACGTGCATCTTTGCCTTCTGGAACGATTTCTAATGTATTTTTGCTCGTATGAACTTGAACCCCCATACGTTCGATTTTATTACGCAGCTGTAAGCCACCTTGTTGATCCAGTTGCTCTGCCATTAATACAGGAGCAAATTCAACAACATGTGTTGTAACGCCTAATGCTTTAAGTGCGCCAGCGGCTTCAAGTCCAAGCAGGCCACCACCAATAACAACACCACTTTTACTGTTTTTAGCGGTAGCTTCGATAGATTTAAGATCTTCAATCGTGCGGTACACAAAACAGTCTTTACTTTCGTTACCTTTAATTGGTGGAACGAATGGAAAAGAGCCAGTAGCAAGAACGAGTTTGTCGTATTGAATTTCACGACCAGTACTTGAATAAACCACTTGTTTCTCACGGTTAATGTTAATGGCACGTTCGCCAATTAATACATTAAGGCCGTGCTTTTCATAGAATCCTTCTTTTACAAGAGAGAGGTCATCAGCAGTATGATGAGAAAAGTAAGAGGAAAGGTGAACACGATCATAAGCGATACGTGGTTCTTCACAGAACACCGTGATATCCATATTTTGAACATCTGTTTTCTCTACTAAATCTTCGATATAGCGATGACCAACCATGCCATTACCGATGATAACTAGTTTCATCTTGCTCATAAGAATTCCTATTATATTTGATATGCATATATGATGAATTATGAATGATTATGTAGATATGACGTGGATCAATTACGAAATAAAACTACCCTAAAGGGGTAATCATTAATTGGTTTAGGTGTTTATTACTTTTAAATCAATTAATTAACTGTAGCACGTAGCTTGTGTGTGTAGTTTATTTACAATATATGGGGGGATATTCGGAATTTTGGTGTGTTTATAGGTGTAATTATGAAAAAAAAAGACAGAATATGAGTGTCATATTCTGTCTTTTTATAAGGAACCGTATAAATATTAAGGGTTATAACTTAAATCGTTCGATCTCTTGTTTTAGTTCATTTGACAGCTCAGAAAGTTCAGAGGCTTGAATTACTGATTGTTTCGTTTCTTCTGTTAGTTCATTTGAAACATCACGAACGGCTTCTGTATTGCGTGTAATTTCTTCGGTTACTGATGATTGCTCTTCTGCTGCTGCGGCAATTTGTGCTGCCATATCACTAATTTGTGTTACTGAGTTTGTGATTTGCAATAGACTTGCTGAGGCAGATTGAGCATCTTCAACACTGGTATTTGCTAATGTTTGACTGTCTTGCATGATCCCAACGGCTTTTTGAGTGGTTCCTTGTAGCGTTTCAATCATTTGTTGAATTTCTTGAGTCGATGCATGAGTACGTTGACTCAAGATACGAACCTCATCAGCTACCACAGCAAAACCACGACCTTGTTCGCCAGCTCGAGCTGCTTCAATGGCCGCATTCAGTGCAAGCAAGTTAGTTTGTTCTGCAATGTTTTGGATAGTTGAAAGAATCGTATTGATATTTTGAGCGTTGTGATGAAGCTCTTCAATCACGCCTGTCGCTGTTTCAACTTCTTTTGCTAAGTTATCAATTGAGTGTTGGCTTTGGCCTACCTGCTCTGCACCATGGTTTGATGCCGTAACCGTTTCTTCTGCGGTTTGAGCCGTATTATCAGCATTGCCTGCAATCTCTTGCGTTGCTGCAGCCATTTCATTAATCGCTGTAGCGACCATGTTAATCTCATCCATCTGATGTTGGATGCGAACATTACGTTCTTCAGCACTTTCTGCGGTTGAGTTTGCTTGTCTAGCTAAAGTTGTAGAGATATCGCGTAGGCGACACACCATTGAATGCATATTTCCGACAAAGGTATTGAAATTAATTGCTAGTTGACCAACTTCGTCATTACTGTTTGGTTCTAGACGTTGTGTTAAATCACCTTCACCTGATGAAATTTCAGCAAGCGCATCAGATACTCGAAGTAGATCTCTAAATAGGACGTTAACCAAGGTGGTTACACCAATAGCAACAATTACTGTTAATACAATGCTTAGTAGGATGATTTCACGAAGCAATGCGCTGTGCGCGGCTTCTTCAGTTGCTTGTGTCATCTCAACGGCAAATGTCCATTTTGTATTAGGTACTTTTGCAAAATAAACCAGTTTATTACTGCCGTTGATTTCTGCGAATTCAATGGTTTTTGAATTGATGGATTCTTGAATGCTTTGTGGAGACATGTCTGAGAAATAACGGTTTACGTCTTTCTTGATCAGGGATTTGTTTGGGTGCGCTAAGAAAGTACCATCGCTATCAATCAGCATTGTGATGGTGTCTTTACCTGCGTCTAAGCTGATAACATCATCAATCAGTTGGTCGATAAGCACATCAGCACCAATGACACCTAAGAAGGTACCATTCTTATAAACAGGTTCAGCAATGGTTACCAGAAGAGATTGGGTAATTGCATCTTGATATGCTGAAGTAATGATTTGCTGGTTTTCGCGTTGTGCTTCTTGATACCAAGGACGTTGGCGAGGATCGTAATCAGCACGATTTCTTTCAGGATGAGAGCGGTGCATATCCCCTTGAGGTGTGCCAAAGAAAATATCATCGAATCCACCGGCTTTACGGCTAAGTTGTAAAAAAGAAACAATGTCACTTTCTTGAGTGTAATCATTGGTAGCGTGAGCGATTTCAGCTTTAATCGATATCCAATTTGATATCCCGGTAGTGGCTGCCGAAGTAACACTCTCTGCGCGCGAATAAACACCGTTGCGAGTTTGTTCAAAAAGTTGATTAGAAGCCAGCCAAGTTAGGGCTGAAGCGGTAACAACAACAGCGAGTACACTCGCGCCTATTAGCTTATGTTTTAGTTTCATAGTTTTACCTAAATCCGTGGGTTAAATGTTGCAATTACACTCGTTTTTATATTGAGTACTTTGTAAGTACTGGTTTTGTTATCGGAAATATCTGACAAAACTTAACTGTTTTATTTTTATTTTTATTTTTCATATTAATGATTTTTATTATTTTCAATAAGTCATTGAGTAGGCTAGCACTTGCTTTGTTTACTAAATATTCAATTAATGGTGGTTTACTTTTTTTTACCTATTTATCAATCATTTTTAGTGATCTAATAGACATATTTATGAGATCAATGTGAGAGTGCACAATAATTCTTTTAAACTTGGTCTGGTTATTGACTTGTTCACTGCATTACAGTTTGAATCGGTCTAGATTATTTTCTTTGAATTAATGGTGAAACATGATGGAACGTCTTTCTCTAAAAACAGCGATAGCAGCGGCATTACTAACGACACTTGCGGGTTGTGCAACGACAACTGAGCACGCGTGGCAAGAAGATACTACGTATAAGCTAACGGTATTACATACAAACGATAACCATGGTCGTTTTTGGCAAAATAAATACGGTGAATATGGCATGGCTGCTCGTAAAACGCTGATTGATGAATTACGTGCAGAAGTTCAAGCCGAAGGTGGCAGTGTACTTTTACTTTCTGGTGGTGATATTAATACTGGTGTCCCAGAATCTGATCTTCAAGATGCTGAACCTGATTTTAAAGGCATGAATAAAATTGGTTATGATGCGATTGCATTAGGTAATCATGAGTTTGATAACCCATTAGATATTCTTCAAAAGCAAATCAACTGGGCAGAGTTCCCAATGTTGTCTGCAAACATTTATGACAAAGAAACTGGTGAGCGTAAATATCAAGCTTATGAAATCTTTGAAAAACAAGGTATCAAAATCGCAGTTATTGGTTTTACAACTGAAGATACCGCAAAGATTGGTAACCCTGAATATATTGCTGAATTAGAGTTCCGCGATCCAAAAGAAGAAGCGAAAAAAGTAATTGCAGAATTAGAAGTAAATGAAAAGCCAGATCTTATCTTTGCAGTAACGCATATGGGTCACTATGAGAATGGTCAACGTGGTATCAATGCTCCTGGTGATGTGGCATTAGCGCGTTCACTTGAGTTAGGTGAACTAGATATGATTGTGGGTGGTCACTCACAAGAGCCTGTGTGTATGGAAGGCCCAAATGTCGCTAAGAAAAACTTCAAGCCGGGCGATGAGTGTCAACCAGATCAACAAAACGGTACTTGGATTGTTCAAGCACACGAGTGGGGTAAGTATGTAGGTAAAGCTGATTTTGAATTCCGTAATGGTGAATTAGAAATGGTAAGCTATAACCTAATCCCTGTTAACTTGAAGAAAAAGATTAAAGTCGACGGGAAAAGCCAGCGTGTTTTCATTCAAGATGAAATCAAGCAAGACAGTGAATTACTTGCATTCTTAACGCCTTACCAAGAAAAAGGTCAAGGTCAGTTGAATGTGAAAATTGCATCGACTAACGGCAAATTAGAAGGCGATCGTAATATAGTACGTTTTGAACAGACTAACTTAGGTCGTTTAATTGCTCAGTCTCATATGGAGCGTGCGAAAGCTGACTTTGCTGTGATGAATTCTGGTGGTGTTCGTGATTCTATTGAAGGTGGTGATGTAACGTATAAAGATGTTCTAACAGTGCAGCCATTTGGTAATATCGTGACTTACACTGATATGACGGGTAAGGAAGTATTAGATTACCTAAATGTAGTTGGAACAAAACCAGCAGATTCTGGCGCTTATGCACAGTTCGCAGGTATTAAAATGACAGTAGAAAACGGTAAAGTGTCTAATGTATTTATCGGTGGTAAGCAATTACGTTTAGATAAAACATACCGCTTTACGGTACCAAGTTACAATGCCGCTGGTGGTGATGGTTACCCGAAAATATCGGATCACCCAGGTTATGTAAATACGGGTTTTGTTGATGCTGAAGTACTTAAAGAATTCTTAGAAACAAATAGCCCAATTGATATAAATGAATTTGCCCCTCGTGGTGAGATTACTTATAAGTAATTTTTAAAAGAAGAATAAGCCTCTGATTCATTATAGTTTCAGAGGCTTTTGTTTATGAATTCAACAGTTTGTTGTTTTTGTAAGCGAACAGAAAGAAAAAACAAAATAATGCTTGTCAAAAAACTCATAGACAGTATTATAGCCCTCGTTGACACGGACAAGGTCTTTGTTTAACAGCTCGGTGAATAGCGCAGCTTGGTAGCGCATCTGGTTTGGGACCAGAGGGTCGGGGGTTCGAATCCCTCTTCACCGACCACTTTTAAGAAAGCCGCATCAGAAATGATGCGGCTTTTTTGCGTTTGTAATATCGTACTAATATTAGTTACTTATTTTATGTAATAAATAGGTATTGATAGCGATCAATACCTATTATGCGTCAAAGACCCTAGACCCTAGACCC
>NZ_MAJS01000006.1:20144-426454 GCF_001690985.1 Aliivibrio sp. 1S175
CCCTAGACCCTAGACCCTAGTTATGCGTATTAAATAATGCTAATTTGCCATTCTCTTTAAATGCCACTACTTGGTATATATCTTTCTTATCACCATACTCCATGCCTGGTGAGCCCATAGGCATTCCTGGAACGGCTAAACCTTTAAAATCACGAGGTTCAGCTAAAAACTGTTTAATATCATCGGCAGGGATATGGCCTTCAAATACATAATCATTGATAACGGCAGTATGGCAAGAAGCAAGACTAGGATCGACTCCTAGTCTTTCTTTAATTGGATTCATGTTTTCATGGTCTTCAATTTTTACGGTGAAACCATTTTCTTCCATATGTTCTACCCACTCAGTACAACAACCGCAGTAAGGTGATTTGTAAACCACTACTTCAGTTGAGGCAAATGCTGAAGTACTTAATAAAACAAACGAAATAAAAGCAAATTTAAGGTTTTTCATAGTGGGTATTTCCAAAGGTTATTTTGAATGGGGTGATAGCCAAAACCAGTAGATTATGGCAATGATTAGAGCGAAACCGAATAAATTAATCATGTGATGCTCCTTTTGTTTTTTCGTATGAATCTTGTTGAGAACGTGGGTTGAAAAGTCTTAATCGATTGGCATTAGTGACTACGGTAATTGAAGACAGTGCCATTGCTGCCCCTGCAACAACAGGGCTTAATAACATGCCTGTAAGCGGGAATAAGATGCCTGCGGCAATAGGTATCCCAATGGTGTTATAAACAAAGGCACCAAATAGGTTCTGTTTCATATTTTTCATCGTAGCTTTAGAAAGTTCAATGGCACTTACTGCGGTTTGCAATGAGTGATTCATTAATGTGAGATGCGCACTTTCAATCGCCACATCGCTGCCATTACCCATCGCAATACCTACCTCAGCTTGCGCGAGTGCTGGTGCATCATTAATACCATCCCCAATCATGGCGACTTTATGGCCTTGTGATTGAAGATCTTTTATTACTTGTGCTTTACCATCAGGTAATACACCGGAAACAACTTGAGTAATGCCTAATTGCTTGGCGACATGTTCTGCGGTTTCTTTGCGATCACCGGTTAGCATCACGACAGTAATGCCTAATTGAGTAAATTGCTTAATTGCGAGCGCTGAATCTACACGGATGGTATCACTGACTTCAATAACACCAATACATTGCTTGTTTACCGCAACAAACAAAGGTGTTGATGAAGGTGAGAGAACGACGTGGGGTACAGCAATGTCATTTTTTAATAAATAAGCCATATTACCAATAAATACGGTATCACTATCTACTTTTGCCGAAGCGCCAAGGCCTAGCTGAGCCGTAAAATTAAGGCCAGCTATCGCTTCCCATGAATGCTGTTTAAAATAAGCCATTACAGCCTTGGCAAGTGGGTGTTCTGAATGACTCTCAACGGCGGCGGCCAACGTAATTACCTGTTGTTCAGTATAGTTATTAAAGGTCGAGATCTTACTGACCGTTGGTTTTCCTTCCGTCAGCGTCCCTGTTTTATCAACAACAACAGTATCTATCGTGCTTGCAGTTTGAAGTACATCAGCATCTTTTATTAAAGCGCCAAATTCAGCCGCTTTACCAATCCCTACGGTAACTGACATTGGAGTAGCAAGCCCCAAAGCACAAGGGCACGCAATGATAAGTACCGTAGTGGCAACAACCAACATATAACTTGATGTAGGTTCTGGGCCAAAGTTATACCAAATGAGCGCTGAGAAAATAGCAATAATCATAACGCTTGGCACAAATACCGATGATATTTTATCGGCCAATTTTGCAATGTTGGGCTTACTGCTCTGTGCATTTCGTACCATGGTAATAATTCGAGCTAGCATGGTGTGCTCACCAAC
Source organism: Aliivibrio sp. 1S175 (assembly GCF_001690985.1). GTDB lineage: Bacteria > Pseudomonadota > Gammaproteobacteria > Enterobacterales > Vibrionaceae > Aliivibrio. The sequence goes on from NZ_MAJS01000006.1 coordinate 22,001, forward strand.
GTTGGTTGCTTTAAAAGTAAAGCTACCTTGTTGATTAATCGTTCCTGCATGGACAGTATCATTCGTTGTTTTTAAGCTAGGGAGAGGCTCTCCAGTTAGCATTGCTTCATCAAGGTAGCTTTCACCGCTAATTAATACACCATCAACCGGAATTTTTTCACCGGGTTTAATTTTGATGATCATTCCCTGAAGCACTTGAGATATTGGTAACTCAACTTCTTTACCATCCAGAATAATCATTGCGGTTTGTGGTTGAAGGTTTAATAGTTTTTCAATGGCACTAGACGTTCTATTTCGTGCTTTGGTTTCAATCAAATTACCAAGCGTGATTAAACCTAAGATCATTGCTGTTGCTTCAAAATAAACATGGCGTGCTTGTTCGGGGAAGAAGTCCGGTGAAATAACCAGAGCCATGGAATAAAGCCAAGCGGATCCTGTTCCTAGAGCCACAAGCGTATCCATTGTTGCTCTGTGGTGGGTGAAAGCTTTCCATGCATTAACAAAAAAATGTCTACCAGCAGTGAGTAACAATCCTAAACAAATTAATCCAACCAAACCCCAAGCAAGTTGATCGCTTGTCGTGTTGATTTGCATATTGCCACCAAATACGCCCCATAACATTAGTGGTGCCCCAATCGTTAATGAGACAATGGTGTTTTTCTTATGTGCAGCGGTCGTTTTTAGATATAGTTCTTTTTGTTTTTCCCGGCGCTGCTCTTCACTTAGACTAATTTCTGCACCATAACCGCCTTTTTCTATTGCTTGGATTACATCTATTTCATTTATATCACCAGTAACTAAAGCGGTACGTTCGGCTAGGTTCACGCGAACAGATTGAACGTTATTAGTGTCTGAAATGATTTTCTCAACAGAAGCAACACAACTGGCGCAAGTCATTCCGGATAAAATTAGCTGAGTGGTTCTTTTTGTATTTGGTTCTCGTTTTTCAGTGGTTTTAATCACTTCTTTATTACTTAATTCGGATGATGTGTCTTCAAGAATAAACGGAACGGAAGAGGCTTGAAATCCAATAGATTCAATGAGTGTGATTACACTTTTTATCGTGTGTGTTGTACTGAAACTAAGCTCTGTTTTTGAAATTGAAAGAACCGTGGAGTGAGACAGTGCTTTTAATGTCTCTGTGGTTTTCTTGACGCACTTACCGCAATTTAATCCTGCTAAATAAAGCGTTATTACTTTTTCTTGAGGGACAGAATAACCAAGCTGAGAAATTATCTCGATAATATCTGTTTTAGAAAAGCTAGTGGTAAGAGTCAATTCTGTTTTGGTAACAGAATATTGAGAGATACCAGTGTGGGTAGAAAGTGCTTGTTCTACTTTAGCGACACAGCGGCCGCAATTTAATCCTGATAAAGGAAGGGTGAATTCCTGACTCATAATAACCTCATTAACTATTCTTGATATTGCTAAGAATAAACCTTACAGTAAATGGAAGGTCAAGCAGTTAAATGAGTAAATTAAAATGAATATTAGCGAAGTGGCGAATTTAACCGGATTAACATCGAAAGCGATTCGCTTTTATGAAAGTAAAGGTGTGATCAGAGAGGCAAATCGAGGTGCGAATGGATACCGTCAGTACACAACAGCTCAAGTAGAAGAGTTACAGTTGATCCGACGTTCAAGGTTAGTCGGATTTAGTTTAGAAGAGTGCCAAGAACTATTAAGTTTATCAAATAATCCAAATCGCCGTAGTGCGGATGTAAAAAAGAAAACGCTAGAGAAAGTCACTGAGATAGAAGCCAAGATCCAAGAATTAGAAGGGATGAAGCAAACATTACTAGAACTAGCGAGTGCCTGTCCTGGAGATGAAAGTAATGACTGTCCTATTATTAAAGGGCTAACCTGTTGTCACGATAAAAAGTAACAACAGGGTTAATCCTAATTTTTATTTTTTAGTAAAGTAGAGAATACAACTGGCGACGGTATTTACCCGCAATAGGATTTCCTTGGCCAAGAGCAGAAAGAATATCCATCATTGTTTTCTTTACTTGTCCATCTTGAGCATTTAGATTTTTTAATAGAATAACCATTAAGATTTCGAGAGCTTCTTCTTGGCGATTTACTTGGCTATATTGAATAGCAAGTTCTAAAGCCAACCCATTGTTGCTTTTATCTGCATTATATTTATCTTCTAATGCTTGGATTTCAGGCGTATTTCCTGCTTGTTTATGAAGCTCTAGTTTTGCTATTAATTCTTTGTATTTACTGTCTTGATCTTGCATTAAAATTTCAGACAACATTGCTTCTGCTTGATCGTAAGCTTGAGTTTCAATATAGCATTGAGCAATATGAAGTTTAATTTGGCCATTACCACCAAAGTGTTCAAGTAAGGCAAGCAGGGTAGGAAGCGCAGCTTGAAACTCACCTTCTTCAACTAATTTAAATGCTTGACCTAATTGAAGTTCTTCTTGGCTAGGTAAATGCTTATTTAGCATGGTTTGAATAGCCTCTATAGTTTGAGGTCCACCCATTCCATCAACCGCTTGACCATTTTTAAATAACGCAATTGTAGGCAATGTTTGAACACCAAACTGTTGAGCAAGACCTTGTTGTTCTTCACAGTTAAGTAGTGCAAGAGTAACGGCATCGCCGTATTGCTGCGCTAACTGTTGTAATGTTGGGATAACAGCAAGGCTTTCTTGACTCATTGGTGCCCAGAAGTGAATTAGTACTGGGGTTTGCATTGAGCCTTCGAGTACTTGTTGGAAGTTTTGTTCGTTCAGTTCAACGCTATGTTCTGGCTGCATGGTCTTTTCCTAAAATCAGTATTGTCTCTGTATATATACAGTTATATGGGGTATTGCATTGATTTTCAAGGAGCCAGAGACGAAGAAAGCCACTATGCATAACATAATGGCTTTACTATCGTAAGCGAAAACAACCGTTAGATCAGTATGAATACCGCAACAGCAACACTCACACAGATCCAGTTGATTTTTCCTAGTGTCATATTATCTCCTAAAAAACACTTTCTACCAGATGTGAATAAATATACTTATTCAATATGACACTAATATTACATTTTTAGTCTTTTCTCATATTTCTTAATTATTACACTCAATCAACATGATAAAGATAAGTTAATCGCTCTTATTTAAGATCTTATCTAGGTACTTTGTTGGTAATAACCGTTTTAGAATAGCAAAGAGGTGAGTTGGAAAGGTGACTCGATAGCGAGCTTTTGGTCTTGATGAATTGAGAGCATGTAATAATGGAGGAATGATAGATTCAGGCGGTAAAACAAAGGCGCTTCCAGAGGTTTTATTTTCTAATCTTTTCTGTTGAGCTAAATACTTTTCTTTATGTGGACTATTATCAATACTTACCCATTTTTTGAATGATTTCAATGCATTGTATCGAAAATTCGTTTCGATTGGACCTGGTTCAATTAAACTTATTTTTATATCTGTATCGGATAACTCCAAGCGTAAGGTATCTGTCCAGCCTTCGATTGCAAATTTTGACGCGTTATAAGCGCCACGGTATTTCATCGCAACGATACCTAAAACAGAGCTGTTTTGAATAATGCGACCTTCACCTTGCTTTCTCATTATTGGAAGAATTTCTGTGATTAATTGATGCCATCCAAAGAAATTTGATTCAAACTGCTCTTTTAAGGCCTCCCTAGGTAGGTCTTCTAATGCTCCGGCTTGCCCATATGCTCCGTTATTGAACAATCCGTATAATTTCCCATCAGTTAAGAGAAGGAGTTGCTGAACTGCGGCAGAGATACTTTTTGGATCAGCATAATCCAGATGTAAACAAGTTAACCCTTCTTTTTGTAAGCGTTCAACATCTTTTATTTGTCGGCACGATGCGATGACTTGAAAGCCGTGTTGTTGTAATTGATGGGCTGCAGTATAACCAATGCCAGTAGAGCAGCCTGTAATAAAAATTGAACGTTGCATAATGTGACTAAGACTCTGTTTATGGATGTTATTTTATAATGGATCTAAAATAACATCATTGCAACAGAGTGGGTTAACTTAGCAGCTGTTTTAGTGCTGATTCAATTCGAGAGTAACGAAACTTAAAACCCTCATGGACTAAGCGTTTCGGGCGAATTCTTTGGCTATCTGTTAGTAAAACGGCTCCCTCTCCTAGTATGGCTTTGATTACTATTTTGGGAGTAAATAAGAAATGAGGTCGTTTGAGTGTTTTTGCTAAGGTTTGGCTAAAAATTGCATTAGTAACAGGGTGAGGAGCAACTAAATTATAAATGCCTTTACTCTCCTCGTGTTCCATTAGGTGCAATATAGCGAGCACCATGTCATCAATATGAATCCAAGACATATATTGTTTGCCATCACCTACAGGCCCTCCTAAACCGCACTGGTAAGGTAGATACATTTTTTTTAGGGCGCCTCCTAAAGGAGAAAGAACAACACCTGTTCGTAAAATACAGACGCGAGTTTGCTCACTCTCTGCTTGTAATGCTTTATTTTCCCATTGTTGACAAATTTGGTGAGCAAAGTCCGATGATAATATTTCTGTGGTTTCATCAATGTTTTGAGCACCATTATCACCATAATAGCCCACAGCAGAACCTGAAATAAAACAGCGTGGTGGGCTCGTTGATTTTAAGCAAAGTTGAACGAGTTTCTCAGTAAGTACACAGCGACTATCTGTGATGATTTTTTTTTGTTTTGTAGTCCATTTTTTGTCAGCAATAGGTTCACCTGCCAAATTAATAATTATATCTATATCATTAAAGTCGGTAAAAGAGGCGAGGTCGGGGATAAAATCAACATGAGGTAAAGCAAGGTGATTTAAGCTTGATTCTGCTTTTTTTGGGTTACGGGTTAAAAGAATTAGATTATGCCCTTTAAGGTGATCTAATAGGTGTTTTCCGATTAATCCAGTACTACCTGTAATAAGTATTTTCATCTCGTCTCCTGCAAGATATTAATCATATCTGATTAACTAAGTATAAATTGACTTCATTGATTGGCAACTTTGATGCTGTTTTTCCTTTATACTTGATGCTTGAAATATCTTTTTATAAGTTTAAGGGTTCTTCGTGAAGTTATTTTTTGCCTCAGATCTGCATGGCTCATTGCCTGCAACTCAACGTGTTATAGATACGTTTTTAGACTCTAAAGCGGATCATTTAATTCTGCTTGGTGATTTAATTAATTTTGGTCCTAGAAATCCATTACCAGAAGGGCATAACCCGATTGCGGTCGCTGAGTTATTAAATCAATACGCAGAGTCTATCATTGCAGTAAGAGGTAATTGTGACAGTGAAGTTGATCAAATGCTGTTATCGTTTCCTATTATGTCTGATTACAATATCGTGCTGTTACCTACAGGGCAAAAGCTTTTTTTAACGCACGGGCATATTTATAATGCTGAAAAACGACCTTTATTAAAAAGGGGAGATGTTATTGTTCATGGGCATACACATGTTTCAGTAGCTGAGTGGCAAGGAGAGCAAATTATTTTTAACCCGGGTTCAACTACGTTCCCTCGAAATGAAGGCGATAGAGCAAGCTATGGTTTACTTGATGAGACTCATTTATCCGTTCTAGACTTTGAAGGAAATATACTGAACTCAATTGATTTATAATTACCGAGTGATAAATCATGCATAAAAAATCCGAGACGATAATTATCTCGGATTTTTTTATAACGTTATTTATCACTGGTTTAATGAGAAAATAGAATCCCTGACCCGTAATTTAGGCTAGTCAGTAATAATGTTTTATCATTAATAACATCTACACGTTTGCTTTGTTGAGCATCCATTTGGAATACTCTCATTATTAATTTCTTCTGTGATCCAGTGAATTCTTTATTGTCACTTGATGTCACATCTTTAAATTCGATAGGGTCAATAAGAAGGTAATCACCGCTATATTCCCAGTTACCTGTTTCCATAACATTAATGGTTAATGGGTGCTGAGCGTTATCTAAAACACTATAAATTGTCAATTTTGACGATTTAGAGTAGGTTTTATTGGGTAAGTAAACCACATTAGATTTAATGTCAGCTCGTTTTAATGGCCCCATATCTTCGTAATCAACATTGCTGTCGATACGAACGGTGCTCATGCTTTGCCATTCTTTAGATGTCAGTAGTTGTTCTACTTTACTGTCACTTTCCCAATAAAACCAACCGCTACCAATCATTGAAATTAGAAGAAGAATGATCGGTAAAAAACGTTTCAATAGAGGTAATTGTTCGTTATTTAACCACATACTTTATCGACCTCTTTTTGATTTATCAGTAAACGAACGCTAATGCTTTGGTCGCTGTGTATTTCATTGTGAATATAATTCAATGTAATTTGATTTGCTTGCCCACTGGTTGCAATAATCTCAATTGGTTTTAATGAGTCAGTATGCTTTGAATTATAAAAAATGGTGCATTGTTCAATCAGAGGTTGCCATTGATCAATATTTGGGTGATTAATAGGAACTAATACCGGGGTCTCATCGTAAATTGCGACTTGAGTAAACGCGTCCGATTTTGGTGTGTGATTGAAATAAGCAATAACAGGTAAAATAAAAGCAATAATAAGAATGATTGTCCCTAGCAGAGATAGGTGTGCTTTAGGTTTATTTATACTGTTATTTTCTTTGAGAGTACCTTTCGATGCTTTTTCTATGTTAAGAGTATCACTAGCTGCATCTGGGGTAATATCTTCGTGGTTATTTAATGCCGTAGTTTCTAATTCTTCAACTAGATTTACTGTCATATCTTCTTCAAAAGCAGATTCCTGAGCAATGGCTGTTGAAATGAATTGGTATCCACGCTTAGGCACTGTTTTAACATAAACAGGGAGTTTTGTTGGATCTTGTAGCATTTTTCGTAGTGTCGAAATAGCCTGTGTTAAACTAGAATCATCGACTTCAAATCCTTGATCTCGCCATACATATTCATGCAATTCATGACGACTAACAACCTTCCCTGGCTCTTGAATAAGTAGGCTTAAAACTCGGCTTTCATTACCACCTAAACGAATGATTTCGTCATCATCTAATGTATCAATGAGACTGTTATCGTTTGGATCGAATAGAAACCGGTTGCCAATAATGATTTTGTTATTTTCTATATTCATTGGTTGTTAACTCAGTTGTAGTGATTCTTATTTATGATATCCAAGTATCATTTTAGAATGTCTATTCTATGTCAAAATTTCTAATAACGCATTTTATAGTATAAAAAAAGCAAAAAAACAGGATTTTTTACATAGCTTTACCTTGAATTGCCATTTTAAGACCTCATTTTAATTAATAAGTTAAAAATATTATACTAATTCGGAGTTTATTGATGAGCGAGCAAACAATTAATAATAAAGAAACACGCGGCTTCCAATCAGAAGTAAAGCAACTACTTCACCTAATGATTCATTCTTTATATTCAAATAAAGAGATATTTTTACGTGAATTAATATCAAATGCTTCAGACGCATCAGATAAATTACGTTTTAAGGCGCTATCAAATGGTGACTTATATGAAGGTAATGCAGATCTTGGCGTAAAGCTGTCTTTTAATGAAGAAGCGAACACGTTAACGATTTCAGATAACGGCATTGGTATGAGTCGTGACAGTGTTATTGAACATTTAGGTACGATAGCAAAATCTGGCACTGCGGATTTCTTTTCTAAATTATCAGACGACCAAAGTAAAGACTCTCAACTCATTGGTCAATTTGGTGTTGGTTTTTATTCTGCGTTCATCGTTGCTGATGCGGTAACGGTACGTACTCGTGAAGCAGGCGCTGCGAAAGACGAAGCGGTTCAATGGCATTCTGAAGGTGAAGGTGATTACACAATAGAAGATGTGACTAAAGAAACTCGCGGTACAGATATCATTCTTCATATGCGTGAAGAAGGTAAAGAGTTTTTAAGTGAGTGGCGTCTAAAAGAAGTGATTGGCAAATACTCTGATCATATCGGTATTCCTGTTTCTCTTTGGAGTGTTGAAAAAGACGAAGAAGGAAAAGATAAGGAAGGTAAGTGGGAGCAAATTAATAAAGCTCAAGCACTTTGGACTCGTAATAAGTCAGAGATTGAAGACGCGGAATACCAAGAGTTTTATAAGCATGTATCGCATGATTTTGCTGATCCACTAACGTGGAGTCATAATAAAGTAGAAGGTAAGAACGATTACACAAGCCTTTTATATATTCCAACAAAAGCCCCATTTGATATGATGAATCGTGATCATAAAAGTGGTTTGAAGCTCTATGTTCAACGTGTCTTTATTATGGATGATGCTGAGCAATTTATGCCGAGTTACTTACGTTTTGTTAAGGGTTTGATTGACTCAAATGATCTACCATTAAACGTATCTCGTGAAATTCTTCAAGATAATAAAGTGACTCAATCATTACGTGGTGCATGCACCAAACGTGTACTAGGTATGCTTGAGAAAACGGCGAAGAAAGACGATGAAAAATACCTAACTTTCTGGAAAGAGTTTGGCCAAGTATTAAAAGAAGGCTTGGCTGAAGATTTTGCTAATAAAGATAAAATTGCGGGTCTTCTGCGTTTTGCTACAACAGAAAAAGACAGTTCAGAGCAAGCAATAAGCTTAGCGAGTTATGTTGAGCGTATGAAAGAAGAGCAAGATAAGATCTTCTATCTAACGGCTGATAGCTATGCCGCGGCGAAGAACAGCCCACACCTAGAGCAATTTAAGGCAAAAGGCATTGAAGTCGTTCTAATGTTCGACCGTATTGATGAGTGGCTAATGAGCTACTTAACAGAATTTGATGGCAAGCAATTCCAATCAATTACAAAAGCAGGTTTAGACTTAAGTAAGTTTGAAGATGATGCAGAAAAAGAGAAACAAAAAGAGACGGTAGAAGAGTTTAAATCTGTTGTTGAACGCACTAAATCTTACTTAGGCGATCGAGTTAAAGAAGTTCGTACTACGTTTAAATTAGCAACAACACCAGCCGTTGTCGTTACTGATGACTTTGAAATGGGTACACAAATGGCGAAACTTTTAGAAGCAGCAGGTCAAGCGGCTCCGGAAGTGAAATACATTTTTGAAATTAACCCAGAGCATGCGCTTATCAAGCAAATGGCTGATGAAGCGGATGAAGAAGCGTTTGGCCGTTGGGTTGAAATGTTACTTGGTCAAGCAATGTTAGCAGAGCGTGGCTCTTTAGATGATCCATCACAATTCTTAAATGCGATGAATCAGTTATTATCAAAGTAATTGAGTCACAGCTGTAAAAATAAAATGAATGAGATCTTGGGTGGCAATCGTACACTAAGGTCTCATTGTTTTTTATTGGGATCCGTTACATTCTAGAACGGTTAGATTTCGCTATTTTCATCTCAAACTTGATAGCGTTAACAGTTACGTGTATCTTCACGGCTTATTTTTAGAAATAAAACTTATACCTAAATTTATAAATAGGAAAGTCATTCTATTTGTAAGGTTTGGTATAAATTCCAAGATTAAATTTTAAGGGGAAAACAATGCGTATCATCCTTTTAGGTGCACCTGGTGCGGGTAAAGGTACTCAAGCTCAGTTCATCATGGATAAATTTGGTATTCCACAAATATCTACAGGTGACATGTTACGTGCTGCGATTAAAGCAGGCACTGAAATGGGCAAACAAGCTAAATCTGTAATTGATGCTGGTCAACTTGTATCTGATGAGATCATCCTTGGTCTTGTTAAAGAGCGTATTGCTCAAGAAGATTGCGCTAAAGGTTTCCTATTAGATGGTTTCCCTCGTACAATTCCTCAAGCTGATGGCTTGAAAGAGAATGGTGTATCAATTGATTACGTTCTTGAATTTGACGTTGCTGATGAAGTAATCGTTGAGCGTATGTCTGGTCGTCGTGCTCATCTTCCTTCTGGTCGCACATACCACGTTACGTTTAATCCTTCTAAAGTTGAAGGTCAAGATGATGTAACTGGCGAGCCTCTTGTAATTCGTGAAGATGACAAACCAGAAACTGTTCTTGCTCGTTTAGGTGTTTACCATGAGCAAACAGCACCGCTTATTGCTTATTACACAAAAGAAGCAGAAGCAGGTAAAACTCAGTACCTGAAATTTGATGGTACTAAGTTAGTTGCTGAAGTTAGCGCAGAGATCGAAAAAGCACTTTCGTAATCTTACCTAACGAACAATTTATTGTTATATTGAAGGCGACCTTATTGGTCGCCTTTTTTTATCAAACATAATGGATAATGACAGTGAATAATAAAAAAGCAGGGGTGCTATTAGTTAACCTTGGAACACCCACAGCGCCAACGGCATCGGCAGTAAAAACGTTCTTGTCAGAATTTTTGCATGATAAACGTGTTGTCGATATGACTCGTTTTATTTGGTGCCCTTTGCTTCATGGTGTGATCCTTCCTATTCGAGCGCCTAAAGTAGCAAAGTTATACCAAAGTGTTTGGATGGATGAAGGCTCTCCCCTGATGGTTTATTCACAACGCCAAGTTCGAGCTTTAAAAGAACGTCTTTCAATGCCAGTTGAATTAAGCATGACGTATGGTGAACCAAGAATTAAATCAGGTATTGAGTCATTAGAGCAGCAAGGGTGTGAAGAGATTATTATTTTACCTTTATATCCGCAATATTCTAGAACGACGACAGCAGCGGTCTTTGACCAAATTGCTAAGCAATATAAAACCACACCAGTATTGCCAAACTTCACTTTAGTTCATAATTATCACGATCATCCTCTTTATATAAAAGCACTTGCAGAATCCATCCGTCGTTCATGGGAAAAGAAGGGAAAAGGTGATTTTGTATTATGTTCATATCATGGGATCCCTCAACGTTTTGTTGATAATGGAGATATCTATGCTGCACACTGCGAGCGAACTACAGAGTTACTTGCTCAAGAATTAGATTTAACACCTGAACAGATAGGTATGAGTTATCAATCTCGCTTTGGGCGAGAAGCTTGGTTGCAGCCTTATACGTCAGAGACCTTAAAAGAGCTGGCTCCAAAGGGCATTAAATCTCTCGATATTATTAGTCCTGCATTTTCTTCAGATTGTTTAGAAACTTTAGAAGAGCTATCAGAAGAGTGTAAAGAGATATTTATGGAATTTGGTGGTCAAAAATACACCTTTATTCCATGCCTGAATGATGATGAATTACACATTGATATGATGGCAGATATTGTGAACCAAAAGATTTCGCATTAATTAGGTGTGTTTTTTAGAAAAAAAGTATTTATAAGGGTTGAAAAGTACAACTCATTGCCCAATTTCTTATTAAAGATTATCAACGTGTGTAGTGAACCTCGACATAGATGAGTCAGGTCGCTACAATATCGCGTCTTATTTTGCCACTTGGCTAAATGTCGTGTTTTATTCAATGAAATGCGCGATCTGCTTATTTTTTAAATAAGTAGATAAAAGAAGGTACCCAATTGGTACCACGAATCATAGGGGTTACTGTTTCTATCTTATTAGGACTGTAACACAAGGATGCGACACGTATTTTTTGTCGCAAACTCAGATAACCTGAGTCGATTTTGAGGTTTATATAAACATGCAAGTTACTGTTGAAACTAAAGAAGGCCTAGAGCGCGTTCTAACTATTACTGTTCCTGCTGCAAACATTGAAGCAGAAGTAAACAAAGAGCTTCTTAATATCGCTAAAAATCGTCGCTTCGATGGCTTCCGTAAAGGAAAAGTACCAATGAAGATGGTTGCTAAAATGTACGGCAGCGCAGTTCGTCACGACAAAATGGGTGAAGTTATGCAACGTCACTTCATTGAAGCGATCGTTAAAGACAAAATCAACCCAGCAGGCGCACCAACATTTGCTCCAGTAGAATTTGCTGAAGGCCAAGATTTAGTATTCACTGCATCATTTGAAATCTACCCAGAAGTTACACTTCAAGGTCTAGACAAAGTTGTTGTTGAAAAGCCACAAGTTGAAGTTAAAGACGAAGACGTAGCTGAAATGCTAGAAACACTACGTAAGCAACAATCTACTTGGACTGACGCTGATGTTGCTGCTGAAGATGGTACTCGCGCTACAATCAACTTTGTTGGTTCTATCGACGGTGAGCTATTTGAAGGCGGAAAAGCAGATAACTTCCCTCTAGAAATGGGCCAAGGTCGCATGATCCCTGGTTTTGAAGATGGAATCAAAGGTAAGAAAGCGGGTGACGAATTAACTATCGATGTTAACTTCCCTGAAGATTACCACGCTGAAAACCTAAAAGGTAAAGCAGCACAATTTGCTATCACAGTAGTTAAAGTTGAAGCTCGTGAACTTCCAGAAATGAACGACGAGTTCGTAACTAAGTTTGGTGCTCAAGGTGGCGTTGAAGGTCTTAAAGCTGAAGTTCGTAAGAACATGGAGCGTGAACTAGCTCAAGCTGTTAAAAACAAGATCAAAGAACAAGCGATCAACGGTTTAGTTGAGCAAAATGACATCGACGTACCTTCTGCTCTTATCGATCAAGAAGTTCAAGTTTTACGTCAACAAGCTGTTCAACGTTTTGGTGGCAACGCTGATTCTGCTCCTGAACTTCCACGTGAATTGTTTGAAGAGCAAGCTAAACGTCGCGTAGTTGTTGGTCTTCTTCTTGGTGAAGTAATCAAGACTGAAGAGCTAAAAGCTGATGATGAGAAAGTAAAAGCACTTATCAATGAAATGGCTTCTGCTTATGAAGATCCAACTGAAGTTGTTGCTTACTACGAAGGTAATGAGCAAATGATGAACAACATGCGTAACGTTGCTCTAGAAGAACAAGCAGTTGAAGCAATTCTTGCTAAAGCACAAGTTTCTGAGAAAGCAGTAGGCTTTAACGAACTAATGAATCAACAACCAGCTTAATTTTAAATTAATTAAGTAGTTGACTTAGTTTCAAAAGATCTGCTAATAATGGTTCGAATGAAGCGTCATTCGGACCATTTATTTTATAAGGGATACGGTTATGAGCTATCAAGAAAACAATGCAATACCTTCTATTATGGATGCACTTGTTCCTATGGTTGTTGAACAAACTTCACGTGGTGAGCGTTCGTATGATATTTATTCCCGTCTGTTAAAAGAGCGCGTTATCTTTTTAACAGGTCAAGTTGAAGATCACATGGCCAACCTAGTTGTGGCACAGTTGCTTTTCCTTGAGTCTGAAAATCCTGATAAGGATATCTTCCTATACATTAACTCTCCAGGCGGCTCAGTTACTGCAGGTATGTCAATCTATGACACAATGCAGTTCATTAAGCCAAATGTAAGTACAGTATGTATGGGTCAAGCATGTTCAATGGGTGCTTTCTTACTTGCAGGTGGCGCACCAGGTAAACGTTATGTATTACCTAATTCCCGTGTGATGATTCACCAACCACTTGGTGGTTTCCAAGGCCAAGCATCTGATATTCAAATTCATGCTCAAGAAATCTTAACGATTAAGAAGAAATTGAATACATTACTTGCTGAGCATACTGGTCAACCATTAGAAGTAATCGAAAAAGATACAGATCGTGATAACTTTATGGCAGCAGATGATGCAGTGAAATACGGTCTTGTAGATGCTGTGTTAAATAAGCGTGACTAATTAATAAAAAAGCAGTAACGTTTACAGCAAAGAAGGTAAGTTAGTATAAACTTACAGCATAAGGCAACGTTTAAGAGGTTAGCAAATGACAGACAAGCGTAAAGACGAAAATAGTGGAAAGTTACTATATTGCTCTTTTTGCGGAAAAAGCCAGCATGAAGTTCGTAAGCTAATTGCTGGTCCTTCTGTTTATGTTTGTGATGAATGCGTTGATTTATGTAACGACATTATTCGCGAAGAGCTAAAAGATAATACTCTGTCTCCAAAAGAGAGCAGTGAAGAACTACCAACGCCGCAAAATATTCGTGGTCATTTAGATGAATACGTTATTGGGCAAGAACATGCTAAAAAAGTATTAGCGGTAGCGGTATATAATCACTACAAGCGTTTACGTAATGGCGATACTACAAAAGATGGCGTTGAATTAGGTAAGAGTAATATTCTACTTATCGGTCCAACAGGTAGTGGTAAAACATTACTTGCTGAAACGCTAGCTCGTTTCTTGGATGTTCCGTTTACTATGGCGGATGCAACCACGTTAACAGAAGCAGGCTATGTAGGTGAAGATGTAGAAAACATCATTCAAAAGCTACTACAAAAATGCGATTACGATCCAGCGAAAGCGGAACGTGGCATTGTATATATCGATGAAATTGACAAGATTTCTCGTAAGTCTGAAAACCCATCTATCACTCGTGATGTATCAGGTGAAGGTGTTCAGCAAGCATTATTGAAATTGATTGAAGGTACAATTGCATCAGTACCACCTCAAGGTGGACGTAAGCACCCACAGCAAGAGTTCTTACAAGTAGATACTTCTAAGATCTTATTTATTTGTGGTGGTGCATTTGCAGGCTTAGATAAAGTAATCGAGCAACGCGTTGCAATAGGAACGGGTATTGGCTTTGCTGCTGATGTTCGCTCTCAAGATGATAAAGCAACGATTGGAGATTTATTGAAGCAAATTGAACCTGAAGATTTAATTAAATTCGGTTTAATTCCTGAGTTTATTGGTCGTCTACCAGTAACCACGACATTAACTGAATTAGATGAAGATGCGTTAATCCAAATTCTAAGCAAGCCTAAAAATGCATTAACTAAGCAATACGCTGCGTTATTTGATTTAGAAGGCGCTGAATTAGAATTTCGTGAAGACGCGTTGAGAGCCATTGCTAAAAAAGCAATGAACCGTAAAACGGGTGCTCGTGGTCTTCGTTCAATTTTAGAAGCGATATTATTAGATACTATGTATGAATTACCATCAAAAGAAGGTGTTTCTAAGGTAGTTATCGATGAGTCTGTAATTAATGGTGAGTCAGAGCCACTATTAATATTTGAAAATACAGAAACGAAAGCAATATCAGCAGAATAGTCAATATCAGCTAATAAACAGTATAAAAAGGAGGCATTGGCCTCCTTTTTTATTTTTAATTGAAAATAATGTTGAATCTTAGCGACTTGCCCCCATATTATTTCTAAAGATACTGACGGAAAGAGAGAAGAATATGAACCTGGAGCGTTCCGAGCGCATTGAGATACCAGTTCTACCATTACGTGATGTAGTGGTGTATCCGCATATGGTTATTCCACTGTTTGTGGGCCGTGAAAAATCCATCCGTTGCTTAGAAGCAGCGATGGAGCAGAATAAACAAGTCCTACTTGTGGCACAAAAAGAAGCCGCTAAAGAAGAGCCGCAATTAGATGACTTACACGGTGTTGGTACAATAGCGACAATTTTACAATTATTAAAATTGCCTGATGGTACAGTTAAAGTATTAGTTGAAGGTCAACAGCGAGCTAAAATACATCAGTTTTTAGAAGCTGATTTTTTTACAGCGGATGCTGAATTTCTACTGACTCCAATTATTGATGATGCTGAACAAGAAGTGATTATGCGCTCTGCGATTAATCAATTTGAAGGCTTCATTAAATTAAATAAAAAAATCCCACCAGAAGTTTTGACTTCACTTAGCGGAATTGAAGATGCCGCTCGTCTTGCTGACACCATTGCTGCCCATATGCCGCTTAAATTGGTTGATAAGCAAGAAGTGTTAGAGTTAATAGACGTTATTGCACGTTTAGAGTTTCTAATGGGCATGATGGAATCTGAAATCGATTTATTACAAATCGAAAAACGTATCCGTGGCCGTGTTAAAAAGCAAATGGAAAAAAGTCAGCGTGAGTACTATTTGAATGAGCAAATGAAAGCTATTCAAAAAGAGCTTGGCGACTTAGACGATGCACCAGATGAATTTGAAGCGCTGCAGAAAAAAATTGCAGACGCTAAAATGCCAAAAGAAGCACAAGAAAAAGCAGAACAAGAATTACAAAAGCTGAAAATGATGTCACCGATGTCAGCAGAAGCGACGGTTGTTCGTAGCTATATTGATTGTATGGTTGCTGTGCCTTGGTATAAACGCTCTAAAGTGAAAAAAGATTTAGCCAAAGCCGAAGAGATCTTAAACTCTGACCATTATGGCTTAGAGCGTGTAAAAGAACGTATTCTTGAGTATTTAGCGGTCCAAAGTCGAGTGACAAAACTTAAAGGTCCAATCCTTTGCTTAGTCGGTCCTCCTGGAGTCGGTAAAACATCGTTAGGGCAATCTATTGCCAGAGCGACAGGCCGTAAATATACACGTATGGCACTTGGTGGCGTGCGTGATGAAGCTGAAATTCGTGGTCATAGACGTACGTATATCGGTTCTCTTCCTGGTAAATTGATCCAGAAATTATCTAAAGTTGAAGTGAAAAATCCACTTTTCCTATTAGATGAGATCGATAAAATGTCTTCTGATATGCGTGGCGATCCTGCTTCCGCACTTCTTGAAGTATTAGACCCAGAGCAAAATAATAAATTTAGCGACCATTACTTAGAGGTTGATTATGACCTTTCTGATGTAATGTTTGTTGCAACGTCTAACTCAATGAATATCCCAGGTCCATTGCTTGACCGTATGGAAGTGATTCGTCTATCTGGTTATACCGAAGATGAAAAATTGAACATTGCTAAAAATCACTTGTTAATGAAACAAATAAAACGCAATGGTCTAAAAGAACATGAGATTGAAATTGATGACTCGGCTATCATGGGGATCATTCGTTACTATACCCGCGAAGCAGGTGTTCGTAGCTTAGAGCGTGAAATTTCTAAACTATGTCGTAAGGCAGTTAAGCAAATCCTATTAGATAAATCGATTAAGAAAGTAACAATTAATCAAGATAACTTAAAAGATTTCTTAGGTGTTCAACGTTGTGATTACGGTAAAGTTGATGACGAAAACCGAGTAGGCCAGGTTGTTGGTTTAGCATGGACTGAAGTCGGCGGTGACTTATTGACGATTGAAGCAGAATCAATGATTGGTAAAGGCAAACTTGCTTATACTGGTTCTCTTGGTGATGTGATGAAAGAATCAATTCAAGCGGCAATGACTGTTGTACGAACGCGCGCAGATAAGTTAGGTATTAACCCTGATTTCTATGAAAAGCGTGATATTCATGTACACGTTCCTGAAGGTGCAACACCAAAAGATGGTCCAAGTGCAGGTGTTGGTATGTGTACTGCACTTGTATCAAGCTTAACGGGTAATCCGGTTCGTTCTGATGTTGCAATGACAGGTGAAATTACATTACGTGGTGAAGTACTGCCAATTGGTGGTTTGAAAGAAAAACTATTAGCAGCTCATCGTGGCGGTATTAAAACTGTCATCATTCCAAAGGATAATGAACGTGATTTGGAAGAGATCCCTGCAAATGTAATTGCAGATCTATCTGTTCATCCAGTTAAATGGATTGATGAAGTATTAACCTTAGCGCTTCAAAATGATCCACAAGGCTTTAGTCTTGAGCAATCTAAAAAGTGATGTGTAGCAAAAAACGTTGATATAACAGGGCTGACAGGTAGAAATGACTTGTCAGTTCATATTGATGTCGCTAAGTTAAGCTTTATTGCGTGATCATAACTTCACACATTTATTATCAAAATATGGACTCGTTCATTAATCATTGAATGAATAATTTAAAGGGGAATACCGTGAATAAATCTCAATTAGTTGATCAAATTGCTGAAAATGCAGATATCTCAAAGGCAGCAGCAGGTCGTGCTCTGGATGCATTAGTTGAAACAGTAACTGAGACACTAAAAAGTGGCGATCAAGTAACGCTTGTTGGTTTTGGTTCATTTGTTGTTCGTGAGCGTGCTGCTCGCACTGGTCGTAATCCTAAAACTGGTGAAGCGATTGAGATTTCTGCGGCAAAAGTACCTGCATTTAAAGCGGGCAAAGCTCTTAAAGATGCGTGTAACTAAGCGAAATATAGATAAAACTCTACACAAGCTCACGTAAGGCTAGTAGACTAGAGTTATGAGTCATAGGCGCATCCAATGATGCGCTTTTTTATTGTTAAAATTTTCTTTTATTGAACTATTTTACATTTTCACTATCAATAGAAATTGACACGCTATTTATATAAATAGTGTTATTCCACTTGGTGATTAGGAGTTAAAACATATTATGATGGATCGAATTCGCGAAGGCTCAACAGGCCTCGTAGTTAAGATCATTCTCGGTCTAATTATTTTCTCATTTGTATTTGCAGGTGTAGGTAGTTATTTAGTCGGTGGAGGTCAACCCCTAGCGGCTAAAGTTGGTGAGCGTGAAATAACGCGGAATGATTTTGAACAAGTTTACCAAAATGAACGTAATCGCATGCAATCTCAGCTTGGCGAGTATTTTTCAACATTACTTGGTGACCCTGCATACGTAGAGCAATTTCGTAAATCAGTTTTAGACCGTATGGTGAACGATGCGTTATTGGATAATCAAGCTCAAGATCTAGGTCTTCGCGTTGGTGATGAACAGATCCGTCAAGCTATCTTATCTATGCCTCAGTTCCAGAAAGACGGCAAGTTTGATGAAGAAATCTTTAATATTTCACTTCGTCGCGCAGGTTTCAGTTCAGACAGTTTTGCAGAATATTTACGACAAGATTTAGTGCGTAATCAACTTATTCTTGCTCTTGAATCAACAGAATTTACGTTGGATAACGAAGTAAAAGCACAAGGTGCTTTAGAAGCTCAACAACGTGAAATTCGTACAATCACTCTTGATACTGCAGCATTCTCAAAAGATGCGACAGTAACTGATGAAGAAGTTGAAGAGTATTACAATGCAAATAAACAACAATTTGTTCGCCCTGAGCAAGTAAAAGTTTCTTATGTTGAATTATCTGGCGATTCTCTAAAGGCTCAAGCCCCAATTACGGATGAAGAAATTCAAACGTATTATAATGAAAACCAAGATAAGTATTCTACTCAAGAAAAACGCGAAGTAAGTCATATCTTGATTAAAGGTGATGAAGCTGATGCTCAAGCGGTTCTTGCTCGCTTAGATTCGGGTGATGATTTCGCTACAGTAGCAAAAGAAGATTCACAAGATATCCCTACAGCGAAAGAAGGTGGTTCTTTAGGTTGGATTGAACGTGGTGTTATTGATCCTGATTTTGAAGATGCCGCTTTCCAACTGGTTAATGTAGGCGACCATTCGGGTTTGGTTAAATCAACATTTGGTTATCATATTATCCAACTTGACGGTATTGAAGCTCCAAAAACAAAAGCATTAGCAAAAGTAAGTGCTGAAATTAAAGCCTTTCTTGTTGATGAGCATGCTGCAGATGCATTCTATAGCTTACAAACAGAGTTAGCAGAAAAAGCATTTGAATCACCAGATTCTTTGGATGATGCGGCTGAAAGCGTGAATGTTAAGGTGATGACATCAGATTTCTTCTCTGAAACTGATGCTCCAAAGCTATTATCTAATCCATCAGTGTTACAAGCTATTTATAGCCCTGAAGTAAAAGAGGATGGTTTGAATTCAGATGTGATTGAAATCGCACCTGAGCACATTATTGTTGTTCGTGTTGAAGATGTTCGTGATGAAATAGTTCAACCGTTAAACGAAGTTAAAGAATCTGTAATTGCACGTTTATCTCAATCAAAAGGTGAGCAGAAAGCACTTGAGTTAGCTCAAGGGGCAATAAGCGCTTTAAACAAAGGTGAAATGAGCTATTTAACTGACAATGGTTTGAATTTTACTCAAGCAAGAATGATTACTCGAGCTGATGAGCTAGCAAATAATGTGTATCGTCTGCAAAAACCAGAGCAAGGTAAATCAACTTACGCCCAAATGATGGATCGTCAAGGTAACAACGTTATTGTTGCTCTTGATGGTGTATTAGAGCTAAGTAATGATGCAATGGCAGAACAAGTATCAACGCGTTTACTCAGAAGTCAGACTCAACAAGATCTAACTGCTACTTTAGATACCTTAAAAGTAAGTACTGATATTAGTTATCCATTATTAGAACAATAATCAATTTATTTGTAATTGATAAATAAGATAGACGGGCCCCTAATTGGGGCCCGTCGTGTTTTTAATGGAAGTATGTGTGTATCTATAGGATTTTTTGTTCATATTACTTATTATTTTTTGATGACAGATAGAGATCGTATTTCTGAAGTATCTGACATACTTATTTTAATAATGAACAAGGGATGGTCATGAAACGTATAATAGGTTTACTTAGTTCTGTTTTATTTGCTGTGATTCTATTTTCGAGCAGTGTAGTTAATGCTAAGGAAGAAAGCGTCGACAAGCATGAAGGAATAGAAGTTATTGTTAATATTAACGAGGCGCAAGCAGAAGAGCTTAAAACATTACTCATAGGTGTTGGTGACTCAAAGGCAAAAGCCATTGTTGATTATCGAAAAGAAAATGGGAAGTTTGTAGCAGTAGATGATTTATCTAACGTGAAAGGCATTGGTGATAAGTTATTAGAAAAGAATCGACATAGAATTGTATTGTAGATAATTACTTTATATGAAAAAGGCTGCCTTAATTAGTTAAGGCAGCCTTTTTATTTTTGTACATTTAAATTAATGTGCTTTCTCAGCTCCGTGCATCCAACGGATAAGAGTTCCAGAGATTGTTAGCAATAAAACACCAGAAATTGTTGCTGCAATTGCAATTCCGGCAAAAATATCTAATGCGCCAAGGCTTTCAACATGAGAGCCTACAACACCTGCGATGTAGTTGGATATTGCATTAAAACCAAACCATGTTCCCATCATTAATGATGCTAAACGGAGTGGAGCTAGTTTAGTTACTAATGATAGTCCAATTGGAGATAAACATAATTCCCCTAATGTATGGAAAAAGTAAGCACCAACTAACCAGTACATAGATGTTTTTATCGTTAAATCGCCACCTTGTTCCATAACGGCACCTACCATGCATAAAAAGCCGATAGCTAAGAAGAAAAGAGCGAATGCAAACTTAACCGGTGAACTTGGTTCTTTAGGACCTAGTTTTATCCATAGCATTGCAATGAGCGGGGCAAGTGTAATGATAAAGAATGGGTTTAATGATTGAAACCAAGCCGCAGGAACTTCAAATGAACCGATCATTCTGTCGGTATATTGTTGGGAATAAATGTTCATTAATCCACCAGCTTGTTCAAAGCCAGCCCAGAATACGATAACAAATAAACCCATAACCATGATTACTTTAAGGCGGTCGATTTCTATTTTACTTAATACATGGTGAGATGTACCTTTAGCTTCAGCATTTTCTTTTGCAATATGTGCTGCAGGGCGAACTCCAATATCACCTAAGAAGCGTTGAGCAAATAAAGTTTGGATGATTAAGCTAATAACCATACCAATACCAGCGGCAGCAAAGCCTGCTTTCCAGCCCCAAATCCCTGTTACAGAACCAGAAACGACACCAGCAAGTAATGAACCTAAATTGATACCCATATAAAAGATAGTGAAAGCGCCATCACGACGATTGTCACCTTCTTTGTACAAGTCTCCAACCATTGTTGATACGTTTGGTTTGAATAAACCGTTACCTGCAATAAGGAATCCTAAACCAACATAGAAAAGGGTCTCAATCGAAAATGGTAAAATATTATGAGGAAGGGCCAGTGTAAATTGACCTATGACCATTAAAAAACCACCAATTAACAATGATTTTCGTTGGCCTAAATAGTTATCAGCTAGCCAGCCACCAATTAAAGGCGTTATGTACATAAGGGCAGTATAAGTACCATAAAGGCTAAGAGCGTCTTTAACTGTCCAGCCTAATCCACCGTTAATCGTTCTGTCGGTTAAATATAAGACTAAAATTGCTCTCATTGCATAATAAGAGAAGCGCTCCCACAATTCAGTCCCAAAAAGTAAGAACAACCCCTGAGGGTGCCCCATAAGTGTTTTGTTGTTGTTTGGCATAATGCTCTCTTTTAAATAGAATTTTATTCTTTTTATATAAGATAAATTTATACCCTTCGAATTTACATACTGCAACGTTGTACAATTTTATGTGATTTACTTAACATTTTAAGCTGTTGAAATATTTAGAAACATTTATTTCATGTTACATATCTAGGTTCTGTTTATTTCACTTTATTTGGATTTTTATTTTGATTTTTAATTAACTGGGAGTTTTTAATTTTAATTTAGTCCTTATTTTTAATATTTAGTATTTCTTTTGTCTGTTTTTTGTCATTTAACATTCTAGGTAGATAGCTGTTGAGTTATTTAACCTATTTATTTAGTTGTGGTTTATGGCGTGCTATGCTTCTGTGTTGGTTAGCTAGGTATATAAATAATGAAAGAATGGTATTTACTCTACTGTAAGCGTGGGGAGCAACAGCGAGCAAAAGCACATTTAGAAAATCAAAATGTAGAGTGCTTTTACCCTGAAATAGAAGTTGAGAAAATAATAAGAGGTAAGAAAAAGGCAATTAAAGAACCTTTATTCCCTTGTTACATGTTTGTGCGGTTTGATTTTGAGGAAGGACCGACGTTTACAACTGTTCGCTCAACTCGTGGCGTAAGTGATTTTATTCGTTTTGGTGGAGAGCCTAAAGTCTTGTCAGGAGATCTGATTTATTCATTAAAATTGATTAAGGAAGATTGTATGAAAAGTAAGAGCTTAGCTGAATTCTTGCCTGAAATTGGCCAAAAAGTATCAATTAAAGAGGGGCCTTTTGTGGGGGTGGACGCTATTTATAAAGAAGCGGATGGTGAAAAACGTTCAATTTTATTGATTACTCTGATTAATCAAAAGGTTGAAATTAAAGTAGATAATAGTGAAATTGAATACTAAATAAAAAAGCGCCAAAAATGGCGCTTTTTTATTATGAACAATTTAGTTAATCATACGCTTCATTGTGAACCGCTTGTACCGCTCGACCTGATGGGTCAACACAGTTTTTGAATGATTCATCCCACTCTATTGCTTTTGCTGAAGAACACGCCACTGATGGGCCACCAGGAACACATTTAGCGGCATCTTCAAGAGGGAATAGCTCTTCAAAGATTTCACGGTATACATAGCCTTCTTTTGTTACAGGCGTATTGTAAGGGAAGCGGAATTTAGCTGATTCCATCTGTTGGTCTGTCACTTTCGCTTCAGCTGTTTCTCGTAATGTATCAATCCAGCTATAACCAACTCCATCAGAAAACTGCTCTTTCTGTCTCCATGCAATTGCGGGTGGTAAATCATCTTCAAAACATTCACGAAGGATATGCTTTTCCATTTTACCGTTACCACACATTTTATCTTGTGGATTTAAGCGCATAGCAATATCGATAAACTCTTTATCTAGGAAAGGTACTCGGCCTTCTACGCCCCAAGCTGCTAATGACTTATTTGCTCTAGCGCAATCAAACATATTTAAAGCCAGTAGCTTACGTACTGTTTCTTCATGAAATTCTTTTTTATTTGGTGCTTTATGGAAATATAAGTAACCACCAAAGATTTCATCAGCACCTTCACCAGAAAGTACCATTTTAATACCCATAGCCTTGATCTTACGACCCAGTAAGTACATTGGTGTAGAAGCACGAATCGTTGTTACGTCATAAGTTTCAATGTGATAAATAACATCACGAATAGCATCAAGACCTTCTTGAATAGTGTAAGTCATCTCATGGTGTACAGTACCAATTTGGTTAGCAACTTCACGAGCCGCTTTTAGATCAGGTGCACCTTCTAACCCTACAGCAAATGAATGCAGTTGTGGCCACCATGCTTGAGATTGTTCGTTATCTTCAATACGCATTGCAGCAAACTTTTTCGCAACTGCTGATGTGATTGATGAGTCAAGACCACCAGAAAGAAGCACACCATAAGGAACATCTGTCATCAGTTGACGTTTTACCGCGTCCTCTAATGCTTGTTTAAGTTCTTCTTTACTTGTTGGATTATCTTTAACTGCATCATATTCCATCCAGTCACGTACATAATAACGTGTTGGTTCTGCATCTTTTGATGAGTAAAAATGACCAGGAGGAAATTCACTGATTGATTTACAAACCGGTACCAGAGCTTTCATTTCAGAGGCAACATAATAGTTACCATGCTCGTCATATCCGTGATACATAGGAATAATACCGATATGATCACGACCGACTAAATACTCGTCTTTTTCTTCATCATAAAGAATAAAGGCAAAAATCCCGTTTAAGTCTTCTAATAAATCAGCCCCTTTCTCGCGATACAGAGCTAAAATAACTTCACAATCAGAATCTGTTTGGAAAGCGTAATCATCAGCGTATTTTTCACGTAATTCTTTATGGTTATAAATTTCACCATTAACCGCTAAGATGTGCTTCTTATCTTCGCTATAAAGAGGTTGAGCACCACTGTTTACACCAACAATAGCCAAACGTTCATGCGCTAAAATTGCTTTATCTGATGAATAAATACCAGACCAATCAGGTCCACGGTGGCGAAGTTTTTTTGACATTTCTAGTGCGGATTTACGCAGTGGTGTTGGATCGGTTTTAATATCCAGTATTCCAAAAATTGAGCACATAAGTTCCCTCTATCTCTTCTTAATTTTTATCATAAATTATTGTCTTGAATACAATTTGCCATCATCCCTAAAAAAATCAACCCAGAAATACAAATAAAATCACAAATAGATAACCTGAATAGATAATATTTAATATTTATGCTGTTTTGGTATGAGATCGTTAGTTGAAGATGTTTTTTGAACAGAAATGATGAGAAATTATGGGATATAAATAAACATCAGATTAGAACACTTTTAGATTCTAACCTGATTTATTTATCATACAGATGATTAATTAAGCATTATTATTTCATGTTTTCATTTTGTGGATTGAATTTCGGATTTAATTGTTCACTTACATGACGAGCAAAACCACTACCTGCTTCATGGTAAATATTAAATGCAGCATCAACACCTTGTTCGAGTAGCCCTTCAATTTGGTCATTATAAGCCGCAATTGCTGCGGTTTGGCCTTGATAATTTCGTGATTGTAATTGTTCTAATGCAAATTGATTACCTTGGTGGTTGGGCATGGCTAATAGCACGAGTTTCACGTGTGAAGTTGATAAAATACGTTCCCAAAAATCGGGGTCGGTAGCATCGCCAAGAATAACATTTCGCCCTAGCTCTTGATGGCGCTTAGCTGATTCTTCGCGTAGTTCTATCCCTAAAATAATATCGCCATATTTATCTTTTAATTCATCATAAGCGCCGCTACCAATTCGACCCATACCAAGAATTAAAATTTGTGCTCTACCTGGATTAATTAATTTATCCATTGGGTTTAAGCGTTCAGCGGTGTGTTCTTTTAACCAATGGCGTGACCGCTGATAAATTGAGTGTCCAAAATTATTTAAAGGCGCTGAAATAATGAAGGAAATGGATACAGCAATAGCAATGGCAACGAGAGTATCTCCTGGTAACCAACCCATTTTAAATGCTAATCCACCCACAATTAATCCAAACTCACTGTAATTAAATAAGGTCAGAGAGGTGAGTAAGGAGGTTCGAACGCGGAACTTAAATTTATTAATGATAATGAAGTATAAAAAACCTTTTACCGGTAGCAGTAAAATTAAAAATAGAGCCAGTGTTAACCCTGCAAATGTCGGTGCTGCTGATAGCCCTATATTTAAGAAAAAACAAATGAGTAAAATTTCTTTTAAATTAAATAAGGATTTTGATAATTCAGAGGCTTTAGAGTGACCAGCTAATAACATGCCTAGGATAAGAGCGCCAAGATCTGGCTTCATTCCAACGAGTTCGAAGGTACCAGCACCAGCGACCAAGGCTAAGAATATGCCATAAAGAACCAGCATTTCTCCGTGACCAGCCCAGTCTAATAGTTTAAAGAATAAAGGTCTAAAGAGTGGGAGTGCAAATAAAGCTAAGGCGGTAATTTCAGGTATTTTACCAGTAGATACGGTTAAGAAAACAACGGCAAAGATATCTTGCATAACAAGAATGCCAATCGCTAAAGTACCGTAAGTCGCGTTCATTTCGCCTTTTTCTTGCAATGCTTTAACTGCAAAAACGGTACTAGAAAAAGAGAGGGCAAAACCAAATAAGACTAATTGTGCAGTATCTATATCTGCAAGTATTGTTATCCCGAGAAGTTTGAGACCAAGTAGAGCAAATGTGAAGAACAGTGTTGAGAATACGTTATGGAGTGTAGCACCTAGCCAAATTTCTTTAGCTAATAAGGTTTTTATATCTAATTTTAAGCCAATAGAAAAAAGGAGCAGGGTAACGCCAAGATCTGCAAAGGTAGAAAGTGCATCATTAGATTGAAAGCCAAGCGCGTGCAAACCAAATCCAGCTAATAAAAAACCAACCAACGGCGGTAAGTTGATCTTTAATGCAATAAAACCCATTACAAACGCTGCAATGATAAAAAGTAACTCCATATACTATTGTCCTGAAAGTGTTAAAAAAAAGGCTGCAAAAGCAGCCTTAGAGTAACATGTTAAAAATTATTTATGATTATTCATCTAATAATTTTTGTAACAATACACCATTAAGCATAGCGCGCTTCACCATTGAAAATGCACCAATTGTTGGTTGTTCATGGAGTTCTGATGCAACAATAGGAAGATCTTTATGGAAAGCGGTCAATGATTGATTTTTGATACAATTACGAATAGCAGCAAATAGAATTTTATCTGATTGAGTAATAGCACCCGAGATAACAATTTTTTGTGGATTAAATAGGTTAATTGTCATTGCAATGGCTTTACCAAGTTGGTTACCTACTCGCAGCAATGTTTGTGTTGCAAGTTCATCACCATGATTTGCAGCATGACAAATATCTGCCATTGTGATGTTTTCTAGCGGTGAAAGGCTTGAAGGGTAACCTTGTTCAAGTAAAGACTTGATGCGTGCGATAATTGCAGGGTTTGCTGCTACGGTTTCTAAACAACCAAAATTACCACATTGGCATTTATCGCCAATCGGATCGATCTGAATATGACCAATTTCACCTACGTTTCTATTATGGCCTAAGAAAACTTTACCATTAACGATAATGCCTGCACCAGTACCACGGTGAACACTGACTAATATAGAATCATAGCAATCTTTAGACGCACCAAAATAATGTTCGGCTAGAGCTAAACCGCGCACATCATTGCCAACAAAACATTGAGTGTTGAAAGTGTCTCTAATGAAATCGGCTAGTGCCAATTTATCTATATCGGTATTTGGCATGTACTCTACAACGCCGGTCTCTGGGTTAACTAGACCAGGAAGGGTGATGCCGATAGCAATTAATTGCTTAATGGTATCTTGATTTTGAGTGATGAAATTTTGGAGTAATTTATTTAAGCCATCTAAAAGGTGTTCTTGATTACTATAATGAAATTCTTGATATTCACTGGCTAATTCTTTTGTGGAAAGGTCAAAAAGACTTAACTGGATATAATCACGGCCTAAACGCACTGCGATAGAGTGAAAAGGTTCCGTTTCGGTGGTCAAAGAGATCGCTCTTCGTCCACCAGTTGACGCTTGTTGCGCGACTTCTTTAATTAAGCCGCGCTCCAATAATTGACGGGTTATTTTGGTAACACTTGCTGGGGCAAGTTGACTAACATCTGCGATTTGAATTCGAGATATCGGTCCTTTTTGGTCGATTAAACGATAAACAGCCGCACTGTTTAATTGTTTTACTAGATCTACATTACCAATTTGTCCGTCAGTCATATTAACTTTGCTCGTATTGTCCGTTAACAACAGTCGCTTTTACATTAAAGTCACGATCAAAAATAGCAAGGTTAGCAACCATGTTCTTTTTAATTCGGCCTAGTTTATTATCCACGCCAATTGCTTGAGCTGGATATAACGTAGCCATACGTAGTGCTTCGTCTAAAGCGATTCCAACGTGCTCAACTGTATTCTGAACTGCTTCAATCATAGTCAGAGCTGAGCCGCCTAATGTGCCATTCTCATCAACACATTTACCTTCCTTGTAATATACTTTCTTACCAACAAAAATAAAGTATTCCATGTCAGCACCTGCAGGAGCTGTGGCATCGGTCACTAATACTAGCTTTTCTTTCTTTATTTTGTGCGCAATTCGGATATTTGCATAGTCTACATGGAAACCATCAGCGATGATGCCAGCATAAACTTCTGGTGTATCATAGATAGCACCAACAACACCAGGTTCACGACCAACCATAGGCGTCATCGCGTTAAATAGATGAGTTGCGAAAGTGATACCTGATTCAAAACCTTGGCGAGCTTCTGCATACGTAGCATTAGTGTGGCCAATTGATACAACAATACCTGCTTTACATAAACGTTCGATGTGTTCTGGATCATTTTGCTCTGGAGCAAGAGTTACTTTTGCAATTAAATCCGCGTTATCACACATTAATTGGATCATATCAGAGTCTGAATGACGGATATGGTCAACGCTATGAATGCCTTTTTTCATTACGTTTAGGTATGGACCTTCAAGGTGTAGACCTAAAGATTGGTTTTGATATTTATTGTGATATTCACGAGCAGCTTCAATCGAAGTTCGCATATCTTGGTCTGAAGAGGTAATTAGCGTAGGTAAGAAACTAGTACAGCCTGATTTTAAGTTCGCTTCATGCATGATCTGCATTGTTTCTGCAGTGATTTCATCATTTAGCATCACACCGCCACAGCCATTTAATTGAAGGTCGATAAAACCAGGGCTTAGAATGGCACCATCTAAATCCTTTAATTCAATACCATCGGGTAATTCTGATGTTGGGCAAACGGCTTCGATTTCTGTTCCATTAATGATGACAGAATGGTTAACAAGAACATCGTTACCAGTATAAACCTTACAGTTAGTTAGTGCATACATAGCTTGAATCCTTTAGTTATAATTTATGATACGAAAAAAGTGTAAACTTTTTTTCGTTTAAATTTTTAAGCAAGTAAAAATAGAACTGCTTACTGAGCGGTACACTCAGTTACCTAAATGTTACGTTCAGTAATGACAAAGTTTGGTCTTTTATAGACCAAATTTTATTCCGTATGTTTTATTCTTTCGAATGATAAAATAAGTTTTATGATCTCGCTAGCAAAATACCTTAAATATTCCCTCCGCAGGTGATAATGATCACAATTAGCTCGCTTTTAATTTGCGGGGCGAAATTAATCCCTTACACTGACCCTGTTAATAACGAGTAGCGAAATAAGTTTATAACGGACAAATTAAGCTATTCAAAAAAATCTAAAATCCTTATAGGGGGAATCTAAAGGTGAATATTTTAGGATATTTTCAAAAAGTAGGTAAAGCACTGATGGTACCAGTTGCTACATTACCTGCAGCAGCAATTTTAATGGGTATTGGTTACTGGATTGACCCGGTAGCTTGGGGCGGTAATAGTGCATTAGCAGCGTTTTTAATCAAAGCTGGTGCGTCTATCATTGATAACATGTCTGTACTATTCGCAATTGGTGTTGCTTATGGTATGTCTAAAGATAAAGATGGTGCAGCGGCACTTTCTGGTTTTGTTGGTTTCCTTGTTGTAACTAATCTTCTTTCTCCAGGCGCAGTAGCTCAGATTCAAGGTATTGATCCTGCAGCTGTACCTGCGGCTTTTGGTAAGATCAACAACCAATTTGTTGGTATTTTAGTTGGTATCGTATCTGCTGAAATCTACAACCGTTTCTCTGCTGTTGAATTGCATAAAACACTTGCATTCTTCTCTGGTAAACGTCTTGTTCCTATCTTAACGTCATTTGCGGGTATCTTAATTGCCTTCATTCTTATGTACGTTTGGCCTGCTATTTACGGTGGCCTTGTACACTTTGGTGAATCAATCCAAGGTATGGGTTCTGTTGGTGCTGGTATTTATGCATTCTTCAACCGTCTACTTATTCCTGTAGGTCTTCACCATGCACTTAACTCTGTGTTCTGGTTTGACGTTGCTGGTATTAACGACATCCCTAACTTCCTAGGTGGCGCTAAGTCTATCGCTGAAGGTACTGCAACTGTAGGTGTTACAGGTATGTACCAAGCTGGTTTCTTCCCAATCATGATGTTTGGTCTACCAGGTGCAGCACTAGCTATCTACCACACTGCAAAAGTTGAGAATAAAGAAAAAGTAGCGTCTATTATGATCGCTGCAGGTTTCGCATCATTCTTTACAGGTGTGACAGAACCACTAGAATTCTCATTCATGTTCCTTGCTCCTGCATTGTATGTAGTTCACGCGGCATTAACGGGTATCTCTGTATTCATCGCAGCATCTATGCAATGGATTGCAGGTTTCGGTTTCTCTGCTGGTCTAGTTGATATGGTTCTTTCTAGCCGTAACCCACTAGCAGTTAACTGGTACATGCTAATTATCCAAGGTATCGTATTCTTCGCAATTTACTACTTCGTATTCCGCGCTGTAATCATTAAGTTTAATCTTAAGACTCCAGGCCGTGAAGAAGATGAAGAAGAAGAAAGCTCAATCCGTGGTTCTAAAGAAACAAGTGAACTAGCTAAGCAGTATCTTAAAGCGCTTGGTGGTCATGAAAATATCGAAAATATCGATGCTTGTATTACTCGTTTACGCTTAACTCTTAAAGACACTAGCGTAATTAGTGAGAAGCAACTTAAAGGCCTTGGTGCAATGGGTGTAGTTAAACTTGGTTCAAACAATGTTCAAGTTATTCTAGGTCCTCTTGCTGAAATCGTTGCTGGCGAAATGAAAAAAATCCCAGCGTCGGAAGACCTAACAGCAGTTGCATTACCATAATTATTGAGTAAATTAACTCGATTTAATAAGCCGCTCTAATTAGAGCGGCTTTTTTTATGGAAATAAAGCAACTATTTGATTCTATATATTGAGTATTGCCCCATAATTGTGGATCATAGGGAGATATGAACAATCTGTTCTTTCTCTTAATACCAATGAGGTGCTTTAGATGAGTGAAACTGAAACTCGTCCTACCAACTTTATCCGTCAAATTATTGATGAAGACCTAAAGTCAGGTAAACATTCCAGTGTCCATACTCGTTTCCCGCCAGAGCCAAACGGTTATCTGCATATCGGTCACGCAAAATCTATCTGTTTGAATTTTGGTATTGCTCAAGATTACCAGGGACAGTGTAATCTACGTTTTGATGATACTAACCCTGAAAAAGAAGATATTGAATACGTTGAATCAATCAAAAATGACGTTAAATGGTTAGGTTTTGATTGGAGTGGTGATATTCATTATTCTTCAAACTATTTCGATCAGTTGTATGGTTACGCGGTTGAATTGATTGAGAAGGGCTTGGCTTATGTTGATGAGCTAACGTCTGATCAAATCCGTGAATACCGTGGTTCTCTTAAAGAGCCAGGTAAAAATAGCCCATACCGCGATCGTAGTGTCGAAGATAACCTTGCGCTATTTGAACAAATGCGCGATGGTAAATTTAAAGAAGGCACTATTTGCTTACGTGCAAAGATTGATATGGCTTCTTCATTTATCGTTATGCGTGATCCAGTTATTTATCGTATTCGTTTTGCTTCTCATCACCAAACTGGTGATAAGTGGTGCATTTACCCAATGTACGATTTTACTCACTGTATCTCGGATGCGCTTGAAGGCATTACACATTCAATCTGTACGCTAGAATTCCAAGATAACCGTCGTTTGTACGATTGGGTATTAGAAAATATTACGATTGACTGCCAACCACATCAGTATGAATTCAGCCGCCTAAACTTAGAATATACGATTATGTCTAAGCGTAAGCTGAATGAACTTGTGACTGAGAAGTTAGTAAATGGTTGGGATGATCCACGTATGCCTACTGTTTCTGGTTTACGTCGTCGCGGTTTTACTGCTGGCTCTATTCGTGAATTCTGTAAACGTATTGGTGTAACTAAACAAGAAAACATGATTGAATTTGGTTCATTAGAATCATGTATTCGTGATGATCTGAATGAGAATGCACCTCGTGCGATGGCTGTACTTGAGCCTGTAAAAGTAGTGATTGAAAACTACGAAGAAGGTAAGGTAGAAACGTTAAACGTTGCAAATCATCCTAACAAGCCTGAAATGGGCACGCGCGAAGTACCATTTACTCGTGAAGTTTATATCGAGCAAGATGATTTCCGTGAAGAAGCAAACAAGAAATACAAACGTTTAGTTCTTGGTAAAGAAGTACGTTTACGTGGTGCTTATGTTATTCAAGCAAATCGAATTGAAAAAGACGAAGCAGGTAACATTACGACTATTTTCTGTAGCTATGATGCAGAAACGTTAGGTAAGAACCCAGCAGATGGCCGTAAAGTTAAAGGTGTTATTCACTGGGTATCAGCAGATAAAGCGGTACCAGCGGAAATTCGTTTGTATGATCGTCTATTCACAGTGCCAAATCCTGCTACTTTAGAGGATTTCTCAGAGAGTATTAACCCTGAGTCGTTGGTTGTTAAAAATGGTTTTGTAGAACCAAGTTTAGCAACAGCAGAAGTTGAAGCAGGCTATCAATTTGAACGTACAGGCTATTTCTGTATTGATAATAAAGACTCTACACCAGAAGCTCTTGTATTCAACCGTACAGTAGGTTTACGTGATACTTGGGAAGGTTAATCCAGACTAAGTATTTACTGAATTGATAATAAAAAACCAGCAGAAATGCTGGTTTTTTTATGACTAAAATCTGTTAAATTGATGATTAACCGTTATGAGCATCATCATTATCAATGCAGTCATTAGTAATACAGTGGCCGTATAGATATAAACTGTGGTTAGTAAGTCGAACATTGTATTTTTTAGCGATATCTCGTTGACGTTCTTCAATCATTTCATCAGAGAATTCGATAACTTTACCGCAATCTAAGCACACAAGGTGATCATGGTGGTGTTGAGTTGCTAGTTCAAAAACAGATTTACCACCTTCAAAATGGTGACGGGTCACAATGCCGGCATCATCAAATTGGTTTAATACGCGGTATACGGTAGCAAGACCAATCTCTTCACCAATATCGATTAATTTTTTATATAAATCTTCTGCACTGATGTGTTGGCAATCTGGTTGTTGAAGTACTTCTAAAATCTTCAAACGCGGAAGAGTAACTTTTAAACCGGCTTTTTTTAGTGCTTGGTTGTTATCTGACATCGACTTTTCCTGTATTGACATTCTGCATCGATTTTTTGTGCAGTTTTAATAACTTAATTATAGGGAACATTCAATCTAGTTGATACCCTATCTGTACGATCTCTTACAAAAAAATAGATGTTGATCTTATGTTAAGAAAACATTTATTATGAGGTCAGACCAGATTTAAGGATGATAAATATGTATAAGTACTTTACCCCAAAAATAGTTAGAAGGGCATTGAATATTTGGCCACCATTTTGGGGGGCTGGGATCTCGATCCAAACTATTTCATCTGACTTTCAAGAAGTGAATGTTATATTGAAAGATCGGTTTTGGAATAGAAATGCCAATCGAACTCAATATGGAGGAAGTATTTTCTCTATGACTGATCCTGTATTTTCATTAATGCTAATGGGTATTTTGCGTGATGAGTACTTTGTATGGGATAAACAATCTGAGATTGACTTTATTTCACCGGGAACGACAGATTTACAGGCACACTTCTTGATTTCAAATGAGACGATTCAGGAGATAAAATGTCATACAGAAAATGGGGACAAGTATTTTCCAAAATTTGAAGTGTATATTTATGATAAAAAAGGAAAGGTGGTTGCGAGGGTGAATAGAACGTTATATGTGAGAAAAAAACCAGAATTTAGATGATGCTCTCAAAGAACAGAGAGCATCATAAATCAAAATTAGTCTTCTAATTCTGCAAGGCACATTTCTTCATGGATTTGGTTAACCCATTTAGTTACACGCTCTTCTGTAAGCTCTGGCTGGCGATCTTCATCAATACAAAGACCGACAAAGTTATTTTCATCAACTAAGGCTTTAGATGCTTCAAATTCATAACCTTCAGTTGGCCAATAGCCGATCACTGTACCACCTTTCGCTTCTACGATATCACGGATATTACCCATAGCATCACAAAAGTACTCAGCGTAATCTTCTTGATCACCACAGCCAAAGATAGCAACAAGTTTAGTTGAGAAATCAATGCCTTCTAGTTCAGGGAAGAAATCATCCCAATCACATTGAGCTTCACCGTAGTACCATGTAGGGATACCTAAAAGAAGAAGATCGAAATTATCAATATCTTCTTTACTGCTTTTCGCAATGTCTTGAACGTGAACGAGCTTTTTACCAAGCTGTTTTTGAATCATCTTGCCAATAGCTTCAGTATTACCTGTGTCGCTACCAAAGAAGAGTCCTACACTTGCCATATGATGAATACCTGTATTTGTCTGTATTAATTAAAAATAGATGTTATTAGATCAGTGGCTTAGCCTAGACCTGCACCTTCCCAGCTTAGCTGAATAATTCCTTTTGCAATGAAACCAGTACAGCCTAAAAAGAGTACTAGCCAAACTATTTTTCGGCCAAAAGTAGGTACA
This sequence comes from Aliivibrio sp. 1S175, assembly GCF_001690985.1. Taxonomy (GTDB): domain Bacteria; phylum Pseudomonadota; class Gammaproteobacteria; order Enterobacterales; family Vibrionaceae; genus Aliivibrio. The sequence continues at coordinate 56,349 of NZ_MAJS01000006.1, forward strand.
TTTGCTTGCTTTAGTACATCTTTAATTGCCATACCGATAAAGAAGAATATCGAGGCAAACAGAAAATCTAATCCAATAGATTCAATGAGGTCAAAATGTTCATATAGCATAAATCAGCCTTATTTTAGTTAAGCGACTTAAATCTGATCGAATAATTTTGCAAAACTATATCATAGCTTTGACGTTGTTGATATGGATTATCGAGTACCAACTTTCTCTAAAAATCGATTTATTACTCGATATATGGTTTCAGGCTTTTCTGCATGAAGCCAATGACCTGTGCCACTTACAATATGTGCTTTAGCTTTTGGAAATTGCATCATAATTTCTTTTTGATGCGAAGCCTGAATGTAATCGGAGTTTTCTCCTTTTATAAATAAGGCATCTCCCATAAATGGCGAAATTTGATCCCAACCAATGATCTGATGATAGTTACTAAGTAAAGCCGGGACATTAAAACGCAAAGCTAAATGATCGCCTTCTTTATAGAGTGATTTACTTAAAAATTGTCGTACTCCTGGTTCGAGTATCGAGGTTGCAAGTAAATTATCGGCTTCTTTTCGGGTCTTTGGTGGTGTATTTATTATATGTTGCAGTCCAGAAAAAACGGTATCGTGTCTGCGTTCAGGGTAGGCAACAGGCGCCATATCTAACACAATTAATGAAGGTATTATTTCAGGCTTTTGAGAGGCGATAGCCATCGCAACTTTACCCCCCATAGAGTGACCGATAATAGCCTTAGGCTTAATTGCTAAATGTTCAATTAAATGAACGACATCGGAAGCGAGGGCTTGATAGCTATGATCGTCAGAATGAAAAGAGTGACCGTGATTTCGAAGATCAACACTGATCACTCGATACGATGATTCAAGTTGCCTAGCAAGAAGACCTAGGTTATCTAAATTCCCAAATAAGCCATGAATTAGGATCAAAGGATCCCCATTTCCTTGTTCTTTATAGTTAAGTAGCTTCATTTTTCTACGTTGTGTTAGGTTTGTCGTAGAGTATCACGATTATACAATGTATAATCGTGCCTTCATAAATAGATTATAGAATACGAACCATATAATGAAGACAATTGAAGTAGACGAAGAACTATACCGCTTTATTGCGAGCCAAACTCAACACATCGGTGAAAGTGCCTCTGATATTTTGCGTCGTCTCTTAATGCAGTCATCACCTTTAGACTCTGTTATTTCTGTTTCTGCTCCTGTTGAAGTACAGAAAAAAGGCATTGTAGTCAGTAAAGATGCAGGTAAAGAGATATCAATAGATCGTGTTAAAGCGGTGCGTACTTTATTAATCTCTGATGAATTCTCAGTATTGGATAAAGCAATCGATCGTTTTTTAACGGTACTTTCAGAATTATATAAAATTGACTCAAAAGCATTCTCTGAAGCGACGGAAGTGAAGGGAAGAACTCGAGTTTATTTTGCAGACAATCAAGATACATTGATTGCAAGTGGTAAAACAACCAAGCCAAGAGAAATCAATGGCACTCCATTTTGGGTTATCACGAATACAAATACTAATCGCAAGCGCCACATGGTTGAATTGTTAATGGAGCGTATGGGTTTCCATCATGATTTGACAGAAAAAGTGTGTGCGGCGATTTAAATTTTTGAGTTACGGCTCAAATAATAATTTGTCACAAGGAATCGTCAAATGGCTATACATCCTCGCGCTGGGCAGAAAGCTCAGCAAGAAGATTTACACAACATCCCAGCATTAGTTGCTAATTATTTTTTATTAGAACCTGATGCAACTAATCCAGATCAAAAAGTTCAGTTTGGTACCTCAGGGCACCGAGGAACGTCTGATAAAGCAACGTTTAATCAGCATCACATTTGGGCGATTGCTCAAGCTGTGGCTGATGTTCGTAAAGAGACTGGAGTAACAGGCCCACTTTTCTTAGGTAAAGACACACACGCTTTATCTGAACCTGCATTTACTTCTACCATTGAAGTGCTTGTGGCTAATGGTGTTGAAGTGATTATCCAAGAGGATAATGGCTATACACCAACGCCTGGTATATCTCATGCAATTTTAACGCATAATGTTAAATTTGATAATAAAGCAGATGGTCTCGTCATTACCCCTTCGCATAACCCTCCTCAAGATGGCGGGATCAAATATAACCCGACACATGGTGGTCCAGCGGAAGGTGAGTTAACTACGGCGATTGAAAACCAAGCCAATGCTTATATCGCGAATGAGTTAAGTGGTGTGAAGCGCATTGCGATCAATGAAGCAATGAAGTCTGATCTGGTTAAGCAAGTGGATTTAGTGAAGCCATATATTGATGACCTTAAAAACGTTATTAATATTGACGCGATTCAAAAAGCAAATCTTAAATTAGGTGTCGATCCACTTGGTGGTTCTGGTATCGAATACTGGCGTCAAATAGGTCAAGTATTTGATCTGGATTTAACTCTAGTAAGTGAAGCAATTGATCCTTCATTCCAATTTATGTCGTTAGATAAAGACGGTGTAATACGTATGGATTGTTCTTCACCTTACGCAATGGCAGGTTTGTTATCATTAAAAGATGATTACGATTTAGCGTTTGGTAATGATCCTGATTATGATCGTCATGGCATTGTTACGCCATCAGGCTTAATGAATCCAAACCATTATCTAGCCGTATGTATTGATTATTTATATCGTAATCGTCCTGATTGGAAGCCAGAGGTTGCTGTAGGTAAAACTCTAGTGTCCTCAGCGATTATTGATAAAGTCGTTGCTGATTTAGGCCGCGATCTATGCGAAGTACCGGTTGGCTTTAAATGGTTTGTTGATGGACTGTACAATGGCAGTTTAGGCTTTGGTGGTGAAGAGAGTGCAGGGGCTTCTTTCTTGCGTTTTGATGGCACACCTTGGTCAACGGATAAAGATGGTATCCTGTTATGTCTACTTGCTGCTGAAATCACAGCAATTACAGGCATGAACCCTCAAGAGTACTATAATAAACTTGCAGCTCAGCATGGCGAATCTAGCTATAACCGAATTCAAGCGGTTGCTAATAAAGCACAAAAATCAGTATTAAGTAAATTATCTCCTGAAATGGTCTCAGCAACAACACTTGCTGGTGATGAGATCACGGCTCGTTTAACGCATGCTCCAGGTAATGGTGCGGCGATTGGCGGCCTGAAAGTGACTACTGCGAATGGTTGGTTTGCTGCTCGTCCATCAGGAACAGAAGAGATCTACAAGATTTACTGTGAAAGTTTTAAAGGTGCTGAACATTTAGCATTAATTGAACAAGAAGCACAAGAAATTGTAAGCAATGTATTTAAAGACGCGGGCTTATAATTTAAACCCGTTAATTCTTTAATAAAAGCAGCGCATGTCGCTGCTTTTTTATTATTTAAAATGGACAGTAATAATGAATAATTTTCAGTTGGAACAGCTATTAAACCAAGAATTAAAACCTCAACTTATCAAAGATTACTGCCCAAATGGATTACAAATCGAAGGCAAATCTGAAGTCACAAAAATCATTACAGGTGTAACCGCTTCACAAGCATTAATTGATGTGGCTATTGAAAAAAACGCAGATGCTTTGCTCGTTCACCATGGATATTTTTGGAAGGGTGAAAGTGAATCAATTAAAGGAATGAAGGGTAATCGTATTCGTTCTTTAATTAAAAGTGATATTAATCTATTGGCTTATCATCTTCCTTTAGATATTCACCCTATATTAGGTAACAATGCAGAATTAGCTCGTTTATTCTCTATTTCAAATGTGGAAGGATTAGAAGTGACACCTCAATCTATTGCAATGAAAGGAGAGTTTGACGTTGCGTTATCTGGTAAAGAGTTAAGTGCACGAATTCATCAAGTATTGAATAGAGCCCCTCTACATATAGCACCTGATGTTGATAAAGAGATAAAAACGGTAGCTTGGTGTTCTGGTGGTGGGCAAGATTATATTGAATTAGCTGCACAGCAAGGGATTGATGCGTTTATTTCTGGTGAAGTATCTGAAAGAACGACGTATATCGCGCGTGAATTAGGTATTCACTATTTTGCTGCTGGTCATCATGCGACCGAGCGCTATGGTGTTAAGGCTCTGGGTGAGTGGTTAGCAAAAGAACATGGCTTTGATGTGGAATTTATTGATATTGATAATCCAGTTTAAGCTATTTTAAATAGTTATTGTTATTAATTAATACGTAATAAAAAAGGTTGATGCATGAGCATCAACCTTTTTTGTTTACATGTCTAATTACGTAAACTAGTTCTATTCACGCTCATGAAGAGGCTTGAATTCACGAAGCTCTTCACCAGTGTAAAGTTGACGCGGACGGCCGATACGGTTATTTGGATCACTGTGCATTTCGCTCCAGTGTGCAATCCAACCGACAGTACGAGACAGCGCGAAGATAACAGTAAACATAGAAACCGGAATACCAATCGCTTTTAAGATAATACCAGAGTAAAAATCTACGTTTGGATACAGTTTCTTAGAGACAAAGTATTCGTCAGAAAGTGCAATACGCTCAAGTTCCATTGCTACATCCAATAATGGATCTTTAATGTTAAGCTCTTTTAGTACTTCATGACACGCTTCGCGCATTACCGTTGCACGTGGATCATAATTTTTATAAACACGGTGACCAAAGCCCATTAGGCGGAATGGGTCATCTTTGTCTTTTGCTTTTTCAACGTATTCATCAATGTTGTCAAGAGAGCCAATCTCTTCAAGCATACGTAGACAAGCTTCATTTGCGCCACCATGGGCAGGACCCCATAGAGAAGCTATGCCTGCTGCGATACACGCAAATGGATTTGCGCCAGAAGAACCCGCTAGACGAACGGTTGATGTCGATGCATTTTGTTCGTGATCAGCATGAAGTGTGAAAATTTTATCCATAGCGCGAGCGACAACAGGATTTACTTCATACTCTTCACATGGGTTTGCAAACATCATGTGTAAGAAATTTTCTGCGTACGTTAAGTCATTACGTGGATAGATAAACGGCTGACCAATAGAGTACTTATAACACATGGCAGAAAGTGTTGGCATTTTTGACAACAGTCGGAATGCCGCGATTTCACGGTGTTCATCATTACTAACGTCTAATGAGTCGTGATAAAAGGCAGCTAAAGCACCTACAACACCACACATAACAGCCATTGGGTGAGCATCACGGCGGAAGCCGTGGAAGAAACTAGAAATCTGCTCATGAACCATGGTATGACGAGTAACAATATCTTTAAATGCCTCGTATTCTTCACGGCTTGGAGCTTGGCCATTTAGCAGTATGTAACAGACTTCTAAATAATCGGCATTATTTGCTAATTGATCTATTGGAAAACCGCGATGTAATAAAACACCTTTATCACCATCGATATAAGTTATTTGGGACTCACAAGATGCAGTGGCAAGAAAACCAGGGTCAAAAGTAAAGTAGCCACTTGCGCCTAATTTTCGCACATCGATCACTTCAGGACCGATAGTTCCATCCATGATCGGCATGTCTACTGGGGCTTGACCTTCGATGTGAAGGGTTGCCTTTTTATCAGCCATAACATTCTCCTTTTGTTATATTTTTATATTATCCCGGATATGAGAGTGACAACTTTGTACCCATTACGCGGGCTAATGTCAATTTTTGTGCGCTTATGTGTGCACTTGTTTATATTTTTAATCAAAAAAAAGTTAATTTTCTGTGGTGTGATGTAGGTATTATTTAACCGTTTGTAATCAGATGTTTCACATCGTATACTGCGGCTGAGTTTCTGTTCTGTCCCTTATATTATATAGGGTTAACGAGATATTCATCTACTTAAAAATAGAGTTTTATTTGTTAAATTACTCACATAAAGAGATGTTGCTCACAATGAAAGTTATTAAAATGTTAAATTTACATAGCTTTTGATAGATCAGAGGTATCTATAACAATAAAATGCTCAATGGAGCTGAGTGAGCCCCTTGTGAAAGTTAAAAAGTCTAGACCTGTCAACTTAGATCTACAAACGATCCGTTTTCCTTTAACGGCTATCGCCTCAATATTGCATCGCGTAAGTGGTGTGATTACTTTTGTTTCTATTGGAATACTACTTTGGTTGCTCAACCTATCACTTTCTTCACCTATTGGATTCGCACAAGCCGCTGATTATATCGATGGTTTTTTTGTGACGTTCATTATGTGGGGAATTCTGACTGCGCTTGCTTATCATATTGTGGTCGGTGTTCGTCATTTATTGATGGATATGGGCTATTTTGAAGAGCTTGAGTCAGGTACTCAAAGTGCTAAGGTTGCGTTTGCAATTACAGCGGTATTATCTCTTTTAGCAGGAGTATTGGTATGGTAGCTAACGTATCTTCCTTTGGTCGTAATGGCGTACACGATTTTATCTTAATTCGTGCTAGCGCGATCATTCTTACCCTCTACACATTCTATATTGTTGGTTTCTGTGCCTTTGGCCCAGATCTGACGTACCTATCATGGACAAACTTCTTTGGTGGTTTGTTCACAAAAGTATTTACGATGCTAGCGTTACTTTCCATATTAATCCATGCATGGATTGGTTTATGGCAAGTACTTACTGATTACATTAAACCTATGCTGTTGCGTGCTCTGCTTCAATTAGGTTTGGTGAGTGTTCTTTTGGGATATTTCTTTTCTGGTTTAGTTATAGTGTGGGGTGTGTAGTGAGTATTGCTGTTAGAGAATTTGACACCGTAGTGATCGGTGCTGGTGGTGCGGGTATGCGAGCCGCACTGCAAATTTCAGAGCAAGGCTTATCATGTGCCTTGTTATCAAAAGTATTTCCAACTCGCTCTCATACTGTATCTGCTCAAGGTGGTATTACCGTCGCTCTTGGTAATGCGCATGAAGATCATTGGGAACAGCATATGTACGATACCGTAAAAGGGTCTGATTATATTGGTGACCAAGATGCGATTGAGTACATGTGTAAAAATGGGCCTGAATCGGTTATCGAATTAGAAAAAATGGGTTTACCGTTTTCTCGTTTTGATGATGGCACAATTTATCAACGTCCATTTGGTGGTCAATCTAAGAATTTTGGTGGTGAACAAGCAGCACGAACCGCAGCAGCAGCAGACCGTACCGGTCATGCTTTGCTTCATACCTTATACCAACAAAACATTAAGCATAAAACGACCATCTTTTCAGAGTGGTATGCGCTTGATTTAGTTAAAAATGAAGACGGTGCAATTTTAGGTTGTACGGCACTTTGTATGGAAACCGGCGAAGTTTGTTACTTTAAATCGAAAGCAACCATCCTTGCTACAGGTGGTGCTGGTCGTATTTATGCGTCAACAACCAATGCACACATCAATACTGGTGATGGTGTTGGTATGGCTATTCGTGCTGGTGTTCCAATGCAAGATATTGAAATGTGGCAATTCCACCCAACGGGTATCGCAGGAGCCGGTGTTCTTGTAACTGAAGGTTGTCGTGGCGAGGGTGGTTACCTACTGAACAAAGATGGTGAGCGCTTCATGGAGCGCTATGCTCCAAACGCGAAAGACTTAGCGGGCCGTGATGTTGTTGCGCGTTCAATGATGGTCGAAATCCGTGAAGGTCGTGGTTGTGATGGTCCTTGGGGTCCTCATATTAAGCTTAAATTGGATCACCTAGGTAAAGAAACGCTTGAATCTCGTCTGCCTGGTGTGTGTGAGCTATCTCGTACCTTTGCTCATGTTGATCCAGTAAAAGAACCAATTCCTGTGATCCCTACTTGTCATTACATGATGGGTGGTGTGCCAACACAAGTGTCTGGTCAAGCAATTAAGCAAGATGACGCAGGTGCAGATGTTGAAATCCAAGGCTTATTTGCTTGTGGTGAGATTGCCTCAGTGTCAGTACATGGTGCTAACCGCTTAGGTGGTAACTCTCTACTTGATTTAGTGGTATTTGGTCGTGCAACAGGGCTTCATTTAGGTGAAACACTGAAGAAGCAAGCCGAAGCTAAGCCTGCTACTGATGCTGATATTGAAGCTTCTCTTGAGCGTTACAATCGTTGGGAAAACAGTACGGGTGGTGAAGATCCAGTTCAAATCCGTAAAGATTTACAACAATGTATGCAAAACAACTTCTCGGTATTCCGCGAAGGTGATGCAATGGCAAAAGGCCTTGAAGAGCTTAAAGTGATCCGTGAACGCCTTAAAAATGCTTACCTTGCTGATAAATCAACAGAATTCAACACACAACGTATTGAATGTCTAGAGTTAGAAAATTTGATGGAAACCGCATTTGCAACGGCGGTCGCTGCAAACTTCCGAACAGAGAGCCGTGGAGCTCATGCTCGTTTTGACTTCCCTGACCGTGATGATGCGAATTGGTTATGCCACTCAGTATATAACCCTGAGACAGAGTCGATGACTAAGCGTGGTGTGAACATGGAGCCAATCCATCGTGAAGCATTCCCACCTAAAGCACGTACGTACTAAGAGAGGGCAGAAAGATGAAATTGAATTTTTCAATCTATCGTTACAATCCAGACGTAGATAATGCCCCTCACATGAAGGCGTATACGTTAGAAGTAGAAGAAGGTTCTGATATGATGGTGTTAGATGCACTTATCTTATTGAAAGAACAAGATCCTACACTATCTTTCCGTCGCTCATGTCGTGAAGGCGTATGTGGTTCTGATGGTTTAAATATGAACGGTAAAAATGGATTGGCTTGTATCACTCCATTATCAGAGCTAATAGGTAAAGGCGATCTTGTTATTCGTCCATTACCTGGTCTGCCTGTCGTTCGAGATTTGATCGTCGATATGGCACAATTCTATGAAAATTATGAGAAGGTAAAACCTTTCTTAATCAGTGATGGTGCAACTCCTCCTTCAAGAGAGAACCTGCAATCTCCAGAAGAACGTGAGCACTTAGATGGGCTGTATGAGTGCATTATGTGTGCGTGTTGTACGACATCGTGCCCATCATTCTGGTGGAACCCTGATAAATTCATTGGACCTGCTGGCCTACTTGCCGCTTATCGTTGGTTAATTGATAGCCGTGATACCGCGACAAATGAACGTTTATCTAATTTAGATGATGCTTTCAGTGTTTTTCGTTGCCATGGCATAATGAATTGTGTAAGTGTATGTCCTAAGGGGTTAAATCCAACAAAAGCAATTGGTCATATAAAGACAATGCTATTGAAAAGAGCGGTATAACCTATATCACCTCAACTGATATGCAGAACTAATGTGTATTAGTTGAGTCTTATAAGCCCGGCACAAAAGACCGGGATAGACGTGAAACTACTGGATTAAGGGAAAATAATGCAGAATAGCGTGATGAAGACATGGTTTGAGTCTTCACATTTAGCTGGCGCTAATGCAACGTACGTAGAAGATCTCTACGAACTCTATCTCAGTGACCCGGAAATCGTTAGCGATGAATGGAGAGAAGTTTTTGATACGCTTCCAGTCGAAAATACTGGCGCATCAGAGCAAGCTCATTCCCCTGTACGAGATTATTTCCGTCGTCTTGCGAAAGAAACAAAGCAAGTTAGTGCTCAAGTTAATGATCCAGATGTAGATGCTAAACAAGTAAGAGTATTGCAGTTAATCAATGCATACCGTTTTCGTGGTCACCAAAATGCAAATTTAGACCCATTAGCACTGCAACAGCATGAATATGTTGCTGAATTAGAACCTTCTTTTCATAATTTAAATGACGAAGATTTTTCAGAAACATTTAACGTTGGTTCTTTTGCTTCAGGGCAAGAGACAATGAAACTGTCTGATTTGTATAACGCATTACGTGGCACTTATTGTGGCTCTGTCGGTGCGGAATACATGCATATTACTAATACAGAAGAAAAGCGTTGGATCCAACAGCGTTTAGAATCTGTAGCGGGTAATCCTGTTTTTACTGCACAAGAAAAATTAACGTTCCTTGAAGAGCTAACGGCTGCCGAAGGCTTAGAACGTTATTTAGGCGCTAAATTCCCAGGTGCGAAGCGATTCTCATTGGAAGGTGGCGATGCCATGGTTCCAATGGTAAAAGAAATTATCCGCCGTGCTGGTGAAAATGGTGGTCGCGAAGTTGTTATCGGAATGGCTCACCGTGGCCGATTGAACATGCTTATTAATGTTCTAGGGAAAAAACCGCAAGACCTCTTCGATGAATTTGCAGGTAAACATGGCGAATCATGGGGTACTGGTGATGTTAAATACCACCAAGGCTTCTCTTCAGATTTTGCTACCTCTGGTGGTAATGTTCACTTAGCCCTTGCGTTTAACCCGTCTCACCTTGAAATTGTTAACCCAGTTGTTATTGGTTCTGTTCGAGCTCGACAAGACCGTTTAAATGATTCTGCGGGTAATAAAGTTATTCCTATTACTATTCATGGTGATTCTGCAATTGCGGGTCAAGGTGTTGTAGCTGAAACATTCAATATGTCTCAGGCTCGTGCATTCCATGTAGGTGGTACGATTCGTATCGTTATTAATAACCAAGTTGGTTTTACGACATCGAATCCAAAAGATATGCGTTCAACGCAGTATTGTACTGATATTGCTAAAATGGTTCAGGCTCCGATTTTCCATGTGAATGCGGATGATCCTGAAGCCGTTGCTTTCGTTACTCGTATTGCTTTGGATTACAGAAATGAATTCAAACGTGATGTCGTGATTGATTTAGTTTGTTACCGCCGCCATGGTCATAACGAAGCTGATGAACCAAATGCAACGCAGCCATTGATGTATCAAAAAATCAAGAAGCACCCAACGCCTCGTAAGCTATATGCTGATACATTGATTGAGCGTCAAGATCTTGAATTGGAAACAGCAACTCAATTAATTAATGAGTATCGTGATGCACTTGATCATGGTGAAGTTGTAGTAAAAGAGTGGCGTCCTATGCAATTGCATAACGTTGACTGGACTCCATTTCTTGGCCATGACTGGAATATTGAATGGGACAACAAATTCGATAAAACTCGTTTAGTTGAGCTTGGTCAGCGTGTTTGTCAGTATCCAGAGAGTCATAAATTACACAGTCGTGTAAATAAGATGTGTAATGACCGTATTTCTATGGTCGCTGGTGAAAAAGCCATTGATTGGGGCATGGCTGAAACATTAGCTTATGCAACATTGGTTGACGAAGGTCAGCGAATCCGTATTACTGGACAAGATTCAGGCCGCGGTACTTTCTTCCACCGTCATGCTGTTCTTCATAATCAATCTGATGCAAGTACTTACGTACCATTAGCAAATATTCATGATAAACAAGGCCCATTTGAAGTGCATGATTCTGTACTATCAGAAGCGGCAGTACTTGCTTTTGAATATGGCTATGCAACAGCAGAACCAAGCGGCTTAACTATTTGGGAAGCACAATTTGGTGATTTTGCGAACTGTGCACAAGTAGTAATTGACCAGTTTATCTCGTCAGGAGAGCAAAAGTGGGGCCGTATGTGTGGTCTGACTATGTTGTTACCTCATGGTTATGAAGGTCAAGGCCCTGAGCATTCATCAGCAAGACTAGAACGATTTTTACAAATGTGTGCTGAACAAAACATGCAAGTGGTGGTTCCATCGACCCCTGCACAGGTTTACCACATGTTGCGTCGTCAAGTTGTACGCCCAATGCGTCGTCCACTGATTGTTATGTCGCCGAAATCGTTATTACGTCATCCACTGTGTACGTCATCACTAGAAGAATTAGCGGAAGGGAACTTCCAACCAGCAATTCCTGAAATTGATGACTTAGATCCTACACAAGTGAAACGTGTCGTATTTTGTTCTGGTAAAGTTTATTTTGATCTATTAGAGCAACGCCGCACTAATGAACAAAATGACATTGCAATTGTTCGTATTGAACAGCTCTACCCATTCCCGAAAGAAGACGTAGAAGCGGCAATTGCACAATACACGAATGTTGAAGATTACGTTTGGTGTCAAGAAGAGCCACAGAACCAAGGTGCTTGGTATTCAAGCCAACATAACTTCCGTTCGGCACTACCAAACAATGCAATCTTAAATTATGCAGGACGTCCGGCGTCTGCCTCTCCGGCAGTTGGCTATATGTCAGTGCACGTGAAACAACAAAAAGCGTTAGTTGAAGACGCTCTGACCCTAAATAAGAACTAGAAAGTATAGGAAAACGGATATGACAATCGAAATTCTGGTTCCAGATTTACCTGAATCTGTAGCAGACGCTACTGTAGCAACATGGCATAAAAAACCTGGTGATGCAGTTGAGCGTGACGAAATACTTGTAGACATTGAAACGGATAAAGTTGTTCTTGAAGTGCCAGCGCCTGAAGCTGGTGTATTAGAGGCTATTTTAGAAGAAGACGGTGCAACGGTTCTTTCTAAGCAATTACTTGCACGTCTTAAGCCGGGTGCAGTTGTTGGAGAACCAACGAAAGACGTAACAAGTGATACTCAACCTTCACCTGATAAGCGCCATACTGCTTCTTTATCTGAAGAGAGTAATGATGCGTTAAGCCCTGCAGTACGTCGTCTATTGGGTGAGCATGATATTGCTTCTTCTGATGTGAAAGGCACTGGTGTTGGTGGTCGTATTACTCGTGAAGATGTAGATGCCCACGTTGCAGCATTAAAAGCGGCACCAAAAGCAGAAAAAGCAGCGGAAGTGCCAGCAGAAGCGTTAGCACATCGCAGTCAAAAACGCGTGCCAATGACGCGTCTTCGTAAAACAGTAGCAAGACGTCTGTTAGAAGCGAAAAACAACACAGCAATGCTAACAACGTTTAATGAAGTCAACATGAAGCCAATCATGGAACTTCGTAAGCAATATCAAGAGCAGTTTGAAAAGCGTCACGGTACACGCTTAGGCTTCATGTCTTTCTATGTGAAAGCGGTAACTGAAGCACTTAAGCGTTACCCTGAAGTGAATGCATCAATTGATGGTGATGATATTGTTTATCATAACTATTTTGATATCAGCATGGCGGTATCTACACCGCGCGGTTTGGTAACTCCAGTACTAAAAGACTGTGATGCACTTGGCTTTGCTGATATAGAGAAAGGCATTAAAGAGCTTGCAATCAAAGGTCGTGACGGAAAGTTAGCGGTTGAAGATTTGATTGGTGGTAACTTTACTATCACAAATGGTGGTGTATTTGGTTCGCTTATGTCGACACCAATTATTAACCCACCACAAGCAGCAATTTTAGGTATGCATAAAATCCAAGACCGTCCAATGGCGGTTAACGGAAAGGTAGAAATACTGCCAATGATGTATCTTGCTTTATCTTATGACCACCGTTTAATCGATGGTCGTGAATCAGTAGGTTTCCTAGTAACGATTAAAGAGTTACTTGAAGATCCTGCTCGCTTACTACTAGACGTTTAATCGTAAACCTCTCGTAATAAACAAAGGCTACTATGCTCACGGTAGCCTCTTATTCAACTTCATTATTGGATAAAAATAGAAAGATGCCTTAGAGCGTCTTAGGACATTAAAAATTCCCATTAAAGGGAATAACTAAAATGGATAGAACATAATGAACCTACATGAATATCAAGCAAAGCAACTCTTTGCAGAATACGGCCTTCCTGTACCTGAAGGTTATGCTTGTGATACCGCTCAAGAGGCTTTTGAAGCTGCTGGACGTATTAGCACAGCGAAAAAAGTTGTAAAGTGTCAAGTCCATGCCGGTGGCCGTGGTAAAGCGGGCGGTGTTGAACTGCATGATACAAAAGAAGGCGTTAAAGAATTCGCACAAAAGTGGCTAGGTAAAAATCTAGTGACTTTCCAAACGGATGCTAACGGCCAACCAGTAACTAAAGTCTTGGTTGAAGAAGCATCAAACATTGCAAACGAATTATACTTAGGTGCGGTTGTTGACCGTGCGACTCAACGTATTGTATTCATGGCATCAACTGAAGGTGGTGTGGATATCGAGAAGATTGCTGAAGAAACGCCAGAGTTAATTCACCAAGCGGCGATTGACCCATTAGTTGGTCCTCAAGCTTTCCAAGGTCGTGAGTTAGCATTTAAGCTTGGCCTTGAAGGCGATCAAATTAAGCAATTTGTTAAGATCTTTTTGGGTCTTGGCAATATGTTTGCTGAGTACGACTTAGCTCTACTGGAAATTAACCCTCTTGTTGTGACAGCAGAAGGCAATCTTCTATGTCTAGATGGTAAAATTAACATTGATTCAAACGCAATGTACCGTCAACCAAAACTGCGTGAAATGCATGATCCATCTCAAGAAGATGAGCGCGAAGCACATGCTGCACAGTGGGAACTAAACTATGTTGCCCTAGATGGAAGCATTGGTTGTATGGTTAATGGTGCTGGTCTTGCTATGGGCACAATGGACATCGTAAATCTACACGGTGGTCAACCTGCTAACTTCCTTGATGTTGGCGGCGGTGCGACAAAAGAGCGTGTCACTGAAGCGTTCAAAATCATTCTATCAGACAGCAATGTTAAAGCCGTTCTAGTAAACATCTTTGGTGGTATTGTACGTTGTGACCTAATTGCAGATGGCATCATTGGTGCTGTTGAAGAAGTGGGTGTAAAAGTTCCTGTCGTTGTTCGCCTTGAAGGTAACAACGCACCACTTGGTTCACAAAAACTGGCTGAAAGTGGCCTAAATATCATTGCGGCTACTTCATTAACTGAAGCGGCTGAAAAAGTTGTTGCTGCTGCGGAGGGCAAATAATGTCTGTACTAATTAATAAAGATACAAAAGTTATCTGCCAAGGTTTCACTGGTGGCCAAGGAACATTCCACTCAGAGCAAGCAATTGATTACGGAACAAAAATGGTTGGTGGCGTATCACCAGGCAAAGGCGGTCAAGTTCATTTAGGCCTTCCTGTATTTAATACCGTTCGTGATGCAGTTGAAGCAACTGGCGCAACCGCTTCTGTTATTTATGTACCAGCACCTTTCTGTAAAGATGCAATTCTTGAAGCAATCGATGCAGGCATTAAGCTTATCGTAACGATTACAGAAGGCATTCCAACACTTGATCTTCTTGACGTTAAAGTTCGTCTAGATGCTGAAGGCGTAGTAATGATTGGCCCTAACTGCCCGGGTGTTATCACTCCTGATGAATGTAAGATTGGTATCATGCCAGGTCACATTCATAAGAAAGGTAAAGTTGGTATCGTATCTCGTTCAGGTACGCTGACTTATGAAGCCGTTAAGCAAACAACAGATGAAGGCTTTGGCCAATCAACGTGTGTTGGTATCGGTGGTGATCCAATTCCTGGTTCAAACTTTATCGATATCTTAAAACTGTTCCAAGAAGATCCAGAAACAGAAGCAATTGTAATGATTGGTGAGATCGGCGGAACAGCGGAAGAAGAAGCGGCTGAGTTTATTAAGCACAATGTAACAAAGCCTGTTGTCTCTTATATTGCAGGTGTTACCGCTCCTCCAGGTAAGCGTATGGGTCATGCTGGTGCGATTATCTCTGGTGGTAAAGGTACTGCTGAAGATAAGTTTGCAGCACTTGAAGCCGCAGGCGTTAAAACCGTTAAGAGCCTTGCTGATATCGGTAAAGGTTTACGAGAAGTGACTGGTTGGTAATGATTTAAACCAATACATGAATAAAGCAAAAGCCATTTATAGAAATATGAATGGCTTTTTTGTATTTGTAACGATTGGAAATATTTTCTTACATATAGGTAGACAGAAAAAAGTATAGGCAATAATCAATCCTTTGATAAGATTTGCCGCTTTTCTTTCTAAGGACATATCTAATAGAACTCAAAGAATGACTAGCACTATTATTAATGGTTATTTAATTTGAGAATACACATGCAACTTAATACTAAATCTAAGTATGTCATCATCTATTTAATTTTTTCTACAGCAATGTTTGGGTCTATTGTTATGGGCGCATACAATGTTAGATATACATTAGAAACAAATAACGTAACAAGGTTAGAAAACTTATTAACAAATGCTAAAAATACGATTTCAACCTTAGAGCAAAAAGTAGTTTCTGGCGAGTTAGATGAGATTAAAGCAAAAAAATTAGCTAGTGAGTTAATGCAAAGCTATGCATATTCAGATAATGAGTATATCTGGATGACGGATGAAAACTTGGTTTTCTTAGCTGCCCCCTTAGACCCGCAAATTATTGGTAAGTCGTTTGAAAGTATAGTTAGTCCTGAAGCAAAGAGTCATATTCTAAGTAACCTTACTGTTGCTGGACAGGTGATTACTTATTCTTGGTTTACTACTCGAGAAAGAATTACAACAGAAGTTAAATCTATAGCAGTAAAAACTAAATATTGGAATTGGTATTTAGGCAGCGGTGTTCAAGAGAAAAAAGTAAATGATACCTTCCGTTCATTTCTTATTGAAGGCTTAACTATTGGCTTTATTGTTAACCTATTTATTGGTTTTGTTATGTTTTTTGCCGTACAAAAATACAATAAAACGCTAGGCAATGAACCTGATATTATTTTAAATGTGGTTGATCGTATTTCTCGTGGCGATTTAACTCATATTAATGATACAAGCTTTAATCATGTTGGTATCTATGGGCGAATTCTTGACATGGCAAGAAATATTAAAGAATTAGTGACAGATATTAATCAATTAACTCTTGAGCTAAGTGAGTCATCACACCACCTATCGTCATCTGCTCATACAATGAATATAAGTATGAAAGCTCAAACTGATCAACTTGGACAAGCGGCAGTTGCAACAGATCAAGTGGTTGTTAGTATTGATGAAGTAACAAAAAGTGCGATTCAAGCAACGAATTCAGCTTTGGAAGTAAACAGTACGTCTGCGCATTGTATTGACACCATTGGTCACATGAATTGTGATATGCAAACCTTAGCGCTTAATATTAAAGATGTTGCGAAGGTTATTGGTAATTTACAAATCAAAACAGAAAATATAGGTAGTATTTTAGATGTGATCCGTAGCATTGCTGATCAAACAAATTTATTAGCTTTAAATGCAGCGATTGAAGCGGCAAGAGCCGGTGAAAGTGGTAGAGGCTTTGCCGTTGTTGCAGATGAAGTTCGATTATTAGCGAGTAGAACTCAAGATAGTACGACTCAAATATCTAATATGATTATAGAGCTGCAAGATGAAGCAATAAAGTCAGTTACCTTGATGCAAAGTAATTCGGATGATGCTCATCAAATTGCAGAGCAGACGATTGCCACTCAAAATACAGTGAGTTCTATTTTTGAATCTGTTGCTATTATACAAACAATGAACAGTCAAATCTCCGCGTCGACAGAAGAGCAATTAGTCGCTACATCTAGTGTTAACCAACTCATTACAGAGATTAATATTTTTGCGAATGAGAACGCGTCAGATGTTGATGCAACGGAAAGACAGTCAGAGAGACTAGGTTTGATGGCCGATAACTTAACTGCGATAGTGAATCGATTTAAGCTTTAAGTTAACGATAGATAAAGCAATACTACGATATGCAGTATTGCTTTACTTTATCACTCTAATTATGTGCTTTCTTTAGCTGACTTAGCATAAAGATAGCAGCACCAGAAACCACCACAGAAGGTCCCGCTGGAGTATCGTAGTGCCATGACAGAGCTAAACCTGCAATAACAGCAATACAACCAAAAATAGAAGCCAGTAAAACCATTTGCTCTGGAGAACGAGAAAAACGCCTCGCAGTGGCTGCAGGAATGATCAGTAATGAAGTAATGATCAACGCCCCAACAAATTTCATCGAAATAGCAATAACCAACCCAACCATTAGCATTAAGACTAAACGCATTAAATCTACATTTACTCCCTCAACTTGAGCCAACTCTTCACTAATCGTTGATGAAAGTAGTGGTCGCCATACGATGTATATCAAGCCTAAAACAATGATAACGCCAGTATAGATATAAATTAAGTCGTCATAAGTAACGGCAAGTAAATCACCAAATAAATAAGACATTAAATCGACTCGGACATTATCTAAAAAGCTGACAGCAACCAAGCCTAGCGATAGCGAACTGTGAGCTAAAATTCCGAGCAAAGTATCTGTTGCGACTAAACGCTGTTTTTGTAGGGTTACTAGCAGTAATGCTATTGCCACACAACACACAATTAAAGCTAAATTTAAGTTAATATCGAACAGAAATCCAAGAGATAACCCTAACAAAGAAGCGTGAGCCAGAGTGTCACCAAAATACGCCATTTTTCGCCATACAACGAAAGAACCGAGAGGCCCTGCAAGTAATGCAATGCCTAATCCAGCTAAAAGAGCCGGAAGTAAAAACTCAATCATGATGATGCCTTTTTATTTTTATTGCAGCACGAACCGCCACTCGGTTCACCAGATAAGTCATGGTCATGGCGATGGTCATGATGATAAAACGCTAATTGTTGGTCTCGTTGCTGACCAAATAATGCAATATATTTTGGGTGTTGAGAAATGGATGCAGGGGCACCAGAACAACAAATGTGATGCTGTAGACAAATCACTTCATCCGTTTTTGCCATTACAAGATGCAGATCATGAGAAACCATAAATACAGCACAATTGAAACGATGGCGAATAGATTCAATTAACGTATATAAACTGATTTGACCTTGAATATCGACACCTTGAGCAGGTTCATCAAGAACGAGTAAATCAGGGCGTTGCAATAGAGCTCTAGCAAGAAGCACTCGTTGTGATTCACCACCAGATAATTTATGCATATTTGAATTCAGCAAATGCTCAGCTTCAACTAATTTCAAAGCATCAAGATGTTCCTGCTGACTGTATTTTCCAGCTAATTTTAAAAAACCTTGTACCGTTAACGGAAGAGAGTCATTTAAATGTAACTTTTGCGGTACGTAGCCAATTCGTAATTTTCTTTCTCTTTTAATTTGACCGCTGGTTGGTTTTTGTAATCCGAGGATTGCTTTCACTAATGTGGATTTACCTGCACCATTAGGGCCAATCAGAGTAATAATCTTATTTGGTTCAATCGATAATGAAATATTATCGAGAACATGGCGGCCATCGAAGACCACACAGACATCTTGTAAAGTGAGTAAAGGAGTCATTTTTAAATAAGAGTCGTTTGCAATTAGTAAGTGTTATAATGTAACATTTTAGAAATCCAATCGCCATCACATTTTTTAAGAGAAGCAAATGAATAAAAAAACTCAATTTATCGTCTTATGTTTATGTTCCCTTTTTGGGATTCAAGCCCAAGCAATGACGGTCTTATCTTCAGTGAAACCAATTCATTTAATCGTACAAGAGCTTACGGATGGTGTCTCTGATTCGACCTATTTAGTCCCACAAAGTGCGTCGCCTCATGATTATGCATTACGTCCTTCTGATATTAAGAAAGTAAAAAAAGCAGATATGATCATCTGGTATGGAAATGACTTAGAACCTTTTTTAAGTAAAATATTAGAAGACCAAAAAAATGTCATCACCATAAGTCAGTTTAGTTCGGTCGATTTTTATCATTTTGATGAGCATGGGCATGATGATCATGCAGAAGAGGCGGGGCATCACCATAATACAGACCCGCATTTTTGGTTAGGTCCAAAGGAAGCATTAGGCGTCGCAAAAGAGATAACCGTACAGCTGATTAAAAAGGATCCATTGAATAAAGAGCAATATCAGTCTAATCTTGCCGTGTTTGAAAATAAGTTAACACAGGCAGTGAAGACGATTTCAGACCAATTAAAGCCTGTGCAAGATAAGGGATATTTTGTATTCCATGATGCATATGGCTATTTTGAACGTTATTTTGAAATGAATAACTTGGGGCACTTTACGGTGAGTCCGGATAGAAAACCGGGTGCAAAAACTTTGATTAATATAAAAAAATCACTTTTAAATCAGCAAGCGGTATGTGTTTTTTCTGAGCCTCAATTTGAGCCAGCAATTGTGACAACAATTACAAGAGGCACAGGGGTACATAAAGGTGAATTAGACCCTTTAGCTATACAGCAGAATGATGAAGAGGGTGCTTATTTTATATTTTTATCAACCATCAGTAATGAGTTATCACGTTGTCTAAGTCAATAAAATATAAAGAAATTATCGCAGCTAAAGTAGGTACATTATCCAAAAGACATAAATTTATGTTGTTGTCTTTATTTCTATTTACGTGTGGTATTTTCATTTGGAATCCAACACATAGTTTGCATACGTCATCTTCTGCTCAAAACAGGAATGAAGTTTCTCTATCGAGTGAAAATCTTCAAACATTAGCCGATCAAAATAGTGAACCTGTTGGGACTATTTTTGAACCTAATGATCCTGAATTTAATGCACCAAAGGATGAATTAGATCAGCAGTTAGATGCTAAGGATATTCTTCATTCACACACTGTTGCTTCTGGTGAGACATTAGGTGCTATTTTTAATCAATATGCACTGCCGATGTCAGACATGTATTCATTGCTTGATGTGAATAAATCGGCTGCGAATATGCGGGTGGGTGTTGGTCTTGAGTGGCAACAAGATGAAGATGGAAAATTAACAGAGCTTAAAATTCATCGAAATATTAAAAATACAGATGTGTATTCTTGGGTTGATGATAAATATAAATTCAGCCAGTTAGAGGAAAAAGGTGAAATTAAACCTGTTTTCCTTTCAGGAAGAGTATCGAGTAATTTTTATAATTCAGCGCGTTCTTCAGGATTAACGCCGGGTCAAATCCAGACATTGGCAAAGCAACTACAATGGAAGTTTGATTTTGGTAAAGAAGCGCGTAAAGGTGATAAATTTGCAGTAGAAATTGATAAAGAATTTATTGATGGCAAATCAGTATCATCTGGTGAAGTTAAAGCGGTTCTTTATGAAAATGGTAATAGAGACATTACTTTAATTAAGCATACTGATGATCATTATTATGATGTTCAAGGTCGTAGTTTAAACCGTGCTTTAGAGCGTTTTCCTACGCACCAACGTTTCAGAATTAGTTCTCCATTTGATCCTTATCGAAAGCACCCAATAACAGGGCGTATTTCACCACATAATGGAACTGATTTTGCAGCACCAGTTGGCACTTCTGTTTATGCAACAGGTGATGGTGTGGTTGTTCGAGCATTACATCATCCTCTTGCTGGTAATTATGTAATTATCAAGCATGGGCGAGAATATATGACTCGTTACTTACATTTGAGTAAGATTTTGGTTAAAAAAGGCCAAAAAGTGTCGATGGGAGATAAGATTGCTTTAAGCGGAAATACGGGTCGTTCAACAGGGCCTCATTTACATTACGAATTGATCAAAAATGGTCGAGCCGTTAATTCAATGAAGGTTCCTTTACCTCAAGCATCGCCAGTAAAAGAGTCGGAGCTAGCTCATTTTAAGCAACAAGCTAAATTAACAATTGAGGCGTTAAGAGATCAAATTTAAACTTGATTATTAACGTCTGCCTAAGCCCTTTTTATTGTAGATAATAAAAAGGGCTTTTTTCTTTTATTTCATCTCTTATTATATTTTTTGTTCGTTGCTATATAGACTGAGTTTTTCTATCATGTTGATACTTTTTCTCTTTTTATACTAAGGCGAGTAGATGTTTCATTTTAGAATACTTATTTTAAGTATCTTCCTTTCATTTTCTACTTACACTTATTCCTTATCCGATAATACTATTTTTTACCCAATGCCTATTCATGCTGATGGACAGTATATTACAGCACAGCAGCTATTTTTACGTAATGATGGTGCTCTTTGGATGTACGATATTTATGGACAAGTGCACCTATTTGATGGCTCTAATATATTTACTATTGGAAATAAATCAGACAAAGAACTACCAAAGAAAATTTCATTTCTTGATGATAAATTCTGGTTCATTAGGGACGGACAGATTAAATCGTGGTCTAACGTAGACGGTTTTAACATCGAATATATATTACCCAAAGAAACAGACCTTATTAATATAAATCAAAGTTCAGGGATGTTTTGGGGAAGTAATACTGAACAATTTTTTATTTATGAACCAAAAAATCATTCTTTTTATACTGCTAATATAAATGAAGCAAATACCAGTGCAATTCATGATGAGATAGAAATCACTAGTGCTATTTATGTTGATAACCGTTGGATTGTATCTACTTCTGAAGGGCTTTTTGAATTTGATATAACGACAGAAAGCTTTACGCCATTATATCTTGGTCAATATATTGATGCGATTTTTTATTCTAATGAAACAGATCAAATAATTTTAGGGACGCATGACAGTATTTGGCTAGCTAAGCTAAATGGCAATCAATTAGAGGTACATCATAAAATAGCAAATGTTCTGACCTTATTGTCTTTTGCTGAAACAGAACATTCTTTCTGGTTGGGGACGGAACATGGCTTGTATCAATGGGGTTTAGAAGAACAAAAATTAGAGTATTTTGAATCAGTTGTAAGAGATGATTATTCACTTGAAGGAAATAAGATTTATGCCTTATTAGCAGACAATAATGATGGTATATGGGTTTCAACTGATAATGGCGTGAGTTACTACTCTGACGGAAATCGTTTATTTTCACGTATCAAATATAAAGAGGCAAATGGTAGTTTAGATATACATGAAATATCAGCGGTGTTACAGACGTCTGGTGGAAATTCATGGATAGGAACGTCTTCTGGTTTATTTCAATTAAATAGCGTTGATTTAACCTCAGATCTGGTTGAGGTTATGCCTTATAACGTTAACGATCTTGCTAGTGATCAGCGCTTTGTATGGGTAGCAACAACATCTGGAATTTATAAAGTAGAGAATGAGACGAACAAGGTCAATAAGATCGCTGGACTCGAATCAGTAGCAAAAGAAAGCATTGAACATATATTAATGGACCGTTCTGGAACATTATGGTTTTCAAGCCATAAAGGGCTATATAAATATGATTCCGGTACAGATACATTAAGTTATTTAGGTTTTTCTTGGGCGTTAGAACAGAAATATTCAACAAAAATAACGCACATTTATGAACATGAAAATGGACAAATATCGATTGGGACTAATATGGGATTATATCGATATGAAAATGGCGCTTTAACCTTTGATTATGCATACATAAGATCGGGCAGTATTCTTGATATAGTTGATACCGAATATGGAGACTCTTGGATTGTAAGTAATTACGGCTTACAGATAAGTGACTCAAAAGGCAGTAGGAAAGACGTTGTTTTACCTGCTGAATATACAACACCTCATTGTGTTATATCTACAAGTCATGGGGTATGGTTATCATCAAGTAAAGGGCTATCTTTATATACACATCAAGGCCGATTAACAAAGCACTTTGGCAGTCAAAGGGGGCTAATTAATAATGAATTACTAACTGATTTATGCTCTATTTCTGATGATGGGACCATGATGTTTGTAAGTAAGGACGGATTGTTTTTTACGAATGAGCAAGAATTAATAGAATATCAAATTACCAAACCATATGCGGTTATTGGCCAAATCACAGTAGATCACAAGACGGTTGGTTCTGGTTCAGAAAAAAGACTAAAAGAGCCAGTTCCTTACGGCGCAAACATTTCATTTTTGTTTGGCATTCTCCCTGAATTTCAAAATAAATCATTATCTTATCAATTGGTCGGTTTAAATGATGAATCATGGCGATTCTTTAATGGCCGTTCATTAACATTTGATTCTTTGCAACCTGGTAGGTACATATTACGTATCAAACCTCGTAATAATGGTCAAAGAAGCAGTAATGTCACGGAGTTTTTATTTTATGTTGAAGTTCCTTGGTTTTTTTCTCCATGGTTTGTTTTGATATTGTGTAGCTTTGCTATTTTGATCATTCTTGCGGTGTATTCTTGGCGTTCAAAAGAAATTAAAAAAAGTAATGAAAAGCTTAAGAAGAGTGTCGAAATTAAAACACAGCAATTAAGAAATCAAGGTAAGGTTTTAGTCTCGAGTAATCGTCAATTACAAAAGTTACTGACAGTAAGGCAGCATGTGATATCTGAAATGGCAGAACAAGCACAACAGCCGATAAGAGATATTCAGCATAATTTACAAAAGAAAGGATCATTAACTAATCTATCATTAGCAAATCAATGTGAATATAGCCTGACTCTATTAAAGCAATTAACTCATATTGAACCGCTTGTAATGCACCAAAAAAACAATCGAATTAATCAGGTATTATCTACTTTATTAAGGGCCGCTGTGAAAGGGTGGGAAGCTGAATACCATTTCAAAGGTGTCAATATTAATTTAGAAGATGATTCTAAAAATTGTTCTATTTTTGTTCAGCCTTTACTTATTGATGCCATTTTTAATAATGTACTTTTGGATTTATTAAAAAGAAGTAAATTTGGCGAGCAAGTAGTTATAAAAACTCATAGTGACGAAGCGAGAGTAACTATCTGTTTTATTAGTGATGGTGAAAGTATTATAGAGAGTGATCTTGATAATCTAAACAGAGTCGATTTAACCCAAACGGTTGAGGTCATTCACCATGCTTTGGGACTTTCTTCTGTTAAGCAACTAACAATACAAAATGGAGGGCATTTCGATATAAAAAGAAATACGTTAAATAATAATGAGCTTGTATTGTCATGGCCGATAGCTATGGACAGTCAGAATGATAAAGTTCCATTGGCTAAATTTGGCGATCATATAAATGATGACGCCTATTTACATCAACGTTGGTTAATTGGTGTTTATAAAATAGTGGAAGATAACTATCACGATCCAGCCTTTGGTACGAGTGCTGCGGCAAAAGCATTATTTATTTCAGAAAGAAACTTTCAAAGAAAATTTAAGCAATTAACACAGCGTTCATTCATGGAATATTTAATTGAAGTTAAATTAGAAAAAGCGTGTGAATTATTGATTTCAGGCCATAAAGTAGCAGATGTTGCTTTTGAATCTGGTTTTAATGACCCATCTTATTTTAGTAAGCGATTTAAGCGTCACTATGGGTTGTCACCAACTCAATTTGTAAGTGAAAATGAAGATAAAGAAAGTGATGAATTGTAGTTACTAAGAAGAGAGTAAAAAAAGAAAAAAGATCGTGACGTAGCCGGGGGGACTACGCCACGGGTGTCAATGACACCTTCGCTTGCTGCCGAGGTAAGAAGATTACTCTTATTACCTCTATTAGAATAAAAGATTAAGAGGTCTCCCTCTCGATGAAATAACTATACCGTTACCATTCTTATTTCACATATCAAAATAACGACAAAGTATTAGTACAAAAGCGACATTCTTCAATTTTAAAATTAAGCTGTTGATATTAATCGTATTTTTGTTTCGTGTCGCTTTTGTTGCACTCCCTTCTTATTTTGACGTCAAATTTGACGTTTCATTAATTGACGTGATTGACGTTGGTTTGGAATGAGTCTCACAGAAAGTTTTTTCATTAAAATCTCTTATATCGCAAGAGTTTTGTCAATTTACTGACAAAAATTGATTTAGCGCAAGATAAAAGTAACAGTTAGTTATAAAATGAAACGAAATAATAATGATTCTCACTATCGTGGAGCTTTTAATGAACTTAGCGCAATTAGAAAGCGGCCAAAAAGCCGTTGTAACAGATATGTCTCTATTACCAACAGATACAAGAAAAAAGTTGATGGTAATGGGAATGCTTCCTCATACTGAAATATCTATATTGCGTAAAGCTCCAATGGGTGACCCATTACAAATTAGTGTAAGAGGGACTTCTCTTGCTATTCGTAAAAATCTAGCTGAACAAATTACAGTTAAGGAGTTATAGATGCAGTATCACGTATTAACTGTAGGTAATCCAAACAGTGGTAAAACAACTTTATTCAATGGGCTTACTGGCGCGAAACAACAAGTCGGTAACTGGGCTGGTGTAACCGTTGAGAAAAAAACAGGCCGTTATACTTGTTCGGGTGATGAGTTCTTATTAACCGATTTACCCGGTATCTATGCACTAGACAGTGGTAATGATGTAAATAGTCTTGATGAAACGATCGCGTCTCGTGCAGTATTAACACACGATGCTGATGTGATAATTAATGTTGTTGATGCATCGTGTTTAGAACGCAGTTTATACATGACATTGCAATTACGTGAGTTGGGTCGACCAATGATCGTAGTTTTAAATAAAATGGATGTATTAAAACGCCAACGACAAGTTCTCGATATTAAAGGATTAGAGAAAAAGCTAGGTTGTCCTGTACTCGCGCTTTCGGCTAATAACAATGGTCAAGTCCATAAGTTTAAAGAGAAGCTACATAAGTCTATTGCTCAAGGCATAAAAATGGTTCCGCTTGAGTTGACGTATGGTGAGAAAGTAGAGGCGGCAATAAAAGAAGCGTCAT
Organism: Aliivibrio sp. 1S175; assembly: GCF_001690985.1. Taxonomy (GTDB): domain Bacteria; phylum Pseudomonadota; class Gammaproteobacteria; order Enterobacterales; family Vibrionaceae; genus Aliivibrio. The sequence goes on from NZ_MAJS01000006.1 coordinate 82,516, forward strand.
CATTATTTACAAGTGATTATGCATCAAGTCGTTCATTGGCAATTCGTGCATTAGAAAATGACGCATTAGTCCTAAATACATTGGAAGCAGATAAACGTAATTTAATTGCAAATATCGCAAATGTATTAACGACGCAAGTAGAAGCCGATTTTCATATTGCGGATTGTCGATACACATTTTTACATCAATTATGTCAGCAATTACGTCGCCAAGAAGGCGGTTTAAGCCACAGTGTTAGTGAGAAAATTGACCGTGTAATTTTGAATAAATGGATCGGTATTCCTTTCTTTTTCTTTGTCATGTACCTGATGTTTATGTTCTCTATTAACATTGGTAGTGCATTCATTGATTTCTTTGATATTGGTGTTGGTGCATTACTGGTTGATGGCAGCCATTATTTATTAGATGGTCATTTGCCGGTTTGGTTAGTCACACTTATCGCTGATGGTGTTGGTGGTGGTATTCAAACCGTAGCGACATTTATTCCAGTGATCGGTTGTTTATATTTATTCTTATCTTTACTTGAAAGCTCTGGCTATATGGCTCGTGCCGCTTTTGTGCTTGATAAAGTGATGCAGAAGATTGGTTTACCAGGTAAAGCGTTTGTTCCTTTGGTTCTAGGCTTTGGTTGTAACGTTCCTGCTATCATGGCAACTCGTACGCTAGAGCAAGAGCGTGAACGTAAACTAGCGGCTTCAATGGCGCCATTTATGTCATGTGGTGCACGTCTTCCTGTGTATGCTTTATTTGCTGCGGCTTTCTTCCCTGAAAATGGTCAGAACGTAGTCTTTGGTTTGTACTTCCTTGGTATTTTAGCTGCGGTATTTACAGGTTTATTGCTAAAACACACTATTTACCCGGGTCGTAGTGATACGTTTATCATGGAAATTCCAGATTATGAATTTCCAACAATGCGTAACATCATGATCAAAACCTGGCAAAAGCTGAAGCGCTTTGTTCTTGGTGCAGGTAAAACGATTGTTGTTGTTGTAACTATTTTAAGCTTTTTTAACTCATTGGGTATGGATGGTTCATTTGGTAATGAAGACAGTGAAAACTCTGTGTTATCAAAAGCGGCTCAAATCGTGACTCCAGTATTAGCACCAATTGGTATCCAAGAAGATAACTGGCCAGCAACGGTAGGTATTATTACCGGTATTTTTGCAAAAGAAGCCGTTGTCGGTACATTAAACAGCTTATATTCAGATCCTGCTGATGAAGGTGCTGAGTTTGATTTAATGGCAAGCCTTGAAGAAGCAGTGATGTCTATTCCTGATAACCTATCAGGCTTAAGCTACTCAGATCCACTAGGTGTAGAAGTTGGTGATTTAACAAACACGAGTGCGGTTGCTGAAGACCAGGGTGTGGCTGATTCAATCTTTGGTAATCTACAAGCTCACTTTGTAACAAGTGCAAGCGCAATGGCTTACTTAATATTTATCTTGCTATATACACCGTGTGTTGCTGCTATGGGAGCCTATATGCGTGAGTTTGGTCGTCAGTACTCTTACTTTATTGCTGGCTGGACGATGTTATTAGCTTACGTATCGTCAACGTTGTACTACCAAATTGCAAACTTCTCTAATGCTCCAATGACAAGCAGCATGTGGATTGCGATTTCATTAATTGTAATGGCCGTTACTTACCTTGCATTAAAACGTAAGAGTAGAGAAGTAGAACAACAAGAGGTTGCTTTAGTATGATCTTAACAGAGCTTAAACAGTACATTGATGAAGAAGGTCGAGTTGAACGTATTACTTTAGCTAAGAAGTTCAGTATGAGTGAAGATGGTGTCGATGCAATGCTTGAGCTCTGGGTGAAGAAAGGGAAGTTAACTCGTGAATTGATAGGGTGTGATAAAACTCAGTGCTGCCAAGAAGCAGAGCGTGTTTGGTATCGTCCGGTGTATAAAGATGAGTTAATGACCACTTACATACGATAGTCGCTTAACTTAGATTACAGTGATAAATAAAAGCGAGAGCCAATTGGTTCTCGTTTTTTTATGGGCGAAAGGGGGCTAGGGACGAGGATTTAGGGACTAGTCCCTATCTTATAAGCACAAAAAAAGACACGCAATTTGCATCGCGTGTCTTTCTATTTTCGTTAACTAAACTCTATGACTAGAGCATTAAATTAGTTAATTACTTTTTCAGCTTTCTCTGCTTCTTCAGCTTGAGATGCTTGGATAGCCGTTAGAGCTACTGTGTAAACGATATCGTCTACTAGAGCGCCACGAGACAAGTCATTTACAGGCTTGCGCATACCTTGAAGCATTGGACCGATAGATACTAGGTCAGCAGAACGTTGAACGGCTTTGTATGTTGTGTTACCAGTGTTTAGGTCTGGGAATACAAATACAGTCGCTTTACCCGCAACAGGAGAGTTAGGTGCTTTAGAAGCAGCTACGTTTTCCATGATTGCAGCATCGTACTGAAGAGGACCATCGATCATTAGATCAGGACGTTTTGCTTGAGCAAGTTTTGTTGCTTCACGTACTTTATCAACGTCTGCGCCTTTACCAGATTCACCAGTAGAGTAAGAGATCATTGCAACGCGAGGGTCGATACCAAATGCCGCTGCAGAGTCAGCAGATTGGATAGCGATTTCAGCAAGTTGCTCAGCTGTTGGATCAGGGTTGATCGCACAGTCACCGTATACAAGAACTTGATCAGGCAGAAGCATGAAGAAGATTGAAGATACGATAGAAGCATCAGGAGCTGTTTTGATGATTTGGAATGGAGGAACAATCGTGTTTGCTGTGGTATGAACCGCACCAGAAACAAGACCATCAACTTCACCCGCTTCAAGCATCATAGTACCAAGGAATACAGAATCTTGTAGTTTCTCACGAGCCACAACTTCAGTCATGCCTTTCGCGCCACGTAGCTCAACTAAACGAGCAACGTAGTTTTCACGTACAGATTCAGAATCGATGATCTCAACGCCAGCACCAAGTTCAACACCTTGTTGCGCTGCAACACGGCGGATTTCTTCAGGGTTACCAAGAAGAACACAAGTCGCGATACCACGCTCAGCACAGATAGCCGCAGCTTTAACTGTACGAGGCTCATCACCTTCAGGAAGAACGATACGTTTAGCCGCTTTACGAGCAAATTCAGTTAACTGGTAACGGAATGCTGGTGGGCTTAGACGACGGATGCCTTCAGTACCTTCAGATAAAGAATCAATCCAAGGGCCATCAATGTGGCTAGCAACGTGTTCGTTAACAAACTCAATACGCTCTTTATCATCTGCAGGAACTTCAAGGCTGAAGCTTTGTAGATTTAGAGAAGTCTGCCAAGTGTTACCTTGAGCTGTGAAGATTGGAAGACCAGCATCTAGTGCAGGCTTACAAAGTTCAGCGATTGATTGAGGGATCTCGTAACCACCAGTTAGTAAGATTGCACCGATTTCAACGCCGTTCATTGCAGCAAGACATGCAGCAACGATAACGTCAGGACGGTCAGCAGAAGTTACTAATAAAGAACCTGGTTTGAAATGCTCAATCATGTGCGGTAAAGAACGTGCACAGAAAGTGATGCTCTTAATACGACGAGTCGAGATTTCACCTTCGTTGATGATTTCAGCATTAAGGTGCTTAGCCATATCGATAGCACGCGTAGCGATTAGATCGATTTTCCAAGGCACGCAACCAAGAACACGAATAGGGCTAGAGTTGAAGATTTGCATTACTTCAAGATTAGTCTTAGTCGTAGCATCTGCATCATCAAAGATTTCAGATAGGTCAGGGCGAGTACGGCCCGCTTCATCAACAGGTGCGTTTAGCTTGTTGATGATAACGCCAGCGATTTGTTTGTTCTTAGTGCCGCCGAAGTTAGAACATGCTACTTCGATACGCTCTTTAAGTTGAGAAGGATTATCTGTACCAGGAGTAGCTACAAACACAATCTCAGCGCCCAGAGTTTTTGCAATTTCACCATTTAATTGGTTAGCAAATGGGTGCTTACGAGTAGGAACAAGACCTTCGATAAGCGTCACATCAGTGTCTTCACTGATAGACTTATAACGAGCAACGATTTCTTCTAAAAGAACATCAGTTTGATCGTTACGTAGAAGTTCTTCTGCACGAGAAACTGTAGTAGGTTCTGCTGCTTTAATATCGCTACTGCTAGTCACAATTGAAGTAGTTAGATCAGGTTGATCACCACCGTGACGAGGTTGAGAGATAGGTTTGTAAAAAGAAACGCTTACGCCTTTACGTTCCATAGAACGTAAAACACCCAAACTTGCGCTAGTTAGACCAACACCAGCACTGATTGGAACAAGCATAATAGTACGAGACATGGAAGATTCCTCTACACTATTGGGGCAAGAGACTTTAAATTTTTAAAGTCACAGAAAGAAAAAAGGCTAACCTAATGGCTAGCCTCTTAGGAGATATTATAGACCAGTAAGTTTCGCTGTGTCTTCTGCGATAACTAGCTCTTCGTTGGTAGAGATAACCATTGCAGGGATGCGGCTGTTTGCTGTAGTGATAGTACCTTCACCACCGAAACGCGCTTTAAGGTTAGCTTCGCCATCAACTTCGATACCGAAGATGCCTAGACGGTTAAGAACCATTTCACGGATTGGAGCAGAGTTTTCACCGATGCCGCCAGTGAAAGTGATTGCGTCTAGACGACCTTCTAGCGTTGCTGTGTAACCTGCAACGTATTTAGCTAGACGGTGACAGAATACATCCATTGCACGAGTTGCTTCTTCTTTCTCACCGTAGTTGTCTTCAACGAAACGACAGTCAGAAGTCACTTGAGTAAGACCTTGTAGGCCAGACTCTTTAGTTAGCATGTTGTTGATTGCTTCAACAGAGTAACCTAGTGCGTCATGTAGGTGGAAAATGATAGCAGGATCGATATCGCCACAACGTGTACCCATTACTAGGCCTTCAAGAGGAGTAAGACCCATAGAAGTATCTACAGATTGACCGTTCTTGATTGCACATACAGATGCGCCGTTACCTAGGTGACAGTTGATGATGTTAACTTCTTCAACAGGCTTGTTTAATAGACCAGCTACTTCACGAGTGATGAATAGGTGAGAAGTACCGTGCATACCGTAACGACGAATACCGTGATCTGTGTATAGGTTGTATGGTAGAGCGTATAGGTAAGACTCTTCAGGCATTGTTTGGTGGAATGCAGTATCAAACACAGCAACGTTTTTAAGTTCAGGGAAGTTGTGTTTAGCCGCTTCGATACCAGTGATGTGAGCTGGGTTATGAAGAGGTGCAAAAGTTGCAGCGTCTTGAATACCTTTAAGCACTTCGTCAGTAATAAGAGCTGATGAAGTGAATTGCTCACCACCGTGTACGATACGGTGACCGATTGCGCCTAGGTTAGCTTTAAGCTCTGGCTTAGAAGCAAGAATAGAATCAACCATAAACGATAGAGCTTCTTCGTGAGCTGCACCTTCACCTAGTTGAGCTTCGTGCTTGCCATCAAGTTTCCACTTGATACGAGCTTCAGGAAGACCAAGACACTCAGCAAGACCAGTTAAGTGCTCTGCACCAGATTCTGCGTCGATAACCGCAAACTTAAGAGAAGAACTACCGCAGTTTAAAACTAAAACCAGCTTAGACATGTATAAATACCTATTTATTCATCAGTAATTAAAGTTATATCGTAATGACATAACATGACAAATGTAGTCGTTTAATTGATAAAAACCACATTTGTACAAAAAAATTGGCTATCCTTAGAAAGAGCATTACAGCAGTCCTTGCCGATTTATCCTTTTTTAGCTTATAGTAGAACTACAGCAAAAAATAAATCAGCGCATAGGATAACGATTGTGCGCTAAGATAACAAAAATATTTTAAGATAATATTAATTCTAATCAAGTTTATTCTGTGTTTTTTTGAATATTTAAACTTTTGTTTAGAAATTAAGGGGGCAATATGAGTGAAAGCGGTTTTCTATTCCGATTTCGAGATGGCCAAGCCTACATGGACACGTGGCCAGAGCGAAAAGAGTTAGCTCCAATGTTCCCAGAGCAACGAGTGATTAAAGCCACTAAGTTTGCAGTTAAGGTTATGCCAGCAGTTGCTGTGATTAGTGTTCTGACACAAATGGCGTTTAATAACACCGCTGGTTTACCTCAAGCGATTATCATTGCATTGTTTGCGTTAAGCATGCCACTGCAGGGATTTTGGTGGTTAGGCAATCGAGCGAATACGATATTGCCACCAGCACTTGCAAACTGGTATCGAGAGCTTTATCAGAAAATTATTGAAACAGGGGCTGCATTAGAGCCAATGAAGAGTCAACCTCGCTATAAAGAGCTGGCTAACATTTTAAATAAAGCGTTTAAACAGTTGGATAAATCCGCGTTAGAACGTTGGTTTTAATAGTTTGTAACACAAATTTGTCATAATAAAAAAGGAGCTAAAATTAGCTCCTTTTTTGATCTTTATTTTTCAATATTCTGAATAAACAAGTATCAGAATATTGAAATAGGAATTACATACGCTCTAGCGTTTCAATACCTAATAAATCTAGACCTTGCTTGATTGTCTTAGCGGTTAATGCAGCTAGTTTCAGGCGGCTTTGCTTAACAGTTTCGTCTTCATTGTTAAGAATAGGGCACGCTTCGTAGAAGCTAGAGAATTGACCTGCAAGTTCAAATAGGTAAGCACACATTAAGTGAGGTTGGCCTTCACTTGCTACTGCTTGAACGGCTTCTTCAAATTGCATTAACTTAGAAACAAGTGCTTTTTCTTTCTCATCAGTAATCTTAATTTCGCCAGTTAACTCATCCATAGACAAGCCAGCTTTACTGAAGATAGAAGCAACACGAGTATAAGCATATTGCATATAAGGCGCTGTGTTGCCCTCAAATGCAAGCATGTTGTCCCAATCGAAGATGTAATCGGTCGTACGGTGCTTAGAAAGATCAGAGTACTTAACCGCAGCCATTGCAACAGTCGTCGCAATCTTCGCTTTTTCTTCAGCAGAGAGATCTTTATTTTTCTCTTCGATTAGCGTAGTTGCACGTTGTTCTGCTTCATCAAGAAGATCAGCAAGACGAACCGTACCACCGGCACGAGTTTTAAATGGACGACCATCTTTACCTAGCATCATACCAAACGCGTGGTGCTCTAAAGATACGCTTTCAGGAACATAGCCCGCTTTACGAACAATAGTCCACGCTTGCATTAGATGCTGGTGTTGACGTGAATCGATGAAGTAAAGAACACGATCAGCATTCAGTTCTTCGAAACGGTATTTAGCACAAGCGATGTCAGTGGTGGTGTATAAGAAGCCACCATCACGTTTTTGAACGATAACACCCATTGGGTCGCCATCTTTGTTCTTATATTCGTCAAGGTAAACCACTTGAGCACCATCACTCTCAACCGCTAGACCTTGTTTTTGAAGATCAGCAACGATTGGTGCAAGCATGCTGTTATACATACTTTCGCCCATCACGTTATCACGAGTAAGTGATACATTTAGACGATCATAGTTGCGTTGGTTTTGAATCATAGTTACGTCAACAAGCTTCTTCCACATTTCTGCACAGAACTCATCGCCGCCTTGAAGTTTAACTACATAACCACGTGCAGTTACGGCAAACTCTTCATCTTCATCGTATAATTTTTTAGATTCACGGTAGAAACCTTCAAGATCAGACAGTTCCATAGAAACTTCGCCTTTCTCTTTTTGTACACGTTCAAGGTTTGCGATAAGCATACCAAACTGAGTACCCCAGTCACCGATGTGGTTAGCACGAGTCACGTTGTGGCCTAAAAACTCAAGAGTACGAACAACAGCATCACCAATGATGGTTGAACGTAAGTGACCCACGTGCATTTCTTTTGCTACGTTTGGTGCAGAGTAGTCAGCAACAATGTTTTGTTGTTTTTCTTTAGCAACACCTAAGCGTTTGTCAGCTAATGCCGTTTCAGCTTGTTTTGCTAGAAATTCTTCAGATAAGAAAATGTTAATAAAGCCAGGGCCTGCAATTTCAGTTTTGCTAGCGATGCCATCAAGATCTAAAACATCCAGTACTTTCTGAGCAAATTCTCGAGGGTTTGTACCTAGTCGCTTAGCTACGCCCATTACGCCGTTAGCTTGGTAGTCACCAAATTGAGCTTTTGCAGATTGACGAACTGCGGCAGGGCTGCCCGCTGGCGCGCCGGCTGCTTCTAAGGCTTGAGAAACTTTGTCGTTAATAAGTGATTGAATATTCAAAGAGTTATCCTTCATATCGCTGTTAAACAGGAATGCTGTTGCATGGAAAGCAAAATAGTCGCTAATAATAGCAATAAAATAAGGGATATTTAATAGTTTCTGCTATTTTTTCTTTAGAGTCTAAACATCAAGTGAAGAGGTTGCTACAATTCGGTTTCTTTTCTTCAATCGTTAGGTTGCTTTCATGTCATTGGTATTATTAAAAGAACAACAATTAGAGCCTCAACAGTTAATTAATGCGTTACCTGCGTTTATGGATAGAATTCAAAGCTTACTTGATGTGTTGGGGTTAGATCTTACTGACTATCAAGCGGATCATATTGCATTACGAATTAATGATCGCGGTGTGGCTGAAGCCGCTCATAAAGTGTGGTTACAACAAGCTGAAGAGTGGTCAAATAATGAGATTAATGGACGCCCAATTATTGCTCTAGGCTTTAATCAACCTATAGAGGTTAGCGGTTGGTCAATTGAATGTTTAGAGCTACCGTACCCTGGAGAGAAAACTTACCCTAAACAGGGTTGGGAACATATTGAATGGGTGATCCCATGTGAGGTTAATTCACAAGAAGAGTTTCTTACGTATTTGTTTTCACTTTTCCCTGTATTAAAGGATAAGTGGGTAGAACTATCTTCTCTTGGAATTAAAGTAAAGCAAAGCTGCCCATCAGGAGAGGCTGAGCGTATTGCCAATTATACGGTTGCATTGAAATACCAAGGCGTGTGTATCAAATTACATCCACACAGTTTAAAAGCAGTTATTGAGAGTGAACAAGCATAAGTAGGCTTGATATCTAAAAATAGAAAAGGCATCCAATATAGAATTAGGATGCCTTTTTGGTCTTTAGCTATATATTATTTAGTCAATGGCTTGCATAGCTCCGAAATGACTTTTAAACGACGGTCTGGTTCAGCAACAAATGGATTCTCTTCATCCCATGCGTAACCCGCTAGAATTGCACTGATCATCTGCTTAATTTTTGGGTTCGGATTTTCGTGGAAAATGACATTTTGGAATGATCCTTCGTACCATCCCTCGACATAACAACGGAATGCATTAACCCCCGTCATTAGTTTATCTGAATAATCGGTTTGCCAATTAACGTCTTCGTGGTTGAATTGCTTAATTAATAGATCGACTGCTAACTCAGCAGACTTCATCGCAATGGTAACGCCAGAAGAGAAAACAGGGTCAAGAAATTCGCCCGCATTGCCTAATAAAGCAAAATTACGATCAAACAACCTAGTTACATTAGCCGAATAGCCCATTATCTCACCACATGAGTTTGGATATTCAGCATCACTAAGTAATATTTTAAGGTTATCTTCTTCAGCCGCTAATTGTTTTAATGCTGAGATGCTGTCTTTGGGATAGCTTTCAAAAAACTCAGGCTCACCAACCACACCAAAAGAGCAAGTTCCATTACTGAATGGAATTAACCAATACCAGACTTTTGTATTTTTTGGATGGACAGAAATTAATATTTTATCCCTGTCGTAATGGTCGTCTGAAATATTATCTGTAATATGAGTAAAAATAGCTTTTCGTGGTGGAAGACAAGAAGGCTCTTCTAAATTAAGTAATTTTGGTAATACGCGCCCAAACCCACTTGCATCTAATACAAAATCAGCTTCAATTTGGTAAGGGTTACCATTGGGATCTAAAACAGAAAGTAGAGCTTTAGTCTGAGAAATATCAACATCAGTAATTTCGTGTTGGTAACGAATGTCCACCCCTTGATCTTGGGCACTATCAGCAAGTACTTTATCAAAAGTACCACGCTGAACTTGAAAAGTGGTGCCAGCCCCTTCGGAAAACTTATCTGTGAAATCAAATGCCGTAAATATTCCATTGAAATGAAATGCAGCGCCATTTTTATATTGAAACCCCGCGCTTTCTACAGCGTCTAACATCCCTGCTTTTTTAATTGATTCCATACAGGCAGGAAGCAAACTCTCACCAATTGAAAAGCGAGGAAAGGTCGATTTCTCCAAGATTATGCAATCAATATTGTGTTTTTTTAATAACGCAGCAGCAATCGAACCCGACGGACCGGCACCAATAATAGCAACCTGAGTTGATTCTACGTTGATTGATTGTTTTGATAGCACAAGTGGCTCCTATTTAGCTCTAAGCTCAAGCAGCGTATGACCTAAACCAATATTATTAGTTTGTTCAGCAACCGCAAAGCCAGCTTCTTCAATAATTTCTAAGAAATCGCTGCAACGATAGAAACGGCTGTTACCGTTAGCTAAACACGTGAAGTACAGTGATGTTGCATTTAGGCTGTATGACGCGGCATCGTATTTTTGCTCATCCCAAAATAGTTCAAGAATATAAACTTTTGCATCAGCAGACATAGCAGCGCGTACACGTTTTAAAATACTTAAAATTTCCATTGGCGAGAAGCAATCTAAAAATTGGCTCATCCACCACACATCAGCGCCTTGAGGTAAGGGCAGTGTTTTATCCAGCATGTTGGTTGGATGACCACTAATACGATCAGCAAAGCCTTGTTGCTCTGCATTTATTAGTGCCATTTCGATCTGTTGTGGCAAATCAATAATCGTGACATTCACATCTTGATCGTATTTACAGCACTGCAGCGCCCATTTACCAGTGTTACCACCAATATCAAAAAGACGCTTAGGTTTTTTGCTTAATACTTTTTCTAATAAAATAGGGAATGAACGGTCAGAATAGAAATGATCAAACTTAAACCAGCTCTCTTTTGCTTTTTCTGGCAGTCGAGATAAGCCTTCATAAATAGTCGGCCAATCACCCAGTTCTTTCAAACCCGCAGGGGTGCCTTCTTGAATTGATTCTGTTAAGTGCATCATTGCTGCATAACAAACATCAGCAGTGAAATCTAAATTCGCATTAGTCATGCCATCGTGTAATAAAAAGTGCCCAAGATTAGCAAGTACGTAATTTGGCTCGTCCCATGTCACAATATGTGCGCTCAGTGCCATATCAAGAAGAACTTTAACGCCATATTCAGAAACGCCAGTATCTCGAGATAATTGAACGGCATCTAAGCCTTGATCATTTGCTTTATCTAGCGCGGCAAGAATACCAAGATCTCTGAGAGTACGAGCGGTTTGAAAAACGATAGGGGCAAAAGAGAGTTTCTGTGCTTCTGTTTTTGCTTCTAGTGCATTAAAAGGGTCATTTTTATATTGAGTCACGAAATTAGCCATATTATAAGAAGATGAAAATGATCATATCAGCGGTTGTGAGTGAAACTTTGTTCAAAAGCAAGAAACCACTGATATTTACTAAAGATCAATAGATTAGTCTATGATATTGGAAACGGTATTATCTTTGAATTCGACTTTAAACGTATTAAATCTATTCTTCCAATATAGCCATTCACTGTTATTTAAGTCAGGTGTCTTATGCTCTGGTGGGAAGCCGATCGCATATTTTACACCTTCCTTAGTCATTCCTTTTTTCACAACACCGTCTTTAATTCCTTGCTGATCTAAAGTACTGAGTTTTTTAATTTTTGAGCTATTACATTCAGTGCCAAAATAATTACTTAGATATTTTGAAAAATCAGGAGAAGACTTATGCTTAGTCAAAGTATATTGCTTATCTGTGCTGCTAATTTTAAAGGTTAAATTTTTATTAGTTACATCAACAATATTAACTTGAGTACAAAGTGGGATTAAACCATCCTGTTGAAAATTAACGGAATAAAGCTTCATTCTTTTTTCATCAGGGTGGAGGTTAACCAAGGTATAAACGGGTTTATTGGTTTGAAATAAATCTTCACCTGTTACTTTGTCGGTAAGGGGAATTACACTTGCACAGCCGGATAATATAAGAACGCTAGCGGAGAGTAAAAGTGGTTTGTAAAATGACATGTTTAGTCCCTTATTATCTGTTTTTATATTTATTTACCGTATGGCTTGTCGCATTTGTATTTGCGCCAAGTCACTGAATTCATATATCCTATACGAGTAGGGTAACAAATTGTAATGTTTTTACTACTAGATGGATATCATGGCATACGCAAATTTTAATATTATCGATTGGCACGCAATTTCTGCTGGAATAGCTACCAAAGCGGCTTGGCTACAGTGGCAAGAAACTAATTTCACTTGGCCTGAGGGAGAAAAAGCCCCTGTCGATAAAATTCCCGCGATGGCTCGAAGAAGAATGAGCTCATTAAGTAAATTAGCAGTGCAAACAGCCTTAGTGTTAATTGAAGAGCAAGAGGTTAATTATCTTGTATTTGCAAGCCGTCATGGTGAATTAACAAGAACCAGTGCCTTATTAGAAGATGTATTAACAGGGAATGATGCTTCCCCAATGGCATTTTCACAGTCAGTGCATAATACCGCCGCAGGGCTATTTACCATTACAGCGAAACAAGCCCTTCCTGTTACCTCAATTGCGGCAGGCGAGAATACATTTCACTCTGCATTAATAGAAGCCTCTGTTTATTTAAATGAAAATCCGACCCATAACGTATTAGTGATTGATTTTGATGAACCACTCTCCTCACATTATGAACAATTTGAAACTGAGACATATCAAGGTTATGCGTTAGGTGTAATATTAAGCGCAGGCGAAGAAATTCGGCTTGAGTGGAACAATAAACCATCAATCAGTTCTGAAGTTTTACCTCATGGGTTGCAATGTATTGCTAACTTAGTAGGATCACAATCTCACTGGAAAGTAGATAGCAAATCAACGCAATGGACATGGACTTATAATAAATAGAATGACGGTATTTTCACGGATAGATAAATATTGGCGAATAGTAGCAACAGGGCTTTGCTTCTCTCTTTTTGGCATTGGCGCGCTGTGTTTAACGTTTATTATTTTTCCTACGCTTACGTTTACCGCAAAAAATGCGCAACAACGAGAAATGCGTGTGCAATTAATTATTCAACGTAGCTTTTTATTGTTTTGTAAAACGATGCATTACAGCCGAGCTATTCGTTATCAATTTGACGGTGCTGAGCTATTAAAAGAGGATAAAAGTTGCTTAATTATCGCGAACCATCCTAGCTTGATTGATTATGTTTTAATTGCTTCACAATTACCGCAATGTGACTGCATTGTAAAAGCGGCCTTATGGCATAATCCGTTTATTCGCGGAATAGTGAGGGCTGCGGGTTATATTCCGAACCGTGAACCAGAAGCATTTCTAGAAGAGTGTTCAGATAAGTTAAATTCAGGAAATGTATTATTAGTTTTCCCTGAAGGAACACGGACAACACCTGGTATTAAATCTAAACTCCAGCGTGGCGCGGCACAAATAGCCGTTCGTAGTGAAAGTGATTTACGCATTATTCATGTCACGGTAACGCCAAGCTTCTTAACTAAAGAAGCCAAATGGTATCAAGTTCCAGATGTTAGACCGTTCTTTCATGTACAAGTGAAAGATAAGGTAGCGATAACGCCATACATTGAAGACGCTGATTCGTCATCATCGGCGGCTCGAAACGTAAATCGATTTTTAGATACAGCTTTGTATCCGCAAAATGAATTTAAATCATCAAAAGAAAATAAGTAGGTTATTGATGGAAGTATTACACAACGAAATTAAGCAATTAATTATTGAAGCGCTTAACCTAGAAGATATCTCAGTTGATGATATTGAAACGGATGCACCATTGTTTGGTGATGGATTAGGTTTAGATTCTATTGATGCTTTAGAATTAGGTTTGGCAATTAAGAAAAAGTACAACCTTGTATTGGATGCTGACGATACGCAAACTCGTGAACATTTTGCGTCAGTGGCAAACTTGGCTACTTATATTACTGAAAATAAAGCGTAAGAGAGTAAGTCATGACAGATGTAAATAGAGAACAAGTATTAGAGCAAGTAACGGCAGCATTGGTTGAGTTATTTGAGATTGATGAAGCTGATATTACCCTTGATGCTAAATTGTATACCGATCTTGATTTAGACAGTATTGATGCCGTTGATTTAGTCGTTCACTTACAAAAAGTAACAGGTAAAAAAATTAAACCAGAAGAATTTAAAGAAGTTCGCACTGTTGAAGACGTTGTTAACTCTGTCGCTGCCCTTCTAAAATAATGCGTTGGCTGACGGTATTGTCAGCCATTGCACTGCTTGCTTATCCGCTGGCGGTTTACTACGGTCTCCACTTTGGTGGGGTTACGACAGTAGCAGGCGTGCTAGCGGTGTTGTTTGTAGTGCGAATGGTCGGAGGCAAACAGGTTCCAATTCAAGAACTTAAATACATTGCAGTGATCAGTGGAGCAGCAGGGCTCATTCTTGCAGGCTTAGGCTGGTTATTTCGATCAGAAGGGTGGTTTACGTTTTACCCTGTGATCGTTAACGTAGTGATGTTTACTGTCTTTTTTTGGACGCTATCTCAACCTCAAAGTATGATTGAACGCTTTGCTCGCCTTCAAGAACCAGATCTTCCGCCGAGTGGCGTTGCCTACACGAGAACCGTAACCAAAGTGTGGTGTGTTTTTTTTGTAATAAACGGTTCGATTTCACTCTCTACTTGTTTTTTAGAGATGAAAGTATGGATGTTGTATAACGGTTTTATTAGCTATTTATTGATAGGGACTTTATTTGTCACTGAATGGCTAGTGCGTCAATGGATAAAGAGAAAAGAAGCATGAGCTACACAGCACTTTCCCATCTTATCAATCAAAAAGACCTAACTCATAATGTGTGTTTTGATGAGCAGCATACTTACGTGAGTTATGAGCAGTTTCAGCATGACGTGCAACGAGTGTGTGGTTATTTATCTCATCAACCAGAAAAAAAATGGGCGTTATGTTTTGACGACAGCTATCAGTTTGCCGTCTCTTTTCTTGCTTTAGCTCATGCTGGTAAGCACATTATTTTACCCGGTAATCATCAACCTGCGGCACTAACTGAATTATCTGAACATTTTGATGCCTTGTTGCATGATGACATAATACAAGTCATGCCTTGTGAACATCATTGCCATTATCAAACCATTACCGATAATGTTATAAGCGTATTATCCCCATTAGTGTTAAATGATATTCGCCTTACTTTATTCACCTCTGGTTCTACGGACACTCCAAAACCAATCGAAAAAACGTTGCAGTTACTGAGTAACGAAATCCAGCAATTGGAGCAGTTATGGGGTGACAAGCTAGACGCGACTGAAATTTACAGTACCGTTTCTCATCAACATATTTATGGGTTGTTATTTCGAGTGTTGTGGCCATTGTGTACTGGTCGTGCGTTTAGTCGAACAAATTTTATTTACCCTGAGCAAATTTTATCTCATCAACCTGAGCATAAAAAAACACTTATTTGCAGTCCTGCATTATTAAAGCGCCTTGCTGATCATGAAGGCTACAATCCCTATCAAATGGTTTTTTCTTCAGGTGGTCCTCTTGCTATTGAAGGGGCAGAGCAGAGTGAAATCAAACTCTCTTTACGTCCATTTGAAGTCTATGGAAGCACCGAAACCGGTGGGGTTGGTTATCGCCAGCAAATGGAGCCCACGTCGCTTTGGACATTCTTCCCATCTCATCAAACTCGCTTAAATATTGAGCATTGCCTAGAGTTGTTGTCTCCTTTTATTGATGAATCATTATGGTATCCGACCAGTGATTACTGTGATTTGTTGGATAATGGACAATTCATGCTAAAAGGGCGAGTCGATAGAGTCATTAAAATTGAAGAAAAACGCCTTTCACTCACTGAAGTTGAAAAGCGTTTGATGCAACTAGAGTGGATAGATGAAGCGGCTGTGATCCCAATGGAAGAAGTTAAACGTACCGTGTTGGGTGCGGTTATTGTTCTTTCAGATGCAGGGAACAAATCAATACAACAAGGCTCTAAAGGTAAGTTTTGGTTAAAGTTACGCTCTGAATTAAGAGAGTGGTTAGAACCTGTCGGTATTCCTCGACGCTTTAGAACGGTTAAAGAAATTCCATTGAATAGCCAAGGTAAGCGTCAAATGCACGACTTACAGCAGCTATTTAATGATGTTAATGATTAAAAGAAGTACTCATGACAAAACGTAAACCGACAATTATTTCCACTGAAATCTCGACTCTAGATGATAATCAATCTAGTGTGATTATCACTATGCACGTGGATGACGATATTCTTGATTTTTCTGGCCATTTCTCTGGTCATCCACTGTTACCAGGGGTAACACAAGTTGATTGGGCTATTTATTACGGTCAACAATACTTGCAAGCACAATCGAACTTTAAAGGAATGGAAGTGCTTAAATTTCAAGAACCAATCCTACCAAATACTCAAGTTGAACTAGAACTAAAGTGGGTTAAAGATAAAGAAAAACTCTATTTTTCGTTTAGTTCAATACATGGAGGCGGTGTAAGTAAACACTCTTCTGGCCGTATATTATTAGGGCAATAATTATGACTACCTTCCGTCCTTGTTTTCTTATTCCTTGTTATAACCATGGCAAAACTGTCCCTGCGGTTGTTGAGTCGTTATTAGCTTTTGGTTACCCAATGCTAATAGTAGACGACGGTAGCGAAATGGAAACGCAACAAATACTCATTGATATTGCAGCGAATAATAGCGATATAACGTTAATTACATTGGCTCAAAACCAAGGTAAAGGCGGGGCGGTTATTGCTGGTATTGAAGCGGCCTATCAACAAAGTTTTAGTCATGCAATTCAAATTGATGCCGATGGCCAGCATGATCTCAATGCACTACCTAAGTTAATTCAAGAATCACAAATCCACCCTGCGGCCTTAATTTCAGGCCAACCTGTTTATGATGAGAGTGTGCCTAAATCACGCCTATATGGTCGATATGTGACTCATGTTTGGGTATGGATAGAGACGCTTTCTTTTGCGATTAAAGACAGTATGTGTGGTTTTCGTTCTTACCCAATAGGTCCAACTATTAGCGTTCTGGAACGTGCGGTCTTAGGACGTAGAATGGATTTTGATACCGAAATCATGGTTCGTATGTACTGGAATGACACGGATATCCGATTTATCAATACTCGCGTTATTTACCCAGAAGATGGCATTTCTCATTTTGATGCTTTATGGGATAACGTCAAAATTAGTTGGATGCACACGAAGCTATTTTTTGGCATGTTGCTACGGATCCGACCATTATTAAAACGAAAACCAATACAGGATGATCATTGGTCGTCTCATGCAGAGCGTGGCACGATTTTAGGTATTCAATTCCTGCTTTGGATCTATTCAACATTTGGGCGTGGTGTTTTCTCATTATTATTAAAGCCAGTTATGGCGTATTACTACTTACGTGGTGGTCCCGTAAAACAAGCGTCTGATGATTTTATTCAACAAATAAATGCCTATGCTCGAGTAAAAAACATTACGTTGCCTGAGAAACTATCGTCATACCGTCACTTAGTTTCATTTGGTGAAACCATGTTAGATAAATTAGCAGCATGGCGTGGTGATTTTTCTGAGAAAAACTTAATAGTGCATGGTACTGAGCATTATGAAGCGTTATCCAAACGAGAAAAAGGCATCGTAATGCTAGGTTCTCATTTGGGTAATTTAGAGTTATGTCGTGCTTTAAGTCGACGACATAAGGACCTTAAAATAAATGCACTGGTATTTACTGAGCACGCAGAGCGTTTTAATGCAGTAATGAAAACGGTTAACCCTCAATCTGATGTTAATGTGATTCAAGTCAGTAAAATGGGGCCAGATACCGCTATTTTATTACAACAAAAGATAGATGCGGGAGAGTGGATTGTTATCGTAGGAGACCGTACCTCGGTAACCAAAGAAGATCGTGTTATTTGGGCTGATTTCTTAGGAAAACCAGCGCCATTTCCACAAGGGCCATTTATGTTGGCTTCTATTTTAAAGCAACCTGTTTATTTAATGTTTGGTCTGCGTGACGATACACAAAAAGAGTCACGTTTTGATGTGTATTTTGAACCGTTTTCAGAACAAATTATATTACCTCGTGGACAACGAGAAGAGGCTTTACAGGAAGTCGTGCAAAACTATGCTCGACGTTTAGAGCATTTCACACTGAAAGCACCATCGCAATGGTATAACTTTTTTAATTTTTGGCAGCTAACTGGAAAGAAAGATGACAACTAATTCAATTATATTTGGCAAGGGACGTCTGACGATTGAAGACGTTGTTGAAATCGCAAACGGTGCAGACGCACAACTTAATAATGCTGATGAATTCATTGCAAAAATTGACCGTGGTGTTGAATTCCTAGAACGTCTTTTAAAAGAAGAAGGCGTGATCTATGGAGTAACAACAGGGTACGGTGATTCTTGTACTGTCGCTATTCCAATGGATTTAGTGGATGAACTGCCATTACATTTAACTCGTTTTCATGGCTGTGGTTTAGGTGAAAACTTAGATGAACAACAATCTCGTGCGGTATTAGCTACTCGTTTGTGTTCTTTATCTCAAGGGGTTTCTGGCGTTACTCACGATTTGTTAAATCAAATTGTTACCCTAATTAATCACGGAATTTCACCGCGTATTCCTCAAGAAGGTTCAGTGGGCGCAAGTGGTGACTTAACACCGCTTTCTTACCTTGCAGCCACTCTTATTGGTGAGCGTGAAGTGATCTATAAAGGTGAAATCCGCGCAACCGCTGATGTCTTTAAAGAACTAAACATCACACCAATTAAGCTAAAACCAAAAGAAGGTTTAGCGTTAATGAATGGTACGTCAGTAATGACTGCGCTGGCGTGTTTAGCGTATAAACGTGCAGAATACTTAGCACAAATGGCAACGAAGATCACCGCAATGGTATCTGTTGGCATGCAAGGCAATGACTTCCATTTTGATGAAGCATTATTTGCGGTAAAACCGCATCCAGGCCAGCAAAAAATTGCGTCATGGTTGCGTTCTGATTTACACAATGAAACGCCACCAAGAAACAGTGATCGTCTGCAAGACCGATACTCTTTACGTTGTGCTCCTCACGTCATTGGTGTTCTTCAAGATAGCCTACCGTTCTTACGTCAAATGATTGAGAACGAACTGAACAGCGCTAACGATAACCCAATTATTGATGGTGATAATGAGCGTGTTCTTCATGGCGGTCATTTCTATGGTGGCCATATTGCGATGGCGATGGACATGCTAAAAACGGCTGTGGCAAACATTGCGGATTTATTGGATCGTCAAATGGCACAGTTAATGGATTATAAGTTCAACAACGGCCTACCATTTAACCTAACTGGGGCAACAGGCGCACGTAAACCAATTAACCATGGCTTTAAAGCGGTTCAAATTGGTATTTCAGCGTGGACAGCAGAAGCACTCAAAGGCACGATGCCAGCAAGCGTATTCTCTCGTTCAACAGAGTGTCATAACCAAGATAAAGTGAGTATGGGAACTATTGCTTCACGTGATTGTTTGCGTGTTCTTCAGTTAACCGAGCAAGTCACTTCAGCTTCTTTATTAGCGGCAACTCAAGCGTTAGTATTGCGTGAAAGACAAGGTGAACTAAGTGATAACGAACTGAGCGCTGAGTTAAAAACCATGCGTGATGCGGTATTGTCTGAGTTTGAATTTGTGAACGAAGATCGCCCACTAGAACAAGATCTACGTAATTTTATTAATAAAATTCAACAACAACATTGGACGCTATATTAATGTCAAACACTGTGATTAATGCTGATGGATCATCTAAATTGAACGTTCTGAGTTCAGAAGTGTTGATCACAACTGCTTTTCAAGATGCGGATCCAATGGGCATAATTTACCACGGAAACTATTTCCGATTTTTCGAAACCGCTCGCCACGAGATGCTAAAAAAAATCGGATATAGTTATAATGATATGGTTGACTCTGGTTATCTCTGGCCAATCATTGATGTTGGCGTGCGATACACTAAATCTATACGTTATGACCATACCATTCGAGTAGTGGCAACACTGACCGAGTGGGAAAATCGTATGCGTGTAGATTATGTTATTTATGATGCTGAATCTGGTGTCAGAATGACAAGAGGGCATACGATGCAGGTTGCTGTTGAAATGGAAAACGACGAAATGTGCTTTGTATCACCTAAAGCATTTACCGATAAAGTAGAGGCTTACCAGAATGCATAGTATCAAACGATATATCTCAACCTTGTTATTGTCATTAAGCGTCTTATTCAGTGCGAATAGTTTTGCTTTTGGTGTAAATGACTTACAGCAACAACTCGCTCAATCAACGTTAGTGCGAGGAGACTTTCAGCAAGTTAGAACCATGCAAATGTTTAGCCAACCGCTATTAACATCAGGGTCTTTTCTGTTGGATCATGAACAAGGGCTGTTATGGCAACAAACTAAGCCATTTCCAATTACGCTGACGCTAACGCAAAATAAGCTACGCCAGTTAATAAATGGCGAAGCCCAAGTAATAAATGACGCTCAAAACCCAATGGCATTCTACTTCACACGATTATTCCTTTCGTTATTTAAAGGGGATACTGACGCAATAAAAGAGAATTTTACGTTGCAGCTTTCTGGTGACAAAGAGACATGGACATTATTACTAACGCCTACGACATCACCAATTGATAGTGTATTTAAATCGATCAAAATCGAAGGTGGTACTTACTTAAATCGCGTTGTGTTAAGTGAAGTTCGTGGCGACGTAACAGAAATGCTTTTTACTAAGCAATCAACCAAACCTATGACATTAACAGAAGAAGAGTTACGTGCATTTACCTTCTAACTGGTTTAAGCCTCGACAGTTTGCTGTCAGTTGGTTATTGATAATCATAGGGTTAATCGGTCTTTTTGCTTATCAAGCTAATACAAAGGGCGTTCTCCCTGTAGAAACCAACATATTAGCGCTACTGCCTGATAATCAACAAGATAAGGTTGCCCAGCAAGCCTTTGATAGCATAGCAAATACCATGAGTGATAAAGTGGTGTTCGTTGTTCGCCAAACGGAGAATGACAATAAAAAGCTTATTAATGCCGTTGAGCAATTTAGTATTGCCTTAAAAGAACTGCCTTTGTTTGATTCAGTTACAGCAACAGTGAGCAAAGACCAACAGCAAGCGTGGGGACAATATTACTTTCCAGCTCGTGCTCAGCTATTAACGGAAAGACAACAGCAGCAATTAATCTCAGCACCAGAACAACAAGTACAACAAGTATTGCAGGCACTGTATAACCCTTTTTCTGGTGTAACAGGGGTTGAATTAGAAAATGATCCATTCCTATTATTTAGGGACTACTTGTCAGGTTTAACAAAAAGCTCCAGCAATATTAAAATAGAAAATGGTTACCTCACCGCAACGGTTGATGATGATAAATACATCGTGATTACCGCCGATCTTTCAGGATCATCTTACCAACTTTCTTTACAGCAGCAATTGCCTGATTTAATAGCATTAGAGCAAAACATACAGAAGCAATTCTCTGTTGATGTACAGCACACTGGCGTAATTTTCTATGCCGCTCATGGTACAGAAAGTGCGAAAGGAGAGATAAGTACGATTGGACTTGGTTCTCTGATCGGTATTCTTGTTTTAGTGCTTGTGGTGTATCGAAGTGCCATGCCATTAGCGCTGGCCTTATTGTCTATAACGACAGGCTTATTCTGCGCTTATGTGTTAACTATTGCCTTGTTTGGATCGATTCATCTATTCAGTTTGGTATTTGGTGCCAGCTTGATAGGCGTCTCTATTGATTATGCTTTTCATTTCTTAACTGATCGTCTAAATGCCGGCAAAAAATGGAATTCAGTTGAGGGTATAAAACAACTTTTTCCAGCAATAACTCTAGGGCTAATCACAAGCTTGATTGGTTATTTAGGTATGTTGATAGCGCCATTTCCAGGTTTACAACAATTATCGTTATTCTCAGCCATTGGATTAACTGCCGCCTACTTTACGGTCGTGTGTTGGTATCCGTTACTTGCAAGCAAACCAAGTAAATATCATGTTATTCCTGCTCAACGAGCATTAAGTCAATGGTTACTTGTATGGCAACAACCGTTGATCCGATTGGTGGTGCCGTTAAGCTTATTAGTTGCCGCTGTATTTGGGGTAACACAAGCTAAGTACGATGATGACATTCGTCAGCTTCAAGCCTTACCACAAGCGCTTCAGCAACAAGAAAGAGAGATAAAAAGCATTACAGGCGTTGGCGGTTCTCAACAGTTATTGCTAGTACGAGATAGCTCTGAAGAGGGGTTATTACAGAAATTAGAGTCAATCTCAAATGAATTAGAGCAAGGTAAGGGGTTTGGTGGTTTTCAATCCATTACCCGCTACGTGCCTTCGCAAAAAACACAGCAAGAAAATTACCAATTGGTTGATAAGTTATATAGAGATCAAGCGAGTACTTATCAAAAAGTAATACAACAAAAGCACGCTTTGTCTCAATTGCAGCCATACCATGCGCTGACCGTTGATGGGTTTTTAGCATCCCCAATCTCAGAGACAGTAGGTTTCTTGTGGCTTGGGAAAATTGATAACGTATTCGCATCGGTTATTACGTTTAACCAAGAAGTTGATAGCGCCGTGTTAAGTGAGTTTGCTCAAGATAATGGAGCAACTTATCTCAATAAAGCAGAAGAGATTTCGACTCTGTTTGCTCAATACCGCCAACGAATCACTGAACTGTTATTGATGGCTTATGCTGCGATATTTTTGCTGCTTCTGCCTCGTTATAAGCTGAAACAAGCGTTCTTAATTGTATTGCCTCCATTTATAGCGGGTTGTGCGGGGCTTGCGGTTACGGTATTAACAGGCGTACCATTAAATCTGTTCAACTTATTGGCCTTGATGTTGATACTAGGAATAGGGATTGATTACACCCTTTTCTTTGCAGAGCAGAATAAACAAAGTGACCATTCACATAAAGAGAGCACGTTACTCGCGATTTCATTATCTGCTTTAACCACGATACTTTCCTTTGGGTTATTAGCCCTAAGCGAAACTCAGGCTATTCACAGTTTTGGTATTACAGTGTTAACAGGTATTATTGTGGCTTGGTTATTAGCCCCATTAAGTCAACTACCTAAGTATAATTCACATCATAAAGGAGACAAATAATGAAGAGTCAGCCGTTAACATTACGTTATTTTTGCATCTTTATTTTGTCGTTTATCGTCATGGGATGTACATCAAAACCGATTAAGCTAGCCAATCAAGTTGAGGTTGCTCAGGGTAAATTTATTACGCTTCCTCAACCGGCACAATATGGCAGTGATTTATCATTGAGCCAATTAATCTCGGTAGAGTTTCAAGGGGGTAAACAACAGTTACCAGTTCAATTGCAACTAACGGGTAATGATCTTGTTCTCGCAGGATTTGCCTCATGGGGTTCTCGATTACTGAGTTTAGATTACGATGGTTTAACACTAGATACGTATGTTATGGCAGGGCTTTCCGATACATTACCTCCACCAGAGCAAGTATTATTTAATGTCATGATCACCCTATGGCCGATGGAAGCTTGGCAGGCATCATTAGATAATATTGGTTGGACGTTGAGCGAGAGCGATAATCATAGGGTGTTGGTTGATGAATCAGGTAAAACAGTATTAGATATTCGTTATGATTCAATCACCAATAAATTTGATGGTGATATTCTCTTAACCAGCCCTCATTTAGGTTATGTCATTACAATTAAAACGTTTTCACATTCATCAGAAGCGTAAACTCAACGAATAATGGATAAATAAAATGAGTGAATTTCCTGTATATATTCATGCCTGTGGTTCGCATTCAGCATTAGGTAAAGAGAGAAGTGATATTCATCAATCCCTCAGTGGAAATAAAAAATCATCAATGAGAGCTGAGGGTGGGTGGTTAAACGATGGTAAATCGACCGTTGTTGGTAAGGCTGAAGGTGAATTGCCTGCAGTACCACCGCGTTTATCTGCATTTAATACTCGAAATAATCAATTAGTGCTTTCCGCGCTACAGCAAATAGAGCCTAAAATCGAAGAGGCAAAAACAAAATACGGAGCAGATCGTATTGCGGTTGTTGTAGGGACGAGTACTTCAGGGATATCTGATGGGGAAATCGCACTGAGTGAGAAATTAAATTCAGGTATTTTCCCCGCTGATTACCACTATAGTAAGCAAGAGCTAGGAAACCCTGCGGAATTTATTGCCGATTACTTAAAAGTGTCAGGCCCAACGTATGCAATTTCAACGGCATGCTCATCAAGTGGCAGAGTGTTTTTATCCGCGAAGCGATTGTTGAAATCAGGCCTTGTTGATGCCGTTATTGTTGGTGGTACAGACTCTTTATGTAAGCTAACTCTTAATGGTTTTAATAGCCTAGAAGCGCTATCAAATGAACATTGCTTACCGTTCAGTCCTAATCGTAAAGGGATTAATATTGGCGAAGCCAGTGCGTATATGTTGTTAAGTGCAGACTCAAAAGACTCCGATAATCCAATTGCGTTACTTGGCGCGGGTGATAGCTCTGATGCTCATCATATCTCAGCGCCACAGCCAGAAGGAAAAGGGGCGATTGAATCGATGAATAAGGCTCTAAAAGATGCTGGCCTTGATGCCTCTGAGATTGGCTACATTAATGCACATGGTACAGCAACCCTGTTAAATGATGCGATGGAATCAAAAGCCGTTAATGCTGTTTTTGGTAGCGATACTCCTATCAGTTCCACTAAACCATTAACAGGGCATACTTTAGGTGCCGCTGGTATTATCGAAGCCTCTATCGCTTGGCATATTCTAACGTTTAATTTGCCTTTGCCAGTGCAAATTAATGATGGTGAAAAAGACAGTGAGTTAGCCGATATTAATCTTGTGACCAATCAAAACTTAGAAAAAAAAGCCATCATTAGTAATTCATTTGCTTTTGGTGGCAATAACATCAGCTTAATTTTTGGATATCAATCATGAGAACTATTCCTGATTTAATCGATCTTTTACCTCATGATATGCCTTTAGCATTAGTCGATAGGCTTATTGATGTTCAAGAACTGTCTATTCACAGCCAAGTAACGATTAGTGAGCAAAATATTTTCTTTAACCATGAAACAAAATCTATTCCCGCATGGGTTGGTATTGAGTTTATGGCTCAGAGTATTGCTGGCTGGTCAGGCTTCCATGCATGGGAAAAAGGGAATAAACCACCAATAGGTTTCTTACTTGGCAGTCGAAAATACCAAGCAGAGTGCAGTGAATTTCAGCAAGGCGACACACTCGACATTTTTGCAGAGCAAATCTTAGAGAATAATGGCATGGCGGTATTCAGTTGTTATATTGAATGTAATGGTCAAAAAATAGCGTCAAGCCAATTAAATGTATTTGTGCCAACAGAAGAAAAATTAGAAGAGCTTTTAGCTCCTAAGCAAGACAAGCAGTAGAGGGAATCATGATGAGACAAGTATTAGTGACCGGAGCCAGTAAGGGGATTGGTCGCGCAATTTCAGAACAGTTAGCAAAAGATGGTTTCTTTGTGATTGTTCACTATATGAGTGATAAAGCTGGAGCCGAACAAACATTAGCGACGATTGAAGAGAATGGCGGTTCAGGCCGATTAATTCAATTTGATATTAGTAATCGCGCACAATGTAAAGAGAAATTAGAAAGCGACATTGAAGCTCATGGTGCTTATTATGGTGTAGTGAGCAACGCCGGAATTACTCGTGATACTGCATTCCCAGCGATGACAGAAGAAGAGTGGGATGGCGTAATTCATACCAACCTTGATAGTTTCTACAATGTTCTTCACCCTTGTGTTATGCCGATGGTCCAGCTGCGTAAAGGCGGCCGTATTGTGACATTAGCGTCAGTCTCTGGCATTGTAGGCAACCGTGGACAAACCAACTACAGCGCGGCTAAAGCGGGTGTTATTGGTGCGACTAAATCGTTAGCGTTAGAATTAGCGAAGCGAAAAATCACAGTTAACTGTGTTGCTCCAGGTTTGATAGATACAGGTATGGTTGATGAACATGTAAAAGAACATGCATTACCACAAGTACCATTACGTCGCATGGGTGATCCAGAAGAAGTTGCAGGGCTTGTGAGTTACTTAATGTCAGATGTTGCGGGCTATGTGACTCGCCAAGTTATTTCTATTAATGGTGGTTTAGTATGATTCGTCGTGTTGTGGTTACAGGTATGTCAGGCGTGACAGCCTTAGGCAGCGATTGGGACACCGTCGGTGAAAACCTTCGTAAGTGTGAAAATGCAACGCAATATATGCCAAGCTTTGAAGTTTATGATGGCCTTAATACTAAGCTTGCTGCACCGATTAATGATTTTACATTACCAACGCATTATACCCGTAAGAAAATCCGTTCAATGGGGCGTGTTTCATTACTATCAACGGTTGCGTCAGAACAAGCATTAGAGCAAAGTGGCTTGATTGGTAATGATGTACTTACCAATGGTCAAACAGGTATCGCCTTTGGTTCATCAACAGGATCTACTGATGCGGTAGGCGCGTTTGGTATCATGTTGAGTGAAAAAAGTACCAAAGCAATAACCGCAACGACTTATGTAAAAATGATGCCACATACCGCCGCTGTAAACGTTGGTTTATTCTTTGGTTTACGTGGTCGTGTTATCCCAACAAGCAGTGCGTGTACTTCAGGTAGCCAAGCGATTGGTTACGCGTATGAAGCGATTAAGCACGGTTATCAAACCGTAATGGTTGCCGGTGGTGCAGAAGAGCTTTGCCCTACTGAATCGGCTGTTTTTGATACATTGTTCGCAACGAGCTTAAAAAATGATGCGCCTAAAACATCACCAAGTCCATACGATCAAGATCGAGATGGCCTCGTTATTGGTGAAGGTGCCGGTGTATTAGTACTTGAAGAGTATGAACATGCAAAAGCACGTGGTGCGACGATTTATGCAGAACTAATTGGCTTTGCAAGTAATTGTGATGCAGCTCATGTGACGCAACCTCAAATGGAAACCATGCAATTGTGTATGGAAATGTCACTACAAGATGCTAATTTATCTCCTGAACAAATTGGTTATGTATCAGCGCATGGAACAGCAACAGAGCGTGGAGATATTGCAGAGAGCACAGCAACAGAAAATGTGTTTGGCTCATCAATGCCAATCAGTTCATTAAAATCTTACTTTGGTCATACACTGGGTGCTTGTGGCGCGATTGAGGCGTGGTTATCGATAGAGATGATGCGTAACAATTGGTTTAGTCCAACCTTAAATTTAAATAAGGTTGATGAGCGTTGTGGCAAGCTTGATTACATTACAGGCACAGGTCGCGAGATTGATTGTAATTATATCATGAGCAATAACTTTGCTTTTGGTGGGATTAATACTTCGCTGATATTTAAGCGCTGGACAGAAAAATAATCCTAAATTGATATTCAAAAGCAATTAAAAGAGACAGATAATAAAAAACCGGTGAAGGGAATTCACCGGTTTTTTTGTATCTTGTGTTTAAGTGACAACAAAGATAGATAATTATGCAGGATTGATTAGTTTACCCAATCACGCAGTGTAAATGTTAACTCGTGATCTTGACCTTTAAGGATCAAGTTTTCTTTAGTAAGCGTAATGTCGCTCCATGTAGATAGAGTGCTTGATACGGCTTGTTCAGTCGTCATTGCATCGCCCATACACATTTTCATTGTCATTCCCATTTTCTCAATGCGGAATTGACCTTCTTCGTTTAGCTCACCTTGGCCAAAGAAGTTATTACAACCAGCGTTACCGTTAGCTGTCATTTTTTCGCCAATTTCAAGACGAGGCGCTTCTACTTTTTCTTCAGAAACAACATCTTTACCATCAACTTGCGTTAACTGCCAATTGTGGTGCTGAAGCATATCCGCTGAAACTTGAGCGTCAGCCATTAGATTATCGCTATTGCTTGCACATGCAGCCATTAATACCGGTAGAGATACAGCCACTAATAATTTTTTCATTTTAACTCCTAACTTGTTTATGAAGTTTAGCTTTTTTTAATACACAGAAGTATAGAAGAGAATACCCCAATATTGTCAGTAAAAAGTAAAAAACACTGTCCAATTACTGTTGTCTTATAAATTAGAATACAAAATGAGAAGGGGATCTTAGTTTTTATGCGGAAGAATATTGGGAGGTTCTATAATTGAGTACACCAGATAGATTAAAGCCCCGATACTGGTAATATCAGGGCTTTAAAGGGGTTGTTATTTCAATTGGTAAGAAAGAAATAACATAATGCAAAAAAGTAAAACAGACTCGAATTAGATGCGGATGAAGTCCATGTGCTCAACTTTAGGCTTAAACGCGTGACGTTGAACGTCTTGCGGTTTAACCTTAACAGTAGCGCCATCGATTACTAGCTCAATTGCTTCGTAAAATTCAGGCTTATCCATTTGGTTGATGATATCACTGTGGATTAGTTCGATTGATACTGGAGCTTCTGTGCCACCGTAAACGATTGCAGGGAATTTACCAGCGTGACGAAGGCGGCGGCTCGCACCCTTACCTTGTTCAGTACGTACTACTGCTTCAAATTTCATAGTCTTTACTCTCAAAATAGTAAAATAAAAAAATGCCATTAAGCTTAGCGACCTAACTTAACAGACTTTTCGTTTCGAAAAACGAGCGCGAATAGTACCATTCGATTATTTATCTAACAACCTATTTTCGTGTGTTTTTACGAGGTTTTTGTTAATGTGAAAAAACTATCGTAAAATTAAAACGATGAAAGCATAAACAATAAAATAACTGCATGGAGGCAAGTATGAAAAAAATAGGAATAGTGGCGTTATTTTCTGTTTCAGTCATTGCGGCAGATTACTCTACGGAGATTAAATCTCGTCAAAATAATTTTCAGCATCTTGATGCAACCGCTGATTTGTTAGATGACGCGTTTGATGAAGAGACGTTAGATTGGGATAAAATTATGCCGTTAGCGCAAAGTGCGCATTTAACGGTTGAAGAACAAAAGACGTTATTCCCAGAAGGCAGTGCAGACAATAGCCGGGCACGCACCAAGATCTGGGATCAAAAAGCAGAGTTTGAAGGCAAGTTTGATACGCTATCGCAGCAATTTATGTTAATCAGCGAAGCCGCAGTAGAACAAGATGAAGTAGCCGCACGAGCCGCACTTGATAAAGCTTTTTCGCAGTGCCGCTCTTGTCACATGAATTATCGTTCGCTGTGGTAATTTCCTAGATAATACCAATCATAATTCAAATTACTCTTCAAAGATCTTATCGCGAATAGACCAAAACTTACCTTGTTTACGAGCAATCACAAAACTCGGTGGACGAAAACGGTGTTGGTTATTCGCGATTTTAATTGCGGTTGTTTCTTCAAATGGACGATGTCTATCCACCAAATGAGGGCGAACAAAGTTATTTAAAAAGAGCTGCTTTTGTTTCTTTGTCACCATTTGCCACACTTCGTGTAACTCAGAATCATCATCGCCTATATAGGTTACTTTAATTTGTGGCTTATCGAATTGATTTTTTCCTGCTGTAAGCGTTAAATCAATACAGTTGAGAATACGAGCGTCTTTTAATTTGAGCGCTTCTTTTAGCTTTTTATCTGGATCAACTAAGATCGCATCACACTCATGACAGATACGTGCAGCAATATCATTATCTGCGCCACACTCGTTACAATATTTGGCTCTAAAGCGATAACCACACTCTTCACGAATGCCTTCATCATCTTCAAAATAGCCCTGACAACGACGACCAAAATGCTCAAGTAAAAAGCCATTACTGTCTAATTTACCCCAGAAGTTATTATTAAAACCGCAAGCAGGGCAGGGAATAGTAATGATTTCGCTGTTACTGTCAGGTTTAGGATCACCCACTTCAGGTTGATAGAGATCGTAGCAATTGCCTGCGTAATCCAAAATGGTACATTCCGTTTTCCCTTCCGCTAAACGTAGCCCTCGCCCAATAATTTGTTGATACAAACTGACCGATTCTGTTGGACGTAAAATAGCAATCAGATCAACATGAGGCGCATCAAATCCCGTAGTTAACACTGACACATTAACTAAAAACTTGGTTTGTTGTTTCTTGAAGCGTTGAATAATAGCATCACGTTCAATCACTTTGGTATCGCCAACCACTAACTCAGATTGCTCTGGTGGCAGTAATGACAATACCTCTTGAGCATGACGAACCGTGGCAGCAAAGATCATCACGCCTTTTCTGTCTTTTGCGTACGCTACAATTTGCTGAACAATTTGTGGCGTAGCACGTTTAGATTCTTCAATCACCAAATCCAATTCAGATTCTTTGTATTTACCTGTAGAAGCGGGTTTTAATTGCGAGAAGTCATAACTCAATACCGGAGCATCTAGCAGCTTTGCAGGGGTTAAAAAGCCCTCATCCAATAAATATTGAATAGGCAACTCAAAAATGCAATCACGGAAAAAACGAGGTGTGTCAGTTTTGACTTGACCGCGAGTGTGGTACTGGTAAATCCAACCAATACCTAAACGATAAGGTGTCGCGGTTAAACCAAGCACCTTAATGCCTGAGTTTTGGGTTTGTAGATGTTCAATCACTTTACGGTAACTGGTGTCTTTGTTATCTGGCACTCGGTGGCATTCATCAATCACTAATAATGAAAACTGATCTTTAAATGAATCAAGATTTCTAACCACAGATTGCACCGAGGCAAACACCACTTTTTTATCCGTTTCTTTACGGCCTAACCCTGCTGAAAATATAGAAGCCTCTTCACCATAGCCTTCGTATTTTTCATGGTTTTGTTCAACCAATTCTTTAACGTGAGCAAGTACCAATACACGACCTTTAGCAATACGAGCCAGTTCCGCAATCACCAAACTTTTTCCTGCACCAGTAGGTAGCACTAACACGGCCGGAGAGGCGTGCTTTCGGAAATAATGAATAACGGCTTTCACTGAATCTTGCTGATAAGGACGTAACGTATACATGGATATAAACACAGTGGTTGAGATAAGTGTGAATCATATCAGAATATAAAAGATTACTCTTCGTTTTCTTATTGCTAGTATTAAAAAAGAGAGAATGATTTAAGGATGAACATGATAATGACTCGAACGCTAATACTGCTATTTATTTCGTTGCTTTCGGGGTGCTCAAATTTCATGAACCTGTCGAATGAGATAGAGGCTATTAACTCTCTAACTAATCAATATACAGTCACTCTTTCTGAACCAGTCGTTGGTTCTGCCGTTATTATTGAGCAAATTACAGACATTAATGAGAGCGATATTGATGGTTATGATGCCATCATTGGTGGCTCTAGCATTGGGTTACAAATGTCGAATGAAATTCACTATTTACTGTTATTTGAAGATAAGAATAAGGATTTAACCTTACAGCCAGATGAAGCATTTAGTGTGATTAAACTGGATAATTATCAGGATAAAGACACGATCCAAGTGACATTACGCATAAATGAAGAAGAGATCCCCCACGCTTTTGTGAACCGCTCTCTTACCTCACTACTTAATATTGAAATTAATTTGGTTGAAATAGGGACCGTCGTGAGTTTAACCGATCCTCCTTTTGCGAAAGAAAACGCAGAATTAGGAATGTGGCAACCACTGACGTTTATGCTGAACAATAATACGGGTCTGTATTTCTTATCTGAATATGATCCTAATAAAATTCCCATTCTTTTTGTGCATGGCATTAACTCAACAGCCGCTGATTTTACTCCTTTGATAGACAAAATAGATCACTCTAAATACCAAGTATGGGTGTTTAATTATCCGACGGGTTTATCGCTCTCTTTGATATCGAAAGGGCTTGGCAATTTTCTATACACTATTACCAGTGATTATAATATTGAGCAAATGCACATTGTCGCGCACAGCATGGGTGGGTTAGTCGTTGAAAACTATATTCAACAATGCAGTGTTGGGAATTTATGTAAATCAGTGAATAGTATAGCGACAATATCCTCCCCATTTGGTGGGGTGAGTTCAGCAAGGCAAGGTGTTGAGTATTCCCCTGTAGTGATGCCAGCATGGGTTGATTTGGATCCTGATGGTCAGTTTATCCGAACCCTTTTTAATGATATTGGTAAGTATCAACCCCCTCACTTCTTATTATTTAGTTATAATTCTGGACAGTTATTTACGACAGGCAATAATGATGGCGTTATTGATTTATCAAGTCAGTTATCTCGGCCTGCTCAGTTACATGCAGAGCAAATTCGAGGGTATGATGAGAGTCATTTAAGTATTTTAGATAACGATGATCTATTTGAAGATTTATCGATTTTTTGGAAAAGTACTGAGCAGTCGCATCTTCAAGAGATAGAATTATATAATTAGTTAACATTAAAAAAGGAAGTTTAATCAATGTCTGTGCTTCAACGCATTAATATCACGCTATTTTTTGTCGCTATTCTTTCAGGGTGTGGTTCACTTCCTGATAAGGTTGATCACGCTAATGAGCCAGTAGTTACGCCATTAACAAGTACCTTATCTGAATTGAAAAACACCTCGTTACCTCAGAAATTAACACAAGAAACAAGCGCGATCCTGATACAAGATGCGGGGTGGGATGCTCTTGCTCAGCGATTAGCATTAATTGAAACCGCCGAACACACCATAGATATCCAATATTACATCTGGAACTCAGACGCATCAGGTCATTATCTTGCGAGTCGTTTATTAGCGGCAGCTGATCGAGGTGTAAAAGTTCGCGTTATGCTCGATGACATTAACTTAAACGAGCGTGAAGATCTTTTGATTGCGCTGAACTCACATCCTCAAGTCGAGATCCGTGTATTTAACCCAATTCCAACTCGTCGTGGTGTTACTAAATGGGTGAACTTCTTAGGGGACTTTTCTCGCCTAAATCGCCGTATGCACAATAAATCATTTACTGTTGATGGTGTTTTTTCGGTTGTCGGTGGACGCAATATTGGCGATGAATATTTTGATCTCTCTGATGACATTAATTTTCGTGACCGTGATGTGTTAGTCACAGGCTCTGTGGTAGCAGATATTCAAAGCAGTTTTATTCAATATTGGGACAGCACTTGGTCTTACCCGGTTGATTTATTGGGTGAGGCAACATCACCAGACCAACCCGTATTGGATGAGATAGCAGCGCCAATTTACACAAATTATCCAGCGTTACCTGAGGGCAATAAAATCGCACATCAATTCTTAAAAGACTTGATGAGTAAAATGACTTGGGTTAATGCGCGTTTTGTTTTTGATCGCCCAGTACCCGTTGATAAAAACAATACCAATGAACCGAAAGCTACCGCAAAAGAATTGGCCGAATTAGCTCGAGAATCGGATAAAGAGATCTTATTAGAATCGGCTTATTTAATATTTGATGACAACCAATTAGAAGAGTGGCAGGCGTTAAGTAATAATGGCGTTCAAATAAAAGCGCTAACTAACTCAATGGCCTCAAATGATCTGACGACCAATCACTCTGGTTATGCTGGTCGACGTCAAGAGATGCTTGAACATGGCATTCAGTTATATGAATTAAAACCAGAAACAGGCTTATGTGAAGAGTCGACCCGTGACGTGTCTAAATGTGCCCCAACACTTGCTTATGGTCTTCATGCTAAGTCTGCCGTTTTTGATGACCGTATCGCGAGTATCGGCTCTTTTAACTTCAATTTACGATCAACTTATCTGAATACTGAGTCGATTTTAATCATTGAAAATCAAAAAATAGCAGAACGTCTTGCGAGCGATATAGAAAAAGCGATGGATGAAAAGAACAGTTGGCATTTAAAGCTGCAAGAGGGCGAAGTTCGTTGGTATTCTGGTGATAAAAGCTGGGAAGATGAGCCAGAAACAGGGCGATGGGAACGTTTTGAATCCCAATTTTTGCAGTTGCTGCCAATAGAGAAGTATCTGTGATGCGAATAATCTTAATGTGCTAAGTTGTGATTTAGCACTTACTACAAATTAAGCGATAGATGCCTTATTAAACATTCAATTGCTCACATAGAAAAAGGATTGGTATTTCTACCAATCCTTTTTTAATGCCGCTTTTACTAGAGTTCGATTACTCGTAATCGGCAGTGTATGTTTCTTTATATGTATGAGAATAAAGCTCAAATAAGTTACCAAACGGGTCTTCTAGGTAAACCATTTGGCTTGTATTGTTATCATCTTCTGGGTGGTAACGCATGATATCCATACGTACCTTGCCACCAAATTCTTCTGTGCGCTTAATTACACCATGAAAGTCATCGGTTTGAAGACAAAAATGGAAGATACCAATGCGAGAGAAATCAACTTCGTGGCGCTCTTGACGCTCTTTCATTTCAAATAATTCAAAGCCAATGCCATCTTTAGTTAATAAATGCGCAATGTTAAAACCTTTAAAGCCTTCACCAAAAACAGCAATACACATACGGCCAATTGCGGTTTCACGTTCCTCTGTCACTTTTGTATTGCCCATTACAATCTCAAGGCCTAACGCTTTAGTGTAGAACTCAACAGCTTTATCCATGTTGCCAACCATGATACCAACGTGATTCATTTTCATAATGCGCTCCAAATAAGTTTTAATAATTCGTTATGTTGTTTCGATGTAAGAGAGTATAGGTAAGAATTTTGATTACGTGAAATTATCAAATTTTATTAAAATAATAATATTTTGTTATTGATATAAGAAAGGTAATAATAATTTTTATGGTTAACTTTTGATTTGAATTGAGAATTCATCGCTTACTTAGCGATTAAACAATGCCGTCTTTTTATAAAGCTTAAGAGGTTCCTATTTTTTAAACGCTTGCCAACGTTATTCTTCTAATATAATATCTCACCATAATTACCGACCGGATAGTCGGTTTGTTAATTAAAAGGGCATTGTCATGGACAAAAAACAACAAACAATAAAAGCAGCAATTGAGCTGTTTGCAGTGCAAGGTTATGAGAAAACCTCTATTGCACAAATTTGTGAGGCTGCAAAAGTATCAAAGGGTTTGGTGTTTCATCATTTTAAAAATAAAGATGATCTACTAAAAGCTGTTTTTGTTCGTATGGCAGAGATCATTAGTGACGTTGATGAAAATGCAAGTTCGCTTAGTGAAGAGGCGTCGGTAAAAGAGAAGTTTATTAATCTGTTAGAACACATCTTTTTATCAATGACAAACCCAGAGCAAAAATTATTTTATCAGTTTGACTATCAGGTGAAATGTCAGCCATCAATGAGGTTGATTCTGAAAGATTCATTAGACGAGCGTTATAAATTAATGATGGCATCTTTTGATGGGATTTTGTGCGATATACCTAACGCTAATCACTTTGTTGATAGTCATATGCTCATTGCAGAAATAGACGGTATTGCACTTAACTATTTGTTCTCAGATGAAGACTACCCATTACTGCAAATTAAAGAACGCTTTATCAAAAAATATCAGTTATTACTCGATTTATAACTGTTTTTAGAAAATTAACCATTGGCCGTGGTGTTTCTGGTTAACGAATAATAGTAGCAATACTCTATCTTAATAAAGATACAATTAAGGATTTATAAAAATGAAAACACCTTATCAAATTCAATACGACACTTTCGCAGCAGCAGGTGGTATTTATGATGAAAGACACGCAAAACTGTATGCTGAATTTGCAGATAACCTAATTGAAGACGGTAGCTTCTCTATCGTTTATGAAGGCGTCGCACATGCGTGTTATACACCTATTACTATAGATGCAGCACCACATTTAAAATGTTATGTAGTGGCTCCTTTAGCCGTATTACCAGGCTACCAACGCCAAGGCTACGCAACGAGATTAATGGAAGAGGCTGAAAAGCAGTTAGCACCAGATGTAGTGTTTATTATGGGTGAAGTCCATCATTACGCGAAACGTTACAATACACCTCATAAAGTAGGACTTCCTGTGGAATCGTTAGCACCATTAGACAATTGGTTCGCGTTAGCGCTGACAGAAGGCGCATTAGACGGTGTGGGAGAGTCGACATCAAGTATTACTGGTCCTTATTCAGAACCACTAATATGGAGTCATCCTTCCGAGCAAGTATAATTAATTGGGACGCTAAGCGTTCCAATTTTTTCAGTTGTGGCGAATAGAAAATTATCTTTAAACATGAGTTATATATGGGATCTTAGAATACGAAATAATTATTGGCATATGCTAATAATGTGGCGTTATAGTTTATCCATGAAATTAACGAACGTTACAGGTGGATAATGTCACTCTCTATACCTAAGGATCATCAACAATGTTGTGTCTGCCAGCATGCCTTTTTTTCTGAACAGCCGATAATTTTTCAAGTGAGTAATGACCAACAAATATATGCCGAGATCATACCAACAGAAAAAGTTGAGGGTTACGACGGTGTTATGCAAGGAGGGTTAATTACAGCATTGCATGACAGTGCGATGTTGCATTGTTTATATAGCCATGAAATTCATGCAATGACGGTTAGTTTGTCTACTCGTTTTCACCGACCAATAAAACTGGGAGTGAAGGTTGAAGTTCATGCGGAATGGGTAAGTAGCAGACGTAATTTACATGTATTACAAAGCAAAATTACACAAGAAGGTCACGTCTGTTCATCGGCAAAAAGTCAATTTATGGATGGTTAAGATCGTCAATAGAATCGAATCCTTAAATATCCCCAGCAAGGGATAATGAACTCGATATCCCTTCAAGAGGATATTATTTAAGATGAGCGCACTACCGCTCATCTTAGTTGAGGTATAAACCTTATTTAGCTTGTTCAAGCTGTGATGGATTATCAAACATCGCTTGTAATACCTGTATGAATTGCCCCACGTGTAAACCATCCATCAAACCATGATGCACTTCAACAGACAGTGGCATACGCCATTGATCACCGTGTTGAACCAATTTCCCAAAGGCCATTTTTGGCACACTGTCAGGGAAGTTAACGTCTCTAGCATGAGTCATACTAGTGAAATCGACCCATGGCAATACGGTTAAATGAATCGTGTTCTGCTTCATTTCTTGGCCAATGAACTGCTCAACAATAAAGGGCGTATTCTTAATCCGAGTTTCAGCGTTGGTGGCACTGATTGTAAAATTAGAAAACGTAGGCTCATGGTCTAAATCGCAAAAACGCACCGTATCATCATCGGCGAGTAGCGCCACACTGACACACATAGGCGAGTAAATGCGGACTTCTTCACCCATAAGGCGATAGCTCATCGGTTCACATTTATTTAGCGCTTGCTGAGTTAGGTAAAGATAAGCGTGGAAGAAACGGTGATTGTGCTGCTTACAATATTGGTGCAGGGCGGTTACGTCGATATTGGAACAGATGTTATACCAAGGGTGACTAAAACCTTGATAAAATTTCAAGTGTTGAGCTCGTGCCCATTGACTGACATCTAGCACTTCATACGCCATTTGATTTCCCTATAGAGTTCACTGATTTTCGTTGGGCTGATTCTATATACCTAATCGACTTTAAGATATATTTGAATGTAGAAAAGCACCGAGAAACGGTACAATGCCTGAGTTGCGAGATCGCAGCATAGAGACTCATTCACATAAAACAGTAAAGTAGCCCTATATGTCTAAAGATTTTAGTGTCACCACAGAATACACTCTCGACAAGACTTTCTTTGCCGAGTGTTATGATCAAACTAGTCACCCTGTTAAATTTCCAAAAGCCTATTTAAAAGGAATTCTTTTTCTTCTTTTTGGTGTGGTTTTATTAAGACTTGAACTATTACCTAATGGGTATGTTGGTTGGTTCTTTATTGTGCTGAGTATTATTGAGGGGCTTAGTATCTACTTTAAGAGAACGTGGTGGTTATGGCGACAAAAAATTAGCTCGCTTTCTGGCACTAAAGTGGTGTTTCAGGCTGATGCTAAAGGAGTGAGTTATAAAAGCGCTAAAATCACCCGTGATATCGCTTGGAGTGAAATTGATCAACTTGAACAAAGCGATTTAGGGTTTATTTTGCATATGGGTAAACAGCGCCAATATGTCAGTAAATCTTGCTTAAATGATAAAGAGATCGCTTTCATTGCAGTGCAGCACGCAATAGCAAAAGCAAAGTAACGTTACCGCGCGTAAATAAAAGTTTATCCAATATCAAGCCGCATTCACTGCGGCTTTTTACTGTCTATCTAACTCCTCGACTCCAATCTCAAACTCTGTTGTTTGACTTACTTTTCCCAATATTTATAACTCTAACCATATGGCGATATTTACTTATCCACCACAGTCCCACACGGTGAAATTTCAAGTGTTACTATAAATACTTTGCATTTGAAACAGCAACAGTGCTCAATATCGTTTAAGACAATGTTGACCGAAAACGTTTTTAAAGGTGTTAAATAGGAAGTTTACTTTATGCGTAAATCAGATAAGAAGATCGAAAATCAAATTAGAGATGTGTTAACCGAAGTCTGTGAAGATACGTTAAAAGGCTACGAGGGTTTTCTTTGGGTGACTCATACAGTCAAATTCTCTTCTTTTCCGCAGAGCTTAAAAATTGTCTGCGTATTCGAAACGAATCAAGATAAAGCAAACTTTTTAATGGGAGAAGACCAGTTCCATGTTTCAACAGCTATCCAAAAGGCGTTTAATAAGGTTGGGGTTCAACTAAAGAATGTAGATAAACACATCAGTTACGATACGCAGAAAAATCGTGAGTAGCGGTTATCAAAGTAAAGTGAATCGAATTGGTCGTGGGGATCTAAGGCTTTATATGACGAGTTTTGATATAAAGCCTGAAGACTACTGTCTGCCCTCTGAGTTAGGGCGACGAATAGTTTGCTTACTAAAGTCTAGGGATACCGCTATTTTCAGTCCATTCGGGTAATAAAGGTTTGCTCGTCATCCACAAACGCGACAAAGCCGCCGTGATAGATAAATACTCGACCACGCCCCTCAACTAGGCAGGCAAGCTGTGGGTTCAAATCTTCTTCATTATTCTGGCTTTGGAAAGTGCCAGTATCGGTGATTACGCCGCTGAATGTAGGCAAATATCCATAAGTGCGCTTGGCTTGATCAATCAGGCTCAATTCACTGGTGGTAGAGAAGCAAGAAGGGATCGTACCTGCTTCTTCGATAAACATCGTTTTTAGTTCTTCAAAAGCTGTAATCACTAGCCAATCGATGTCGTTAACATGATGAATAAACATAGAGTTTCTCGGTAATTCTGATGCGGCGATTGTATCACTATCAAGGGATTACGTAATAGAAATTGGTTTTGGCTTATCGTGAGCTGAATAAAACCTCTAATCGAATCACGTTTTGATGTGAATAGGTGGGTTAATCGCATCATGAAATGATTTGAATAAGTACGTTAATCACATCATACTGTGATTAGATTAAGTGAAATTGGATCAGAGGAAGGCATTATGTGGATATGGCAGCAAGATAAGTGGCCTAACTTTTATTGGGATGAACGCGTTATTGAACCGTTATTAAGGTCGGTTAGATTTAACCAAGGGCTTTTATTAGGGAAGATGACGAGTCAAGACCAAGAAAAAACCATGCTTGATACGTTACTTGCCAATATTGTTCACTCAAGCGCGATTGAAGGTGAAACGTTAAATGCGTTTTCGGTGCGTTCTTCTTTAGCGAATAAGCTAGGGGTAAGTGAAGAAAGCCCTTTTCCTACTACAGAACAGACTGATGGCCTTGCCGAGATCATGCTTGATGCGGTAGAAAACTTAGACACCTCTTTAACGCTAGATCGTATTTTACACTGGCATAATCGCTTATTTCCTCAAGGCTACACCATGTTTAACCCTGTGGTGGGTGGGCAATTTCGTGGTGATGCGCCTATGCAAGTCGTGTCAGGCCGCATTGATCGTCCTGTTGTCCATTTTGAAGCGCCAAGTCGAGATATTCTTGATGCTGAATTGAATCAGTTTATTGATTGGTTTAATACGTCAAAAAACGACACCTCATTAGATCCGCTATTAAGAGCTGCAATGACACATCTGTGGTTTGTGACGCTTCACCCACTTGATGATGGTAATGGAAGAATTACTCGTCTACTTACGGACCTCGCATTAGCTCAAGCCGAGCAGCAATCGGTTCGATTCTATGCCATGTCGGTTGGTATCTTGGCTAACCGAAAAAGCTATTATGAGATCTTAGAGCAAACCCAAAAGGGGGAGTTAGATATTACCGCTTGGCTACAATGGTTTTTTGAAACCCTTGATAGTACGTTTGCAGAAGTCTTTAACGAGATAGACAGAACCATTTTTAAAACCAATTTTTGGCGCAAGGTTGATCAAACCAAACTGACAGAAGAGCAAGCAAAAGTGCTTAATCGAATGTTAGATGGCGATTTTGAAGAGGGCATTAACACCTCTCAATACCATAAAGTTGCAAAGGTAAGTAAGCCTACTGCAACTCGGCACTTAGCAATGTTAGTTGAGCTTGGTTGTTTGGTTAAAACTGGGGCAGGTGGTCGAAGTACTCGTTATGTTTTAGGGGAGTAGGCTACTTATTAAATGGAAAAACTTTATTGTGGATAATTAATTTTAGGTATCCATTTCTAGCAGTTACTTAATAAATGATGAACTTGATAAATATGTTAAATTTTTTCAAAAATAAAAATAAGCAAGAGTCAAAGGAAAAAATAGCTTTTAACTCGCATAAAGAAACCCTTTCAGAGTGGCTTAATAGAATAGAAAAAGCTCAGATAGGGCATTATATGCGAGCTGAAAAATTAAATAAAAGGGCAGATTGGACTGGTTATTTACTTGTGTTTTGTACAGTATTTGTAACGTCAATGTCTTTCTTTTCTTATTCTGGTGAATTGGATAGTTTAGAGGCTTTAGTCATTCCTTTTTTTAATACAAAATTAAATTCAGCAAATATGCAGTACATTGTTATTTCAGTAGGTTTATTATCAGCCATTCTTTCTGGTGTAGTATCTCAAGGACGATTTGCGGCAAGAGCGGAGCAACACCGATCAGCAGCTGGTAGATATGGTAATATACGAAGAAAAATAGAAAGGCTTTTGACGAAATTAAATACTGATATGCAGAACCTTGATATTGAATACGAAATGAATACGATAGAAGTTGAATGGAATTTCATTTCGACAGATGCTCCGCTTACAAAGAAAAAAGTTATCGATAAAATTGAAATCGTTAGAAAATAGGTATTGTTATATGATAATAATTAAATTAGTGATCATATTTATCAGCTTAGAATAGATGATAAATATGAGCTATCGGTTTTGGATGATGTTAAATTTTATATTTTTAACACCATAATGCTTCTAAATTGACATCTTCGCTATCAGGTTGCTTCTCTTTCGCTAATTCGTTCACCTGTAGAACCATAGGTAAATCAAACGCGGTTCCCGTAACAACACAGCTACCACGAGATAAATTGGGAATCATGCTTCTAGACATGCTATCCAATGTGCTAATCGTGTTATCAATCAAGAACAAATCTCTATCATTGACCAAGCGATGAATGAAAAAGTTGTGTATCTGGGACACGATAGTTGGTGATATATCTGCTGGTCTTTGGCTAGAAAGAGTTAGATACATACCAAATTTACGCCCCTCTTTAATGATTTCCTCAAAGGTTTCAAGTCTGTAGTCCTTCCAGCTTTCGCTCTCACGGGTGGATTGCTGTGACAGTATGTTATGAGCCTCATCAATTATAAGATGTATAGTCTTATCTGGCGGATTGGCTACAGTTACTTTATGTGGGTTGTAATAATGCTTGGCTATCAACAAAGGAAGAACTTTCTTTACATCTTGATTGCATTTTCTTAGAGAGATAATCGTTACAGTTTTGTTCGCCACTGGGGCGTCATTAACTTGAATGACTTTGGTTAGGTTCGATAGTGATGAGTCTATGCGTTTCAATAGTGGTTGAATAAAATCAAACTGAACATATCCGCTTATCAAATCTCTTATTAGCTGTATGTGGCAACGAATGTTAAATTGGTCTAAGTCACTTAGACCTTGAGGGATAGTTATAGCATCGACATCATCTTTTAGTATGTTTCTGTAATAATTCCCGTCGGCACGAAAGTATGAGTTAGGCGCGACATAGAAGCCTTTGGTGGTTCCATTGAAAGATATAGTTTTCAATGTGTCCTTGATTGCTGCATTGTCCAGTGTGTTTGTGATTTCACGGATGAGATCTAGTAGCTCTGGATGAGGTGCAGCTGCAGTAAATACTTTTTCATAGGTCGTTTTAATGTAGTTTAAGAAATTAGCTTCGGTATCAAATTGTAGCTTGCCTTTTACGATTCGATTAATGAATGGTTTTTGTGTGTTTTGTGTAGCCTGAAAGAGCAAACTCAAAGTATCAGTGTCCCAGAACTCTGATTTGGCTAGCGGAAACTTTTGCTCAGCATTGCGAGAGTTAAGGTTGTAGACGTTTTTATATTGGTCAGTAGTAAGCTGCCCGTTTGTGTATTCGCCATTGAAGTCGATAACGATAAATTGGCTTTTTCCATTTATCTGTTCAATTTTCTTATCAAAAAGAGTGGTGTATAAGTTGGTTAGCGTGTTTGACTTACCACTCCCCGTATTTCCAAAAATCCCAATATGAGAATTGAACAACTTGTGCCATGGTAGAGAAACTGGAAATTCTTCTTTTAAAAGACTTCCAATTACAAAA
Source organism: Aliivibrio sp. 1S175 (assembly GCF_001690985.1). Classification (GTDB taxonomy): domain Bacteria; phylum Pseudomonadota; class Gammaproteobacteria; order Enterobacterales; family Vibrionaceae; genus Aliivibrio. The sequence goes on from NZ_MAJS01000006.1 coordinate 125,168, forward strand.
TCTCCGTCGGCTTTGCCATAGATGTCAGTGAGCCTATTTTCTTCGAGTAAGAAAACAGGGTCTTTGATTAAAGGAAGGTGTTTGATACCTTCAAAAAAACGATCTGATTCAAAGTAACCAATGGGTTTGAGGTCTACAGTTCGAATATAATGGAATTCATCATCAATCCATTTTTCATCTAAGTACTCTCCTTCGACGACGCAGATTATCTTCTTGAAACCACGTTCTATTTGCACATACTCGCGTATTGAAACGCCTTTGTACTTTGTACCGTCGTAGAATAATGTGTCTTTATTTGATTCTTCAAAAACTTTAATTGATACCTTAACGCCTTTTACGGCAATAACCTCGCCCACTAAAATAGCCATGTTATACCCTTAATTTGGAAGCTTGAATACTTCGTTATTGAAAGCATCAAAGTCTAAAAAACCATCTAGTTTGATGAGCTTAACGTTATTGAAGCTGCCGAACAGATCTTCCATTGCATCTACAGTGAAAGCATCAAAACAACACAGGTACATAGTGAGAGATTTATTGCCTAGTGAGCGTTTTATTAGGTTGGTAATGTGTTCATCTGCAAATGAAAAGCCAAATACAATAAGGGCTGAGTCTTGCTTTTCCAGTTCGTAACTCATTAGACGAAGCATTTGGTAATAATGTTCGTCAAAAACAGTTTCGTGAAACTTCCATTTGGTAGGGTTAACAATTGGAAGCTTTTTGTAAGTAGCCCAAAATATCTTTTCTATGTCTGAAAAAGTCCCATTAAAAGTGATTGCGTTAAAGGCACCACGTGTGGCTTCCTTATTGTTAAGAATTCCTTCTAGTCCTTCCAGTTCATCTTTGACGCTATCAAAAAATTTATCTTCGAATTTGCAGTCCTTATCATCGTAGTTAACTGCTATTCGGTTGTCATTGAGTGTCCAGAATGCTGAACCATGTAAGTGAACTAGATTGGCTTGTGGGATACTGAAACAGTTTTTGCCAAAGATGCTATGTTTGATTTCAAAAGTGTCAAAGTGTCGAGCTTCAACAAATTTTCTACGAAAACCTTTAGAACCATCATTCAGTACAAACTCTAAATTTGATTCTTCAAGCAAAAGCTCTTCATATGCGTCGGCGAAACATGAGTCATAATTTGTGGTGAAGATATTAGCTTTTTTCTGAGATTTGTTTTTAGAGGCAATTGTCTTAAGTGTTTTCAGTAATAGTTGATAGTTTTTGATGACCGATAACTTGTTAATATCTTCTTCTAAGCCTAGGTCTGCTCCTAATTTTGTGTATTCAATATTGAATGATATTACGGGTTCAATGCAGTTGACGTAGTAGTACATGAAAAGCAGCGACTTAAGCTGGGGCTTGTTTTCATCTTCGAAGTACTTACCTAGCGTTTCTATGGACTCATCTTCCATTTGGGTCGCAAGGGTAGGGAAAAGTCCAAATGATGCGCCTGAGCCTATCAATAGATTGACATTGTGTTGCCAGATGTCATTAATTTTTATTTCTTCTAGATGTTCCATGCTCTTTATCTTCAATGACTTATATTAAAACCATTTTAAACTAAAGGCTTTTTGGGGTCAGCGATTAATATGCTAATTTGTTGAGTTGATGGTACTTTTATTATTTGTATACGTAGCACCACCCACAAAAAAGGGATCCAGCCTAAACCAGATCCCCTAACATCAGCCGCATTCCCTGCGGCTTTTTACTGTCTATTATTTAAACCTAAACCAATCCCTTACGGCTCTTCAGAAATTGGCTTCGGCTTATAGTGATCCGAATTCAAACCAAAGTACTCAGGTAAACTGGTACCCACCGAGATAGAAGACCAAGTACCTGTCACGATACCGATGAACATCGCAATCGCAAAGCCTTCTAGTGGACCGCCACCTAATAACCATAAAGATCCAACCGTAATTAAGGTTGTTCCTGATGTCACCATAGTACGAGAGAAGGTTGCAGCAACTGCCTCGTTATTAATTTCTTGAATAGATAACTCAGGTTTGGCAATTAATAGCTCACGGATTCGGTCTGCAATGATAATAGAGTCATTTAACGAGTAACCTAAAATCGCCAAAATAGCGGCTAGGGTGGTTAAGTTAAACTCCATTTGAGTCGCAGCAAAGAAACCAAGCACAAACACGATATCGTGGGTTAGGGCAAACAAAGAGCCAGAAGCCAAGCGCCATTCAAAGCGGTAGCTCAAGTACGCTAAGATAACCAAAACAGACACCAATAACGCCATGCCGCCTTGCTCAGTTAGCTCTTCGCCAACTTGTGGACCAACAATACTGGTGTTTAATACTTGAATATCTGAGTGCAGCGGAGCAAGAACCTCAGTCAGTGGTGGAAGCTCAACGCCTTTTGGTGGAATCGCATAACGCAACACCCAACGACCCGGCTCACCAGAGGCAATAACCGCCACATCTTGTTTAAAGCTAGCATCTAATAACGGCGCAATTTCACTGCTTGTGATTTTGCTATCAATTTGAACTTCACTTACGATACCGCCAGTAAAATCCAAGCCCCAGTTAAGGCCTTTCATTGCTATCATGCTGAGTGCAAAAATCATTAAACCGATAGAAACCACACTCGTCATGTGACGCCATTTTGTTGCATTTTTCATATTTATAAACATAACTTAAATCCTAACATCATGACGAGAATCACGACCCCAAACTAAATTGATAATGGCACGTGACGCGAAGATGCCTGTGAACATACTGGTTAATAGACCTAAGCCTAGAGTTAATGCAAAGCCTTGGATAGGGCCGTTACCGATAGTGTATAGAACCACTGCGGTAATCATTGTGGTGAAGTTGGCATCGAAAATGGTACCAAATGCACTACTAAAGCCTCTATCAATCGCTTGTGCTAATGTTCGACCTTCTTTCTGTTTATCTTTAATACGTTCAAAAATAAGTACGTTAGTATCAACCGCCATACCAACCGTCAGTACTAAACCTGCAATACCGGGAAGGGTAAGAACCGCACCAGGAATAAGCGCAAGTAGACCAAACAGCATGATCATGTTGCCAACAAGGGCAATGTTAGCCACCCAACCTAAACGACGATACCAAAACGCCATAAACAGTAGAGTTAGACCAAGACCAAGACCTAAAGCAGCAAAACCATTTTGAATATTCTCAGCACCCAATGTTGGGCCAATAGTGCGCTCTTCAACGATAGTCACAGGCGCAGTTAGTGAGCCAGCGCGAAGAAGCAGAGCAAGCTCTTGAGATTCTTGAAGCGAGCCAGAACCTGTGATTCTAAAGCGGCTACCAAGTTGACTTTGAATTGTCGCTACACTGATGATTTTGTTACTTTGCGTGGTTTCGCCTTTGCTGTTACGACCGTACTCGTTGTACGACGTTGCCATTGGTTTACCAACATTGTGACGAGAGAACTCAGACATGATTTTGCCGCCTGAACTATCAAGAACAATGTTTACTTCTGCCATGCCCATTTCGCCTAAGCTTGCGCGAGCATCAACAATATGGTCACCACTTAGTACGGGTTTTCTACCTACACGTATTGGGCGGCCATTCTCATCAGGAACTTCCATTGTGCTGCCAGTGCCTTGTTCTTTCACGGCATAGAAAGCAAGACTCGCGGTAGCACCGATAACATTTTTTGCAGCCGCAGGATCTTGAACACCGGGTAGCTCGATACGAATTCGGTTTTCACCTTGACGTTGAACTAAGGCTTCAGTGATACCTAACTCTTCAATACGGCTACGCATGGTTTGTAAGTTTTGTTGAACGGTAAGGTTACGAACTGCAACTTTCTCTGTTTCTTTTAGCGTTAGCTTAAGATCAAAGCCGTCACCGTTTGAGATTTGCCAAGTAGGGTAGTTTTTATGGATAAACTCACGAGCCGCGTGACTTGCTTCTTCTGATGGAAGACGAACCACTAAGCTATCACTGCCTTCTTTTTGGAAGCGAACAGAGCGTATGCGTTCATCTCTCAATTCTTGTTTTAGTGAATCAGACAGTTCATTACGTTGTGCTTGGAAAACTTGGTTTACATCAACATCGAGTAAGAATTGCACACCGCCACGTAAATCCAAACCAAGTTTGATTGGCTCAAATCCCATATTTTGTAACCAAGCAGGGGCTGCTGGCGCAAGAGATAAAGCTAACGTTGTGCCTTTTTTACTGTCATCAATAACAGTAGACAGTACATTTTTTGCTGCGGCTTGCTGTGCTTCATTTTGCAAAATAACGATGGTTTTATCGCCTTTTTGTTCGATGCGTTTAACGGTTATTCCTTGGTCGGTTAGCGTATTTTGTAATTGAACAATAGAAGGAATTTGTCCGTCTTTATTGGTAATTTGAACGGCAGCATCTTCGCCATACCAAGTCGGGATAGCGCTTAATAATAAAATAATAAGGGTCGTAATAAGAACAACGTATTTCCATTTTGAATAATGGTTCAGTCGTTGTATCGGTTGTTTTCTTTGCATAATAATTTCACCTCACATACGAAGTTGCGTATGCGAAAAAGTCACAAATCTAGTTAGTTCGTAATAAACGAATAATAACTAAGTGATAAATCAATGGATTTTGAGTGTGAAATTAAGAGTGTGGGTATAACCGCTGGCTGTAGAGAAGGTTACTTTCCTTCCAAGCCGAAATTCGAGAAGTAGATGAATAGGTGTTTAATGCCCAATTGACCGTTGGTTTTGGTTTTTCTTGATAACCAATGGCTAATTGTTCAGAGGGAATAGCAGGGATCTCTAATGCCAGTTCATAAACCGGAAAGACTTCTTCAGGATCATGGCGCGCCAAGTTTGCCATGCGAGAAGCGTAGGCGATGCCTAAATTTACATCGTGGCTTTGAGAGGCGCTTTTAGAATGTAGTGTGGTTGAGTCTGTTTGAGCCCCATTGATGTTGCAAGTGACAAAATCAATAGATTGAATAGGAGAGTTATCAACGGAAATCGTTACTGGAACCGCAGAGTGCTGTTCAATTGTCAGTTCTACAAAGTGGCTGTTGTCGTTTTGATGATATGCAGATGCCTGAGCAAGCGAACTTACCCCAAAGCAAAGACAAATTATCAATAATCGAAACAGTTGCACCACGAAAAATCCAGTGATTATATTAATAGACCATCGCATCGTATTCGATGAATGACCTTACTGGCAAGTGAAATTAATGGATTCAGAAAAATTGATGTAATTTTAGTGAATTATTCAATCTTATTTCTTTCAGCTGCTGTTAATTCAAATAGCTCAAGGACATGGTCAATAAACACCCTCAGACGTTTTGGTATTAATTTATTTTGTGGAAAGACTAAGCTAATGGCAGCTTTCGGTAGATCCCAATCTGGAAGAATTTGTATTAATTCTCCATTTTTAATGTGCTTTCGACATAAAAACTCAGGTAAAGAAGCAATCCCTAAACCACTTAAGCAAGCTGATTTACAAGCGGTAATGGTATTTACTTTTAAGCGGTAGGGTAGGTTGACGCGAATGGCTTTATCTAACTGATTAAAATACAGATTAGGAACTTTTACCGCGTTAACCACTTTTATTTGATGATGAGGCGCATACAGATCTTCTGGTGTTTCAATGTTGCCATAAGTCTTTAAGTATTCAGGGCTTGCAACAATCACACGCTCGGAAAAATCAATGGTTCTTGCTACTAAAGAGGAATCATTAATTTCGCCAACTTGTACATAGAGGTCAATACCATCACCAATAATGTCGACTTCTCGATTGGTCATTTCTACGTTAATTGAGACTTCTGGATAGCGGATAAGAAAGCTATTGATGTAATCCGACATGACGTTGTGGCCGATCTCTACGGGCATCGCTAAATTAAGGTGTCCACGGATTAAGTTTTGATTTGCGGTCAGTTCTAATTCGGTTTGTTGCATAATATCAAGCACTTTTACGCTGGCTTGATAAAAAATCTCACCCTCTTGGGTTAGCCCTAATTTTCTGGTTGAACGAGTGATAAGCTTCACACCTAGATGTTCTTCAAGTTCAGCTAGCTTTCTGCTTACTGTTGATTTTGTCATTCCTAGATTAATAGCGGCTTGAGTAAAGCTTCCAGAATCAATGACTTGATTTAATATAGTGATGTTATTTAAATCCATCATTAGGTCGTCCCTTATTGATTGGTAAGATTTATGCAACAGTGTTTCCCTTTTTTCCTATCTAATCAATAAATCATTTTCGTTTTATACTGTCGTTCTCTTATTTATTACATTCATGTTTATTGCAAACGTGAATGGCTTCATTTTCAAGTGGGTACGCGTAGTGGCAGAACAACAGAAGAAAAAAAATAAAGCACCTTTGATTGCGACAATCGTTATTATTTTATGTGGCCTTGCCGGTGGTGGTTATTGGTATGGTTATGGTCAATATTTTCAATCAACAGATAATGCGTATCTGCAAGGTGACATTACGACAATCAGCCCTAAAGTTGGCGGCTACATTGCAAAAACATTTGTTGATGATAACCAAGTGGTTAAAGCTGGAGATTTATTGGCAACGATAGATAGCCGTGATTTTGTGGCTGAAAAAGAAAAAGCTGAAGCCAATGTATTAGTCAGTGCGGCTGCAATTAAAAATTTAGCGGCAGAGCGTAAGCTACAAGACATTCGTATTCGTCAGGCGGCGAGTGAGATTGAATCTGCTAAAGCTGAATATGAACGTACTCAACAACAAGTTAAACGTACTAAAGCGTTAATTAAAAAGAATTATTCATCACAAGATGAGTTAGATAACAACGTGTCTCACCTTAAAGTCGCATTAGCAAATGTTGACGCAGCAAAAGCAAATTATCAAGCATCGAAAGAGCAAATTAACGTTATTGAAAGCGAAATAGCGCAAGCGGAAGCCGCATTAAATCAAGCAAAAACAGCACTAAAACAAACAGAGCTTAATCTGTCTTATACTAATATTTACGCGCCAATTGATGGTGTGGTTGGTAAACGCAGTTTACGCAGTGGTTTATTAGTTCAAGCGGGTATGCCTTTACTGAGTTTAGTTCCAACTACAGAGGTATGGATTGAAGCGAATTTTAAAGAGACACAGCTTGGTGATATTCATAAAGGACAAAAAGTATTTGTCGATTTAGATGCGTACCCAGACCTGCACCTAAAAGGGATTGTTGATAGCTTCTCTCCTGCAACAGGCGCTAAATTTGCGTTGTTACCACCAGAGAATGCGACCGGTAATTTCACTAAAATTGTGCAACGTGTGCCCGTTAAAATCAGTATTTTGAATGCGGACTTATTAGAAGGTAAGTTGATCCCAGGCCTTTCTGTGGTTGCTACGGTTGATACTCGAGGCTAATCATGACTCAAGAATTAACTGTTGTGGATCAAGTAAAAGCTACTGATGTCCCCCTAGAAACTGAGATCCCAAGACGTAATTGGATCGCCTTATTTGGTGGTCTACTTGGTGCCTTTATGGCGATATTGGATATTCAGATCACCAACTCGTCTTTAAAAGACATTCAAGGTGCATTATCGGCCACGATGGATGAAAGTTCGTGGATCTCTACGTCTTATCTTGTGGCTGAAATGATTGCGATACCGCTGAGTGGTTGGTTGTCTGTTGCTATTGGTAAGCGTCGTTACTTAACGTGGACAACCATCATTTTTGCTGTGGCATCGGTGCTGTGTTCTTTGTCTTGGAACATGGGGTCGATGATTGTCTTTCGTGCCATTCAAGGGTTTAGTGGTGGGGCGTTAATTCCACTGGCTTTCTCTTTGGTTGTTCAGTTATTACCGTTAAATAAACGTGCGGTTGGGATGGCGTTATTTGGGGTGACAGCGACGTTTGCGCCATCAATTGGTCCTACATTAGGTGGCTGGTTAACTGAAAATTTCTCGTGGCACTATATTTTCTATATTAATATTCCACCAGCTATCGCACTGATCTGTATGGTTAACTACGGCCTTGATGATGAACCGTTAAAATTAGACAGTTTATTAAAAGCGGATTGGTTTGGTATTACGACAATGGCGATTGGTCTTGGTTGCTTAGAAGTCGTACTAGAAGAGGGGAATCGTGAAGAGTGGTTTAGCTCTAGTTTCATCGTTACCTTATCTATTATTTCAGCCGTTAGTTTGATTTATTTTGTCATTAATGAATTGCAGCATAAGAACCCCTTAGTGAATTTACGGCTACTGAAACAAAGCCAGTTTGCAATGTCATGTGTGGCGTATTTGATTTTAGGGATGGCGTTGCTGGGTTCTATTTATGTATTGCCAATGTATATGATCCAAATTCAAGGGTACAACGCATTAGAAATTGGCGAAGTATTAATGTGGATGGGGTTCCCTCAGTTATTAATCTTCCCATTAGTGCCTAAATTAACGCAAATTATTAAAGCTAAGTATTTGGTGTTCTTTGGATTTTCGATGTTCGGCATCAGTTGTTTTGTGAATACGCACATGAGTTATTTATTTGGTGGTGATCAGCTGATTTTTTCAATGCTACTGCGTGCTATTGGTAGCCCATTTATTATGGTGCCATTATCATTAGTTGCGATGGAAGAGATTAAACAACATCAAGTATCTGATGCCTCAACCATTACTAATGTGCTGCGTAATTTAGGTGGGGCATTTAGTATTGCTATCATAGCGACAATGCTTGATAACAAAACTCGTGAGCATTTAGGCCATATTAAAGAAACATTAACGACGGTAAGTACTGACGGCTGGTATCAATTACAGCAAAGTGCGGCGATGTTTGTTTCAAAAGGAAGTGATCCTGCTACGGCGATGTTGCAAGCTAAAGCTTCATTAACGATGACCATGCAGCGAGATGCGGCAATTATGGCGTATAACGATGTGTTTTTAATGATGACGTGTTTCTTAGCTTTTGCTGCATTTATGATGTTTTTTGTTAAATCTAATTCTAATCCGGGCTCAATGGCAGGTGGGGCACATTAATTTTTTATGTGCGCTCGCTTCTTTAGGTGGTTTGGGTATAATGCGGCTGAATATTGAAATGAGGTTCTCATGCGTTTAGATAAATTTTTGTGCGAAACATTAGGTGCTACCCGTAGCGAAGCTACTCGAATTGTTAAAAGTGGTAACATCACAGTTAATGGCGTAAAGACAAAAGTTACTTCAGTAAAAGTAACGGATGATTCAACCGTTGAGTTGGATGGCCGCGAGCTTAAATTTCATGGTCCTCGTTATATTATGCTATTTAAGCCAGATGGTTATGTATGTTCTCATGAAGACAGTACGCACCCATCGGCATTAACATTATTAGATGAAGTGAATGTAGAAAAACTGCATTTTGCGGGTCGCCTTGATGTTGATACTACAGGATTAGTCCTAATTACTGATGACGGCCAGTGGTCACATAAGATCACCTCACCAAAACGTAAGTGTCCAAAAACTTATCGTGTATGGTTAGATGAATCGATTGGTGCAGATTATGCTGAGCAATTAGCAGAAGGCATTCAACTTAAAAGTGAAACTGGGTTAACGATGCCAGCAGTGATGGAAATCGTTAATGAAGACGAAAACGAGCTTCTATTAACGATTCAAGAAGGCAAGTACCACCAAGTTAAACGTATGTTCGCAGCGCTTGGTAATAAAGTTGAAGGTTTACACCGTTCTCAAATTGGTGGTCTAGGTTTAGATTACTCACTTGAGCCAGGTGAATACCGTTATTTAACGGCTGAAGAAGTTGAATTGGTATTTAGTAAATAATTCATACTAATTATTAGTGATAATAAAAAGCGGTGTGGCAGTGATGTCACACCGTTTTTTTGTGTAAATTCTTGCAAAGAATTCGAATATAAAAAGCATGTTGTAATAGAGCATGATAATATTATCAATCCTATCTTGTTTCTAATTATTGCTTGGTCACTTGCCCTATGCCATCTACTGCTACCGATCAGCCTCAACCGCCTACATTAAGTATATTATTGATCATCATTTTAGGTGCTATTTCTGCGCTTACGCCTCTTGCTATTGATATGTATGTTCCTGCGATGCCTAGTATAGCGGCCGATCTTGGTGTGTCTGCGGGTTCGGTGCAAATGACATTAACGGCTTACACTGCAGGGTTTGCAATCGCCCAATTAATTCATGGACCACTCGCTGATAGTTATGGCCGACGTCCAATATTAATAATAGGTACGGTCTTATTTGCGATTTGTGCAGTGATCGGCGCGCAAGTCGATGGCATTGAATCTTTAATGTATATTCGTGTATTACAAGGTGTTGCTGGTGCGGCATCTGCGGTGGTGGTTCAAGCCATTGTTCGAGATATGTTTAATAAAGAAGACTTTGCTCGCATGATGGCGTTTATTACGCTTGTGATGACGGTAGCTCCATTGGTTGCGCCTATGATTGGCGGACACATGGCGGTCTGGTTTGGTTGGCGTTCAATTTTTTGGTTATTGGCTATTTTTGCGGTTCTTATTATTTTTGCGATTTTATGGCGCATTCCTGAAACGCTAACAGAAGAAAATCGTTCCCCGTTTAATCTGGTAACCTCATTAAGAAACTACCGTTCATTGTTTAAGAATCCGGTATCTCTTGGTTTGATTTTTTCTGGTGCTTTTTCTTTTGCTGGGATGTTTTCATTTTTAACCGCAGGCTCTTTTGTCTATATTGATATTTATGGTGTCAGTGTTTCTAACTTTGGCTACCTGTTTGGTTTGAACGTCGTTTTCTTAATTGTAATGACCACGATTAATGGTCGTATGGTTAAGAGAATGGGGTCACATAATATGATTAAATTTGGGCTTTCAATTCAGTTATTCGCTGGTGTCTTAATGATGGTAGGGCAGTTATTGAATTGGGGCTTATGGGGTACGGTTGTTCCTGTTGTTTTATTTGTTGGTTGTATTTCTACAATTGGCAGTAATACCATGGGGCTATTATTAAGCCATTACCCTAAAATGGCAGGAACGGCATCATCATTAGCAGGTACACTCAGATTTGGTACTGGTTCACTTGTCGGTGCGTGTATCGCAATGTTTCCTGCTGATTCTGCTTGGCCTATGGTGAGTTCCATGGCAGCATGCTCAATCTTATCTTTTGGTTTTTATTTTGTTTTTGGACGTAAAGCGTAAATGAGTAAAGAAACAAACACAGTGAATTATTATCAAGAAATTCAAAAAGTAGTGAATGAAGCGTTAACAGACTTACAAGAAAGTAAGGATAGCGGACGTTTACCTAAGAATCCGGTGAGCGCAAATCACTTTTTAATTCGCTGGGTGACAACTGCGATTAAGTCTCAACGTTTTTCACGTTGTGTCGCAAAAGATTTGATGACGTGGCAGAAAGAAGGCCGCACTAAAGGAACTGGCACTCAATTACCAGTTCGTTTTGAACATTATTCTCGTTTGTATGCAGCATTAGCTCCAGTTGAGACAGTAACGCCGATTACAACATCAGGATTGATGGCGTGGTGTGAGTCACTGGAAGAACAAGATTGGTGTGTAACGACAGATTATGAAGTGTTAGAAAAGGCGTCTTTATTTTCAGACGGTGATCACTCTTTAATTATTTGTGCTACGCAATTGGCTTCTTGTTTTGAAGGTGATGATGAAGAGAACCAATCTCTAGTTAAACCATTAACGTGTTATGTGCGTGGTAATCACCATGAGTTCGTTGAATCGGCTTTTGAGCATGGTTTAATGGTCCATAAACGTTCTGATTATAAATCAAAAGTGAAATATCACGGTGAGTACCTGATTTTCCCGAATAATCATGGTTTACAGTTAGGTGAAACTCCATTTTCATTTAATGTGAAAAAATAGAATTTATTTTTCTGTTGATTTATAAAAGCGAAAAGCGCAGATCTTCTGCGCTTTTTTTATGTCTGATAGTGAGCGTTTCTTAATTGCTTTTTATTCTTCAGCTTCAGCTTTTTTACAAATGGCTTTAACCATACCTTTAAAAATAAATAGGTGAGCAGGAAACATAGCAAACCAATACATTAATCCCCAGAATCCTTTTGGATGCCACCATGCTCGAACATCTAGTTGACGATGGTTACCCTCCAGTTCTTTGATCGAAAATTCTAGTCGCCCTAACCCTGGAGCGGTCATCCCAAAAAGTAGAGATAAGAATTTATTTTCTTCACAGCGGATCACTTTCCATGAATCAATATGGTCGCCTAATTGAACTTTACCTGACTCTGGTCTTCTTCTGATTGGAAATGAACCGCCGAGTAAAGGGTCTAACCATTCTCTGGTTCGCCATAATGCATTAGCAAAGAAATAACCTTCTTTACTGCCTAGGCGCTCAATTACAGTCCAAAGCTGTTGAGCTGAAGCGGTTGTGGTAAAACTTGCGCCAGCTTGTTTTGGGTAAAATCCATAGTCGGATTTCCAGCGCTTTAAAGCACTTGGGTCAAATCCCCATATCTCACTTTTGATGGTTTCATCATTGGTTTCTTGTGCTCTGTTTATGGCGTCAGATAACGAGAGTAACGGTTGGGGGAATTCACGTTGTATGTCTGTATTATCAGCAATAAGGTCATGATCAATTCCGGCTAATAAGGCTCGGCCTAAATCGGAAGGAACAGAAGTAACAATACCAAGCCATAAGCCTGCGAAAGAAGGGCTGATAAAGCGTGTAGGAATAATCTTAATCGAACGGTGATTTCGTGTAGCAATAAGCTGAAATAGGGATTGGTAACTAACCGTTTCAGGTCCACCCGCTTCAAATGTGATGGATTCGGTCAGAGGATAATCAATACATTGGATTAAGTAATAATTGAGGTTTTCTATCGCAATTGGATTGGCTTGCGAGTTAATCCAAACAGGGCAGATCAATACAGGAAAATGATTGACAAAATCGGTCATTATTTCAAAGGCGGCAGATCCCGTACCAATAATGATCCCTGAGTTTATTTCAATCGTGGGTATACCTGTTGAGCGTAATAACTCTCCTGTTTTCTTGCGAGCCAGTAAGTGTTGAGATTGATAGCCTTCAGGTTGTAATGCACTTAAATAAATGATTTTTCTAAGAGAAGATTGCTCAGCAGCGGTTTTGAAATTTTCAGCAAGAGAGACTTCATAATCAATGAAATCATGACCATGTGACATTCCGTGAACCAAAAAATAGGCAATGTCACAACTTTCCATCATAGGAAGAATAGAACCTGCGTCTTCTAAATCAAGGTAATAACATTGCAAATTTGGATGGTCAACAACCCTATCAAGTAGATAGTCAATATTACGAGCACAGGCAATGACTTGGTGCCCTTGTTGTAATAATTGTGGGATTAATTGTGAGCCAACATACCCTGAGGCACCAACGATTAGGATTGTGCTTTTTTTATTCAAGATTGCTCCTTTACCTTGTGAATATAAATATTAATTACGGTTTGATTCTAGTACAATTTGTAGGCATATACCTAATGGATCTTGTGTAGTGCAAATAGTTAATTTGTTGTTTATTTGAGGTTCTTCATGTCTGTTTTTCTTTCTAATGTCATTGGTCACACTCGAGGTGACTTTCTTAAGCGATTAATTATGATCGCAATCCCGATTGCACTGCAAAATATCATGTTCTCAAGTCGAGGACTTGTTGATGTACTCATGCTTGGCCAATTAGGCGAAGCCGAGATTGCGGCTGTTGGCGTTGCCAGCCGAGCGACGTTTGTTACGACTATTATGTTAGTGGGCGTGACTACCGGTGGTGCTTTATTAACCGCTCAATATTGGGGTGCACAAAATAAAGAAGGTGTACGTCAAAGTACAGCATTAACTTGGATGGTTAGTATGGCCATGGCAACGGTTCCTGTTGTGCTGTTTTTGCTTATCCCTCATCAAATAATGTCATTGGCGACCAATTCACAAGAAGTTATCGATTTGGGTGCAGAGTATTTATTTATCACTGCGTTAACCATGTATGTTGTGTCTTGTGGCAGTAGTATGGCTGTTGGCTTGCGATCTATCCATCAGCCAGGAGTAAGTACATTTTTTAGTGGTATTGGTATTGTCTCTAATGTCTTTTTTAACTGGGTATTAATATTTGGTAATTTAGGCGCTCCTGCTATGGGAATTAAAGGGGCAGCATTAGCGACATTGATCAGTGGCGTTATTGAGATTATTTTCCTTTATAGCTATCTCTATAGTCGCTCGCATTTATTAAGCTTTGGTTTAGAAGAAATAAAAGCAGTGTTGAATTGGCCTAAAATTTCTAAGTTCCTTTCCCTTTCTTTGCCAACAACATTTAACTTTTTAGCCTGGGCTGCGGGTATTTTTACTTACCATGCAATTATGGGTCAATCAGGTGTACAAGGTTTAGCGGCGTTATCTGTTATTTCACCTATAGAATCTATTGCGCTGAGTTTCCTTATTGGTGCTGCAGGCGCGGCATCGGTATTGATCGGTAATCAATTGGGTGCAAAAAAATATGAAGCTGTTTATTACCAAAGTTGGGGAGTACTTGCGTTAAGCGTCGCGACCAGTATGGTTATTGCGTTATTTGTTATGGTTTTCCAACACCAGATCCTAGATATGTTCCCGGCGTTAACGGAAGAAACTCGTGCGATTGCTGAGAAATTCATGGCAATTTTGGCGATTATTATTGTGATCCGCAGTGTGCCACTTACGGCTATTGTTGGGGTATTACGTGCAGGTGGAGATGTTAAATATTGCTTATATCAAGACATAGTATCTCAATGGTTTATAGGGATCCCAATAGTAGCAATTGGTGCATTAGTCTTAGGATTTCCTCCTGAGTATGTTTATGCTCTATTTGTTGTGGAAGAAATAGTGAAATGGTTTGCTTCAATTTCTCGAATGAAATCAAAAAAATGGATTAAAAATCTGGTAGATGCGTAACAAAACTTCGGTTTTTGAGTGGTATCGGTGAACCGTCCCCCCCTAAGGTATAAAAAGCTTTATGAAAGAGGGGTTATAGTGTAAGTTCTGTAACCGATATCACAAAACACCGTTTGAGAGGGGACATGTTAAAACTGACAAACCTGAATAAGGGATATTTGGATGGTGGAGAATTTCATCCAATCCTTCAAGGTGCAGAATTAACAATTGAGCAAGGCGCTCAAATTGCTTTAATGGGTGAAAGTGGCTCAGGCAAAAGTACCCTTTTAAATCTTATTGCAGGTTTAGATAGTGTGGACAGTGGAGAGATAGATCTTGCTGGTTTTGCTATGCACTCTCCAAAGCAAAGCTCTCGAACGTCTTATCGTCGAAATAATATTGGACTCGTTTTTCAACAGTTTAATTTACTTCCAACGCTAACTGTTGCTGATAATATTCGGTTTTGTCGTCAACTCAAAAGCTTGAGAGACGATGATGCTTTGTGGCGTCAAATTATTTCAGCGTTAGATCTTATGCCTCTATTAGGCCGTTATCCTGAAGAAATATCTGGTGGTCAGCAACAACGTGCTGCGATTGCTCGTGCCTTGTATATGGAACCAAAGTTATTATTGGCCGATGAACCGACTGGCAGCTTAGACGAAAAAAATGCTGAAGCAGTAATGCGTTTGTTGACTCGATTATCTCGTGATCTTCATTGTACGCTATTATTAGTGACACACAGTGAGAAAGTGGCAGGTCATATGGATGGGTTAGTGAGGCTTCAGGGAGGACAATTAAATGTTATTTCCGGTAGCTAAAGCTCTCTTTGGACACTACCGTAGACACCCATTACAAATATTTTTAGTGTGGCTTGGTTTAACCCTTGGTGTGGCACTTCTTGTTGGTGTTCTTGCTATTAATCATCACGCTAAAAGTAGTTATAGCGAGGGTGAAAAATTATTTTCAAATCCTTTTCCCCATCGTATTCGTGCGATTCAAGAAAATATCTCTGTTCCTCAGGCGTTTTATATTAACTTGCGCCGTGCAGGTTATACCTCTTGTATGCCAATTCAAACGTTGCATCTAGCAACGAAAAACGACATAGACATCTCATTGATAGGGATAGATCCGGTCGCTTTAATGCAGATATCAGCGAATAACCTGGCAAGTACCACGGATATGTTGGCATTAATGCATCCACCTTTTCCTATCATTGTTAGTCAGCCACTGGCTTCTTATTTTAACCTTGATGATGGCGATTACATTGAACTTGAAAACCAATCAAATGTAGGGCCTGTAGTTGTTGATAAGGACCAACGTTTATCTGGTTCTAACATTTTTTCTGATATAGCGTTAACAAAAATGTTAGGGCATAAACCGGGTTTCGATCTCATACTTTGCGGTGCAATGTCAGAGGCTAAAATAAAACGTCTTGAGAGAATGTTACCTAGAGGGTTGCAATTAGATACCCATAAAGAATCAGGGCTTACTGCATTAACAAGAGCATTCCATACCAATTTATTGGCGATGGGAATGCTGTCTTTTGTGGTTGGTTTATTTATTTTCTATCAAGCTATGTCACTTTCGTTTGTCCAACGACAACCATTGGTCGGCACCCTTAGACAAATTGGTGTATCGACAAAAGAACTTGTTTTTGCGATGAGTATTGAAGTGGGCTTATGGGCTATCATTGGCTGGTTAAGCGGCAATTTCTTCGGTTTACTTTTAGCCAATCAGCTCATACCTGCTGTTTCAAACAGTCTATCTTCACTATACAACGCTAATGTGGACCTTTTGATAACTTGGAGCTGGAGTTGGAGCTACCAAAGTTTATGGATGGCTGTTTTAGGTTGTATTTTAGCGTGTGGCTGGCCACTTTATCGCTTACTCAGTATTGAGCCCATTCGTTTGACTGCTCGTTTGTCTTTAGCTCGTTTTGCTGGCAAGGAATTTCAAGTTCAAGCAATCGTTGCATGCGTTTTTTGTGTGGCGGCTTATGTGGTTAATTTATTACCCCAAAATCATGAAAACGGATTTATTTTGATTGGGTTTTTAATGATCAGCGTAGGATTATTAACCCCTTATATTTTATGGACGTTTTTTGATTGGCTATCTTATCGCTTACCTTCAGCTAAAGCGCGATGGTTCTTCTCTGATTCTGCAGCAAGCTTAAGCTATCGTGGTGTTGCTGCAATGGCTTTCATGCTTGCTCTTTCTTCTAATATTGGCGTTGAGACAATGGTTGGGAGTTTTAGATCTACGACTAACAATTGGCTTGAGCAACGTCTTGCTGCTGATGTTTATATTCAGCCAAGTAAAGCATCTGCAAGTAGAATAAGTTATTGGTTAGAAAAACAACCAGAGGTTGAATCGGTTTGGAGACAGTGGACCATCGATTATCCAACCGAATATGGAAAATTAGAAATTTTAAGTACCGGTTCTACATTGGGTGAAAAAAGCGCGTTGACAATGAAGGTCGCTATCCCTGATTTTTGGTATTCACTTCACCACCAACGTAGTGTATTGATTAGTGAATCGATGGCATTAAAATGGGATTTAAAACCGGGTGATTATTTAGATTTACCGGTGCCAATGGGTGACAATTGGCAGATCTCAGGTGTGTATTATGATTATGGTAATCCTTACAATCAGCTATTACTTTCTCACCATGCTTGGCTAAAAGTATTTGGCGGGCAAGGTAAAACAGGGATAGGAATTGTTTTAACGGATAAAGATAAGCGAACAGAGCTTATCGGACGTATTTTGAAGAAGTACAGGCTGCCTATTGAGCAAATTAACGATAATAATAATATCCAAACTCAAGCAATGAAAGTCTTTGACCGTACGTTTATAGTGACTGGAACATTGGGTAATTTAACCTTAGTTATTGCGGTATTTGGTTTGTTTTTTGCTACTTTAGTTGGTGAGGTATCACGACAACGGCAAACTGCATTATTGCGTTGCCTGGGACTCTCTGGAAAAGAATTGATTTTATTGGGAGGCTTACAATTATTGATGATTGGGGTGTTTACGATGCTTATCGCTTTGCCATTAGGCCTTGTTCTTTCTCAGTTATTAATTGATATCGTAATGAAATACGCATTTGGTTGGACAATGGAAATCAATTATTTCCCTGTAGAATATATCACCACGTTCTTCTGGACGTTACTGGCATTAACGGCTGCTGGCTCTGCAACGGTGTGGAGAGTGACAAAACGACAAGCGATTGTCTCACTTAGGGAATCGTTGTAATGCAATCAAATAATTTAAATAAAAGTAGCATTAAAGTATCGCTTTTTATATTTGTGTTAATTTTGGGGTTTTCTGCTGTTTATTACATTAATTGGAAAGATGCAGATACGAAAGAATATAATGAAATTAATAACATTTTTTCTCAATCGGATTATTCATATTTTGCACCTGTCCTTCCGGATTCACCTTTAAGCTTTCCCAAAGATTTTTATGAACATGCTAATTTCCAACACGAAAAATGGGTAATGACGGTAAATGCCTTTAATCAGAAAGGGGAAAGTGTTGGAATTCAGTGGACGATATTTCGTATATCAAGTGATGATCGAGAAACAAAAGGGTGGTTAGATCCTCGTTTATATATAGCTAAAGTGATTATTACAACAAAGGATAAAAAATGGATAGCTGAGCGTTTAGCTCGTGGAGGAATTGGACAGGCAGGTATTAATCAGAGACCTTACCGGGTTTGGATTGATGACTGGCAGTGGCGAAGTTTAGGTAAGGCTCCTTTCCCTGGGATATTATCAGTTACAGCAAAGGACTTTTCTTTAACGTTATCGATGAATTCAAATAGCAAACCAGTTCCTTTAGGTGATCATGGTTACTCTAAAAAACACGATTTGCTTCCAGTTGCTTCTTATGAGTATATTTTCCCCTTTCTTACTGCTCATGGAAAGATGACCTTAGATAATGAAATGTATACGGTTTCTGGTGACGCAATTTTAGAACATGAATGGGCTAGTGGTTTTCTAGATGAATATCAACAAGGTTGGGATTGGTTTATTATTAATTTAGATAAAAACCGTAAGCTTCTTGTGGCTCAATATAGACACAAAGAACAACTTTCTTACCAGTATGGAGCTTTATTGTATAAAAATGGTAATTCAGTTGCATTAAGTGATGCTGATTTTACGTTACAAACTTTGCCAGTTAGTGAACTGAGTAACGGACGTAAACTACCGCTTCAATGGATAATAAACGCACCAAAATACAAAATTAATCTAACTACGCAAGTGGTTAGAAATGATCAATGGTTAGATACATATATACCTTATTGGCAAGGACCGATAACAACAACAGGTTCTCATCGAGTAACAGGGTTTATGCAACTAACAGGGTATTGATACAAGGATGGCATTATCGATACGAATAAATCTGAGGATATCGGTCAACACTTCGGTATTTCCGATGTTTTAACTCTGAACAAGCGATTATTCTTGGTCTTAAACAACGGTTAGACTTTATTTTTCGTTTTTCCGTAAACTATAATTATAAGTGAAGGACATCTTATGAGTGATGTTATTAAGAATTTTTTTAAACTAGAATCAGCTGGCGGCATCCTTCTTGTGATTGCTGCAGCTATAGCGATGATGATCGCGAACTCTTCTTTTGCTCCAATGTACGATACTTTTTTACATACCTATATTGGTGGTATGTCTGTTTCACATTGGATCAATGATGGCTTGATGGCTGTGTTCTTTTTATTGATTGGCTTAGAAGTAAAACGTGAACTTCTTGAAGGTGCGTTAAAGTCGAAAGAAACGGCAATTTTCCCTGCTATCGCCGCTGTTGGTGGCATGCTTGCTCCAGCTCTGGTTTATGTTGCGTTTAATATGGGTGACCCTGAAGCCTTATCTGGTTGGGCTATTCCTGCGGCAACTGATATTGCGTTTGCTTTAGGTATCATGGCATTACTTGGTAACCGAGTACCTGTAAGCTTAAAAGTATTTTTACTGGCACTTGCAATCATCGATGACTTAGGTGTTGTTGTTATTATTGCTTTCTTCTATACCAGTGATTTATCAGTGTTAGCGCTTGTGATTGGTTTTGTAATGACAGGGATTTTATTCCTACTAAACTCAAAACATGTATCTAAGATCCGTTGGTATTTACTTGTTGGCTTCATTCTATGGGTTAGTGTTTTACAGTCTGGCGTTCATGCTACGTTAGCCGGTGTTGTACTCGGTTTTGCTATTCCACTTAAAGGGAATAAAGGCGAACGTTCTCCGTTGAAACACATGGAACATGCTCTGCACCCATACGTTGCATTTGGTATATTACCGCTGTTTGCATTTGCGAATGCGGGTATCTCACTAGAAGGCGTATCATTTGATAGTTTAACAACAACGTTACCACTAGGTGTTGCGTTAGGCTTGTTCCTTGGTAAACCATTAGGTATCTTTAGTTTTAGTTATATTGCAGTAAAATCAGGAATAGCGAAGCTGCCTACCGGCGTGAACATGAAGCACATCTTTGCGGTTTCAGTTCTTTGTGGTATTGGTTTTACAATGTCGATCTTTATTTCATCACTGGCATTTGGTGGTGCGAATCCAGAGTTTGATAAGTTAGCTCGACTTGGTATCTTAATGGGGTCAACATTAGCCGCTGTTGTTGGTTATATCTTGTTAAGTATTTCACTACCAAAGAAAGCGTAATGTTAGTTTGATTTAGATTAGATACCTCGCTTAGGCGGGGTATTTTTTTGTCGGTATATTTATTTGCTCAGTGATGTTAATTTCTATTAACTTAGGTTTGTTTCAGGTAAAAAAAAGCCCAAACAAATAGATTGGGCAAAAGGAATATAGGAATTATGAAAAAGCTATGCAGTTGATGATAGAAAACTTGGCGGCCTGCTAAATTTCAATCATTAATCATCAACGGGTACTTATTCAGACTTGCGATAGTTAAGTTAGTTCAACTTTTTTCTTTTTCTTTTTTATAATGGCTAAAAAAGAAAAACCCGTTATCTATAAGCGCTAAAAGCGAGATAACGGGTTACTTGAATGAATCAAGAAAAAGCAGTGGAATTATGAACATAACATCAGACTTCACTTTATTTAGATAGTTCAAAAAAATGCGAAGAGAATGCTATTTTTTTATTGAAATATATTCTGACACCTCCAACCACTCACTATTTTGACAAAAATTGTCATAAATGGGATGCGAATTGGATAAGAACCTTTTATCCTAGAGGTAATTATTAAAAGGAAAGTTGAACATGATCATCAAACCTAGAATTCGTGGATTCATTTGTACAACCACTCACCCTGTTGGCTGTGAGAACAACGTGAAAGAACAAATTGCCCTAACTAAAGCACAAGGCCCAATTGTTAATGCTCCTAAGCGTGTATTAGTTGTTGGCTCCTCAAGTGGTTATGGTCTTTCTTCTCGCATTACTGCTGCGTTTGGTGGGGGTGCATCAACTATTGGTGTTTTCTTCGAGAAAGCACCGACAGAGAAAAAAACAGGTACTGCGGGTTGGTATAATTCAGCTGCTTTTGACAAATTAGCAAAAGAAGAAGGCCTTTACTCTAAAAGCTTGAATGGCGATGCCTTCTCTAATGAAGCAAAACAAAAAACTATCGACTTAATCAAAGAAGACCTAGGTCAGATTGATATGGTTGTTTACTCTCTGGCTTCTCCAGTACGTAAAATGCCTGAAACAGGTGAAGTGATCCGTTCTACACTAAAACCAATTGGTGAAACGTATACAGCAACAGCAGTTGATACCAATAAAGATGCAATCATTGAAGCATCAGTTGAGCCTGCAACAGAACAAGAGATCCAAGACACGATTACTGTAATGGGTGGCGAAGATTGGGAACTTTGGATGAGTGCATTATCTGATGCTGGCGTTTTAGCTGACGGTTGTAAAACGGTTGCTTATAGCTACATCGGTACTGAGTTAACTTGGCCTATCTACTGGGATGGCGCACTAGGTAAAGCTAAGATGGATTTAGATCGTGCAGCGACAGCGCTAAACGAAAAACTATCAGCGACAGGCGGCACTGCAAACGTAGCTGTTCTTAAATCAGTAGTGACTCAAGCAAGCTCTGCAATTCCGGTTATGCCTCTTTATATCGCAATGGTATTTAAGAAAATGCGTGAAGAAGGCGTACACGAAGGTTGCCAAGAGCAAATCCTGCGTATGTTCAGTCAACGTCTCTATAAAGAAGATGGATCAGTTCCTGAAGTTGATGAGCAAAACCGTCTGCGTTTAGATGATTGGGAATTACGTGAAGATATTCAAAAGCATTGTCGTGAGCTATGGCCACAAGTAACGACTGAGAATCTAAAAGACTTAACTGATTATGTTGAGTATAAAGAAGAGTTCTTGAAATTGTTTGGTTTTGGCGTTGATGGTGTTGATTACGACGCTGACGTGAACCCAATGGTTGAATTTGATGTTGCTGATATCTAATCAATAATAGCGAATAAAAATAAACCCCAGAGTGAGTGATCATTCTGGGGTTTTTATTTGCCTTTAACAAAGAAAGGCAATAACAAATCTTAATTGATTAGGCTAATAAAATCATAATAGTACCAGCGACGGTCATCAGGATATTTGCAATCGCATAAGTACCAGCATAACCAAGTGCAGGGATGGTACTACGAGCATGCTCATTCACAACATCCATTGCAGGACCACAGGTACGAGCACCAATGATAGCTCCAATCAATAATGCACGGTTCATTTTTAAAATATAAGCACCAACAAGATAAGCAAGTATTACAGGAACCACACTCACGATCAAAGCTGCGACTAATACTTTTAAACCATCTTCAGAGAAGTACTCAGTGATGTTTCCACCAGCACTAAGGCCGATACCGACCATGAACACTAATAAACCCAGGTTCTTAGTCATGTTTAGAGCTCCTTGAGGAACATAACCAAAAGTAGGGTGGTTTGCTCTTAAAAAGCCTAAGGTTATACCTGAGATCAATAAGCCAACCGCATTACCTAAACCAAAAGTAACTTGTCCAAAGCTCATTGTGATCATGCCGAACATAATGCCAAGAATAAAGAAGCTACAGAAAGCTAATAAATCTGAAACTTGACTATGGATAGAGATGAAACCAATCTTGTCGGCAATATGGTGAACTTTACTCTTTTCACCACTGACTTGAAGAATATCCCCTTTCGCTAAAACAATGTCATGTTCAATTGGCATTTCAATTTGAGCTCGAACTACGCGGTTTAAGAAACAACCATATTCAGAAAGGTTTAATTCCGAAAGACGTTTGCCCGCAATATTGTCATTTTTTACAACGATTTCTTCTTCTGCAATGCGTAAATCTAATAGGTTGCGATCAAATACTTCTTTACCGTTTCTGAAGCTTGGGTCCAAACGCGCATGGCTATCAGGATAACCCACTAACGCAATCTCATCACTTTGTTGAAGAATATAATCGCCATCAGGATTAGCAAGAATACCATTACGACGTATACGTTCAATGTGACAGCCTGTTTGACGGTGTATTCCTAGCTCACGCAGGTTTTTACCATCAGTCCAATCAATCAATTCTTGCCCAACACGATAAGCTCGAATAATAGGTAGATAGACTTTACGCTGACCTGCACTGCCAATGCCACGTTCTTGAGCAATTTGCATTGCACTGTCTTGTAGGTTTTGTTTTTGTAGCTGCGGTAGTAATCGAGCCAATAAAATTAAGCTAGTTAGACCAATTAGATAAGAGAAGGCATAACCGACACTGAGGTTATCAATGACTTTACTGAAATCGACACCTTCAGGTAAAACCGCCAGGCCAGAGTTTAAGGCATCTTTTGCACCAACTAATACGGGTGTTGCAGTAAGAGCGCCAGCCATCATTCCGGTTGAAAGACCATAATCTAACTCGAAGTAATAACCAGTTAAGAAACTGAGGGAAATAGCAGAAATTAACACAACCAATACGAGTAATAAGTAGTGCTTACCATCACGAAGGAATATGCCAAAGAAGTTTGGACCGGCTTCTATGCCGACACAAAAAATAAAAAGCATAAAGCCAATATTGAGAGAATCAGCAGTAAAGGTATAGCCGAGGCTACCCATAAAGAGGGCGGTGATAAGAACACCAATAGAACTGCCTAATTGAAAGCTACCGATTTTAACTTTAGCGATAAATAAGCCAAGAGCGAGAACAACGAATAAAAGTAATATATCGTTTTGCGATAACAAGGTCGCAACATCAATGTTCACTGTATTTTGCCTGAAATATGGAAGAAGGAAATGTGATGCAAGTCTAACTTAAAAATGGCGAATGTATAACCATATTTATAAATAAAATGAAAAAAAATCACCGCTAAAGAGCGGTGATTTAGAATACATCGGTATAGGCTATAGATTAATCAAAAAGGCCTAGGTTTTCTTTTGCATATGCTTCAAATTCTGTGCAGCCACCAATATGGTCTTGGTCGATGAAAATTTGAGGAACGGTATCAACAGGCTTACCTACGGTTTTTTCTAAATCTGCTTTTGAGATCCCTTCTGCATGAATATCTACATAACGGTAGTTAAAATCTTCACGTTTTTCTTTTAGTGTTTCAGCATGCTCTTTTGCACGAACACAGAATGGACAACCAGGACGACCAAAAATCACAACAAACATAGCTTTACTCCAAATAGTAAGGGATGCGCATTACTCGCAATCAATAGGTACACTATGCCTACTGTAAAAAATAAAGTAAAGAGGGTTTTACCTTTTTGATTAATAGTTAAAACCTATTGGTTATGTTAATTATATCTAAGGAAGTAAAATAGATGGGATGACTTGGATTTATAAAAAAAGAACCGGAAATAAAACCGGTTCTTAATATAAATTAAAGAGTTAAAAATAGATTAAAGTGAATTATCTTTTTCATAACGAGAATCTTTGAGTGCGTCTTTTACTCGTTTTAAATTATCTCTAAATCCAGCACCGCGACGTAATGTAAATCCAGTCGCTAAGACGTCAATAACGGTCATTTGTACTACACGGCTTGCCATTGGCATGTAAACGTCCGTGTCTTCTGGAACATCTAAACAAATTGCTAGTGATGCCATTCTTTCAAGAGGTGAGTCTTTTGCTGTAATAGCGATAACTGTCGCGCCGTTTGATCGAGCAAGCTCTGCTACTTCAACTAAGCTTTTTGTTCTTCCAGTGTGAGAAATTAATACGACAACATCATTTTCTGTACTGTTAATACAGCTCATTCGTTGCATAACAATGTCATCAAAACATGTGATTGGAATATTGAAGCGGAAGAATTTATTCATTGCATCATGAGCAACAGAAGCGGACGCTCCAAGGCCAAAAAATGAAATCTTTTTTGCTTGCGTTAGTAGGTCAACAGCCCGATTTATTTGCATAGGATCTAAGCTGTTCTTAGCGACATCCAAACAAGCCATTGTTGATTCGAAAATTTTATGCGTATAAGCATCTGGGCCATCATTCTCTTCAACATTACGGTTCACATAAGGTGTACCATTTGCCAAGCTTTGTGCTAGATGAAGTTTAAAATCAGGGAAACCTTTGGTATCTAATCGACGACAGAAGCGGTTAACGGTAGGTTCACTCACATCTGCCATTTTAGCTAAGGTAGCAATACTAGAGTGAATGGCTGTTTGTGGTGAAGCCATAATAACTTCAGCGACTTTGCGCTCTGACTTACTGAAGTTGTCTAAATTGTTTTGTATCTTCTCAATGGTATTCATATGCGCTCTTCATAGATTCTATTTGCAATAACCTTAACCAGAATAATTAATCGGTTACTCTGGTTAACGCTATCAATATTTAACATAAACTAAGTATATACGTTTGTGTTGCTTGCCTCTAACAAATGGCTGTTTTGATTGTATTTTTATAACAATAGTATGACAGAACTCTAAAAAAACTTTCTAAATTGAAAGTGTTTGTATTTATAAATATAAGAATATTGTCATTTTGCTTGAAATTCTGTGATTAAGTTTCAGATTTTAAGGAAAATAATTACAGAAAAGCAGATTGTTTATTTTATAAAACAATCTGCTTTAGAAGAGAAGTACGTTATTTTAGAATTGAGTCGATGAGTTTTAGAAGCTGAGGCAACGAAATTTCACTACTTGTCGCTATCTCTCTTTGTTCAATAAGAACATTGTGTAAGATTTCTTTGGTAGTAAGCGGGTTGGCTAACACTACTCTAAAAACAATCGTTGGTTGAGACTGATAGGCATCAGGCGTTAAACGAGTACGAGATACGAAGGATTTACCTGTTTCACGTTGTGTTTTTTGAATGTATTTAGTGAGGTTATCGAGATGTTCATATAATTCATCTCGTTGCTCTGGTGTGGCTAGCAATAAAGCGGCTTTTACGTTACTTGGAACGTATCGATAGGTCAGCAAGCAGAGCTCTGGTTCAGAGATTAATTCAAAGTCATCTTGTTGCTTAATTAACTCTGAAAAATATTTAGCTTTCTCAATACTTTGATTTATTAGTAGTTCATAACCTGGGCGGCTAATCACATTAAAGCAAGAGTAAAGTAGCATTGCCATACCACTACGAGAGCCTTCAAGTGTATGACGACCTAAATCTTTAGACCCTTTACGTAGAATATATTCAGCATGATGTTGAATCGATGACATTAATTCAGGATCTTTGAAGATAACCATCCCTGCACCCATCGGAACATAGAGTTGTTTATGTGCATCAATAGTGACTGAATCAGCTAAATCAATACCATCAAGCAAATGTCGATAGGTATTAGACATTAATGTCGCACCACCCCAAGCTGCATCAACATGGAAGTGACAGCCTTCGCGCTGCGCGACTTGAGCCAGTTTGCGCAGTGGATCTATCGTGCCTGTTTCTGTTGTACCAGCAACACCTATAATAGCTAATGGTTTAATGTTTTTTACTTTTACTGCGGCAATTTTTTTGTTCAAATCAGCCAAGCAAATACGATTGTTGTTGTCAGTTTTTACCGCAATAACACCGTCTTGACCGATGCCTAATACATCAGCTGCTTTTTTAACAGAATAATGGCCACGCTCAGAAACAAAGATGGCAAGTCCATTATATTTATAATGATTTAGTGCCGCAAAAAGACCTTGCTTAGCAATGCCTTCAAAATCACCTTGTGGCTGTAATAGGCGGTTTCGTGCTACCCATAATGCGGTGATGTTTGCAATTGTCCCACCAGAACAAAAAGCACCAAGAGAATGATCGGCGCTGTGCATCCAATGCGCATAAAAATGGTCTTTTTTGTCATAAATAAGGCGGTGTAACATACCTAAAACTTGGCGCTCTAATGGTGTAAAAGCCTTAGAGGTTTCAATTTTTACCAAGTTTTGGTTTAAAGCGATCATTATCTTTGATAACGGCATTAAAAAGTAAGGCAATGCCGATGTCATGTGACCAATAAAGCTGGGAGCCGAAGTATGGACAGATTGAGAGACTACCGTATCTAATAAATGCTCAGTATGTTCTGAAACATAAGTCGGATGCTCTGGCATTGAAGAATCAGTAAAATCTTTTTCAATTTCAGTGAGTGGCTTCTCTTCAGCGACGATATGTTCTCTTAAGAATTTATTCAGATTTTGAGAGAGTTCTTGTTCAATTTTACCAAGAGTCGAATCGGGAGCTTCCGGAACAGTAAAAATTCGCAACATGCTTTCTAGGTTGGCATCTGCTGTTTTGTTGTCTGTTACCATGGTATCTGTTCTATTCTGTTGATGATTGAAAAGCAAAGTGGGCGTTCTCTTTACCTGTGAATAAGGGCACAATTTAGAACAAAATCACGTAAATGTCTCGTCTAAAATGTACCACATCTATTTTTGAGAGGGGAAATAGCTATAAAACACGCAGGGCTGGTTAAATATCAGACAGCTTACAGGCAGTTTATTTCGCTAATTCCACTCATCTTTTGATTATATGCATTTAATGGAGCATCAATTTCTTTTGGATGACTTAAAATATCTGCGAATGCTGAACGTAGTTCATAATTTTGTTTGTGAGGTTGAGATTGGCGATCATCAAAAGTCACTTTTGCTACTTTTCCTAAGGCATCATTATTTGAAGCGAGTGTTTTTATTTCTTTTTGGTCTAACTGTAACCACGATTCAATAGATTGGTTCGTTTTTACTTTTGATGGGTCGTTTTTAAGGTAGAAATCTACAGCGGCACGGTTAAATTCAAAATGATGTTTACGCCCTTCTAAAAACCAATTACCAACACTTTTTAAATTTGGATCTTTTTTAACTGTAATAGAAATTAGTTCTTTATACCATGTTAAAGAAGCATCAACGTATTGGCTATATTGATTGCTTAAGCACTCTGTATTTGCGGCGTGAGCAGACGCTGTGAACAAAGTGAAAGGCAAAAGAAGGGCAGCTAGTTTCATTACAAATCCTTAGGAATGAATCATTATTATTGAATGTGATTGTAGGCATCAGATAACTAAATGCAATTGAAACAACTCACAATGTGATGTTTCCCCTTTTATCGTATTATAAGGATACAAAAAAGAGCATTAAAAAAGGAACCAACAAACTTAAAATAAAACCACTAACTATCGCGATCGGAACACAACGAATACCGCCACAGTTTTGAATTACGGGTAATGTAAAATCCATCGCTGTTGCGCCAGCATAGCCTATAGAGGTCACTGGGTAACGGTGAATAAGGGTTGGGATTAATAAAAGAGCAACCAGTTCACGCATTAATTCGTTTAAAAAAGCAGCGCCGCCATAAACAGGACCAAGAGCGTCGCCCATTAAGATCCCTGCAAGGGAATACCAACCAAATCCAGAGGCCATTGCCAAACCATGATTAAGAGGGATATCTAAAAATAGGGCAGCAATAAGCCCGCCAATTAATGATGTCGATAAAATAACACCCGCAATTATTATTCCATGCTTATTTAGAAGGATTTGGCGCAGGGACAATCCACTGTTTCGTAATTGAATACCAATAAGAAAAAGAAGAGCTAATAGAATAATTTCGCTAGCGCTTTCAACCCAAGTGAGGTCTATCCCACTAAGTAAACCAAAAGCGAGGCCAGCAGCCACGGCAAGTAATAATTTTGCCGACTCTAAGATCATTTTAAACAGAGGCAGTGTATTTTTGTTTCCTTCTGAATTTAGAGGGAAAAGTTTATCGATAATAGGAAGAACCGATAAGTTACATACACTAATTGAAATAAAGAAAACCGCAGTGATAGTTACGATCTGATTTAAATTTTGAGCGAGATTATCTAGGGCTGCGAGGCTTAGTCCCATTAGCGCAAGAATAATGGTAACCAAATGACTCGTTGCCGCATTGATATGTTGAAGAGGCTTTTGAGAATGAAGTGGAATTAAGTAGCCAAAAAGTAGCGGTAAAAAAACAAATAACATTCCAGAAAGCATGATGTAAACCTCATCCATGAAGAAGACCCAGAGAATATCAAGGCTTAGGAATGACATCAATATAAGTTATTCGTTTTACTGTAATTAAATTACAGACCACTACTTCTGAGTGTGCCTTTAATACGATTGTTAAATTGGCTATTAGACAAATTAGTCAATGTATAGAGAGCTCCAGCACCTTCAAGTGTAATTTCTATGTCATGTTCATCAATCGCATCGTCTTTATTTCTAAACATTAAAAGGTGACTAGCGATACGTGCAATATTTAAATAATCAATTGGATTGTCAGTATTTCTATATGTGTGTTCATTCTTTGCAACGGCTAAGAAATCCACATCAAATTGCCATTGATTTAACACATGGTAGCTTGTTGCATTACATTCATGATTAAAGATATAGGTGGCTAATTCGAGATCAAGGTAATTACCTTTTTCAAGATAATCATAATATTCTTTAATAAGGCAAAAAAGGCCTATGTCTGCAAGTAACCCTGTTAATAATGCCTTTTCTGGTTCAAGGTAATCGAGTGAGTTATCCTGACATTCTACAATTAACTCTTCACAGATCATTGTCATAACGGCTGCGAATTCACGTGACTTTGCCGCACTTTTACGAAGAAGTGTATTGCACTCCTTGTTTAAGTTACTTGAATGCTTTAGTTGTTCAATTGCTTGAGCAGTTACTATATCTCGAACACGGAAAATCCCTAATCGGGAAACCGCAGTAAGTACATCAGTGCAAGTTATGTTCCTACGATTAAATACAACGGAGTTTGCCATTCGTATAACAATAGCAGTTAGGCTAGGGTCTTCTAATAAAGTATCTGAGATATCTTTGATTATAGTGCCTTCAAGAGTACATAACTTCTGAATTTTAAGTACCACATCAGGGATAGGAGGCAATTGAATCTTGCCAGATGAGATGCTTTTCGAAGTTAATTGGCTAAATTCAGTTCTTAATGCAGCCAGTACTTTGTCTTTATCGTGGGATAGCCAAAAGAACGATAAATGATTCATTGTTAATTCATACTTTTAAATAATGCATTAATCATACAGCGTTTTTCTATTTTCTAAGAAAAAAGTCAAAAAAATGAGATCATTTTCGGAAAAAATACGATTTTTTAACCATAATCGTCAAAAAAGTTATTACGGATAGATAAATAAGAGTCAAATTATTGGTGTGCTAAATGATTCTTGTGAGCGTGGTCAATAAATCAATGAGTGAGTTTGTGAGACTATAATGTGATAGAAACCTGAAGAAAAACTTCGTTCGTTACATAAAACAATACTTAAAGGTGTGATCGAACTTAAGAAAAAGGTTGTAGATTCAGGAGTTAATGTAAAAAGGCTAGAAACTTATTTATTGTGTGTTTAATATTCAATTGCTTGATGTCAATTTTCTGACAGGGACGGGGGTCGTAAGTTTAAGATCAAGGAGATCAAGATGAACCATTTAGAGGAACGCTTTTTTAATTTTGTAAAAAAACTAGGTAAATTTAACAAACGCTCTATGTTTGGTGGCGTCGGTTTATTTACTGAAGATGCGATGTTTTCATTAGTTACTGAGGGACGATTATACGTTCGAGGTGGTAGATTCGTCGATCAACAGTTTGAAAAATTAGGATGCGAACGCTATAAGCACGTGAAAAAAACGACAATCGCGACCGTTAATTATTTCGACATCAGTGAGTTATTTGAGAAGCAACCAACGTTATTGAGCGATATCATTAAAGATGTGATGGAAAATTCACGTGTAGAACGAGAATTTAAAAAATCAAAAGAGAATCGTCGATTACGTGATTTGCCAAATATGCAATTAACATTAGAGAGAATGGTAAAGAAAGCGGGAGTTCCGGATGTCGATTCTTTTCTAGAGATCGGGGCTGTTGATGTATTTAAAAAAGTAAATACTACCTATGGCGGTGATGTTGATGTGAAACTTCTGTGGAAATTTGCAGGAGCGGAGTCAGGTGTTCATTGGACGTTATTACAAGAACCAATGAAAAGAGCCTTACTTCAACAAGTGTAGAGTAAATAAAAAAACCTCGTTATTCCTTGAGTTGTCTAAGGTATAACGAGGTTTTTTTTTACTAAATCTAATTAGTATTTAAAGCGAGCAGTTAATAGTAGTTGGTCGCCATAGATACCGTTAAAACGGCCTTCAGCACCGATAGAGAACAACTCTGTTGAGTGGAATCGACCGTAAACAGAGAAAAGTGTGTCGTCATTATCTTCAATAGATAAGTAACCCACTTTACCACCAACTTCTAGCTGAGGACCTAACCATTGACGCACGCCTAAGTTAAGTTCCATACCAGTGTCATTTTTGTAGTGTTTGTTATCATCAACAACACGAACTAGCATTTCACCAGTAATGTCAGCCCAGTTATTTACTGGAGCATGAAAGCCTAGACCAGCCGCTAAATCGTAGTCACCATCCAATTCTGAATCAACAGAAACAATAGCGTGAGCATTAGGGTGGATTGATGTACTAAATCCAGCACCAAATGTTGAAGGGCTGAAGCCAATGCGAGCTTCAACATAGTCATAGCTGAAGTTGCTCATGATGGCATTATTTGAATCATTATCTGCAGCCATTGATGCTGTTGAAATAAACATTAGGCTTGAAGCTAAAAGTGTCTTACGGATCATGATATTTGAAACCTATCAAATTGAGTGCTGTACCAAAATATGCTTAAATTCTAACAGAAATGTGTATTTTTGCTAGAAGGGAGTCTACAAAATTTGGAGCAGCAACTATTAGTCAAAAAATTAGCGTGCAATTTATATCTTTTTTATTAAGCAAAATATAAGCCAAGTTAAGTTATTGTATTGGTTTAAAGTTCGTTTATCTTATAAATAGAGTTGTATTGATCTTACTGTCTTAGGTAAACTGATTTAAATCGTTAATAATGGATAATGAAATGAATGAATTAAGAAAATATGCTGCTATTGGTGGTGCAATTGCCGTTGTAGCTTGTTGGCCATTTGCTACAGGGAAGATAGGCGAAGCTATTTTTAAAGATGGAATTGCATCATACAGTAATTCTATTATTGAGGTTGAATCGGTTTCTTATGATCGTGGTTATTTAAGTTCTACCGCAGAGAGCCGCATTCATGTTATTGATAAAGGTTTGAGTGCTGAGCTTAAACAAGCGGGTTACCCAACAGAACTTATTGTAGATCACGATATTTCTCATGGTTTATTTTCTATTTCTTCTACTTCAACATTTAGTAGTACCGAAGAAATATCAGAATTTGTTAAAGGGTTAACCTTAACAACAGAAAGTCAATTAACGGGCACGACGAATTTATTGTTGACCAGTAAGGATACTGATTTTGTAACAGAAGACTTAAAAGCTCAAGGCGTAGAAAAGCTATTTTTAGCGGCAAGCCAAGTTTCGGCGACAGTAGAAAAAGATGGGCAGTTTAGATTGTCTTATCAGTTACCTAAAGCAGAATTACGTCTAGATAACCAGTCTGAAATGGTTATTGATAAAGTATCAGGCCAAAGTGTTGGACATTATACTGATGATATCTTTATTGGAGAGGCAATTGTTGGTTTTGGTAATTTAGTATTGAAAGACAGTGAGAGCCAACTTAATAATGAAGTTAAAGGGTTCAAATACACAAGTACTAACCACATTAATGAAGTAAAAGATAAAGCGGAAGAAAATACGCTTTCATCTAAAAATACGGTTGAACTTGCAGAAGTAATAACAAGTTCTGGTGTGTTAAAAGATGGTGTTTTTGATATTAGCTTTGAAGATTTAAATTATGACGCACTTATTAAACTAGTTCCTTTGCTTCAAGAGCAAGAGTTAACAAATGAAAACATGGAGCAATTAATGCTGTCGTTTGATTTGTTGGCAGCAAAAGGTTTTTCATTGAATATTAATAAATTCAGTGCAAATGTGTTAGGCAGTAAAATTGATAGTAAAGTGCTGATGACATTACCTGCTGGAACAGCAAGAGCGTCACAAAATGCAGATAAATTAATTCAAACCTTACAAGGTAACAGTGAATTAGTTATAGCGAAAAAATTAGTTGATGAAACACCAGAACTTCGTATGCAAATGGATGAGCTATTAGTCAATGAGTTTGCCGTAGAAGATGGTGATAATTACCGCTTGTCGGCTAAGATTGCTGATGGACAAATTGAATTACTTAATGGACAGAAAATGCCGCTATTTATGTTACTAGGTTTTTTAAGTTACCTAGGTTAATACCGGACACATTAAGTTAAAATAGCTCACTAAGGTGAGCTATTTTTTTATTTAGTGAATTAGATCACTTTCTGATTTATTTGTAAGAGAAAAGGTGGTATTAATTTCTACACAATATTTACTGATAGCAACCTAGATAGATATTTAATCAGTGATTTATCTAGGTTGATATGATTGATTTTTATAAATAGCAGGAGCCTTTGAGAAACATGGAAAAAGTATTTAACTTTTGTGCTGGTCCAGCAATGCTGCCAGCAGACGTTCTAGCCCAAGCTCAAAAGGAATTGGTGAATTGGAACGGTTTAGGCACATCCGTAATGGAGATTAGCCACCGTAGTAAAGAATTTATTAAAGTTGCGGAGGAATCTGAACAAGATTTACGTGATTTATTATCGATTCCAGATAATTATAAAGTGTTGTTTTGCCAAGGTGGTGCTCGTGCTCAATTTGCTGCAGTACCATTAAATTTATTGGGCAATAATACTAAGGCTGATTATATTGATGCGGGTTATTGGGCTCAAAGCTCAGTGACTGAAGCAAAAAAATATTGCCAACCAAATGTTATTGATGCAATTACTGAGCTTGATGGCAAGCGAGCGGTAAAACCCGCTTCAGAATGGCCATTGAGTGACGATGCTGCTTATGTACATTTTTGTCCAAATGAAACCATTGATGGTATTGAAATTAATGATTTACCAGTAACAGATAAACCTATTGTTGCAGATATGTCTTCGACGATTTTGTCTCGTCAAATTGACGTATCTAAATATGGCGTTATTTATGCTGGTGCCCAAAAGAACATTGGTCCAGCAGGGTTAACGATTGTTATTGTACGTGATGATTTACTCGATCTCGCTGCTGAAGCACTTCCAAGTGTATTAAGCTATGGTGTGTTAGCAAATCAAGAGTCGATGTTTAATACTCCCCCTACGTATGCTTGGTATTTAGCGGGTTTAGTTTTTAAGTGGTTAAAACTAAATGGTGGTATTGAAGCGATGGAGGCGCGTAATCGCAAGAAAGCGTCTGCACTATACGATTATATCGATCAGTCTGATTTTTATCGTAACGAGGTTCATACGAATAACCGCTCTTTAATGAATGTTCCATTCCAATTAGCGAATTCAGAGCTAGATGCTCAGTTTCTTACATTAGCAGATGAAGCGGGTTTAAAAGCATTGAAAGGACATCGAGTTGTGGGTGGGATGCGAGCGTCTATCTATAATGCAATGCCACTAGAAGGTGTTCAAGCGCTAGTTGATTTTATGAAAGCATTTGAAGCGCAATACGCGTAACCTTATATTTGTCGATAAACGAAGACTAAAAAGCCGATACTGAATAAACAGTATCGGCTTTTTTATATCAATCTAAATAAGATTTTATTTAGGCTGATTATTGATTAAAAACGTTGCCATAATTGATGGTAAGCACCATTCACCGCAAGTAATTCTTCGTGCGTACCTTGCTCTACAATTTCACCATGGTCCATCAAACAGATTTGATCCATTGCTTCTAAATTTACTAAGCGATGAGTAATAAATACCACGGTTTTGTTTTGAATATGTTCATTCAATACCGACATGATCTGTTGTTCTGTTTTTTGATCTAACCCTTCAGTGGGTTCATCTAATAAAACAATAGGGGCATCGTGTAGTAGAGCTCTAGCAATACCTATTCGGCGACGTTCACCACCAGAAAGTTGGCGTCCACCATCGCCAAGCCATGCACTTAATCCGTCATCAGCGAGGAGATCATGTAAGCCTACTTTCTCAAGTATTTGGGTTAATACGTCATCGGAGGCTGAATCATTTGCAAGCTTCAAGTTATCGCGCAAAGACCCATTAAGTATATCGACTCGCTGGCTAACAACAGACATTGAACTACGTAAGCTTGATTCTTTCCATTTTGGTAATTGAACGCCATCAATAGAAATTGTTCCTGATTTTGGGTCCCATTGGCGAGTAATAAGTTGCAGTAATGTGGATTTACCCGAGCCAGTTTGCCCAACGATCGCCATTTTTTGACCAGCCACTAAATCTAATGAAATATGCTTTACGGCATCAGTTTCTGCGTCCATGTATTGGTAGCTAACATCTGAAATTGTTAGGTTACCTTTTACCTCTTGAGTCACTCCGTTTTCATCAAAGAGAGTATCAGGTTCTGCGGTAATGATTTCATTTAAGCGACGAGCTGAGCTTAATGTTTGACCGAGATACTGGAAAGCACCTGCAATAGGCATTAATAACTCAAAACTTGCCATTGTGGCAAAAGCAACCATAGCGACCATTGGGTCGGGGGTCATTCCTGCAATGCCATCGGCAGAAATCCATAACATTAATAGTAATGTCCAACCGTTAGCCAACAATAGTAAGCCATTAGCTAAACCTGTTAATGTTGCCATGTGGCGTTGATTGGAAAGTAGGGCTACTTGAGCATCAAGAATACGCTGTTGGTATTGTTCTTCTGCACCAAAGATACGTAGTTCAGCATTACCTTGTAACCAATCTAATGTTTTTATGCGTAAAGTGGCTTTATTTTGAGTTAATTCAGCACCATTTTTTTTACCAAGCTTATAGAAAAGCGTAGGCCAAATTAATAATAGAGAAAATAAAATTGCACCAAGCGTTAAACCAACTGCGACGTCAAACCACGCAAGGAAAGCGGTTAATCCGATAATGCCTAATGTACCAACAATTATTGGGCTGATAAGACGTAAATATACGTGGTCCATTGCATCAACATCAGCGACAAGACGGTTTAATAAATCGGCGTCACGCAGTTTTGAAAAACGTCCAGGGATTAACGGTATTAACTTTTTAAAGAAGAAAATACGCAGTTCAGTTAATAGCTTAAATGTTGCGTTATGACTTACAACACGCTCTCCCCATCGTCCAGCAGTACGGCCAATAGAAAAACCTCGTACCGCACCCGCGGGAAGCATGTAGTTAAAGGTTTCTCGCGCTATTGTTAATCCAGCAATGGCAGAGGCTGAAATAAACCAACCAGAAATGGTCAGTAATCCAATAGAAGCAAACAAGGTTGCGAAGCTTAATATCATGCCTAATGTTAAGCCAAACCAATGTTTCTTATATAATTTAATATACGGTAATAAATCACGCATCAAGATCACCTTGCTTTGGTTGTTTTGCAGTCAGCATGGTTGAAAATAAACCAGAGTCTTTAATTTCTTCAAACGAACCAGACTGAACGACTTGGCCTTTGTCCATAACAAGAATCGTATCCATAGCATGGAGTTGATCCAAGCGATGACTGATCATTAATGTCGTTAGACCTTGAGTTGCTTCATTAAGGCTTTTCATTACCAGACGTTCACTTTTTGCATCTAGGCTGGCTGTTGGTTCATCTAAGATCCACAAGCGACCTTGCTGCAATAATGCTCTTGCTAACGCCAATCGCTGTGCTTGCCCTACGGACAGTCCGCCAGAACGATCAGACACTTGGTGTTGATAACCCAGTTCATCAATAAACTCATTAGCAAAGGCTTGTTGGCTAACTAACTTTAATTGTTCTTGAGATATCCCTTGTTTGCCAAGAGTTATATTCTCTTCAATGGTTCCATGAACCAATGTTGGGTTTTGTCCAACCCAATTGATATCTTGATACCAGAGTTTTTTATCTAACTCAGAGAGTTCAGAGCCATTGATCTTAATGCTGCCTTGATAAGGTAAAAAACCAAGAATGGCATTAATTAAACTGGTTTTACCTGCACCACTAGGCCCAACCAGTGCGGTTTGGGAACCTTCGTGAAGATGAAAACTAACTGGTCCAAGTAATGTTTTGCCATCATGGCTTGTCACGATGAGGTCGGTGACTTCAATATCAAGCGTGGTGGATTGAGATACTTTTTGACTTTGAACTTTATCATTGTCTTGAGTGTTGCTATCAATAGCTAAGAACTCAACAATAGATTCAGCAGCACCAACGGCTTGAGCCTTTGCGTGGTAAAAAGTACCTAAATCACGTAATGGTTGATAAAACTCAGGCGCTAAAATAAGGATAAATAAACCAGTAAATAGCGTTACTGTTGTACCGTAATGACCAAAATCAAGCTCACCGATAAAAGTAAAACCAAAATACACAGCAACAATAGCAATTGAGATCGAAGTGAAGAATTCCAATACTGCAGAGGATAGGAAAGCCAATCGCAAAACTTCCATTGTACGCTTACGGAAAATCTCTGAAGCGCCATGAAGATGTTCTGTTTCTTGTGCCGTTTTATTAAATAAACGAATGGTGGTCATTGATTGTAAACGGTCATAGAAGTGGCCAGATAAACGTTGCAATGCTTTAAAATTACGACGGTTAGCATCAGCGGCTCCCATTCCTACTAGTGCCATGAACAATGGCACTAACGGTGCGGTAAGTAAAAATACTAAACCTGCTGCCCAGTTTTGAGGGAACACAACGATAAGAATGACAAATGGAATTAATACGGATAGTGACATTTGGGGCAGATAGCGAGAAAAGAAATCCTGCATATCTTCAACTTGTTCTAATAACAAGGTTGCCCAAGTACCGGCTGGCTTGCCTTTAATGTAAGCAGGGCCTAATTCTTGGAGTTTATTTAATATTAATTGGCGTATATGAATACGGATATGCTCACCGCATCGATAGCCTGCAATTTCACGGCCCCAACTGCAAGCAGCTCGGATCCCGACAATAACGAAAATGGCAATGAAATGCGAAAGAAGATCGTATTTATCAACTTGCTCAATAATTAATTGATGCAAGATATCAGCAAGCAATGCCGCTTGTATAATAAGGAAAATACTAGAAAGGAAACCAAGCCCAATAGAAAGGGTTAGCCATTTTTTTGCAAGCTTACTTTGACTCTTGAGCCATTGTCCTAACTCGCGTTGTTGTTTTTTATCCATAATATGAAGGCTTACGTTTTGTATTATTTTGCACGCACTAGAGTTTCTCTTTTTATTATCAGAATATAAGAAATCATAGGCACATCAACAAAATAAGATGAGCAAAAGAAACCCGAAGGCTGACCTCGGGTTTAACGTTAACGACAGACAGTTTAACTTTCTTTTGCTTCTAACGCATCTAAAAAGCGTTCAGCATCTAATGCAGCCATACAACCCGTGCCCGCAGAGGTGATTGCTTGACGATAATTGTGGTCCATTACATCACCTGCGGCAAAAATACCCTCAATACTTGTTTGAGTAGCATTACCTTCCAGTCCCGATTTTACTTTGATATAACCATTTTCCATATCAAGTTGATCATTGAAGATTGCCGTATTTGGTTGGTGTCCAATAGCAATGAATGCGCCCATTACTTCTAAATCTTCAGTCGCATCAGATTTTGTGTCTTTTAATCGAACACCGGTAACACCCATTTCATCACCTAGTACTTCATCTAGCGTACGGTCGGTATGAAGGATGATATTGCCGTTTTCAACTTTATCCATTAAACGGTCAATTAGGATTTTTTCAGAACGGAAGGTGTCACGACGGTGAATCAAATGCACTTCAGCCGCGATGTTTGATAAATACAATGCTTCTTCAACAGCAGTATTACCACCACCAACAACCGCTACTTTTTGATTACGATAAAAGAAACCATCACAGGTAGCACAAGCAGAAACGCCACGGCCTTTAAATGCTTCTTCAGATTCTAAACCTAAGTATTTTGCAGAAGCGCCGGTAGAAATGATTAACGCATCACAAGTATATTCCGCAGAGTCGCCTTTTAAGCGGAAAGGACGCTGGCTGAAATCAGTTTCATTGATATGGTCAAAAATCATTTCAGTATTGAAGCGTTCAGCGTGTGCTTTCATTTCTTCCATTAAGCCAGGGCCTGTCATATCTGCAGCGCCGCCAGGCCAGTTTTCAACGTCAGTTGTCGTTGTTAATTGTCCACCTTGCTGCATACCAGTGATCATCACTGGATTTAAATTTGCTCGTGCAGCATACACGGCAGCAGTATATCCAGCAGGACCTGAACCAAGGATCAATAATTTAGAATGCTTAACGTTGCTCATAGGATCTCCGAGCTAAAATCAAAAAAACAGAAGTAGGGTGGGAACAAGAAGCGTTCGTCATCCTTAGTATGGGATGATTGTAGGGAATTTATTAACGTAAAGAAAGGGCACCGCAATGGGTGCCCTCAAATGATTTTGTTATAGGATATGTATTTTACGCGCTTAGTGCAGTTTCTGGAGCAACATATTCTAAATCAAAGCTTTCTGCGACTTCTTTGCACGTTACTTTTCCGTGAATCACATTTAAGCCACCAAGAAAACCGTTGTCTTCAAGAAGTGCAGCTTTATAGCCTTTATCGGCCAATTTAATAATGTACGGTAGTGTTGCATTATTAAGAGCAAAAGTAGATGTACGAGCAACCGCACCGGGCATATTAGCGACACAGTAGTGAACCACGTCATCGACGATGTAAGTAGGGTCAGCGTGTGTTGTTGCATGAGAGGTTTCAAAACAACCGCCTTGGTCGATGGCAACATCAACAACGGCAGCGCCTGGTTTCATGCGTTTAATGTGGTCAGCGGTAACGAGTTTAGGTGCAGCGGCACCCGGAATAAGAACGGCGCCAATAACAAGGTCTGCTTCTAATACATGTTTTTCTATCGCATCTACCGTTGAATAAACGACTTTTGCACGGCCTTGAAATTCTTCATCAAGAGATCGTAGAGTATCGAGGTTACGGTCTAAAATAGTGACGTCGGCTCGCATGCCAACAGCCATACGAGCAGCATTAGCACCAACAACACCACCACCAACAATAACGACTTTTGCCGGTTCAACACCGGGTACACCACCAAGAAGTAAGCCACGACCCCCGTTTGATTTTTCAAGAGTTTGAGCGCCTGCTTGTATAGACATACGGCCTGCAACTTCAGACATTGGTGCTAATAGTGGCAGACGACCCATATAATCTGTTACAGTCTCATATGCGATGCAGACAGCTTTACTCTTGATTAGGTCTTCTGTTTGTGGAAAATCTGGTGCAAGATGTAAATACGTGAATAAAATTTGCCCTTCACGGAGCATTGCACGCTCAACTGCTTGCGGCTCTTTAACTTTAACAATCATATCAGCTTGAGCAAAAACGTCT
This sequence comes from Aliivibrio sp. 1S175, assembly GCF_001690985.1. Taxonomy (GTDB): domain Bacteria; phylum Pseudomonadota; class Gammaproteobacteria; order Enterobacterales; family Vibrionaceae; genus Aliivibrio. The sequence continues at coordinate 165,651 of NZ_MAJS01000006.1, forward strand.
TTAGCTGTAGGAAGAATGGATGCGCCTACCGCGATATAATCATCGTCGGTAAAACCAATGCCTGAACCCGCTTTTGTTTCGACAAAAACGTTATGGCCATGAGATATTAATTCTCGAACGCTTGCTGGGATCATACCAACGCGGTATTCGTGATTCTTTATTTCTTTAGGTACTCCAATGATCATCCTGATTTCCTTCTATGTTATAGTTATTTTGACTGCTTGTAGGGTTTTTGTTTCGAATTTTTATCTAGTATAGATTGTAATTGGCAAAATTTGATGCTAAATATTAAAAAGTTGTAGTATATTTTTTTGCAAGGAAGTAATAAGGTGGAATAAAAAATGGTAGATAATAAGAAACCATCCAAGGAACTGGATCGTATCGATCGCAATATTTTGAATGAGCTCCAAAAAGACGGACGAATTTCGAATGTTGAATTATCTAAAAGAGTAGGCTTATCGCCAACTCCATGTTTAGAACGTGTTCGTCGTTTAGAACGTCAAGGGTACATCAATGGCTATACTGCCTTGTTGAATCCGCAATATCTTGATGCATCACTCCTCGTTTTTGTTGAGATCACTCTTAATCGTGGTGCGCCAGATGTATTTGAGCAATTTAATACAGCGGTACAACTATTAGACGATATTCAAGAGTGTCACCTTGTTTCAGGTGATTTTGATTATCTTTTAAAGACACGGGTATCAGATATGAGTGCTTATCGCCGATTACTTGGTGATACACTACTACGTCTTCCTGGAGTTAATGACACTCGTACATATGTCGTAATGGAAGAAGTAAAACAGACCAATCATTTAGTGATTAAAACTCGCTAATTGGATAAAGGTTTAAATTAGAGAATTTTCATTCTTTAATTTACAAAACCTTGAAGAGCTTAAAGGCTATTAGGTATATTCTATCTATAATACGCATTTGAGCATTGACGAGCGGCGTTATGCCGCTCGACTTGTTTTTAATTTTCATAAATTTAGTGATCCTTACTTCTTTTCTCTTCAAATGCATTCATATTAAGAGGGATGACTAAATCTAAGCACTGTAATATTGGATAGTATTTTGTTTACAAAGATTAAAGAAAAAATGGCTGAACGAAAGATGCAGCTAACAACATTAAAAGTAGAATCGGTTGCAGAGCCAGAGAAGGCACGACTGAATGGTAATCAACGTTTGCAAGAGGCATTGTTTATTGTTGGTTTACTTGCCACTATTTTCATTACTATGTCTATATTTAGCTTTGATCCTGCCGATCCATCATGGACACAAACCTCTTGGGCTGGAACCGTCCAAAACGCAGGAGGTTCTTTTGGTGCATGGATAGCCGATACTCTTTTCTTTGTTTTTGGTTCATTGGCTTATTTATTACCCGTGGTTCTTCTAGGTTGTACATGGATTGCTTTTCGTAAAAAAGACGAAGACCAAGATAAAGAACTTGATTTGATGATGATTGGGACACGTATTCTTGGTTTGTTAATCTTATTCCTAACAAGCTGCGCCTTGGCTGATATTAATTTCGATGATCTTTGGTACTTCTCATCTGGTGGGGTTGTTGGTGATGTACTCACTAGCATTACAACACCTGTTTTGAATTTACTGGGCTCAACACTTATCTTTATGTTTTTATGGGGCGCAGGATTTACGCTTTTTACTGGGGTATCTTGGCTGACAATTGTTGATAATTTGGGTGACTTTACTTTAGAAACAGTCAGAAAATTAGTTAATAAACTCAGAAAAACAGAAGATGAAACATACCAAGTAGAACATAAAAGTGTCTCTAGTGATCCGGCGACTTCTTTTGAAACGGTTGTAAGTGAGCATCAAGATATCGCGGTAGATATAGATGTCGACCCGTTTGCAACGCCAAAAATTTCTTCTCGTGAACTGTCAATGTTTGCTAATTCGCCAAATGCAGCGAAAGAAAGTCACATTAATACGTTTGAAGTGAATGAGCATTATGATAATGATCCTTTGTTTTCAATGTCTAGTCTAGATACTGTTGAACCGCAAGTGACAGAACCTCAATTAAATAAATTTGCACCTATACAAGAAGATCCGCTAGTAGAAATACGAGACCAATCTGAGGTGATTAACAAACCAACGGTTTCTGAATTACTTAAAGAAATAGATGAACCTGAAGAATTAGAAGATGGCCTTGATTTGGCGATGCGTAGCAATGCAACAATTTCAGAGTTAGATACAGAAGCATTGGACCAAGACCCGTTATTGAACCAAATTGATGCAGAACAAGCTTTTGTTCATACCTCCACTATTGCCACAGTCGCAGTAGGTGCTGAAGATATTGGTATTATTGATTTACCTGAATTTGAAGCGCCTTCAGAGACCACATTAGAGGCTCAGAATCTTGAATCACTAAGTGCGCAATATAATGAACAACAAAATGACCAGTATGAAGACCTAGGTTCTGATATTTTATCTGAAGATACCTTGCCTTCAATTGGTGATGAGGAAAAAGCGTATTTATCTCCAGAGCTTGAGTCATTAACAGAGAGCTCAGAACAAGAAATGGCAATTCAATCGACAGAAGAGCCTATATTACCAACGTTTAATGCCATTGAAGAAACCGTTGAACTTGCAGATGCCGAAGAGTTACACATGAGTGCGGTTGACGTTTCTTTTGAGGATGATGAAACAGCTCAAGATATAAAAGAGATACCTTTCAACCGTGAGGTTGTGATTGAAGAGGTTTTTGCAGAAGATGAACCAACGCATTCAGATGCAGATATAGCGGCATTCCAAGCGTTAGTCGCAAAAGAGAAAGCGACACAAGCGGCATTGCAAAATCCATTTTTAGTTAACTCTGAACCTAATTTACCAAAACCAACGTCACCAATGCCGACTCTGGAGCTATTGTATTCTCCAAACACTCGCGCTGAAATGGAATCTCGTGAATCACTAGAGCATACTGCTCGCTTAGTTGAAGCAAAATTAGCTGATTATAAGATCAAAGCTCGCGTGGTAGATATTTTCCCTGGTCCTGTAATCACTCGTTTTGAATTGGATTTAGCGCCGGGTGTTAAAGTTAGCCGTATCTCAGGCCTTGCAACCGATTTAGCGCGTTCTTTATCGGCAATGGCGGTACGTGTTGTTGAAGTTATTCCGGGTAAACCTTATGTAGGTTTAGAGCTTCCTAACTTTAATCGTCAAACTGTTTTCTTCTCTGACGTTGTTGGCAGTGAAATATTTCAAAATGCTAAATCGCCAACCACGGTAGTGATGGGGCTTGATATTGCTGGTGAAGCGGTTATTGCTGATTTAGCTAAAATGCCTCATGTATTAGTTGCTGGTACGACGGGTTCTGGTAAATCGGTTGGTGTAAACGTCATGATTTTGAGTGTGTTGTATAAAGCGACCCCAGAAGATGTACGTTTTATCATGATCGATCCAAAAATGTTGGAACTTTCTATCTATGAAGGAATCCCACATCTATTAACTGAAGTTGTAACTGACATGAAAGATGCGGGTAATGCATTGCGTTGGTGTGTTGGTGAAATGGAACGTCGTTATAAATTAATGTCAGCGTTAGGGGTTCGTAACCTGCAAGGCTTTAATGATAAGTTAAAAATGGCAGCAGCAGCAGGTCACCCAATCCATGATCCGTTATGGAAACCGGGTGACAGTATGGATGAGATGCCGCCGTTGCTAGAAAAATTACCCTCTATTATTGTTATCGTTGATGAATTTGCCGATCTAATGATGGTGGTGGGTAAAAAAGTAGAAGAGTTGATTGCTCGTTTGGCTCAAAAAGCCCGTGCGGCAGGTATTCACTTAATTCTTGCAACACAGCGTCCTTCTGTTGATGTTATTACTGGCTTGATAAAAGCAAACATCCCAACACGTGTTGCATTTACGGTATCAACGAAAGTCGATTCTAGAACCATTCTTGATCAAGGTGGTGCAGAGTCACTACTTGGTATGGGTGACATGCTTTACTTAGCTCCGGGTTCTAATCATACGGTTCGTGTTCATGGTGCGTTTGCATCTGATGATGATGTACATGCGGTTGTAAATGACTGGAAAGCACGAGGTCGTCCAAATTACATTGAAGCAATTACGAAAAGTGAACAAGGTGCTGAATCATTACTGCCGGGAGAAAAATCGGACAGCGAAGAAGAGCTTGATCAATTGTTTGACCAAGTGGTTGAGTTTGTAACGACGTCTCGAAGAGGCTCAGTATCTGGGGTTCAACGTCAATTTAGAATTGGTTATAACCGTGCCGCTCGTATTGTTGAGCAATTAGAAGCGCATGGAATCGTAAGTACTCCGGGCCATAATGGTAACCGTGAAGTGATAGCCCCACCTCCAGTAGGCAGTGGCGATTAATCGAATTGGCATTATTTCTATTTAGATAAGTGAAAATTATTGATGAAAAAGTTTTTAGTTTCTATGTGTTTGTTAAGTTCTGGCGTATTTAGCGCAGCAGCGTTGGCGTCTCCTCAAAGTGAATTGACTGAGCGTTTGAATCAAAATGCTGGCTTTGAAGCGGTATTTACTCAAAAAGTAGTGAGCCCTGAAGGGGATGTATTAATGCAAGGCGAAGGGGATGTGAAAATTCTACGTCCTAATTTGTTTCGTTGGCATACACAGACTCCCGATGAGAATTTGTTAGTCACTGATGGCGAAACACTATGGTATTACAATCCATTTGTTGAACAAGTTACCTTGATGGGACTTGAAAAAGCGACGACACAGACCCCATTTGTATTATTAACACGTAATAAGTCTTCTGATTGGGATGATTATTCTGTGACACAAAACGGTGATGCGTTTACGGTGTCTCCAAAGTCTGATTCAGCAGTAAAAAGCGACTTTATTGTGAATATACAGTCATCAGGCAGTGTCACTGGCTTCTCTGTTGTAGAGCAAGATGGACAACGTAGTGACTTTAGCTTTACGAAATTTGAAGCGAAAAAACCAGCACAAAGTAATTTTAGTTTTACTGTGCCAGCGGGTGTTGATATTGATGATCAACGCTAATGATAGATAAAGGATAAACGTGAGTAACTTCAGTTTAGATTTTTCAGCAGGGGACGATTTTCGTCCCCTTGCTGCTAGAATGCGCCCTCAAAATATTGAGCAATACATTGGTCAGCAACATCTATTAGGTGTTGGTAAACCGCTACGTCGTGCGCTAGAAGCTGGTCAAATCCACTCAATGATTTTATGGGGGCCTCCAGGTACCGGTAAAACAACATTAGCGGAAGTGGCTGCTAATTACACCAACGCAGAAGTGGAACGAGTATCGGCGGTCACTTCTGGCGTAAAAGACATCCGTGCTGCAATCGAAAAAGCGAAAGAGAATCAAACCACAGGCCTCAGAACTATCCTGTTTGTGGATGAGGTCCATCGCTTTAATAAAAGCCAACAAGATGCTTTTTTACCGCATATTGAAGATGGCACGATTACTTTTATTGGCGCAACGACGGAAAATCCTTCTTTTGAGCTCAATAACGCATTGCTATCGCGAGCGCGAGTATACAAATTAAAATCATTAGAAAAACAAGATATCGTTCAGATAATAGACCAAGCGCTTTTAGATAAAGATCGTGGCTTAAATGATGATAATTTTGTACTTCCTGATGATGTGAAGTCACAACTGGCAGGCTTAGTGTCAGGTGATGCTCGTATGTCACTCAATTACCTTGAGCTTTTGCATGATATGGCAGAAGAAAATCACGAAGGTAAAAAAGTGGTGGGTTTACCTTTATTAGCGGAAGTTGCGGGTGAAAAGCTAGCGCGTTTCGATAATAAAGGGGACATGTGGTATGACTTAATCTCTGCCGTTCATAAATCAATTCGTGGTTCAAATCCAGATGCAGCACTGTATTGGACTGCTCGTATAATCGCGGCTGGTGGCGATCCACTGTATGTCGTTCGTCGTTTACTAGCGATAGCCTCCGAAGATATTGGTAATGCTGACCCGCGAGCAATGGAAGTCGCTTTGAATGCATGGGATTGTTTTACTCGAATTGGTCCTGCCGAAGGCGAAAGGGCAATAGCTCAAGCGGTCGTCTATTTAGCCTGTGCCCCGAAAAGTAATGCAGTGTATACGGCATGGAAACAAGCACAAATGGATGCGATTAACTCGCCAGATTACGATGTGCCGAATCACCTGCGCAATGCACCAACGTCATTAATGAAAGATATGGGCTATGGCGCTGACTATCGTTACGCGCATGACGAACCTAACGCGTATGCATCAGGAGAGAATTATTTTCCGCCTGAAATGCAGGATCGTAAGTACTACTTTCCAACAAAACGTGGTCTAGAAACCAAAATTAGCGAAAAGCTAGAGTATTTAGCCAAATTAGATCAAAACAGTACCTTAAAACGCTACCAATAAAAGGGCATTTTCGGTATCTTATTCAAATCGCAGTTTAGAATTAAAAACTGCACAAAATTTTATTATTAAGTGAGTTCGTTTACTTTGAACGCACAATGACCATAAGGCATAGGATTACAAATGCTTGATTCAAAATTACTTCGTACAGAGCTGGATGAAACAGCAGAGAAACTGGCACGTCGTGGCTTTAAGCTAGACGTAGAGACACTTCGCAATCTTGAAGAACAACGTAAGTCCCTTCAGGTAAAAACTGAAGAGCTTCAAGCGCAGCGTAATTCCCGTTCGAAGTCCATTGGTCAAGCAAAAGCGAAGGGCGATCACGAGGAAGCCGATCGCATTATGGCTGACGTTGCAACACTTGGTTCTGATCTAGATGAAGCAAAAGCAGCTCTTACTGATCTTCAACAACAAATCGAAACTATCGCTTTGTCTGTACCAAACCTTCCAGATGATTCTGTACCTTACGGTAAAGATGAAGAAGAAAACGTTGAAGTATTGCGTTGGGGTAATCCTCTAGCGTATGACTTTGAAGTGAAAGATCACGTTGAGCTGGGTGAAATGGCTGATGGTCTTGATTTTGCAAGCGCAGTTAAAATCTCAGGCTCTCGCTTTATCGTAATGAAAGGTCAATTTGCTCGTCTTCACCGTGCTTTATCACAATTCATGCTTGATCTTCATACTGAAGAGCACGGTTACATGGAAATGTATGTACCGTACTTAGTAAACCACGATAGCTTATATGGCACAGGTCAATTACCAAAATTTGGTGAAGATCTATTCCACACAAGCCCATTAACAGAGCAAGTAAGTGATGTTCCTCTTAAGATGCTATCACTTATCCCAACAGCTGAAGTTCCAGTAACAAACATGGTGCGTGATACCATTACTGAAGAAGCTGATCTACCTCTGAAAATGACAGCTCACACACCATGTTTCCGTTCTGAAGCGGGTTCTTACGGTCGTGATACTCGTGGTCTTATTCGTATGCACCAATTCGACAAAGTTGAATTAGTTCAAATTACGAAACCAGAAGATTCAATGGCAGCACTTGAAGAACTAACAGGTCATGCTGAGAAAGTACTTCAACTACTAGAACTTCCATACCGTAAAGTGGTACTTTGTACTGGTGATATGGGCTTCGGTTCTCGTAAAACTTACGATTTAGAAGTGTGGGTTCCAGCACAAGAAACGTACCGTGAAATTTCTTCTTGTTCAAACATGTGGGATTTCCAAGCTCGTCGTATGCAAGCGCGTTTCCGTCGTCAAGGCGAGAAGAAACCAGAATTGGTTCACACACTGAACGGTTCAGGTCTTGCTGTAGGTCGTACAATGGTTGCTATCCTAGAGAACTTCCAACAAGCTGATGGTAAGATTGCTATCCCTGAAGTACTACGTAAGTACATGAACGGTGTAGAATTCATCGGTTAATCTGTTCTATAACATAGACTAGATAAACACTAAAAAGCCGCTTTATGTTAAGTCATAAAGCGGCTTTTGTTTGTCTGCTGTTTAAGTTTTATATTGGCTATTTAAGCAGTGCTTGATTTAGCCACTGATCAAATTGACCTTTTGGTAATGCACCATTAATCATATCTACACGCTGGCCGTTCTTAAAGACCATAATCGTAGGGATAGAGCGGATCTGATATTGTGCAGCAATTTGTTGTTGAGCTTCCGTATTTACTTTTACACAACGAACTTGGCCATTGCGTTCAGCTGCAACGTCTTCAAATACCGGAGAGAATCCAACACATGGATTACACCACGGGGCCCAAAAATCAATAACAACAGGTTTATCACTGTTCATTAAAGCGGCGAGATTATCAGACGTTCCCTCTAGTGGTTTTCCATCTAATAGTTGTTCTTTACAACGACCACACGTAGCTGTGTCATTAATACGTTCAATAGGAAGGCGATTGAGTCCATTACACGATGGGCATCGAGATTGAAATTGAGACATGGTATTCCTTTATTATTTTCTGCTATCAGCAGTTTGTGAGCATAAAGAAATAATGGGGGTGCTAAGTGAGATATTCAATTAGAAAGAGTAATAAAAAAGGAGCAAATAAATGCTCCTTAGTATGAAATGCTAAGCTTCGTGAAATTAATCACGCTTCCATAACATGTGGCAGAACTTGTGTTCAGGATCACGACTTACTAGCATACGAGCAAATACATCATCCAATACGTCAGACTCTTCATTGACTAAGCCAATTAGAACTTCTGCGTATACTTCGCCATCAACATCAAAGCCAACGTGCTCAGCCCAATCATCACGAGTATCTACAACTTCAGCGGCACCGCGGTCATCAAATTGAAGAGTGAATAGTGCAACATCTGCAGGTTCAAGATTGTCTTGAGCCATTTCAAGGAAAATATCGTAAGCGACTTCAATTACATCATCGTAGCTAATTAGTTCAGTTGTCATGGTGGTTACCTTTAAAAAATACGCTCATAAATTATCACGAATGTCCTCTATAAGGCTAGAGCTATCAACAAATAGAAAGAGCAAACGTTTGCCTTTCGTTGAGGCTAATATCAGTAGTTGCGGCAGAGTTATTCAGCGGCTAAACTTCGCACTTCTTCCATTAGCCAGTTGAATGATTATTTTATGAAATTTCCAGGTCAGCGTAAATCCAAGCATTATTTCCCAGTTCACGCTCGTGATCCATTAGTTAGCCAAGCTCAAGAAACCAAAAAAATGTCGCGTACGCACATTATCGGTATTGATCAAACGTTAGTGGATATTGAAGCTCGAATTGACGATGCTTTTATTGAAAAGTATGGCTTGAGTAAAGGACACTCACTGGTTATCGATAATGATAAAGCGGAAATGCTTTATAACGAGCTTAAAGATAACAACATGATCACCAATGAATTTGCTGGTGGTACAATTGGTAACACACTTCACAACTATTCAGTATTAGCGGATGATAAATCGACACTGTTAGGTGTGATGAGTGAAGACATTCATATTGGTAGCTATTCGTACCGTTACCTATGTAATACGTCTAGCCGAATGGATCTGAACTATCTTCAACCCGTTCCTGGTGCAATTGGTCGTTGCTTTGCGCTTATTAGCCAAGACGGTGAGCGTACGTTTGCGATCAGCGAAGGTGACATGAACCAACTTCGTGCAGAAAGCATTCCAGAGAAAATCTTTAAAAATGCGTCTGCATTAGTACTGACTGCTTATTTAGTTCGTTGTAAAGATGGCGACCCAATGCCAGCTGCTACGATGCAAGCTATTGAGTACGCGAAAAAGCATGACGTACCAGTAGTATTGACTATGGGCACTAAGTTTGTTGTTCAAGATGACCCACAATACTGGCGTGACTTTCTAAAAAATCATGTATCAGTGGTTGCTATGAATGAAGAGGAAGGAGAGGCGCTTACTGGCGCTTCAGATCCTCTAGAAGCAGCAGATAAGGCTCTTGAATGGGTTGATCTTGTATTGTGCACAGCAGGCCCTGTAGGGCTGTATATGGCGGGTTATACTGAAGACGAAGCAAAGCGTGAAACTTCTTTGCCATTGCTTCCTGGTACGATTGCGGAATTCAACCAATATGAATTTAGTCGTCCTGCGATTAAAGAAAGCTGTGAAAATCCAATGAAGGTGTATTCTCATATTTCACCATACATGGGTGGCCCAGAAAAAATCAAGAATACCAATGGGGCAGGTGATGGGGCATTGTCGGCTTTATTACACGATATGGCAGCAAACCATTATCACCGTAATAATGTACCTAACTCAAGTAAGCATCAGCACTCATACCTAACATACTCTTCGTTCTCTCAGGTATGTAAGTACTCAAACCGCGTAAGTTTTGAAGTATTAGCTCAGCATTCACCACGTTTATCTCGTGGTTTACCAGAGCGTGAAGATTCGTTAGAAGAGTCGTACTGGGAAAGATAATTTCAGCATCGACTTATTATTAAAATAGATGATATAAAAAACGGAAGCCAAGTGCTTCCGTTTTTGTTTCTGGCGTCTAAGTATATTATCTTAAGCTTTAATTTTAGTTGTTAATATAAACGACTCATTAGGCGGGATAACTTTAGCGGTTTCAAGACTTGTTGCATGATAGGTTGATTCCACACACACCATAGTTTGATAACCATCATTGTTCATGTCACCCATAGATTCAGCGCCTTCAATCCATGGATTCCAGATAACCGCTGCATTGTGCCCTGAATTAGTAACAGACAATGTACGTTGTGTATCAGAGACTAGGACTGTGTTTTCTGGCTGAGTGTAAACACGGTCAACAGCCGCATCAATCGATAATATATCACCGCCCGAACATACTTTTCCTTCCAGTAAGCCATCAATATAGCTTGATCCCATACCGGTAATTGTTGTCGTGTTAATATCAGCAACATTTAAATAAGTATGAAGTGCACCAGAACAATTCCATGCTTTATCATCTGTATTTTTTGCATCTAGAGTAATAAGTAATTCATCGCTAATTTCGATAGTTAAGCGTGCTTCAAACTCAAAAGGCCAAATAGCTTTAGTTTCTTCTGATGCTTTTAAACCAAGAACCACAATAACACCGTGTTCATTCTCACGATGTTCGATTAATGCCCAAGCACTATTACGAGCAAAACCATGAGCTGGATTTTCAATACGGCCAAACCAAGGCCAACATACTGGAACGCCGCCACGGATCGCTTTATCAGGATTAAAAATAGCGTCTTTACTCATCCAAATCAGGTCATCTTGACCTTTTGGTGTGAAAGATAATACGTGCCCACCGTGTAATGAAATAGCGGCTTCTGCTTTATTGTGAATGATGCGTACGATCTTTACATCATCAAGTTGGGCAATCGTAACGCTATCAGATAATACACTGATGGTTGGAAGGTGAGTAAGGTTCATAGGTAACTCCTAAAATAATAAATACATATTCTTTTTTAGATAGTTTATACAAGCTAATTGTAAACATTAGTGATAGTCGATTATCGAAAAGGAATAGATACTTAGTTCAAGGTAATAATGCACAGGTAATTATGGCATTGGTACAAATTACAGATACAAAAAAGGCGACAATTAAGTCGCCTTTCATTCTTAAAAGATGTTGAAACCTTTTAAGTTAGCTTTCAAAGAAAGTCTAAACTAATGCTTACTTAGAAACGTGAGCGATTAGGTCAAGAACTTTGTTTGAGTAACCGATTTCGTTGTCGTACCAAGATACAAGCTTAACGAATTTGTCAGTTAGAGCAACACCAGCAGCAGCATCAAATACTGAAGTTTGTGTTTCGCCGATGAAGTCTTGAGAAACAACAGCTTCTTCTGTGTAACCTAGAACGCCAGCGTATTCGTTTTCAGAAGCACGCTTCATTTCAGCACAGATTTCTGCGTAAGTTGCAGCAGTTTTTAGGTTAACTGTAAGGTCAACAACAGAAACGTTTGCAGTTGGTACGCGGAAAGCCATACCAGTTAGAAGACCGTCAAGCTCAGGAATTACTTTACCTACTGCTTTAGCTGCACCAGTTGAAGATGGGATGATGTTTTGAGAAGCACCACGACCACCACGCCAGTCTTTCGCAGAAGGACCATCTACAGTTTTTTGAGTTGCTGTAGTTGCGTGAACTGTAGTCATAAGACCAGACTCAATGCCCCACTTGTCGTTAAGAACTTTAGCCATTGGTGCAAGACAGTTAGTAGTACAAGAAGCGTTAGAAACGATATCTTGACCAGCGTATTCTGCAGCGTTAACACCCATAACGAACATTGGAACGTCACCAGAAGGGCCAGTAAGAACTACTTTCTTAGCGCCAGCTGTGATGTGTTTACGAGCAGTTTCGTCAGTAAGGAAAAGACCAGTAGCTTCAGCAACAACGTCAACGTTGATTGCATCCCACTTAAGATCTTCTGGATTACGTTCAGCAGTTACACGTACTGTGTTACCGTTTACTACTAGGTTACCGTCAACTACTTCAACAGTACCGTTGAAACGACCGTGAGTTGAGTCGTACTTAAGCATGTAAGCCATGTATTCAACGTCGATAAGATCGTTAATACCAACAACTTCGATGTCGTTGCGCTCTACAGATGCACGGAAAACAAAACGTCCAATACGGCCAAAACCGTTAATACCTACTTTGATAGTCATTATATGTTGCTCCACAACTTAATTTGATTTTCAGGTTTAAATTAACTGGTAGTAAAATTACAAAATCCTGAGCCAACCTGCAAGCAAAAATGCCATTTATCTTGTTTAAAATCAAAAAAAACACCATATTCTGTTAACATAAAGAAAAAATCTTACGTAATTAATAGAAAAGTCGGTTATTTAATGACCTTAATGACATGTTATGAAAAAAAGCTACATAACTATTAATGTTATTTTGCACGGCTGCTGTAAAATTACTTCAGCAAATTATGTGCTACAAAGGTGATCGTTAGCAAGGTTTAATTTAAATAAGTATTAAGGGGTAGATGGACAGATGGATAAATCAAAATCGTTTTCTGATCTGACAGAAGCAGATTGGCGAGATAAATTGACTCAAGAAGAGTTTGATATTTGCAGAAAACAAGGCACAGAAGCCCCTTTTTCTGGCAAGCTATTGCATAATAAATCGACAGGTACTTATGCATGTACCTGCTGTCAGGCTGTTTTATTTGAATCTGATAATAAATATGATTCAGGGTGTGGTTGGCCAAGTTTTGATGCTCCAGCGAATGATCAGGCTATTTTATATATAGAAGATAATAGTCATGGTATGCAAAGAACAGAGATCCGTTGTCGTCAGTGCGGTAGTCATTTAGGTCATGTATTTAATGATGGTCCTAAAACGACAGGCGAACGTTTTTGTGTGAATTCAATTTCATTACGCTTCAGTGATGAACAATAATGAACATTTAAAATAGTATAAAGGAGTAATTGTGCTCCTTTATACTGTATGTAAATGAATGCCTTTAAATTGAATTGTTTATTTCAAATTTGGTAGTAATGAGGATTTGAATGTTTGTTTTTCAATATTCTCTGTTATTACCTCACTGATTAGTTTTAGTTGTGTTTTTTCGGTATCAGAAAATTGATATAACAAATCCAGTTGTTTTTTAGAGGCAACTTGTAACTTGAAATCTTTACCAACTAAAGCCCACACATAAGCAAGTTTCTTATTCTCTTGTCTATGGTTAATACTAGCCAATGATTTTATTATCATGGTATGTAATCCATCTTTGAAATTTTGGTCAGTTAATAATTCTAATGAGTGATTCAAAATTAAAATGGTTTTATTACCATCACGCTGCGCATAAAAGGTCGCAAGCGCATATTGCATTTCGGTTGATTCGAGATCTTTACTGCCTTCTAATTGCAAAAACTCACGTAAGGCATTTTTATCACCAGTAGTCCAAAGGTAGAAAAGCACTTTAGGTTCTTTAGAATGTTGTAGATCTAACGATAGGGCATCAATAGCATCGTAAGAGTGAAGTAATGCTTCGCTGCGTTTAGATTTAATTTCTTTTGCTGTGATAGGTTCAATTTGTGCCGCAGACGTTAAGCAAATTTGATACACATGAGTTGCTTTAATTGTATTAAGTTTATTTAAATCACTGTCATTTTTTAATTGATCAAAACGGCTGAAAATAAGAGCATCACGCTGGTGTCGGCATTGACCATCTCGCATATTTAATTGATTACATTCTAATCCTGTATGTGCTTCACACAATTTTTCTGTTGTTGGTGTTGAATCAAAACATGCTGATAGTAAAAGAGTGGAAATAATAAGCAGAGAAAGTCTTTGAATAATTAAAAACATGATGATCCTATAGATTGAAAAAAGTAAACGTGATCCATTACTCCTATTTATCGGCACTTTGTTGACTAACATTAATGAAAAGATATCGTTTGAGAGTAGCCAACACTGAGAGAGAATAATGGACATTAATAAATTATTAGAATCAATGACACCTGAGGTCTTCGAAAACTTGCAATATGCCGTCGAGACAGGGAAATGGCATAACGGCACTCCATTGTCTACTGAGCAGAGAAGTACTTGCATGCAAGCAATGATGTTATACCAATCAAAGCATAATAAAGAAGCTCAGCATATGACAGTAGCAGAAGGTGGAGAGATTAGTTTTAAATCAAAAACTGAATTAAAAAAGCAATTTACTAAAGGGCAAGAAGATATTGTTCGTGTAAATGTATCATCTGACTGATTTAATCTTTTTTAGTTTAATATCTCAATAATAAGATTTTTAATGCCACATTGATCCCAAAAAGAATCTATAAAATTGTCGATAAGGCTTTACTCGCGTAAATTATCGACAATTTGATAAATTAAGAAAACGATAATGAAAATGAAGAAGACTAAAGGACAAGTCCTTACTAAATTTGCAGCCGTTGCTGCGGTATTTGTATTACTTGCTGTCATTGCAGCACCAAAGTTTCTTGGAAACGGTACTGAAAACACGACAGCACAAGGTTCGTTAACGCTCTATTCAGAATAAGTATTCTCTCTTATTCCTAATAAATTAATGCGGACTTGTGTTTACAATTCTTTTATCTGGTTCTGGAAGTTCGCCACCACAATACTTGCAATGTATTGCATCTGATTCATGCCCGCCTTTTGCACAATTTGGACAAAGTACTAAATCTCTGTGCGCGCTCATTTCTTGACTTAATTCCGCGGTAATAATCCCTGTTGGAACCGCTAAAATTGAATAACCAAGTAGCATAGTCAAAGAAGCAACTGCTTTTCCTAATGCAGTATGAGGTACCAAATCCCCATATCCAACCGTTGTGATTGTCACAATTGCCCAATAAATACTTTGTGGGATACTAGTAAACCCATTATCTGGCCCTTCTATTACAAACATCATAGAACCAAATACGCAAACAAGAATAGCAACGGTGCTAAAAAAGATAAGAATTTTTCTTTTTGCCATTAATAAGGATCGTAAAAGTATGTTTGAATCTTGTAGGTAGCGAACGAGTTTCAATACTCTAAAAATTCTCATTACACGAAGTAATCGAATGATAGCGATGTAGCTGGCACTAGGGAAAAACAAAGCGAGGTAAGTCGGTAGTATTGCTAATAAATCAATAACACCATAAAAACTTTTTGCATACGAGCTTGGTCTTGGTGAGCAATAAAGTCGCAACAAATACTCAAGAGTAAAAATTGCAGTAAAAATATATTCTAAGCGCCACAATAAATCCCCATATTCGGCTTTGACAGAACTCATGGAGTCTAAAATTAATGTCGCTTGTGAGGTAAGGATTAATGCGATTAATGCGATATCAAATCTCTTACCACCTTTGGTATGTGTTCCAAAAATAGTGGTATACAAGTAATGTTTTAAACGTTTTGTTTTCATGGCTATCGTTACACTGTCAACTTATTGGTCTTAAATAAGAATAATGAAAAAAAGGATGACTCTCCACTATATATTTACAATTTGGCTCATCTCTTTTTTATGAAACACGAAAAGAATAATAATAAAGTGATCTAGAGCAGGTTATTTTAATGATAAAAGATGTAAATATGATTCGAGTTATACTACTCTTTAGTGGCACGATTATTTCGCCACAACTTGTCATTTTTAGCCTCGCTTGTGTAACTTTATTACAACTTTTATTTAGTGTGGTTATGGTTATATTATTGCTAGTGATTTTGAACTAGATCATAACTCGGCATAACTATGTGATTTAAATCACATTTATATTGAGGTGTTTATGCAGTGTAAGACGAAAGTGGTAAATAAATTATCATAACTGATCTGAATCAATACTTTTCAAATTGTGAAAGAATATAATCAGTTTTGAAAGCAATTTACTAAGAAAGTAAAGCAAGGTAACCAAGGAAATGGTTAAGCTTAACTGCCAATAAGGATATAAAGCAGAGTCCTTACTAAATAGTTTTTAATGAATTTTATAATTTTTATTTTTAGGAGAAACAATATGCCTGTAACGAATTTAGCTGAACTTGATGCTCTAGTAGCACGTGTTAAAGCGGCGCAAAAAGAATTTGCAAGCTTTTCACAAGAACAAGTTGATACAATATTTCGTGCTGCGTCTCTAGCTGCTTCAACTGCTCGTATCGAACTTGCAAAAATGGCTGCAGAAGAGTCTGGTATGGGTATCATGGAAGACAAAGTAATCAAAAACCACTTTGCTTCTGAGTTCATTTACAATAAATACAAAGACGAACTAACGTGTGGCATCATCGATCGTAACGATGAAGGCGGCACGATCACAATCGCTGAACCTCTAGGTATTGTTTGTGCAATCGTTCCAACAACAAACCCTACTTCAACAGCAATCTTTAAAGCACTAATCTGTCTTAAAACACGTAATGGTTGTATCTTCTCGCCGCACCCACGTGCTAAAAATGCAACTAACTACGCCGCTAAAGTCGTATTAGAAGCTGCAATTAAAGCTGGCGCACCAAAAGACATCATTGGTTGGATTGACCAACCATCTGTTGAACTATCAAATGCACTAATGAAACATGAACACATCAACATGATCCTTGCTACTGGTGGTCCAGGCATGGTGAAAGCGGCTTATTCATCAGGTAAACCAGCAATCGGTGTTGGTGCGGGTAATACGCCTGTAGTTATCGACGAAACTGCTGATATCAAACGTGCTGTTTCTTCTATCTTAATGTCTAAAACATTCGATAACGGTGTTATCTGTGCTTCTGAGCAAGCTGCAATTGTTGTTGAGTCAATCTACGACGAAGTTAAAGCACGTTTCGCTAAATATGGCGCTGTTGTTTTAAGCAAAGAAGACGCAAATAAAGTACGTAAAGTACTGCTTATTGATGGTGCACTTAACGCTAACATCGTTGGCCAACCAGCATACAAAATCGCTGAGCTAGCAAATGTTAAAGTACCTACTTCTACTAAGATTCTTATCGGTGAAGGCTTAGAAGCTTCATGGGATGACGAATTTGCTCATGAAAAACTATCTCCTACATTAGGTCTATTCAAAGCGAAAGACTTTGAAGATGCAGTGCGTCAAGCTGGTATCGTATTAGACATAGGCGGTGTTGGTCATACGTCAGTACTTTACACAGACCAAGATAACAACGAAGAGCGTATTGCGTACTTCGGTGACAAAATGAAAACCGCTCGTATTCTTGTAAACACGCCAGCATCTCAAGGTGGTATTGGCGACCTTTACAACTTCGAATTGGCTCCTTCATTAACATTAGGTTGTGGTTCTTGGGGTGGTAACGCTATCTCTGAAAACGTAGGTCCTAAGCACCTTATCAACAAGAAAATTGTAGCTAAGCGAGCAGAAAATATGTTGTGGCATAAACTACCAAAATCTATCTACTTCCGTCGCGGCTGTTTGCCAATCGCAATGAGCGATCTTGAAGGTAAAAAACGTGCACTAATCGTGACTGACCGTTTCTTATTCAACAACGGTTACATCGACGACCTACGTTCAATCTTGAAAGAGAAAGGCATGGAAGTTGAAGTGTTCCATGAAGTAGAAGCGGATCCAACATTAGCAGTAGTTAAAGCGGGTGCAGAAGCATGTGCAAGCTACCAACCTGATGTTATCTTAGCGGTTGGTGGTGGTTCACCAATGGATGCTGCGAAAATTATGTGGGTGATGTACGAACATCCAGAAACTGATTTCGAAGATCTATCTATGCGCTTTATGGATATCCGTAAACGTATTTACAAGTTCCCTAAAATGGGTTCAAAAGCTGAGCTAGTATGTATTACAACTACTTCAGGTACTGGTTCTGAAGTTACACCATTCGCTGTTGTAACCGATGAAAAAACAGGTCAAAAATACCCATTAGCAGATTACGAGCTAACGCCAAACATGGCTGTTGTTGATGCTAACTTAGTAATGGATATGCCTAAGTCTTTATGTGCATTCGGTGGTTACGATGCAGTAACGCACGCATTAGAAGCTTATGTTTCTGTACTTGCAAACGAATACTCAGACGGCCACGCTCTGCAATCACTTAAGATGCTTAAAGAGTACTTACCAAGCTCTTACGCTAACGGTAAGAAAGATCCAATTGCTCGTGAGAAAGTTCACAATGCAGCAACTATCGCTGGTATGTCTTTTGCGCAGTCTTTCCTTGGTGTGTGTCACTCAATGGCGCATAAATTAGGCGCAGAATTCCACATTCCACACGGTCTTGCGAATGCGTTATTAATCTCGAATACTGTTCGTTTTAATGCGACTAACAACCCAACTAAACAAGCTGCGTTCTCTCAGTACGACCGTCCTAAAGCACGTGCTCGTTACGCTGAGATTGCAGAGCATTTAGGTTACCGTGACGGTAATACTGAAACTAAAGTTAATGCATTACTTAACTGGTTAGAAGAGCTTAAAGTTTCATTGGATATTCCACTGTCAATTCAAGCCGCTGGTGTTGATGAAGCAGCATTCATGGCTAAAGTAGACAAATTAGCTGAAGATGCATTTGATGACCAATGTACTGGTGCTAACCCACGTTACCCATTGATCAAAGAGCTTAAAGAAGTATTAATCGCTTCTTACTACGGTAAAGCATTTGTTGAAGGCGAATCTGTAGTAGCTGAAAAAACAAAAACGAAAAAAGCAAAGAAGTAATTCGATGCTAATTCGTTAAGGTATTTTCATTCATAGTTTGAAAATATTGAAATAATAAAAAACCACCTTATTGATAAGGTGGTTTTTTTATGTCTGAGTCTTTTTGCTTTTAAGATTTAGAGCTTAAGAAAATTAAGCAGTGGCTTCAATTATCCGACCATTAAAAGATTCATTTTGAAGAATATATTCTGTATTTTTGATGAGCTCTTGATTGATTAAGTTAGTATTTGGTTCGGAATTTTCGTTAGAAAGGCGAGGAGTAACACCTCCAACTCTAATATTAAATGGGTTTAATTCTTTAGCCCAGCTTTTAGTTAACCCCGCGAGTAAGGGGGTTGAGGTGTCTTGGCATTGCTCTTGGGTTGAATGTTGGTGATAACCCAAGTTGATAATGACTCCCTCTTTACAATGGTCTCTCATATTTTGAGCTGCGTATTGACCATAAGTAAATAAAGTGGCTGCTAATTCCGTTAATTGAAATGGGCACTCTTTATTATATGGAGCCAATAAACTTGGCAGTGCTACGTCAGTATAATTGTTGATCAATACATCAATTCCACGACTAAATTTTTTATCAATAGTCAGAAATAAGTGATGAATGCTTTCCAAGGAACGATCTTTTTGTGGAAAACAAACGACATTAGAATTGATTCTATCGCATAATCGGTAGGTTTCATTAAGGTCGTCTTGATTTGAGTCTGTAATAATGAGAGAAGCTCCAAGGGAGGCAAAATGATATGCAATGTCTCGACCCATAAAGTTGCCAGCCGATGTAATAAGAATCGTTGAATGTTCAATTTGCATAGCATTCCTTCCCTAAAGCGTTGGTTATTATTGTTGAGTAAGGTGCTTTAATAATGGGATAGAAATATGACATCTGCTGTGAGCTTGACGAGAAATGCGGATTAATTTGTATTCAATTGCAGGATTTATGCACTAACTCACATAATCATTATGAATGAGTGATACGTAAAATTAGGAATGTTGATAACGCATAAATAGAGGGTAGAAAGCGTATGATTCGGCTTAAACGTACAAATTCATTTCTGAATGACGTTTAGCTGTGACTAGTTCATTGTAAAGATCTTGAGGGATAGCATTAAAGATCTCGTTACCTGATTCTAATTGACGGCGTTGGTGCCCAGATAGATTGTGGTAAACATCTTCTGGTAAATCACACGTATCTTGAGGCATATAAGCCATTGCATCAGGCGCTAAGCCATATTGCAATTTAGCACTAGCTAAACCACCGTTATGAAATTGGTTGGCTTGTGAAGCTGCTCGAGAATAACTTTCTTCATTGCTACGTAGTATTTGAGCGTCTGCAAGTTGAAAGCGTTGACGAAGTAGATCTTCGGTTACTTTTTTCTCGTCTATTTTTTCAACGGGTGTATTTTCACGTAAGTCATTAGATAGTAAAGACATCATTAAGGCGAAATCTGCACGGCGACCTGCTTCCATTGCATGGTTTAGGTTTGAACCGTATTGAATTTCACTGATTAACTCGGCTTTATCTAAAGTATGTACTTTCATGAATCAATTCCTCTTGATGATAAATACTTATCGGAAAAGAATTGA
Source organism: Aliivibrio sp. 1S175 (assembly GCF_001690985.1). Taxonomy (GTDB): domain Bacteria; phylum Pseudomonadota; class Gammaproteobacteria; order Enterobacterales; family Vibrionaceae; genus Aliivibrio. The sequence continues at coordinate 186,168 of NZ_MAJS01000006.1, forward strand.
AAACCTTTAGCTTTTTTAGGAAATTAATTGCCGTTTTTGAAAATATGTTAGAAGTAGGGCAAAGTGTTACCGCAAAATTGAGTGAATAAAAAAGGTCAGTACAAATACTGACCTTCTTGCTTTGATAATGACTGTTATAAAACAGTCATTCAAAGGATATGATTATTTAGCTAGGTTTTCTTCTACGAAAGACCAGTTTACTAATTCCCAGAACGCACCCATGTAATCAGGACGAACGTTACGGAAATCGATGTAGTAAGCGTGCTCCCATAGGTCAACAGTTAGAAGTGGGGTAACGCCTTCATCTGTTAGAGGAGTAGCTGCGTTAGATGTATTAACGATAGCTAGAGAACCGTCAGCGTTTTTAACAAGCCAAGTCCAAGAAGAACCGAAGTTGTTGATTGCTGAATCTGTAAATTTAGCTTTGAATTCTTCGAAAGAACCAAATGCAGCATCGATTGCAGCAGCAACAGCGCCAGTTGGTTGGCCGCCAGCGTTTGGAGCTAGACAGTTCCAGTAGAACGTGTGGTTCCAGATTTGAGCTGCGTTATTGAAAACACCGCCAGTAGAAGTTTTAATGATCTCTTCTAATGTTTTACCTTCAAATTCTGTACCAGGGATAAGGCCATTTAGCTTAACAACGTAAGTGTTGTGGTGTTTACCGTGGTGAAAATCTAAAGTCTCAGCTGAGATGTGTGGTTCTAATGCGTCTTTTGCGAACGGTAGAGCTGGTAATTCAAATGACATTGCTCATGTCTCCATTTAATAAGAGGTCTACGCCTCACTAAATTCCAAAAATATTTGCTCTATTGAACGTAGAGCTTTATCTGACTTCGATTTGATTCTAGCAAGTTTTGATTTTATTAAAAGAAAAAGTGGTGAATTTTCAATAAATAATACCACTACAAATATTAGGTATTTTTTTCTGAGAGCATAACAAGTAGAATGGATACAACTTAGTGTCGACCCATTAGAGGATACAATGGAAACTATCGATAAGATCAAGCAACAAATTGCTGAAAATCACATCATTCTATACATGAAAGGTTCACCTAAGCTTCCAAGCTGTGGCTTTTCATCTCAAGCATCTCAAGCATTAATGAACTGCGGTGAGAAATTTGCTTATGTAGATATCCTACAAAACCCAGACATTCGTGCTGAACTTCCAGCATACGCACAATGGCCTACCTTCCCACAACTTTGGGTAGAAGGTGAGTTAATTGGCGGTTGTGACATCATTCTTGAAATGTTCCAAAAGGGCGAATTAAAGCCGTTAGTTCAAGAAGCAGCACAACGCAATGCGCCTGAAGCTGAGTAAGAATTAAAACAGTCATAATTTATTTATGATTTGTTTAATTAAAAAGCCACGTATTTTGATAATACGTGGCTTTTTTAATCGCTATAGATTTAATACTCATCTTAAGAGTAAATAAATTATCTATCCGGATGCCTTAGCTTTTTCAAAGGCAAGAGTTTGGAGCTTTGCGAGGGTTGATTTCCCTTGTTGTAATCTAGCGAGCCATTTTGTTTCAATATACTCTCTTTCATCATCTAGCTTCATCTCACAATACACTAAGTAAACGATATAAGCGGTTTCATAATCTGTAATATCAGCATGTTGAATATCAGAGATTAATCGATTTGCTTCACCATAACGGTTCATTCTTAGTTGAAATAAAGCGGATAATGCTCGTTGTGCTGAGATGCATGGAATACCACGCAGTCGTCCTTTTAATTTAGCACTCACTCGTTGCCATGCACTTTCTGGTGACCATTCCTGCAGAACGTCTTCTGGGGCAAGAAAGAGATCTCCCCAAGCAGCCATTGAGCGTTTTCCTGCAGAATCAAAAGCCGAGTTTGGCAGTAAATAAGCGTACTTTGTTAGTAGATCAAATGCGTCATAACGATCGCCTTTTGCTATCAATGACCAAGTATAATAACTAAAGCGTAAGTAGGAATAAGGAGCGAGTTCAAAGCCTTTTTTCCAATAGCGAGTGGCAATAGATAAATTATTTCGACGAAAGGCAATATCGGCTTTTAGATCGAGAAGATGAAGATTACTGGTTTCATGTTTTGGCAGTAATAAGTCGGTAAGTTGATTTGCAGTATCAAAATCTTCTTGAGCGATATAGATTTCGATCTGCTGCAGTTCCGCTTCTAGCGATTCTTTGATGATAGACAGCAATGCTTTATTTACACTCAGAGCTTCCGCTAATCGATTTACTCTTATTAAACGAGCCGCCAGTTTAAGCATTGAATCTTTAAGAATGATTTTATTTGGAGATTTAAAGATCAGAGGTTTTACACCCGCTAGCCCATCTTTTGTGTAGGCCGCAATCATTCCCATTGAGAATTTACGTTTAATTAAATCATAATTAATAACGGTAATAATTTCTTCTGGTCGGATTGGTTTTTGTATGTATTTAGCAGGCTTGTAATCACTGTAAGCTAATTCGATTTGTGGGTCTTCATTGCCCGTAATGATATAAACAAGTGTATTGTCGTTTATTAATTTAAGTAATCGCAATTGTTCTAGCATTTGAAGCCCTGTACTTCCATGACCTAAATTGTGGTCAACAAAAAGCACATCAAACTTTTTTTGTTTGCAATTACCTACAGCGGCTCCAGCTGTTGGACAGCAGACAATGTTGTTAGTTAGCACCCCAATACGGCTAAGCAATGCTCTAATAGCATTTTGAATGACAGTACTATCGTCAATAATGAGATAAGAAGAGAGCTTAATTAATTTCATGCAAGCAGTAGGCGGTAATAAAACAGCGCTCGAGTATAGCAATTGTCTTAATTAAATATAGATAAAACTAACAATAGAAGAGCTGAAATATATGATCTTAATACAAAAAGCGACAGGATATCCCGTCGCTTTTATATAAATGTTAGTTAAGAAACTAATATAATTGGTTAATCGCCAGTATGTTAATTGACTAAAGAACCATTGCGGCTATCCAGCCAAATACAATTAATGGCAGGTTATAATGCAGGAATGTTGGAACTACCGTTTCCCAGACATGCTCATGCTGACCATCGGCATTAAGACCTGACGTTGGACCTAATGTTGAATCTGAAGCTGGAGAACCTGCGTCACCGAGTGCGGCTGCGGTACCGACTAGCGCAATGGTAGCCATTGGTGAGAAACCAAAAGCGACGGCAAGAGGAACATAAATAGTAGCTATGATTGGGATCGTTGAGAACGATGAACCGATACCCATTGTTACTAATAAACCGACGATAAGCATTAATAGAGCGGCAAGAGGCTTATTGTCACCAATGGAGGTGGATAATGCTTGAACGAGGGTTTCAACGCCACCAGTTGCTTTCATTACTGCAGCAAAACCCGCGGCAGAAATCATAATGAAGCCAATCATCGCCATCATATGAACACCACGAGTAAAGACGTCTTGAGTCTCTTTCCATGCAATAACACCACCAAAAGTAAATACCATAAAGCCGGCTAATGCACCAACAATCATTGATCCTGTTGCTAACTGGACAGAAAGAGCAGCAACAATAGCAACAATAGATATTTGGATATGACGTTTATTGAATGTAGGCGTCGCATTTGTCGCTTGCATTTCAGCATTATCAATATCCGCGTAAGTACGTGGCTTACGGTAAGAGATAAATACAGCAATAAGAAGACCCGTTAGCATTCCTAGAGCAGGCAGAGCCATCGCTAGAGGAACTTGGCTTGCTACTACATCTAAGTTGTTATCATGAAGATTTTTTAACAAAATGTTGTTTAAAAAGATACCACCAAAACCGACTGGAAGGATCATGTATGGTGTAACTAAACCAAACGTCAATACACATGCAACCAAACGACGGTCCAATTTTAATTTATTAAACACTTGGATTAGTGGTGGGATCAAAATTGGAATAAACGCGATGTGTACAGGTACGACGTTTTGAGATGAAATAGTGATCAACAAGATTAAGCAAAGTAAAAGGTATTTTAGACCTGTGGCAGCGTGTAAATTTTCTTGGCCATTAATGCGTTTTATTACACTGTGAGCCAGTAAATCAGTCACACCTGATTTTGAAATGGCAACAGCAAAAGCGCCTAGCATGGCATAGCTTAATGCGATGGTAGCACCTCCGCCTAAACCACCTTCGAACGCAGAAATTGTATCAGATAATGATAAACCTCCTACTAATCCACCGATTAGTGCACTGAACGTTAAGGCAACGACAACGTTAACTCTAAGCAAAGCGAGGATAAGCATTACTGAAACAGAAAGAATGATTGGATTCATTTTGTTTAGTTTCCCTGTAAATATTGTGTTGTTAGTAAAGTAGCCTGTTATTTATTATTAGTATCATTTTCTGGTTCTGGCGCTAGAGGCCAACCACCAAGATCTTTCCATTTATTCACGATATGGCAGAACAGTTCCGCTGTTTTTTCCGTATCATAAAGAGCAGAGTGCGCTTCTTTGCCATCAAAATCCATTCCTGCCGTTTTACACGCTTTCGCTAATACGGTTTGACCAAGAGCTAGGCCACTGATAGCAGCGGTATCAAAAGTACAGAATGGGTGAAAAGGAATGCGTTTTAATTTTGTTCGCGAAGCCGCTTCCATTACAAAACTGTGATCAAAATTGGCATTATGAGCCACCATGATAGCGCGTCGGCAATCATGTTGCTTTTGTTCTTTACGAATGAGTTTAAAAATTTCTTTTAAAGCCACATCTTCTGTTACTGCACCACGTAAAGGACTGAATGGGTCGCGAATACCGATGAAGTCTAATGCTTCTTGTTCAAGGTTAGCGCCTTCAAAAGGAGCTACGTGAAAGTGGATTGTTGTTGCGGGTTTTAAGTAACCCTGATCATCCATTGCTAATGTCACTGCACATATCTCAAGCAGCGCATCTGTTTTGGCATTAAAACCAGCGGTTTCAACGTCAATAACGACAGGGAAATAGCCACGAAAACGTTGTTTCAGTTGATTATGTAATTCTACTTCGCTCATTATTCGGTACGTAAGAAAATGTTGCAGCTATTATTACAGATTATCCATAGCATAAAAACTGCAAATAAGGTGTGATATGGATATATTTTTAGTGATGAAGCCTTTATTTCATTGCTGACTGACTTATAACACTTATTATTGGTCCAGTTTTTGCTTTGTAATAGCTTATCGTCAACGGCATGACCCACAGATTTAGGTATTATGAAAAAAACACTTATCACTTCAGCTTTGCTAGTCAGTTCATTGTTAACAACACCAGCATTAGCAAATCGAAATTATGTTGCTAAGCCTGATCAATCAAAATGGGTGATGCTACAAAATTCACCATTGGAGTGTCGTTTATCTCATAATATTCCAAACTATGGCTCTGGAGAATTCTCTTCGTATGCCAATAAAAAGATGAATTTAGATTTTGAATTGAAGATGAATCGGCCAATGGGGGAAACTCGTTCTGTTAATTTAGTCTCAATGCCAGCTCGTTGGATGCCAGGCGACAGTGCTGATTCAATGATGAATTTAAAATTCTTTAAGCAGTTCGATGGTTATGTGGGAGGTTCAACTGCATGGTCAATGTTAGCTGAATTAGAGAATGGTCGTTTTCCTACATTTACTTATGCTGACTGGCAAAGCCCTAAACAGTTAATTGAAGTAGCTTTATCACCAGTCGTATTTCAAGAACAATATAATGTTTTTAGCATGTGCATTGCTAATTTATTACCTTATAGTTTTGAAGATATATCTTTTACTATTTTACATTTTGATAAAAATAGTGATGAGTTAAATAAAGCGTCGAAAAAGCGTTTAGCACAAATTGCCGATTTTATTAAATACACAAAGGATGTCGATTTAGTGCTTGTTGCTACTTATACCGATTCAAGTGGCGCAAAAAATGTGAATCAACAAGTCTCAGAAAGACGCGCTGTAAAACTTCAGAATTATTTTGAATCAATAGGATTGCCTGCGGATAGGATCCGAGTGCATTCTTATGGTGAACGTCGACCAATTGCCGATAACTCAACACCAATTGGTAAGAATAAAAACCGAAGAGTGGTTATTTCTTTAGGTAGAACTATTATTTAGTCATTATTTTAAGGCGTCCAAATTGGATGCCTTTTTTATTGTAATTTAAAACTAGCGATAAGTTCACATTGAACGGTAGTGTCAATATGTTGGATATGACGGGCGATCTTTGAATTAGGGTGACGTTTCATAAAATCCAGTAATGCACTTTTACAACAACCTAAGTTAGATATAAAAGATTCACAATCACTACGTGGGCATTGAGGTACAAGAGTAAGGATCTTTTCAGAGGCTAATTCTAGGTATTTTAACTCAAAGCGGCTGTCATTTTGACTTCGCCAAAATTGGGCTAAGTTGTGGCATGAAATGACAGATATTGTCGTTTGCTCAATGAGGCTAATGTCATTTTTTTTTGTGATCTCTTCAGCAATTGCAAACGCTTGTTGATAATGTAGAATCGTGCGCCAAGAGTCATCATTCTTAAAGGATTGCTCTGCCAATATTGTGTGTTTTTCCCAAAGCTCTATCATGATATTTCCGCGAGAAGGTGAGTGAGATAATAGATTAATTGAGAATCATTATCATTAAAAGTATTTGGTATAAAAAAACCTGCACAGATCGCAGGTTTTTAAATAGTTTGCCCATGATTTTAATCAGAGTTGAAAGTATTAACCTTCTAAGCCTGCAGAAGCACTGCTATTTTGAATCAGTTCAATCATGTAGCCATCAGGATCTTTAACAAAAGCAATGTGCGTAGATCCGCCTTTTACTGGGCCTGCTTCACGAGTGACATTCCCGCCTGCTGCTTTAATCACATCACAAGTTTGGTAGACATCGTCGACACCAATAGCAACATGACCAAAAGCATTACCCATATCATATTCCTCTGTGCCCCAGTTATAAGTCAATTCAATAACGGCACCTTGAGATTCATCACCATAACCAAGAAAAGCTAAGGTGTATTTGTATTCTTCATTTGTGTTTTGACGAAGAAGATCCATTCCCATTACTTTTGTATAGAACTCAATTGATTTATCTAAGTTACCTACACGGATCATCGTGTGTAAAATGCGTCCATTAGCCATTGTTTTGCTCCAGTTTTTAATTTAATTATTCAGATCAGTATTAAACTTCTGTTTTTTCTTTAAATTCGCATAGGTCTTCAATCATACAGCTACCACAACGTGGTTTGCGAGCGATACAAGTATAACGTCCGTGGAGAATTAACCAGTGGTGAACATCTAATTTGAATTCTTTTGGCACCACTTTAACCAGTTTTTTCTCAACATCATTAACGGTTTTACCCATTGCGAGTTTGGTTCGATTAGAGACACGATAGATATGAGTATCAACAGCAATGGTTGGCCAACCAAAGGCTGTATTCAGTACTACGTTTGCAGTTTTATGCCCAACCCCCGGAAGTGCTTCTAATGCTTCTTGATCTTCTGGGATCTCACTATTATGAAGTTCAATCAACATACGGCAGGTTTTAATGACATTTTCAGCTTTGGTATTAAATAACCCAATGGTTTTGATGTATGTTTTTAATCCATCAACGCCTAAATCTAAAATAGATTGAGGCGTGTTAGCTACAGGGTAAAGTTTACGTGTCGCTTTGTTAACACTAACATCAGTAGCTTGAGCAGATAATAAAACAGCAATTAATAACTCAAATGGTGTAGACCACTCAAGTTCCGTTTGTGGATGCGGATTATCAGCTCGTAAGCGTTCTAATATTTCTCGTCGTTTTATATTATTCATACTGCTTTTTATGTCCTTATCTATGAAACTCGTGCGCGTTCGATTTTTTCTTTTTCTTGCTTAGGTTTTCGGTCTGCTAATCTCTTATCAATCACGTTTTTTAATGCGATAAGAAAACCTACGCCTAAAAATGCTCCCGGTGGCAGCATCGCTAATAAGAAATGGCTATCCACTTGGAATAACTCAATTCGCAATACGGTTGCCCAATCACCAAGTAATAAGTCAGCGCCATCAAATAAGGTACCATTGCCTAAAGCTTCGCGCATTGCACCCAGTAAGACTAAAACGGCGGTCATACCCAAGCCCATCCACAATCCATCTAATATTGCAGGGATAGGATCATTTTTTGATGCGAATGCTTCGGCACGACCAATAATGATGCAATTTGTTACGATCAATGGAATGAAGATACCAAGGGACAGATATAAACCATAAGCGTAAGCATTCATTAATAATTGAACACAAGTTACTAGTGAGGCAATGATCATCACAAATACGGGAATACGAACTTCTTGTGGGATCCATTGACGGACAAGTGAAACAATTAAATTTGAGCCAATAAGGACTAAAGTCGTCGCGATCCCTAAACCTAAGGCATTGGTCACGGTTGCTGAAACAGCAAGTAGAGGACACAACCCTAATAGTTGCACTAGGGCAGGGTTGTTATCCCATAATCCATTTTTTAGTAATTCTTTATGTGTTGTCATTAGTTAGCCTCACAATTAAGTGGAAGAGTTTGCAGTTCATCTTGGTGTGTTTTATAAAACCAAACTGCTTTTTTTACGGCTTTAACTACGGCTCTTGGTGTAATTGTCGCGCCAGTGAATTGATCAAATTGACCACCGTCCTTTTGAACGGCCCAGCTACTGTCATCGGCAGAATCAACACTTTTTCCTAGGAATCCATCAACCCAGCGGGTAATTCGAGTATCAATTTTATCGCCCAATCCAGGTGTTTCTTGATGTGATAGTACACGAACCCCCGTTACCATTGAACCTGCATCAACGCCGACAATAATCTTAATCGCACCGCTATATCCATCAGGAGCGATAGCTTCAATTGCAGCACCTGAATGTTTGCCATTTAATGAGGCTAAATAGATCGGCATTGCTTCTTCTGTGCCTAATGCGTCTACATTTGATATTAGGATACAAGCTTTAAATAATTCATTATCATGTTGCTTCTTTGGAACGACTTGGTTCAAGACTGACAATAATTGCTGTTGTTGTTGATAAGCAATCTGATCTTTAGTTAATGCATAAGTGATGGTAACTAATGCGGTTGAAGCAATAGCAAATAAGACCAAAACAAGGCTGCTTTTTTTCATTGTCTGTAGCATAGAATTACCCTTTTTTATGGCCGTAGGTTCTTGGTTTTGTGTAGTAGTCAATTAAAGGTACACACATGTTGGTTAGGAGAACCGCAAAAGCAACCCCGTCTGGGAAACCACCCCAAGTACGAATAATATAAACGAGAGCACCAATAAGAGCGCCATAATATAAACGGCCTTTAGGTGTTGTTGCCGCAGAAACCGGATCGGTAGCAATAAAGAAAGCACCGAGCATGGTTGCACCAGAGAAGAGATTAAACAACGGTGATGTTGCTGTATCTGGCGAGAAAAGAGCAAATAAGCTGCTTATGACAAACAAGCTTGCTAAAAAACTCACCGGAATATGCCAATGAATAAGACGTTGTTGTAGTAAGAAAAGGCCACCAAGTAAGAAACCAATATTTACCCATAACCAGCCTAAACCAGCAATGCTATTAAAAATGGGCGCGGTTAAAATTTCATTCGTTGTTAGTCCTGCTTTAAGACCTGTTTTTACTGTATCTAATGGCGTTGCCATTGTCATGCCATCAACATTCATGGTGAGTTGATGGACAGAAAAACCGTCTTGGCTTAACCCATTAAGTATTAACCATATGGAATCAGAGAAGCTGATACTTTCGGTAAGCAATTCTTTTACTGGCAACCAAGTTGTCATTTGAACAGGAAAAGAGATTAGCAGCACGACATAAGCCGCCATTGCAGGATTAAAGAGGTTTTGTCCTAATCCTCCATATAAATGCTTAGCAATGACGATGGCAAATATCACACCAATAACCGTTATCCACCAAGGAGATAGTGGTGGAATAGCAAGAGCAAGTAATACTCCTGTTAGCAAGGCGCTATTGTCACTGATATAAGGTCTAAGTGGTCTTTTTCGACACTTTAAGACCAATGCTTCTGCTGAAATTGCAGTAATAATAGCAATCAAAACTTGTAGGAAGGTGCCCCAACCAAAAAAGTAAGTTTGAGCGAGTAGACCTGGTATTGTCGCTAAGGCAACCAGTTTCATGATGGTTCTTGTGCTCTTTTTACTGTGAGCGTGTGGTGAGCTAGTGATAAAAAAGGCCACTGTTACTCTTCCTTATTCTTTTCAATTTGTTGAGCTGCCTTGCGTGCTTTTGCTCGCGCTATTGCAGCGGCTACCGCTGCTTTTTTAGGGTCTGTTGGTTCAGAAGCTTCATTATTTTCAACGGTCGTTTCAGTGACAGGTTGATCTGATTCAGTTTCTTTTTCAGCTTGAGCTGCTTTGCGTGCTTTTGCTCGCGCTATTGCAGCGGCTACCGCTGCTTTTTTAGGGTCCGCAGTTTCAGAGGTATCATCATTTTCAATAGTCGTTTCAGTGACAGGTTGATCTGATTCAGTTTCTTTTTCAGCTTGAGTTGCCTTGCGTGCTTTTGCTCGCGCTATTGCAGCCGCTACCGCTGCTTTTTTAGGCTCCGCTGGTTCAGAAGTTTCATCATTTTCAACAACCGTTTTAGTGACAGGTTGATCTGATTCAGTTTCTTTTTCGACTTGTGCCGCTTTGCGTGCTTTTGCACGAGCGATAGCAGCAGCTACAGCGTCTTTCTTGTTAGCACTATCTGCGCTTTTTTCAGACTCTGTATTATTTGATTCTGCAGCAAGATTTGCTTTTCGTTCACGAGCTTGTTGTTTGCGCTCTTCACGTAATTTTGCCATTTCAGAATTATCAGGTTCAGCAGTATTAGCTTTTGCCGCTTCTGCTTGTTTCGCTTTAGCGCGAGCAATTGCAGCGGCTACAGCAGGTTTAGGACTAGCTATACCAGACTCTTCCGCTGCTTTTTGAGCTTTGACTCTCGCAATTGCTGCAGCAATTGCATCATTGCCAGAACCAGTAGAGGCTTCTGTTTTCATTTCTTTACGTCGATTTTCTGCAGCCAGTTTGAATTTGTTTTCACGTTCTGCTTTGTCACGTTCCATCCGCGCATTTTTTTCTTCAAAACGAACTTTGGCACGATCAGCAGCTTGCGCGTCTTGCTTGCGAGCGTAAATTTCTGATTTAGCTTGGCGATAATATTGAACCAGAGGGATCTCACTTGGGCAAACATAGGCACAAGCACCACATTCAATACAATCAGATAAATGATATTCTTCGCATTTGTCGAACTCTTCTGATTTTGCGTACCAATATAATTGTTGAGGCAATAAAGCCGCAGGGCAGGCATCAGCGCAGCTACTACAACGAATACAAGCCATTTCATGATTATAAAGAGGCAGCTCTTTTCTATCTGGCGTAATAATACAGTTAGTAATTTTCGTTATAGGGATCTGTTTATGTGGGAGAGTAAATCCCATTAACGAACCCCCCATAATAATTCTAGGGTGTTTTTTATCGGCTTTATAACCCGCTAATGTCATTAAATGATCAACGGTAGTACCTAAACGAACCCAAAAATTACCCGGAACATCAAGGCTGTTTCCAGTCAATGTGACGACTCGTTCAATTAGAGGTTCAGCGTCACAGATCGCACGTTTAACCGCAAGAATGGTTCCTACGTTTTGTACGATAACGCCTATATCAGTAGAGCGACCACTTGCAGGCACTTCTTTACCAGTTAAAATTTTAACTAATTGTCGAGAACCACCCGATGGGTATTTTGTTGGGATTACTCGGATCACGATATTATCATGATCAGTAATTACCTTATTTAATGCTTTTATTGCTTCTGGTTTATTATCTTCAATACCAATAACTGCCAATTTAGGCGATAGGATATGTTGAAGGATCTTAATACCAATAATTACTTCTTCAGCATGATCCTGCATTAAACGATCATCGGCAGTGATATAAGGTTCACATTCTGCGGCATTGATAATTAATATATCTGCTTTGCCAATACCACTTTGTAGTTTTCTACTGGTAGGGAAACCGGCACCACCCATGCCTGAAATGCCAGATTGACGAATGCGCTCAATCAGATCTATTGGGTCTTGATTGGAAAAATCAGAGATAGGGTTTCGATCTGCAATCCATTGATCTTGATTATCTGATTCAATAACAATACAAAGATCAGTTAAACCCGAAGGATGAGCAACGGTTCTTGGTTCTATTGCCGTTACAGTGCCAGACGTTGGTGCATGAATAGGAACACACATGGCAATATTACCTTGCGTGAGTGGTTGGCCTTTTAATACAGTCTCACCAACAGTGACTAGAATGTCCCCTTTACTACCAATATGTTGTTTTAATGGCAAAATAAGTTCACTTGGAACACCGGCTTGCTGAATTCTGTTTTGAGTTGAAATTCTTTTGTTTTCTGGCGGATGAATGCCACCATGAAAATCCCACAGTTGACCTTGTTTAATTTGTTCGATAATGGACAACATGGGTTACAGCTCCGATGCTTGAGATGGCTTATCTGCCGGAATATTAACAACAGGGATTGTATTCAAATCCCATTTCCAATTATCAGGTGTCGTGTTCACAGGGATCATTTCAATACAATCAGTTGGGCAAGGGGCAACACATAAATCACAACCAGTACATTCCGCCTCGATGACGGTATGTAATGCTTTTGTACCACCAACAATGGCATCTACAGGGCAAGCTTGAATACATTTAGTACAACCAATGCACATATCTTCATGGATAAACGCGATTGTTTTTATGTTTACGACGTCATCGTCAGAACTTGGTACATCGACACCCATAAGGTCAGCTAATTTTTCAATAGTGGCTTGACCACCTGGAGGGCATTTATTAATGATGTCTCCGTTGGCAATTGCTGTTGCGTAGGGCTTACATCCAGGATAGCCACACTGACCACATTGCGTCTGTGGCAAGATGGCATCAATTTGCTCAACAATGGGGTCTGATTCAACTTTAAATTTAATTGATGCAAAGCCGAGAATTAACCCAAAGATTAAGGCAAGTGCAGCAATAGCAATAACAGCGATTAGAATTGAACTCATGTTTATAATTTCACTAAACCAGTAAAGCCCATGAAGGCTAAAGACATTAAGCCTGCGGTGATCATAGCAATAGACGCACCTTTAAAAGGCAAAGGAACATCAGCAGCAGCGATACGTTCACGCATAGCAGAGAAGAGAATGAGAACTAATGAAAAACCAACGGCAGCACCAAAACCATAAATGATGGACTCGATGAAATTATGATTCTCAGTAACATTAAGTAATGCCACGCCGAGAACAGCGCAGTTCGTCGTGATTAAAGGTAAAAATATACCAAGAACACGATATAAAGTGGGACTTGTTTTGTGTACGACCATTTCTGTGAATTGAACAACAACCGCGATCACAAGGATGAAACTCATGGTACGTAAATACTCAATGCCAAGAGGGGCTAAAATATAGGTTTCAACAAGGTATGAACATACAGAAGCAAGGGTAAGGACAAATGTTGTCGCAAGGCCCATTCCGATTGCACTTTCTAGTTTTTTAGATACGCCCATAAATGGACAAAGACCTAAAAATTTAACCAGTACAAAGTTGTTCACTAAAACAGTACCAACAAGCAGTAATAGATACTCAGTCATGCCAATGATTTTTATGATAATAGATGATCTGGTTATTATCGGACTTTAAGAGCCTGATAACAACCTTAGAAAGAATAGGTTTTTACTCTTTAAGCAAAAAAAAGACAAAAAAAAGCCTCGTCATTTAGACAAGGCTTTAAAATATGGCTCCCTTTGCTGGACTTGAACCAGCGACATACGGATTAACAGTCCGGCGTTCTACCAACTGAACTAAAAGGGAATCGGTTTTAGGCGGACGATATTAACGAGTCTAAAATAAACTGTCAAGCGTAAAAAGAGAGAAAAGTGACTTGATTATTTCGCCATCAATTGAGTCTATTTTCCATAAAAAATCATTGACAGCACCTCTAAGCTATATTTATCAATGCTTGTGGGTAGTTATCCACTAAAACTGTGGATAAGTATGTTAATGAAACTAGATTAACTCTCTTTAAGCTAGCTGTGGCGTGGCCTCTGGAGTATAAGTGTTCTTACTTTGAGTGTTTTGTATGCATAAAATCAATGCGTTATAGCTTTGCTGCTGTTTGAATACACTATATGTATATTTTCCGTGCAAATTGTAGAGCAAAGACTAAAGTTGAGTGTATTTTGACCGCTATTGGGGAAAACTTTTATAATTAATAGTTTCTATAAAAATAAGAGTGGATTTGATAGTGTGTATATCCTAAATAAGATGAGTCCATGTGGAGTGTTATAAATGGCCAACGCGTATGAATTAATTTCTAACTATCAACCAGCAGGTGATCAACCTCAAGCCATTAAAATGCTTAATGAAGGATTAGAGAATGGTCTTGCTCATCAAACGCTTCTTGGTGTTACCGGCTCAGGTAAAACATTTACGCTAGCTAACGTAATTGCTGAATCTGGCCGCCCAACGGTTATCATGGCTCACAATAAAACGTTAGCAGCCCAGTTGTATGGGGAAATGAAAGCGTTTTTCCCTAATAATGCGGTTGAATATTTTGTTTCGTACTTTGATTATTATCAACCAGAAGCTTATGTACCAACGACTGATACCTTTATAGAAAAAGATTCTTCGGTTAATGAACATATTGAACAAATGCGCCTTTCTGCAACAAAGGCATTATTAGAACGTAAAGACGCCATTATTATTGCTTCAGTGTCTGCGATTTATGGTCTTGGTGATCCTCAAGCTTATTTAAGTATGATGCTCCATTTAAGTCGAGGAGATATCGTTAACCAACGTGATATTTTACGCCGATTAGCTGAACTACAATATAAGCGTAATGACATGGCTTTTGAACGAGGCACATTTCGTGTTCGTGGTGAAGTTCTAGATGTTTTTCCTGCTGAATCAGAGCATGAGGCTATCCGAATTGAGCTTTTTGATGATGAAGTGGAACGTATTAGCAAGTTCGATCCATTAACGGGTTCAATTATAACTAAAGACATGCCGCGTTGTACTATTTACCCGAAAACTCACTATGTAACACCACGAGAAAAAGTACTTGATGCCATTGAGCAGATTAAAGTGGATTTGGCTGAACGGAAAAAAGAATTATTAGCCAATAATAAATTAGTTGAAGAACAAAGGATCTCACAACGAACTCAATTCGATATTGAAATGATGAATGAGCTTGGTTTTTGCTCTGGTATTGAAAACTATTCTCGTTATTTGAGTGGGCGACCTCAAGGAGAAGCGCCACCTACGTTATTTGATTATCTGCCTAAAGATGGTTTATTGATCATCGATGAATCGCATATTACCGTGTCTCAAATTGGGGCAATGTATAAAGGTGATCGTTCACGTAAAGAGAATTTAGTTGAATACGGTTTTCGCTTGCCTTCTGCATTAGATAATCGACCTATGCGTTTTGACGAATTTGAAGCTCGTGCCCCACAAACGATTTATGTTTCTGCGACCCCTGGTAAATATGAAATCGAAAAATCAGGTTCTGATATTGCAGAACAACTAGTAAGGCCGACGGGTTTACTTGACCCGATTATTGAAGTACGTCCCGTTGGAACTCAAGTTGATGATTTACTCTCTGAGATCAGAATTCGTACGAAAGTGGGTGAGAGAGTGTTAGTCACGACCCTTACCAAGCGTATGTCTGAAGATTTGACGGAATATCTTGCCGAGCATGGGGTGAAAGTTCGTTATTTGCATTCTGATATTGATACGGTTGAGCGTGTTGAGATTATCCGTGATTTACGCTTAGGCAAGTTTGATGTGTTAGTCGGTATTAACTTATTGCGTGAAGGCTTAGATATGCCTGAAGTGTCTTTAGTCGCGATTTTAGATGCAGATAAAGAAGGCTTCTTGCGTTCCGAGCGATCATTAATTCAAACGATAGGTCGTGCAGCTCGTAATCTAGAAGGTAAAGCCATTCTATATGCAGATAGAATTACGGGGTCTATGGAAAAAGCCATTGGAGAAACAGAAAGAAGACGTGAAAAGCAGATATTGCACAACGAAGCATTAGGAATCGTACCAACCGCATTGAAAAAAGAGGTGGCGGATATTCTTGAGTTAGGAGATATGACTAAGAATAAACGTAAAATAGTAGCATCCAAAATGAAGTTATCCGAAGTGGCGGAGGAAAGCGCTAATTATCAATCGATGACGCCGCAAAAGTTAGAAAAAGAAGTGCAACGATTAGAAGCAAAAATGTATCAACATGCGAGAGATTTAGAGTTTGAACAGGCTGCTCAAGTTAGGGATGAGGTAGAAAAGCTAAGACATCAATTTATAACGAATAGTTAATGACTATTTTGTAAATTATTGATTTAAGGAAAAAAAGAAGCCAACCGTAATATACCGGTTGGCTTTATTGTTCATGTGAAAGTAAATTTCACTAACAACGTCAGTTGGCTAGGTGACCCTTTGGCTTAAAGGGTCACTATACATATAGCAGGTAGTGTGCCAACTTTTTAAAGCACCAAAATAAGGTAATTAAGCATAAAAAGTGTTCAAAATGGCTTTTTATTTGCAATTTGCAATTTGCAATTTGCGTTTTGCAATTGCATAATGCGAATTCACATATTTTTGACAAGTGGTATATTTTAATAATGCAAAAGAAATACTTATTGATGGTAGAAGATACCGCTTCGGTTGCTGCGTTGTATCGTTCGTATCTGAATCCGCTTGGTGTTGAAATTAATGTTGTAGCTAAAGGAAGCGAAGCGATAGAAACAGTGGCTAAACGGGCTCCCGATTTGGTATTGCTTGATTTACGTTTACCAGACATGACTGGTTTTGATGTTTTAGCTGAAATAAGAAAATTTAACAAAGAAGTCCCTGTTGTTTTAATGACCGCTCATGGGTCAATTGATGCAGCAGTTGAAGCTATGCAGCTTGGGGCTCAAGATTTTTTAATAAAACCGTGTGAAGCCGATAGGTTAAGAGTTACTGTCAATAATGCATTGCGTCGAGCTCAAAAAGACCTCGACGAAATAAAAGAAAATCCTGAAAATTCTGAAAAATCGAATAAACAATATCAAGGGTTTATTGGTAGTAGCTCTCAAATGAATCAGGTATATCGAACTATTGATTCTGCAGCACCAAGTAAAGCCACGGTATTTATTACTGGAGAGTCGGGAACGGGTAAAGAAGTGTGTGCAGAGGCCATTCATGCTGCAAGTAAGCGAGGTCAAGCTCCATTTATTGCGATTAACTGTGCTGCGATACCAAAAGATTTAATTGAAAGTGAGTTGTTTGGTCATGTAAAAGGAGCATTTACGGGCGCTTCGGTTGATAGAAAGGGAGCAGCGGAACAGGCTGATGGGGGGACTCTATTTCTTGATGAATTGTGTGAAATGGATTTGGATTTACAAACTAAATTATTACGATTTATTCAAACGGGAACATTTCAAAAAGTAGGATCTTCAAAAATGAGTCGTGTAGATGTGAGGTTTGTATGTGCGACAAATCGTGATCCCTGGATAGAAGTTCAAGCCGGACGTTTTCGTGAGGATTTGTATTATCGACTACATGTAATTCCGTTAGTCTTACCTCCTTTACGTGAACGTGGTAATGATATTATAGAAATCGCCCATTCAATATTAGGCCATTTTTCGCATGAAGAAGGTCGTGAATTTATTACTTTTAATCCAGAAGTAACAGAACGTTTTTTGCACTATGATTGGCCTGGTAATGTTCGTCAGTTACAAAATGTAATTAGAAATGTGGTGGTATTAAATAGGGGAAAGGAAGTGATTCTTTCTATGTTGCCTCAGCCATTGTCCATAGAACATAACTTTGGTTCAGATATTGCATCTGAAGATAAAGTAAATCGTTATGTTTTATCTAACGATAACGCAATTAATGAAAGTACCGACTTAAAAAAAGAGACAATTATTCCACTTTGGAAATCAGAAAAGAAGCTTATTGAAGCTGCAATTACGTTATGTGATGGAAATATTCCACAAGCCGCTAAAAAATTAGAGGTGAGTCCATCGACACTATATAGAAAATTACAATCATGGGATGATAAATAGCAGAGGGTATTACTGTGAGCCAGTATATAAACCAAATAGCAGTGAATCAATTAGTCCAAGAAGTAGGGGATGAGAATGTTCCTTTTCTTTTTGGCATTTTTTGCGATGAGTTAGATGAGTTTATTGATACACTTTCGACTCACCCTGAAATTGATAAAGTAAGGGAAATTAGCCATTGCCTTAAAAGTAGTGCCGGTAGTTTTGGTGCAGATAAATTAGCGACAATGGCGATTAATATTGAAGAGAAAGCAAAACTACTTCAGCAAGAATGGGTTGAGCGCAATATCTCTGAATTTGTAAATATTGCGCGCGGTACTGAGCTTGCTTATCGTAAGTTGTTAATCAAGTAAATTCATAATTTCTTGCTTTAATTTATCTCTATCATGGCGCCAATCGTGATTTAATGAAGCAAGATCGGTGGTTTTACAATTATATTCTGGTTGTAATTCCACTAACTCTTTATCTGTTAAGATAATATCAACTTTTCTTCCTGAGCATGCTCGCTCGCACCATTCAAGCATCATTCGATGGTCCATTTTCCCAGCAGGCCCAAATTCTTTTGATAAGTTATCAATAAAAACCAGCTTAGCTTTTTTATTTGCACCAATTGCTTTACCTAAACCAGGAAGCAGTAATGGAGGCATAATACTCGTTAAGAAGCTGCCCGGGCCTAGTAAAATTAAATCTGCATTTCTAACGGCTTGAATCGCTTCTTGAGTGGCTGGTACTTCTGGGTCTAAAAATAGGCGTAAAGGCAATTCATCCATATCATCGATATTTGTTTCGCCTGAAATTTTACGTAAATCAGTCGTTAGTGCCCCTAAATCGGATGGATGTTCTGACATCGGAATAATATTCGTTTCTACTTTAAGCATGTTACGAATGAGATTAATCGCATCAAGTGGACGAACACTCAGGTTATCGAGTGCCGTTAGCATCAAATTACCAAGGTTATGCCCGTGTAGTTCGCCTTGGCCTTTAAAGCGGTATTCAAACATCATTGAACTGATTGATGGGTCTGTGATTAATTGGTTTATACAATTACGAGTATCTCCCCAGGCGATTCCTCCTTGGCACTCTCTTATACGCCCCGTAGAGCCACCATTGTCAGTTGTAGCGACTATTCCTGTTGCATTACTACCAAAATCACTTAGCGCAGCGAGAACACGGCCTAAGCCGTGTCCACCGCCAATAGCTACAATTTGATGCTTATACATAATATTCATACTTAACGTCACATTATAATTAATAATAGTTTGGGTGATATGGAAAGTGACGACAAGCAATGATTAGTGAAATGTTGAATTCATCACAGTTTGCAGATTGAATGACGGCAAAAGCGTCACATTTATTAAACAATATTGAGTAATTTAGCTGAAATAACAAAAAAATTGGAAAATAGCAGGAATATTGAGTATTTTAATAAGAGCACCAATTTAATCAGTGTGGATTAAGTTTGGTTGCCATAACTCCGAGCTTAAGTTACTAAGTTGTTTTTAAGAAACACTCAATATGTAGCGTAAGCCAGTGACAATTCGGTCACAAGGGTTTGTTTGGAAATGAACAAGCCTCCCGTGTTTGGAAAGGTGTTCCGTGGCGAAACAATTTGAAGATAACTATAATCGCAAGTTTTATTACTTACGATTGTCGATTACAGACGTCTGTAATTTTAAATGTACTTATTGCTTACCTGATGGTTATAGGCCTGAAAATGGTAAACGAGAGTCCTTCCTAGAACTTGATGAAATCAAACGTACAGTCAGTGCGTTTGCGCGTTGTGGTACGTCAAAAGTACGTATTACTGGTGGTGAGCCAAGTCTGCGTAAAGATTTTACAGAAGTCATCCGTACCGTAGCTTCTCAACCTGGTATTACTAAAGTCGCAACCACGACGAATGGGTATCGTATGGAGAAGCATGTCGCTGAATGGCGAGAAGCGGGTCTTACCGATATCAATGTGAGTGTTGATAGTTTAAACCCAAATATGTTTTATCAGATCACAGGTGAAAATAAATTTGCCGAAGTTATGGCTGGTATTGATAAAGCAATTGAAGTGGGATTTAAGCAGGTAAAAGTCAATACCGTTCTACTCAAAGATCTCAATAGCACCGAATTACCTCTATTTTTAAAGTGGATTCAAACTCGTCCAATTCAATTGCGTTTTATTGAATTAATGCAAACGGGTGAAATGAACGACCTCTTTAAAAATCATCATCAGTCTGGTGTGTCTATTCGTAATCATTTAATTGCTAATAATTGGATATTAAAACCACGCGGTGAAAGTGACGGCCCTGCTCAAGTTTTTACTCATCCAGATTATGTGGGTGAGATTGGTTTGATCATGCCTTACGAGAAAGATTTTTGTCAAAGTTGCAATCGACTTCGAGTATCAGCAAAAGGCAAATTGCATATGTGTCTATTTGGTGATTATGGTGTTGATTTACGCGAACTATTGCAAGAAGACACACAGCAGGATGAATTAATTCAGTGTATTCAAACTCAGTTAGATAATAAAGCTGAAGGCCACTTTCTACATGATGGCCATGCAGGTAT
Organism: Aliivibrio sp. 1S175; assembly: GCF_001690985.1. Classification (GTDB taxonomy): domain Bacteria; phylum Pseudomonadota; class Gammaproteobacteria; order Enterobacterales; family Vibrionaceae; genus Aliivibrio. The sequence continues at coordinate 206,790 of NZ_MAJS01000006.1, forward strand.
GACCCCACATTTAGCCTCTATTGGCGGATAATAAAGAAGAATTATGTCAAATTTTACTCATATTAATGCCTCTGGTGAGGCGAACATGGTTGATGTATCAGCTAAGCAAGAAACAGTACGTGAAGCGCGTGCAGAAGCGTTTGTTCACATGGCTCCAGAAACACTAAAGTTGATTGTTTCTGGTTCTCACCATAAAGGTGATGTGTTTGCGACAGCACGTATTGCTGGTATTCAAGCCGCGAAGAAAACATGGGATCTTATTCCTCTGTGTCATCCATTATTGTTAACTAAAGTTGAAGTACAATTAGAAGCGATTGAAGCTGAAAATATGGTTCGTATTGAATCAGTATGTAAACTAACAGGTAAAACAGGTGTAGAAATGGAAGCATTAACTGCTGCGTCTGTTGCTGCATTAACTATCTATGACATGTGTAAAGCCGTTCAAAAAGACATGGTTATTAGTCAAGTTCGTTTATTAGAAAAGACTGGCGGTAAATCTGGACACTTTAAGGCAGACGCATGATCACAGTATTATTTTTCGCTCAAACCAAAGAGTTAGTAGGTACTGGTAAACTGGAACTTACTGGCGATTACGCAACAGCAGAAGCGATTCGTGAAGAGTTAAGTAAAAAAGAAGGTAAATGGGATTTAGCCCTAGAGAAAGGCAAATTACTGGTTGCTATCAACCAAACTATTTCAAGTTTAGATTCAGCCGTTTCTGATGGTGATGAAGTTGCCTTCTTCCCACCTGTAACAGGCGGTTAATATGATTTCTGTTCAAGAGCATGATTTTAATGTCGGCGATGAGTATCAATTACTAGCAGAAGGTACTGCCGCAGGTGCAGTGGTTACCTTTATCGGTAAAGTTCGAGACATGAATCTTGGTGATGATGTTACCGGGCTTTCTCTAGAGCATTACCCAGGAATGACGGAAAAGTCTCTGAATGATATCGTTGCTCAAGCAAAATCGCGTTGGCCACTGCTTAAAGTGAAAGTGATTCATCGAGTCGGTGATTTAGAGCTTGGCGATCAAATTGTATTTGTCGGTGTATCAAGTGCGCATCGTGGTGCAGCGTTTGATTCTTGTGAGTTCATCATGGACTATTTAAAAACCAATGCCCCATTTTGGAAAAAAGAACGTACAACGAAAGAAGTTCGCTGGGTAGAATCAAGAGATACGGATAAATCAGCGGCACAACGTTGGGAAAAGTAATTATCTGAATAGCGGCTATCTGGATCGGTACTCGAGTTGGAAAGCAACGATAGAAGATAAAAAAAGGGAAGAGAGCATTAAGCTGTCTTCCCTTTTTTTATTTATTTATCCAGAGTGCTATTTATTATAAATACCAAACTGTTCCATAGCATAAGCAACACGAGCTTCAGGAGTCGGGTATGGAACCGTCTCCTCTAAGCTTTCAATGTGCTTTAAGCGGGGTAATAAACCCGTACCGTTAGCGATTTGAATGGCTAAACCGGGACGAGCGTTAAGCTCAAGTACCATTGGGCCGTATTTCTTATCTAGCACCATATCAGTCCCCATGTAGCCTAAACCTGTCATTTCCCAAGCACTTGATGCAAGAGTTAACAATTTATGCCAATGTGGAACTTCTAATGTACTTAATAATTTTCCAGTATCAGGGTGCTTTTCAACGGGTAAGTCAAACTGTACTGCACGTACGGCTTTACCTGTACCAATATCAATCCCCACACCAACAGCGCCTTGGTGTAAATTTGCTTTACCATCTGAGTTTGTGGTTGATAAGCGCATCATTGCCATTACAGGGTAGCCCTTAAATACAATAATACGAACATCTGGCACTCCTTCATAACTGAAGCCGTCAAAGACATCATCAAACTCGATCAAATTCTCTATCATAGCGACATCGTTTTTTCCACCAAGGGAGAAAAGACCTGCTAATGTATTAGTAATATGACGTTCGACGTCTTGTTTATTCGCTTCTGCACCAGATGGTTTGTAATAAATTCCATCTTTATGAGATGTGACAACCAAAATCCCTTTACCGCCACTGCCTTGAGCTGGTTTGATTACAAAACCAGGCCAATCTTTAACGATATCGTGAATGTTCTTTACTTCAGCTTGGCTATCAATCACACCGATAAGCTTAGGAACGGTTGCCCCAGCTTTCTCAGCAATGATTTTTGTTTTTAATTTATCATCAACCAATGGGTACTTGCTTCGGTCATTGTAACGGCCAATATAGCCACCGTTACGCTGATTCATTCCCATGATCCCTTTTGCTTTTAGTTTTGAAGGAGACGTAAATCGACTAAACATAGATTAGTCCTCCGCTAAAGGCTTAAAGCGACGAAGCTCACTTAAACGGTAACCTGTATAATTACCAAGCATTAGGATAAGCGCTAAGATAATTAATTGAATACCAATAAAGTTAAAGGTTAAGTGCTGTACAAATGGATTCGTCATTGCTATGTAGATTAATACTGCAGTCAACAATGAACCACCGCCTTGAGTTGCCACTTCTTTCCAACCTTCCTCTTCCCATAGGATAGACATACGTTCTACCGTCCAAGAAAGGATGATCATAGGGAAGAAAGTAATACTTAACCCAGCAGTTAAGCCAATCTTAAAGGCTACAATCGTAAAGACTGAGATAATCATAATAACGGCGATGATAACCGCTGAGATCCTGGCCACTAAGAGTAGATTGAGTTTGGATAAGTAACTACGGATGACTAAACCTGTACCTACAATCAGTAAGAAACCGACAATCCCTGTGACTAGCTGAGTCTGAACAAAGGCAACGGCAATAAGTACAGGCATGAAAGTACCAGACGTTTTTAAACCGACAATGACTCGTAAGAAAACAACCATTAGCGCACCGATAGGAATAAGCATGATGGTTTTAAACATCGACTGCTCTTCAAGCGGTAGGCTGTGAATAGAGAAGTTTAACAGGTTATCTGCTTCTACTTTCTTTTCTGTTGCGGCTGTTGGCGAAATCTCTTGTGCAATCATTGAGAAGTTAATTTGGCTGTTCTTTCCACCAACAACATCTAATAAAGAAACATTAGTTTCATCCCAAAGTAGTAAGTTAGCGGGCTGGCCCTGCTCTCCAGTTTCTGGATTGAATAACTGCCACTTTTCACCGCTCCATACTTCAACCATGTGCTGAACAGATTGACGACGACGACCATCTTCTAACCAAAGTGTCCCAACAACTTTGTTATGAATTGCTTCATAGCTTAGTAATTTAGAAACGGCTTGAACTTTAGTTAAGTCGTTTAAAAGTAAAGAGGCATTCTGATTATCAGGATCGTTGAATTGTTTAATTAATTCACGGGTTAAGGTGATGTCATCAGAAGAACGTGCTCTTGCTTGCTCTAATAATGAAATCGCTGCAGCTTCATGCGGGCCTTCAAAAGTCACAGCTTCTGGTTTATCAGATTTTGGTGGTTCCACTGTAGCCTGAGCTTGGGGATCAACTAAAATTTGAGTCTTGTAATACAACGTTTGTGGGCCATTTGCTTGACGAATAGTCCATTCTGCGCGACGTCCATGATCAGTCGTTAGATAAGCAATACCATAACCTGGAGATGAAGCACTCTCATCAACAATGGTAAAACCGGCTTGAGTTTGTGGTGCAGCCATTGATACCTTGACAGGTTTATTTACTGCATCAAATTGAATTCGGGCTTCTACGTCCCAAACTTGGCTTCTTTCTCCTGGTGTCCAAGGCACTCCGTATGAGTCATGGCGTAGCCAGCTCAGTGTAAGTCCAGCGACAACTAATAGTGAGATAAGAAAATAAAAAGGCACTCTTGATGGCATAACGTCCTCATTGTAATGGCATAAGTGGAAGATAAGTATAATTGTAATTCAAGCGGTAATTTTTGCTACTAAGAGATTGAATAAATTACCGCTTATTTGAAGTCGGGTGTTATTTTTTGCTTTGAACAAATTCTTTACTGACATCAATAACAGCAATGTCTTGTATAAACTCACGACCTAATAAAACAGAATGGGTCATGTGAGAACGATCCGCAAGAGTAAATTGTACTTTTTCATGAATTGCTCCAAGTTTGATCCACAGTTCAACAACAGGGCGACGTTCTGCTTCTTCAGTTGTCGATTGACGAATTTTAACATTGCGGATTACAGGAGCAGTAATCCATTCCAATTTGCCATCTTCTTGCGCATCTTGGTTTATTAAATGGAATCGCACCCATTGGGTGCCATTACGTTCAAATTCTTGAAGATCAACGGCATTAAGAGAAGAGGTTGTTGCTCCAGTATCAATACGAGCACTGAATTTTTGCTGTATATCAGCAATTTCTACGTTTTCAATCGCACCTAAAATAAGAGTGTCTTTTAATGATTGGGTTTGCATCGAAATAGGAATAGGTGCTAGGCGGGTTTTCTGTGAAGTTGCTTGCTTTATACTCGATTGAATTTTGGTTTGCTCAGTGCGAACCATTGAAAGCTCTTCTGATACATTCGACAGTTCTTTTTCTAATGTCGAAATATAATCATTTTGTGTCTCAATTTTTGTTTCCATACCACCTAAACGAGTATTTAGATTGGTTTCCATAGACTTAATGGCTGCAACTGTTTCTGTATTATCTGAAGCGACTGGCGTTGTTTGTTGAGTCAGTGCGCATCCTGAAAGGCTTAGGATAGCAACCAATGGTAGAATTCGTTGGATCATTTTATGTTCCGTTGAGTTAAATTAACATGTGCATAATAACGAAAATAAATAGGGGCTGATAGCCCCACAATGTTAGCGTTTAGTCAGGTTTTTTTGCAATTAAGATCGCACGCTTAGGCGCTGGGTGACCTTCAATTGTTTTTGTTGGATCATTTTGGTCTAAGTATTCTGGTAGAGAATTGTGTTTCATCCATTCCGTTGAACGTTGTTCTCCTGTTGTAGTAACGCATTCATCCACAATGTTAACGTCTACAAATCCCACGCTTTCTAGCCATACTTTTAATGCTCGAGCAGATGGGAAAAAGAAAACATTACGCATTTGAGCATAACGATCAACAGGCATTAATACTGCGTTTTCATCGCCATCAATAACCAGTGTTTCTAGCACTAATTCACCGCCAGCGACTAATTGGTTTTTCAATTGAATTAAATGGTCAAGTGGAGAGCGGCGGTGATAAAGAACCCCCATGCTAAATACAGTATCAAATGCATTTAATTCTGGAAGCTGTTCAATGCCTAAGGGTAATAAATGAGCTCGTTGGTCATTGCCCATTAATTTACGAATGGCTTCGAATTGAATTAAGAATAAGTGTGATGGGTCAATACCTACACACAGACGAGCTTCTTCACCTAGCATACGCCACATGTGGTAGCCATTACCGCAACCTACATCTAAAATTGAGCGGTTTTTAAGTGGAGTAATGTGGGGCAGTAATCGGTCCCATTTCCAATCAGAGCGCCATTCAGTATCAATATGAATTTCATGGACACTAAACGGACCTTTACGCCAAGGGTGAAAGGTTTGTAATAAGTTTTCTAACTTTTTACGTTCACCATCAATTAAAGGGGTGTTATTTGAAAGGGTAACTGATGATTTTAAATCAATATTATCAGCACAGCCCTCAGGGATTTTTTTAAGCGCTTTTGTCCAACGCTCAATGTCACCATGCTCTGCATTTTGCCAATCAGTTAATTGCTGAGGTAAAGTATTTAACCAAGGCTGAAGAATGGTATCTTGAGAAACGAGCGTATAAAAATTAGCAAAATTTAACATGAGATATCTTTAGTTAATAAATTTAGGTAAAAAATAGAAAGAAACAAAACCAGTTACTTTATCGCAAACATAGATCCAAAGTTGAAGCATTGGAACCATACTTCTGCACTTTTAAAACCAATGTCTTTAAAACGTTCTTTATGAGTATCAATTGGGTCAGGTAGCATTACATGTTCAATCGCGCTACGTTTTTGACTTATTTCTAATTCACTGTAACCATTAGCACGTTTGAAATCATGGTGTAAATCGATAAGTAATTCGTTAGCAGTGTTATCTTCAAAAATGTATTTTTCGGATAAAATAAGAATGCCACCAGGGCGTAGGCCCGCATAGATTTTTTCTAATAACGTTCGACGATCGACTGGGGCTAAAAATTGCAGTGTGAAATTCAACACCACAACAGAAGCATCTTGTATTTCTACATCACGGATATCTGCTTCTATAATCGATACTGGGGTATCTGAACGATAAGCGTTAATAAGCAGGCGACATCGTTCAACCATTGCTGATGAGTTATCGACCCCAATGATTTGACACCCTTCTTGATTGATATGGCGACGCATAGATAACGTTGCTGCGCCTAGAGAGCAGCCTAAATCATAAACTGTTGAATGAGGCTTGGCATAGCGCTCGGCTAGCATTCCGATTGCTGAAATTATATTACTGTAACCTGGGATAGATCGTTGAATCATATCCGGGAAGACTTCAGCAACTCGTTCATCAAAGGTAAAGTCACCAATTTTATCAATAGGTGTTGAAAAAATAGTATCAGGGTTAGCCATGTTATTCTCACAAAGGCACGTTGTTTATCCGTACTTATTTATATCAATTCTAGGTAAATATTGGTTTGTTCTACTTACCTAGAATTGCATACATCCGTGCTCTCCTGCACATGATGACACCATTGTAGTTAATTCTTATCTTAAAGTCTTTAGGCCAATGATAATTGAAAGTGAACTTTTTTTACTCCGTGCTATGTCGTTAGAATGTTTTTCCTTTATAATGGCGCTATATTTTTGCGTTTTGTATATTAATACAGCAAAGTAGCTGTTTTATTAGTCATTTTAGCAAGCGTAAATAGGTTTATGAAAAATGCAGTAAGGCTTTTTATTGCATTTACTATTGATATGTATATTAGATTGGGAAAATCATCATGCGCACCCATTACTGTGGTAACCTGAACAAGTCCCTTGCAGGGCAAACTGTAGAACTTTGCGGCTGGGTAAACCGTCGCCGTGACTTAGGCGGTCTTATCTTTATTGATATGCGAGATCGTGAAGGTGTCGTTCAGGTAGTTGTTGATCCAGATATGAAAGATATCTTTTCAATCGCTAACCAACTGCGTAATGAGTTCTGTATCAAATTTACTGGTGAAGTACGTGTTCGTCCTGACAGCCAAGTAAATAAAGATATGTCGACGGGTGAAGTTGAACTTTACGCGACTGGTCTTGAGATCATCAACCGTTCAGAAGCACTTCCACTGGATTTCAATCAAACGAACTCAGAAGAGCAACGCCTGAAGTACCGTTATATTGATTTACGTCGTCCAGAAATGAGTGACCGTATCAAGTTACGTGCTCGTGCATCTAGCTTTGTTCGTCGTTTCTTAGATGAGAACCTATTCTTAGACATCGAAACACCAGTACTAACGAAAGCAACGCCAGAAGGCGCTCGTGATTACCTAGTACCAAGCCGTGTTCATAAAGGCAGCTTTTACGCACTTCCACAATCACCACAGTTGTTTAAACAACTTCTGATGATGTCTGGTTTTGATCGCTACTACCAAATCGTTAAATGTTTCCGTGATGAAGATTTACGTGCTGACCGTCAACCTGAATTTACTCAAATCGATATTGAAACGTCTTTCTTATCATCTAGCCAAGTTCGTGAAATTACTGAACGTCTAGTTCATGATATGTGGAAAGAGCTTCTTGATGTAGAGCTTGGTCAATTCCCTATAATGAAGTTCTCTGAAGCGATTCGTCGTTTTGGTTCTGATAAACCAGATCTACGTAACCCACTAGAATTAGTTGATGTTGCTGATCTTCTTAAAGAAGTAGAATTCCAAGTATTCGCTGGTCCTGCCAATGACGAAAAAGGCCGTGTTGCGGTTATTCGTGTTCCTGGTGGTGCATCGCTATCTCGTAAACAAATTGATGAATACGGTAAGTTCGTAGGTATCTACGGCGCGAAAGGCCTTGCTTGGATGAAAGTAAACGATCGTGCTGCTGGCCTTGAAGGTGTTCAATCTCCTGTTGCTAAATTCCTAAACGCAGACGTTGTAAATGGTATTTTAGAACGTACCGAAGCTGAAACGGGCGATATCATTCTATTTGGTGCAGATAAAGCAAACATTGTTTCTGAAGCAATGGGTGCATTACGTATCAAGCTTGGTGATGACTTAGAATTAACAGATAAGAAAGCATGGGCACCGCTTTGGGTTATCGATTTCCCAATGTTTGAAGAAGATGGCGAAGGTAACTTGCATGCAATGCACCACCCATTCACTTCTCCATTAGGAATGACAGCGGAAGAACTTAAAGTAAACCCTGCTGCTGCAAATTCTGATGCGTACGACATGGTTATCAACGGCTATGAAGTGGGTGGTGGTTCTGTTCGTATTCACAATGCTGAAATGCAAACTGCAGTATTCGGCATCCTAGGTATCGAAGCGAAAGAGCAACAAGAGAAATTTGGTTTCTTACTTGAAGCGCTTAAATACGGCACGCCGCCACACGCAGGTCTTGCTTTCGGTCTTGACCGTCTTGCGATGCTACTTTGTGGTACAGAAAACATTCGTGACGTTATTGCATTCCCGAAAACGACAGCAGCAGCGTGTCTACTTACGAATGCGCCAAGCCTAGCGAATCCTGATTCTCTTGCAGAATTATCAATTGCAGTAAAACTTGCTGAGAAAAAAGACGCTTAATTAAGTTTTCTTTTTATTAAAAAATGCCCGCCTTATGCGGGCATTTTTGTATCTGCGTTATCTTAAATGAGATAGTAGCACATGACGAATACCTTGAGTTTATGGGGATATCTAGCTAATATACATGTATAAATAATCAGTGGTTTTACTATGTCTATCATTTTAGGGATTGATCCCGGCTCTCGCATTACTGGCTACGGCGTTATTCGTCAAAATGGCCGACACTTGCAATATTTAGGTAGCGGTTGTATCCGTATGTCAGAAAAAGAACTTCCTGGTCGTTTAAAACAAATCTATGCAGGTGTTTCTGAAATAATTACTCAGTTTCAACCTGACGTATTCGCTATCGAACAAGTATTCATGTCTAAAAATGCAGATTCAGCATTAAAGTTAGGTCAAGCGCGAGGCAGTGCAATAGTGGCAGCAGTCAATGCCGATCTCCCTGTTTATGAATATGCTGCACGTTTAATTAAGCAAGCGGTAACAGGAACGGGTGGGGCAGATAAAGCACAAGTTCAGCATATGGTGATGACGATGTTAAAACTTCCAGCAAAACCACAAGCCGATGCCGCTGATGGGTTAGGGGTTGCGATTTGTCATGCTAATACCAATAAGACCTTAATCGCATTAGCGGGTAAAGCAACCAGTGCTCGACGTGGACGATATCGTTAAAGCACACTTAAATTATCATTTCTTTTACTGGATATCTATCCAGTTCTTTATTACTATTCGATGTAGTTAATTATTTTAAAGAGTATCTATTGTGATCGGACGCCTTCGTGGAAATTTATTAGAAAAACAACCTCCAGAATTATTAATTGAGGTAAGTGGTGTTGGCTATGAAGTCCAAATGCCAATGAGTTGTTTTTATGAGTTACCTGAAATTGGCACAGAAGCGATCATTTATATTCACTATGTAGTACGTGAAGATGCCCAATTATTATATGGTTTTAACACAAAAAAAGAGCGTGCGTTATTTAGAGAAGTCATTAAAGCGAATGGTGTTGGTCCTAAATTAGGGCTAGCGATTTTATCTGGTATGACAGCGTCGCAATTTGTTCAAAGTGTAGAGCGTGAAGATATTTCGACTTTAGTTAAATTACCAGGTGTTGGTAAAAAAACGGCAGAGCGTTTAGTCGTAGAGATGAAAGACCGCCTTAAAGGGTGGGGCGCGGGTGATTTATTTACTCCAGCAACGGATTCAGTTCCAATGGATAATGGCTCTGATTTGATAACGTCCCCACAAAGTGCACAAGATGAAGCCGTCAGTGCGCTTATTTCTTTAGGTTATAAACCAGTGCAAGCATCGAAAATCGTTTCTCAAGTTGCTAAACCAGACATGACCAGTGAAACGTTAATTCGTGAATCACTGAAATCAATGATCTAATACCACCTTAGTCCTTTTTACCTATTGAATTTTTGAGTGCTTTTTTATGATTGAAGCTGATCGCCTTATTGCCGCAGATAGTCCTGTTTTTCGTGAAGAAGAAGTTATTGATCGAGCAATTCGCCCTAAAAAGCTAGAAGACTACCGTGGTCAAGATCATGTTCGCAGCCAGATGGAAATTTTCATTAAAGCTGCACAAATGCGTAATGAACCTCTCGATCATTTGCTTATCTTTGGCCCTCCAGGCTTAGGTAAAACGACATTAGCGAATATCGTTGCTAACGAGATGGAAGTAAATATTCGGACTACTTCAGGGCCTGTTCTTGAAAAGGCAGGGGATCTAGCTGCGCTTCTAACAAACTTAGAAGAAAATGACATTTTATTTATTGATGAGATCCACCGATTAAGCCCTGTGGTTGAAGAAATACTGTATCCAGCAATGGAAGATTATCAATTAGATATTATGATTGGTGAAGGCCCTGCAGCACGCTCAATAAAAATTGATTTGCCTCCTTTTACCTTAATCGGAGCAACAACAAGGGCGGGATCATTAACATCACCACTACGTGACCGTTTCGGTATTGTGCAACGGCTAGAATATTACAATGTAGATGACCTTCAATATATAGTTAAACGCAGTGCGGATTGTTTGAATCTGTCTATGGAATCTGATGGGGCACTTGAAGTTGCACGACGAGCACGCGGTACGCCACGAATAGCGAATAGATTATTGCGCCGAGTACGTGATTATGCGGATGTAATGAGTGATAGTCATATTTCTTCTGAAATTGCAGACAAAGCGTTGAATATGCTTGATGTTGATGTTCGTGGTTTTGATTATATGGATAGAAAATTATTATTAGCCATTATGGAAAAATTTAATGGTGGGCCTGTAGGTCTTGATAATGTTGCCGCAGCCATTGGTGAAGAAAGAGATACCATTGAAGATGTCATTGAACCTTATTTAATTCAACAAGGCTACCTGCAACGCACACCAAGAGGTCGAATTGTCTCCGATCGAGCGTATACTCATTTTGGTATTGATAGACCAGATAAATAAACTAGGGACAATTATTCATAATTTGTCATATTTTATTAATAAAATTATAAGTAGAATGAAAGCGGGTGATCAAAATTACCCGCTTTTTTGTATAAGAAATGTGTAAAATGTGAAAAATAAGAGATTATGTAAAAAAAACTGTAATTAACTTTCAAATTTTAGACAAATCTTTTGAAAGATATCGTGTTTCCTATTAATATTAGCAGGTTCTATATTAGGTTATGCTTAACATTAAGCTAACGTTTTGATTACAATCATGTAACACTTTGTGGTTATTAATACGGTATAAATATTAAAACCAATACAAAGTATTACGCTCACCCAAAAGTGTGAAAGCACTGTGTCATTCAGCCTGACACAAAGGAGTTCTCATGATCTTTGATGTAGTGGAGTTATCGCGATTGCAGTTTGCAATGACAGCGATGTATCACTTCCTATTCGTTCCCCTGACTTTAGGTATGGCCTTTCTATTGGCTATCATGGAGTCGTTATATGTAATGACCGACAAACAAATCTACAAGGACATGACTAAGTTCTGGGGTAAGTTGTTCGGTATTAATTTCGCATTAGGTGTTGCTACAGGCCTAACGATGGAATTCCAGTTTGGTACTAACTGGTCTTACTACTCTCACTATGTTGGTGATATTTTCGGTGCGCCTCTCGCGATCGAAGCACTAATGGCTTTTTTCTTAGAATCTACTTTTGTTGGTTTATTCTTCTTTGGTTGGGATCGTTTATCAAAACGTCAGCACCTTACTGTAACTTGGTTAGTGGCGTTAGGGTCAAACTTCTCTGCTCTTTGGATTCTAGTAGCGAATGGCTGGATGCAAAACCCAGTAGGCGCCGAATTTAACTTTGAAACCATGCGTATGGAAATGGTAAGTTTTGCTGAAGTGGTATTGAACCCAGTAGCTCAAGTTAAGTTCGTACATACAGTAGCATCAGGCTACACCTGTGGTGCAATGTTCGTTCTTGGTATCAGTTCTTACTACCTATTAAAAGGTCGTGATGTTGCCTTTGCACGTCGTTCATTCGCAATTGCTGCATCTTTCGGCATGGCATCAATTTTATCTGTAATGGTACTTGGTGATGAATCTGGTTATGAACTGGGTGAAGTTCAACAAGTTAAGCTAGCAGCAATCGAAGCTGAATGGCATACAGAAGAAGCACCGGCGGCATTTACTGTATTTGGTTTACCAAACCAAGAGTCAATGGAAACGGATTACGCAATTAAGATCCCTTATGTTATGGGTATTATTGCAACGCGTTCATTAGATAAACAAGTAACAGGCTTACGTGATCTAAAAGAGCAACACGAAGTACGTATCCGTAATGGTATGATTGCTTATGAATTGCTAGAAAAATTACGTAATGGTGATAAAACACCTGAAAATATCGCAGCATTTGATGATGTTAAACATGACCTAGGTTACGGCTTATTACTTAAGCGCTATACCGACAATGTCGTTGATGCAACAGAAGAGCAAATTAAAGCCGCTGCGGATGATTCAATCCCAACAGTTTGGCCTCTATTCTTCTCGTTCCGTATCATGGTTGCTTGTGGTGTAGCAATGCTACTTATCTTCGGTTTTGCCTTTGTTCAGACGTGTCGTCAGAAAATTGGTCAAAAATCATGGTTACTTAAGGCGGCCTTATTTGGTATGCCACTACCATGGATCGCAATTGAAGCTGGTTGGTTTGTCGCAGAATATGGTCGTCAACCATGGGCAGTTGGTGAAATATTACCAGTAAATGTTGCTGCGTCTGCATTGACAGTGCCTGAGATTTTAACCTCAATGGCAATGATTATTGGTCTGTACACGATATTCTTGATTGCTGAAGTTTACCTAATGGTGAAATTCGCACGCAAAGGTCCTAGCAGCTTGAAAACTGGCCGTTATCACTTTGAGCAAGATGGTCAAGATTCAGAAGCGAAATTATCTCGCCAAGTAGAAGCATAACAACGGAGATTTGAGTAATGTTTGATTACGAAGTATTGCGATTTGTTTGGTGGGCATTGATCGGTGTATTACTGATTGGTTTCGCTGTAACAGATGGCTTTGATATGGGTGTAGGTGCATTAGTGCCTATCATCGGTAAAACAGATACAGAACGTCGAGTGATGATTAACTCAATCGCTCCTCACTGGGAAGGTAACCAGGTTTGGTTAGTAACTGCTGGTGGTGCATTGTTTGCTGCATGGCCTTTAGTCTACGCAGCGTCATTCTCTGGTTTCTATTTAGCGATGATGCTGACGTTAGCGGCATTATGGTTTCGTCCAGTAGGTTTCGATTACCGTTCTAAAATTGAAGATAAGCGCTGGCGTTCGGCATGGGATGCTGCAATCTTCATTGGTAGCTTTGTTCCACCAATTATTTTTGGTGTTGCATTTGGTAACCTTCTTCAAGGGGTTCCATTTGAACTGAATAACCTAATGATGCTTAAGTATCATGGTGGATTTTTTGACCTACTAAATCCGTTTGCATTAATTTGTGGTTTGGTAAGCTCTGCAATGTTTGTATTGCAGGGTGCTACTTGGTTACAAATGAAAACAACCGATCAAATTCATGCACGAGCAAGTCAAGTTTCAATGATTTGTTCAGCATTGATTATCGTATTGTTTACCGTTGCCGGTTTTTGGGCTCAAAGCATTGAAGGCTTCGTGATTACAAGTGTTATGGATCATAACGCGCCATCAGATCCTTTAAATAAAGATGTTATCCGTCAAGTAGGCGCTTTATTCTTAAACTTTAAAGAATACCCACTACTATGGATTGCACCAGCTCTTGCGGTTGTTATGCCTGTAATTGCTATGATTGCGACTAAGCTGAAAAAAGCATGGGTTGCGTTTATTGCATCAAGCCTAACCAATGCAGGTGTTATTTTAACATCTGGCTTTGCACTGTTCCCATTTGTAATGCCATCAAGCTTAAACCCAGATCATAGTTTGACTATGTGGGATTCAACATCAAGTGAGCTAACATTGAATATTATGACAGTAGTTGCAGTAGTAATGGTTCCGACTATTCTTGCTTATACTGCATGGACTTATTACAAAATGTTTGGCCGTATCGACACTAAGTTTGTTGAAGAAAACAAAAATTCGCTTTATTAAGGAGCATAACAATGTGGTATTTTGCATGGATCCTAGGCGTGCTACTAGCATGTTCATTTGCAATCATTAATGCTCTTTGGCTAGAGCATTCAGAAATGATGGACAAAGACAGTGAGTAATCTCGCTGACAAAATAGACAATGTTCAACGCCCAATCAATAATATTATCGTACGATTATTATTAGTTGGGGCGGCTATTTTCCACATGGCAATGCTAATGTGGGAGCCAACAGTATATTCTGAACAAATTGGTGGCTTTGGTGGGTTGTTAGCCCCTAGCTTGATTTATTCGGTCTGTACGGCATTCATTTTTGCTGTTGGATTTGTTCCGCAAAAATGGATTTGGAAGTTGTTATTTAGTCCGTATTTTTCAATATTGTTTTTAGGCTACTTTAGTTACCTGTATTTTATGTAACTTTAAGCGCCTCATATAATTCGTATATTGGAACATCATACTAAGCGGTTTATTATTTTTTTAAGTAATGAACCGCTTTTTTTTTGACGATTTAGCTCCAAAATCCAGATTTCATATAGTGAAAATAGTAAGTTATCAGTTATAGTTACCCTATTATTTTTCAATAAAAAGAGAAATGTTGTAGTGAATAAAAGCGCATTTAGATGGCCTATAACCATTTATTATGAAGATACCGATGCCGGTGGCGTTGTTTATCATTCCAATTACCTTAAATTTTTTGAGCGAGCACGTACAGAATTATTACGTCATCATGGTGTTTCTCAAAAAGTGTTATTAGAAAAATCAGTAGGATTTGTCGTTAAAAATGTAACGATGGACTTCATTCAAGGGGCTCGCCTAGATGAGCAACTTATTGTTGAAACATTCATAACAGAAATTAAAAGGGTATCACTGACCTTTTGTCAGTTATTGGTTAATTTTGAAGGGAAAGTATTGTGCAAAGCTACAGTTAAGGTAGCCTGTATTGATAACGCTAAAATGAAACCAACAGCGATACCATTATTTATACTATCGGAGATATCTTGTGACAGGTGAACTATCAATTCTCGATCTATTTTTACAAGCTAGTTTATTAGTTAAGATCGTGATGCTTATTTTATTGAGCTTATCTGTAATGTCATGGGCAATGATTTTTAAACGCTCAAAAGTATTAGCGGTTGCTAGGAGTGATGCAGAGCGTTTTGAAGATAAATTTTGGTCAGGAATGGACTTAGCTCAATTATTTAATGAAGTTAAAGTACGTAAAGAGAGAATTAGTGGAACCGAGAAGATTTTTTACTCAGGTTTTAATGAGTTTTCTCGTTTATCTCGTGTAAATGGCTCGTCATCAGAAGCGGTGATGGATGGTTCAATTCGTTCAATGCGTGTCACTGTATCTCGTGAAGTTGACAGTCTTGAAACAAATTTACCATTTTTAGCAACCGTAGGTTCAATTACACCATACATTGGTTTGTTTGGTACGGTATGGGGCATCATGCATGCATTCATTGCGTTAGGTGCAGTGAAACAAGCAACGCTAGCGATGGTTGCTCCAGGTATTGCAGAAGCTCTCGTTGCTACAGCAATGGGCTTGTTTGCTGCAATTCCAGCGGTAATTGCATATAACCGTTTAAGTGTGAAAGTAGGTAAGCTTGAACATAACTATGCTGCATTTATGGATGAATTTACAAGTATTTTACACCGACAAGCAATGACAAGTCAGGAGAAGTAATGTCTGGCTATCAACCGAAGAAAAGAAAATTAACAGCTGAGATTAATGTCGTTCCATATATTGATGTCATGTTAGTACTACTAATTATCTTTATGGTAACCGCTCCGTTTGTAACTCAAGGCGTAGATGTTGAGTTGCCAGAGATGACGAATACGAAATCAGCACAAGCGATGGCAGGAGAAGATCCAAATGCTACGTTTATTATTGTTGAAGTAGATAAAGACGGCAATCTCGGTTTAAGTGTTGATAATCAAGAAGTGCGTCGTCCAATGTCTATGCAAGAAATGATCACTAACGTTAAAGCTGAATTGAGTATTAAACCAAATTCACCCGTTGCGGTTGGTGGTGATGCTAGCACGCCATATTCAGAGATAGTTCTAGTGCTTGATGAACTAAGCCGTGCAGGGGTAAGTAAAGTTGGATTACTTACCGATCTCAAGGAATAGAGTGAATAATCATTGATGAAATCGGATAATAATTACACTTTTGCCATCATTGTTTCTGTCGTATTGCATTTGCTACTCGTTGCTGCATTGCTTTTGGGTAGTGATTTTTCTATGGATGAAAAAAAACAACCTAATACCATTCAAGCGGTTGTTATCGACCCGAACACGATTGCAAAACAAGCTTCGCAAATTCGTCAAGAAAGAGACAGAGCGGAACGTGCAGAGAACGAGCGATTAAAACGATTAAAACAACAATCGGATCAATTGGAAAAAAATCGTAAAGCCGAAGAAGATCGAATTCGTAAACTTAAAGAGCAGCAAGTCAAAGAGAAAAAAGCAGCTCGTAAAGCAGAAGATGACAGAAAAAAAGCAGCCGTAGCTGAAAATGACCGAAAACGTAAAGCAGAGACTGCGGCTAAGGTTGAAGCCGCAAGAGTTGCTAAAGTAAAAGCAGATAAAGAAAAAGCGGCGAAAGCGTCAGCAGAAAAAGCGAGAGTAGATAAAGAACGAGCAGCTAAAGCAGAAAAAGAACGTTTGGCTAAAGAAAAAATAGCCAAAGAAAAAGCGGCTAAAGCAGACGCTGATAAAAAAGCGAAGGCTGAAGCTGAACGAGTTGCAAAAGCGAAAGCCGCAACAGAAAAAGCACGACAAGATAAAGCTCGAGCAGCGAAAGCAGAAGCTGAGCGCAAACAAAAAGAAGCCGCGTTGAATGATATTTTTGCGGGTTTAGAAGATGAAACGGTTCAAAATAGCTCTGCGAAACAACAGCATATTGATGATGAAGTTAATCGATATGGCGCTATTTATACTCAAATGATCCAGCAAAACTTATTAATAGATGAGGCTTATATAGGTAAAAGCTGTCGCGTGAAAATTAAATTAGCATCATCAGGGTTATTGCTATCAGTGACAACATTAAGTGGTGATGCACAAGTATGCCGTTCAGCGAAGACGGCAGTAACAAAAGTAAATGTATTCCCAATGCCAACTGACGGTGATGTTGTTGCTAAACTAACAAACATAAACCTTACGGTAGAGCCAGAATAAGGAAGAACAAGTGTTTAAACGATGGATATTAACTCTCTTTGTCGTCTGTTTAAGTTTTAGTCAGATCGCAAGAGCAGAATTAGAACTGGTTATTACAGAAGGCGTAGATTCAGCAAGACCAATTGGCATTGTGCCTTTTAAATGGCATGGCGAAGGCAAGTTACCACAAGATATTTCCGCTATCATTTCATCTGATTTGCAGCGCAGTGGTAAGTTTAGTCCAGTTGCTACCAATAAAATGCCACAAACACCATATAAAGATTCGGATATTAATTACGAAGCTTGGACGAAAATGGGGGTAGACGCGATTGTTACCGGTGAAGTGAAGCTTAATGCTCAAGGTAAATATGAAGTAACTTATAAGTTAATTGACGTTGTAAGAGGTCAATTAACAAAAGGTAACTCAAAGGCATTAAATAACGCAGGTGAACTGGTTTCAACGAAAGACCATATTCTTGTTAATAAAGTCGCGACATTATCAACTAAGCAACTTCGTAAATACGCACACCGTATTTCTGATGTAGTCTATGAGAAATTAACCGGTGAGAGAGGGGCTTTTTTAACTCGTATTGCCTATGTTGTGGTGAGTGATAAAGCACAATATCCATACCAGTTAAGAATCGCAGATTATGATGGTTATAATGAACGTTTGGTATTGAAATCTAAACAACCAATTATGTCTCCAGCGTGGTCTCCTAATGGTAAGAGATTGGCTTATGTGAGTTTTGAAAATAGAAAATCACAAGTATTCATTATGAATATCTATACGGGTAAGAGAGAACTAATCGCTTCTTATCCTCGTCATAATGGAGCCCCTCGCTTCTCACATGATGGCAAAGAGCTTGCGATAGTATTATCAAAAACTGGGAGTTTGCAGGTTTATATCGTCAATTTACAGACGAAGAAAATGCGTCAAATAACTCGCGGAAGATCAAATAATACAGAACCTTTTTGGGCTCCTGATAACAAGTCTTTAATATTTACTTCAGATCGGGGTGGTAAACCTCAGATTTATAGAGTAAATTTAGAAGACGGTTTAACAAAACGTTTAACCTGGCAAGGCAGTCAAAATCTTGGTGGGCAGATTACTCCAGACGGTAAATTTATTGTTATGGTTAATCGCTCAGAGACTGGATTTAATCTAGCGAAACAAGATTTAGAAACAGGTGCCGTTCAGGTCTTAACTAAGACACTACTGGATGAGTCACCGAGTATTGCGCCTAATGGCGGCATGGTGATTTACAGTTCCATTTATAGAAAACAGAATGTACTTTCAATGGTTTCTATAGATGGCCGTTTCAAAGCTCGCTTACCAGCGACAAACGGACGTGTAAGGGCACCAGCGTGGTCGCCATTTTTATAGCTACTAAATATTTAGGAAATAAGGAAAATATAATGCAACTAAATAAACTTCTTAAGAGTCTTTTAATCGCGCTGCCTGTGGTTGCTCTTTCTGCTTGTAGTTCTAGCGACAGCGCAACTGACAGTACTGCTGGCCAAGAATCAACAAATGCTGCAGAAACTCAAACAACTGGCGCTGAAGGCCAAACTGATACAACAGTTGTTTCAGCTATCGACGCTGATGCTCAAATGACAGAAGAAGAAGTTCGTGCTCAAGCAGAGCAAGAGCTTCGTAAAGTTCAAACAGTTTACTTCGCGTTTGATAACTCAACAATCTCTTCTGAATACGAAGATATGCTTGCAGCTCACGCGGCTTTCTTAAGCGCTAATGCAGACGTTAAAGTAACAGTAGAAGGTCATGCTGATGAGCGTGGTACTCCTGAGTACAACATCGCACTAGGCGAGCGCCGTGCTAAAGCAGTTTCTAAATACCTACAAGCTCTAGGTGTTTCAGCTGATCAAATCTCTATCGTAAGCTACGGTGAAGAGAAGCCTCTAGTATTAGGTCAATCTGCTGAAGATTACGCTAAAAACCGTCGCGCAGTATTAGTATACTAATCGACAGTTTATAAGGCAGACTTATATGAAATACAGTAACCTTAAGCGATTAATTCCGCTTACGTTGCTGGCGAGTGCGGCGACCCTTGTGGTCGCCGCTCCTGCTCCAGTCACTGATTTAAATGCGACTTCGACTTCTTCTACTCCTGCATCTTCTTCAAGTATTGAGCGTTTAGAACGCTTAATTCAAAGTCGTAACCAAATTCAACTCCAACTTCAACAACAACTTGATGGTTTATCTGAAGAATTATCAGAGATGCGTGGAATGGTTGAACGTAATACTTACGACCTTGAACAAATGCTAGAGCGCCAACGTCAGTTGTATATTGAAATCGACACACTGAGAACAGCAAAGCCAGTTCCTGTAGCAACACCGACCGATGCTACAGACGCTTCATCTTCAGGTGCATATGCTACTGATACTAACGAAAATGAAGCATATCAAAACGCGGTAGATTTGATTTTAAAGAAAAAAGATTATGCAGGTGCAACTAAAGCATTCCAAGATTTTGTTGCTGCCTATCCTGATTCGGTTTACAACTCGAATGCACATTATTGGCTAGGTCAGCTTTATTTTGCGCAAAAGAACGATATTGAAGCCGCTAAGAGTTTTGCAAAGGTAGTAAGCTACTCTGACTCTAATAAACGCGCAGATGCGTTATTGAAATTAGGTGAGCTTGCTAAACGTAACAATAACAATGCAGCTGCAACTAAATACTATCAAAAAGTACTGAAAGAGTACCCTGATAGCACCACCGCTAAAACAGCGGATAAGCAGTTGAAGTCGTTATAAATCCAATGTAAAAAGGAGCTCATGAGCTCCTTTTTTATTACCACTGTCTTGCCGCTTATACCATAAGGGGTATAATGCTCAGATTATTTTTAAAAATTAATGAGCTGAGCAATGGGCCATATTTTAGATCACGTCGACACGGTATATCCTTTTCCACCAAAACCTACGAAGCTAAGTGCTGATGAAAAAGCACAATACATAGCTAAAATTAAGCAGTTACTGAATGATAAAAATGCGGTACTAATTGCTCACTACTATACCGATCCTGAAATTCAAGCATTGGCTGAAGAAACGGGTGGTTTTGTTGGTGATTCATTAGAAATGGCTAAGTTTGGTAACCGTCATGAGGCACAAATATTAGTGATTGCTGGTGTTCGCTTTATGGGGGAGTCTGCAAAAATTCTAACGCCTGAAAAAACCATCTTAATGCCAACATTAGAAGCTGAATGTTCTCTGGATTTAGGCTGTCCTGCTGACAAGTTTACTGAGTTCTGTGATGCTCACCCTGATCATACTGTTGTTGTATATGCGAATACATCAGCAGCAGTGAAAGCCCGTGCTGATTGGGTAGTAACGTCAAGTATTGCTCTTGAAATTGTTGAACATCTTGATGATGAAGATAAAAAAATCATCTGGGGACCAGACCGCCATTTAGGTTCGTACATTGCTAATAAAACAGGCGCTGATATGCTGTTATGGCAGGGCGAATGTATTGTTCATGATGAGTTCTCAGCAAAAGCATTAAAAGACGCAAAGGCACTTCATCCTGATGCTGCGGTATTAGTTCACCCTGAGTCACCAGCCAGTGTGGTTGAGTTAGCTGATGCGGTTGGTTCTACTAGCCAATTAATTAAAGCTGCTAAAGAATTACCGCAACAAAAAATGATAGTGGCAACTGATAAAGGTATCTTTTTTAAGATGCAACAAATGGTGCCAGACAAAGAGTTATTAGAAGCGCCAACTGCTGGTGCTGGTGCAACTTGCCGTAGTTGTGCGCATTGCCCTTGGATGGCGATGAATGGTCTTGTTGCGATTGAGAAAGCCTTAAATGAAGGTGGTGCAGATCATGAAATTTTCGTTGATGAAGAGATCCGCGTAAAATCACTTATTCCACTAAATCGTATGTTAGATTTTGCGGAGCAGCTAAACGCAAATAAGTAATTGAATAAACGATTTGATAAAAAATGGCGACCTCTATGTGGTCGCCATTTTTATTTATTAAGCATTCTTATTTTATAAAGGTTTTAATTATTTTTCTTTCTCACTCAAAGCAAAGTAAATTTTAGATACGGTGATTTCTGCAATTAAGATAGTAAACACTACAGCGAAGAAAGCCACTACACCATTCAATGGACCATCAAACGATACCTTGTCACCAAATAGAATATTAATAGCTTCTAACATAATAAACTTACTACCAACTAAAATCACATAGCTACTTAACCCTCGGTATATTTTTGGTGCTGTACCTGGTTTATTTTTAAAGTAATCTGCAATTCGGTGTTCTGCATTGATCGATAACTTCAATAATAACTGCAATAAAATCGCAGCAGCGAATGATATAGTAAATGATTCTATGTTTACAAAATCCCAATATTCGTCAAAAAAATTCAATACTGTTAAATCAACAAGAACTGCTAGTGTATAGCCGACAAATAAACGTTGAGGAGTATTAAAACCATATTCTTTTTCTACTGAGCTCATAATAATTCCTGATTGCTAATTAAATTGATGTAATGTTTTTATGTTTATTATATTGCCTAAATATTATTTAAATTAAAAGTGAAAGAAAATTGATTGGCGTATAATGGTAAATTCATTCCACCAGTCCCAAAATAGACTTTTTATATATTTTTGGTGTTAACCCACTAATGCGTTTAAATGCTCGTGAAAAATGAGAAATATTATTATAACCAAGTTGGCTTGATATATGGGTCAATGAGTGACCTTCTTCCATTAATTCACATGATATTGATAAGGTAAGACTTTCTTTTAGTTGCCTAAATGACGTTCGTTCTTCTTTTAGTCGACGTTGGAAAGTCCTTGGTGTCATTTGTAATAACTTAGCGGCTTGCTTAATATTTAAAGAGTGCTCCCGAACATAAGGAAGTAATGAGGTAAAAACACTATCACTGAAGCTAGAATGCCACTCAACGAGTGGTTCTTTATGCTTAGTGTCTGATGGAATAAATTTAACGGTAGAGTTAAGAATTTTTTCATCAATCAATAATGCACTTTTACTTTGAGATATAAAAAATTGTGTTTTTTGATTTAGTGCTGAACGAATTATCTCATCATCAACGTGTTGTATCTTTACTTGTTCGGGAAACCAATCTGATTTTGTTAATGCTTGAATGAGTTCAATAATATATAAGACTGCAAAAACTTCGCCCCAAATAAAATAAATCGTATCTTCATAAGAGGCAGAGCGGCAGAGCCAGTATTTATCATATTCATTTTCAAAAGTAATCTCGCTGCCTGGCGAATCATGGTTGAATATGATGTTCACTTTTTCGAGTGCTTCCTTTACGGTTACGGTGCTATCAAATTGTTTAAGTATCTGAGGTATTATTCTTTGACGAAATGCAGTGCGTAATAATTCACTAAAACTATTTACACCAACCTGTGAAGACAGTAGATATACAAGGCGTTTAACCGGTTCTACTGGTAAATAATCTTTATCTGTTTCAAATAAGTCTGGTGGTAAGCCTGAATCATTTAATAGTTCTTGTACGTTGATACCATGCTTTGAAAACACGTCTAAAAGAATCTTTGTATATCCAGTGCGGATCATTGGTAATGGTTTTGAGGCTATTTTCTGCATAGATAGCGATCCTTTTTATTGCACATTTACTTGTAAGATTAATTATTGGCGCAAAATGGTAAGTTTTCATCCTATCTAGCCTGATATATTTGTTTTTATATTCTCTTTGCGACACAACCCCCAAATTTAATGCGTAAGGGTATTCCCGTCGTTATAAAGTTTTATATAAATAAACTATTAAATAATAAGTGAATTTTGACAAGCATTACTCGATTTATCTCAAAAAACAACTATACATATATATGAATGGAATCAATTAGTAGTAGGTTAAATTATGACGGAAAAAATAGACGTGAATAAAAAAGAAAATGAAGTAGAACAAGCAGTTGAAGCGCCTAAAAAAGTAAATAAAGTTCGAAAAATTACGAATTACTTATTAATTACGGTCTCTGTTTTATTATTGTTTAGCATTATTTCAGATCGAGTGATTCCATTAACAGATAATGCCAGAGTAAAAGGTTATGTTGTCCCAATTAAACCCCAAGTATCTGGACAGGTTCTTGATATTTTAGTTCAGCCTAATCAGTTAGTTAAGCAAGGGGATGTGCTTGCTAAATTAAATCCAGTTGATTATCAAATTGCGGTAAAACAAGCAGAACAAAGTTTAGAAATTGCAGGGCAAAATGTAGGGGCTCAAACTGCAGCGATTGCGTCTTCACAAGCAAGATTAACAAGTGCAAACGTTGAATTAGAAAATGAGAAGTTGCAATCTGCACGGATTCTTGAAATGGCTGAACGAGGTGTCGTTTCTCAATCAGATGCCGATCAGGCTCGTGCAAAGATAGCAACAGCACGAGCTAATGTGACTAACGCTCGAGCCGATCTTGAAAAATCGAAAAGCCAACTGGGTGCAGATGGTGAAGACAACAGTCAAATTAAAGCGGCATTGTTAGCTTTAGAACAAGCTCAAATTAATTTAGAGCGAACAGAAGTAAAAGCACCTACTGCAGGAGGGGTCTCTAATTTTAGTCTTTCTGAAGGTTTCTATGCCTCTGCTGGACAACCAATCATGACCTTTGTATCAACGGAAAGTATATGGATTGAAGCTTATTTTCGTGAGAACAGTTTAGGCAATATTAAAGTGGGCGATGAAGTTGATATTGCACTTGATTTTGCGCCAGGAAAGGTGATTAAAGGAACGGTTTCTAGCGTTGATTGGGGCGTTGATTGGGGACAAAACAATCAAGCTGGGAAATTAGCACAAGCCAATAATCAAACTGGCTGGCTTCGCCAAACTCAAATGCTACCGATAGCTATTGAATTTGAACATTCACAAACCACAGGATTATTACGTATTGGCGGGCAAGCTGATGTGATTGTTTATAGTGGTGATAATATTGTTTTCAATACGATTGGTAAGTTGTGGATCCGTTTCGTGAGCTTGATGTCTTATGTTCGATAGCCTTATCGAGAATACTCGAATTCAAACGAAGATAATTCGATATACCGTTGGTGTTGGCTTAGCTGTATTTTTGGCCGCTTGGATTGATTGGCCACTTGCTTTTGTTGCGCCTGTATTTGTCGCTAAATTTTTAGTAGATAAACCAGAATTAAACAAAGAAACTATTTATGAACTAATGGTCGCAATGGTAATGACTATCGCGCTCGGATTGTTTTTAGCAAACGGTATTACTCAATACCCAATCCCAATGTTAATTATTATCGGGTTAATGATGTTATGGGGCTATTATTTATTTACTGACCCTAAGTGGAATTTGTTTGCAACAATATTGATTATTGCTGTATTAATGTTGCCTTTTATGGCGATATCAAATCCTGGAGTCTCTGTCTTTTTAGCGACAGGATTAAGTAGTTCAGGGGTTGTTGCAGTACTGATTTTTGCTTTTGTTCATATTTACTTCCCTGAGCCAGAATCAACGTTCTCAGGTTATCAACCTTCTCCATTATCAAAACAACAACGATGGCATGCGGCTTTTAGAGCGATGATTATTTCTTTTCCTGTTGTTTGTTTTTTCTTTATTTTTCAAATATCTGAAGCATTATTAACTATGATGTTTATTGCTTTATTATCACTAATGATCACGGGTGAAAAGTCCGTTAAGTTAAGTGCATTTTTAATTATTAGTAATAGCATTGGCGGCTTGTTGGCAATAGGCGTTTTTTCTGTCTTAACTCTTGCACCAAATATTGTGTTTTACACTTTGTTTATTTCATTTGTGGCTATCATTATTGCAACGCAAATTTACACTAAACCAGATAAGGCACCAATATATACAACGGCATTTAGCACGGTACTTGTCTTGTTAGGCAGTACTTTAATGAGCTCAGGTGATATTGATAACAATATGTTGATACGCATATTTCAATTATTTTTAATTGGAATTTATATGATAGTTGTTTCTTTTTTCTTAGAAACTCGTCATTGGAAATTTTTAAATATGCAGACTTAAGTGTGCATGTAAATAACAAGGAATGTTTATGAAATTTGAAACTGACTTTTCGAAACAGGCTATCGATGCATTTATTAAAATTGCAGCGATTGCGGTTTTAGTTTATTGGTGTTTTTCCATATTACGACCTTTTATTTTGCTTGTTGTATGGGGTGGGATTATCGCCACGGCTTTATATCCAGTCGTAGTGTGGGGGAATAAGAAATTTGGATTTAGTAAAGGTAAAATGAGTGGAGGGTTGGCGTTTATTGGCGTTGTGCTTTTACTTATTCCACTGATTGCTATTTCTACAGGGTTGTATACTAGTGGGTCGGAGTTAATTACGGGTTATCAAGATGGAACCATTTCTATTCCTAAGCCAGATGCAAGCATGGCTGATTGGCCCGTTATTGGTGAAAAAGCGTATGCATTTGGTATTCAAGCATCATCTAATTTAGAAAGTGTATTTTTGAAGTATGGAGAGGAAGTTAAAGCGATTGTAAGCAAGCTAGCTTCACTTGTCGGGTCACTTGGTGGTGGATTCATTCAATTTATAATCTCAACTATTATCGCAGGTGCTTTCATGGCAAATGCAGATAAATGTGAACGTGCATTTATTTTAATCGCGGACAGATTAACGGGTGAACATGGCGAAGCATTAACCACACTGTCGAAAACGACAGTTAGAGGGGTTGTGCAAGGCGTAATTGGTGTTGCTGTCATACAATCAATTATGGCAGGTATAGGAATGGCTTTTGTTGGCGTTCCTGCGCTTGGTTTATGGATGCTGCTTGTTATGCTTGTGGCTATAATTCAACTTCCTCCTATCTTAGCTTTACTTCCGGTAATTTTTTACGTGTTCAGTGTAGATACAACGACAACGGCGGTTATTTTTCTTATTTGGTGCATTATTGTCAGTGGTAGTGATGCAGTATTAAAACCAATGTTATTAAGCCGTGGTTCTGATATTCCAATGTTGGTTATTTTATTAGGAGCATTAGGAGGAATGGCAATGTCAGGTATTGTAGGTTTATTTGTTGGCGCAGTTGTTCTGAGTTTAACGTATCAGCTATTTACGGTTTGGTTAGACAGTGAAGCAAAAGAGGATTAAAGATGAAGAAAGTGTCAAGAGATGACAATTTTTACTTCTTATTTTTTGCTTTATTAGGCTTGTTATTTACTAGCGCAATGATGCAACAATTATTTGAAGAGGGGCAAAAGATGATTTTGGCTCTGATCATTGTCTGCTTAGCACTTTCAATTGTCGGTGTAAATCATAAACAAACCTTTTATCGTAGCTGGTATGGGTTTCTATTAACTCTTGCTGGTATTTCAGGAGCCTTTTCATTTTTTGAAGGTTATGATTTGTCATTAGTGACGTTAATAGCGCTGTTATTTTTTCTACTCTCTCATACTTACGCAGCATTAAAACAAGTTATGTTAACTGATTATGTTAGCCGAAATCAGATTGTAGGTTCGGTTTGTGTTTATCTTTTACTTGGGGTGTCGTGGGCAATTATTTATCTTATTCAAATAGAGCTTTTTCCGCAGTCATTCTATGGGATTGAAGATAAAGCTTGGATTGATAACCTCTTTGAAGTTATTTATTTTAGTTTTATAACACTAACAACGGTGGGGTATGGTGATATTTCTCCTGTACTACCTATACCTAAGTTTTTTGTTTTTCTTGAGTCACTTACTGGAAGTTTTTATCTTGCGATAATGGTTGCAAGCCTAGTGAGCAGTCGATTAAATCAATCAGATAATCACCGTTAATTCAATTCTTATCTTATAAGATGCACCGCGTTATTTTTATAAGGTAACGTGATGCATACAGTATTTATATTATTAACTCATCACATAGCTATACGTTTTCTTACTTGCCCAAACAATCCCTTTAAAAATATTTAAGCATGATCTTATTACGAACTGTGAGATAGAAAGACTTAACTCTTTAGCAACTTTTAATATGTGATAGAAATCAGAGTGTTTAAAATCATTGATTGTCATTTTAGTATCCAACGTAAGTGGCATCCGAACCAGGGTAGAAGTCATTTGATTGAGAGAATAATACGTTGAAAATGGAAATAATAATTACCATTTAGCGCCAATGACGAAAGATTTAGTCAGTTAATATGAAAGTGCATGTAACAAAAATGGCGACCGCATAGGACGCCATTTTCATTATTACTCTTATTTCGATCTCTAGGTTTATATATTACGCTTCTCTGTTTGCTTCGGCTTCTGCAAGCTCATAACCACGCATAGTTAAACCACAAAGCATCATAGGAACGGCATTGTAGATTTCTACAAATTCATCCAAGCCTTCAATGCCTTGTTCTTTTAGTGTATTTAGTGCTGTTTCTGGATCAAAAAGCATACTTATTGATAATAATACACCACCAAGTAGAGCGTTATTTTCACTCTCTTCAGGCATTAATGTTTCCCAATCATCACGAGTTAATTGCCAACCTTGTAATAAACCTTCAGAAAACTGGCGAGTATGCGTAGTTATAATTTCTTCGTCATCAAGTTGACAAGCTTCAGGCCATTGCCATTTACCAGCAAGGAAACCTTCGCGGTAGTCATTCCATAAATTAACAACAGCATTAGCATATGCTTCTAATTCTTCAGCGGTGGTGAAAGGAGATACTTCTTCTCCACCCCATAAAAAAGCTAACCATTCATTTGGGTTAATAAGGTTTGGAGCTGCTGCCATCGCAGCAACAAATCCTTGCGTTTGCGCTTCAGTAAGTAGTTTGTTTTCTAATTCAGGGTTTGAAAGAATTGCCGTAAGTGATAAAGACATAATGTTCTCATTTCATTCAAAGTTTCCACTATTGTATCAAGAACTTTTAACATTGTCTGAACAGAAATATTGCCTTAATTTTTAGTCATCAATTAAGTTATTTTTTTGTGAAAGTTAATTACGAATTCTAACAAGTAGCTGATTAAACTGATTTTAAATTAAAAATTAGCTGTAAATTTACTACATCGTGTTAACTTCGAGATCTAATTCTAATTAAGTTGTGGTTTAATAGTGATAATTACTGCTCCGTTGGATTGCTGTAGTTCGTATGACTGTAATTTGCAACTTAACTAGTGTTATTAACCTTAAATTTTTTGGAGATGGACTGAAATGTCTAGAAAAGGGCCATTTAGTATTCGCAATGCTGCGGCTGATACATTTGCAATGGTGATTTTTTGTTTTATTACGGGCATGTTTATTGAAATGTTAGTTTCTGGGATGACATTTGAGCAATCATTAGCTTCTCGAACCTTATCTATACCAGTGAATATTGCTATCGCATGGCCTTATGGTGTGTTTCGGGATTTTATGTTGCGTCAAGGCTCTCGAGTATCGTCAGCCTCTTTCATGAAAAATCTTTCAGACTTAACTGCATACGTCTTATTTCAGTCTCCAGCTTATGCTGCAATTTTATTTACGGTAGGGGCTAGTACAGATCAAATTATTACTGCCGTTTCAAGTAATGCCGTTGTTTCGTGCGTGATGGGTGTTTTCTATGGCTATTTCCTTGATGCTTGTCGTAAAGCGTTTAAAGTTCCTGGATATACCCGAAAAGCACATTAATGAGTTCGGTATCTAACTTTTAAAGCCAGCAACTTTTTGTTGGCTTTTCATCTTTAAATTTTTAGATTAGATAATGTAAATCCTAAGTTTAATTGGTTTGATTGGTATATCGACAGTTTCTGCATATCGTTATCTTCAGAAAAAGAGTAGAAACAAGAAACAAGAGGCTAGTGACGGTGGTTAAAGCCTAATATGTAGGCTTTAATGCTTATATTCCGACCAAGAAGAGTGAAAATAGAGCAAACAGGAAGGCGAAAGAAAGAAAGGCCTTGACCATTCCCTGCTAAATCATTAAATTAGCGCTCGTTGTCTCGAAAAGAACAACAATTTGGTGAGTTGTCCGAGTGGCTGAAGGAGCACGCCTGGAAAGTGTGTGTATGGCAACGTACCGAGAGTTCGAATCTCTCACTCACCACCACATTTGAAACCCTAGCAGAAATGCTGGGGTTTTTTCGTTTTAAGCCCCTAGAAACCTTTGTTTATACTTCCTCGCAATAAATACTTTTCAAACATTAATCTTTTATTTTGATCTAAAAAGCAGCGAATAACGTAGAATTTCGTAATATTCAAAAAATAGAGAATGGTATGTATCAGTTAACGATTTTTTATGATGGTACTTGCCCGTTGTGTGTCAAAGAGATGAATGCACTTATTGCGCAAGATAATAAACAAAAGATTAAAACAATTGATATCTATAGCGAAGAGTTTTCTGCTTATCCGCAAATTGACGCTAACGCTGCAAACACCGTTTTGCATGGGTTAAATGCAAATGGTGAGCTCTTTCTTGGATTAGATGTAACGTATAAAGCGTGGAGTTTAGTAGGGAAAGGTTGGCTCTATGCTCCATTACGTTGGCCTGCTATCAAGCCAGTTGCGGATTGGTGTTATCTTCGTTTTGCCAAAAATCGTTATCGCGTTTCATACTGGTTAACGGGATCCTCGAGTTGCAATAAAAACAGTTGCTTAAAATAGTATTGTGAATTTGGCGTAACTCATGTGAGGGGATGTGATGAAAATCTTGATTGTTGGGGGAAATGGAGGAATTGGGTTCGCGATGCTGCAAGAGAGTCTTACCAGATTTTCTGATGCTCAGGTCCATGCAACTTACCGACAAACTAAGCCACAGTGGCACCATGCACGAGTGGTTTGGCACAAAATTGATGCGAGCAGTAATGAAGACGTGAAATCATTGAGTGAGCGATTCGATGATATTGATTGGGTTATTAATTGTGTTGGCATGCTACATACTCCAGATAAAGGGCCAGAGAAAAATCTTAGTGCAATAGATGAGGCGTTTTTTCAACAGATGATGACCATTAATACGCTGCCTACCTTATTATTAGCAAAGTACTTTACACCAAAATTGAAACGGGCAGATAAACCTAAGTTTGCGGTTATTTCAGCTAAGGTTGGTAGTATTTCAGATAATCAATTGGGTGGATGGTACAGTTACAGAGTATCAAAGGCCGCTTTAAATATGTTCATCAAAACCATGTCAATTGAATGGCAGAGAATGATAAGAGAAGGGGTGGTATTAGCCCTTCATCCTGGAACGACAGATACCGCATTATCTGAACCTTTCCATAGGAATGTCCCTAAAGGGAAATTATTTACTCCAGAGAGGGTCGCACATGATCTGATCGGTTTGATAGAATCAAGTACACCGCAAAAGAGTGGTTCATTTTTGGCTTATAACGGAGAACAATTACCTTGGTAGTGTTAAATGATCGATAAGACTGTTTTCATTGCAGTGATATACCGATGATTTATCACTAATTAAAGTAATATATGTATTTAGTTTTTTATTTCGCTATAAAGCTTATCCAGAACAGCGTAGGATCAAGGTAACTTTAGATAATAATTAGGTTTGGGTTTCGGCTCACTAAGATAAAAACCATGAAATTAACAGAGAAACCATCACTTAACCACGCGTTACTTATTTCTATTTGCACACCGCAATTCAAAGGTGATGAAGCAAAAGAATCCCTTGCAGAGCTTGGACGATTAGTGACAACTTTAGGATTTAAAGTTGTTGGTACACAATCACAAAAACAAAGCTCAACCCAACGAGTGAATGTATTGGGTGCAGGTAAACTGGCTGAAATCGCGCACATTACGGGTAATCAAGGCGAAAATGATGACGCAGACACTGAAGACTTCTTTGATGAAACAGACTTTGGTGATGTCCCGTCGGAAAATTTACCTTTTGGTTGTGCTGATGTGGTGGTTTTTGACTGCGATTTAAGCCCGTCACAGTTACGTAATGTAGAAAACCAATTAGGTGTAAAAGTCTTTGACCGCACCGGTATCATCATTGAAATATTCAGTCGCCACGCTCGTACTCGAACCGCTCGATTACAAGTTGAAATGGCTCGCCTTAATTATGTAGCTCCACGATTAAGAGAATCTACCATTGGTGATAACGAACGCCAAATGGGTAAAGGCGCAGGTGAAACAGATCTAGAATTAGATCGCCGTAAAGTGCGAGATCAATTAGCTGAATTACGTCGAGAGTTAGAAAGTGTTCAAAGTGAGCTGAAGGGCCGCCGTAAACAGCGTTCAGAGCTTTTCTGTGTTGCTTTAGTTGGATATACCAATGCCGGCAAATCATCCATGATGCGAGCGCTTACAGGAAGTGAAGTACTAGTAGAAGACAAACTTTTTGCCACCCTTGATACTACTGTACGTGCACTATATCCAGTTACTCAGCCTCGTATTTTAGTATCAGATACTGTTGGGTTTATTAAAAAACTACCTCACGATTTGGTTGCATCATTCCACTCAACACTAGCGGAAGCACATGATGCTTCATTATTGTTGTATGTTGTAGATGCGTCTGATGCGTCTTTCCGCACACAACTTGATGTTGTGCATGAAGTATTAAAAGAAGTAGGCGTAGAAGACGTTAAGAAGCTACTTGTGCTTAATAAGTCAGATCAATTGACGGTTGAGCAACAAGAAGAGTTAATGGAAGAATTTCCCGATGCGATGATGACATCAACTCGAAATCCTCTTGATATTGCGGAACTGCATAAGTATATCGTTGACGTTTCTCAACATGAAATGATTGAGGAAGACATCATTGTTCCTTATACCGCAAAAGGTATCATTGGTGAAATTCGTTCAAGCATGAGTGTCGTTAAAGAAGAATATGAATACAGCCATATTAAACTGACGGTACGTTCAAGTGCGATTGACTTAGCAAGGCTGAACAAACTGATGTCTAATTTATCAGAAGATAATGATAGCGAGTAATTCCATGTTTGAAGTTAAAAATGTTGAATATCTAGGTGATAATAAAAATGCCATTCGTGAAGTTCGTGATACGGTCTTTATTAAAGAGCAACAAATAGACCCGGAGATTGAGTTTGATGGGTTAGATGAGGTGGCAGTGCATGCACTTGTTTTATTTGATGGTAAAGCGGTGGGTACTGGACGAATTTTAGACGATGGTCATATTGGTCGCATTGCAATTATTAAAGAGTTTCGTGCAAAAGGCTTAGGCTCTAAAATTGTACTGTCATTAATAGATGAAGCAATAGAAAAGGGCTATGATCGAGTGTATTTAGGCTCTCAAAAGCACGCTATCGACTTCTATACTAAATTAGGTTTTCAACCCTACGGTGAAGAGTTTATTGAAGCGGATATTCCTCATTTATCGATGGAAAAGCGATTAAATAATTAACATCATGTGTGGATTCATTCGAATAATAGGCTCATTGTCATTAAATGAATATTAATGGTGGGAATAGGTTTTTATAGTAATAAAAAAGCGCATTATGTTGAATGCGCTTTATATAAATAGATACTAACTTAGTAATCGCTGTCGCTTGGTTCAATAAAAAACTCACCATCGATGGTTTCAGCAATTTCTAGAATTTTCACAATCTCACCATTAATCGTGATGTTTGCTAGGCGGACAGGATCTTCATCATAAGGATGGAAGGGCGCCATTTGTAATTCGATACGGTATTCTTCGTCATCAGGACCTTGGAACCAACCTTCACCAAACTCAAGATCAATTTCATCGCCTTCTTCTGGACAAGTATGATAAGCCGAAACAATTAGGGCACCTTCAAAATTAAGGGTGATTGTTTCGCCCCATTCAACAACGTATTGTGCATCTTCCATTGTAATTACTCATAAAGAATTCTTAGGGTGTATTGTATCGCTATGAACCCTAAGAACCTAATGTTAATACAAGATAGAACTAATTACTCTCCAGCAACCATTGGTCGATGTTGACGCAAACTTGCTAGTAACATATAAATTGCTGTTGCTAGCAAAATAGCAAATAAGTAGCTCATTAAGCCTTCAGCAGTATTCATTAAGGTATTTGCGAGTACTGGGCCACATACAGAGCCAATACTGTAACTAAATAACATAACTTGTGTTGCAGATACAATGTAAGACTCATCTAGCGTATCGCAGCCTAAAGAAATGGCAATTGGATATAACGCAAACGCAGCCATACCTAATAATACCAATGCAGTCGCTAAGACCGCAGTGCTATCACTTAATGTGGTTAAACCAATTGCAAATACACCTAGCACACAAAATAACGCCATTAACAAGGTTTTGCCTAAATGCTTAGATAAGTAAGACACAAGAGGTTGAACGGCCATGCCACCAAGAACAACCAGTGCCATTAAGCTGCCAATTTGAGTGATATTAATGTTTCTGTGCTTTAGCTCTAAAGGCATTAACCCATACACTGCGCCAAGCAATAAACCAGAAACAACACATCCCATGATAGACGCTTTGTTTAATTTTAAAATTTGTTTTAGGTTTAATACATTGTGGTGTTTAACTTGTGGTTGAGCGCCTTTACCAAATAGTAAGCAAGCAATTGCCATCATGATTAAGCCAATGATCATGTAATAAGGAAGTAATCCGTCAATACCGATAAAGCCAATTCCTAGCTGTCCTAGAGATGAACCACCATAAAGTGCACCCATATATAAACCAAGGCGTTTTGGACGACTTTCAGCATCGCCAATTAATAACCAAGATTCAACGACAACAAATACGCCAGCTACAGCAATACCAGCAATAAAACGAACCGTCATCCATACCCATTCCACAGGAGCTGCAGGTAGAATGATGATCGTTACCGCTAATAAGCCTAAAAAGAGAACAAAAGCATTTTTATGGCCAAGACGAGCCACAAAAGGTTCGATAAGTCCTGCCCCAACAAGTAAACCGGCATAGAAAGCACTGGCTAACCAACTGGCATATTTTGCCTCCATTCCGTACTGACTTAACATCAATGGGATAAGACTCATTAGGTATCCTGATGCTATAGCAAATAAAGAAAGAGCAACCACAGGGGTCAGTAGACCAGCTTGTGATTGAGTTGATGTAGTTGTGTTCACCGCAGTGCCTCAGAGTTATGAATAGGAAGTAGATTTTCCGCGACTATGAGGCTAAAAAGAAAGCAAGTAAAACGAGCAATTTTTCTTGTAAGGATAAAATTTACTCATCAATAACGACGGTAATTTAAAGAAAGTGAATCAATGAATATTGGCTTGAAATTATAGAAGAAAGAGAGGGGAATAAGACAGTTTATAGCAATTTATATCAGGAAAATAAGGCAAACATAGGGCATCATCTATGATTAAGAAGTAATGCCCATTTTACATCGAACCAAAGTTGGTTATTGGTTACGTTTTTTTTCTAATTGTTGGTTGACGATTAAAGCAATAAGAATCAATCCGCCGCCCAGACTTAAACGTAAGATATCCGCATCACGATTCCAAATTAATAGATTTACAAGAATGCCCGCAGGGATCAATAGATTATTCATTACCGCTAATACACCGACATTGACCAACGTTGCCCCTTTATTCCACATGAAATAACCAATCCCAGAAGCTATAGTGCCTAAATAAACCAACACACCCCATTGAGTTGTTGTTGTCGGGAGTTTTTCGCTATTACCAAACAGGGCGTAACAAACACAAGCGACGATCAAGGCACCAATAAAGAAGAATCCAAATACGGTCTTTTGCTCAATTTGTTGATCTTTCATTAGCCTCTTATAGCAAACTTGGCCAGTAGCAAAACAAAGATTGGCCGCCTGAACGGTTGCAAAGCCTAATAGAAATCCTGAATCGATACCATTGTAGCGAATGGCTACGGCACCAAGGGTGGCAATAACTGCGCTGATCATAAAGTGAGGATGAAATTTACCTTCAAAAGCATCATTTAATAGCGTGATATAAATAGGCGTCATCACCGTAAATAATAAAACTTCTGGAACGGTGAGATAGAGAAAAGATTGGTAATAAAACACATACATCAAGCCGAGCTGAATTGCTCCAATCGCCATTAGTTTAATCGCGATAGGCAGTGGCACTTGTTTAGGGCGTAAAAAAGGAAGAAAAACGACTGTTGCTAACCCAATACGCATCAAAACAGAGAACCAAGCATCAACTTGGCCTGCTAAGTACACGCCGATTAAGCTAAAAGAGAACGCCCAAAGTAGGGTGATAGAAAGTAAATATGACATGATTCATCCATTAATATAAGCAATAGATGCATTCTAAATGAGATTAACTATCAGTAAAGTAAAAGGTAACAAAAAAGGCCGAAAAACAGCCTTAATATATTGATAACAGTTATAGATAATGTAATGCAGATTCTATACGAATGTTATTTTTGACTGCTACGGTAGAAATCCCATGCATTAACTACTTCACCTGTCTTTAATGTACAGTCACTACTATCTAAGTTGTAAGCACCTTCTTGCTCAATACAATAGGCCGCTGCTGGATTCGGTTTTCCGACAGGCTTTGTCATGGTATGTTTTTGGCTTCGGTAGTATTCCCACGCATTAATAACATCACCATTATTTAATGTGCAGTTACCTGAGTCTAGGTCGTAGGTACCACGCTCTGCACAAAATTCTGCAGCAGGGTTTGCCATGTCAACCTTTGCTGGTTCTTTAGGTTCCGTTGAGCTGCAAGCAGCAAGAGAAAGAAGTAGGCCAAAAGCAATGATTGTTTTCTTAAACATAAAAAATCCTCGTAAATATAATGGTATTACTGACAGTCTTGACTGAAGCTGCCATGTTGGGCTGGTTGAGTCATTTTAAATTTACCTTTTAAGCTTCTGAACACTTTAGTATTCCAGATTTGACCATCATCTAATTCAAAATCAATTGCGTAATTAATGCCGTTAACCATTTGAGTTTTTACATCTAGGATTTGTTTCAGTTTTGCTGACGTATTCATCATACTTAGTACGTGATCTAATGCGGCTTTAACGTCAGGCGTGACAGAAGAGGTTACCCAACCTCCTGCCATTCCATTGTCAACATTGCACAGTGGATTGGTATTATCAGAAGAGAGTGTTGGAGTTTGTTCTGTTTGCTGAGAGCATCCTGCTGTGAATAGTAAAATTGAAGATAGTGTAAGTATCGTAAATCGTTTCATTTAATACCTCAGAAGAATGCATGAATAAATGGTGATAAATAAGAGTAATAATTTAGTACGGAAGGGGAGAGGATTCCAAAGGAAATTATTGTTTTATGCTTTACTTCTCATAATCAAAGCAATTTCTCATCTTAAATAATGCGTTCTTTCAGTACTTTTTCTTTTTTGTTTCAGTGAATAGGCGATGTATTTTTTGCAGAGCTCACGGCTATCATGGCTATTTATATTATTAACAGTAATAAAGATGTTATTTGAGTGTAAATTTATTTACTATTAGATGTTTGTTTTATAGTTGTGAATGAGAGTATGCCACGTAGATCTGATAAAAAATTATTAACCTTGATCTCCCTTATGCCAGTAGTCTTGATCGGTATTTTTACTTTTATCTTGAATGCGGTGGTTATTCATGAAAATAAAACAAAGGTTGAAACGTTAATTACTTCTCTACACAGTGAGTCGATAGAGAAAGAAAAAGATCAGATTGAACATCAAGTTGATACCATTCTTCAACAGATCAGTTATCAACAAAATTTAACGGAAGAAACCTTAAAGCGTTCCATTAAATTGCGGGTTGATGATGCCTATTCTACGTTAAGCTTTATCTACCAAAAAAATAAAAACAAACCTAAAAGTGAAATTATTGCTTTAATTTCTGATGCATTAAGGCAATCTCGCTTTAATGATGGTCGCGGCTACTTCTTTATTTATGGTATGGATGGAATTAATTTAATGCATCCTATTTTTCCCCATTTAGAAGGGGAGAACTTGTTGCAAACTAAAGACGTTCGCGGAGCCTACCCAGTTAAAAATTATATAAAAATGATGAAAGATAAAGGCGAAGGATTTAGTCGTTGGTGGTATCCAAAACCCGATGTAAAAAACGTCGAATTTGAAAAAATTGGTTATGCAAAATGGTTTAAACCATTAGATTTCTATATTGGTACCGGTGAATACATCGTTAATATTGAAGAAGATATTAAACAAAAACTGTTAGCTTGGATTTCAGAAGTCCGCTTTGGTGATCATGGTTATATCTTTTTACTTGATCAATATGGCAATACATTAGCCCATTACAATAAATTGAAAATTGCGCCTAATAAATACACGAAGGAATCACCTAATCAAGGGCCACTTACTCAACGTATACTTGCCTTAGCTAATCGTGGTGGTGGTTTTATGCAATATATCAGTGCATTTAAACCGGGGACATCAGAACAAGCAGAAAAACTCAGCTTTATTAAAGAATATCATGAATGGGGTTGGGTTCTTGGTGCTGGAGTTTATACCGATGAAAACAAACTACTTTTAGAAAAAAAAGAGGCGCTGTTACTAAAGCAGAATAAGATGGAGTTAACAAAAATACTGTTACTTACCTTAAGCTTAGCTCTTGTTCTTACCATGCTATCTTTGGGCGTGAGTAAATACATAGGAATGCGTTTTAATCAGTTTAAACGACGAATTAAAAGTGATTTTACCCTATTAGAAAAAACAAAAAATAAGATGCAATACATGGCGCTGCATGATGAATTAACGCAGTTGCCTAATCGTGTTTTATTAGAATCAAAAATAGAGCAAGCTATCCAACAAGCCAAAGAAGCAAAGCAATATTTAGCGGTAATGTTTGTTGATTTGGATGACTTTAAAAAAATAAATGACCGTTTTGGCCACGAAGTTGGGGATCTTTTATTAAAGTCGATTAGTCATAAATTTGATGAATTACTTTATAACGATGAAATAGTCTCGCGATTTGGTGGCGATGAATTTGTTTTTTGTATTCCATCGCTTAACTCAAAAGAAGAAGCGGAGCAAAAAGTAAAGACAATACAATCTGTATTTAAAGAAAGCTTTGCTATTAATGGGAAATCGATTAACACCAGTTGCAGTATCGGTGTCGCCATGTACCCAAGTGACGCAGATACCTCACTCGATTTGATTTCTAAAGCTGATATTGTGCTATATAAGTCAAAAGCTAAGCGAAAGGGTTCGGCTTTGTTTTTTGATCATACGATTGATGCACAAGTAAATTATGAGTTTAGTCTAGAAGAAGAGCTTCGCACGGCACTCAGTAATAATGAAATATCGGTTATGTATCAGCCTCAAATTGATATTGAGACGGGTGAACTATATGGGGTAGAAGCATTATCTCGTTGGCATAATAAAACGTTAGGCTTTGTCTCTCCTGTCGATTTTATAGCGGTTGCTGAAGAGATTGGTGGCATTGATGCGATAGGTGATTTTGTATTACAACGAGCCTGTGAAGACATTTTAACACTGATGGCTAATGGACTCGGTGCTGTGATGGTCTCTGTGAATCTGTCACCTAAACAACTTATTCAGCCTGATTTTATTCAAAGAGTAACAGCGATTGTCGATACCACCGGCATTGATATCTCCAGAGTTACTTTAGAGATAACAGAGAATATTCTCATCAGTGATTTAGAGGAAGTATCCCCAATACTTACACAATTACAACAGCTTGGGTTTGGGATCTCATTAGATGATTTTGGCACGGGTTATTCATCTTTAAGTTACTTAAATATATTACCGATCACTGAGATAAAAATTGACCGCAGTTTTATTAATAGTTTGTTTATCAATCAACAAAGTGAAACCTTAGTCAAAGCGATCATTGCAATCGGCGCATCGTGCCATATGAAAGTGGTTGCTGAAGGCGTTGAAACAAAAGAACAGTTGAATAAGTTAATTGAATATAAATGCGATTTGGTTCAAGGCTATTATTTTGATAAACCACTTTCTATTCATGACCTTTGTATTAAATACTCGGTGAATTCATTGGTATAACTAAAAAAGAGCAGCGTATTATGGCTGCTCTTTTAGTTTCTATTACTTAACGCTTAACGGAATTAAAGGTTACACACCTTTGTCCAGCTTCCATCACTGCCAGGAGCAGCCGCTGTCCACCAATTCGCTTGGTAGATCACATTGTTGTTGATCACTTTGTCACCCGTGTTTGCATGGCTTGGATTACCTGCCCAATCTTTTTGTGGAAGATCTGGATAAGTCACTAAGCCTGTTGCATCACAGCCCGCATCAGGTGTTCCTCCACTATCACCATCACCTGGATTTCCACCAGTAGAGAGGTCAGCCAATGGTAGATCTGGTTGCTCAAACTTAAAGGCATAATCAACATTATTGATTGTCACTGTATAGTTTGCAGGACCGGAAATAGGTAGGTAATAAACCATATCTAATTCATACACGCCGCCCGCAGGCAGAGCTTTCCAAGCGGGTAGCGTAAAGGCAACACGGTGCATGGTGCCATCGAAGCCACCGATGTTATCTGCACGAGTATGACCAGAAGCAATTACCTGTAAACCACCACCTGATTGATCTTTTGCATTATCAGGTGCCGAGACTGGAATATCGAATTGGAACTCAGTTCCTCCAGGAATATCTTGTCCAGTATTGTTGGTAAAGTTGATTTTTGGATTGATTGGGTAGTTTTTATCGCCTACTTTAAATCCACCGACACTTACCGCAATATCAACGGTTTCGGATGGAATTGCTCCAGTAGCTACCGTATTACCATATGGCGTTGCAGATTTAAATTTCTCATAAATTGCTTTTGTCATGGTGTTACCCATGTGGTACTCACCATTACCCGTTTGACAAGCCGCTTCTGTTGCATCAACAGACGTTCGGTTACCATTAGCATCTAGAACATAACAGCTGTAATCGCCCGCGAGTTCCCAGAACATGATACCACCGATTTCTTGGTCAATAACATAGTCAGCTTTTACGTTAATAGAGTCTTTATCTTCGGTAGATAGGAATACTTTTTTCTCTGCATTCCATAACCATGGGGCTACAGCGACATTATCGTAATGACGAGTGTAAGTACCTACTAGTTGGTCTGCTGGATCGTTCGCAGGATCTAAACCATAGATATTGGCGTAAGAACCAAAGATGCCTTCTTGAAGGTTTTTAGCATGCCACATAGGGTTAGAACCTGCGCCCATTTCTTGACCGTATGAGTTCTTATCGTGCCACATGTTATCGATACCTAACGCACCGTAACCACAATTGTTTTTCTCACCCTCACCAGTACCCGCATCACATTGAGCTTGATCTGGT
The DNA here is from genome assembly GCF_001690985.1 of Aliivibrio sp. 1S175. Lineage (GTDB taxonomy): Bacteria > Pseudomonadota > Gammaproteobacteria > Enterobacterales > Vibrionaceae > Aliivibrio. Next base: position 247,286 of record NZ_MAJS01000006.1, read on the forward strand.
AATGGAGCTCGACCCCATAAACCATTCTCACCGCCAGTCACGCCTTGCCAACCACGAGTATAATAAGGAACACCAATATTGATACGACCTGCAGGCATTGAACCGCGGAAGTAGTGATAAGCCCAGTCAGTATTTAAGTAACCAATACCACCATAAGCTTCAGTATCATAAACGTTCCACTGAGCTAATTCTGAATCTTTACCTGTATCATACAATGCCGCATTATGGCCAACATGGTCATTCCAAGCACCGTGTAAGTCATAAGACATGATATTTACGTAATCTAAGTATTGAGTAACATCAAAGGTTTCCATACCACGCAATAAATAACCTGAAGATGGTGCAGCAATGGTCAGCATATAATGTTGTCCATCTTGGGCTGAAACAGCATCCAGTTTTTCACGAAGTGTTTTCATTAATATTTGGTACGATGCCCATAAATATTGACGACGAGGTTCCATGAATGCTTTATCGTCTGGATTGCCAGCACCAGCCATAGAAGTAGGGTATTCGTAATCAATATCTAAGCCATCAAATTTGTATTTAAGCATCATTTCAACAGCAGAGGCTGCAAATTTCTCAATACCTGCGTGGTTGATGCTGCCATCAGCATTGGTTGTCATGCTATAGAAGCCACCATCAGCAACACGATTACCGTCAGCACCAAAATGACCACCAGTTTCAGCCCAACCACCAATAGAGATAAGTGTTTTAACGCCGTGTTTTTCTTTCGCCGTTGCTAATGCACCAAAGTGGCCTTTAAAGCCAAGTGTAGGGTCAATTTCAACTCCTGCCCACTCTTTACCTGTTGCCGCATTATTTGGATCGGTAACATCACCAACATTAACCTTGCCATCAGAACCAATACTCACAAATGCATAATTGATGTGAGTTAATTGCTCCCAAGGGATATCTTTAACTAGGTAGCTGTTTTGTTCATCGCCACCATCTCGCCAGCTTGTGAAGTAACCAATAACACGACGAGGGTGGTCAGCTCCCATTAACTCACGACCTTCTTTGTCATAAGTAGTACAGTAAGGAACGGTAATACCTTCTGTTTGGTATAAACCATCAGGGCGGCAATTATCCGCAATAGGAAGAGAGCTAGTTACAGTTAACGTAGATGAGGCTGAATTAGTAGAAGCCCCTAAGTTATCAGTTGCTTTTGCATAAACAGACAGTGAACCTGCGGCAGTTGTTTTATATTGTAGTGTGTAAGGTGCAGTAGCGGCAGTACCAACAAGAGCGTTGTTGATATAGAAATCAACTTTATCGATTGTGCCGTCAGAATCTGTTGCGTTAGCCGTTAGTGTTACTGTTGCACCAAGTTCTACACTTGATGCAGATAAGCTTAAACTTGCTGTTGGTGCAATATTGTCAGTTGGAGTCCCTGTTACTGCTACCACAACAGAGCTTGTCGTGCTGACTGCACCTTTATCATCATAAGATTGAGCACTGAAGGTATGAGATCCTTCAAGAGCAGTCCAAGCAGCACTATAAGGGGAGTTAGTTGATGAAGCAATTACAGAGCCATCAACAGAAAAATCAACGCGAGATACTGAACCATCACTGTCAGATGCGGAAGCGGTTAACGTAACGACATCACCAGTTACGATATTGTCAGTAGAACTAGGGGAGGTTAAATCAACGATTGGTGCAACGTTTACTGCTTCACCAGAACAAGCGCCTAAATCTTGCCATGCACCCCATTCGCCAGCTGTCGCTGGGTCATTATTTTGAGTCCAATATTTAGCTTTGTAAGCGTTAGTGCCTTTTTTAACTTCTTCTCCACCGTTGTAAACTTTACTCGAATCCCATGTATCAAGAGGTGTGCAATCTACAGCCGCTTGAGCATTAAATGCCATTAAACAAGAAAGAGTTAAGGTAGAGAGGGTAAATTTATAATTATGTTTTCTTTTTAACTTTGAATGTTCCATTTCATATCCTTAAAGGTAATTCAAAACACCAATCAACTTTTTAATTGATGTAAATTAAGATTAGAATAGAAATAAATATGTGCTAGGAACCATTTATAAATTACAGGGCAGGTCTCAATAAACCTTATTTTAATATGAGTAATTACATTTATTTTTGTATCAATATTGTCTATTTATTGTGCGGGCATGCGATTAACAGCTTGTACTGATAAATTCAAAGATAGGTGGCCTATTCACGTTTATTACTACGTTATATTTGATGTGGCAATTGTCTTGACTGTATTTTTTGCTTTTATGCATAAATGTAATAAAAGGTTTACCAGTATCATTATGAAAATACCCGTCAGATGGCGTTGTATCGTTAAATTGCGACTCAATGAAGGTTTGAGTCATTAAGTGATTCCACGCGTTAGCGGCATCGGCTTTTGGGTAACCATAAACAATGTGAATGTTATCACCTTCAATGGTGATAGCACTGCTCACTTGAGTATCTATACCAGCAAGAATGGTTTTAGGATGAAGTTGATTTGCTGCACCTGCATCTCTCCTTTTTAGACCTTGAAGCGCTGAAATACGAGCATCACGTTGCAGGTTAAGAGACTTACTGGCTGCTGTTACCGATAAAATACCGAGAATAACAATGACAATGAACAGTTCAATAGAGTAAAACCTTCTTGCTTCATGAATAGGTATCTTAGATAAGAGCACATATACTAGATTTAGAATGGCTTACAGTAAAGTGTAGATTTATAGGATTAATCAAGGATGAGAGATAAAACGAGAGGTTGGACTTTAAAAGCTTCAGATAGTAAAACGCCGCTAATAAAAGCGGCGTTTTAAATAGTGATGCTTGCAACATAAGTCTGCATAGCCCTCATCTAAAAATCAAGAGCTTAATTTTGAGTTTGCAGCATAAGATTACATAGCTTTGCAGTGATAGTCTGCAAAATGTTTTACCTTAAAATATGACTGTAATTTTAGTATGTAATTAAATTTCACTTATTGTTAACAAATTTAATTAATATTTAGACATGAACGTGCTACTTCTGGTTCTAATACGGCAGTTATGTATATTTGATAACTACTAAATTTAGATATCAATATCAACAGGATCACCTTTATTTTAATCTATTTACCTACTTAATTATCTGTTTTTATTGTAATGTATTTTTATACTCGATATTTCAACGACTGATTTACATAATCTTGAATTACATCATAGACCTTAAGCACAATAAAAATATAATATCTGTCGCAATCCAACCAATCACCATGGCATCGCAATGAAATCAATCGAATTAGATTTAAGTAAACCTGAATATGATGAACTGTTTTCCTCTCAAGAACTATGGCAGCAACAATCAGCGACACTCTTGTTAAAGCACCTAGAGTATTTTGGTTTAGAAGCCAAGAGCTACAAAAAATCATCGTGCGGTCCAGTATATGGCCAACATGTACATAATGCGATCTTAATAAGTGGTGGGAGAGGGACTGGTAAATCTGTATTCCTGAAAAATGCACAAGCTCTTTGGGGGGAACATCGCAAGAAAAAACAAAATCTTCCTTCTCTTTACTTCGCTCCAATTATTGACCCTACGTTACTGCAAGATCATGATAGTTTTACTAATGTGCTTGTCGCACATATTTACAATCAGGTGTTTGATTTTATTAATTCAGGAAAATCTTCATTGTCTGGTACGGAATTACAGAATCAGACTGAGAGTTTTTATAAAAGATTACGTAGTTTAGCTGAGGCGGTTCAACACTCAGGTGAAAAAAGTGAACATTCTGGATTAGATAAAATTATTCAGTACAGCTCTGGAATCAAAATTGACCAGCTATTTCATGATTATATAGCAACTGCAAAAATAATTTTAGGTTGTGATGCAATTGTATTATCAATCGATGATGTGGATATGGCTTTAGATAAGGCATATTCCGTTTTAGAGGAAATACGACGACGACTATCCTGTCCAGATATTATCCCATTAGTTAGTGGAGAGCTTGAGTTATACCAACACCTCGTAAAACTAGAATTAAGAAAAAGCCTTACAGGTTATGACGAATTGTATTGCGATAGAAAAAGTAACGAGTTAGCAGATGCTTATTTAACAAAAATACTACCTAATCATTATCGCATTGCTTTAAAACCTATATCTGATCTTTTGTCATATCTCCAGATAAAAGATTCTAAATTGAAAACAGAGGCTAACAAGCTAAGCTATTTTGATTATCAAAAAAAAATCAAACAGTATTTTTTCGGTTTAGTTAATGGTGAGGAAAGATGTGCTGATTATCCATTACCACAATCTGCTCGTGAAGTTGGTCAGTTGATAAGACTTATTACTCCATCAGCGTTGAACGATGACTTATCGTTAAAACATAATTGGGAGTGCTTACGAGGTTGGTCTGAAAGTCAACAACATGGAGCTAGTCATGTGTTAGCCTGTTCAGCGATACAGCAACTGGATAGCTTTACTCCCTTTAAATTAAGCCAATTACTCATTTTCAACGTTAGGGATCAAGCATCAAAACGTTTACCGTGGGCTAGCTACGATTTTTGCGAGGAGCAAATAAAATTGGCTGAGCCCTTTGATAAAGGAAAAGGGACAGGCACTAACGTTAATCTATTGAAGAACGCTCTAAATCATAAGGTGATTAGGAGCATGCCGCCTTTGGAAATGTTTAGTGATAATATATCTATTACTATCGGAAATTCTGCTGTTGAGATTGAACGCAATACTCTAGAACTATATACACACTCCGCTTACTATGGAACCCAAGGTAGTCAACAAAGAAAGGTATACTTCAGTAAAGCTTTTGAAATTTTGGCAACAACATTACTGATGTCAGTGAGCTCCGTAACTTCATGTGAAGAGTGGAAAAACAAGTTTCAAGAAATCATTGATTCGACGCCATTTTATTCAATACACGCTTTGAATCCGACTAAATATGTTGATGAAGCTCCCATAGCAAAAAATAGTGATATTTTAGAGATTGAATTGAATATCAATGATAATAATAACTTTGTTGAAAAACTCGTTCAGTGGGTCAATAATCATAAAACTGACATTGCATTATTTGTCGATAATGAAACTAAGTTACTTGCAATTTTAGCGGCTGTTTTTAACAAAGCATTCTCTCAATTGAATTTACTTCGCGAGGGTTACCATAAAGGTAATAATGCTGAGGATACATTATTAGATGCAATTTTGCGTTTTCGCTATATTTTAATCAACGCTTTTGGTTTCCTCCTAAAACCAAATAACGTTGTTCCTGCTAATTTAGCTCTTGAAACTTCACAAAATATCCTTCGTGAATTATCAGAATTCTCTAACCAATCAAAAACTTACCAGAAAAATGTAGACTGGATTCATGAAGCGATAAAAAGCTCTATTCAGGAATCTGAAGGTAGTCTTGAACTTAAGTCAGCTCAATTCATAGATGCGGTATCTAGACACCCAATATTTACTGAACTTGGTATTGATATTGATAATTGCACTACTCTTGAATCAGCGGTAATTACTAATCAGAATGGTGGGATAAGAGTTTCACAGGCACAAGAAAGTTCTTCTAGTGGGAAATTCAGAAGTAAGGGGAGTGTGAGAGCATCGTCCAATTCAAAATCTCCTATTATGACTTTCAAAGAGCAAATAGGGGCAAAAAAAACATACCGAACAGCATCTGACTTTAAAAAAGCGATCAATAATGGTGTATATAAACCAGATCATCTAAAGACTTTGTGGGAAAAAGCGGAGCAAGAGTTGGGTTCCAACCCTACGCCAGACAAATACCAAGGGACCCACTGGGAAATCTACATAACTCTGAAAGAGAAAGTAGGTAAATAATGCAGAGCATACAATTACATTGGCTAACTCCTGCTGTATTACTAAGTTCTGACCGTTTATTGGATAATGTCATTGGTTCACCAATACAATCTGCGATCAAAGAAAGTACTCAAAAGAATTTGTATCGAATGGCATTAAAAGACTACCAGAGTTACCTACCGGGTAGACTTCGTCAAGAAGATATAGATCTTGCTCTTGGTCAATGGATAGATATATCCAAACCACTTGATCTATCTTCTATCATAACAACATTTCGTAAATCATTTATTAGTTGGCGAGGTGATAGATTCGAAGTTGAAAATCAACAGCTTGAACTCTGGCTCAGTTTGTTGTCACAGATTGATCCCGCTTGGATAATTGGATCTGGTTATGCTGAGTTAGTTGATAACGAAACACTATCTATAAATCAAGTTATTGAAATTGTTCGTGAACAATGTCCGAATGCTCTTCCAAAACGCTTTGACGGAGAACCAGTTGCTGATAACCACGTACATTTAGGTGGACATGGGCATTATAGCCTCTCTATGGCAGCTTTTGCTCTTCATTTAAATAAACGTCCAAGTAATGATCGTTCTAAATGGCCTTTTAGACAAGAACACACTTTTTTTAATAGTCAAATGAGAGAAATCACTGATTTACCCGTATTACTTCATCGTTTGTTTGGTTTTATTATAAATGGTATTAATACTGAAGGTATTGATCATAAATCTGTAACTTATGATTGGGATTCTTTGAGTACTCACCAGATTACACGTCATGCGACTGAACTAAACTCTATTCCACTTAGTGGGCATGTTCATTGTTTACTTGCATCAGCTGTAAATGAAAGTGGCCCTGCTAGCTGGGTATTGATTACGACTGCTATTATGCTACTTCTACGTCAAACATCCAATATACATAAAAAGAAGTATCTAACTGCATTCATTATGACTTCGTCGGTATTACGCAACTACATGGTAGTATCAGGTGTTGGGCTTGGTGACTTTGTTCAGTATTTTAAGTTTGGCTACAGAAAACCAATTGCAGGTATAAATTATCGAAAGCAATCCCAACTATATGATCTTACTGAGCATTATTTACGTGAGTTCAGAGTTGGTGATTCTGATTATAAATTCTTTTACGAATTAGCACGCTTCTATCTAGAACATAATGTTGAATCTAAAATGCATTTCGTTTTTCATTTTACACGCGGTTTTAATAAAGGAGAAAAAAACCGCCGCTATTCTCTTACTAGAAGAAATAGTAAAGCAACTGTCCGTAACCTTCAGTCTTTTATTAGCTCATTGACTTTTAGTGACTTTCCTATAGTCAATAGAAACTCTTTGGAATATAAACAAGTAGATTTAAGAGCAATGCTAAGAGGTTTTGATGTTGCAGGTAATGAAAATGAAATACCTATCGAAGTGTTTTCACCTGCATTGCGAGTACTTAGAAGTGCTATCCACAAATACAAATTTCCATTAGAAAAGCGGTTGAGGCAGCCTTTTATAACATTGCATGCAGGAGAGGACTTTAGTCATATCCTCAGTGGTTTAAGAGCGATTGATGAAGCTGTTAGTTTCTGTGATTACAAACCAGGTGACCGCATAGGTCATGGGTTGGCATTAGGGATAGATGTTCAAACATGGATTGCTAGACAACAACATATTTACTTACCCTTGCAAGAGCACTTGGATAACCTTGTCTGGTGTTACCATATGGGACTTGAATTAGTAGCAAGTCATCCTCAATTTCAATCTGCGCTTATGATTGTTGGTGAGAAAATTCGTCATTTTTGTTGTGAATTACATGAACAAGAGATTTCACCAAGAGCCCTTTATCAAGCTTGGCAGTTACGAAGAAACTGCCCTGAAGCTTCAGAACAACAAGCTGAAGCATTAGGGAGTGAATGGTTGCTTTGGGTTCCTGATGCTGATTGTATTCGTCGTTTTCAATCGAAAGATTCATCAGGGAGTAATCAATCACCTTATCATCTATGGCAAAAGTATCTGAACCGTAAACGGCATGATAAAGATCATGATAAAGTGGTGTCTATTAGTTATTCAAAAAACTCGACAGCCTGTAATATGAACCCTAAATTCGGTGTTATCGAGGATACATTATCTAATGCTGAACTTGATCTCATACATGGCATACAAGACTTAATGCTCGAACGCTTTAGTCAATCACAATGGATTTTAGAAGCTTGTCCTACCTCAAACCTCTACATTGGTAGGCTTGAACATTATAATGAGCATCCTATATTTCGCTGGTTTCCACTAAATAGAGAAGATCTTCTTTTTGGGGGGAGAGCTAATCGATTTGGTATTAGAAAAGGCGCTGTTCGTGTTTGTATCAACACAGATGACGCTGGATTAATGCCAACAACACTTGAAAATGAGCATCGAGTAATAAAAGAGTGTGCTATGAAAAATGCTTCTGTTAGCGATTACGATGCTCATCAATGGATAGAATCTATAAGAAAAACCGGTGTTGAACTTTTCCATTCAAATCATTTGAATTGGTTGCACGAAAAATAATATTTAAATCAACGTTACAAAGGGGCTAACTAAAGGCTCATTTTAGTAATTAATATTCTACTTTTTCGACTTAAATTATGTGAAAGTTAATCGATTCTAATAAGCTTGGTGAGTTCTAATTACAGGTTAGCTATCGCGATTTTTACATTAAATAATGAATAATCTCTTGATAATTCAAGTAACAAGTACTGGTATTAGTGCATATAGAGATAACCAAACAATCTATTTTTTAATTAGGCAACAGCTTGTTGCCTAATTAGGGAGTGGATAAAAAATCAAGCTCAATCACTTTAAAAAAGGCACAAAAAAGCTCTGTAAAAATAGAGCGATTAAGTGAATGTTTTACTGCTTTTCCAGCATAATAGGTTGCTTTCTTCCTGACCTATTCTTGGCTGCCTATCCGGCAGGTTACGTAGAAAGGATGGTTCTGATATTTGGGGTTATATTCTTGGCTGCCTATCCGGCAGGTTACAATGGAATATAGGGTAGATATTCTTAAAAATCAAAATATTGAAACGTTTCCTTTAAAATACCAATGTTGAAGGTTTCTTTTTAACTTACTGATCTTTATTTGATAATTTGTCTTCGTAATAAAAAGGTATTTTTGATAAATCAGGAACAGTGCCTAAATGTTTATTATTTGTCGCTAAGCCATAACTATTGTAGCTATTGCTAGAGTCTGTAGTCCTCGGGATGATGCCTTTTTGAATATGAAGAATAAATTGTTGCTGTTTACTTTTACTAGAGCACGACACTTTGTGAAAGGTATCAAACTCTCTGTCTTCATTTGATATAGGTGTATGCTCTTTATTATTTCTTGTGATTGAACGCTGAATTCTACGTTTTTTTGAACCTATAAATATTTTCCCAATAGATTGGTTTCTGATGAATCTTATTTGAGGAAGATTATTTGGCACAGGCTTGATATCTGTAATAGAAAATAATTCCTCATTCTTCATTAAATTGAAATAGGGCTGGTACTTAATGGCACTTAATAATTCAGAGTTATTAGAAAAAATAGCAAATTCATTCCCAACACTTTGTTCGGACCAATTTGGGAAGCCAATGGCAAAAGAGTTGTTTTCTATCAGCCTTAGACTAGAGATAAACTTGTGAAATTCAGCGATGCAACGTCCTGCCAATAACTCATTATCACAATCATCAGGCACATACGTAATACTAAAATAATGAGTGAGCATCTACTTTCCTTTTTTTGAAGAAGCACTCTTTTGAAACAGTCCTCCTTTTACTAATACAGCCATAACGTAATGCATATCATCAGTAATATCTGAATTTTCATCCAGTTGCGCGCAGTAGTTATCAGCGTTTTGAATTAAGGTGTAAAAGTCATTGCGATGTGAGGGATGCCTTCTGGCTATGATATTGTGATGATCAGCACCAAACTCATTTACTCTTAAGGGAATATCGGCATCATCAGCCCACCAATCGTCGATAAGTTGAATTGCAGCTCCAATCTTTTGTGCATGTAAAGCAACGGTTTTCTCACCAGTTAGAAGTGACGTTTTTGCATACACTTTGCTTGGTTTACCTTTTTCTTTAGTATCTAAAAACTCTTGGCTAGGATAAATTTCTTGGCAAAAGGCTACATTGATCGTTGCCGTAATATCGGCAAAGTAATAATGATCAGGTTCAGATAGTGCAATTGCGATTTCACTTCCTAACTTTGATATTGTTTTTTTATCTTTAGCTGAGGCTTTTCTTGATAGCTTAAAGGCATCATCGATATTAAATTCTTGGTTACTTGTTGTTTTTATTAAAATACTTGTACCTAGATTATGCTCATTTCGCCATAGCCAAGTACCAGAAAGTAAGTTTTTTGCGTATCGTTCACCAAGTTCTTGATAGCCGCCATTTTCTTTATATTTGGTGGCAAAAGCTTGCAATATCTCTCTAATTTGAATATCAGAGCATTTATCTGGTTGTAATGAATTTGCTTCTATACGTAATGAAAATCGGATTTTGATTTCATCTATACCAACAGGAACATAACACTCTTCAATAAATTGAGGGTTACTAAAGGAGAGATCTTGTGGGGCAGTGTTTTTAGTTGAGTAATCGCTATTAAAGGCTTCTGAAAATCCAGCTTTAGGCGCTCTTAAATGAGTTTGCTCACACTTAATAGGATTCATCTGACCATCTTTACTTTCATAATAAAAAACAGCCTTTCCCGGTGACAATGATCGAGTGTAGTTTAGATTATTACATAGCTTCATAGCGTATCCTTACTCATGCTTTTGAATAAGAATAGAATTGAAATCACTATTGATCGACCAAAAAGCATTTGAAAAATAATGTTTTTGTCGGTTAAGTCTCATATCTATAGGTATTACTTGCTCTGCTAATCCAATTAAAGGTTCACAAAATACGTGTTGATTAAGGCTCACATTCTCTCTATTTGTTGGATCTTCAAGAAATGAATAACCATTACAAATAGCAAGGTGTGTGCTATTTTCCAATATAGAAAGAAATTCATCTGGAGTGTTAAATGTTTCCGATGGTGGGTATATCCAACGACCTGAGTTAGGAAGGCGAGCTAACTCTTCAAATAAGTGTTCAGAAGATACATAGCTTGTAAGCCATTCTAAGCTTTCATGTAACGAAGGTTGATGTAACGTGCCACCAACACAACGAGCAGGCATTGCTGATAGCATACGTTGACTAATATCGCTTAAATTAACCTCAGTGTGAACTTTGATAATGAGGTCAAAACGCATATCACAAGAATAAGAAGGTTGCGTTAATAAACGTTTTGCAGGTGATAGTTCTCTTTTTTTATAAACATCCGAAGCTTCACAGAGCGGAGGAGATGATTGTAATTCATATTGATGAACAAATAGGCTGAAAGCTTCAAAATGAATGTTCTCTTCAATCTTTGTTTTTAATCTTCGTTCGAAGTCATGCATAAATCCCCAAAAACCAGTTAGTGAAGGTAGTCCACAAACATAGGGGGAGCTTAACGCATTGCCATTGTATAGCCTTAAATTTTTAAGATGGATAAATTGGGTCCTAGGAAGAGCTGGCTGCTGATTTATATTTTTATCTTGTGCCAGTTTATTCAGAACCCATGAAAGTTGTGATTTGAAAATAGGCATTAAATCAGGGTGATAAGCAAAGCGTTTTGTGTATTTATTCTTTCCTAGAGTTTGATTTAGGTGATTATGCAATGGCGTTAATAAGTCGGGAAAATTAGCAATAGGAGACGACAAGAATAGGTTAACTAATGATGGATGGTCATTAGTGATTTGTATCTGGTTATTATCTATATGATCTCGCCATCGAATCAGAGGAGTAAGCCAAAGAGCTATTTTTTGTCTAATGAAATGAACTCCTGATTTTCTGATTTGTTTTCTATGTTTCACATTCATTCTTACTTCAGAACTGATGAGCCTTTGTAATGCGTCAGTCGTACTTTTCTCAGTGATAGCTGAAGCACAAAAAGCTTCTCTACATTCAGTTTTGCTAGTCATATTATCGTGATACGAGTGTGGTGATTGTGATGTGCTTGGTGGCGAAAATATTAAGCTATGGTAACCACCGATAGAAGATGATAAAGCGCCTACACTAGCAGGGTGCTTACTTTCTCGTTTAATCCAACGAATATCATTAGGTTTCCTAGATTGGTGTTCTAACCATGTTTGAACTGAATTAGAAGTTACTGGAGTTAAAGTTAGATAGTCATTTTTATATGGAAATAAGATCTGTTTTGAATATGGACTGATGTTCTCTGGAAGTGTTTTTGCAGGTATTTCTTTTTGTATGGAATGAATAAATTGCTCAGCTTGTTTCTTGGTCCAGTTACATTGTATTTTTTTTATGATATCTAACCAAAACAGCGTGTCGGTTACGAATAATTGACTAAGAGTTGTTTGTTTTCCTCTCCATTTAAAGCAAGAGAGTAGAAAATGAGTATAGTTGACCTTTCCACTGTCATGAGACCAACCTAATCGATAAGGGACTACATTACTGTTTATTGTGTTATTTACTGAATCGATTGGTAGAGAAATAATGTTTCGCCCTTTAACTCGGCAATCTGGATACTTAACATTGTGACTATGGAACCACTTAAGTTCGTCAAGACACTTTTGAATATTATCATGATTATTTAAAAACAGAGATGCGCTAGTTTTGTCTAGGTAATCCTCCGTTTTTGGCGTACACAAATTAAGTAGGCATGTAATCGCTTCGATTTCATGATCATCAATACAAATAGCTGAAGAGTAGTGAGCAAATGCAACCTTGAAAGCTCTGTTGCGTTCCTTTACATCTTGAATGATGAGAATATCTGTAAATTCCATTAGTTACCACGCTGAAAGGTAGTGATGCAATTCATCTTGACTGGATTGCATGTTTGAAAGTTTGACTAGAATAATACTTGAGAGTGTAAAAACTGATTGGTGACTTGCTATTTTTTGATGCAGTTTTGGCCTAACGCCTAATTTAAGAAAACCTAATTCATATAAACGATAGATTTGATCGGTAGTGCAAGAAAGCAAGCTCGATGCCTCTAAGGGGCTTAGCAAGATTGAGAAGACATCAGAGTTAGGTTGAATTTGATAGCGAGATAGAAAGTACTGATATATATGACTCAATATGGAATTAGTTTTAAATTCTCGAGTAGGCAAGTGTCGGCAATCTAATAAAAGACTATTGAAAATTTCATTAAAAAATATCTTATTAAAAGGTTTAATCTGAACTGTTTTAGCTTTATCTATTTGCTCATCGAGTTCGGAATAGAAATTAGTAGGCCAATTTAATGAATATTTTACAAATGAAGTAGAAAAATCATCCGTTAGATTATATCTATTGATATACCAAAGTAAGACACCAAAGCGAGATGATATTGCTTGGTGCTCTCCCCAAACATTAGCTAGCTTAGTGTTTTCGCTGTTAAGCCATTGTGCAATGAGTAAAGCATTACTATTTGCTTGCGGAGCTAAGTGATCACTGAATTTGAATCCACACTGACAATCCGTAATGTTTTCACTTTCTTGATAATTAATAGAGGTTTTACACTCTGGGCAGTAATGTAATAGATCTGTTTTATGTTTGGTGCATACATCATGAGTGATGAAGTGCCATTCTTGACGTATGTATTCGTTCTCTTTTAGGCACTCAGGGCATACTGGAATACCATTTTTTCTGAGCAGGATTCTTGGTATATCAACACCATTTCTAAAAACAGCAGAATGTTGGCGTAAGAAAGTATTGCTTGATCTGCTTAAGGCGCTTTTTAATAAAGGGAAGTTATTAATCTCAAGCCACTGCTCAATTTTGATTAGTACTTTGAGCTTTAAGTTACTTGATGTGTGAGAGTGATAGAGATTTATCGTATTTAGGGTTGCAGGGAAAGTTCCACGAACCTCACGATCTTCTTCTTTGACTTGGAACCAAACTTCATCGCTAAAATCCTGAAAAGAATCATAGTAATTATTCTGACTGATTCTTAATAAACAGCTCTCTAGCGATTCATCTTCATAAAGCTCTATTGGATTAAGCATTTTTAATTACGCCCTAAAACTGAGGATTCCTAAGTTTATTTTTAGGTTAGATTCTATTGAATGTCAAAAAAGAGGTAGGGTAATTGTTCAGAATGTGAGGGCTATAGCGCATTTATATTCTATGTAGACTTAATGGCGTTTGAGTTGGTATGGGAAAGGCACTGTTATTTTGATTTTTAAATAGCAGTGCTTTTTTGATTTTATTGCTTTAGTGATTCTATTAACTTAACTCGTTCTTCCTCACTCATTTTTCCTATTAGTAGATTCAATTCAGCTAACGAATCAGATTCACAAAAAAAGTAACTCAGTGGAACACCAAGTTCTTTTGCCATACGTTGCAGCACACTAATATCAGGTGTGTGACGACCTTTCTCGTAGTGATTCATACGCCCACTCGCAGAACTCTCTTCCATACCGATTCGAATACCCAATTCTTTTTGGGTGATCTTGGCATGCTTACGAGCTTCTTTAAGTCGTTTTGGGATTGGATTTTCTCTTTCCACAGACTCATCATCATAAAAACCTTTAATAACTTAGATTGTCTAAGTTTTACTTATTCTTGTATACTTAGCAATCCTAAGTTTTTAGTTAAGGTTTTTTGGTTGTGAGTAACAAAGTAAAATTAAATGAGGTTGTCTTTAAGATATTGATAGAAAATAAGTTAGATGGTTTTACCGTATCTGACATGAGAGATAGCGTGTTAGAAGTGTCTGATTTATTTGAATCAAAAGAAGCTGCTGGAACTTTTGCATATAGACAGATTTTTGCTTTGGAAAAGAAAAAACTATTGGCTAAATCTGAAAAAGTAGATGGAAAAAAACTAACTTATTATCAGACTGAGCTACTTTTAAATTCGCAAGTCACAATGAAATCTTATGAATTTAAAGAGAGGGCTAAGCGAACTTCAGTGATACCCAAGGCTACTGCTCCTACACCGAGTAAAGAGAAGCCTATTTCTGAGCTATTAAAAGCAGTGATTAAGCAAAAAACTCAGTACGAGGCAGAGTTGACAATGGTATTAAGTGAAACTGAAGAAGTTAAGCATGTGATGTCATCTTTTCCTGATGAATCGACTCATTTACAAGCTCTTTATTTAGATTTACGAAACCAATCAGCGACGTTATGCGGAAAAGTAAATGCATTAACTAAAATTATTCAGCTGGATGAGGGTAAAGTTTAATGCTAAGAAAGTGGCAAGCAGAAGCGGTGAACTTAAGTATTGAAAAATATTTAAATGACCAACAACATATACTATTACTTGCTACTCCTGGGGCAGGTAAATCAGTTGCAGCGGCTGAAATAGGTTATCGATTAAAACAGACAAATGAGATTGATTTTATTCTGTGCTTTTCACCATCATTAATCGTTGCTGAAGGAATGCGTACTACTTTTTCTTATCGTTTTAATGCGTCATTTCATGGTTCTATGGGAGCCGTTGGAGGGTCATATACCTACCAAAATATGCTTTATTTAAGTGATGAATTTTGGCAGATCTTAGAAAACCATAATGTATTAGTTGTTTTTGATGAGATTCATCATTGCTCAGGATCTGATGTATCAGAATCGAATGCATGGGGTGAAAAAATTCTAACTAAAATTCAATCGAAAGCAAAATATACGCTGGCATTAACGGGAACGCCGTGGCGCAGTGATTTTACTCCAATTACTCTTGCTAAATATACTGACCCAGATAATCAAATTTATTGTGATTATATCTATGGGTTAGGGGAAGCCGTGAGGGATAACGTTTGTCGTAACCCACATTTAGTACTTGTTGATAATAATAATTTTCAAGTAACCAAGAGTGAAAAGGGAAAACAAACATTTGGCAGTGTATCTGAATTATTAAAGTATTCGTCTATAAATTATGAGTCAGTGATTACTCATCCAGAAACGATGAATTACTTATTGCAGTTGAGTTGTCATAAATTAGCAGAGGTTAGAAAAGATAACCCAGAAGCGGCTGGGTTAGTCGTTGCATCATCGGTTAGTCATGCTATTGAGCTTTTAAATATACTAAAAACCAAATTCAAACAAACAGCAACCATTGTTACTTATAGACACGATAATCCACTAAATGAAATCGCAAACTTTAGGAGTAGTAATACACAATGGATTGTTAGTGTTGGAATGATCTCTGAAGGAACAGATATTCCTCGTTTACAGGTTTGTTGTCATTTGAGTACTGTAAAAACAGAGCTGTACTTTAGACAGGTATTAGGCCGTATTTTGCGAGTGACTCAATCAAAAAATCAAGAAGCTTGGTTGTTCACAATCGCTGAACCAAAATTAACAGAATTTGCTGAGCGAATAGATGAAGATATACCGGATTATTCAGTGATAGAAAAAGACATTGAGATGACTCAAAAGGCTAATTTATTACCGACAACGGTATTTGAGAATCCAGATAAGGCCTTTAAAGCAACGCAAAGAGCACTTAATGAGCATCTAGAGATTATGTTTGATGATTACCCACAAGATACTAGTGTTTTTTCATATGCCCCAAATATTGCCTTACAGGGTGACTTTAGACAAAGAGTCATTTCTGTATTTAGTCATATGAGTTAGCTGGATATCTACAAATTAAACGATAGGAATAATTTATGAAGCTTACACCAGAACGATTTATTGAAATGGCTTGGTCTATAAACTTAAGTATCATCTCAGCAGATAAAGATCTTTTAGATGTCGATTTTATTGAAAAAACGACCATCCTTGCTGAAAAGGAAGGAATAGATGTACTGTATTTGGACTTTTCTAGTTATGAATCGATCGAGCATGTACTGACGAGTACAGAAAATACCGCGTTCTTTGAGGCTATTCAGTCTGCGTCAAAACCAACTCTTTTATGGTTTGATAACTGCGATATGTTAGCACCACTGAATTGTGATTTTACTTATAGATTAAGATCTGTTTTAACTACTCGATTTGATGGGGTGATTCAATCTGTATTTATCGCGAAAAATGAATCTTTAAAGTTAATGTTTACGGATAGTAAAGCCGCGTTTTATCAAAGTTCAATGCGTATTACATGTAGGTAAGGCGAAATTAGCTTAGCTATGTTCTAAGCTTGTTACGTATTTAAGTACGTTACAGATAATCAACTAGTCGTGATATAAAAAACTCAAGACTTGGCTCTATTACCTTTTTTATAGCCAGTCACATTAGTAGCCTCGCAATCAATATGTGACTGAAATCAAAATAAATATTGTATGCTATGTGATAAATTTCATTAGCTTAATTGAAGTTGAATATGTTTGAACGAACACGGTTCAGAATGGAGACTATGGGAACTTCATGTTCACACTCCTGATTCAATATTAGAGACACAATTTAAAGGTAAATGATATGAATGATGAGTTTGAAAGTACACAAAGTGTGTTAGAACGACGTTTTTTAGAGCAAAAAGCAGAGTTTATAAAGAATCATACATTACTTTCTTTATCTGAGTTTGCTGATAAATTAAGAATTAAAGGTAAGAAGAGAAGCTTGTCTATTTATCGACTTAGAAAAGAAAAAAAGGTTCTGGCGATTAGAATTGATGACGAATATTTTTATCCTGATTTCCAACTAAATAATGCAGGAAGTGTTTATTCTGCATTGGAAATAGCAATGCCTCAATTTCCCAAAATACTTAATGGTTGGGATATCGCTTTTTGGCTAACGAGTTCACAAACCATTGTTCAATATATTCCCGTGTTAGATCTAGATGTTGTTAAAGAAATAGCATTGAACTTGGATTCTTTAGATGAAATTGCAGAGTTTATTGAAGATAAGATAGATACATCAGGGGTACGGACAGAAATTCCCTTAGATTTGCTAGATAATGGAGAGGTTCAACTTTTTGCAGAATTTGTGGCGTGGTATTTATGTGATGAGCCTGAAATTACGCTGAAGGTTGTTTGGGAGTAGCTAATATTGTTTAAATTGGCTACGTGGAATTACTATAATTCATTTCTTCCCCATTGTGCGTTAGTTAACACTTAAGGCCGATAATTATCCCAGAAATTAGAATGGATAAGGTGACTATCAATTATAATTGATGATTATTGTTTACTACAAAATTAACTTTCAAAAACCTCTTTTTCTATGGTTTAACTGATTGTTTCGTATAAGTTACCCTGTTCATATTTTCTTTCTGTACTTTACAGTAAGATACTGATATTTAGTTTAATCCTCGTACAATAATATTCCCACACATCTTTGTGAATCTTGGAGAGAAAAATGAGTTAAGGCGTTTTGCTACCTAGTAATCTACAAAGCGCTACTCTTCATTAAAAAGCAAGACATGCCTTTCATATTCATCTGATGCAAACTGTAACTTTTAAGTTGTTGATTTAATCACAAATAATGGTTGGCGGTTATGTCATAATTTGAAAACTACGACATTCAATTAGTTATTAATTGAAAATTAATGGAAATGAGTAATGACAGAAGAACAAAAATCTAAATTTTCCCCTAAAGAATTTTTGCAACGTCGTCGCCCTGAAAAATTTTCAGATTCAGTAGTGACAGAAATCGGTATTTTAGAGCGGCCAGTCTTAGAGCATTTTCTTGCTAAACTAAATACTCGTAACCAAGAACTTCAATTCGAAGATTTCGCTAAAAGGCTTTGCGAAAAAGTGATCTGCCCTAACTTACTCGAACAAACTGGCCCTGTCGCTGGTGGTGATGGTAAAACTGATACTCAAACATTTCCGGTATCCGAGCAAAATCAACTTTTGTGGTTTGAAGGTATTAATGATTCCTCACATAAAGAACGCTGGGCATTTGCAGTAAGCACCAGAGTCGACTGGAAGGTAAAATGTCGACAAGATGTTATAAAAATACAGCAAACAAACCGTGGATATACTCAAGCATTTTGTATAACTAATCAATATGCAAAATCTAACCAACGCTCTGAGCTGGAAGATAGCTTAAAAACAGACACTGGCATGGATGTTCGTATTCTTGATATAAGTTGGATTTTAGATCAAATTTATAAGAATAAATTAGAATATTTGGCGATTGAAACTCTATCTATGCCAGTGCAATTTAAAAGAGAGCGCTGCGTCGGTAACAATGACTATCAAAAACAAAAAGAACTGGATGAAATAACAGAAAATATAAATACAAATGTTAACTCCGCCAAGATCACAACGGAGCAAGTCGATTACTTTTTAGATGTTGCAATACTGAGTGCCGAATTAGATAAGCCTATATTTGAAACTCAAGGCATGTTTGATCGCGCAATAAAAATAGCAAAGAAATTTGGAACCAAACAACAATTACTAGATGCCTATTATCAATACGCATGGAAGGCTCATTTTTGGCTAGAAGATTTTGAAATATTCGAAGAAAATCTATCTGAGGTATATAACTGCGCACAATCATCTTCTAGTGCGAGTAAATGGGAAAGTGTTGTAACACTAATAACCGTTCACCGCAGTTATGTCAGATTGAATAAAATAACTCCAACTATTGATATTGAAGTGATTGAGCAAAATACATTAAAGCAATTACATACGATCGCCGACAATGAAACTACTCCAAGTAATGCTCTTTTTGCTAAAACTCAATTAGTTATTTTTGAATTAAATAAGATTAAATCCATTGAGGAGTCTGCACCTGCATTTGAAGAACTTTTGGCGATACTCAAACAAAGTGAACGATTAATCGGCTTTCCTTTCGATAAAATATTCAACTTAGTTAATGGGGTAGATGATGTTTTTGGTGACGTTGAATCGTATGAAAACTTATTAGATTACCTTACTGAACAGTCTTGTTTGCGAGATGGTGAAGTTAAAAGCGCAATGCTTCAATTAAAACGCGGTATTAAAAGGTTAGATAGCAGGAAACCTTATCAAGCTATCAAGTTGGTAGGAAAGTCGTTAACTCTTCTGTACAAAGAAGAGTCAACAGATCAAGTGATTTTAGCGTTAAGGGTGATTTCAACAGCTTATGGGAATGTTGGGTTACTTTGGGCTTCTAGAGCCTGTATGCTGTTAGCTGCTTCTTTACTTACTGATAAATTTTGGAAGCGAGATGAACTAAATGCTTGCCAAGTACAAACTTATCACCAACTATGCTGGATTGAACTTAAGTTAGGTAGGCTTGGACATGCGCTAAAATGGTATGAACTCACATTGCTTATTCAGTCAGGTTTGAATGAAGACATTATCAGTGAAAATGATGTTATTAGTATAGAGGCTTTTATTGGACAATTAATACTTAACAGCAGTTTTGATTTTATTAAACGTCTAGAAAACCTCCCTAGTGTACTTGATGGACTTGGTTTATATAACTCCTCTGGAAATTTATTGGTCGCATTAGGGTATTTAGACGAGTTCGAGCAGGAATATAAAACACCTGTTGATGACCATTTATTCGAATACTTAATAAAAATGCGTGACTTTAATTTCGGAACTACTCCTAGGAAATTAAATATAAATTTAGAGAGGCGAGCTAAACATTTCTCTCAATTGTTGGGCTGTTGCATTAATATTGATTCTCCGAATAGAGCACCTTTTATTGAATTTTCTGAAGGTATTTTATCATTACTAGAAGGTGCATTTGCAACGTGTGCAGTTGACAAATTACATCTAAAAGAAGCTTATCTTTCAATTGAAGTAATTGCTGATGATGAAGATGAGCTGGAAATACACCATGAATTAGATGACAGCTCAGGCAAACTTCACCTAGAAGTAACTTGTTCTGGATTTGATGAAGAAGCTTTTGATCTTGAAGGGCAAGCCATCGTGCAGGCTTGGTTTAAGCAATTGATTTTTGAATTATTACCTGAAATGTTCATGATCCATAATACAAAATCCATTGAACGAATGATCTTTGAAGATGGAGCGCTAGATAGGTCGATATCTTTCGGTGCTTGTTTTAATGCTTCAAATAATGTTTTAGGGAAAGGTTTAGATACAAAGGTAAAAGATCTCTTTGCTCACAAGCCGGGTTCAACAAACTACCCTATGCTTCGCACTGAAGCGTGGGATAAGGATTACCCTAAGCCGGAATTAGTTAATTTGCCAACTAATTTAAATAAAGGTGTTGGGTCTCCACCTGAATCTCTTACTAACCCTGAAAATATTCATCATCAAGATATGTCAATCCAAGGGCTGATCAAACCGAGATTGTGGAGTAAAGCTAAATGGGCTGGTGTTGGATTCAGTAACTTTCCTGATGACATACCTGGTTTGTATTTGCTCTTTGATAACACTAATGAAGGTTCAGCAGTCTTTTCTGATTTACTCGATGAAGTTGGCATAAATAACAGAAACAATAGATTAAGGGTAGTTATAGTTAAAGGCATCTCTGTCAATGATGCTGCTCACTACAGGATGATTGTTTCTGAAAATATAAATGATGTTAATAATAATAAATTGATGACAATGATAAGTCGCATTAATACTATGACACCAAATAGCAGTGAAAACTTAGAACGTTTCTTACTTGAGTATGAGAAAAATGGTCGCTGTTATTTTGGTTGCGATGCAATGTTAAGAAATAACGAACGATCGGATGCGCATAGTGGCAAATTGGGTATTGTTATTAACAATCTATCGGTTCGTTGGGCTTGGGAAATTGGCGAAAATGATTTGGATTGCATGGCTATACAAAGAGACGATGAACCATACATACCAAAACACATAGACACAGCACCAGTGATTAAGTTATTGAATCGAAAAAATAGTTAAGTTGTCTTAACTATTTACTTTCTAAGTCGCTATAGGGACATTAGTGAATTAGGCTTATCTGCCCGATAGCTATATTCACTGTAGTGGTTAATCTATTTAACCACTACAGTGATTACCTTGGATAGTTCCATGAATAAATCTAGTTTAAACTTTACTACTGAGATTGAAGTCGAAACTCGTTTCTGTCCCAAAATGAGCTAGCACTAATATCTTTTATCTGATGTTAACTCTTACTCAATAGTGAAGATAAAGACATAGCATCGAGAAACTTAGTTGCAGTAAGGCGTTCATCATCAGTCATTGCGTTTAGATTATACTTTGAATAAGACTCTACCTCTTGAATTGGAATGTCAGCTACATTCATTTCAAATGGATTTTTCTTCGTTGGGTATTTGTATTTGAAAGTGGCACTTAAAACATCATGAGTTAATGTGTTTTTGTTTTGCTTAAAGCTTTCTAGCATCGCATCAGAGCAGAAGTTCTTAAGTTGCCTTAGCTCACCCCTACAAATTGAAAACAGTGGAATAGCAAACTCCTTATTGTGTAGTGATGGCACCTCATCATATCCCATTCGATTTGCTAGGCCTTTTAGGAATTGAACATATGTTTTCATGTCATTTTTTAATGAAAAATATTCTATTTGTGTTTTCCATGCTAAGCGAGATCCCCATTGAGGTTCTTCAGAAATAATATCTGCATAGGGCATACCAACTAACACAATTGATACTCTAGCTTCTTCACTAATGTATTTAAGCGTGTTAGCGACATTCTGACGTTCTTTAGCACTTGAAAATTCGATGAGTTCTTGAAATTCATTAATAATAATGAGTTCTGTTTTTTTACGCTGTAAAGCTCGAACTACTCCTTCAGCGAGAGCGATCTCAGATCGCTTTGCTCTTCTCGAACCTGAAGGTGATTGTCCTAAGTCAGTTAACAATTGATACATGGTTTGTTCGTTATTCACTCTACGTGGGATACGTGTATGTAAAACGGGTAATGAACTGAGTGCGGAAAAATTTGATGGCGGTTGTTGTAACAGGTAGTTATTAATGAGTGCTGATTTTCCTGAGCCAGTATCACCAAGTAAGAGCATACATTGCGGTTCTGCACCTAAACCTTGATTCATTCGTAAATCATCAAAAATAGAGTAGATATGAGTAATTATTGGATACTCAATAAAGCATTGATTAAAGCTGATGAGTTGCTCTTTTTGAGTTGAAGATAAAGTGTGCATCAAAATCCCTCTAAATCATCAAATTGTTCATCCCACCCATTCAAAACATCATGTTCATTTTTGGTATCGCTTTGCTCATTAGGTATTTGAATCGATTTTTGAGTATGACTACCAATATCTTGGTGCCGAGCTATCTTTGATGCATGAGTAGTTTTCGTAGTACGTTTTTTACTAGATTTGATTTTTTCTACTTCTTCCGCAATTCTATTTTCAACATATATACGTGAATCAGCGAGTTTTTCATGTTCTATTTGTAATCTTGTTTTAGTTCTTTGTAATTTTTGAGCTGTTTGATGCTGAAATAACGTAAGGCCTGATGTATAGCTAATATCTGTTATGCAAGGAACTTTAATATAGCGAGATTCATTAGTTAAATAGACAAAAATATTTGATATATCAGAAGGATCGGTTTTTGTTTTCAGCGTTAGGTTATTCTTATCAATCGCACCCCAAATTTTTCTGTATTCATTTAGCTCTTCTGATTCATAACGT
Source organism: Aliivibrio sp. 1S175 (assembly GCF_001690985.1). Classification (GTDB taxonomy): domain Bacteria; phylum Pseudomonadota; class Gammaproteobacteria; order Enterobacterales; family Vibrionaceae; genus Aliivibrio. The sequence goes on from NZ_MAJS01000006.1 coordinate 270,520, forward strand.
AATCCATAAAGGAAAATACCCCCAATACGTACAGTTCGAGTATTTAATATCCCAAGTTCAATTCGTAATTGTTGGGCTTCTTCATCTGTATAGGTGAGAGGGGGTAAGGCTGTTACTCCTTCTTGCCATTTAAAGTAAGGAACAGCAGTCTCTCTTGTATCGGAAGACATATGATAGATATCGATAATCCACGTATGAAATAGTTCTAAAAATAGACTGAATGTAATCGCGGCATCTTTTTTAGGGTTATATCCCTTTAGTTGTTCTATTCTTGAGCGAGTTGTTCCGGGAAGTGAATGCACCAAGCCTTTATTTAATACATCAAAAAATTTTTCAACAAGAGGTTTCATCCATGGCTTACCAACTTTATTAAATAAAATGTTGGTAGCGAAGGGGCGTAGGCTATCTTCTAAACTGTTACTCCAGAACTCAGCACCATTATCTACAACAAGATTTTCAATTTTTCCAGAAATAGGCCAATCCTGTTGAAGGTGAGGGTATTGTTGTGTAATAGATGATTTATCAAGGCAGGCATTGCAAAAAGCGTGACGAATAGATTCAAAGCTAGGAGGCCTGAAACTAAGGTTATAGCCGACAATGCATTTGCTATAACTGTCGATTAAAATTGTTAGGTATGGACGACCTAATGGTATCTCTAAGTTGTCATCCAGTAAGATTAAATCAAGAGGTGTGTGATCTATTTCTACTCGCTCTAAAGGTCTTGTTACATTTACCATTCTATCTACGGTTCGGTAATTAATATCAGCATATCGTTTACCATACTGTTTTAAAGTCACATCATATTTAGGTAGTGCATTGATTCGGTTGTAAAAAGTACGTTGACTGACAGATTTGATTTTCTTTTCAGGCAAGGAACGGTTTTCTATTATTACTAAATCACAATAGTACTTAAAAGTTTGACTGATAGAGCATCGGGTTAGTGTTAAGTATTTTTCGTTAATTGCTTTCATTATCAAAAAATCGCTATCAGTATGCTGTTGAATATTACCTTTACTTGAGTGCTTTGGGATTAAAGAGGAGATATCATTCCCGCTTGAATGGTAATTTTTATGCCACTCAGCAAGAGTTCGCCAGTTAGGGGCTATCATTTTTAATTGTGTAGCTGCATCATCAAGAAGAGGATTTAAGTTTTTTTGTGTCCAACCACCTTTTAAACGTGGCTTGATCCACTTAATAAAGGAAATACGGCGTAGTACTTCCATTTTTATGTTATGACTATATGAATCAAGGGATAATAGAAGGGAGTTTGTTTCTTCATTATGAATGATTTTATTTTGCTCGCCAGAAACCTCGATAATCTCTTGAAATTCATCGTTAAATGGAAAACTCATAGTTATAACCACACATACGAGTTGCCATTAATCACTCCATTTGAGTAATCAGTTTGAAGTGCCCCTTTTGACAGCCAACTTAAAACACCTGTTAATGCTTCTCCGTTACTAATGTTTAAGCTGTTTGCAATTTGATTAATTTGAATTTTATTTACTTTCTGAATGAGGTGAATAATTGCTTTTTGAGTAACAGAAATACTATGTAGTCCAGAGTATCTATGTAGAAGCTTAAAATTATTGAGTAAATGACCTGTTCTAATTTGCTTTTCGGTAATAAGGATTAATGAAAGATTTAACTTCTGGGCTGCTTGTTGTTTTTGGATGAATTTTGATTGAAAATCGGGACGTTGGGTTTTAGAAAGAGGTTTGACTTCAAGTAGTTGTTGTTGTCCAGATGAATGTGTAATGAGAAAATCTGGAGTATAGGGGAGGCGTTTTCCTTGATATTCGTAATGAAAGCCTTGAGGTTGAGATTCAAAGCTAACAACATCAGGAGAATATTCAAGATGAAAGCACATATCAAATTCAAGCATAGATTCTGTACGAATGATCGAATCATTCTTCAGGCTCATAAATTTGCTAATGTTTTTTACTTGAGATTGTTTTAGTGTACGAACGTACATGATATTCACCTCTATGTTGTAAACTTACAACTAAAGGTAGTTTATGCAGGCTTATTTTGCAAATTTGTAGACTTCTTTGCAATTTATGCAGAGTAATTTTGCAAGCATCAAATAGGTGGAAGCCCCAGCCACATCCCGGCACACACGTCACTCGCTGCGGCTGCTTCCTTCCGGATCTGACCGAGTTCACGAATTAGTGTTGCGGGAGGACCAGGGCCTCCATAGATTCTGTTGTTCCTGAGAACGAGATGGATTATTGAACATGCTCATTTAGATTGCAAGTGAAAATAATAAAAAACACACCAAGCGATCAATAAATAAGCATCTTGGTTCATTTTTAGTAAGTGTTGTGATTTTTATGTGTCTTAAATGTAATGTGTTGGCATGACTGTTCTATAACAGGGGTCATAATTAATTATAAATGTGGCTTCTTTACTATTTTTAAGGAAACGCATACTCAAACAATCCGTTGTTGTATCTTTATTATCTGCTCTTACGCTAGCTGGTTTTTTATACGCAAACGAATGAAGGAGCAATGTCGGTTAATTCAGTTATTACTTTAAAGTACGAAGAACAATTTTGGCACCATGCTGCACTATTCTCCATGTATTATACAAAAGGAATGAAAGTGATGATGGAGCGAATAAAATAAGACCGCTTATGACTTAAAATACGATATGTCAGAGGCCTTTTTTGTTTTTGTAAATGCAATTATGAATATGACAAAATGGCCACCTATCGTGAGCAAGTTTTACTGATGAGTTGTTTTGGAACGAATCTTATAGACACTAAAAATACCTTAGTAGACGTAGGTGCAGGTTATCGTTATTCTAAACGTCAGTGTTTTGATGTTTTTTTAAAGAAAAAAGTAATAAAACATTTAGCTTTAATGATTGATGTGAAATACATTTATTATAGTGTTGTCACTATAGATGAAGCGCATGATGAATTTATAGTGTAATCAGTTTACATTACGATTTGTAGTTCCAGTAATATAAAAGGCAATTCTATTTTCTGTTGATTTAGGTATTGTTAAATATATGCATTTGGTTTTTATATTAATATTTTCAATGAGTTGTTACCGATAATTCGTGTATTTACACTAACTATTAGACTGAGGTCACTTATTAATACATATTAATTTGATACCATACAAAAGTAAAAATTGGAATTCTGAATGGTTGTATGATCTATAAACAAATAAAATACTTTATTGTTACTATCTTTTTGATCGGTATAACTCCGATATTTTATTTTTGGAGCTTATATCAAACTGAATTAAATACAATAGTATTCCAAAGGCAGAATGTCGCCAAACACCAGCTAAATTTTAGTAAAAAAGAAATTTATTCAATTGCTTCTGAGTTAGGTACATCGTTAAGATTATTATCTGATAACAGAATGTTATTACGATTTATTCAAGATCCTTCTGAAAAAAACCGAGCGCTATTAGAGTCACTGTGGTTACTAACCGTTACGAATTATGCTTATATTTCTCAAATTCGATTTATTGATATTGATGGCAAAGAAATATTTCGTATGGATGATGATGATAATCAAATTAGAATTAGCACCGATCACCGATCTCAAGATAAATCCCTGAGAGATTACTTTGCCTCTGTCCAAAAAATGCAGGCTGATGACCTTGTTTTTTTTGATATTGATTTAGACGTTGAACAAGGTCAAGTTGTTATACCTACTAGTCCATCATTGCGGATTTATACTCCAGTTGAAGTGGGTGGATTACGTGAAGGGTATTTATTCTTTAATGTGAGTATTTATGAAATTATTACTCAACTTGAAAGTTCTTTAGAGGGAAAAGGTAACGTTGAAGTTGTTAATCAAGATGGTTATTACTTAGCGTCCAACAATATGAATAAAACCTTAGGGCACCTTATTTCTGAACGTGAAAAATATAATATTTCACTTGAAAATCCAGAATTATGGAAAAAGATAAAGTCTAATGATTCAAGTATATTTTCAGATGAGAAAAACTTTTATACATTTTCAGACATTACGTTTGAGGGTGTATCTGCTAGTCGTTCTTTTTCTTTAATATTAAGTCGTCCTAATTCTTTAAAAGTAGCTAATTTAGACCATAAATTGACGTTTATTATCTACGAATCGATTATGGCAATGATAGTTATCATTTTTATATCCGTGCTAATTGCCCGGTATATTGCAAAACACAGAACAACGAGCCTTGAAAGTCAGTTAGCCTTAGCTGCCCTTAATGGAATGTCAGCTATTGTTATTACAGACAGCAACAACCGCATAATAAAAGTAAATGAAGAGTTCACTCGACTAAGTGGGTGGGAAGAAAACGAGGTATTAGGCCGTTTACCCTCAATGTTTCAATCTGGATTACATAAAAAAAGCTTCTATTCGTTAATGTGGAAAACGATTCAATCGAAAGGTTTGTGGGAAGGCGAAATTACGAATAAAAGAAAAGATGGTACGTTATTAACTGAGATTTTACGTATTCAAGCGATTTGTAACTACGATGGTAAAATGGAATATTTCATTGCATCTTTCGTTGATATTACCGCACGTAAAGAACTGGAAAACAGGCTCAGAGACTTAAGTGAAAAAGACGCTCTGACTCAGTGTTGGAATCGTCGTAAATTTGAAAGTGAATTTTCAGCAATTGTTAATCAAGAGCAACTAAATGAAGAAGTAAGTACATCTTGCTTAGCTATTGTCGATATTGATTACTTCAAACGAGTGAATGATAAGTATGGTCATGATGTCGGCGATAAAGTGATCACACAAGTGGGGCATATTTTAAATTCGGAAAGTAGAGAGTTTGATTTTGTTGCTCGTATAGGAGGAGAAGAGTTCGCTATTATCTTACCTAACACTACGTTAAAAGAAGCGGATGTTATTTTGAATCGTTTTAGAGTGGCAGTGCATTTATATGATGGTGTGAAAATTACCATTAGTGGTGGATTTACTGATATTTGCACTAGCAGTGAATCAAGTTACAAGCGTGCAGATCTTGCTCTATATGAATCTAAAACATTAGGTAGAAATAAAATTTCTTGTTTTTCTTCTGAAGAGATGGGGGAAATTGCATAGAATAAATGTCGTAAACATTGATTTTATTTTCGATAAAATACAGACGTCATTTTTTGTAATAATGGCTTTTTGCTTTCTATTGCTTGTTCGATCTTTATTTCCTTGAATACGGATATTAGAGCTTTGAAATTAAGATTTCGTTCTGCAGGTACTGGCTTCATAGCCTGAAGAAGTAATTGATGTAGTTTCTTTTGTTCTTTTGTCCTTGCTTCTAGAGTCGCTTCTTTTTGTTGATAAGGATGGGTTTTAAGTAAAAGCTTGTAAAGTAAGATAGAAAGCGAATAAAGATCGCTTTTTACGGTTGGAGCATTACCTTGAAGTACCTCCGGTGCTGCATAATCACCAGTCCACGCATGGACTTGGTTGAAGTTAATGGCAAAATTATTATTGTCGGGGTTAATGTTTCTACTAATACTAAAATCAAAAAGATGCAAATCGTTATTGTCTGAAATAAGTATATTCCCTGGTTTTAAATCGCCATGTATAACCCCTCGTTTATGGCAATGAATCAAACAGTTGATTAAAATAAAAGCGTATTTTAATCGTGCGTCATCAGGAATATCCTCGAAAGGAGAATCAAGTAATAAAGACAGTAATTCTCCTTTTACCATGGGCATGACAAGAAACCCACGTTGTGACTCTTCACATAAAGATAAGTGTTGTATTGGAACAATATTTGGATGTTGCAGTTGACTGGCTTGTAAGTACTCATTTACTAATAGTAAATCGGCATCATGATATTCTGCTGATTCACTATTCAATACTTTTATAGCGAATTCGTAGTGATCAAGACCAATGCTCTTAAGTAATAAGTCATCTACTTGATAAACGATCCCCATACCTCCAACACCAAGAACGCGTTTGATTTTATATCGACCATTAATGACTTTAGGGATTGGCTTTATTGTCCTTTTTTTAGTAAGAGAGCCCTCTTGCTCTAACTCAGAATCATCCGAAATAAATTGGTCGATATTAAGTTCAGTCATCGATGTGCCTTAATCATAATTGCAGATAAATTATCATTTGCTTCAGTGAGTAACACTTGCTCTTTTAAGTGGTAGCATCCCTTTAATGCACTAGGTAAGGCCATGCAAGCTTCTATCATCGCCGTACCTAGGTATTTATGTACACCATCACTAGAAAGTAGAAATGTATCTTGGTGCTGTAAGGGGACGATACAATGTTCAATGGCTAAATCATTTCCCATCCCGATAGCTTGCGTTAATGCTTCTCTACCATTTTGTTCGAGAGTATGATCTTTTGATATTTGATAAAGCTTATTATGCCTAAATAGATAGCAACGTGAATCTCCAGCCCAGATGCAAGCAATATGTCCATTATGAGCAATAAGCATACACACAGTACTACCAATAACCGCACTGTGTGAAAGCGTTTTTTCTTGGCTTAAATGATGATTTACTTTGCATAACATTCGTTTTGCTTTTTCAATCTTTTGTTCTATTGTGCCGTATAGACGTTCAGATTGAAAAGCATCGGTGATCATATTACTGGCGATTTCACCATATTCATATCCTCCCATGCCATCAGCAACGATCCAAAGCCCTTGTTCAGTAAAAGACAAAATAGCATCTTCATTTTTGTCTCTTACTTTACCTTCTTCGGAAAAATGGGCAGTTTGAAATTGCTGACTCATCCATTAATCCTTTTTGGCAGATAGAAGTTAGTTAATATCTTACGATTAAACGGATTTGGAGTACGATCGCTGTAAATTAAGTATTTTGCTTTCATGCCTTTATTTTCTAAATCAAGTTTAATGACATCATTGCCTCGGTATTTATTTACACTGAATTTATCTAATACTCTAAAAAACGCCCAAGGACCTGAGTTTTGTTGATTAACAACTTTTGTTCCACTTAAATCTTGAAGAACAAAACTGACATATTGACGTTGATTCTGAATAGGCCAAGTAAACCTTTTTTTCTGAATAGGCCCGTGACGATACGCAAACTTATTTTTCCCGTAATAGAATGTAGATTGGAGTGCGCTAGCGTCTAATTCAAAAGGAGCGATACGGAAAGAAACGTTGGCCTCTTTACCTTTAGAACCATAAAACATTTTTTGTATGGTTAACCCATAGTGATATTGATTTAAAAACGATTTAGACAACCCAAGCGAGTGACCATGTAATGTTTTTTGTTGAAATTTCCCTTTTTGCTTATTAACAAAAGAGGTTAAATAAACATCAAAGAAAGAATCAAGAATCCCTCCATTTTGGAAAAATTCATCAAAATCAGCAATATTCACATCATGATTACTGTTTTTGAATGGATAGCGTCCAGATAGGGCGACATCGTAGTGATTAACCACTTTATCGTTGTAGACCATTTGGATGTAATCACGTGAGTGACTTAGAGTGATACCCCAAGCGTTATTTGAGATTTGCTTCCACCATTGCTGTAATGGTTGAGGGAGTGTTTCTGCCATTACTCGAATGTCGTTTAATTCGTTTGGTATCCCTTGCATACGGTCGCGTGCAATCTTAAAAGCGGCTTGATCAGGATTAGGAGAGAATTTAACGATTGATAAGCGGCCACTAAGCTCATTGATAACAACTAATGCGTCTTCAAGAGGAATTGTCGCTTGGGATTTATCTGTCAGTAGTAAGTTTAATGGTTCAAATTGGTTGCTTACCGCTTTTCGTGCACTTTGTGATCGTTCCTCTACACTATGTAAACCTAGAGATGCTACTTTTTTAAGTTTACTATTAATAGGTAGTTTCTTCGCTGTTTTGGCAGCATTCGATGCAACTTGAGCCTGATCTATAAACGTAGTGTTTTCTCTAATTAAATTTAATAATTTCAAAACAGGCTGGCTAGAACCCGTCATATTAGCGATTTGAAGAATAGCTTCATCTATATTCTTCACTGGTTTGATTTGCAGTTGGTCAACCGCGTCTTTCCAATAGCGAATATAATCATGAAAATAAAGGTCTTCGACTTCAGCATACAATGCTCTTATCTCATTTGTACTTAAATCACTAGATAATCCTATTACCCAATTTTCATCAATTAATTGTTTAACTTGATCAAGCCCTTTATTTAGAAAAACACGTTGGTAGCCTTCTTGTGTGTATAAACCAGGGATTAGAGTATTGGTATGATTAAAGATATTTTGATTAGGTCCAAGATGGTCACTTATTTTAATATCTCTTAAATTCATCTCTTTTGCATCTTGTTTTAGTTGCTGGTAAACCAAAGATGATGTCGCTGCCTCTCTGAGATATTTACGTGATTTCGCCACTAAATTGTCGTTTAAAGAAACGGGTTCAAAACCAATATCCATTAGGTTTGAAAAGTGAACTTGTAAGGCATTTTGTTCAGTAGCTGAACCACTGTACAAATAGGACCAGTGTAATCCCATCCACTGTTTTAAGTAATTATCATCTAAGTGCTCATGGATGTTTAGCATTAAATATGCACGTAATGAGGGGGTGAGAAACTCTCGATTGTCTTGATTGTTGGTCACTTGGTATTCAAGCTCACTCGTTACTTTAGGTAGTAACAATTCAATCAATTGTTGCTGATAAGCCTTATTTGCAGTTTCTCTTAGCTGTTCACCTTGTTGTAACCCTGCGATATTTTCAGGGAAAGCATCTTCTGTTTCTGGGTACACTTGTGTTGCTTTTAGTAATGCATCAAGGGTAGGTAATAGTTCTATTGATGGAGCTAAGGGAGAAAGGTGCACAATGTGTTGGTTATAGTCATTAGCTAATTCAAGTAGGTGTTGTTGCTTGTTATGGTTGTTTAAAAAGCTTGTTGCCCATAATGACCCTAAACCAATCACTAAGACAAATGACCCCGCATAAATTGAGAGGTTTTTAAGTTTTACTTTTTTCTCATAATTATCGTTTAGTGTTGCTAATTCGCTATTTGGAAAGATAACGTCATTTAATAGTTTACGAATAAAGAATCCACGTTGATGTTGATAAGTGGGTAGTACTCGTGAACTTATCCCAAGATTTTGACCTATATTTGACGTCGTAGAATCCATTTTTGCGTCTGTGGGTGCGGGTACGGAGGTTAAGTATAAACCACGTAAATGAGAAGCTTGATGATAACGCGTTTTAGTAAACGCTAATTCAGAAAATAAAGCGAGACGCTCAGCAAGGAAGCTAAGTTGTCTTGGAAATTGCAATAATTCGGCACGTTTCATTACATCACGCTCATCATGTAACTTAGACATAACTTGTGAATCTATGCGCAGGATGAGCTTTTCGAACTCTTGTTTTATTTTTTCTGCTTGTTGTCCTTCACCTTCATTAAATGTGACACCAAAGACCTGGTCCATTTCTTCGCGAGAGAGGGAGGAAAAGAAAGGTTCAAATCCCTCTACTTTGTCCATTTTGGTTAATAAAAAATAAATTGGCATATCAGAATTTAGATCATGCCTTATTTCTTGTAATCGCTCTCTTACATAACGAGCTTGTACTTCAATACTGTTTTCGTCAGGTGATTGTAGAGTGGTAATGTCAATGGTTAAAATAACCCCGTTGAGTGGACGGCGACGACGCTTATTGTGTAAAGCTTTTAAGAAGCGCCCCCAAATTGGTTTATCTAATTCATTTTCATGTTGATCAAAAAATCGACCTGCAGCATCAAGTAATACTGCATGGTTGGCAAAATACCACTCACAATGTTGGCTATTTTGAATGTCTCTTGTGTAATGTCCATCTGTTTGGTTTAGAGGGAAGTCTAATCCTGAGCATTCTAACAGGGTCGTTTTACCACTATTTTTAGGGCCGATAACCATGTACCAAGGCAGTTGATATTTTACGTTATTACTGAGTTTGCCATAGAGCCCAGCCCGTTTTATTGTGGCAATCGCAGCGTCTAATTTTTCTTTTAATTTTGATGTATGTTCTTGTATGTAAGCTAATTCTGACTGAGCCGCTTCATATGCTTCTTTATTTTCTTCTTTCTGTGCTTCACGTTTGGCCAGCCACCAAAGAGTGAGATTTAAGGCTCCCCATAATACTAAGCAGATAAAAACGGTAAGAACCTTACCTGTAGTGGTTTCAATTAATGGAGTATTAGCGATAGCAATATGTTTACCAAATAAACAAAGCAATAAAGCAATGAATAAAGTAAAAATTAGACTCCAACACCATGTTTTCTTTAAGGTGTTTAACAATGAGTTAAAAAATGATTTCATCTATGAAAATCCTATAATTTAATCTGTTGGAAGGCATGTATTACAAGTTCTGATTGTTGATTTAATACGTAATAAAACCCACCATAAATGGCACATAACGAAACCGTTACGACACAAATAATTCCAATCCATGAGGTTTGTCTTGTGAGTTTATGGCATTGAACCTGTTTGGGTTCCCAGTTGGGAGATAAACTTGATTTTTCATCACCTCGTAAGGATCGTATTTGTCGATATAATGAATCACGAATAGCATCAAGTTCGACTAATCCTCTTGATAAAACACGGTACTTCCCCTCAAACCCTAAACTTAAACAAAGGAACATTAGTTCTAACAAGTCTAAATATTTTGCTGGGTTACGGCTGAGTTTTTCTAATAAAAGAAAGAATTTTTCTCCGCCATAAGTTTCATTATGAAAGCTACTTAGCATACTTTGTGAGGCCCAGTGACTTTCTGAACCCCAAGGTGTAGTGACGATAATTTCATCCATAAATGAACATAATAGATAACGAGATAATGCGACGTAGTTATTTTCTACTCCCGAGTTTAACGCTTGGAATTCAAATGATTTTAGTTCTTCGACCAATTTTGGTTTTAAAAGCTCAATATCTTGATAGCTCTCTTTTTTTAAATCGCAAGTAATACAAAGTAAGGAAGATGCGGCACTGATTAGTGGGTTATTTCCTGCAAAGTTATATTCTTCTGGCTTGATTCTTGCGGCATAAACCATACGTTCCTGTAACTGATCAAACTTAGGCGCACTCGAATTTTGAGTTAATACCGGATTGATCTGATGGGGTTCTTGTGTGATTAGGACTGTACGATCATCCATGTTTCTGCTGTTCATCTTAACTGTTCCTTATTGCCCAGAAAAAGAGAGAGAGTTCAGGGAAATCACCAGCAATATGAAAGGCGAATCCACCAGATTGGCTTAATTGAGAGCGGTCATTTGCATTAAGATCTAAGGTGAAATAACAATAATCACCATGGAATGGAACTTGTCGTGGTGCTACAGAAAGAGAGCGGCAGGTTATTCCTGGTAACTGCAAATTTACTAAATTTCGGATTTTTTCAACAGGTCCGACTTTTAGTTGTGGCGGCAGTTGTTTGCGCAATGTTTCTGTATCAGTGTGTGAGCGAGCAGCAAGGATAAAGGTAGCTTCTTGTAATAAAGAATCATCTGATATTGGAGCAATGAGTACACCGTGATTACGTTTTTGAAGTGGTATTTCAAACGCATTTTGCTTCAGTGATTGGTTAAGTTGCTTACGAAGTTGGAATAATATCTTCTCGAAAGCATCTCCTTGCTCCTTGTGATTATAGGCAAGTTCTAGATTTGCTCTGCGACGGTTAGCATCATAGGCAGAAAGCTCACCTTGTAATGAGGCTAAGAGCAAAAAGAGCTCTTCAGGGTGATAATGAGCGCTTTTGTTTAAGTAATTGAGCTGAGGTTCGTATTTATTCAATAATTGTAATAATAAAAAATCACCAATTTCGGACGTAGCATGCCCTGATTGAGTAATACGCTCGGCCAGTATATCGGCCTTGTGAGTGATTAAAGTGAGTACTTCTCGCAGTGCTCTTTGTACTAATGAAGAATGCTGGCCATTTATGAAACTGGCCTCAAAATTAGGGTTGAGTTGAATCGCACCTTCCGGAGTCACTTGTTTTATTTCACACAGTTTTAATTTAACCCAGTGATTATCAATTTTTTCTTCAGTGATAATATGAAAATCTAATTCCCCACAACTTATTGTTTGCAAGTTTTGAACTTGTGCATTGTTATCTGCAATCGTTAAATCATAGGATATATAACGAGTGTTGATTTCTGTTTCTTTTTCATTACGCGTTTCAGGGCTATTTATTGTAGAAAGTGAAATAGCTAAATATAAATTTAAGTTTGTTGCTGGCGCGTCTGATTCCCAAATGATTGGATTCGTTTGATGCTGGATGTCAAATAAAGATCCATCAGGAAGAATACCAGAGGCTTGGTTGATAACAATCTTCCCAACAGATAGGTGGTGGCTATCAAAGCTTAATGAATGAAAGCCCCAATTGAACCTATGTTGTTGTTGAGTTCTCACTTGCAACTGGTTTTGGTAATAACGGTCATTTTGTTGGAAGTGTTGAGGGCGCAATAACATGCCTTCTTTCCATATTACTTTTTGCATTTATTGGCCTCTTTATATCCGTGAGTTATTTTTTGTTGGCGATATTTTTTTCTTAACTCGTTCTAATTTTACGATCGAAGTATCGGTTGCGATTAATTCGATTTTTTGTGCTTCTTCTTGTTCAACGGTGTAGATGTAATACCATTCTGCAGAATCAATGTTTTGATAAGCCCCAATGACAGCAAGATATTGTCCTTTGGTATCCAATTTTAACTTGATGGTTTTTTTATCTCCGGGTCTTAAAATAAGTTCTTCTTCGGCAATAAAATCAGAGCCAAGAGTTGATTTTGCATTGTTGTATAAGTCAAAAAACTCGGCATTTTCAAAGCTAGTAATTGATGAAATTTCAATGATCTTAACAACTAGTGGCGAGGGCCTTTGAACATGGTCTGGGTTTAAATTAGCAGAAGCATTGAGAGTCAGAGCCACATAAGTGGGATCAGGAGTACTGCTACAAGCACTGATAAAGAGCAGCGTTATGAGAGAAAACAGTTTTTTCATGATGGTTATTTCCTTTTTATCACTCATGGTCCGATCGTTACACACGTAACGCTGCGGATAATATTTGTAACTGGGATTCATATTGCTTTGCGAAATCTTGCTCTAGTAATGCGTTTCGCCAATCTTTATCTTTGCTTATTTTTTCATGTAACTTTGCATAGGCTTTCCAATATTGAGCATCAGCTTTACCAAATTTGCTGTGTATACCGTCTTGAACAAAGCGGTAGACTAAGGTCTGTGGTGATAGCTTTTCAATTAAGGAATCTAACGTATGCTGACAGGCATCATGAATGGCGATCTGGTTAGCTTGAATGTCTTTACAACTCTGATTGATGGCCTCAATACCTTGTAAATAGCCGGGTTTATGATGAATGATGACATTCAATGCATCATTAACATCATGGCTAAATTTGATCGGATTATTTCCTTGGGCTTGAATTGTGGTCGCGTTTGCTGTCAGTTTATTTTTAATCTCAGTTCGAGTTCGTAGTAACTGTTGAATTCCATTAACGGAACTTCGTAATGCAGAGCCAATATCAAATAGAGTTTGCTCTGGGTTCTCTAAATTAGTTAATTCAATTCCTAGCCCTTTTGAAAGTGCCGCTAAATAAGCTTCGTTACTCGTATTTAATTTTGTTTTTGGTTGTTCACTAGCCTGCTTTTGTGTGCTTTTTTCTGTAACGAATGATTCTATTGGTTGTGGTTCAAGATCAATATCTTCATTAACAATATCGTCATTGAATACTGGAGAGATAAATTGTTCTTTGAGTAAAGCATCATCAATAATAGCTTGAGAGGGAATATTATCTTCGACTTGTTTTAGAAGTATCTCCTCATCGCTATTTAACAGTTCTTCAATTGGAGTATTACTTAAAAAGCTATCATCAGGGATCATGTCGAAAACGGAAGGATCTTGATCGGTACCGTGGTTCGATAGTGGGTCTAAAGAGCGATTATTGGTTGATTCTGGAGAGACATAATTTGTAGGATCTTGAAGAATACGAGCTCTTATTTTAATAAATCCAAGTTCGTACACATCACCATGAGAAATAGGATGTAATTCACCAGTGTTTAAAGAGGCTTCTTGGCCATTAAAATAGGTACCATTGGTGCTGTTATCCATGATGAAATATTGCTCTTTATCATAGCTAATAGATGCATGAATATTAGATAGCTGACGTTTTGAATCCGCAATGTACCAATCTGCATTCGGACTACGGCCAATAGTTCCACCTGCCTTTTTAAAGGTAAATGTAGGCAGAGTATCTATAGGAAGATCGTGTGATTGAATAATATCAAAGGCAAGTTCCATGTTATTCCTCCTCTGAAATTAAAGTGGTTTGTTCTTGTGGCTCAGGTTCGCCAACAGGACGGTAATCATCGTAATTACTGCATGCAGAAAGCAGTAAGGTCATAATGAGCAGTGAGAAGCGTAACAACATGCTTAATATCTCCATTCCTTGGCGGATAAGTTAAATTTTCTTAGTCGATAATCGAGTGAGCCTTTTGAAAGCTCTAATCGATTTGCGATAGTCTGTAGGTGTCCTTGGTGCCTTTCTAAATAAGCCACTAATACCGTTTTTTCAAATTGCTCTATTTGAGAAGAAAGACTGCCTATTTGTGGGTTATTGTCTTTTGTTTTTGGGGTCATCATCATGAGTTCATTTAAGACTTGAATGATAATGACCTTATCTAATTTTCGAGTGTTGGGTGCTTCCATACAACAACGTTCAATAATGTTTTTTAGTTCTCTAACATTGCCAGGAAAAGAGTACTCAACAAGATAATCAATAAAATCTTTAGTTAACTCAGGGGTTGATTGATGTTGTTCCTGGGCGTAATTATCAGCAAAAAAATGGCTCAGTAATGCCACATCACCTTCTCTTTCTCTCAATGCTGGGAGTGGAATTGTAAATTGAGCTAAACGGAAATAGAGGTCTTGACGAAATTCACCTTGTTCTATTTTCTTTATTAGTGCTTGGTGAGTGGCTGAAATGATTTTCACATCAACATCGTAAAGAGTTGTGGACCCAAGAGGGCGGACCTTTTTTTCTTCTAATACCCTAAGGAGTTTTGCTTGTAATGAACTTGGCATATCACCAATTTCATCTAGAAATAAAATGCCTTTATCTGCTGAACGTATTAAGCCAATATAATCTCTATCTGCACCAGTAAATGCCCCTTTTTGGTACCCAAATAATTCACTTTCTAATAAATGTTCAGGTATTGAGGCGCAGTTTTGAATTACATAGGGTTCATTTCTGCGATTACCGAATTGGTGAATTGCTTTAGCTATTAGTTCTTTACCACTACCCGTTTCACCCGTAACTAAAACATTGCGGTTTATATGTAATGCTTTAGAAATAGTTAAGCGAACTGTTTTTATCGCTTGGCTATTACCAATGATATTTAAATCCGAAGGTATGTGGTTGCCGTCATTATTGGGAGTTAGTATTTTCTCTAAAGAAATATGCTGTTTTTTTAATGTTGATGTTAGGCGATCTACAGCCAGTGAATTTAGTGTATGTATTGTTTGTCGGTCACTTTTTTTATATGACGTAAAGTTTGGATAATAGAACATTAATACACCAGAGACTCGTTGTTGGGTATTTTTTAGTGGCACGAATTCTACTTCACCATCTGTTAATAAATAATGGTCAGATTGTTCAAAGAGTAAATCCTTAATATCTTCACTGCATTGGCTAAAGTGAAGGTTAAAATTACGACCTTCTGTCATGCAAAGCGTTAAGGTGTTGAACTCACGGTAATCAGTATTAAGGTTTTTATTTTTGGTTTGATTATGATCTAAATAAGTGAGATTAATCATGTGTTTTTGATTACGTTGAGTTTGTCCTTCTGCCATTTTAAATAGCTGAGTTCCCGACACTTGAGATAAGAAACAAATTACTTTTTGAGCGCCGCTGTGCTTGAGGACCCCTGATAACCAACACTGGGTAAATTCACCTAGGTCGTTGTGCTGGTTATTGGTTGTGTTATTTACATGTTTTTGCATAGCTATTCCCCAAACTCACAAAACACGTGACCATCGTCATCGATATTGAGAGATATATTACTTAGAGGTTCTTTTCGAGCTAATGCTAATAGAATCTGAGAGGAGAATGCTGGCTTTAATTGGTTATTAATAATGGCATCTATGTTTCTTGCACCGGTTTCGGTCAGCGTGCAACTTTTGGCAATGTGCTGAATTATATTTTCGTTATAAGTGAGTAGTATATGTTGTTTATCTAGTTGTATTTTAAGTTGTTCCAACCGAATAGTTACAAGATCTTCCATGCTTTCCATATCTAATGGGAAAAAGGGTACTACACTCATTCTGCCAACTAATGCGGGTTTAAAATATTGATTTAATGTTGGACGAATTGCTTTTGTGAGAGCCTCGACTGTTGGTTTTTCTTCTTGATTGCAAAGCGCTTCAATATGATCTGATGCAAGGTTAGACGTCATAATAATTAAGGTTTGTCTGAAGTTTATTTCACGACCTTCACCATCGTTTGCTGTACCTTTATCAAAAATTTGATAAAAAATATTCATCACTTCAGGGTCTGCTTTTTCGACTTCATCTAATAAAATAACGGAATAAGGTCTTTGACGGACAGCTTCGGTTAATACTCCGCCTTCTCCATAACCGACATAACCAGGAGGAGAACCAATTAAACGAGATACGGTGTGTTTTTCTTGAAATTCAGACATGTTAATAGTAGTAAGAAATTGCTCGCCCCCATACATTAGATCTGCAATTGCTTGTGCGGTTTGTGTTTTACCAACGCCGCTTGGGCCTACAAATAAAAACACACCGGTAGGCGCATTTGGATTATTTAAGCCAGCAGCTGTTGCTTGAATGGCTTTTTCTAAAGCAATAACCGCTTGATCTTGTCCCTTAATTTGTTCTTTAAGCTGCACTTTAATGCTCAATACTTGAGTTGCTTGCCCGCGCTCTAAGGTGCTCATTGGAATACCAGTCCAATGAGAGACGACTTCAGCTACAAGAGAAGGGCATGTTTCGTAATTAACTAAAGAACCAGATTCTTGTGCCGTGAGAAGTTGTTGGTAAATGTTTTGTTGATTACACACTAACCGTTCTCGCTCTTTGTCATTAGAGGTGCGTGCTATATCGATTCTTGATGTTAATAAAGCTTCAGCCAATTCTTTTTGGGTTAACCATTGCTGTTCTAAAACATTTGCTTCTAAGTGAGTATCTGCAAGTAGAGATCTAAGATTAGAGATAAGTTTTACATCAATAGAGATCCCTGCTTGTTGATCTCTCACAACGCAATCGAGTTCACGCTGAGTGATTGCAATCTTATGTAAAAGGGCTTCGAGTGATTCAGGTTTTGCTTTGAGATTTATTTTTACTCTAGCGCAAGCGGTGTCCAGAAGATCTATCGCTTTATCTGGAAGTTGTCGACCACTAATGTATCGAGCTGACAATTCAGCTGCGGCAATGATGGCATCATCTCGGACATACACACCGTGACTTTTTTCATAGCATTCAGCTAATCCACGCAAAATAGTCACGGCTTGCTCAACGCTTGGTTCATTAACCTTCACTGGTTGGAATCGTCGAGCTAATGCGGGATCTTTTTCTATGTGTTTTTTATATTCTGACCATGTGGTAGCTCCAATCGTACGAAGCTCTCCACGAGCAAGAGCCGGTTTTAATAGATTTGCTGCGTCATTACTCCCAGCTTGTCCACCAGCACCGATAAGAGTGTGAGCTTCATCAATGAAAAGTATGATAGGTGTTGTGCTTTCTTGTACGGCCTTAATTACTGAATTTAGACGACGTTCAAATTCACCCTTTATACTCGCTCCTGCTTGTAATAACCCTAAATCGAGAGAAAGTAGGGCGACATTTTCTAATAATTCAGGAACTTCACCATGTGCAATCTTCAGTGCCAAGCCTTCTACAAGTGCTGTTTTTCCGACTCCGGCTTCACCGACAATCATTGGGTTATTTTTACGACGGCGAGCTAAGATATCGATCATTTGCCTGATTTCACTGTCTCGGCATAAGACTGGATCTATTTTATTTTCTTTGGCTAATTGAGTGTAATTTGTTGTGTAAGATTCAAGAGCACTTTGGTGTTCTTGATTTGTATTACTACTTTTTTCTGTTGAAGAAATTAAGCCTTCTACTTGTTGTTTTAACGATGTAACAGGTATCACACTTAATTCACGATAATAGGGGGTGTGGCCATATTTATTTGGGTGAGATAGCAACGTTAATAATAGGTTAGCAGCAAGAACTTCAGGTAATTGCATTTCTAATCTTGAATATAAATAGCTTTCTTGTAACCACTCAATTAAGGCAGTAGACAGTACGGGGTGATTACTTTCAGAAGCCGTACTTTTTCTACCGTGCTGTAATGCTTCAATTAAACGTTCAGTAGATACTTGATATTGCAGGCAGACTTTGTTCCAAAAACTTTGAGGGTTATTGAGGGCGGCTAGAATAAAGTCTTCACAAAGAACTTCGTTACCACCTCGAACTACGCAGAGTTGAGCTGCTTGTTCTAATGCTAAATGAGATTCTTTATCTAAGGTTTTTATAAGTTGAGATAATTCTACGTTAATCATGATGCTTTTCCTGAAAGTGTAATACGGCCTTCATTTGCACTTGAACCTAGCCAACTCGTCCAACCTAAGCAGCATTCATTGCTGTCTGATAGTGTTAATGGACGGGGTTCTCCGTTTTTTAAATGAAGCTGAATATCAAAGTCGAGTGGATCTTTAATGGTAAATTGAACCAATCTATTTAGCGTAATCCAATTCGGTTTATCGATTAAAAATGAATGAAAATGTTCCCAAGTTAACTGCGTAATATGGATTCGGAACTTGTTAGCACGGTCGGGGGCGCTATCACCTAACACCGAGCTAGTGGATAATGAAGCGTTTGCTTGTCCTAAAGCACAGAGTTGTGTCGTTGGGATTTGGCAATGACGCAAAATACATTCCTCGATATAAATATCGGAATGTTGGAAGTAGTATCGTAATAACGCTTCAATGGTATTTGCGGACCGAACTCGTTGACTAAGCAACCCTAAATAAGGGAAGAGTCGTGACCAGTTTATTGATTTATCTTCTCGAAGTTCTTCTTCTTTTAAGCCGAGTAATGCAAAAATATGTTGAGAGAAAGGGTCGTTAGCCCCCTCTCTAAACGCGGCATTGTAACGATATTTTTGCCATACGGTTCGGATAAGGCGATGAAGACGATGGTGGAAAATATCTAAAAAAGGTTTCAGAATATTATTTTCATCTTGTAATAAATAATCATTGTAATAATGCGGTAAAGGCGAAGACGCCCCGATTAATGACAACATATTTAAGGACATGATAACTTTTGGTAAGCCATTACCATCGATGCAGATTGATATTGTTTGAATCTCTCGAGCGGCAAACCCTTGTGACGCATTCGCTATAAATTGAATGCGTTCATAAGCCTGATCATGAGAATAATCGTAATGTAGGCTTAATTGATGACATACATGATCTAACGCTTTCATTAAAGATAAATGACCGATGAACTCAATGGAGATTTCCAGTGTTTCTACAAGAGAAGAGACCGGCGTTATTAGATTAGAGGTTGTTGCCCCATTCTTGGTTGCCATGAATAGTCTCCTCCATCGGTACTTGTTACATTTAACTGATTAAATGAATTCATGCTCGTATAAAGAGAAAGAAATTCATTAATGACACTCGCAAATAAATACAACTCACCTTCACATAAAAAGTTTTTACTATTGAGTTTTAAATGGGTATTCATTGCTCGGACAGGAGCACCTTGATAAAGCATATCGCTAGGTTTAGTTGTTATGTTTTCAATACCATCAATTAGTCTCTGGTGTTTTTTCCCTTTCGCATCATCCTGTTGGCCTGCAAAATCGTATGCAGATAAAATACGTTTAAAAGCTTCAGGTTTTGTTAATGATAGGTAGTTTAAAGACATATTAGAAATTAAAGACCACAAGCCATCTTTCTCAATTGGCGGTGTGTAGCAAGGTGTTACGGTGCGAATGTTAGTAAAGGTTACAGAACCTGCGGTTTGCGATGTCGTTTGGGTTATAGAATCAATAGCTAAACGTTGTGCTAAAGGACCATTACAAGCCGTTACCCCAAGAGATACTGTTATGTTATTAGTAAATGTATACTGAGAACGAAATGATAAATAGGTATCAAAATGCCCAGTAACAATGTTCTTTTCTTGTCGGATGCTGTAGTAATTTGAATGTTTATTTGAATCATTATGTTCAAAGGATTCGAAATGATAAAAATCAATACGTCCTTTCTGGCCAGGGTTCCAGCCATGAACTTCTTCGATTGATAAAATAGTACTTTGATTATCGGTTAGTGATGCTGGTGTAATTTTATACTGGTCTTTACGATGTGTTAATAAGAGTGGTTGCGTGTCTGTTTTAAATGAATTGACAATAGGCGTGCAAAATAATTCTGGTTGTACACGATTAGCATAAAAAGGTTGCTGAGTAATATTAGCTAGTGTGAATTTGAGATCGATATATTTACAACCTTCACTAAACGAAGCTGGCCAAACAGGCAACTCAGTTAAGTCAATGTAGTAATACTTTTCGGGATAACAAAAAAACTCTTGTATGTGACGATAACCTTCAAAAGTATTGAGTGGGTAATCGAATAGGTTTTGTTCAGTGGAAAAACCTACAGCTTGAATACTCTCTATTGGGAAAGTACCTCGGTTAATAATATCTTGTTCATTATTTAATGCACAAAATTCAGCTTGAGTGGTTGCAGATCTTAGGGCCATTATTAAAGAAAGGCAGCTTGCTTTATCACCATTAAAATGGACTTTCAGTTTTGACATATCTAATGAGTGAAGATGAACACCAGACGACAGCTCTAGTCTAAGTTGATATATCCCCCCATGACCATTTGCAGTAAAAGATGAAGATTCCATAGAAATAGGATATATATCAATGTCATAACAGGTTTTGAATTGACATTGAATACCATCAATAGACTGGCTTAATACCTCCGTCCCTTTAGCTATGTGTGTTTTTTGAGTTAATTCACTAGCCGGAGTAAACTTTAATGTACTCATTGCAGGGATAGCTTGAACATAATTAGGCCAAAGTAACCGCATTAGTGAATGAGTTAATTCTGGTAATTGATTATCTAAGCGCTGATGTAGGCGTCCGACTAAAAAAGCAAAACCTTCAAATAAGCGCTCAATATCAGGGTCAAGACCTTCTTGACCAAGAAAAGGGGCTAAGGCGGGATTTTCTTCCGAAAAAGATTTACCTAGCTCTCGTAGAGCAACTAGCTCAGATTGGTAATATTGATTAAAACTCATGCAGCACCTTGCATATTTCTATTAGCTGATTGTTGTCCGCTAGTTTTTGCATGAGTTGTAAATGAGATAGGAACACTCTGGCCATTCAATATGACGTCACCTTGAACATCAAAATAAAGGTGAAGAGGGCTATAAATATCACCTAGATAATTGACTTTAATATTCGTAAGACGGGTTTCATAACACTGAATCACTCGCTCTACCTCTCTTTTTACATGAATGATCGCATCGTGAGGAGTCATGTGAGACATATTAAGATCTGGTAAACCTAAGTCAGGACAAATAAGAGCGTCTCCTTGTCTGGTTGATAGCAATTGCGAGACATGAGATCGAATTGATTCCGTTATGTCACTAGGCTTAACAACAGCATTGTTCCGTGTTATTCCTGTTAATAGCCGTTCAAATAATCGTTGTGCAGCCATGTTTTGTTAGTCCCTTAAATATACCGTTCGAGAAAATAGGATCGTGATTATGTTTTGTAAAACATCTGCGCTGACGTCATTATTGGAGTCAACGCAGAGTGGAGTAAGCATTACTCTTGGTCTAACTTGCCAACTAATGAGAGCGTAAAGTCTGACCCCATATATTTAAAGTGGGGGCGAACTGATAGGTTAACTCTGTACCAACCAGGGCTTCCTTCTACATCGCAAACTTCAATGTTTGCCGCACGAAGAGGGCGTCGACTACGAACCTCTGCGGGTGGATTTTCTTGGTCTGCGATGTATTGTCTTATCCAAGAATTTAATTCTTGCTCTAAATCGGTTCTTTCTTTCCAACTACCAATTTGTTCACGCTGTAATACTTTTATGTAATGTGCAAGGCGACTGATGATAAAGATATAAGGAAGTTGCGTACCTAAGCGATAATTAAGTTCCTTATTTCTTCCTTCTTCACTGTTACCAAAAAACTTTGTTTTTTGAACTGAATTTGCAGAGAAAAACGCTGCATTATCAGAGCCTTTACGCATGGTTAAAGCGATAAAGCCTTCTTCGGCTAACTCATATTCACGACGGTCTGAAACGAGTACTTCTGTTGGGATTTTTGTTTCAATATCACCCATACTTTCAAAATGATGTAGAGGTAAATCTTCAACAGCCCCACCAGATTGTGGACCAATGATATTTGGACACCAACGGAAGTTAGCAAAACTTTCTGTAATACGAGTCGCCATTGTGAAAGCAGTATTACCCCATAAATAATCTTCATGAGTGGCAGAAACATTTTCATGATAATTAAATGTTTTGACTGGATTATCTTCAGGGTCGTAAGGTTGACGTAGCAGGAATCTTGGTAGGGTTAAACCTACAAAGCGAGAATCTTCTTGTTCACGGAATTTTTGCCATTTTGTATATTGTGGACTCTCAAAATGGTCGTTTAAATCTTTGAGGTCAGGTAAGCCTTCGAAAGAGTCTAGACCGAAAAATTTAGGACCAGCAGCAGAAATAAACGGCGCATGAGCCATGGCTGCTACAGACGCCAAATTTTGAAGGTTTTTAATATCGGGAGCAGAAGGACCAAAGTGGTAATTACCAATAATAGCACCAACCGGTTGGCCACCAAATGTACCAAATTCGTTAGTATAAACATGCTTATACAAACCAGATTGGGTAATATCTGAGGCATCTTCAAAATCCTCTAATAAATCATTTTTTGAAATACTAATAACTTCAATTTTAATGTTTTCACGGAAATCAGTTCTATCAACGAGTAATTTTAAGCCACGCCATGCTGATTCTAATTGTTGAAATGATTCATGGTGTAAAATTTCATCAACTTGCTTACTTAATTGTTGATCAATTTCAGTGATCATTTTATCGATTAATGCTTTTTTTACAGGCTCTTCTTGGTTTTTTGGTTTTAATAGCTCTTCAATAAAAGCACTGACGCCGCGTTTAGCAATGCCATAGGTTTCATCTTCTGGTGTTAAATTGGTTTGAGCAACGATTTGGTCAAGAAGGCCAACCGTGATTTCAGGTTGAACTTCTTGTACTGCGCTTATATCGGACATTGATTATTCCTTTTCCTTTGTTAAACCTAATTCGCTCAGTAGCTTTTCTCGTGCATTTTCATCAACGAGAGCGTCTTCAATTGCTTTTCTAAATGAAGGTGCATTTCCTAGTGGACCTTTTAAAGAGACTAAAGCTTCACGCAAATCCATCAGACCTTTTAGTTCAGGCACTTGCTCAACGATACTTGCAGGATCAAAGTCATTGATTTTTTTGAATGAAAGATCGACAGAAATTTTCTCAGGCCCTTCGCCATCTTGGAGTTGGTTTTTTACACCAAAAGAGATGTTTAGGTTCTGTTTTTCAATGACATCGTTAAAGTTGCTTTTATCCACATTGAATGGCTTTCTGTCTTCAAGTTGACGATCGTCTTGTTGGAGAGTGAAATCACCAAGTACCATCACTTTAAGTGGCAATTCAAGTTCTTCAGTTGAATCAGACTTTGCAGGTTTGAATGTCACATTTACACGCTCTTTTGGCGCGACAGATCCATCTTTTGACATGGGGGCTCCTAGATTTTCAATTTAAGAACAGTTCATTATATAAACTGTTTAGTCATTAATTACTCGTATTGGGTTTAGGCAACAGAGTCGTTCACGTAAAGTCGTTATGAGTTGAGTATCTTGTTTTTTTACAGGTAGCTTGCTTTGACACGAAAGCCAGAGATCTAATAGACGTTCTTCAAGCAAAGGATCCCAGTGTTTTAATACAGAATGTGAGTATTGGGTATCAAGCCACTTAAGAAGAGGACTTGCTAACTCGTACTTCTTTGCTTGTAATAACAAGGTTGCCTGTGAAAATTGCCAAAAAAAGGCTTCACGAGCAGAGCGTGATTGATGGTGGCCTGTAATAAGAGGCTGGAGTACGTCACTTAAAGGTTCTTGTTTCAATAAAGTAAGAGCTTCTCTTAATACAAGGTCCCATTCACTTGTTGTATTGCTTTCAACAAAGTGCGGTGTGGATTTTGTTGGGGGATTATGTTGAAGGCAGTTTTGCTCAATCCATGCTTGCGTATCAGGTTTTGCAAATTCAGAATTATCATCAAATTTTAGTGAAGTGATGCCAGGTGTTTTTTTCATAAGTAAAGAAAGTTGATCAACAATAGATTGAGCTGCTTCATGATGATTTAATTCGATTAAACTTTCCCATGCCATGAAATGGCCATCTAGCCAGAATGGAGATTTAGATAAACTCTCTTCAAGTTCAATGAGTAAACTCGCGTAGTTGGCCTCACTCTTTAATTGCTGAAAATGCTGCTGTCTAGCGAGAGGTACCGGCTTGAGCATGGTGACATTATCACCATCACTCGATGGAGCTTGAGTAATATTTAGCCAGGTTAGAGTACGGTTTAATTGATATGCTTTTTCATCATTTGTTTTTTGATTAAGCCAATATTTTGAAAGGCTGCGTGCTACATCCTGTAAATGACGTAATGCTTTATTTGCATTACGATCATCTGTTATTTCGTCTTGAGAAAATGAAAGGTTAGTGCTTGTATTTATAGATTTAATACTATTATTGGTGATTGTATTTATTTGTTCGCTTGGTACTGATTCTTTCCCTGATGTTAATCTTTTTTTATGCTTTTTAACTTGATTTATTAATAGGGTGACATTATCTGTTTGTGAATCAAAATTAGAGGTAATTGAGTTTTCTAATTTTAATAAAATGTCAGTTAAACTATCAATAATTTCAATGTCGACTATATTGTCAATGATGTCCTTTGTTTCTTTATTAATATGAGTGATTATTTTGTTAATCGATGAATATTGTTGTTTTTTTCTTTTTGGATAGATATCACTTTTATATTTAATGATAAAGTTGTGAATTGTTGATAAAAACTCAATAAACGTCACTGAAGATGGGACGTGTTTAAAAGAGAGTAGTAACCAATAAATAATCCTATAATCTTTACTTTTAATGGTTAGTAAATTCAATGAATTAGAGTGAACACTGTGCCAGTCCGTTTTGCTTGTAGCAAACAGATCGATAGCTTTATTGATTTCGATTTCAATAGTTTCAAACTCAGGCTCATAAGTAAGATCTATGCCTAAGCGATCCTCTTCTGATATATCAGAGAGAATTTCATTATAAGAATACATATTTACCCTAGCTAATATCAATCGATGTAAGCATTAAATAGCTTTTTATCAATATTGATATGGTGACATTATAATTATTTATTACTGATTTGATTGTTATTATCAATCTATTTATAAGTAAATATTAAATGGATAAAATGAAATAATAAAGAGGAATAATTCGTGGTTAAATTAATTGAGAAATAGATCTAAGTTTTATGCAAATAAGTCAAATAGATTTATTTGCATAAGAATTAATTTAAAAACAGCTGTCTCATTGGTGAGTCGTTTGTCTTATTTTTTCTTGTAATCATTAAGGACAATTTCAAGTGCGCTAATTGCTGTCTGTTTATCAACATTATTATTCTCTAGCAAATAGATTAAATCTACAGCTAGTTTTATGTCGTCAGGAGCGTGATCAAGAGGACTATTATTTTCTATTTCAATAATGGTTTCTGTGTTATCTGTGTTCTCAGAAAGTTTAGATTGATTAGTCATGTTGCTCTCGATAAGTAATTTGTTGTTCTAAACGAACCATTGCTTCTTTACAGCGTTGTAGTCGCTTTTCTGTCGTTAAGAGTGTTTTTTGTAACCCTTGTTGTTGAGTGAATGAATTACATTGATTAACCGCATGTTCTTGCTCTCGTATCATTTGAGTTAATCGGCGATCCCATTCTTGATGCTGCGCTAAGTCCTGGTACATATCGCTTATTGGTTTCTTATAACTGCCTTTGGGGCGCGGCTCATTAGACCGAATACGTTGAGTTGCAACTTCTCGTTGAACGGCTTGAATTTGAGAAACCAACATTTGGGTTAAATATTCAGCTCTTTGCGCGGTTAAAATATTTGCTTTTTCTTCTCTTTGTATCGATTTTAACGTTTCTTTTGTTTCATTAATACAAGGGACAAGATAGCGACTGCGGCAGCCGAACAATCGTTCATCAAATAAAGGCAATCGTTGCTCTCCTCGACGACGGTCAATTTCTGCGGCTGTTTTACCTAGTTGCTCAAGCATGATCTGAATTGAACTAAAGTTTGTCATATGAACCTCAGTGGTGATAGCGTGAAATTAGAACCAAGCATCTAAAGCCAATTTGAATGCTAAAATACACACAACAGTAACAAAGACAGGACGAATAAACTTAGAACCAAAACGAATCGCGGAATGCGCACCAATAAATGCACCGACCATTAAACACACTCCCATAGTAAGACCTAACGCCCAGTTAATATGCCCCAGAATGGCAAAAGTAACTAAAGAGGTAATGTTACTTGTGAAATTCATTGCTTTAGCTAAACCTGACGCTAATAAGATATTAAGGCGATACATAGCCATGCTACTTACCGTCCAAAAGGCACCAGTACCAGGACCTGCAACACCATCATAGAATCCTAATGTTAAGCCTTGTATTACTTGCTGTTTTTTTAATGTTGGTGTTTTTTCTGGTAATTGATTTTGTTCAGATATTACACGTGTAGGCCATATAGTATAAAGAGCAGCGGCAAGAATAATTAGGGGTAATCCTTTTTCTAACCATTCGGTAGAAATATAATTAACCAGTAATGTCCCGAAGGTAGCACCAAAAAGAGTGGCAACAAATGAAGCTTTCCAAAAACCAGGGTCAAATAGTTTCTTTTTAAAATAGGTTAAAGCCGCCGTTGATGAAGCAAAAGTAGCTGCAAGTTTGTTTGTACCTAAAGCAATGTGAGGTGGTAATCCAATTGAAAGTAAAGCGGGTACGGTTAACATACCACCACCACCAGCAACGGCATCAATAAATCCAGCAATAAAGGCAACCAACCCTAAAACAATTAGGGTACTAGGTTCAAGAAATTCCATATCAACTCTTATATAATAATGGGTATAGTGATATCAATACCAATAACATGATCTCTACTATTTTATAGAGAAATCATTTAATTATTGGCATAGTCTTAGGTTCGCAATGTGCGAAAGGTTTACTCAATTACCCTCTTAAAAGGAGGTAATGCATCTAAAAGCGCCTTGCCATAACGTTTAGTTATTACTCGGCGATCAAAGAGGACAACTCTACCAGAATCTTCTTCTTTACGCAGTAAACGTCCAACGGATTGAATCAATTTTTTACTGGCTTCTGGAACACTGATCTGCATAAATGGATTTCCACCTCTGCTTTCTATGTATTCAGAATGAGCCTCTTCAACTGGGGAGGTTGGGACACCAAATGGTATCTTGGTTATTATTAGGTTTGTGAGCAAGTTTCCTGGTAAATCTAACCCTTCAGAAAAACTCCCGGTTCCAAATAAGATACTAATTTTATTAGATTCACAAAGTTTTGAATGTTTTTTAATTATTTCTTGACGAGATTCTTGCCCTTGAATTAATAAACTCCATCCGTGTTTCTTTGCTATTTTTTCAATACCTTCTGCTACTTTATTCATTTGCCAATAGGAAGAGAATAAAACTAAGCTTGATGTTTGGTCTGCTAAATAAAAAGGCAGCTCTTCAATTAATAAATCTGTAAAACCGGGATCAGAGGGTTCTATTGGTAATTTTGGAATGACTAACTGTGCA
This sequence comes from Aliivibrio sp. 1S175, assembly GCF_001690985.1. Classification (GTDB taxonomy): domain Bacteria; phylum Pseudomonadota; class Gammaproteobacteria; order Enterobacterales; family Vibrionaceae; genus Aliivibrio. Next base: position 298,400 of record NZ_MAJS01000006.1, read on the forward strand.
TTTTCTTGGTAATTAAATGGTGATGCTAAAGAAAGAAAACGAACGCCATCCTCTGGTTTTTCTGATATACCAGCTTGCTTACAGAAAAAAGAATAGCTATTAAGAGCACGCATAGTCGCTGATACAATTACTGCACCCGCGGCTCTGCTCCATAAATTTTGATCTAGCTGCCAACCTACTTCAAGAGGAGATACGTTAATTACAACGTCACTTTCTCTGTCTTTACTTTTTTCTAACCAACGAGCAAGTGGGGCTCCTTTATCACTATTGGGTTTTGCCATTAAAAACCACACTTGAGCCAAATTTTCTAATCGTTGAAGATAAAATCCCATTTCGGCTAATGCAGGTTCTGCCATTCTTGGTGCGAGTTCCCCATCTTTCATGCGTTCAGAAATCAAATCACTGATCTTCGCTAAAGCTTGATTGGCTTTCGTTGATAGTTCTTTTAAATCTTTTGATTGCTCAGCAAGCCAAGTTGGAATTTCACCATGCTCAAAGCGGTAAATACCATCATTATTAAATAAGGTAGGATCGAATTGTTTGCTTAGTTGACTTAAAGAGGGGATTAACTCTTGTAAATTATCATGCAGTGTATTTTGAAAGCGATTTACGCGTTTTTGGTCTGCAAGATTACAAAATTTACTGACAGATTTATTTAAAGATTCTAACCAAGACACGGTACCTTTTAAATTTGCAGCAGCAGCAGAATGTTCTCGAGCAACATGTGGTAAATGATGAGCCTCATCGAATATATAGATAGTCTGTTCTGGCTCAGATAAAACCACGCCACCACCAAGATCAATATCAGCCATTACTAGACTGTGATTTGCTATGACTACGTCAGCTTTATCAAGATGTTCACGTGCTTTTTGAAATGGGCATTCACGGTGCATTGGCAAACCGTTATGGCAACTGTATTTATCTGAAACGATAGATAGCCAGATAGATGATGGAATTGTACTAGGCCAGCTATCGGTATCACCATCCCACTTCCCCTCAGATAATGCTTTATACATACGTTTTAAAAGATCTAAATCTTTCTTTTTAGGTTTTTCTGTAAATAAGGCTGTTTGCTTATCTTCTTCATGATTCGTTTCTACTAATAAAGCCAGTTTGTGGCTGCAACAATAGCGCTGACGCCCTTTAGCTATAATAAAAGAGAAAGGTAATGGTGAAATACGACGATAAAAAGGAAGATCCTTATGAGCTAATTGTTCTTGTAAGGCAACTGTTGCTGTCGAAATCACAATTTTTTTATTATTTAGTTTAGCGAAAGGGATGGCACTTAGCAGATAAGCTAAAGATTTACCAATGCCTGTACCTGCTTCAGCAACAATCATGCGATGAGTTTCACTATATTCCCCAGCAAGTGATTTAGCGATTTCTGCTACTAAATAGTTCTGTGCACGGCGAGGTATAAAGCCGGGAAGTTGGTCTTGCAGTGTTTTATAGCTTTCGCGAATGCAATCAGTAACAGCTTTGTTCAGCATGAGTCGACTCAAATGGATATAAAAAACCATTGTAACACGCTTGTTTAAATGTGATCTCCTGCAAAAAATGGATTCTTATATAATAAATTAGAGACTTTTGTCACGATTTTGAGATGTATGCACTCTTAAGATGTAAATGTTAATTTTTAGACTGTCTATTTTGGTTGTTTTTCGTTTTATTTTGGTTTTTTATTCTTATTTTTCATACCTAAGTTTGCGTTATTTGGATTTATATTCTTTTAATGTGGAAAATAAATATTTATATATTTGTTTTTAATTGTGATTTTAAAGGACGTAAATTCATGCTGGTTGGGGTTATCTTGTTGTATTTTAAGTGTTTATATATTTTTATATTACTTTTGGTTTGGGTTTGACATGCGTTAAAACTTTTTGCAAAGTAGCTCTCGAATTAACGAAGTATGGATTAATCGCACGGTTAGATGCGTTGGTCGATACGGAATGAAAAATACATAAATACATGGAACCGGAAAACGGATTTCCAATCTTTCTAAGAAAAGGCAGTGGATTATTATGAAAAAGACTCTTTTAGCTCTTGCAGTAGCAAGCATCTCAACTTCAGCTTTTGCTGTTGATACAAGCAGCCAAAACAGTAAAAACGATGACATGTTTGCATTTGACTCTATGCATAAAGACCAGTTTTCTGTGTCTGGTTCTGTAGGTGTCGGTGGTTATTACGATACTGCATCTAAAGCAATATATGATGATTGGGCAACAGGTCTTACTTTAGCCGTTAACTACCGTAATAATCGTATTGTTGGTTACTTTGAAACTGACTTTATGTTGAACTACTCAACTGACCCTGATGCTAAAGCTGCATCTTCTTCTGATAAGTATTCAGGTCCTGCGACTGATGTAGATAAAGCATGGTTAGGTTTTGATACTGGTTTTGGTATTGCCTCTTTTGGTTGGGAAAATGATACTGCACTTGATGCTGTAGATGGCGCTGGTGATAATACTTACGAGTTTGGCGCTTCTGCGGGTGACGCTTCTGATGGTTTTAATGTTGTAAAATTCCAAGGTTCAACAAGCGGTTTTGCTTACGGTATTTCTTACTTTGAAACTGGTGACAATCATGTTGCTGCAGATAAAGGTGTGAATGGTTACGTAGGTATCGAGCAAGAGATCTTTAATGTATATGCTGGTTACGAAACTCGTGACGAAGCTGAGTATGATGTAATGACTGTTACTGGTAACGTTAAGCTTGGTGCCGTTAAACTGGGTGCAAACTTCTGGATTGAAGATGGTGATTCAGATGATCTAACAGGTAAAAACCTAACTAATAAAGAGAATACTGGTTATTACCTATCTGCTGGTTATGCATTAAGTGAAGACTTAACATTAGCAGCAGGTTACGCGGCTAATACTAAAGAAATTTCAAAGAAAGAGACTGATTACTCTTATATGAACGTGGCAGCAATGTACACACTAGCTAAGAATATGGATATGGGTATTGATATTCGTCAGGATCTTGATGCCGGTGCTTCTGATGAAGAAACTTATGTATTCGCAGCTGGTTATTACTACTTCTAGTATAACCATTTAAGTTTTTAAATTATTAAAACCAGTCTTTTGACTGGTTTTTTTTTGCTCTTTTTTTATGTAATTTAGCTGTTTGGTGTGTCGAGTTTTTAACATTGTTTTTTTTATTGATTGAAAAGTGAGGTAAAGGTCACAATTATTTTTTAGCATTTCTTATGAATTCTTTATTGTGGCTCTCGTGATTGAAAAAAAATACGACTAAATATAATTAGTTTTGTCGTATTTATTATTGTCAATTTCTATCTATAAATATGAATGCCCTGGTAGTGGTGTTGCGGGTAATTTAGGTTAATTTACATTTATTGCTTATTGTTATTAATGACTTACTGGCGAAGTGTTGATTCTCTCTGTGTTTATTTTTATTTTTATTTATATTTTCCAGTTTGAACTACGTCACATAATCAAAATGTCCGCTGTAACCCTCTGTATTGCTTGTATTTATCAATTTTTACTTTCCTTGACTTTGTGCGTTGACACAATGAGAAAACTTTAGCAAAGTAGCGTCCAGAAACAGAGACGCTAACAAGTCGCACAATTAGATGTAACTGTAGCGCTCTAACATAAAGGGAACCGGAAAGCGGATTTCCAAATCTTTCTAAGAAAAGGCAGTGGATTATTATGAAAAAGACTCTTTTAGCGCTTGCAATCGCAAGTATCTCAGCATCAGCATTTGCTGTTGATACAAGCAGCCAAAACAGCAAAAACGAAGACATGTTTGCATTTGATTCAATGCATAAAGACCAGTTCTCAGTATCTGGTTCTGTGGGTGTTGGTGGTTACTACGATACTGGTTCTAAAGCATTTTATGATGATTGGGCTACTGGCCTAACTCTAGCAGTTAACTACCGTAACAACCGTATCGTTGGTTACTTTGAAACTGACTTTATGATGAACTATGCAACTAAACATGATGTTGCTTCAGATGTTGGTACTGCTAAGTGGGTTAATGGTATTGAATCAGGTCCAATTGCTAATGTTGATAAAGCATGGTTAGGTTTCGACACTGGTTTCGGTATTGCGTCTTTTGCATGGGCTAATGATACTGCTCTAGATGCAATTGATGGTGCTGGTGACAACACATACGAGTTTGGTGCTTCTGCTGGTGATGCATCTGATGCATTCAACGTAGTTAAATTCCAAGGTGCTACAAATGGTTTTGCATACGCCGTTTCTTACTTTGAAACTGATGATAGCCATAAAGCTTCGGATACAGGTGTGAATGGTTACGTTGGTATTGAGCAAGAAACCTTCAATGTATACGCTGGTTACGAAACTCGCGATTCTGATTACGATGTATACACAGTAACTGGTAACGTTCAGTTAGGTGCTGTTAAACTAGGTGCTAACTTCTGGATTGAAGAAACAGATAAAAAAGCTAAAGATATGACTAACACTGGTTATTACGTATCAGCTGGTTATGCAGCCTCTGAAGATCTAACTTTAGCAATGGGTTATGCAGCTAATACTGAAGAAAATAATCTAAATAACACAGATACTGATTATTCTTTCGTTAACGTTGCAGCTATGTACACATTAGCTAAAAACATGGACATGGGTATCGATATTAAGCAAGAGCTTGAGAGTGGTACTCGTGACGAAGAAACTCATGTATTCGCAGCAGCATACTACTACTTCTAATCTCTTGATTTAAAGTAAACCAAATTATTAAGCCAGTCATTATGACTGGTTTTTTTTCGTCTGAAGAAAATTAAGATATAAGAGTATTTATTAAACTTTTTATGACATCAAAACTTTCTTTAAAATAATTGTTCTTTTTTGTTGAAATAAAACCACAGTTTGATAATGTATTTACAAGGTTAAAAACAAAATCAATTTGTTACTTAAAGGTTTATTATTATGCGTATTCAAGGTCTGAACATTCATCACCATCACCATCCTGAGTAGTCTTTCGGGAGGATACGTTATATCCGGAAGGCAATTAGAATTACCTTCCGATGAATAAAATTTCAAACCCTCGGAAGGTAAAACTTCTGAGGGTTTTTTCGTTTTATGACCAAAATTAGTAACGGATAACCACAACAAATTTAGAATTACATTTTTACAAGGAAGAGATTATGTCAGCACAACGTTTACGCATCGCAATTCAAAAGAAAGGACGTTTGTCTAAAGAGTGCCAAGAGCTGTTTAAGCGCTGTGGTATGAAATTTAACATCTCAGGTGAGCGCCTAGTGGTTCATTCTGAGAACATGCCAATTGATTTATTGTTGGTTCGTGATGACGATATTCCAAGTCTAATCATGGATGGCGTGGTTGACTTAGGTGTTATTGGCGAAAACGAATTAGAAGAAGTACGTCTAGAGCGTAAGGCATTAGGCGAGCCTTCAGCATTTACAACATTACGTCGTTTAGACTTTGGGGGTTGCCGTCTGTCTATCGCGATTGATAAAGATGCTGTTTATAACGGACCACAAGATCTAGCAGGTAAACGTATTGCAACAACCTACCCACAATTACTTAAAAGCTTTATGGATGAGCAAAATATCCCATTCTCAACCTGTATCTTAAATGGTTCAGTTGAAGTTGCTCCGCGAGCTGGTTTATCTGATGCAATTGCCGATTTAGTATCAACAGGTGCAACCCTTGAGGCAAATGGCTTAAAAGAAGTTGAAGTGATTTTCCGCTCTAAAGCCACGCTAATTCAACGTGAAGGAGAGTTCGATGCGGATAAAGCAGCATTGATTAATAAGCTACTTACACGTATGCAAGGTTGTATTCAAGCGAAAGAATCTAAATACATCATGCTACACGCGCCAACTAATAAGTTAGAAGCGATTAAATCATTACTACCGGGTGCGGAAGATCCAACGGTACTTCCTTTATCAAGTGATGGAGCGAAAGTGGCTGTTCACCTAGTGAGTACTGAAAATCTATTCTGGGAAACAATGGAACAACTAAAAGCATTGGGTGCAAGTTCAATTCTTGTATTGCCAATTGAGAAGATGATGGAGTAACCATTATGAAAACCTTAGTTTGGCAATCATTAAGCGACTCACAACAAGATACGGTGCTTCAACGTCCCGCAATTACAGAAGGCGCTAATATAACGGCTGCTGTAACCAGTGTGATAAATACGGTGAAGCAAGACGGCGATGCTGGCGTGTTAGCGTTAACTGAAAAGTTTGATAGGGTTAAACCTGATTCTATTCGCGTTTCAGCAGCAGAAATTGAAGCAGCGAGTGAGCGCTTATCTGAAAAGATGAAAGCGGCACTACAACAAGCTTATAGCAATATTTCTAAGTTTCATAAAGCACAAAAGCCTCAACCAATCAAAGTTGAAACTCAACCTGGTGTCGTATGTGAACAAATCACGATGCCAGTGAATAAAGTTGGCTTGTATATTCCGGGTGGTAGTGCGCCATTACCTTCAACAGTGTTGATGTTAGGTATTCCTGCACAGATTGCAGGTTGTCATAAAGTGGTACTTTGTTCGCCACCGCCGATTGCTGATGAGATCTTATACGTTGCTAAGCTATGTAAAGTCGATGAGGTGTATAACATTGGTGGCGCACAAGCGATTGCAGCTATGGCGTATGGTACTGAATCTGTCTCTAAAGTGGATAAGATCTTTGGCCCAGGTAACGCATACGTCACTGAAGCAAAACGCCAAGTTTCTAATGACTTTCGTGGTGCTGCTATTGATATGCCTGCGGGACCTTCTGAAGTCTTGGTTATTGCGGATGAAACGGCTGATCCAGACTTTATTGCAGCCGATCTTCTTAGCCAAGCCGAACACGGACCTGATTCACAAGTTATCTTAGTAACGCCATCGCCAATCATTGCAGATCAAGTGGCTGATGCCATCGAAAAGCAATTAAAAGAACTGACTCGTGCGGATATCGCTCGCCAAGCGCTAGGCTCTAGTTTGTTGATTATTGCTGAATCATTAACGCAATGTGTTTCAATATCAAACTTTTATGGTCCTGAGCACTTAATTGTTCAAACTAAAAATCCACGTGAATTATTACCATTGTTAGATAACGCAGGTTCTATTTTCTTAGGTGAATATTCTCCAGAATCAGCAGGAGATTATGCGTCGGGAACTAACCATGTATTGCCGACTTATGGTTATACCAGAACCTATTCAAGTCTTGGTCTTGCTGATTTTTCTAAGCGTATGACAGTACAAGAATTGACGGCGAATGGTTTAAAAGGATTAGCACCAACGGTAGTCACAATGGCAGAAGCAGAAGGGCTTGATGCTCATAAGCGAGCGGTTACCATCCGAGTTGAAAAACTAGCTAAGCTAGAAAAAGATCAGCTAAAAGCCAATCAGCTAGAAACGAATCAATAGGAATTCATGATGGAAAAGTTAGCCAGAAAACAAGTGCAAGCATTAACGCCTTACCTCTCTGCCCGTCGAATCGGTGGTACAGGGGATGTGTGGTTAAACGCCAATGAATCTCCATTTGATAATGAATACAAATTCAATTTTGCACGCCTTAACCGTTACAGTGAATGTCAGCCACCAGAGTTGATCAATGCTTATGCGGCTTATGCAAAAGTAAAACCAGAGCAAGTGCTAACATCTCGTGGTGCTGATGAAGGAATTGAATTATTAGTTCGTGCGTTCTGTGAGCCAAATGAAGATGCAATTTTATATTGCCCACCAACCTATGGTATGTACTCAATCAGTGCAGAAACCATTGGTGTAGAGACAAAAACGGTTCCGCTGACCTCTGATTGGCAATTGGATTTACCATCAATTGAGCAAAATTTAGATAATGTAAAACTGGTCTTTGTATGCAGTCCAAATAACCCAACTGGCAATGTGATTAACCGTAAAGATATTTTGTCTTTATTAGAGATGACAAAAGATCGTGCCATTGTGGTGATGGACGAGGCGTATATTGATTTCTGTTTGGAAGTCTCAACCGTTGATTTACTTGCTGATTATCCGCACCTAGCTATTTTGCGTACGTTGTCAAAAGCCTTTGCATTGGCTGGCTTACGTTGTGGTTTTACATTAGCAAATGAAGAACTGATTAATGTATTACTTAAAGTGATTGCACCATATCCAGTCCCCGTTCCTGTCGCTGATATTGCAACTCAAGCGTTATCTGAAGCAGGTTTAGCTCGCATGAAATACCAAATGCTTGATTTAAGCGCTAACCGAGCTTATTTGCACGCAGGATTAATGGTATTGAATGGAGTTACTGTTCATGAAGGTTGGGGTAACTATTTATTAGTGCAGTTCCCTGATGGCGATGCAGTGTTTAAAGCCGCGTGGGATCACGGCATTATTTTACGTAATTCACCAATTAAAGATTGTGTGCGTATTAGTGTTGGCAACCGCGAAGAGTGTGAAAAAACAGTAAGCTTTATTCGTAACCAATTAATTTAATGTTATCCCCAAACTTAGGAATAAGGCTTGGGGCTATCAATAATAGAATTAGAAAAATTAAAAGGACGTTCCTGTGAGCAAACAACAAAAGATTTTATTTATTGACCGTGATGGCACCTTAATTGTTGAGCCGCCTGTCGATTTTCAAGTAGACCGTTTAGATAAGCTAAAATTTGAGCCTCTGGTTATTCCTTCTCTATTGTCTCTTCAAGAAGCGGGTTACCGTTTAGTGATGGTGACGAACCAAGATGGTTTAGGGACAGATAGCTATCCGCAAGATGAGTTCGATGCGCCACACAATATGATGATGGAGTTTTTTGAATCTCAAGGCGTTAAATTTGATGATGTTCTGATCTGTCCTCACTTTGAAGAAGACAATTGCTCATGCCGTAAACCTAAATTGGGCATGGTAAAAGAATACCTTCAAGGTGGAAAAGTGGATTTTCAACACTCGGTTGTGATTGGTGATCGCCAAACGGATCTTCAACTGGCTGAGAACATGGCAATCCGTGGTATTCAATATCACCCCGAGACAATGAATTGGCCTACGATCTTAAAAGATCTGACGGTAAATGCACGAACTGCAGAAGTTATCCGCACAACTAAAGAAACAGACATTAAAGTGTTTGTTAATTTGGATGAGCAAGGTGGCAATACAATCTCAACCGGTCTTGGTTTCTTTGATCACATGCTTGATCAAATTGCTACGCACGGTGGCTTCCAAATGAAGATCAATGTCGAGGGTGACTTGCACATTGATGATCACCACACCATTGAAGATACGGCTCTAGCACTAGGCGAAGCGTTAAAAGAAGCCTTGGGTGATAAGCGTGGTATTGGTCGTTTTGGTTTTAGCTTACCAATGGATGAATGTTTAGCGCAGTGTGCACTGGATTTATCTGGTCGCCCATATCTGAAATTTGATGCGGAATTTAGTCGTGATCAAGTGGGTGATTTATCAACAGAAATGGTGGTTCACTTCTTCCGTTCATTAACGGATACCCTTGCTTGTACATTACACCTTTCTTCTGCTGGTCATAATGATCACCACATTATTGAAAGCCTATTTAAAGCGTTCGGGCGTACATTACGCCAAGCGATTAAAGTGGAAGGTAATGAACTGCCAAGCTCAAAAGGCGTATTGTAGGAGTGACTATGACAAAGCAAAATGTCGTTATTATTGATACAGGCTGTTCTAACGTATCGTCAGTGAGATTTGCTATTGAGCGTTTGGGTTATGACGTTACGATAAGCAGAGATCCACAAGTGGTATTAGCGGCAGATAAGCTGTTTTTACCGGGCGTTGGCACAGCAAGCGAAGCGATGAAGAACTTGGCTGAACGTGATCTCATTAAGTTGGTTAAGCAAGTTGAAAAACCGCTATTGGGTATCTGTTTAGGTATGCAACTTTTGGGTAAGCTTTCTGAAGAGAAAGGCCAAAAAGCAGATCAAATTGTGGATTGTTTAGGCTTATGTGACGGTGAAGTTCGTAAGCTTCAAACGGGTGATTTACCACTGCCTCACATGGGGTGGAATACGATTAAACCCGTTGAAGGTAATCCACTCTTTAAAGACATTCCAGAGAACAGTTACTTTTACTTCGTACACAGCTTTGGCATGCAAGTGGGTGATTATACGATTGCCTCTTGTGACTATGGACACCCCTTTACCGCCGCATTACAAGTGGGTAATTATTACGGTGTTCAGTTTCACCCAGAGCGTTCAAGTAAAGTGGGTTCAAAGCTTATTCAGAACTTTTTGGAGTTGTAAAGAAAGGGTTCAGAATAGAAAGAGTTCAGATCGGTCGCAAGCTCCCTTGCAGAATTCAGAGGAAGGTGAGGGGATTATTAATACCAAAGCGGCTTTTCTGAATTCTTCAAGCGAAGCGATCTGAACTCTATTACTCTGAAAGTACAGTATTTGATAGCGTAAATAAAAATTAGGAACTCACAGTAAAGTGAGGCGTAAAAGGATATTTATGATCATTCCAGCATTAGATTTAATTGAAGGCCAAGTAGTTCGTCTTTTCCAAGGCGACTACGGGCAAGTAACAGAATACAAAGTTGATCCGGCTGAACAGTTCAATCTGTATCACCAAGCGGGTGCAAATTGGCTGCACCTTGTTGATTTAACTGGCGCAAAAGACACGACAGCGCGTCAATTGGATTTGATCGCACGTTTATTAGCAAGCACCCCTGCTAATATTCAAATTGGTGGTGGGGTACGTAATGAAGCAGACGTTCAAGATTTATTAAACGCTGGTGCGCAACGTGTAGTTGTAGGTTCGACAGCAGTAAAGCAGCCAGAATTAGTCAAAGGTTGGATGGAAAAATACGGCGCAGAAAAAATCGTATTAGCGCTAGATATCAACATTGATGAAAACGGCACTCGTAACGTTGCTATTTCAGGCTGGCAAGAAGATTCAGGTGTAACGATTGAAGCATTGCTTGAAGATTATCTAACGGTTGGCCTTAAGCATGTATTGTGTACTGATATCTCACGCGATGGCACGTTGCAAGGCTCGAATGTAGAACTCTACGTAGACCTATGTAAACAATACCCACAAGTGCAATTCCAATCTTCTGGCGGCATAGGATCACTGAATGATATCGCCGCGCTGAAAGGCTCTGGTGTTGCTGGTGTCATTGTTGGTCGAGCATTGCTTGATGGCAAGTTTACCGCAGAGGAGGCATTCCAATGTTGGCAAAGCGAATAGTTCCTTGTCTTGATGTTAAAGATGGGCAAGTAGTAAAAGGCGTTCAATTTCGTAACCATGAAATTATTGGTGATATTGTCCCTCTGGCACAGCGTTACGCAGAAGAGGGGGCGGATGAGTTGGTATTTTATGATATTACCGCATCAAGTGATGGTCGCGTAGTCGATAAAAGCTGGGTTGCACGCGTCGCTGAGGTGATTGATATTCCATTCTGTGTGGCAGGTGGAATTAAAACCGCCGAAGATGCAGCGAAGATTTTAGAGTTTGGTGCAGACAAAGTATCAATTAACTCTCCTGCACTAGCGAATCCAGAACTTATCACGGAACTTGCGGATAAGTTTGGCGTTCAATGTATCGTAGTGGGTATTGATTCTTACTTTGATAAAGAAACGGGTAAATACCAAGTTTACCAATTTACCGGCGATGAAGAGCGTACCAAAGCAACCAAATGGGAAACCAAAGATTGGGTGCAAGAAGTTCAAAAACGCGGTGCGGGTGAAATTGTATTGAACATGATGAATCAAGATGGTGTGCGTAATGGTTACGATCTTGAGCAATTAAAAATGGTACGAGAAGTGTGTCATGTGCCATTAATTGCATCAGGCGGTGCAGGTGAAATGGTTCACTTTGCTGATGCCTATAAAAAAACAAACGTGGACGGTGCATTAGCTGCATCTGTATTCCACAAACAAATCATCAATATTGGTGAATTAAAAGAATATTTAGCCCAACAGGATGTAGAGGTGCGCCGATGAGCCAACAAGAATTAGCAACACGAATTGATTGGGAAAAAGTGGATGGTTTAGTGCCTGCTATTATTCAAGATTTTGGTTCAAGCCAAGTATTGATGATGGGATACATGAACCAAGAAGCATTGGCGAAAACGCTAGAGACAGAAAAAGTCACGTTTTTTTCTCGTACTAAAAATCGTCTATGGACCAAAGGTGAAGAGTCGGGGAACAGTTTAAATCTAGTTAATATCTCATTAGATTGCGATAACGATACTCTGCTTATTAAAGTTAATCCAGTGGGCCCAACGTGCCACACAGGAACAACCACTTGTTGGGATGGTGATAAAACTGAAGAAACACAATTGGTGTGGCTTCATCAGTTGGAACAGCTACTTGCCGAACGTAAGAATGCTGATCCTGACTCATCTTACACAGCAAGTCTCTATGCCCGTGGCACCAAACGTATTTCGCAGAAAGTTGGCGAAGAAGGCGTTGAAGTCGCGCTTGCAGCGACGTCGGGTGACAAGGCGGAGCTAGTGTGTGAATCAGCAGATTTAATGTATCACTTGTTTGTTCTGCTTCAAGATCAAGGTCTATCGTTCGATGATGTGATCAATAAATTGAAAGAACGTCATAAGTAAGCCTCTTTAATTACAAATAATAACTCAACGCCGATCATCTGATCGGCGTTTTTATTGGAATTGAGATACCATCCTCGTTATACTCTGCGCTCAATTTTAGGAGCGCCAATGTTCGATATCCTTTATCAAAATTCAGATTTTCTTGTTATAAATAAGCACCCAAACATCAGTGTTCATAAAGACGATGGTGAAACCTCATTATTGATTGAACTCGCTAAAGTTACGGGAGATAAGCAGCTTTATTTAATCCATCGTTTAGATAAAATGACATCAGGATTATTGCTTATTGGTCGTAATCAGTCGGCTGCAAGTGAATTATCACAATTGTTCGCAAAGCGTTTAGTTGAAAAATACTATCTTGCTATTGGTGATAAAAAGCCTAAGAAAAAACAAGGTCTGGTTATTGGCGATATGGAGCGTTCACGTAGAGCGTCATGGAAGCTAATCAACAGTAAAGAAAATCCTGCAATTACTCAGTTTTTTTCAACGGCTGGACATAATGGAAATCGTCTATTTTTATGTAAGCCTCATACTGGTAAAACTCATCAAATTCGTGTCGCATTAAAGAGTGTCGGCTCGGGTATTCTAGGCGATTCAATTTATAGCTCATCTAAAGCAGATCGCGGTTATCTTCATGCATATGCTTTACGCTTTACTTATCAAGAGCAAGCGTTTGAATTTGTTGAAACACCAAAGCAAGGTGAAGAGTGGCAAGATGACACCATTCAAGCAGGATTAGCGCAGTGGCAAACACCGTGGACATTAACTTGGCCAGAGATTAAGAAGAAATCATGAAGATAGAAGCATTAGATACGTTATTTACTCACTTAGAAGCACAGCTAGCAACACCACAGAATGAGCTTCGTCGTTTATTCCATGGTCGTGGTCAATGTTTTGAAGGCTTAGAACAACTCACGGTTGATTGGCTTCAAGGTCAAGCTCCTCAAAATCAAGGGGCTCAAGGTCAACTAGTGGTGGCGCTATTTAAAGAGCAAGCTCCTACTTTTGTTGACGCTCTAGAATCAAAGCTGAACGCATTTGCCAGTTCAGACGTATGGAAAAACGCTAAAGGCCAAGCTATTTTATTGCAACATCGTTATCAAGAATTAGCACCAACGCAAGTGGTGTGGGGCAGTGAAGAAACCTTCCCTGTAGCGGTAGAGAACGGATTAAAATATCAGCTAGAGCTTAAAAAAAACCAGAACATGGGGCTATTTTTAGATATGCGCTATGGTCGAAAATGGGTTCAAGCACACAGCGAAGGTAAATCGGTGTTAAACCTGTTTGCGTATACGTGTGGTTTTTCTGTTGCTGCTATAGCGGGTGGTGCGACTCAAGTGGTTAATTTAGATATGGCAAAAGGGCCGTTGAGTCGTGGTCGTGATAATCACCGTTTAAACGAACATGATTTATCAAAAGTAAAATTCTTAGGTCATGATATTTTTAAGTCTTGGGGCAAGATTAAGAAACTGGGCTTGTATGATTTGATCATCATTGATCCACCTAGTTTCCAAAAAGGCAGCTTTGCACTGACCAAAGATTATCAGAAGATCTTACGTCGTTTACCTGATTTATTAAGTGAGACTGGCGAAGTGTTGGCGTGCGTAAATTCACCAGCAGTGTCTACAGATTTCCTGATTGATGGTATGGCTGAAGAAGCACCTGAATTGAAGTTTGTAGAGCGTTTAGATAACCCGCCAGAGTTTGCAGATATTAATCCTGAAAGCGGCTTAAAAGTGATGCGTTTTACTCGCTAAACTTGAATTTGATATAAAGAAGCCCCCTTTGCGATAAGGGGGCTTTTATTAATCATCGAACAGTAAATTAATGGCAATTCCCATAAGAATAAGTCCAAAAATCGGCCCTAAAACACCCAGAGGTGCTCTCTCTATATAAGGAAGGTTCTCTGCTATCATTAATCCCCATTCTGATTCTGGTGGTTTTGCCCCTAACCCAATAAAACTTAAAGAGGTTAAGCTTAATGTAATGACAGGAAATTTTAATAGAGTATGTCTTAATAACGGAGGCAGGACATAAGGCAATAAGTAGAAACGGAAAATCGTTAACTTATTTGTGCCCCAAGTAGGTGCTAAATGAGTATAGGGTTGAGCTTTAGCTTCGACGATTAAGCTTGAGCAATGTGCTGCCAGCGGGGCCCATGACACTAAAACAATAGCGATGAGTGCACTGTTCGCATTCATACCTGAAATGCCTGCGACTAATAAGCCAGCCACGATATACGGCACCCCTTTAGTGACTTCAATAAGTCCTTGAGTCCATCGCGTATTAAACCCCATGACAATGCCAGTTAATAAGCTTAGAAATGTAGCTAAAATTCCAGCTTGAAACGTTGATATCATGCCCGCGCCAATTCGAGCCAATAAATCTCGACCTATGCCATCAGCTCCTAATGGGATGTGTATGTTAGGAGAGGCTAAACGAGAAAATTGACTTGAGTAAGGATCTCTAAATAGTGCCCAAACAGCAATGAGTAATAGGAATGATAAAATACTCAATGCGATCATTCGCTTAGGTGCACTTTTAGTCAATTGGAATGATGAATGACTACTAATTAATTTCCCACTTTTAAGACTATGACCTAATATTAACTGTTGTAATAGAAGCCCAAAACTACTGATCATAATAGATAAAAACAATAGTACTAATAAGCCGCCCTGAAGAATGGGTAGATCTTGTGCTTTTGTTGCACTAAGAATGAGCCGTCCAATTCCCGGAATTGAAAAAATTTGTTCTACTGCAACCGCTCCGCCGGTGATCCCTATGATAATCATTGAAATTTGAGGGATTAGGCTACTGAGTGCTTTTTTAAGAGCAAAACGGATTATTTGGTTTGTGTGTACATTTGCACTTAACCAAGTCGTTATCCACGGTTCATTAAACACACGGAGTAGGCTGTCGTGTAATAAGCGACTGAATAATCCACTTGCAGGTAAAGCAAGAGCTAAGCTTGGTAACCAAATATTTTGCCAACTTTGCCAGCCATAAGGCGGGAACCAACCAAGCCAAATAGAAAAAAATAGAATGAGTAAAGAAGCAATAACATATTCAGGCAATGATATAAAAACAATGCTTAAAGAGTGGTGGTTACTTTTTAGTGTTCCTTTTTTCCAGAGCCTTAGCATCCTGATTAAAGCCATACTGCAAAGTATAAACGTCAATATTAATGCAGTAGACATTAAAAATAGAGAAGTAGATAGTGCCTTTTGAATAGAAGATGTCACGGAAGATCCGTCTATCCAAGATACCCCTAAATCCCCTTTTATTAATCCGGAAAACCAATCAATTAACCGTTCAAATGCACTACGATGAAGTTGAAGATCTGTTCGTACAGCTTGTAAAGATTCAGCCGTTAATAGTTGCTGTTGTCCAGAACGTGCTCTAAGAATAGATTGACTTGGATCTATACCCGCAATTTCAGGTATTAACCCGACTAAAATCACCACAGCAGTAAGTGAGACTAGTCGGGATAACCAAGGTACTAATATAGATAATACAGAGCGTATCGTTGAAACAGAAAACATGTACTTTAGTTAACCTGTGTTTGTTGGTTAATTAAACGACGTTCACTAGGATCACGAATTACATTATTTACCCTTTTACTTTCGCCTTGAATTACGCGTTCATGGAGTAGAGGGATAGCGGCGTAGTCATTTAATATTTTTTGTTCAGCCTCAATAATAGCTTGTTGTCGTTTCGCCCCTAAAGATTGTAAATCAGCATGATAAAGCGCGCTATCAACGTCTTTAGAGCAATACAGTCCAAGGTTATATGAACCTTGACATCCAAAATCACTCATCATGTAAGCCACAGGATCACCCGAATCAAGTACTGTTGCACGAGAAAGAATAAAGGCATCAAATTTACCCGCTAAAGCATCATTTTCAATCTGAGCATACTCACGGATATCAAGCTTAACGTTAAAACCGACCGCTTCAAATTGCTGCTTTAAAATTGCTGCGACCTCGGGAAGCTCTGCACGGTCAGTGAAAGTACCAATGACAATGGTTTCTCCGTTAGCTTTTAGGTTTTTATCTAAAAGCGGTGCTTCTGGTCGAAGTGGTGCGGCCCAAGCCAGTGCTGGTCCAAATAAGCCTTGAGCGATATCTGCATGATTTTCATAAACCATTTCGACTATTTGTTGTCTATTGATCGCTGCTGCAGCGGTTTTACGTAGTGCTATTTGGCTGAAAACTTTTGATTGGTTATTTAAGTAGAGCGTATTTGTTCTTGGCATCGCAACTTCATGAAGTAGTTCAGAATCAATTGTGGCTATTTGTGATACAGGAACAGCTTCAACAATATCTGCGGTACCTGTGCGTAGAGCGGCTGCACGAGAAAAACCGTTTGGAACATACTCTACATGAACGACATCTATTTGAGCTTTTTCTCCCCAGTAGCCATTGAAGCGACGAAGTTCAGCACTTGTACTGCCATTAATATTCACTAGTTCAAATGGGCCTGTGCCCATTCCTGTAGGAATGACTTGTCCATTTTCTTTATAAGCATCTGACGCTAGAATCGCTAATTGAGGGCTTGATAGACGGTTTGATAAAAGTGGATCGTTAAAAGTGGTATTAATCTCGACAGTAGAATCGTTTAGCGCTTTTATTTTTAAATCGATACCATCAAGAATACGAGGTTTAGGCGCAGCTTCTAATGCTTTTTGTAAAGAGTGAGTGACTGCAAATGCATCTAATGTTGAACCATCATGAAAAGTAACACCTTGTCGGACAGTAAAATGCCAAGTAAGGGGATCGATTTGTTCCCATGCGGTTGCTAGCATAGGCTCTGCGTTAGATTGCGCATTCAAGTTTACCAGTGTTTCTGCTGTACTCCATCGAGATAACTTGAAAGCATCATCAGATAAAGGAGATAGCCCTGTTCTTGGTGGTTGCATCATGGCAATGTTAATTACTGATTCGGAGTTTTCTTTATCAGCATCGACTTTAACATCAAAACAACCAGTCAAAGGTAGAGTCAATGCAAGCATGCAAGCTAGCTTTATTGTATAGAGACGCATAATGATGTTTTATTCCATTAGTTATTTGGTTGATTAGGTATGATTAGAGATTGGGCATTAATCAGTGCTTGAGTAGTAGGGTGGTTAGGTGCTGTCATTATTTGATGGGATGAGCCAAACTCTGCAATTTCGCCATGATTTAACACTAAAATATCTTCGCATAATGTTTTTGCAGCTTGTAGGTCATGGGTAATTAATACAAGGCGCATATCTAAGCGTGATTTTAATGACATTAATAAATCAAGTATCTTTTGACGACTAACAGGATCGAGACTGCTCGTTGGTTCATCAGCAATAAGAACGGATGGATTTACCACTAATGCTCGGGCAATCGCGACTCGCTGTGCTTGACCTGTTGAAAGTTGAGCAGCAGTTAATGGTAATAGTTTATTTGATAAACCTACGTCTTTTAAAGCGTCTTTAATTCTTACTTTATGATTACTTTTGTCGTTAAGATTTAAAAGAGGCTCCTTTAATACCTGATAAACAGTGTAGTAAGGATTTAAACTTGTATGCGGTTCTTGTGGGATGAGTTGCATGTGCTTACATACGTTAGTTTGAACTTTAGGTGAGTTTATTGGTAAGGAATTCCCAAAGAGAATAATATCGCCGTTCGTGGCTTTACGTAATCCGAACAATAATTCAATTAGAGTAGATTTTCCTGATCCAGAAGGACCAACAATGGCTAAGCTTTTGTCTTCAATGCATAAGTTTATATTATGAAGGGCTTTAAAAGGCTTCCCTCCTAACCAACGAGGTAGGGAGTAATAATAAAGTGAAACATTATTAAATTGGATTGATGCTGTCATGTCATTCATGCGATAAGATCTTTTAATGAGCAACAAAAAGAGTGAGAACTATTTTCTAAAGCTTCTCTAGGTGGACCATACGCAACCATACCGCCGTCATCAATAATTAGTAATTTGTCACAAGCGAGAGCACTACTAAGATTGTGAGTAATTAATATTCCAGCAAGTTGTTTTTGTTTAACATTTTCACGGATTAACGTTAGGATCTCTTTTTCTGTTATAGGGTCTAGCGCACTCGTCGGTTCATCTGCGATCAGAATTTCAGCCTTACTTAGAAGACCTATTGCGATGCATATCCGTTGGCGTTGGCCTCCAGATAATTGACTAGGATATAAAGGAAGTATTAAATCAGGTTCTGAAAATTCAAGTTTCTTGAGAAGCTCAATGAGAGTTTTTTTTTCTATTTTATTTGGTTTTGTTTGAGATCTTGTTAATGAAAGACATAACTGACCTTCAATAGATACTAATGGATTAAGAGCTTGAAGAGCATCTTGAAATATAAAAGCAGGGCGTTGGGCTGCTGTTCTGTGTAATAAAGATACATTAGATACGTCATGACCAGACAGTGATATATAACCTTTAACTTGAATTGGATCTGCAGTGAAACCCGCGATAGCACGAGATAACATTGATTTACCTATACCAGAAGGTCCCATTATTGCGAGTAGTTCTCCACGGGATACGTCGAATGTAACATCGCTAAATAATACTTTTGAAGGCGTTGAGATACTTAATTGACTGACTGAAACTATAGGTAAATTCACACTAACTCTTAAATTGATATGTTATAACATAACAATAATATCATTTTGAAAAGATAATGAAAAGTGCAAAAAGTTAACAACTGAGTAATTTAACAACAAATTAATTTTAATGAGCCTCCCTTAGTTTAAAACTGAGGATCCATCAAGTTATATGCTTTTTATTTGTATATTTAAATTAAATGACTTTCTGTTTTATTTTATAAATAAATGGGTATAAAAACATAATTCGGCCAAGGTAGAAGGCTGTAAATGCAAACCAAAGACCATGATTTCCCCACCAGTTCACAGTGAACATTAGCATCACTAAAAATAAGAATAGTGTAGCTAGGCTTGAATCTCTAACAGGTCGAGTTGTCCCCGTCCCTGTAAAAATACCGTAAGTAGTTAAGCCAAATCCAGCGACGAGTGGAAATATAATAAGCCAAGGTGCCATTGTATGATAAAGCGTTATAAGTTCAATTTGATCGGTAAATAGCAGAATAAGGCTATTTCTGAATATGACAATTAGTAATGTAAGAAGAATAATGAACCCTGCAGTCCATTGAGCGTTGAGTTTTATTACTTGGTTGAACATTGCTTGATCTTTTTGACCTACGGATTTTCCTGCAAATACACTTGAGGCATTAGCAATGCCATCAAACATATAGCTAATAATAAAAGTGATCTGCATTAAAATGGCATTAGTTGCTAAAACGTCAGTTCCAAGTTGAGAGCCTGTACGGGCGATCATATTAAAAAATATTAAGATACAGACAGTGCGAATTAATAAATCAGAGTTAGATGATACGATTGCAGATAACTCTTTTTTATTGATCTTTGTGGATTGTAAAAATGCAGATACAGGGATGTTACTTGTTTTCAGTACGATGGTTATTCCAATAATAAAGGTTGTGATTTGAGCAATTAAACTAGCGTAAGCGACGCCAGCGACACCAAGATCAAAGTAGAAAACAAAGATAACATCAAGCACGATATTTAGCAGGTTACCAAAAACCTGCGTATAGAGGGTCTCTTTTGCTTTTGCTTGCCCCATTAACCATCCGATAATGGAATAGTTTATTAGAACGAAAGGGGCGCCATAAATTAGAATGCAAAAATACAAATGAGCTTGCTCAGCAACAAGGGGGTCTGGAGATATTACCCAAAGGGCTCCTTGCCAAATGAATGATTGGAAAATAATAAAGATGAAGCCGACAGATGCAGAAAGAATAAATGGCCTCATTAAGCTATTTATTAAACTCGATTGGCATCCTTTTCCTAAAGCTATTGCGCTTTGTCCTGTCGTACTGACACGAAAAAAGCCAAATAACCAATAGATGGTGTTCATGATAACGGTGCCTATAGCCACGCCGCCAATTAATTCAGCAATGCCCATTTGCCCAATAACTGCAGTATCAACAGCACCTAATAAAGGTTGAGTGACAGTTGATATAATGAATGGAAAGGCAATTTTAGAATAATCTTTGTGTGTTATAGTCATGAAGTCTTGGTAGTGATAATCATTTTCATTAACGGTATCTCTTATTATTAAGCTTGTCATTAAATATTTTGTTAATTTTTGATAATAGCTATTAAGTTTCGTTATATTTAGGGATGTTACATGGGAAGTGTTGTAGGTATAACTTAGGTATAGTGTTTACAAGTAGGAGGAAAAGGCATTAAAACGGCAAGTTAAATGGCCTCATATTTGAGTAAATATCAGACCATTTTTTATTTGTATTACTCTTCTTCGGTTGGTTTACGATCTAAACACGACTGCTCATTAACAAAAATATCATTCTGTTTTTGACCTCTAGCATTACGAATAAGGTAGCGGTAAGCGACACCTTTTTTTAACACCGGGCGGATTTCTTTGCTTCCACAGTAAGTTGTAATGCTCTGTTCAATGATTTGATTTGTGCTAATCTCACCATTACCACTATCTAAAAATATCATTTCAACCACTCCTTGTTTTTCTTTTACTTGAATTAGAGTGAGTGGGCCCATCTCTAAAGGAAGTGAACTCGCAAGGATACTGGCACGATAATCGGCAAGCATTTCTATTTCTTGTTGTTGTTCGTTAGAGGCACATCCAGAAAGAATGAGGACACTTAACGCTGTCAAAATAAGTTTTTTCATTATAGTTCTTTATGGTTTTTGAGCTTATATTTACTATAAATTCATATCATTAATATTAAGCAGGAAGTACTTTTTTGAATGGTTTTACGATTACATCAGCGTAAACCCCTGCATCAATATATGGGTCATTGTTAGCCCATTTTTTTGCAGCATCCAAAGAATCAAATTCTGCAATAACTGTTGAGCCTGTAAATCCAGCACTTCCTGGGTTTTCAGAATCAATTGCAGGCATGGGCCCTGCGACTAATAAACGGCCTTCATTTTGCAGTTGAGTAAGGCGCTCTAGATGTTTTTCTCGAACACTTAAACGACGTTCTAAGCTATTTTCAACATCTTGAGAAAAAATTACATACCACATAGTTGAATCCTTTTATTTTTTATCATCATTGATAGAGCCATCATAAAAAAAGCCCTAGCGATAAACCAGAGCTTTTTGATAATTAATAAGAAAAATTGTAATTACTACGCACTTTTCGGAATTGGGCGCGGTTTTCCGCTTGAATCAATCGCAACATAGTTAAATGTGGCGTCACAGACCATAAAACGTTCGCCTACACCGTGCTCTTTTACCGGTTTAATCCATACTTCAAGGTTGATTGTCATGGATGTTCGACCAATTTTTACACATTCGCCATAGCAACAGACTACATCACCTACTTTTACTGGTTTTTTGAAGGTAATACTAGAAACTGAGACGGTAACAATACGTCCACCAGAGATCTCTTTAGCTAGGATCCCGCCAGCTAAATCGAGCTGAGACATAATCCATCCACCAAAAATGTCACCATTGGCATTGGTATCTGCTGGCATTGAAAGAGTACGTAAAAGGAGTTGGCCTTTAGGGGCTTGTCCAAGAGATGATGGGCTTGTCAAATTGATTTCCAATACAGCTAAAAATGAAATTATGCTGAGTTTACCACAAAAAAATAGATATAAAAAAACCGTGCTGTAAAACAGCACGGTTATGATTATTTTTTAAGTATTAGGTCTTATTTATGGTGATTAAAAATCAACGATTTAAATAATTTCTTGGCTAAATGAAGAATAAAAAAGGGAAATTAAGATTACTCTTGTTCTTCTTTTTTCTCTTTTGGCATATGTTTATATACGTACATACCAGTAAATAAAGTATATAAGAAGGTTAGTCCAAGTAAACCAAATACCTTAAAGTTAACCCATACATCTAATGGCATTTCAAATGCCACGTATAAGTTGGCAATTGCACATACTGTGAAGAATAAGATCCAAGCGTAGTTGATCTTGTTCCATTGAGGATCAGTTAGCGTCACTTCTTTGCCTAGCATACCTTTAATTACAGGTTTACCTATAATTTGAGAGACTAATAAACCCGCCGCAAAGACGCAGTATACGATGGTTACTTTCCACTTTATGAAGTTGTCATCATGTAAGAAGATCGTCATGCCACCAAAGACGGTCACCATAAGAAAGGTGATTAGCTGCATTTTTTCAACTTTTTTATAAAGAACATAAGTCAAAACAAGTTGAACCGCTGTCGCTATGATAAGTGCGCCTGTTGCAGTGTAAATATCGTACATTTTGTACAGGGTAAAAAAGATAATCAGTGGGATAAAATCTAAAATCTGTTTCATATTTATAGGTTGAGCCAATAATTAATTATGTAGCGAGTGTATCTAAAATTTACAGGGGAGGGAATCGCTAAAAATTGCTTGTTACATTTTATGCGTACTATTGGCTAAAAAGAAAAGCCAACTCATACGCTTTCAACTAGAAAGATCAAGTGTGAGTCGGCTTAACGATATTTGATGTACGGACGTAATGAATTTACGCTTCTTTATTTTCTGTCGTTGTTTCTACTGTGTCTTCAACCATTGAGTCAACAATTACGGCACACGCAGCATCTCCGGTAATATTGAGAGCAGTACGGATCATGTCAAAGATTCGGTCTAATGCGAATAGCAGTGGTAGACCTTCGATTGGAATACCAGCAGCAAGTAGTACCGCAACCACTAGGAAAGAGGGGCCAGGAACACCTGCTTGACCAACAGCACCCAGTGTTGATGTCACAATAATTGCTACATAAGCACCAATTGACAGATCAATGTTGAACAGTTGAGCAAAGAAGATAGCTACTAGACCGTAGTAAATTGCATTACCAGACATGTTGATGGTTGCGCCTAATGGCAGAACAAATGATGCGGTAGAGTTACGAACACCTAAGTCTTTCTCAACCGTTTCCATCGTCACAGGTAGGGTTGCCATTGAAGACGCGGTTGATAGCGCAACGGCTTGCGGTTTCTTCATTGCAATCAGGAATTTCTTTGCAGAGGTTTTGGTTAGAAGGCCAACCATTAGTGGGTAAGCAATAAAACCAAAAATTAGAATAGCTGCGATATAAACAATGAATAATTTAAACACCACCATTAGTGCGCCAAACCCAAACGTACCCACAGCTTCTGCCATTAAACCAAAGACACCTATTGGAGCAATGATCATTACTTTGTTAATCATCCACACCATGACATCTACAATAGCATTTACTGCATTGAGCATTGGTTCGCGGCGTTTCTTTTCTAATTTAGAAAGACCAATACCAAAAAATAAGCAGAAAACGAGAATTTGCAAAATGTTTGCTTCATTTAGTGATTGAAAAACGTTGGTTGGGATCATGCCTGTGATGGTTGCCCAGAACGTTGGAAGCTCTCCTTTTGCTGCATAGGCAGAAGAGAACATGCCTTCAACACCGGAAACATCAATTCCCTTACCAGGTTCGAAAACCTCGCCCATAAATAGAGCTAATGCAACAGCCAGTGCAGAAGTGATTCCGAAATAACTTAATGTTGTAAAACCCACTTTACCTGCATTACTGCTATTACCTAGCCCAGCAGCACCAGAGATTAAAGCAACAGCAACCAGTGGGATCACTAGCATTTTTATTAGGTTAATGAAAATCGTACCTAATGGAGCAAACATAGCGGCAGATTGGCCCATTGTTGCACCAACCATGGTACCTACGATCATGGCTATAACGACTTGAACGCCAATATTGTTGAGAAGCCCTTTTTTCTGTAACAATTTATTTACCTCTATTCTATTTTTTAAACAAGGTGCAACTTGTACACCTTGTTAAAAATGTATTTATTAGTTAAATATCTTGGAGGGTGTTGTACACTTAAAATTTACATCTAGCAACACTGTTGCACAATGGGTTTAAAGTTACGCGGTTTTTGTAGGTTGTTTGTTTCTTTTTTGTGCGCATTTACATGTTTAATTACGAACGTGGCTTGCTCAGTCTAATTAATATTTAACGTATTAAAATTGCAAAGGACAATTGGAAGAAAAAAAAAGAGCCTACAGAAGGCTCTTTTGGAATGGGGTAAGATGTTAGATGTTATTTTTGTGTTGCCGCTTTCATCGATGAAGTAAACGTTGAAAGAGCCTCAAGTAAAGCGGCTGGATTATGTTGATTCTGTTCAATGATCTTTACGGTCGCTGAGCCTGAAATAGCCCCCGCAGCACCAGCTTTAATCGCTTCTTCTACCTGAGATGGTTCTGAAATACCAAAACCTAAGATAGCAGGTGGTGCATCAAATTGGTTTAAGCGCTCTAATAGTTGAGCAACAGGCATACCTGCTTTGGTTTCTGCACCGGTAACACCAGCACGAGAAAGAAGGTAAGTGTAGCCACCACCTAATTTAGCAACGGTTTCTAACGTTTCATCTGATGCAGATGGTGGAGCTATAAAGATAGGGTGAACATTATGCTTGAGTGCACTTGCTCTAAATTCTTCAGACTCATTGGTTGGTACATCTGCAATCAAAACAGAATCCACACCGGCTTGTTGGCATTTAGCGTAGAAAGTATCAATGCCATTTGCGAACACAAGGTTAGCGTAAACCAATAGACCAATTGGGGTATCAGGGTATTTAGCTCGGATCCTTGCGATTAAATCAAAACATACGACAGGCGTTGTTTTACTGTTTAATGCACGGATGTTTGCACCTTGAATTGTTGGACCATCCGCTAAGGGATCAGAAAATGGGAGCCCTAATTCAAGTGCATCTGCACCTGATTCAATTAAGGTTTCCATGATCTGGTAAGACAGCTCAGGGTTTGGATCGCCAATCGTTACAAAAGGAACAAAGGCACCTTGGTTTTTGTCTGCTAATTTAGCAAAGAGGTCTTGATAACGATCCATTAGATTTCTCCCTTTTCTTTTAGAATGTCATGAACAGTGAAAATGTCTTTGTCACCACGACCTGATAGGTTAACAACTAACAGCTGTTCTTTTTCTGGTTCAGCATGGGCTAGCTGAAGTGCATAAGCCAGAGCGTGAGACGATTCTAATGCAGGAATAATACCTTCGCCTTTTGCTAAGATTTGGAATGCTTCTAGTGCTTCATCATCGGTCACTGACCCATATTCAGCACGGCCAATGGCATTCAAATGCGCGTGTTGTGGACCAACCGATGGGAAATCAAGCCCAGCAGAGACAGAGTAAGATTCTTCAATTTGACCATGTTCATCTTGCATCAATGGCGCTTTCATACCAAAGAAGATACCCGTTTTACCATGCTTAAGTGGCGCGCCATGTTGGTCGGTATCAATGCCTTTACCTGCTGGTTCGACACCAATCAATCTTACATTTTCTTCTTCAATGAAATCCGCAAACATACCAATGGCGTTTGAACCACCACCAACACAAGCAATAACCGCGTCAGGCAGACGGCCTTCACGAGCAAGGATCTGCATTTTTGTTTCTTCGCCAATCATACGTTGGAAATCACGAACAATGGTTGGGAATGGGTGAGGGCCAGCTGCTGTCCCTAATAGGTAATGCGCAGTTTCATAAGTTGCAGACCAGTCACGTAGTGCTTCATTACAGGCGTCTTTTAGCGTTGATGAACCTGAATGAACAGGGATCACTGTCGCCCCCATTAATTCCATGCGGAATACATTCGGGCTTTGACGTTCAATATCTTTAGCGCCCATGTAAACACGACATTTTAAGCCAAGTAGAGCACAAGCAAGAGCAGTCGCAACGCCGTGTTGGCCAGCCCCCGTTTCAGCGATGATCTCTTTTTTACCCATACGTAAAGCGAGCAGCGCTTGACCTAATACTTGGTTAGTTTTGTGAGCGCCACCGTGCAGTAAATCTTCACGCTTTAGGTACAGTTTAGTTTTAGTACCCTTGGTTAGGTTACGACAAAGCGTAAGTGCAGTAGGACGACCTGCGTATTCTTGCAGTAACGTCATAAACTCAGCGCGGAAATCTTCATCTGCTTGAGCATCAATAAAGGCTTGCTCAAGTTGGTCCAATGCAGGTACTAAAATTTGTGGAACGTATTGACCACCATATTCACCGAAGTAGGCATCTAATTTTGCCATGATATTTTCCTTAATAATCTCGTAATGCGCTAAATACGGCGCGTAATTTTTTGTGATCTTTTTTACCTGGTTCCGATTCGACACCAGAGTTGAAATCTAATCCGTAACAACCAAGTTGTGCTGCTTGTTTGGTATTGTCTAGTGATAAACCACCGGCGAGCATAATGTTGTTATGTGGTAGTTTACTCCAATCAAAACTAACGCCAGTCCCGCCTGCTTGAGTGCCTACTTTACAATCTACCAACACTTTATCAGCAAGACTTTGAGGAAGGGAAATGCTTTGTGCGTCATCTGACACAGAAATAACATTCCACACTTGGCAACCACTTGGTAGCTGTTGTTTTAGCTCTGCAATGTATTCTTCACTTTCAGAGCCATGCAATTGAACCACCGCAAGAGATAGTTCATTCGCTCGTTGTGCAACAGTAGACACTGTATCGTTTTGGAAAACGCCTACATAATTCAACGTGGTTGCTTGAGTAATTGCTTTAGCTGTATCTATTGATACATAACGAGGGGACTTTTCTACAAAGATTAATCCGCCATACACTGCACCTGAATCATAGACGGCTTTTGCATCTTCAATAGAACTCAAGCCACAGACTTTGTTTTCACCTAGAATCACTTTTCGTGCTGCTAGTTCTAGGTTTTCTTCTGCCATTAATGAGCTGCCAATTAAAAAGCCTGTTGCGTGTTTTGCTAGATCTTTTACTTGCTGATGGTTATAGATACCAGACTCAGAAATAATGGTTGTGCCTTTTGGCAGTAGCGGTGCAAGCTCTTTAGTGCGGTTCAAATCAGTGGATAAATCACGTAGATTACGGTTGTTAATGCCGATCACTTGCGCTTCTAATGCGACCGCTCGGTGTAACTCTTCTTCATTACTGACTTCAGTGAGTACACCCATGCCAAATGAATGAGCAACTTCTGCAAGCTCTTTGTATTCTTCATCGTTAAGCACTGAAAGCATGAGTAGAATTGCATCTGCACCGTAATGGCGAGCTAAATAGACTTGGTATGCATCAATCATAAAATCTTTGCACAGAATAGGCTGATTAACTTGGTCACGAATAATGGGTAAGAAATCAAAACTGCCTTGGAAATACTTTTCGTCCGTTAACACAGAAATAGCACTGGCGTGTTTGTTGTAGACTGAAGCAATGTAGTTAAGATCAAAATCTTGTCGGATTAATCCTTTTGATGGCGATGCTTTTTTACATTCCAGAATAAACTCAGTTTTGCCTGTTTTTAATGCTTGGTAAAAACTGCGATCAGAGCTAGTTAGGCCATTCTTAAAGGTATCAAGAGGCTGTGTTTCTTTGCGCTCATTTATCCAAATTGCTTTATCTTTGACAATTTTTACAAGCACTTCAGCCATTTGGGTATTTTCTACTGAGATGTGCTCAGACAATTGTTGTGTCATCTTTATTATCCTCGTGCAGCCAGTTGTTGAACTAGCTCAAATGCTTTACCTGAGTTCATCGCATCAATGGCTTTTTGTGCATTGGCTTTTAAATCTTCATGACCAAACAGACGCATTAATAGTGAAACATTAACTGCAATAGCGCCCAGCTGAGCGTCAGTCCCCTTACCTGTCAGAATATCAGTAATAATCGCTCTGTTTTCTTCTGGCTCTCCGCCTTTAATTGATTCAAGCGGATGCGTGTCTAAACCAAAATCTTCAGGCGTTAATGTGTACTCTTTGATCTCGCCATCAATAATTTCTGCAACGGTGGTTGGGCCGTGAATGGCAACCTCATCTAAACCAGAACCAAAGACAACCGCTGCGCGTTTCATTCCCATATTCACCATGGTTTCTGCGATAGGGCGAACCAGAGACTCATCGTATACGCCCATTAATTCAATGTTTGGACGAGCAGGGTTGATTAAAGGACCAAGAATATTAAAGATGGTGCGTGTTTTCATGGTTTGACGAATTGGCATCGCGTGTCGAACACCACCGTGATAGTGAGGCGCAAATAAGAAAGCAACGCCTAAATCATCAACCGCTTTTCGTGTGTCTTCTGCTGACATGGCTAAATTAATACCAAATGAATCTAATAAGTCAGAAGATCCTGATTTACTTGATACACCACGGTTGCCGTGTTTTGCGATTTTTAATCCACAGGCTGCTGCCACAAAGGCTGCTGTGGTGGATATATTTATCGTATTTGAACCATCACCACCGGTACCAACAATGTCTGCGAAATCATAATCAGGGCGAGGAAATTCATTGGCATTATCAAGCAGTGCTTTAGCTGCGCCTGCAATTTCGTTAGGCGTTTCGCCTTTTATTTTCAAACAGGTTAGGGCTGCGGTAAGTAGAATAGGATCTAACTCACCTTTAATTATTGCATCAAAAAGGACTTGGCTTTCCGCTTCTGAAAGAGAAATTTGGTCGTATAATTTAGTAAAAATGGCTTCAATTTGAGTCATGCGAATATCCTTATTCTTTATTATCTGAACGGCTTGAATCTAAATTTAAAGCCCAGTTTAATGTATTAATTAGTAGCTCAGCGCCTTGCGTCGTTAAAATGGATTCAGGGTGAAATTGGAACCCACACACTTTGTCTTCTTCTTGGATCACCGCCATGACTAAATCATCAACGGTTGCGGTAATGGTTAATTTATCGGTTACCTTTGTTGCCACCAAAGAGTGGTAACGTGCAATAGAAAGTGGATTTGGTAACCCATCAAAAATAGCGTGTTGGTTATGGCTCATCATTGCAGATTTACCATGAACGATTTCACCAGCACCTGCAACTGTCCCATCATACGCTTCTACAATCGCTTGATGACCAAGACAAATCCCAATCATAGGTACTTTGCCTTTTAAGCGTTGAATGACTTCAGGCATACAGCCTGCCTCGGATGGCGCGCCTGGTCCTGGAGATAGTACAACTACCGGATTTTCTAGTTTATTTACCGCCTCTTCAAAAGCCACGGCTGACAAACTATTTCGATAAATAGTGACTGGGTAACCAAGGGAGCGAAATTGATCAACCAAGTTATAAGTAAAGGAGTCGAAATTATCGAGTAATACAATATGAGCCATTAGTTTTTCTCCTTAGTGCTTACTGGTTGAGCTAAGTGTGCTTTTTGAATTGCAGAGATCACTGCTTGGGCTTTACCACGAGTTTCATCGGCTTCCGCTTGTGGGTCAGAGTCATACACCACGCCAGCTCCGGCTTGAACTTGAGCGATACCGTCTTCAACATAGGCTGAACGAATAACAATACAAGTATCCATGTTGCCATCGCCTGTTAAATAACCAACAGCGCCACCATAAGTGCCTCGGCGTGTTTTTTCTACGTCACGAATGAGCTGCATAGCACGGATCTTTGGAGCGCCCGTTAATGTCCCCATATTCATACATGCTTGGTAAGCGTGAAGGGCATCAAGATCCCCTCGAAGTTGACCAACAACACGAGAAACCAGATGCATAACATGGCTGTAGCGGTCGACTTTTAATAAATCAGCCACATAGCGAGTGCCTGCTTCTGAAATACGAGCCACATCATTACGAGCCAAATCAACTAGCATCATGTGTTCTGCGTTTTCTTTGGTATCACAACGCAGTTCTAATTCAATGCGGCTGTCTAAATCATGGTTGATAGAACCATCGTTGTTTTTACCACGTTGACGTGTTCCTGCAATTGGATAAATCTCAACTTGGTTTGTTTCTTTGCCGTATTTCAATGCAGATTCAGGCGATGCACCAAACAGGGTGAAATCGCGATCTTGCAGATAAAACATATAAGGACTTGGGTTACCAATTTTCAGTTCACGATAAGCCGCTAATGGCGCGGGACAAGGAAGAGTGAATCGACGAGAAGGAACTACTTGGAAAATATCGCCTTTAATAACAAATTCTTTTAAATCTAATACGGTTTGACAGAAATCTTCATCTGATACACTTGGGATCGCGTCACAACGTTCTAGTGTTGGGGCCGCAGGAACCGTATGTGGCTCTGAGCAAAATTCTTTTATTTCTAGAAGTCGAGCAGAAACACTGATTTTGATAGTCTCATCAGCATTAAACAGTGAGCCCTGAAGTACCGAAGACTCGGTTTGGTGATCGATGACCAAAAGTGATTCCGCCACATAAAACACATAGTCAGGACACTTATTGGTTGTTTCTGCATTACCAAGGTTCTCGAAATTCGCCACTAAATCATAGGCAAATAAACCGCCTAAAAATAGTGCATTAGAGGGCAGCCCGGTTAAATCAAATTGATGCTGGATAATACGCAGTGCATCAAAAGAAGAAAGCTCACGTAAGCGACTGTCTTCATCCAGATCTTGTTTTATGTCAGGGAAGTATAGCGTTAGGTTTGTCGGAGATGATTGAGTAATGAGAGACGCTGGGAGAGAATGAGACAGCGAGTGTAATAAATGCTCTCCATTAAGAGTTAATGCTTCTAAAACCACTTCTTTATTAAAACAATGAATTCGTACTGCAGCATCAATGAGCATTAAGCTTTTTAAATTTTGTTTTGAATCTACTTCAGCGGATTCAAGCAATAAGCTCATTGCTTGATTTGCGCATAATGTTGAATACAGTTCCGTAGGATCAGAAACATATGGCACATCAAGACATAGTAACTCTAATTGACCATCTTTTGAGTATGATGACTGCATTACAGCCTCCCTGCTAATACGTTGAATTGGTGTTACATTTTTATTGGTTTTCATAGTCGCATATTTCACTTTTGTTGCCACTCTTTTCTTAAAACTTGTGAGGGCTGAATGACTGACTGTTTAGATTTTCATCTATTATTAGTTTTACTGATTGGTTGTGCTTAAGGCATAAAAAAACCCGCAAAAGGGCGGGTAAGGTTTTTATGTCGAAATTAATTAAGCATAAAAACACTACCCGAAGTAGTGCCACCAACGTTGAGTCATCACGCTAGTTTTTAAGAATGCTTGTTGTTTGCTAAGCTGTGACATAAAGTACCTACTATTAAAACCAATAATATATTGGTGAGAAAGTGTTTAACTGCGTACCAGTAAACTAGTACGCGAGGTGAAAGTCAAGAATAATTATGAAAATAGACCTACATAGTCACACAACTGCGTCAGATGGACGCATGTCACCTACTGAATTAGTAGAAAGAGCCGTAAGTTTTGATGTAAAAGTCTTAGCAATTACCGATCATGATACGGTCGCTGGCTTAGTGGAAGCACATCAAGCGATTAAAGAGAAAGCATTACCTGTGCATTTAATTGATGGTATTGAAATTTCTACATTATGGAGTAACAAGGATATTCATGTTGTAGGCCTTAATGTTGATGTTAATCACCCTGAATTAATTGCATTGATAGAGCAACAAGCAGAGCGTAGAGATTCTCGTGCAAGAAAAATGGCAGAGCGTCTTGAAAAAGCAGGTTACGCAGGGGCGCTAGAAGGTGCAGTCGCTTTGGCAAATGGCGGGTCATTAACACGAGCACATTTTGGCAAGTGGTTAGTCGATCAAGGTCATGCAAAAACGATGCAAGCAGTGTTTAAAAAGTTTTTAACACGCAATAACATAGGCTATGTCCCACCGGATTGGTGTTCTATTGAAGAGGCGGTTAACGTCATTCATAATGCAGGTGGAATCGCAGTATTAGCTCACCCAGGTAGGTATAATTTAACGGCAAAATGGATAAAACGTTTATTAGCGGCTTTTGCTGAAGCGAAAGGTGATGCAATGGAAGTTGCATTACCGCAACAAGGTGTGCAAGAACGTAGAGTGCTTGCAGATTATGCGACTCATTACGAGTTACAAGCCTCACAAGGTTCTGATTTTCATTATCCGTCACCTTGGACAGAGCTTGGAAGAAATTTATGGCTGCCTGAAGGGCCAATTCCTGTATGGCAAGAATGGAATTTACCTACCTTTGAGTAAGTTCTAGATTATAATTAATATAACAATGACCTGCTAAGCAGGAGGAATGATGAGCCAGTTTTTTTATGTACATCCTGAGAACCCACAAGCTCGCTTAATTAGTCAATCTGTTGCGATTATTCGTGATGGAGGGGTCGTTATCTACCCAACTGATTCAGGCTACGCGCTCGGTTGCCAGTTAGAAAATAAACAAGCACTAGAGCGAATTTGTCAGATCCGTCGTTTAGACGATAAACATAACTTTACTTTGTTGTGTCGTGATCTTTCTGAATTATCGATTTATGCCCGTGTAGATAACAGTGTTTTTCGCTTATTAAAAAATAATACACCAGGGGCGTACACGTTTATCTTTAAAGGGACAAAAGAGGTCCCTCGTCGTTTAATGAACCCAAAACGTAAGACGATAGGTATGCGTGTGCCAGATAACAAAATTGCCCTCGCTCTTTTGGAAGAGTTGGGTGAGCCATTAATGTCTACAACATTGATTTTACCAGGTAATGAAGTGGCGGAGTCTGATCCAGAAGCTATCCGTGATCAACTTGAACATGCCGTGGATTTGATTATGAATGGTGGGTATTTAGGTGAACAACCAACAACCGTTGTTGATTTTAGTGATGACGAGATAACTGTTTTACGTGTTGGTGCTGGTGATCCTACCCCGTTTCAATAATGTAACTCTAAAAGAAGCTTATACCGATTTAAAATAGCCAGCAGTGACTGGCTATTTTTATAACCACTGATCTAAGGATTCTAAAAGTTTTAGTTTAGAGATAGGCTTGGTTAAATATCCATCCATAATCGCGGTTATTTCCATTACTTCATCGTCACCTGATTCACCAGTTAAAGCGATAATAGGAATTGACGGATGAGTGTGTTTTATTTGTTTTGCCGCATCGATACCATTCATTACCGGCATTCTAGAATCCATAAAAATAAGATCTACATCGTTATTATTCATGACTTCAATCGCTTTAGCGCCATTTTCTGCTTGAAGAATGTGAATATTATTTCTACTTATAAATGTTTGAATTAACATTCGTTGTACTTTTTTGTCATCAACAATTAGCACGGTTTTATGTATTAAATTAATTTGCTCGACATCATTATCAAGACGAGTGATTGTTTCATTATTAACCGGATGGTTTAGCTCATCTTTGATCGTTGGGAAACTTAATACAAATTCAGTGAAATCCCCATGTTTTGAATAGCAAGAAATATGGCCATTAAAGGAATTCATTACTCTTAAACAATAAGAGAGGCCTAATCCACTTCCTCCGTCCTTATCATGAGTGAAAAAGTCATCAAAAATATTTGGTAATATATTAGGGTCTATGCCTGGACCGGTATCTCTAAATATTAGAGTATTGTAAGTATTCCCTTTATTTAATTTGATAGATATTGTGCAATCAGGATGGTCAAAGTAATGGATAGCATTGCGTATTAAATTAAAAAGAATAAATCCAAATAAAGTATCATTTACCTTGATAACAAAATCTTGTTCGAGATCTATCTTAATTCGTTTTCTGATACTATCAGATTCGAAAGCGTATTCATTTATGAACTGTTGTGTTAATGATGAAACTGAATAGTTATTTAAATGTTCATGACCAATATTTGAATTTCTTGCTTCGCTTAAAATAATATCAATAAGTTGAGCTCCACGCTGTATTGCTAGTTTCCCTTGTTTCAATTCAATATCAATGTCTTTTCCATTTGCATGACTGCCAATACGTTCAAAATGATATTGTAATTGTGATAGAGGGTTTCTCATTTCGTGAGCAATTGAATTAGCAAGCGCTTGAGATTGTTTTACTTTTCTTTCGCTTTCAATATAACCCTGTACTTTTGTTAGTACCCATTGGATTGCTGTAATTTCTTCATTTGAAAAAGTTGAGCCATTACGTTTCTCTGGTGATAAAAATAGGTGGGAAATTAACTTGTTTTTACCAAAGATAGGTAGAATTAATGCTGTTTTTTTCGAATCCATCTCTTTTTGAACTGCATGTAAATCGGATTTGTTTAATTCAGGGGCATAATGAATTTGATAATCTAATTCATCTTTAACTAGCGCCGAATTTGATTGGTTCAAATGAGGTATGAATATATTGTAGTTAGCGTGTTTCCCTACCAATAATAACTCTTCTTGTGGAGTATCTAGTAACGAAGCTAATGTAGACATGGCCTCATTACTAGAGTATTTAAACTCATCCGCTATAGCGTATATTTTTTCTACGGGTGTTTTTTTATCTCGATAGATTAATAAGCTAGAAACTAATTTTGTTTTATTTAATGTTTTATCCCAAAATACACCAGTAATGATTATAGTTAATGATGAGATGTAAAGTAAGTTATTATCATTATGAGTATAAAGAATAATGACAGGAAACAAGTAAATCATCATGTTTGATGCATAGGAAGTTAACCAATAAGAAATATAACGAAAACTGTATAAGCGATGGTAAAGTAAAGTATACCCCATAAGAACGGCTTCTGTAACTGAAAGCACAGGAGGGACCCAAGCAAAAGAAAAATCATGCCATATCATAGGTATAATTATTTGAGATATGATTGTTGAAGACATGAATATTAGGATGCCAATCAATAAATAGACGGATTTTACCTTATTGAGCTTTAGTTTACTTTTTCTTAACTTTAGAAAGTTAACAATAATTAAACTAATAAAAACAAATGCGTTAATAAAGAAAATTGATGCAAATGGTCCAAAGTGAATAGTGAAATTGCCTTTTTCTACAATGGTTACACCGGTAACTGTTAAATTAGGAGTTAAGTTTATAGACAGGGCGAAAATACTTTCGATATAAAACAACACCATCTGCCAAGGTTCTATTTTTTTATTTTTTCTAGCAGATGTAAGACGGCAAGAAAATAAAAAGGCAAATGCAAAGGCAAAATAAGAAGCTAAATTTGCGGTTATTGCCATAACAATAGCGATATCTTCACTAAAATAAAGCAATAAATTAGATTGGAAATAAAAGTTAGTTAAGATCCAAATTATAATAAAAAAAGTATAACCGATATAAGGATAGTAAATTTTAGGATCAACTTCCATTCGATCTTTAAATAAAGACCGAATGAAGAAGGCTACCCATAGTAAAATGAATGCAGAGATAAATAGCAATAAATTATCTTTAGGTAAGCCAATTAACATTTATATTAAACTCATTGTTGTTGTTGTTGTCTTCTTCTTTGAATGATTTTAACATTATAAAATTTAAAATCATATTGGTTGAAAACATTACTTGTATGCTTTGTGAAACAAATGCCCTTATATGTGATTAACCCCGATTTATTGATATCTTGCGAACTAGTAAAAAGGAAGGGTGAACAGTTACGATTAGTTTGGTTCATTGCTTGGTAAAAAAGTACCATTGCAGGTTGCTCTATAATGGAAAAAATGTAATGTCGGCCCGATTGGTAAAGAGCATTGGCTAACCCTTTTTGAGCTAAATACATATAGTAATTCATTTTTGAGCTCGGGCCATTAACGGTAAAACGGATCACACCACAAGCGTCTGCTTTGTTAGGGATAGATGCATATATGCTATCTTCAATGGCTATACTTGACATAGGGAAGTTATTATTAGGATGGCAACCTAGTTTTTCTTTAAAAACAGGAAAAATATTTCTTAAAGCATTGATTGAAGTTTCATTTTTCCATTGGTTACTTTGAAAGAAGTCATCAAAAAAAAGCCAATTTTTTTTATCTTGATAAGGTTCAATTAATGCAGAAGAAATAATCGTAGGATAGGGACTGTTTTCATTAAATTGATACAAAATGAAATGCTCTCCTTTTGAAGAGAGATCTAAAATGTTTAACATTTCATACCATTTATGTTTTTTAATGAAGGTTGCGATATTAATGAGAACAATTGCATCAGAAAGAAAGAGAGGATGTTGGCTAAATTCTGTATGAAATAAGCGGTTATCAGTAGATATATCAGTAACTATTTCGTAGTGGTATTGCCCATTTATTAATGTTGATGATTGGTTTTTATGTGTTTGTAGTGAGCATAGCTTATCTGAATTGAGAGAGCGCTGAATGGTTCGGTATATTTCTAATTCAGTCCAACACGCTAGTAGACAACCAAACAATTGATGAGCTAATTTTTCAATTAAGAAATAATGTGAAGGGAGTGTTGTACTGGGTTGCTTTGCTATAATATCTAGCGCTTCTTTTGTTGAAAATAAATACGCAAGGTTACCTGTGTTTGGTTCATTCAATTTGGTTAAAATAGAGCGTTTTCTATTTTCAATAATATCTTGTAGAAGCGTAGGTTTGTCATTCTTTTGACAGTAGATATGTAGCATTTTTATAAAAGTATGACGGTGGTTTTTTTTGTGCTACTTGGCAGCCAGAAAATAATGAAAGTGATTTTGATAGTTGATTTAAGTTCTTCATTTTTTATTTCCTTAATAAAGAGTAAATACATACTGAGTAATATTCAGCCTCTCTATTATATGGAAAACTGCCCATATGTAATGAAATTTATTAAATTTTCCATAACCATTGATCTAAATTTTGCAGAAGATGAAATTTAGAAATAGGTTTCTTGAGATAGCTATCCATAACAATAGATATCTTTTCTATTTCATTCTGATCAGCTTCACCAGTTAAAGCTATTATAGGAATGAATGGATGGCTTTTTTTTATTATTTTGGCTGATTCTACCCCATTCATGATTGGCATGTGAGAATCCATAAAAATAAGATCTACATCATTATTATTCACCATATCGACTGCTTGAGAACCATTCTCTGCATGCAAAGTATTAATTCTATTATTAGATATGAAATTTTGAATTAACATCCGTTGTAATTTTTTGTCATCCACAATAAGAACTGTCTTGACAGTATTATTTATATTTTCATTATTGTCTTGTGTGTCTTGTGTGTCTTGTGTGTCTTGATTTTTTGATGGTGGGAGAACACTATCAATAACATTTGGTTTTTTAGGAAAGCTCAAAACAAATTCAGTGAATTCATTTTCTTTAGAATAACATGAAATATTACCACCAAAAGAATGCATTACTCTTAGGCAATAAGATAAACCTAAACCACTGCCACCTTTTTTATTGTAAGTGAAAAATTCGTTAAAAATGTTTGGTAATATATTAGCGTTAATACCAGGGCCAGTGTCTCTAAAAACAAGCGTGTTGAATACATTACCTTTAAATAAATGTATAGATATTTCACTCTGATATGTATCAAAGTAGTGAATAGCATTACGCAATAAGTTGAAAATAATAAAACCAAAAAGAGTATCGTTAACATTTATGATAAAATCGTCTTGTAGATCTACTTTAATTTTATGTTTAATTGTGTCTGATTCAAAAATATATTCATCAATGAATTGAGTTGTTAATACTGAAATAGAATAGTTCTGGAATAAACTTTGATTAATTTTAGACCCTTTACTTTCACTTAGAATAATATCGATAAGCTGAGCTCCGCGTTGAATTGCTAACTGACCTTGCTGTAATTCATTATTGATATTCGCTTTACTTGAGTAAGTCTTTATACGCTCAAAGTGATACTGGAGTTGTGATAGAGGATTTCGCATTTCATGAGCTATAGAGTTAGCTAATGCTTGTGATTGATTTACTTTTTGTTCACTTTCTATATAGCCCTGAACTTTAGTTAAAACAAATTGAATAGCTGTAATTTCTTCATTTGAAAAAGTAGTACCATTGCGTTTTTTAGATGAAATAAGTAGGTGAGAGATAAGCTTGTTTTTTCCAAAAATAGGTAAAATTAGGGCTGTTTTTTTTGAATCCATTTCTTTTTGGACTTGATGAAGTTCTGATTGAACTTGCTCTGGAGCATAATGAATTTGATAATCGAGTTCATCTTTTACCAATGCTGAATTGGAACGATTTAGATGTGGAATGAAAATATTGTAATTGCTGTTGCCACCAACTAATAAAAGATCTTCTGGTGGGGTATCGAGTAATGTAGCAAGTTTCTTGATAGCATCATGACTAGAGTACTTAAACTCTTCTGCTATCTCAAATATTTGTTCAACTGGTGTTTTTTTGTTTTTATATATCAATAGACTTGAAATAGATTTTGATTTTTTAAGAGTACGCTTCCATAGTAAACCAATAACAATCCCAGACCCTATCAATATCAAGTTAAAGGTTATGTTTGCATTATAAATCATAATAATAGGTAATAAATAAATAATTATATTTATGCTATATGATAATACCCAATAGAAGATATATTTTAGAGTATAAAGGCGATGGTATACTAAAGTGTAACCCATTAAAAAAGCTTCAGTTAATGATAATGTAGGAGCTAACCATGTGTAAGAAAAATCGGCCCAGATCAGAGGGAGAATTATCTGAGATACGATTGTTGATAGCATATAGATTAAAATGCCAAATAATAAGTACACTGATTTTTCTTTGTTTAATCTAATAGAGCTTCGTCTTAATTTGAAAAAATTAAATATAGTAAGAATGATAAAAAGAAAGGCGTTAAGGAAAAACAAAGGAGCTAAAGGGCCGAATTGAATAGTAAATACACTTGGAGCAATAATATCTACGCCACTAATGGTTTTATTTGGAATAATATTGAGTAAAAATGCTAGTAGAGTAGCAAAGATGGTTAGCCACAGTTGCCATGGAGAGAGTTTTTTTTCTGGGCGATTTGATGCAAGGTAGCAAGAAAATAAAAAAGCAAAGGCAAAAGCGAGATAGGCGGTCATATTGGCAATAATCGCCATATGTATAGCTATATTTTCATCAAACCTAATTAATAAAGAAGACTGGAAATAGGCATTGCTTAATATCCATAGAGCAATAAAAATAGCATATAAAACGTATGAAAAATAAATATTAGCACTAAACTTTGTCCGTTCCTTGTAATGAAAACGGACAAAGAAGCCAACCCAAAGCAAAACCATAGCACTGGTTAGTAACAATAAATAGACCTTAGGTAAAGCTGGATGCATTTATAAAACTCAACTGTTTCGTAATAGTTTTCTTAATTCAATAATCTTAACATTGTACGCTTTAAAGTTATATTGATTAAAAGCAATTACTGCATTATTGAGAAGCCAGAGACCTTTATACGTGATCACTCCATTTTTATTGATGTCTTGCGAACTAGTAAATAGATAGGGTGATAACAATGGCGAATCTATGTTCATCGATTGGTAAAACAAAACCATTGCGGGTTTTTCTATAATGGTAAAAACGATTTCGCGACCACTATTTTTTAAGGCATTGGCTAACCCTTTTTGTGCCAAATATAAATGATAATTAGCTTTTGATTTTTCGCCGCTGACGGTAAGTCTAATTGCCTCACATGCTTTATCTTTATTTAACATCGAATGTAAAAAGCAACTTTCCATGTAATTTGATGGCTTATTGATTAATGTGTTTATATCTAATGTGGTTTCCATTTTTGTTATGTTTTTTAAGTTAGATACTGAGTGCGCCTGGTAAATGGGAGGCCATTTTGAATTTTGAAAAAAATCGTTAAAAAATAACCATTCATTAGACATGGAAATGGAATTAATTAATGCAGAAGAGATAATATTTGGATAAGTATGTTGTTCTCCAAATTGATACAAAATAAAATGCTCTCCTTTTGAGGAAATATCAAGAAGGGTTAACATTTCATACCATTTGTGTTCTTTAATAAACGTTTCTATATTAATTAATACAATAGCATCAGAAAGAAGGAGTGGATGAGAACAAAACCCAGTGAAAAATAGGCGTTTATCTAAAGCAATATCAGGGATGATTTCATAGTGATAATGCTCGTTGATTATATGAGAATCATAAGTTTGAGGGATATCAGCTAGAGATAGGTTCTTATAAAGAGCGGAATGTTGAATTATCCGATATATCTCTAATTCAGTCCAGAATGACAATAAACATCCAAATATTTGTTGCGCTAATTGTTCAATAAAAAAGTAATGTGAAGGCAGGTTTGAACTAGGTTCTTTTCCTATGATTCTTTGTGCTATATCAGTTGAAAAGACATCGGCTAAATTTCCGGTGTGTGCATGGTTTAATTGGCTTAATATGGTCTGTTTTCGGTCTTCTATAATTTCTTGTATTAGGTTGTGATTACCTGTCTCTTTACAATATAAATCGAATGCTTCTATAAAATGGTCACCCTGTTTTTTTTTGTCCATCCTCCTTTTCTAGATTAATAGACAGTGTATTAAATAAACGGTTGAGATTTTGCATTTTGTTTTCCTTTTAGTGATAAAATTTCGTTGTATGTATCCTTTTTTCATCATACGTAAAATTGTTTGTTAGCATATTTTTTTGCTTAATTTTTTACCATTCGTCACAACCTTATTGTATAATCACTAGCTATAGAGTTTTAAAGTGATTGAGAATGATAGAGGATTCCATCTAGATTCTTGATTCATAAAGTTAATTGACGCCTGTGAAGGCGACATAATAAGGTAAAAAATGAGCGAAAAATTACAGAAAGTATTAGCACGAGCTGGTTTAGGTTCTCGTCGTGAACTAGAAACGATGATTCAGTCTAATCGTGTTAGTGTTGATGGTCAGATTGCAAAGTTAGGTGATCGCCTAGAAAATGTTGATGCGAGAATTCGTATTGACGGACATGTTGTATCGGTAAAAGAATCAGCTGAAGTTATCTGTCGTGTTCTTGCTTACCATAAACCAGAAGGTGAATTGTGTACTCGTCACGATCCTGAAGGTCGTCGTACTGTTTTTGACCGTTTACCAAAAATTAAAGATTCTCGCTGGGTTTCTGTTGGTCGTCTAGATGCAAACACCGCGGGTTTATTATTGTTTACTACTGATGGTGAGCTAGCAAACCGTCTAATGCACCCAAGCCGTAAAGTTGAACGTGAATATATGTGTCGTATATTCGGTGACATTAATGACAAAATGGTTAAAAACCTTGTTTCAGGTGTAAAACTGGAAGATGGTGAAGCTCGTTTTGAAGACGTGATGTATGCTGGCGGCGAAGGTATGAATCATACTTTCTACGTTGTAATCAATGAAGGTCGTAACCGTGAAGTTCGTCGTTTATGGGATTCTCAAGGCGTAACAGTAAGCCGTCTTAAACGTGTTCGTTACGGTGATATTTTCCTAGAGAAAGCATTGCCACGCGGCGGTTGGATGGAACTTGAGCTTAAAGAAGTAAACTACTTACGTGAAATGGTTGAATTACCACACGAAAAAGAAAGTTTATTAGATGTAGATAAAGAATCACGTAAGCGTGCTAAATCTAAATCTCAAAAAATTCGTCGTGCTGTTAAGCGTCATGATGAGCGTACAACTGATGATCGTGCTCCAGCTCCAGCAGGCCGTCGTGGTCGTAATAACAAAAAACCAGTAGGAAGCTCACTGCCATCAGCGAAGCGTAATACTACAGGTGATGCTAAGCCAGCGAGTAATAAACCGAGTGGAAAAGGTAAAAAGCCTTCTGCTAATGGTGTAAAACCGATCAGAACTAAGTTCTCTCCAAATGGTAAAGCACCAAAATCAGCACCAAGACAACGTTAAGTTGAATCGCTGATCCTAAGTAAGAAAATAGACAAATTAAAAAGGGTTGAAGCCGCATGGCTTCAACCCTTTTTTTTATTCTTTGGATATTATCGTTTATTTTGGTTGAGCATCGATGCATTGGCCATTAACGTCAGCACTTTCAGGGGCCATTAGGTAAACATATAAAGGCATTAAATCTTTCGGTGTTTTTAGTAAGCTGATGTCTTCTGCAGGGAAGGCTTGTGCGCGCATACGAGTATGAGTGCCACCTGGATTAATCGCATTAACTTTAACGTGAGTCCCTTCCATTTCATGAGCTAATGTTTGCATCATACCTTCTGTTGCAAACTTAGAAATAGCATAAGCACCCCAAAAAGCACGACCTTTATGACCAACGGTTGATGTAGTGAAAATGATGCGAGAATCATCAGATTTCTGTAAAACGGGTAATAAGGCTTGAGTCATTAAGAATTGTGCTTTGACATTGATTTGCATGACTTCATCAAAAATAGCTTCTTCAAATTGTTCAAAGGGGCTGAGAATTCCTAAAAGGCCAGCGTTATGTAATAACCCATCAAGTTTACCAAATTGACTTTGAATTGTTTCTGCCATATCAACATAGTGCTGCTTTGTTGCCCCTTTTAGATCCAGTGGAATAATCGCTGGAGTAGGGTAGCCTGCGGTTTCAATTTCATCATAAACGGCTTCTAATTTAGCGACAGTTCTACCTAATAAAATAACTGTCGCACCCTGTTCTGCATAACTTAATGCCGCTTGTTTACCAATGCCGTCACCAGCACCTGTAACTAGAATAATTTTGTTGTTTAATGCGTCAGCTGAAACCTTATAGTCCACTCTGTAATCCTTGTATTTCAACGTTCACCATAAAATGATACTGCTTATTTCGCAGTATATTGATGTAAAAACACGCGCTTAGTGCGAATTTTTATCATAAGGTGAATTAACTTAGGGTTAAGTTAGGTACAATACACGAAACATACTTAAGAGGGTATTACATTGGAATTTTTGTTTGATTACGGTCTCTTTTTAGCAAAGATCGCAACAGTGGTTGTTTCTATTATCGCCATTTTGGTTATTGCTAAAGCGGTTGGTGGGAAATCAGCGGGTGCAAAAGGTGAGTTAGAAATATCTAATTTAACTGAGCAGTATAAAGATACGGTGGCTGAATTGGAGCATCATTTATTTGATGATTCAGAATTAAAAGCACGAGCAAAAGCTGAGAAAAAAGCACATAAAGAAGCCGATAAAGCAAAACAGAAAGAAGTTAAGAAAGCGGCTAAATCTGGTGAGTTAGAACTGAAACGCGACGCTCGTTTATTTGTTTTAGATTTTAAAGGCAGTATTGACGCAAAAGAAGTCGCCGGTCTTCGTGAAGAAGTTTCTGCAATTTTAGCTATCGCCGTTGAAGGAGATGAAGTTCTTCTTCGCCTTGAAAGTGGCGGCGGCATGGTTCACGGCTATGGTCTTGCTTCGTCACAATTAGATCGCCTACGAGATGCCAATATTAAGCTAACGGTTTCAGTTGATAAGGTAGCGGCTTCAGGTGGTTATATGATGGCGTGTATTGGCGAGAAAATCATAGCAGCACCGTTTGCAATTGTCGGTTCTATTGGCGTTGTAGCGCAATTACCAAACTTCAGTAAGCTTTTGAAAAAGAATGATATTGAATTTGAACAACTGACGGCTGGTGAATATAAACGTACGTTAACCATGTTTGGTGAAAACAGCGATAAAGCACGCGAAAAATTCCAATTAGAATTGGAAGAAACTCACGTATTATTTAAAGATTTTATCCATGAACACCGTGCAGAATTAGACCTTGAAAAAGTGGCTACTGGTGAGCATTGGTTTGGCAAGCAAGCGCTAGAATTAGGCTTGATTGATGCAATACAAACATCAGACGATTATGTAACTCAAGCATGTAAATATCGTGAAGTATTAGCGATTCATTACGTACAAAAGAAAAAATTGAGTGATAAAATTGCAGGTGTTGCAGGACAGTCAGCTGAAAATGTATTTATGCGTTTAATCAGTAAAGGGCAGCGTCCAATTGTTTAATTGATGCGTCTTTCAATAACTAAAAGGCTGATTAATTCAGCCTTTTTTTGTTTGTAATTAGCGAAAATTACTTAACACTAAACTCTTTTGATAATTGATGAGCAAGGTGTTTAAACATATTAAATACCGCCGTTGTTTTCTCGGTAGGCAAGCCTTCTTCAGATAAAAAGTATTCCCCTTTAAAGACTAATACTTCATCTTTTTCTTCTACACTTGTTGTACGCATGCCTTCCGCATAGTTCTCATGATCTTGAATGATTTGATTGGCGATTAACAGTAAATCAGCCTCTGAAATGGATTTTTTATCGCTCATACAGCACTCATTTTTTACTCTATAAAAGAGGGATTTTAAGCATAAAGAATTAAAAATACAATTGATGTAAATCATGATGACTAAAATAAAAATTCAAGAAAAAATAGAGGTTTTATTGTGAGAAAGCGCAAGTTATGGAACTAACTTTTTGAGCTATTAAATTATAAATGTTAATAGATTCGACCAAAATTATCAGGGTTGAAAATGTATTTAGTCGAAATCACATCTATTTAACAATTGCCCAAAGTGCGACCATTTAGAAGCAATTGCAAAAAAAGAGGTTGACGTGATGCGATACA
The DNA here is from genome assembly GCF_001690985.1 of Aliivibrio sp. 1S175. GTDB lineage: Bacteria > Pseudomonadota > Gammaproteobacteria > Enterobacterales > Vibrionaceae > Aliivibrio. Next base: position 343,090 of record NZ_MAJS01000006.1, read on the forward strand.
CCCTCAATAGTAATATAGAGATAAAAGTTCAATTTATAGCTGCGGATATCATTTTTTCGACAGTTTTGTATTTCAGCACGAGGACGTCAGTGAGACATTATGGGTAAATCTCTAGTTATCGTGGAGTCACCAGCCAAAGCAAAAACAATTAATAAATACCTTGGCAAAGACTTCATCGTAAAATCCAGTGTAGGTCACGTACGTGATTTGCCTATGGGTTCGACAAGCACCGGAAAAAAAGCGACTGCTGCGTCAACCAAAGGTATGAGTGTTGAAGATAAAGCACGCATTAAACAAGAAAGAGACAAAAAAAACCTAATCAATAAAATGGGGATTGACCCATATAACGATTGGGCAGCTAACTACCAAATCTTACCGGGTAAGGAAAAAGTAGTAGCAGAATTACAAAAACTGGCTGAAAACGCAGATACCATCTATCTCGCAACCGATTTAGACCGTGAAGGGGAAGCTATTGCGTGGCACCTTCGCGAGATCATCGGTGGTGATGATTCACGCTATAAACGAGTCGTTTTTAACGAAATTACAAAAAATGCAATTCAGCAAGCGTTTGAAACTCCGGGCGAACTAAGTATGCCGGGTGTGAATGCACAACAAGCGCGTCGTTTCTTAGACCGTGTGGTTGGCTTCATGGCTTCTCCGCTGTTGTGGAAAAAAGTGGCACGTGGTTTGTCTGCTGGTCGTGTTCAATCCGTTGCTGTTAAAGTTTTGGTTGAGCGTGAGCGTGAAATCAATGCATTTATCCCTGAAGAGTTCTGGGATATCCATGCAAATACGTTAACTGCGGGTAAAGAAAACTTTCGTCTGCAAGTTGCACAACGTAATGGTTCGGTATTTAAACCATTAAATGAAGTTGATACGTTAGCAGCCGTGAGCATTCTTGAAAAAGCGGAATACGAAGTATGTAAGCGTGAAGACCGCCCAACAAAAAGTAAGCCATCTGCACCATTTATTACATCAACACTGCAACAAGCGGCGAGTACTCGCTTAGGTTACGGTGTGAAAAAGACCATGATGCTAGCTCAGCGCCTCTATGAGGGTGGTTACATCACTTACATGCGTACTGACTCAACAAACTTGAGTAAAGAAGCTGTAGAGACGTTACGTGAGTTTATTGGTTCGGAGTATGGTGATAGTTATTTACCAGCCGCTCCTATTATTTACGGAAGCAAAGAAGGCGCACAAGAGGCTCACGAAGCGATTCGTCCTTCAAGTGTTGAAGTGAAAGTTGACGACCTGCAAGGTATGGAAGCGGACGCTCATAAGCTGTACAACCTAATTTGGAATCAATTTGTGGCTTGTCAAATGACACCAGCACAATACGATTCAACTACATTGAGTGTAAAAGCCGATGAATTCACCCTAAAAGCGAAAGGTCGTATCCTTAAGTTTGATGGTTGGACTCGTGTACAACGTCCAATGGGTAAAAATGAAGATCAATTACTTCCAGCAGTTCAACTTGGCGATAAGCTAAAATTAGAGCAGCTTGATCCAAAGCAACACTTTACTAAGCCACCAGCACGTTTCACAGAAGCGGCATTGGTTAAAGAACTTGAGAAGAAAGGTATTGGTCGCCCATCGACTTATGCATCCATCATCTCAACGATTCAAGATCGTGGTTATGTTCGTGTTGAAAGTCGTCGTTTCTATGCTGAGAAAATGGGTGAGATCGTAACTGATCGTCTAAATCAATCGTTTGATGATTTGATGGATTATGATTTTACTGCTCGTATGGAAGGCAATTTGGATAAGATTGCTGAAGGTAGTAAAGATTGGAAAGAAGTGCTAAATGCGTTCTTCCAAGACTTCACTGACGATATCGCAAAAGCTGAGCTTGATGAATCAGAAGGCGGCATGTCACCAAATAATATCGTAGAAACTGATATTAAATGTCCGACGTGTGAGCGTAATATGGGTATTCGTACTGCATCAACTGGGGTATTCCTTGGTTGTTCAGGTTACGCATTACCGCCAAAAGAGCGCTGTAAGAAAACGATTAACTTAGGTAATGAAGAGGGCATTATTAATGTTCTTGAAGAAGACGTAGAAACCGCAGCGTTACGTGCGAAGAAACGTTGTCCTAAGTGTGAAACAGCAATGGACCCTTACCTAATCGATCAAGATCGTAAACTGCACGTTTGTGGTAATAACCCGAACTGTGATGGTTACATTGTAGAGAAAGGTGAGTTCCAACTTAAAGGTTATGATGGCCCAATTGTCGAGTGTGACAAATGTGGTTCTGATATGGAGCTTAAGAACGGTCGCTTTGGTAAATACATGGATTGTACGAGTGAGACGTGTAAAAACACACGTAAGATCCTAAGAAATGGCGATGTAGCGCCACCAAAAGAAGATCCAGTACACCTTCCTGAATTGGAATGTGAAAAATCTGACGCGTACTTTGTATTACGTGATGGTGCATCTGGTTTATTCTTAGCAGCAAGCACGTTCCCTAAATCGCGTGAAACACGAGCGCCATTAGTGGAAGAGTTAGTTCGCTTTAAAGATCGTTTGTCACCTAAGTTTTTATACTTAACAGAAGCACCAACACACGATCCAGATGGAAAACCAGCGGTAATTCGTTTTAGTCGTAAGACTAAAGAAAATTACGTTCGTACAGAAACTGATGGAAAGCCATCAGGTTGGACTGGTTTATATCTTGATGGGAAATGGACTGTTACTGATAAGCGTAAAAAGCCAAAAGCTGAGAAAGAGTCTTAATAATTAAGGCATTACAATCAGAATACAATAGATAAGAGCTGCAGAAATGTGGCTCTTTTTTTATGATACTACCGTCACAAAAATTCATATTTATTATTATTTTGAAATAATGATTGATCTGACACGTTATACCGAATAATTGATTAAGGAGATACTTACGTTTATCACCATTTATTGTACTATGGAAGTCGGTAGCGTTATGCGTCAATACATGAAGTATTTAATCCCAACAATTATCCCACTCATCATTCTTTTGATGCCTCTGTCTGCGTTTCCTTTTGAAGGCATGACGATCATTCAACAACGTGTTATTGCTATTTTTCTATTAGCTGCACTATGTTGGGTATTTGAGCCTATCCCTATTTATGCGACATCGGTTGTTATCATTGTTTTAGAGTTACTAATGGTGTCCGACAAAGGTTTCTTCTTATTTAAGATGAATCAGGATTCTGCCCATTTTGGAGAACTACTTAACTACAGCGACATTATGGCGACGTTTGCCAGCCCAATCATTATGCTGTTCTTAGGTGGTTTTTTCTTGGCAATGGCAGCAACAAAATATCGGTTGGACGTTAACTTAGCGAGAGTATTATTGAAGCCATTCGGTACGGATCCCAAATTCGTAATGCTTGGTTTAATGCTAATCACGGGCATTTTCTCTATGTTTATGTCCAATACAGCAACTACCGCGATGATGTTATCTATCTTAACGCCTGTCATTGCAGTATTTGGGCCTAAAGATCCAGGTCGAGTTGCATTTGCTCTATGTATTCCTATTGCGGCAAACATTGGTGGTATTGGTACTCCTATCGGAACCCCACCTAATGCCATTGCGCTGAAATACTTAGTGGGTGATAACCTAATTACTTTCGGTGAGTGGATGGTGTTCGGTGTACCGTTTGTTATTGTGATGATGGCACTGGCTTGGTTCTTAATTGTTTACTTATATCCAGCAAAACAGACATCAATGAACTTAGACATTAAAGGTAAGTTCTTAAAAACACCAAAAGCGATCACGGTTTATATTACGTTTGCAGGTACGATCTTATTGTGGTTAATGGGATCAAGTCATGGCATGAACTCATATACCGTCGCTCTTATTCCTGTTGCTGTTTTCTCTATTACAGGGATTATTAACAAAGAAGATCTTAAGAAAATATCATGGGATGTTTTATGGTTAGTGTCTGGTGGTATTGCGCTTGGCCTTGCTTTAGATAAGACAGGTCTTGCGAAACTAGTAGTACATAGCATTCCATTTGATGCTTACTCTCCTTATGTGGTTTTATTTGGCGCCGCCTTCTTATGTTTGATCATGGCGAACTTCATGTCACATACAGCCACTGCCAACTTATTGATGCCGATCATGGCAGCGCTAGGTACTTCGATGACGTCATTGACCCCACTGGGTGGTGAGCTAACCTTAATATTGATTGTTACGTTTGCTGCATCTTTAGGTATGTCATTACCAATCAGTACACCACCGAATGCATTAGCACACGCAACAGGAAATGTAGAGAGTAGCCAAATGGCGAAAACCGGTGTGATTTTAGGCGTTATAGGGGTATTGCTCAGCTTTGTAATGGTATGGATCCTTCATACTGTCGGCCATATTGGATAGCTTATGAATAGCGACAAATTACAACGTTTAATTGATGCCTATTTTAGCCAACCAGAGCGGAGAGTTGTAATTCCTGCGGGTGAAACCGTGTTGGTTCAAGGTGAAAATAATGAACGGCTCTATTATGTTTGTTCTGGCGAGTTAGAAGGTTTCTATCAAGAAGAAGAAAATGCACATTCAGTAAAGGTATTTAGTGCGTCGAAAGGCGCATTTATAGGCGTACACAGTTTATTTTCAGAAACATTTATTGCTTCTTCAACGGTGATCAGTAAAACAGACAGTGAACTAGGTTGGATAGATACCAATACGGTTGCGATTGACGCTGAATGCTATGGACCATTAAGTGCGCAGTTTACCCCTGTGATTGTAAATGAGTTATCTCGAAGACAACGACGAGCGACAACAGAAGCGATAGAAAAAGAAAACGCGTTACAAAAATTATATACCGCAGAACAAATGACAACACTAGGTCAGCTTGCAGCAGGGATAGCTCATGAGCTTAATAATGCTGTTGGGGTACTAAACAGTAAAACAAATCGTCTACAGACGATCATCTTAGAGTTACTGGAAGAGATCCACCCAGAAGCGAGTAGTTTTGTTGATCAAGGACTTATGTATGGACAAAATATCAGTTCATCAGAAGTGCGAAGGCGTGGAAGAGAATTAGAAACGACCTATGGTATGGAAAGGGATATGGCGAGAGAACTTGCTCGTGCTGTACCTGAGGGTGAGCTTTCTCATTATTGGCTAAAAAGTCCAGAGCAGGCGATACGTTATTGGAATATAGGCCGTGACTTGCATGACATGAAATTGGCAGCAAGACATTCGATTGGTATTGTTCGCTCTGTAAAGCAATTAGGCAGAACAGATATAGATACAGATGAACTATTGGATGTAAATGACAGCATTAATAAAGCGTTAATCTTACTTCAAAGTGATTTGCGCAGGGTATCGGTACATTTAAGCCCAGCAGCAATGCCAATGGTTAAAGCATCAGCAACAGAGTTGGTTCAAATTTGGGCCAATATAATTAAAAATGCCAGTGATGCGATGGAAAAGGTTCAAGAGCCTGAGATAGAAATATCGACCAGAGTATCAAATCGTTTTGTTTTAGTGACTATTGCAAATAATGGCCCTGAAATAGACGAAGCAACAAGACGCAAAATATTTCAACCAAACTTTACGACCAAAAAAGGCGGGCTTTCTTTTGGTTTAGGGCTTGGTTTAGCCATCGTAAAACGGATTATTACTGGATACGGTGGTTCTATTGCAGTAAAAAGCAATCAAGAAAAAACTATTTTTAGAATTAAATTGCCAGTGGAGGACGGTCATGGAAAAGCTTAATCTGATTTGTGTAGACGATCAAAGGGAAGTGCTGAGTGCCGTTTTACAAGATCTTGCGCCACTAAAAACATGGATAAACATTGAAGAATGTGAATCGGCAGGCGAAGCCCTAGATTTAATGGATGAGCTCGATAGTGAAGGCGGGTATATTGCACTCGTATTATCTGATCATGTTATGCCTGGTAAGAGTGGGGTAGAGTTATTGACTGAGGTTTCTCATGACTACCGTTTTTTACGAACCAAAAAGGTACTATTAACAGGACAGGCAACTCATCAAGACACGATTACGGCAATTAATAGAGCTCGTATTGAAAGTTATATTGAAAAGCCATGGAATGCAGATGAATTAAGAGCATTAGTTACTCGTTTAGTGACTGAGTTTGTATTTGATAAGGGACTTGAATATACCGATTACCAAGAGCATCTTGATCAGCAGGTGGTACTGAATCGATTACGATAGTGTATTCTGATGTTAAACGAAGATGCCCTCATATTCAGCGAGTATGAGGGCATTATTTTTAAGCTTAAATTAGCTCGTTACCAGAAATATTGCCGTTGATAAAGGCGTCAATACTTCCTAATGTGGTGGCAGCAATATTCTCTAACGCTTCGTCTGTTAAGAAAGCTTGATGCCCAGTGAAGAGTACGTTGTGACACGCGGATAAGCGGCGAAATACATCATCGGTAATAATGTCATTTGATTTATCTTGGAAGAACAATTCTTTCTCATGATCATAAACATCTAATCCAAGAGCGCCAATCTTACCTGCTTTTAAAGCTTCAATAGCATTCGCTGAATTTAATAATCCACCACGGCTAGTGTTGATTATCATCACACCATCTTTCATTTTTTCAAATGAATCAGTATCTAATAAGTGTTTATTTTCTGATGTTAATGGGCAGTGCAATGTGATCACATCTGAGTGGGTAAAAATATCATCTAACGTTGTGTATTTAACCCCTAAATCAATCGCAACTTGGCTTGGGTATGGGTCATAACAAAGGATTTCCATGCCTAATCCTTTCAGAATACGCATCGTTGCCAGGCCAATTTTTCCAGAGCCAATCACGCCTGCCGTCTTACCAAAAAAGTTAAATCCAGTTAAGCCTTCTAGAGAGAAGTTAGCATCACGCGTGCGTTGATACGCTTTATGAAAACGACGATTCAAACACATCATCAGTCCAACGGCATGTTCAGCGATTGCTTCTGGTGAATAAGCAGGGACACGAACCACTTGTAACCCTAGTTCTTTTGCAGCGTTTAAGTCAACACGATCAAAACCGGCACAGCGCATTGCAATCAGCTTTGTCCCTTGCTCTGCAAGTTGCTTTAAAACGGGAGCAGATAAATCATCATTAACAAAAGCACAAACAACATCGGAACCATTCGCGATTGGTGCCGTACTTTCTGTAAGTTGAAAGTTGAAATATTGGCACTCAAATTGAAATTTATTATTGATACGGCTAAAAGAGGATTCATCATAAGATTTGGTACTGAACATGGCGATTTTCATATAATATCCTTACAAATAAATAGGTTATATTAATATTGATCTATTATTACTTTATCACTTATAGCGTTAAAAATAAGAGAAAAAATCATCGAATTAATAGTTTAGTTTTATGTGGTTAATAGTATTTACGTATAAGAACTATAATTTGGTCATAGTTAGCTATTTTTCCTGAGTTTAGCGATTGTGTTCATTTAATTGATAATGAATATCATTTAGACTTAAGACATATTCAGTAATGAGGTTTTTATTATGATGCAGCAAATCAATAATTGGTTAAGCAGAGATCCTGAAGAAAAAACAAGAGAAGAACTTCAGTCGCTCGTTGATATTAATGATATCGAAGAATTAAATGATCGTTTTTCTTCTCGCCTCCAATTTGGTACGGCTGGGCTACGAGGCATGGTTGGTGCAGGGCCAAATAGAATGAACAGGTTAGTAATTCAAGAGACAGCGACAGGGCTAGGTCATTATTTAATTGAACACATAATTGATGCAGGCCAAAGAGGTGTAGTCATTGGTTATGATGGTCGTACCGACTCTCTGCAGTTTGCTCATGATACCGCGAGTGTTCTAACTGCACTTGGCATTAACGTCTTTTTAACAACCAAAGTTGCAGCAACTCCGATTGTCGCTTATGGCATAAAGAAATTTAATGCAGCAGGGGCTGTCGTTGTTACTGCCAGTCACAATCCTCCTGAATATAATGGTTTTAAAGTATATTGGGAAAATGGGGCACAGATTATTCCACCGCATGATTCTGGTATTGCTCATCAAATAGATATTGCAGCCACCAAGTCAATTCCATGGATGTCACTTAGTGATGCTGAAGCCAAAGGGTTATTAGTATGGCTAGATGATAAATACTATCAAAGCTACCGTAATACAATGAACAATAACCCATTGCTTTCAAATCACACAAATCCATCAGCCATCTCAATTGCCTATACTGCGATGCATGGTGTTGGGGCTGATATGGCAGAAACCCTCTTACGTGATGCCGGTTTTAGTCATGTGGTTAGTGTGGCAGAACAAAGAGAGCCAGATGGAACTTTCCCAACAGTAAACTTCCCTAACCCTGAAGAAAAAGGGGCAATGGATATGGTTATTGCGTTAGCCGATTCAGTACAGGCAGAACTTGCGTGTGCGAATGATCCTGATGCAGATCGTTTTGCTCTTGCAGCACGAAAAAACGACGGCAGCTATCAAATGCTCACAGGCGATCAGGTTGGTATTTTATTTGGGCATTATCTGTTGAAACATACAGAACCAAGTAAACAACTTGTTGGTAATACCATCGTTTCGTCCACGCTATTGAAAAAGATTGCAGAATCGAAAGGGGCGGAGTATTTCCAAACACTAACAGGCTTTAAGTGGTTAACTAATGTTGCGATGCAAAAACAAAGTGAAGAGAAACAATTTCTTTTCGCCTATGAAGAAGCGCTTGGGTACACCATTGGCAGTGAAGTGTGGGATAAAGATGGTTTGTCTGCATTAGTGGCTTTTGCTCAGTTAACGGCAGAGCTTTCAACACAAGGTAAGAGCGTTTGGGATGAGTTAGAATCAATTTACCGAACTCATGGACTTTATGTCAACGCACAAAGAAGTATTGCATTAGCCCCTAATTCTCCACCAATTGGCGATAAATTAAGAGCAAATCCGCCAACTCAGATTGCTGGTGTAAATATTTGTGCAACGGAAGACTTGAAAGCCTCATTACGTTATTTATCTAATGGCTCTACAGAATCCATCGATCTACCGGCGAGTGATGTGTTGATTTATCACCTAGAAGATGAGTCTCGTATTATCGTTCGTCCATCAGGAACTGAGCCAAAACTGAAATGTTATTATGAGATGGTGACAGAAATAAACCCAATAGATGATTATGTTGCAGCACAAGAAAAAGCAAATGCAGCAATGGAGTCTCTAATTAAAGAACATCAGAAAAGCTTGTAATACAGTAACAACGTTTAGCTAATTATGTTAATGGCCTCAATATTAAATTGAGGCCATTTTATATGAAGAGGAATAATATTTCATAAAAAATAGATTTAATCTATGAACTAAAATCACACTTTTTATATGCGTAAATTAAATATTTGTTATTAAATATCTATTGCTGTGACTTATATATCTATTTCATTTGTTGTTTAGATAAATATTACGCAACATATCACAAATTACTTTTGATGATTCAATAATCCAGTAAATGGTTTAAATGTCAACTTACTGAAGATGTAATAAATACTTATTATTCTTGTGGTTATCAACTGGTGTATTAAATAAAAACGAATGCTTTCATAGCAATGCGATACTTATTTTTATTTAAATAAACCATAGAAATGTGATTATTAAGCATATTGGGTACATCTAAATAGATTGTGCAGATTTGAACATGAAGGCGTGTTTTATATTCTGACCTAATTGCTAAATATCAATAAAAAACAAAGATTAATATATCTATGTTTTCCATTATTAGTAATAAGGAACAATATGAAATATCAACTTTCTTTCTTAGCATTTGCTGTCGCTTTTGGACTGACTGGTTGTGGTGATGAAACAGTTAATCATATATCAACCTCTAATCCTGATGTTCCAGCAATCACTGCTCCAGCTATATCAGGCTTTGCTAAATATATAAACCCATTTATTGGCACTGGCGCGGATGGACATACTTTCCCTGGCGCTGTATATCCTTCTGGTATGGTTCAATTATCGCCTGATACAGAAATGGATGGTTGGGGTTCTGCAGCTGGTTATTTTGATCATGGTAAATTAGTTGATATTCCTGTGTATGGATTTTCTCATACTCATTTATCAGGAACGGGTATTACGGATTTAGGTGATATTCTTATTCTGCCATTTATAAATAAATCGAATGCCACTTACAATACGTTTGATAAGAAAAATGAAATCGCTCAAGCAGGCTATTATGCAGTAGAACTGAATAATGGTGAAATTAAAGCCGAGTTAACAACATCTCCTCGTGTTGGTTATCATCGCTATACCTTTAAAAAAGGAGCGACACCTTATATTAAGCTTGATCTTGACCATACCTTAAATAAGTCGTGGGGTAATCGTACCACGATTGGTGATATTGAAATTGTAGATGAATATACAATTAGAGGTAAACGCAGTTCTGATGGTTGGGCGAATAATCAGCATATATATTTTTATGCCAAGTTTAGTCAACCAATTATAAAAGCAACAGCCATGATTGACGATGTTGAAACGGATATAGCACTTAATAATGAGGGAGCGATTGAGGCTGTTCATACCATTGCGTATTTAGAATTTGCAGAATCAAACAAACCCGTTGAAATGAAGGTAGCACTATCACCAGTAAGTGCCGAAGGGGCTGAAGGAAATTTAAATGCTGAAGTTCCGCATTGGGATTTTTCTAAAGTACGCAATACCTCTTTGAATGCTTGGAACCAAGAGCTTAATAAAATTAAAATTGAAGGCGGCACCGAAGAGCAGCGTGAAATCTTTTATACTTCCCTATATCACGCCTCAATCGCCCCTATGATTTTCCAAGATGTTGATGGTAAATATCGTGCAATGCGAACTCAAGATATTAAAGATGCAGGGGATACACCTAATTATTCTATCTATTCAATGTGGGATACATTCCGTGCATTCCATCCACTGCAGACCATCATTAATCCACAGCGAGCAGAAGAATACGCGAATGACTTAATTCGTAAATATGAAGATGGTGGCATTCTTCCTAAATGGGAGCTTCATGGTCATTACACTGGGACGATGATTGGTTTTCCTGCGATTTCTATTATTGCAGACGCAATGGTAAAAGGCCTTAATATTGATCCTGAAAAAGCAAAAGAAGCCGCAGAATTTACAGCCCGTTACCAGGAGAAGCAACAATTTATTGATGCTGGTTGGACAGAAGATCAGAACTTAGGTGCAGCTAATGTAGTGCAAGTTAAAGTGTATGAAGAAAATGGGTTTGTGCATCATGGTTACTGGAACTCAGCATCTTATACGTTAGAGTTTGCTTATGGTGATTGGGCAATGTCTGAAATTGCACGAATGAGTGGGGATACTGCACTTCAAAATAAGTTCATAGTTCGTGCTGGTAATTGGAAAAATCATTGGGATGCTGAAACTGGATTCTTACGCCCGAAAAATCATCCGGACAGCACTCGTCCGGAAAAACCAGCGTCAGAGTTCAATCATCCGATTGCAAACTGTGAGACTGTTGAGGAGGTGAAAACCTGTGAATTTGAACCGTTTGATCCTTACTACGTAGACGAATTCGCCTTTACTGAAGGTAATGCATGGCAATGGAAGTTCCAGCCGATGCATGACTTTGAAGGGCTAAAAGAGGCTATCTATCAAGCAGATGTAGCAAAAGGGAAAGAGACCTCACCAGAGAAAGCGTTCCGTGAAGATTTAGATGAGTTATTTACGGCAAGTTCTTCTAATACTGGTGAAGAGTTACCAGATTTAACGGGGTATGTTGGTCAATATATGCATGGTAATGAACCATCACACCATATTCCTTACTTATACAACATGACTGATGAGCCTTGGAAAGCTCAAGAGTACTTAGACCGTATCATGAGTGAAATGTATTCAGCTACGCCAACTGGCATTGTTGGTAATGAAGATGTTGGTCAAATGTCTTCTTGGTACATCATGTCGGCGATGGGGTTCTACCAAGTGACTCCAGCAGACCCAACTTACAGCATTGGTCGTCCACTGTTTGATAAGACTACATTAGCGGTGGAAGGTGGTGAGTTTACTATTACCGCAGATAACAACAGTCCGCATAATAAATTTGTTAAATCGGTCACGATTAACGGCCAACCACTGACAGATTTTTCATTCGAACACAGTGATATTAAAGCTGGTGGCAACTTACATTTTGTAATGACTGGCGACAAAAACCAAGCAATGAAAGCGGATCTAAATTAACTCAATTAGGCACTGTTTATTCAGTGCCTATTACTTTAAAGAATAAGGATTTTCATGAAATTTAAACGATCTTTTTTAGCATTCGCTGTTGCTGTTGCTTTTGGTCTTATTGGTTGCACAGAAGAAACCGTAAATAATATTTATACAGAGAATAATGATTCTGATAGTTCGGTAACGACGCCATTTCCCGAACTTGAAGGCAATGTTGCTTACATTAATCCTTTTATTGGTACAGGCTTTAATGGGCATACTTTCCCAGGGGCAGTGGTACCAGAAGGGATGGTACAACTCTCTCCAGATACAGAATTAATTGGGTGGCACTCGGCTTCAGGGTATCACTATGATAAAGATACCTTATTTGGTTTTTCTCATACTCACATTAGTGGCGCAGGAATGGGAGGGCTTGGTGATATTCAATTCCTTCCATTTACAGAAGATAATGAAAAATACATCGACCAATCAGATGATTACCGTAAGGCAAAATTTGTTAAGTTAGATAAGACAACAGAGATAGCAGAGGCTGGGTATTATTCTGTTGAAATCGCCGATAATGGCATAAAAGCAGAGCTTACCGCTTCAGAGCGAGTCGGCTTCCATCGCTACACCTACCCAAAAGGTAAACCAATGAAGCTTAAGATAGATTTAAACTCTATCTTAAATTCTGATTGGGGCTCAACGTCTCTACGTAATCAATTGCAGGTAAGTGACGACGGCTACACGATTACGGGTGAAAAAGATTCGGCGAACTTTTCTGGTTGGGCGAAGAATCAAAAAGTGTTTTTCCATGCCACTTTCGATAAGAAAATTAAAGCCGTTTATCTATTATCTGGTGGCGTTAAAGTAAATGGTTTGATTGCAGAACACCGCTCTGAGCTGATTTACAACGATGAAGGCGTTGCGATTAAGCGCACGAAAGCCGATGTAACTGCTTATATAGAATTTGAATCTGGTGATAGCCAAGAGTTAAATGCACAGGTGGCTATTTCTGGCGTGAGTGCTGATGGCGCGAAGGGAAATCATGATGCAGAAGCATATACTGATGGTAAATTAACGTCATTTAATATTGCTCGAGGTAATGCGGTTAAAAAATGGAGTAAGGCGCTAAACTTCTTTATTAAAGGTGGTACTGAAGAAGAAAAAGAGATTTTTTATACTGCGTTATACCATACTAAAATTGCGCCAATCGTACATCAGGATGTAGATAATAGCTTCCGAGGGATGGGGGTTGGATCTATGCGTAATGGTGAAGATGAATACCGTATTGCTTATGGAACAGCCACCGACGATAAGCCTAATTTTACGGTATATTCTTTATGGGATACCTTCCGTGCGTTGCATCCTCTAAAAACGATCACAGAGCCGACTCGAGCGGTTCAATATGCAAAGAACCTAGTTCAAAAGCAAATGGAAAGTGGGTTGTTGCCTAAATGGGAGCACATGGGAGACGAAACAGGAACCATGGTGGGTTATCCCGCGGTTGCTGTTATCGCTGATGCCATGACTAAGTACCCAGACGAATTCTCGCAAGAAGAGAAGGTTCAAGCTCTGAATGCGGCTATCGCTTCATCAACATATAAGCCTGAAGACTTTTCTGAGTGGGATAAACAAGTTCTTGATAAAACATTAACCACACACGTTAAATACATTGAAGATCCCGCATTTGGCTTTGCTCCTGCCATTCAAAGAGATGCAGAAGGTAATGCCGTTAACCCTGATTATACAATTGAATCGGTTTCTTATGGGTTAGAGAATGCTTACTATGATTGGTGTATTTCTCAAATAGCCACATTGGCCGGAGACGATAAAAATGTAGAAATATATTTAGCTAGAGCTGATTTGTTTAAAAAGTATTTTGATAATAATCCAGAACAATATGCCGAAGAGGGAGTCACCGGATTTATGCGTCCGATCATGGCTACAGGTGAGTTTATGACACCTTTTGACCCATTTGGTACCGCTCATGAAACGGGGAATTATACCGAAGGGAATGCATGGCAATGGACGTGGTTTGCTCCTCACGATATCAATGGTCTTAAAGACATTATGGGTGGAGAACGCGCCTTTTTAACGAATCTAGAGGCGACATTCAACGCTAAACTATCTGGTGATGAAACTGCAGATATGTCAGGATTAATTGGACAAGTCGCTTTTGGTAATGAACCTTCTCATCATATTCCGTACTTATACAATTGGACTGCCGAGCCTTGGAAAACTCAAGAAGTGGTAGATCATATTCTTGATGAAATGTATCACGCGACACCAGAGGGAATTGTAGGTAATGAAGATGTTGGCTCAATGTCAGCATGGTATGTTATGTCTGCAATGGGTTTTTACCAAGTAAATGGTGCAGATCCTACTTATACTGTAGGTCGTCCATTATTTGATGAGATCCGCCTTCCGGTTAAAGATGGTTTCTTTACGGTGAGAGCGGCCAATAACTCCGATGATAATATGTACATTAAATCAGTCACGATTAACGGAAAGCAACTTGAAAGCGGTTTATTCTTTGAGCATAAAGAATTTAAAGCGGGCGGTGATTTAAGTTTTGTGATGACAGGAAATAAAGAGGAAGCGATGAAACCTCAAGTGAAGAGTATTTAATTGTAGGTCATCACAAAAACGTCTAATTATTAATATATAAAAACGGTGGGCTAGTAGCTCACCGTTTTTTATATGTAAATTAGCCAGTATGGAAGTACTGGCATTGATAATTTAAACAAAAACAAAAGAACTTAACATCCACAGTGCAAGAATGATAAAAATCCCGCCCATGAATTTATGTTGATACGTTCTGAATTTCACGTTATTGATTAGCGACTTTCCAAGTGTTCCCACTAACGCTACCAAGATTAAGTTAAACAATAAACCAAGAACGTTAAGCAATAAGCCAAGTACCAACATTTGCTCGCCAGAGGTTGCTGCAATATTGGTAGAAACAAATTGCGGTAAAAACATCACAAAGAAAACTAACGCTTTAGGATTTAGTAAATTGCTGACTAAAGCGCGTTGGTAAAATGTAGTCGCCATGGTTGAGCCTTGTTGTAATTCAGGCGCTTCATCGGCTTCTGCACGAATACAATCCCAACCCATTTTTAATAAATACGCGCCACCAACGAGGTGCAATGCTTTTAAGGCTAAAGGGCTCATTGCGATTAACGCAGATACGCCCAAAGCAGCAAGCAGCGTCAAAATAATACCCGAAGTCGCATTACCTAAACTCGCAAATAATCCCACTTTACGGCCGTAGCTCATGCTCGAACTTGCAATTAATAGCATGTCTGGACCAGGTAAAAGAAGCAGGGCAATAACAGCGGTTAAATAAACAGGAAGAATAGTAATATCAATCATTATTTTATTTTGAATTATAAATTAGGTGGCGGATTTTATAGTAGTAAGACGGTAATTTCCATGATTAAAAATTCAACTAATCAGATAAATTCGATATATTAAAAAATATAGATGTTTTTGTTAATAAGGTTAACTGTTCGATAATGCGCAATTTTGTACAAAAGAAATAAACATGCTTAATATATACTTTATTGAATGTGGATAAATGTGTTCATGGTAGGTAAATGATGACGAATGAAAAAATAAAAAAAGAAAGGGCAGAATACCAAATGGCTGAGGAGCTTGGTGGGTTAGAGATTTTAGATGCTGATTATGAAAAGCAGACTTTCTCACGCCACAGTCATGAAGGCTATACTATTGGTGTCATTGAACGTGGTGCTCAGCACTTTTATCGTAGTGGTGGCAATCATACCGCCCCTCAAGACAGCATCATTTTAATTAATGCCGACGATATTCACAGTGGCCATTCGGCAACGGATGGAGGGTGGGGGTATAAGGCGATGTATCCGTTGCCTGAGCAATTAGAAAGTTTAAGCAGGGAATTGAGTTGTGGGCAAGTTGGAGCCCCTTATTTTGCGGAGCCTGTGGTTTATGATCCAGAACTAGCTAACCAGTTGAGGCTAGTGTTCACCATGTTGGATCAATCGGATAATCGTTTATTAAGAGAAACCTTAGTTTATGGCGTTTTAGTTAAACTCATGTGTAAGCATAGCAAAACACGTTATACAGATGGAGCTATCTCTAAAGTTCAAAAACCATTGTATTTAATAAAAGAATTTTTAGACGACTTCCCTCAAGCGGATGTTTCTCTTGAAGATCTATCACGACTTAGTAATTTGAGTGCTTATCACCTAGTTAGATCGTTTCAAAAGGCGTTTGGTCTTCCTCCACACAGTTATCAAATTCAGTCTCGTTTACGAATGGCACGTAAACTTCTTAAGCAAGGGCATTCGTTGTCTGATACTGCACAAGAAACGGGATTTCATGATCAGAGCCATTTACACCGTCATTTTAAAAAAGCGATGGGGATAACTCCAGGGCAATACCTCAAACTATTTTAAGCAAGTTTGTACAATCTTAGATAAAGGAATACAGCTCTAATATAGGCTGATTTGATTTAATAAAGAGTCGTTTATGGATATAAATACTGCCGTACAGCCTTGTTCAAATTCTCGTCTTTTTTGGCAAGGAACATTAGCGATGATCCCACTTAGCATCGCAGTATTACCATGGGGGTTATTAGCCGGTTCATTTGCTATTGATGTAGGTCTTACTCCTTTTGAAGGTCAAGCTATGTCAGCAATTTTGTTTGCAGGTTCGGCTCAGTTAGTCGCCATGGGAATGATTAAAGCAGGCGCAGGGTTAACAACCATGTTGCTGACAACTTTTTTTATTACCTCGCGTCATTTTTTATATAGCGTCTCGATGAGAGATAAAATTAGCCCTTTACCGCTTCGATGGCGTTTATCTCTTGGCTTTTTATTAACCGATGAATTGTTTGCTGTATGTGGGCACCAATCAGAAAAACAATTTAATCGTTGGTACGCACTAGGTGCAGGATTCAGTTTCTATTTCTTTTGGAATGCAGCAACCTTAGCCGGAATTGTTGCGGGTAGTTATATTCCCTCATTGAATGAACTTGGATTAGAGTTTGCGGTGGCGGCGACCTTTATTGCCATTGTTGTACCTACCATTAAAAATAGCCCAGTATTGGTCTCTGTTATTAGTGCTTTAATCTTGTCTGTCACACTGACGCATTTTTCAGTTGAAGGCAGTTTAATGATAGCGAGTATTGGCGGTATGGTAGCCGGGTATTTAACAGAGACATTAAGAGGGAAAAGAGGATGATTTTCATATCAATTTTAGCAATGACGGCGTTAGTTTTTTTAAGTCGCTACTTGTTTTTAGAACCCAAATTACCCCTTAGATTAAACGCTCAAACTCAGAGGTTATTAAGCTATTCAAGTCCTTCTGTTTTAACCGCGATTTGGGCTCCAATTGTATTTATGCCTGACAATGAATTATCGCTTTCTGGGTCGAATCCGTATTTGTGGGCGGCATTAACTGCAGCTCTCATTGCATGGAAAACAAAGAATGTACTACTGACAACGATTATCAGCATGATCGTATTCTTAGTGCTTAACTTATGGGTATTTTCAGCATAGGGTCAAAGAGTGGGAGGCTATTATCTTGCTACCCACTCAGCTTCAATCAGTGTTTTTCCATCTAGTTTTAAGCGACTAAGAAATATATCCCCCATATGAATTTCACCAACGCCTTGAGGTGTACCAGTCATGATGACATCGCCATCATACAATTGGGTATAGGATTTTAAATCAGCAAGGATAGTTTCTGGAGAGTAAATCATCTGGCTAACTTGGCCACATTGAACTCTCATACTGTTAATGAATAGCTCAATTTGAAGTTGATTACTGTCGATACCATCAAGTGGGATGAAACGGCTGAATACCGCTGAGCCATCAAAGGCTTTTGCTCGCTCCCAAGGAAGTCCTTTGCTTTTTAGCTCAGACTGTAAATCTCGTTTGGTTAAATCAAAACCAATTGCAACGGCAGATAGCTGTTCTTCTTCAATCAAAAAACAGATCTCAACTTCATAATGTAAACGTTCTTGATGGAAAGAAGATAGGGTTGAAGTGATGCATGAATTTGGTTTATTAAACACCACCATTTGCTCAGGGATCGTATTATTTAATTCATTAATATGGGCAACGTAATTCCGGCCAATACATAATAATTTAGATGGAGTAATTAACTTTTCTCCCAAACGAACCGAATGCATTTCCTATCCTTAGGTTTAATAATAAAGGGTAGAGTTTACCTGAACTCCTCTTTTTTCAATCGAACTCTGTTGAGTTTTTAGTCAAAAATCAGATCTCTAGCTCAACTACGAATAGGATCATATAGATAATTATGGTGTTCTGTTGTGCTGTTAATGAGATAAGTCAGTTAGAATGGTTATTATTTTCTCTTTACGGTATTAATGATGATCAAGTGGATTCACCCCCCTAAAAATTCGGATGTGGCTAAACTGATCGATTGTTATTGGTTTTTAGAAAGACCTGAAGAGACAGACAGTAACCCATTTCCCAAATTAAACCCTGAGCCAGCAGGGCATTTGATCATTGCTATTCCTGAGCAGCCTTATCATTATGATATTGACTCTGATCGATTAAAGGGAAAAGGGTCACATTGGTTATACCCATACAGCAAGACATTACAGATGGATCACTCGCATGGTTTTGCGATCATCGGGGTTAAATTTCATGTTGGTGCGTTGTATTTATTAAATCAAGAACCACAACAATCAGTAGCAGATACTATTGTTTCAGCAGATTTGAATCTGTTATTTGGAACTGAAGGGATAAATGAAATAGATCTGATTGAGCTAGCCAAACAAGATCCTCAGAGGCTTTGTACTAAGTTAGATGAGATATTGTTACCGGGGTTATCTAAAGTAGAAGAAGATAAACATTATCAACTGACAACAAAAGCGCTACCTCTATTAGCGAAAACGCCCATTGCTCAACTAGGGGAGTTATTGCATTGCTCACAAAGAACGTTAGAGCGAAGTTTTTTACGAGTGACAGGGTTTACTTTAAAACAATGTCAGTCAATGAATCGATTGGAAGCGTTAATTACGTATCTGTATCAGCGAGAAGAAACCGACATTGATTGGTTAACGGTTGCGTACGAATTCGGCTTTAGCGATCAACCGCACTTAATCCGTTATTTGAAAAGTACTTTGGGAGTTACCCCAGGGGAGTACGCAAAGCAACGAGATCTTACGATTGATATTTACGGTGGAATTGAATAACCAATAACCATTATAGTAAGAATATAAAGCGAATGACTCAAAGAATAAGTCACTAGCTTTAGTATTTAAGTTGATATGTTGATGAGTTTAAAAATCAAACTGAACAATGCGATGTGAAGAAGTAAGACCGGCACGAGTAATGGCTTTTTGTGAGGCAATATTCGTTTTCTCAGTTGAACACATGGCGATTAACCCTTTGCCGTTTGCTAAAGCAATCAAGTAAGTGAGTACTTGAGTCGCAATGCCTTGACCACGTTCAGATTCAGCAACAACCATTCCCAAATCAGCATACTCTGTTTGATGTTCGTCAAACAAACGACATTCACCAGCAGCCAGCAACTCATTATTCTTCCAGTAACCAAACAACTCTTGGCGACTAATTAGGTTTGCATAATACCCAGTAACCCATTCCTCAGGCGCACCTATGTTTGCTTTTGCAAATTCAACAAATTCGGCTAGCTGTTCAGCGGTTGCTGCTGCCATTGGTAAGTCAGTTTTTTTCTTTACTGCTTTTTCGATTTGTTGATACATCAGCGTATTTACCTGATTTTTCGCTGCATGATCAAGACATAATGATAAATAATGCGTTTCTGCAGTACTAGAAAATGCGCCAGTCACATCACCAATAAGCTCGTTTTCTTTATTGATAATAGAAGTGAAAATATCATCAGAAAGAGCCTGATTTGGTTGGTTTACGTAAAACTGAAGCAGGTAACCATCGCTATTTATACAACAAAACCCAATCAACTCTGCATCTTTATAAAAACCAAAATGATCTGCCATTGGTACAAATCCGCATAACCACATACCATCTAGTGGCGCTGTAGCTTGCTTAATGTGCTCTTTTTTTAGTGTGCTTAATTCTTCTAGTTGTTCAATTTTTACGATAGTGATCATTGCTTCTACCTGTATAGATAAAGACTAAATGACGCATCAGGCCATCATTTATCTGTTTATTATTTTGAATTATTTCTTGGTAGGGATTGTAGGCAAAAGTAAAAAAGGAAGATTGAATAAAAGCGACAGTTTGATCAAAAAGCCGCACTCCCTAAAATTATCACAAAATAGGGTAGTGCGGCTTTGAATTCTTTATTTGGAAATGTACGTGGTTTAGATGACTCGATTAACGAAGGATCATTTGCTCACGTTCAGGACCAACAGAAACCATGCTAACAGGTACACCCATTAGTTCTTCAATACGCAGTACATACGCTTGAGCTGCTTTTGGTAGACTTTCAAAAGTACGACAACCTGTGATGTCTTCTTGCCATGCTTCCATACTTTCGTAAACAGGGCTTAGAGCCGATGTTTGAGGCCAGATTGGATTTTCTGTGTGCTCACCAGCGTAAGACGTACAGATTTTAAGATCCGCCATACCACTTAAACAGTCAATTTTTGTTAATGCGATTTCTGTTGCTGCTTGTAGTTCAACACCGTTGCGTGTTGCTACTGCATCAAAGTAACCCATATCACGTGGACGACCTGTTACTGCGCCATATTCATTAGCTGCTTCACGGAAGTTATCTTGCTCTTCCATTGCGGTTACTAATGTACCAGTACCAACAGATGAACTGAATGACTTAGCAACTGCAATAATACGTTCAGGACGTAACGCAGGTAAACCACTACCGATACCAGCATAAGCTGCTGTTACGTTTGAAGAGGTAGTCCATGGGTATTCACCGTAAACTAAGTCACGACCCGCGCCTAACTGTGCTTCAAACAATAAGTTGGCATCGTTTTTTTGCATTACTTTTAGAGGCTCAGTCACGTTACAGATGAATTTACGCCAAGGTGCAGTGACTTCTAAAAGCCATTCTGTCATTTCTTCAGCAGTTTGGCTGAAATCACA
This sequence comes from Aliivibrio sp. 1S175, assembly GCF_001690985.1. GTDB lineage: Bacteria > Pseudomonadota > Gammaproteobacteria > Enterobacterales > Vibrionaceae > Aliivibrio. The sequence goes on from NZ_MAJS01000006.1 coordinate 364,275, forward strand.
TGTTGGGTATAGTGCTTTAAGTTGTGGCATTTTCCAATCAAGCATGAATTGAATACGCTCAAGCAATACTTCAGGCTGCATTAACCAACCCACAAGGATGCCTTTTTTCATTACACGGTCACCGTACGCAGGTGCAATACCTTGACGAGTTGAACCGTAAGCGCCATCGCCTAAACGTAATTCTTCAAGTGTATCTTCAAGCGCATGAAGAGGAAGGCAAAGCGTAGCACGGTCAGAAATGTGCATTTTTACTTCAATGCCAGCGGCTTTAACTTCTGCGATTTCTTCGCTTAATGCCGCAGGGCTAATTACCATGCCTGGGCCAAGAACCGCTGTACAGTCTGGGTTAAAAATACCGCTTGGAAGTTGGTGTAGCTTAAAGGTACCGAAGTCATTTACCACAGTATGACCGGCGTTATTACCGCCCTGAAAACGAATACTTGCAGACGCATCCGCAGCAAGAAAATCAACGATGCGGCCTTTACCTTCATCGCCCCAATTAGCACCAACAACAACAATAGACGGCATAACACAAACTCCTTAATGATTAAGACGCTATGCTAATCCCAATATGGCAATATGAGAAATTAATTATAATTATCGACTTGATAAGAAATCCATATATCATATTGAGTGAAATGTATTCAAAAAGAGAGTATAGGCATGCTTGATCTACATTGGCTTAAAACATTTGTAACGTTAGCCGAATTAAAACATTTTGGTAAAACCGCAACGGTATTACACATGACGCAGCCTAACGTTAGCTTACACATCAAGCAGTTAGAGAGTGCGACAAGAGTAAAGCTCATTGAGAGGAATCCCTTTCATTTAACTGAAGCTGGAGTTCGGCTACTTGAAACCAGTCAAAATACATTAATGGCACTGCAAGTTTGCCAAGCTGATCTTAATGCGATTAATGATTTAAGCCGCGGAACATTAACCATTGCCGCCAGCGATATTATTTCCCGCTTATTATTGATCGGACCATTTCAATTATTTAAGCAAGAGTTCCCGGGTATCGATTTTTCCCTGCTTAATACCACTTCTTCACAAGCGTCAGAATTAGTGAAAAGTGCCGAAGCCGATCTTGGATTTGTTATTGCACAAAAAGAAAGTCAACCGCTTCATTTTACTGAACTTCAACAAATCAAATGGTGTGCATTGGGTAATCATCTTGAAAAGTGGCAACAAGCTAATTTTGATCCTACTATTGTTTTAGACAGTGAACCTACGCTGATATTACTAGGACATGATACTCGAACTCGTGACTTACTGGATTTAGCATTGCCATCCTTGAACTTACCGAAGTACCGAGTCATGGAAGTGGGTAGTGTCGATGCTCAGATTGATTGGGCAGAGGCTGGATTCGGTGTTGCCATCGTTCCTGAATTTTCTATTCACCCAAAGCGAAATCTTAAAACGACAGTAACGCCATTACCGAAATTTCCAACAACCAGCTTAGGTTATATTGTTAGACAGAATCAGATTTTATCTAAAGCAATTAAACAGTTACTTAAATGGGTGGATGAAGAAATTATTCGCTCTCAAAAATAGACGAGTTTTATATTCTAACTTTTATTACAAGAGTCTTTCTCTATCAGGGTTTGACGTGATATTCGTGCTACTAAATAGTAATTTAGTGGCATCTATGCTTTAAAAAATGAACTGGAAGTGCATTGACATAATCCATTAAAGGGACTAAAAGTGTAACTAAATATTAATGAGTAAGTAATTGACTGTGTTATTAATTACTTACTCATTAAGGCCGAATCCAATCAATTCGACAGTTTATATTTTATTGTTTGTTTAATTCAATGGAGCTAAAACGTATGCCTCTTCATTCTAAAGATACAGTCAGAGACGATCTTCTTGATGATGTTTATTCATCAACTGACCTTTCCCTATCTATGCCAAAATACAAAATGCCTGAGCACGAACATGATCCTCGTCATGCTTATCAAGTTGTTCATGATGAGCTAATGATGGATGGGAATTCTCGACAGAATTTAGCGACCTTTTGCCAAACTTGGGTTGAAGATGAAGTCCACAAACTAATGGACGAATGCATCGATAAAAACATGATCGATAAGGATGAATATCCTCAAACCGCAGAGCTTGAAGCGCGTTGTGTGCATATGTTAGCCGATTTATGGAACTCTCCAGATGCAGAAAATACGTTAGGCTGTTCTACTACGGGGTCAAGTGAAGCCGCAATGCTTGGCGGAATGGCGCTAAAATGGGCTTGGCGTGAAAAAATGAAAAAACTTGGCAAACCAACAGACAAACCAAATATGATCTGTGGTCCTGTTCAAGTGTGCTGGCATAAATTTGCTCGTTATTGGGATATTGAATTACGTGAGATCCCAATGGAAGGCGATCGTCTAATTATGACGCCTGAAGAAGTGATTAAACGTTGTGATGAAAATACCATCGGTGTAGTTCCAACGCTGGGTGTGACATTTACTTGTCAGTATGAACCCGTAAAAGCAGTGCATGAAGCGTTAGATAAACTACAAGAAGATACTGGTTTAGATATTCCAATGCATATTGATGCGGCGAGTGGCGGTTTCTTAGCCCCATTCTGTGATCCTGATTTAGAGTGGGATTTCCGTTTACCTCGTGTGAAATCAATCAATGCATCAGGCCATAAATTTGGTTTGAGTCCATTAGGTGTGGGTTGGGTTATTTGGCGTGATGCGTCTGCATTGCATGAAGATCTTATTTTCAACGTGAATTACTTAGGTGGCAACATGCCTACTTTCGCGTTGAACTTCTCGCGCCCTGGCGGCCAAATTGTAGCGCAATACTATAATTTTTTACGTTTAGGTAAAGAAGGGTACCGTAAGATCCACCAAGCGTGTTACGACACGGCGGTGTATCTTTCTGCTGAAATAGAAAAAATGGGCATGTTTGACATTATTTATGATGGCAAAGGTGGTATCCCTGCAATGAGTTGGTCGCTAAAAGAAGGCGTGAACCCTGGGTTTAACTTGTTTGATCTGTCGGATCGAATTCGTTCTCGTGGTTGGCAAATTGCGGCGTATGCAATGCCACCAAAACGTGAAGACTTAGTGATCATGCGTATTTTGGTTCGTCATGGCTTTAGCCGAGATCAAGCCGATCTACTGGTTGCCGATTTAAAACATTGCATCGAGTTTTTCGATAAGCACCCAATCTCTCATGGCAGTGATGAAGTTGAATCTTCAGGCTTTAATCACGGTTAATGTTTCTTGGGCCGTTTTTACGGCCCATTTTCGTTCTAATGGGCTTCTATAAATATTAATAGAAGCCTGCTTCATCTTTATTCTATATGGGAAATAATTATGAATATGGATCAATTGAACCATGCCTTTCATTGGATGAAGTCTCAACGCCGGACTTTATTACTTACTCTGTCACTTTTTTTATTCTCTAGTCGCCTTATGGCTGCCGAGTCCGTTGAAGCGTTAGCACAACATGAAGCCTCTGGATTATTTGGGTTTTTGTTTACGTATATCGCTCATAATCCTTTTGTGTTTCTTTTCTTAAGCATTGCCATTGGTTATCCGTTAGGAAAAGTAACAATTAAAGGCATTAATTTAGGATCAACAGCAGGTACTTTGGTTGTTGGTGTTGGTATCGCGTTAACCGCTTTCTCTGTTTATGGTTTACATATTGATGCGCCGGGTTTGGTGTCTGACATCTTCTTAATGATGTTCATGTACGCCATCGGTATGAAAGTAGGACCACAGTTTTTCTCTGGATTGGCACGAGGAGGAATAGACTTTGTTGTTATTGGTCTTATTGTCGTGTTCAGTAATTTCCTAATTGTTTTCTTTGGTTCTAAATTACTGGATTTAGCACCGGGTTATGCGGCAGGGATTATTTCTGGAAGTTACACTGTAACTGCCGTGATGGGCGTAGCTCAATCTGCCATTAATTCAGGGGCAGTGAAAGCACCTGCAGGAATGACGCTTGACCAAATCAGTGCCAACATAGCCGCGGGTTATGCCATTAGTTATATTCTTTCTAGTGTCTTCATTATTCTACTTATTAAATACCTACCTGCGATGTTTGGTATTGATCCGGTGAAAGCGGGTAAAGATGCTGAAGCCGATTTTGGTGCGGGTGGTGATACAGAAGCATTACCAAGCACGAATGGTTTCTCAAACTTAGGTGTTCTTCCTCTAGATATTCGAGCGTACAGAGTTGATCACCAAGAATTAGTTGGACAGAATGTAGAAGCGTTATTTCATCGTTATCCCCATGCTGCGATCCTTAAAGTCGTTCGTGGTGATGAGGTGTTTGATGCGGTAGATAAACCACAACTTCAACTTGGAGATGTCATCGGTATCCGAGGTGACTACCATGTATTAATCGAAGGCGGAGAATCCACTGTTGGTGTTGAAGTTGATGAGCCTAGAGCGCGTAATGTTGATATCGAAGTTGCCGATATTCATTTAGGTAAGTCAGCTTACACAGGCAAAACTATCGAAGAAATGAGTAAAGAAGTTGGTTTTGGTATCTATATGAAAGCGGTGTTTAGACAAGGGCACCAACTTCCTATGCTACCTCAAACAGTGGTTGAAGTAGGGGATGTTATCCGTGTTGCTGGTTCTGATTGGTGTGTTAAACAAGCTGCTAAAAAACTGAACAGTAATCCGATTGTTGAGAGCACGTTGACAGAAACATTCTATCTAGCGCTTTCTTTATTGATTGGTTATGTATGTGGTCACTTGAGTGTCACTTTAGGTGGGATCCCATTTGCATTAGGAACTTCTGCGGGCTGTATGTTGACGGGGATTGTATTTTCATTCTTACGTACTCGTAATCCCGCATTTGGCGGACCTATGAGTGAGGGTGCTCGTAGCTTCTTACAAGATATTGGTTTGAGTTTGTTTGTTGCGGTATTAGCAGCGACGGTAGGGCCAAAAATCTTGGCTTCATTCCAAGGTATTGTGGTAATTAAAATTGCAGGTTTAGGTTTAGTCGCAGCGTTACTTCCACCATTATTGGCTTGGATTTATGGTTTGTACTTCCGCAAGATGAATCCTGCGATCCTTGCTGGTGCATGTGCTGGTGGACGTAATAGTACCCCTGCAATGAAAGGCGCTCAGGATGAATGTCAAAGCGATATGCCTGCGGTAGGCTATCCGGTTCCTTATGCGTTAACGTCTATGATAGTACTGGTTCTAGGCTATTTAACGATGGTGCTGTACTAAAAGAAACAACAGTTGCAATATTTGGTGTTAGTTAATCAATATTGCAACTGCCTTTACCTTCCATCTATGTTTCCAATTGACTCGTAAAAACACCCATCTGAATATTATTACCTTTCATATGATAATAGTGTTTTCTCAATAGTGCTGTTTATCTACCTCTGTTCAACGACTATTCTTTAAATCAAACGATAGGCACAAGCCTAAAGATAAAAGAATTGAGTGGGAGAGAGATGATGACAAATAAAAATAGAGTACTAAAAAATGTATTCCCAGGGGTAGAAACCTCTGATGGTGATGGCGTGAAACTAACGCGAATTATTGGTACGCAACAGTTGAATGTTCTTGATCCATTTTTGCTTTTAGATTGTTTTGAAAGTGATGACGCATCGGATTATATCGGTGGTTTTCCAACCCACCCGCACCGCGGTTTTGAGACCGTGACTTACCTGTTAAATGGGAAAATGCGTCATAAAGATAATGCAGGGCATGAAGGGGTTGTTGAGCCCGGAGGTGTTCAATGGATGAGCGCAGGCAAAGGTGTATTGCATTCTGAAATGCCAGAACAAGAAGAAGGGTTATTGAAAGGTTTTCAATTATGGGTGAATTTGCCTAAGGCTTCAAAAATGATGGCGCCGGCATATCAAGAGTACCCACCAGAATCAACACCAGTAGAGTTAAGAGAGAACGGGACTGAGGTTCGAGTAATTTCCGGTACAACTAATGAAGGCACGACTGGACCAGTAAAGAATACGCACATTACACCGACATATATGGACGTGAAATTGCCAGAAGGAATGACTTTTGAGCAAGCACTACCTGTTAGTCACAACGCGTTTATCTACGTGATTGAAGGGGTGTTGAATGTGGAGAATGACGTTACCAAAAAGATAGGGAAGAAATCTCTTGGAGTATTTGATGAGGGAGAACAAGTCTCGGTGATGGCGTCTGATTCTGAGACTCGATTCTTATTGATCGCAGGGCGACCATTGAATGAACCGATTGCGCGTGGCGGCCCTTTTGTGATGAATACCAGAGAAGAAGTATTGCAAGCGTTTGATGATTATAGCCAAGGTCGTTTTAACTAAAAATATCGTAGTTAATTATGCTCGTTTACGTAACAAAAAAGCCATTGTGAGTAAGATCATAATGGCTTTTATATACCTCTTTTTTTCTTTTTCTTGGGTCTTTTTTTCTCAAGTACTTTCGTGAGTAGTTTTCTTTGTGGTTCCGAAATCGGAAATCTGTCCATTAACTGGTTTTGAACACTTAAAAGTAACGTCTTTTCCCATGGTTTAAATACATCAAACTCAAGTAATATCGCATCATTTATTCTGATGAAAAATTCATAGTCGTTCATAGGACTCCTTATTATCAAAAGAACCATAACATAGATGGTTCTTAAATATCGAGTTATGAAGGAGGTTTCTTTATCCACGAGAGGAATAACCTCATTATTTATAGAAAGCCCATTTATTTCCCCGAGTTTTATAGCGATATGCCATAATAGAAGGACATAATTACTCTATCGGAAATGGTCAAATATGATGGGTGAACATTATTCGATTAGTAAAAATAACGTTGATGTTTTTCGTTTTTCTAAAAGAGACGTCGATAAAATTGCGTTAGTTACGGAAGGCGGTGGTCAAAGAGGCGTGTTTACCGCGGGAGTATTAGATAGCTTCTTACAAGCGAATTTTAACCCGTTTGATTTATTGATTGGAACCTCCGCTGGATCACTGAATTTAGCGTCTTATATCTGTGGTCATAAAGGACACGCTTATCGAATTATCGATCAAGTCACTCGCAGTCCAGATTTTTTCAAGTTATCCCGTTTTTTATTGACTGGCGAAGGGATGGATTTAGATTGGTTAATTGATAAAACAGAATCTGATATTCCACTCAATTGGAAGGTTGGGGAGGAACACCTCAATACCAAACAAGTGCTTGCCGTTGCAGCCCACGCAACCAATTTTGAAACCAAGTACTTCGACCTTTCTACCACTAATTGGAAAGACATTCTACGAGCTTCTTGTGCTATTCCTGCGCTACATAAACAGCCCGTCATTATGGATGATAATCGTTGGCTTGATGGTGGCTTAACTACCCCGATCCCAGTGCAAGCCGCGTATGATAGAGGTTTTCGTCATATTGTTGTTATTCGTACCGTACCTGTTGATTTTAAAGAAAACCATGATTGGCTGATTTCTCTCGCCAAGATGACAAAAAATAATACCTTAGATAATATGGCTGCCATGCTTGTTACTCACGAAGAAAGCTATCGTAAGACTCAAGCATTTTTAGCGAACCCACCAGATGATGTCATCATTTATGAAATTTCACCGAATCGAAGCCTTCAATCTAAGGTACTTGGTAGTACGAAAACACAATTAGATGCGGATTATCAGCACGGTAAAGAGGTGGGTAAATTATTTCTTGAGACGATTGCTCCAAAGTTGAATTTAGCGCATTTATCACAAGAACGTTTTTTAGTGAAAACACGTGAAGATCGTTTTACGGATCAAGTAAAGCAACAAGAATATAATGATCAAATTGACGCCATTTGGAATAATAAAAAATGTGGCGAAGTTTTAGGTGTCGAGCGTATTCCATTAAAATGGATCAATGTGAATCCTAACGATAAAAAGCAAACATTAGTGATTGTGAATGGTCGTAATGAAAGTTATTGGAAATATAAAGAAGCGATTCTTGAGCTAAGTCAGTATTTTAATATCTATACGTATGATCATCGTGGTCAAGGTGAATCGGGTCGAATGACACAAGATCATGAATTAGGTCATGTGGATGATTTTCATGATTATGTGATGGATCTTTATATTTTTATGGAGAGAGTCGTGCGGCCAAATTTAGAGGGCGAATGCTTTATGCTTTCTCATTCGATGGGAGCTGCGGTAATGACTCAATATTTATCAATGTTCGATCATCCAGTGAAGGCATCGGCTGCGACTTCTCCTATGTTTGGTGTATACATTTCTGGTAGGGCGCATGGCTTTAAAAAACAAACGTTAAATTTACTTGATGCGTTAGCAAATAAGCCAAATTATGCCTTAGGCCAAAGTCATTTTAAAAAGCTTCAATACAAAGATAATGTATTAACCCACAGTAAAGCGAGATATCAACTATTTCTTGATTTGTTTCTAGATAAACCACACTTAAGGCTAGGCGGGCCAAGTACTCATTGGATTGTAGAATCTATTAAAGCGGGTAAAAAATGCATCGCGAATGCGCATAAAGTAAAAATCCCTATTCTGATCTTGCAGGCAGGGGACGATTTAGTGGTGAGCAATGTTGCACAAGCTGAATTCCATGAGAAATGTCATACAAGCCATTTAGAACCCATTGCAGGTGCTTATCATGACATGTTAATTGAGAAAGATACTTACCGAGATATAGCGATTAATAAGTTACTGGATTTTTATACCAGTGATTATCGTTACTATTGATAATAAAACGTCTTTTAACATCGATGTTAGAAGGCATTATTCTCTTGTTTGAACGGATTTCATGAGTAATTGATAAAGGCATTTTGCCGCAGGGCCTGTTTTTGCTCCTTTTGGCAGAGTGAGGTGTAAGGGAACTTGATAACTGGCCGCTCCTTCTATATTCAAAATTATCAACGGTTATGCGTTGGTTTGATTTTGGCCAACCCACATAAAGATGAGTAAATTACTGCAAGTAGATTTTGATTTTACCGGTCCATTTGGTAATGAAATGACACAAATGATGACAGGCTTAGCGGAATCAATTAACCAAGAACCGGGTGTTATTTGGAAGATTTGGACGACAAGTGAGCAATCTCAACTTGGTGGTGGCATTTATTTATTTGAAGACGAAGCCTCTGCTCAAGCCTATTTAGCAATGCATACGGCACGTTTAACTAACATGGGTATCACTAATATTCGAGGCTATATCTTTGATATTAATGAATCGTTATCAATGATTAATAATGGCCCAATCGCATAATTTAATTGGATATATAGAGTAATGACTAACAAAACTTTCTTAGCTGTGCATAGCGCAATTTAGAAAAATATAGTCATTCATAAAAAAAGCCCTGCTGAATAATCTCAGCAGGGCTTTTATGTTATTCCTGACATTAGAATTTGTAGTTTAAACCTACAGTAACAATGTATTCTGATTCATCATAAAAGGTAATGTTTGAATCGGTGGAGTTATAACCCGCAAAAGAGATGAATGACCAATCTTGCCAATCCATAAACTTAGTATATTCATAAGCGGCAAATAAGCTTAACTTATTGTCTTTACGAATTTTATTATAAATAGGATTGTCTGCGCCGAAGTTTTGTTGGTTGTAGCCAGCGGTTAATACTAACTGGTGTCTTTGCATTAATTTGAAAAAACTCAGTTCAGCACCGTATTGATCGTAAGAGCTTGCTTTTCCGTCCGCAGAGGAAGATTGGTAAATAACAGAAGGTAGGACGAAAGAAGTGCGACTTAATGGTAAACGATATTGACCTTTTAAGTAGATCGTATCAGCGTCCCTTTTCAGTATATCGTCGACATCATCGTTCTCGATGTCTTTGGTGGCATAAGCGGTATCAATCGTAAAATTTGATCCCGCAATATTCTCGACTTTAAAACGAAATGCATTACCTGATGCGTCTGTTTCTTTACGAGCTGAACCGACCAAATATGGGTCAGCCCATGTCTTGCTCGACATAATGGTTGGCAGAATAGAAACATCAATCGCCATTCTTGATTCAAATTGATATTTATAACCGACTTCGAGAACAACAGTACCTGTGGCTACATCTTGACGAGTTGTACCTACGTATACTTGCTGATTTAACTCTTGACCAAACGTATAGGCAATATTACCAAGAGGAAAGGCCATAAAACCGTCGTCGCTAGAGCCTTTTTGATCCACAGAGCTAATGGTGTCATCAGCTTCAGTATTAAAGTTGGAGGTTGAAGAGGCAAACCCTGTTGTTAGTGCAATTTCACCACTAATGCCTTTTTCGTCCGCTAATTTTGCTAGCGTAGGCATACTTATTACGCAAGAAGTAAGAAATAAATAGCGTAAATTCATTCGTTGTCGTCCTTTGGTTACTACAGTGTTAATAACTACATTGAAACAGTTATAGTAGAAGTTATCAATGATGACGAACTATAAGTTGAAATTATATTTCCTTATATAAAACAACTCCCCCAACGAATCACTTTTTATTTATCTATTTTTCTTATATTGCCTCGGTGTAGCTGCAACGATACTTTTAAAATGTCGATGAAAATGGCTTTGGTCGGTAAATCCAAGATCTGTAGCGATAGAAACAATATCGTTTCCTTTTTTTAATAAGATTTTTGCTTTGTTTATCTTCATCATCATTTGATATGCATGAGGGGTTATTCCATATTGCTTTTTAAATGAATGGATAAGATAAAAATGGCTCAGGCCTGACTCTCTGGCTATTTCGGAGATTGAAATATTGTTATCGACATTATCTGAAATGTATTGGTAGGCGAGGTGAGTCGCTTGTTTTGGGATAATATTGATGAACGGTGCTTTAAGATCATTGAGAATAAGGTTTGAGAAAAAAGTGATCGCCGATTCTTCGACTAATAGGGGAGATTCATTTTCAATCAGAACTTGGCTCAATGATTGAAAGTCTTGGTACAAAGTAGAGCATCGGCTGTGTTTTTGTTTAAATAGTTGAAATTCATTTTTTTCCGTGCCGGAAATACTGTTTTGTAAATCAGTTAACCAATCCGGTTGAACAAACAGCATTTTATAGCTCCAGTTGGTGCCGGTCTTTGGGTTGCAAGAGTGCACCGCTTCAGGATTAATGATTACCGTAGAGCCAACGCTTATTTCCTGTTTTAAATTTTGATTTATGTATTCACTAACACCACTATCTACAACACCAATTGAAAACTCTGGGTGAGAATGCTTTTTATAGCAGGCGTTTGAATTGTCGGAATAACGTAATTCAAATGGTAGAACGGATGATCGTAAAAAATGCGTTTGAGAGTTAGCCAATATAACGTCCATGTTATTTTGATAGAAAGAATACATACACGACTGTCAGTGCAAGCAAAGCCCCCATGATTCGGTTAAATATTTTATAATGAATTGGGTGCTCAAGGTATTTGCCAATGGTGAGACCTAATAAAGCCCACGTCGATATACAGCAGTAACATACGATAAAAAATATCATACTAAATGCCCCGAGGTCTTCGAGTGGAATCACACCATTACTAGAAAATACGGTCACACCAGATAAAGACACAATCCAAGCTTTTGGATTTAACCATTGGCATAACAGGCCTTGGAGCATCGTTGGTGCGTCGTTTTTTTTTGTTTTATTTTGTTCTGTCTTTTTGCTCGTAGCTACTTTATAGGCGAGATAAAGTAAAAAGGCACTACCAAGGTAATTTAAAACAAGTGTTGCTGTGTGAGAGTCATCAAAGGCTTGTATCACCCCTAATCCTAATATAATAAGAATAGACACAAAACCGACGGTTGCACCAAAGATATGGGGAATAGTTCTTTTATATCCATGATTCGCGCCGGTAATGGTGGCTAGAATGTTGACTGGTCCCGGAGACAATGATGTAACTAATGCGAACATTGCCATGGCTAAAAATAGGGTCATGCGTGTGCCTTTTTTGGGGGGTAATGCCAAATAGAATAAGCGAACAGAGTATGTTAGTTATTGTACAAAATTGTTTTTTACATTTATCTAACACTTCCAAAAGGAATTATGTTGTATCTTTGTGGCACACGAAAAAAGGAATGGAATTCATGTTTAAAATTACGTTAGCGCTATTAAGTGCTGTTATTGGCTTTAATGCTTCTGCCGCAGATGAGTCAGTAAAACCACTTCAATTTGAAGAAATTACGAATAATGTTTTTTTGGTTAAATCATACCGTGAATTTAAAAATTTACAGAATCCAGATAAGCCTATTTTAATGGACGCGAACTCATTGGTCTATGTTGATGGGAAGGATGTGTATTTAATTGATACACCATGGAATGCATCGAACATGCCTCAACTGATGACGTGGATTGAAAACAGAGGCTTAACGCTAAAGAAAACCGTATTTTCTCATTTTCATGAAGATCAAACTGGTGGTTTAGAATATCTACAAGAGCATAATTTTGATACCTATGCGTCTGCATTAACCAACACATTTTTGAAAGGTGATAATAAGAAAGCCACTAATCATCAATTTTCAGATGATAATTTTGTGCTATTAGAAAATAAGATTGAAGTTTTCTATCCCGGAGCGGGTCACACGAAAGATAATGCAGTTGTATGGTTACCCAAAGAGCAAGTATTGCTTGGCGGTTGTTTAATGCGAGCGAATGAAGTTAATACGATTGGATGGACTGGTGATGCTGATAAGAAAGAGTGGGCAAACTCGGCTCAGAAAGTATTAACAAAATACCCTGAAGCTCGGTTTGTCGTTCCTGGACATGGTAACGTTGGTAAGGGAACCAGTATTATTAGCCACACTGTCGATATTACGGAAAGTTTGTAAGTCGCCATAGAACATAAAAGCCCTGTTTAGTGCTCACTAAACAGGGCTTTTTTATGAAGTAATATTTATTCTGAAGGACTAAGAGATAACGCACCAATAAAATCTATTTTACTTAACGGAACCCCTTCTTTTCGTAATAGATTATACAGCGTTGTTTGATGGAAATAGAGGTTAGGGGTTGAGAATGAAGTAATAAAATTCTCAGCAGTAAATGGCATTGGTCGCTCTGGGTAGTGGAAAATAATGGCTTCACCTGAGCGTGAATTCACTTCATTTTCTGTAATTTCACTCAACTCTTTTTGTGTATTTTTCAGTAAATCAATTAAACCATTAAAATCGATTTCTCCTAGTGGTGATGGAATATAAAAGTCACCGCTTAATACGGCTTTTGTTGCCCCAAGAGTATGCTTACAAATTGAACTCACTTGGAATGAAAGAGGAAGCATATCGTCAACTAATTGAAGATCAACAATGTCATTTGTATTTCGATTTTGTGCCTCAAAATGCGCTTTTGCTTTAGTCATTAAATGAATGGCAACATTTAATGAATTAGAAAAAGGAGTAAGAGTGATATCAGAAAGCATTGTCATGAGAGTTCCTTTATTAATGACGAAAGTGAGTTCAATGTAGGTAAATAATAACGAATTTGCAAATGCATTAGTAAATAGAGTCTTAACCATCACTCTGCTCATAATGCTCTTGCTTCCTTAAGTCATGAAAAAGCCTCTGATACGTGATCAGTTGGTGATAGGCTACTTGCTATGTCTGATGAGGAATTAAAACACATTCTAGATTGGGTGGCAGAAAGAATAGAATTTTCCAACACTTAAAGTGAATCAAACTAAACAAAATAATAATAGTGATATTTTTAACTATTATGGTGTTTACAATGTAGTTTATTACTTATATATTGAATTGGTTACCACGATAAACGACTAGGATACATTCATGCTTTCTTCTACAGCCCTACAATTTGCTGCTTTGTGCCAGATAGTGCTCGGTGCTGTGTCGCGTGTAACATCATCTATTATTGCTGTCATTCTAGTGATTATTAACTAGGCTGGCGGCACTTCCGTCAGCCAGGCTGATGGGAGACTGCTTTATTCTCTTCTTGTTTTTCTCAGCCAATCTGACGGTCCACAATAAAAGCTACTAGGGTTAATCCCAATAGCAATAAGGACTATGACATTGAAAAAACAAAATTTACTTGCTATCGGTTTAATGACTTTCGCCATGTTTCTTGGCGCAGGCAATATTATCTTTCCGCCTTTTTTAGGTCTTGAAGCGGGGACTCAATTTCTCCCTGCAATGCTTGGTTTTTTACTTACTGCTGTTGGACTCCCTGCGTTAACATTAATTGTTTTAGGGCGATTAAGTGACAGTGGTCAATTAACTCAAGCGTTACCGAAACCATTAGCCATTGCTTTTTGGGTATTGCTTTTTATTGCCATTGGTCCTGCGTTTGGAATGCCACGAGCAGTAACCGTTGCGTATGAAATGGGAATCAAGCCTTTCTTTTCTGGTGATCATTTAATGCTTTTCTCCGCTCTCTTTGTTGGTGCAACATTATTGTTGGCTTTCCAAAGAGGTAAGTTGGTTGATTACATTGGAAAGGTGATGACACCACTGCTTGTTCTAATGCTTGCTGCGTTAGCATTAGCTGCCATTATTACGCCATTAGGTGTCCTTGGTGATCCGAGTGTCAGTTATCAGAATAAAGCCATCACAAGTGGTTTGATTCAAGGTTACATGACGATGGATGCGATTGCGGCTGTTGGGTTTGGCTGGGTCATCATTAAGGCCATTCGTGATAAAGGCTGTGAATCACCGAAAGATGTTTTTCAAGCCACGCTTAAAGTAACGTTAATTTATGCGCTGTTAATGTCGGCATGTTATTTAGCGATGGCTTATGTTGGTGCAACATCAACCTCTATTGCTGAAGGCGCAACCAATGGTGGTGAGTTATTAACGCGTTATGTTGCGGCGATATTCGGACCACTAGGGCAATACTTATTAGCGGGTATTATCATTATGGCGTGTTTAACGACAACCGTAGGATTAACCAATGCATGTGCAGAATACAGCCAACAAACGTTCCGCACTCCGTTTGCGATAACCGCGATTATCGTTACAGCGATGACAGGCGTTGTTGCCAATTTTGGTTTAGAGCAAATTCTAGCCATCAGCCTACCAGCCATACTTATACTGTGCCCAGTGGCGATTGCTTTAGTATTAGCGGCATGGTTTTTACCTACGACAAAACACAACACCATTTCATACGTTAGTGTTGTGATAATTAGCGTTGTATTTGGTGGATTAGATGCATTGCATATCTTGGGCTTATTACCTGAATCTTTATCAGCACCTTTAACTCGTTACGTCCCTTTATTTTCGGCTCATGCGAGTTGGTTTTTACCTGTTGTGCTAGCGGTATTTATTAGCTTATTGCTAAACCGACAATCAAGAGTGTTAAAAGCGTCAGCAGAAGTGTAGCAGGTCTACATAAAGTGGATGACTAACCGCGAAAATATGAATGTACTTAACTTGCTAATTACTTATGTTAGTCGTTGGTTTGGTTAATATTTGGTAACGTTATACTCGTTATTGTAAAGGCGTCTGTTGCCTTAATTGTTAATATTAACAATAGTCTTAAATTCTGTGATATTTCATTCTTTTATAAGGGTTTATACTCTTTTAAAAATGGTATTTAAGGAGGATACTCACTCTATTAATGACTTTTGTCATCAGAGAAATAGTGAGTTGAAAGAGGTCAGTATGACAACAATAAAGAAAGGGTTACGTGCGGTTGCCGTATTGGAAGCAAGTAAGGGGGTTGTATCTCTATTAGTTGCTTTTGGGGTACATGCTTTAGCGGGTCATAATTTACGCCATTTAGCTGAGTTAATAGTGAGTCGTTTGCACTTAAATCCGGCAAGTCATTTATCCAGTGTATTTATTAATGCCGCGAGTGGATTAACTGATGGAAAAATCCTATTTTTTACCATTGGTGCAGTGGTGTATTCAATCATTAGGCTGGTTGAAGCTTATGGATTATGGCGAGCGCAAGTGTGGACAGAATGGTTTGCTTTGGTGAGTGGAGCAATCTATATCCCGTTTGAGCTGTATGAAATTATTTTCCGCACAAGTATTCTTAGTATCGGTGCATTCATTATTAATATTGTGATTGTGGGATACATGGCTTATGTGATCTTTGATAAGAAGAAAGTCGCGCCAATAGCTTGATCGTTAATTTACCTTCAAATACGCACTGAATAAGTTTCGTCATAAATACAAAAAATCCCCATACTCTTAAAAAGTAAGGGGATTTTTGTATTTATATATTAGCAATTATAATGGAACCGAGAATCCTGCTTGAAAGCTGTTTTTATCGGTGATTGGATTATCATCATTGTGAATATATTGCGTGTAAAATCCAATCGGTAATGCATTCATAATTAACGTATCAAAATGAAGTCCAACAACGCCTTGGTTAACATCCACATCACCCAGAGTATTTACACTCCCTAAATCATAACGTCGATAAGAAAACTCAATCATTTCACGACGCAGTGATATTGGACCTTTGAAAGAATAAGCAGATAAGTTGATCACTTTTGAAAGTTTTAATTCAGCCAAGCTAGCGGTTTCAGCAAAGGCATCGTCTTTAAGTGATGGCATAATAAAGCTGCTAGGGTCATTATTTATAAAGTCACTGCCTTGTGTTAGCTCGACACCTCGACGTTCATATATGCCTGCTTTGTTTGTATCGCTGGCTGAATATTTACCTGATAGATTAATGTAAAACTCTGATGGTAAATCAGTACCAAAAGATAAAGAAGCACCGTGAATCATGTCATGTCGATCTTGAACACCATAGAGTGACACAGCCGCTTCTTTGTTTAATAGCCAGCTATTGCCGTAATGCTCGGTACGAGAAATATCTAATTGAGCAGATAATGGTTCACGTTCGTCTAATTTATAATCTTGATAGAAATTACTTGAGATCTCTGCATTCCAAAATCCTGTTTGAAGGAAAGGTAAGCGTAATTGAGCAGCAATACCGCTATTTCGAGTTTGATCTTTTTGAATATTATTATCGGAGTAATTGTCATTTAAGACATAGTAAGCACGAACACCACCCATGATGAAAAATTGGTTATTGCTGAAACCAGCACCGATCAAATCACTGTATTCATCATCATTCATAGCCCATAAACTATAGGTACTGCGCTGTAGAGGGTCAGAAAACTCAAATGTCGCGTTGTAGCGCAATTTTTGTTTACTATCACCGTTATCCTCTTTCTCAGTTACCGCACCAGCCGTTAACGCCCCTCGGGTGTAGTGAATGTTGTTGAAAAGCCCATAAGACGTTTCAGTGTTGAGTGGTTTATCTTCAATATTCGCTAATTTCTGCTGTTGTTGATCGGCTAGACCACCTTTGTCATCCCAAAAAAGCTTAACTTGATAAGGCGCTTCTGCAGTTATCGCCATATCTTCAACGACATAATAGTAATCATTTGCAGAGATCGCGGTTGCGAGTACTTTGTCATCATTAATCAATCGTGCATCAATCACGTTGTCTGCACTAAGCACACGCTCAACTTTGCCATCTTTAGTTCGATAAAGAGAGCTACCTGTTTCAGTGTTTGCGATAAAGTAAACTCTGCCTTGGCTATCCACATCTTTAACGATGGTATAGAAAGCGGGTAGGGTTAAGAGCGCTTCTTTGTTGCGATATAACGTGCGGTCATTGCCTTTTTGGACAAAGTAATAGAGGTTGTCATTGTTAACTAAAACCGATGAATTAACAGCGCTGTAAAACTTGTCGCCAACATAGAGTTGAGGTTGAACAAAAGACTCCGTGGTTTTGAAATACACGTCTTTGCCATCGCTCATATAGCCTTGATGAACTCGGCCTTCGCTGCCTTCCTTAATTTGGGCATCGTTATCAAATAAACCTTGAGTGGTACGCCAAACCGAAGTGCGACGTCCTGAAACCGTATAGTATTTATCTTGATTGTAATAGACTTTTCCCATATCTAGGCTGCTGCTTTCTTTTGTTATTTCATTATTGGTTAAATCATAATGAACAAGCATTGGCGCACGAACAGCAGTCGGGTTGGTTAAGAAAAGAATATTGCCTTGCTGGGTATTCAGTTCACCATAATATTTAGATCGGGCAACGATTTTCCCTTGCGCCAATTGCATTCCTTTTGCTTCTTGGCTTTCTTGTTTAACCCATGCCGCGAAAGTGGTATCAAAATCTTCTCCAACCGTTTGTTTCATTGGTCTGTTGACTTGGAAAGGCCATAACCAATGTTGAGATCGATTTTTGAAATACTTATTAGTGACATCTAGGCCGTAAGTTTCTGCTAGATAATATTGGTACTGAGAACCGAAAACATAAGCACTTTCTCCATACGGGAAGAAAAGCGTGTCGTTATAAAGGCGCTCTGGCGATAAGTTACCGGCTTTAGCGTGCACATGTGTCATTGCTCGGTATCGACCACTATAAAGTCGCCCCCCTTGACCATGCCAAGATTCATTTAAAACTGCATTACCCTCAAGCATAAAACTGGAAGAGGTTGAGTTAGGTAATACAGCAGGAATGATGCCAATAGGTCCAATAGAACCATTATGAAGAACAGCAAACATAGACTTAGAAACTACGTTATCTTTCGCGTTCATTTGATAATCATGAGCGGTTTCATGAAATAATAAGGTGTCGAGCCAAGAGCTTGATGAGAAATAGTCGGGAAGTTGTGCTCCACCCATATAGTTGATTTGTCGGTTAAGTGGGAATTGAGTTGAAAAACCATTGGCAATTTGATTATAAGATGACATCAAGCCAACATTTAAACGGTCATCCATTTGATAGCCAAAGGTGTCCTCATAAGCTGGTTGTAATATGCTCTCAACACCGGCGGCATGTTCGGCGTGTTGTTTGTTTTCTTCGGTGAAAATAAGGCGAGTATTACGTACATCTTGAGTGTAGTAATCCTGATCTTGTGCAACACCCGCTTCATTTGGCGTTACCAATGGTGCAGCATAGGCAAGCGTAGGGATTGCAATAAAGATAGTTAATCCGGTAATGAGTATTTTCATTTAAATTCTCTTAATATATTAAAAGGTTGTGTTGCCTAGAACTGATATAAGTAAGTGAGCCATGAAAAATGCAATGAGCACAAAGGTGATGAGATAAATTATAGGTCTATTTTTAGATATATAGAGTGATTAGAGGAGGAATAAAATGGGCAGTCGAAAACTACCCACAGATTAATTGCCTAGCCAACAATCGTTATTATTAGAATTTGTAAGTTGCGCCAGCGTAAAATGAACCAATGTTCATAGCGTAATCATCAGAATAGCTATAGTAATCGTAGTCGTTTTCTTCAACGAAAATGTCTCCCTCATAAGCGACACGGAAAGCTAAACCACGGAGAGCTTTTGGTGCGTACTCAACTCCTGCGCCATAATGGAAAGTGGTGCTATTATCACTAAAAGAATGGCCTAATACTTTTGTTGAAGATTCTAGTGAACCTAAACCAATAATTCCAAATGGACGCCAGCCACTATCAAAGGTGTAACCAAGATTTGCTGCAAGTGAAAGAGAAGATGACTCAATTGCCAATCCCTTAAAGCCTTTTGATTTAGCTAAAGGGTGGTTAACGGTAACATCACCATAATTTGTATATTGCACTTCTACAGCAACAATACGATTGAATTGATAGCCACCAATAAATTTAATGGTTGAGTCATCAGTATCAATAGATACGCCACTATAATCAAAAGCACCACCATCATCAAAAGTTGTAGTACCAAGACCAGCACCTAGGTAAAAGCCTGAAATGTTATCGTTAGCGCTTGTAAATGCCGAAAAGAGTGTGAGTAATAATATGATTTTTTTCATGAGGTTCTCATTCTATAATGGGGTGCTTAAAAGTTGGTTGAATTATAAGAACACGAAAAAAATAAACTAAATAAGTTCCACACTAACAGCAAACATTTGAATTTTATTTGATTTGTCGTTTTTATAAAAATCTAAATTTAACTGATAACACAATTTGTTGAATGATATAACTAAATGTTTTAAAAGATAATTCTATGATTTAACATCAAATAAAGAGTCTGTTATTGATTTGTTTTATAATTGCGGTAGACTTCACGCTATATGTTTAAATGTTTGTTTTTTCAGCGTGTTTTTAGTTTTTTATTTAAATTATCACTAATCGTTAGGCCTAGATGCAGAAAATCACAATTGCAAATTTGGTTTTAGAACCCGCGACAAGAAGGTTAAGTAATAATGCGGATGATGCCATTATACTTAGGCCTTTGCCTTATAACGTCTTCACATTATTGTTAGAGCAAAAAGGAAATTGCATCGATCGTGATGAACTGTTTGATGTTTGTTGGGAAGGGGCGATTGTTACCGATCAAGCCTTAACGAATGTTATCTCCGGATTAAGACGTAATCTTATCCAATTAGAGGCAGAAGGCATTGCGATAAAAACCGTCAGTAAAGTAGGGTACTTACTGACCGTAGATGAAACCGTCGTTATGCAACCGGTAGTTGAACCAAAAATTATACCGCCAGTTATTGATGATATCGAACCGAAAGCGGTTTTGGTGTCACCTCAAGTTGAAGAACCCTTAATGGTTCATGAGAATGTCGAAATCAGTCACGATGTGCCGGTGTTGTCGACGACTGACGTTGGCCGTTCTCGCGTGCAATTATTAACAAAGCCCTCTTTGAAATCGGCATTAATCGCTTTTTGTTTATGCTCACTAATCGCCGCAGTGTGCTGGTATGAGAAAGCATCGTCTGTTCCTTATTTTTTAGTGAAAGAAAATTACAATCATTTTGAGATAAAAAATACAGATTTCTACATACTGAATAACACAAGAGGTACAGATAATATTGAAGCTATTCAATCTGGTCTTGAATCTTTAAATTTAGTTGAGTGTAATGCTGAAATTTATATCCGTATGTATGACTCTGTGTACGATGATGATACCTATTCATTGAAAGGGTATATTGTTGCAAAAAACAGCAACCGTAATAGTAATTATTCATTAAGTAAGTTTTCACATGAAAATTTACCGGGCATTATTGCGAAGGGCCTAAAAAGAGCGAAATTAATATGCGAATAGTAAATCTAGTCCTATTCTTAATTTTAATTGGGGCCGGTATTTATAAATGGATGCCTGAGAATACCGAGTTTTCTGGAACTCGTTGGTCTTGCAATGAATTGTCGACGGGCTTCACTTCAGCACCTTATGAAAAGTATCAAGAAATTCTTGAACGAGATTTATTTGATTTTGCTTCGTCTTCGAATTTAACACTCTATCAATCAGGCGAGTTAGTGTTTAAAAACGGAGATAGGGAAAAGTACGAATTGCTTTATGAATTAGGGTACAAAACGGTTACTAAGAATAAAATATCACTGGTTTATAAGAAAATAGATTGGCATAGGCAGCCTAAGAATGCGCCTATTTTTATTCGAGATATTGAATCCCTAAAAGGGTTTGAGTTTGATCTAAAATACATGATTGATGATGGTCAATTGTATTTCCAGAACCGTATTAAAAATGAAGATAAGAATTTTGTCTGTTTTGCTTCTTAAGTAAAGGAGAGGTAGTTGTTATTTACCTCTTCTTTCTCATAATTCCACATTAAACGTCATCGAATATGCCATAGTTCCTGTATGTTCATCCGCTTGTACTACTTTATATAAAACCTCACCAAAAACACAATAAAAGTAAATCATTTGTTAGCGATTTGTACTAACTAAACATTAGGCATAACAATGGTTTATATATTTCATCTTATATTTATATAATTCTTAATAATGTGTGATCTGCCGCTATTTATTTAATGAATAACAGGACTATTATCCCTGCGATTTTTGGAGTTTAAATTACTAACGGTATACCCCTGTAATTTAAAAAATTAATTATATTAAATCTATCATCAGGGAGATTGATGTGTTTTTAATTGAGTTTTTAATCGTTCTAGTTTGTATTTTAATTGGTGCTCGAATTGGTGGTATCGGTTTGGGTGTTATGGGCGGTATTGGTTTAGCAATACTGAGTTTTGTTTTTGGTTTACAGCCAACAAGTCCACCTATTGATGTAATGTTGATGATCATGGCCGTTGTTGCAGCAGCAGCAGCAATGCAAGCGGCTGGTGGTCTTGAATATTTAATTAAGATTGCTTCAAATATTTTACGTAAAAACCCACGTCACATTACTTTCATTGCACCTTTAGTGACGTATATGTTCACCTTCTTAGCTGGTACTGGGCATGTTGCTTATTCTGTATTACCTGTAATTGCAGAAGTAAGCCGTCGTAGTGGCATTCGTCCTGAACGTCCATTAGGTATGGCTGTTATTGCATCACAATTTGCGATTGTTGCAAGTCCAATTGCCGCAGCTGTTGTTGCTTTGGTTGCTTTTTTAGAGCCTCAAGGCATTACATTAGCAGATGTGTTGATGATAACAATTCCAGGTACTTTCTTCGGTTTGGCTACTGCTTGCGTTATCGTAAACAAGCTTGGTAAAGACTTGAAGGATGATCCTGAATACCAACGTCGTATGGAAGATCCTAAGTTCCGTAGCGAGATGGAACAAGAAGTTAAGGTTGAGGATATTGAGATTAAAGCTGGTGCTAAAAAAGCAGTAGGTCTGTTCTTATTCGGTGCCGTAGTGGTTGTGGTTATGGGTGCATTCCCATCATTACGTCCTAACTTCAATGGCTCGCCAATGGGCATGGCACATACGATCGAGATCGTCATGCTAGCAATGGCCGCATTTATTATCTTACTTTGTAAACCTGATGGTAATGAGATCACTCAAGGTTCTGTGTTCCATGCTGGTATGCGTGCAATCGTTGCTATCTTTGGTATCGCATGGTTAGGTGACACGTTTATTGCAGGTCATGATGCAATGGTTAAAGAAGCGGTTTCAGGTTTAGTTGAAGTTGCTCCTTGGACATTTGCTTTTGCATTATTTGGTTTATCTGTAATGGTGAACAGCCAAGGTGCGACAACGGCAGTATTAGTGCCTGTTGGTATCACGTTAGGTCTTCCACCTGAAGTTATTATCGCAACGTTTGTTGCTGTAAATGGTTATTTCTTTATTCCTAACTACGGTCCAATCATTGCGTCAATTGACTTTGACCGCACGGGTACGACTAAGATTGGTAAATACATATTCAACCACAGCTTTATGATCCCAGGTCTATTAAGTATGGTATTTAGTATTATCTTTGGTTTCATTTTTTCGAGTATGGTTCTATAACCCTTTATTTTTCGTAAAAATGTATCAAATACATGGCCATGGTTTGATTAAAAATGGTGGCCGTTTTTAATGTTTAACTTAATTTAACTGTATGTCGTTCCAATAGTTTGATATCATTATTTAAATAAAAGAAAGTAGTAACACTTATTAACATCGACTTTGGCTAGATACAAAAAATAAGAAATAAGACATCATACAAAATAAACGTATGGGTCCAAAAAAAGGTAATAGTATTAAGCTATTGCCTTTTTTTGTTTTTGTATTTTATTCAGAGAGAGTAATCTTATTCTTGTCTTTAAATTGAAATAAATCCGACAACAAACTGTCACATAACCATTCTATGATCGCCAAATCAAATTGATCATGGAGGATACATGAATCGTAATACACTCACTTTAACCACATTAGCGGTGGTCACTTCAGCATTATTAGGTTGTAGCCAACAATCAAATATACCAACATCAGAAAATACATTTTCAGCAATAGACACTTTTGGTATTCAATGTAAATCACAAGAAGAACCAAAGCGCGGCAGTTTAGAAATTAGCGGGCTGACGTTGGTAGGATCATCCATCGCTGATGCCCCCTTCGTTACCTCAGCAGCAGAGATCGTCAGCTACGACTCGTGTACTGATAAGTTGTATGTAGTAAACGCTCAAGCTAAAAAGATTGATGTATTAACCCTTGATGCCAATAGCCAACCAAAGGCGGCAGGGTATATTGACCTTCAATCAGCCGCTAAGCAGTCTGGGGTTGAGATTGGTGCAGCAAACAGTGTCTCTGCTCATAGTGGGTTGGTTGCTGTTGCGATTGAAAACAAAGATAAACAGAAGAATGGCATTATTGCTTTGTTCCGATCGGATTCTCTTGAACTACTCACGACATACCCCGCAGGGGCTTTACCTGACATGGTGAGTTTCTCTAAAGATGGCCGCTATATTGCTTCTGCAAATGAAGGTGAACCTAATGCTGATTATTTGATTGACCCTGAAGGCAGCGTAACGTTAATTGATATCACTAATGGGCCACTAAATGCGTTAGTGACTCAACTTGATTTTAATGCGTTTGATAAGGGGGGCTCACGTCATTCAGAGTTAACCGATAACGTTCGTATTTCTGCACCGACGGCAAGCGTTTCCCAAGATCTCGAACCTGAATACCTCACTTTTGCCGATAACGGTAAACTGTATGTCGCATTGCAAGAGAACAATGCATTAGCTGCGATTGATGTAAAAAGTGCATCGATTGATGGTATTTTTGGTTTGGGTGGAAAATCATGGGAAAACGCTCAATTAGACGCTTCAAATAAAGATAAAACACTAGGAAATTTCCAAAATTACCCAATGCTTGAAGGGTTGTATATGCCAGACAGCATCACAAGTTATAGCGTTAATGGTAATACTTATATTGTGACGGCTAACGAAGGTGATGGCCGAGAATATGGGGTCCAAACAACCCAGAAACAGTGTGATGAAAAAGCGTATGAGTGGGATGGAGATGACTACAAGGGCACTGCCGAATATGTGACTAAACAAGATTTTTGTATTGCTTACGTTGATGAAATTCGTGGTAAAAAATTAGATGTTGATAATAATCATCCATTAGCATCGGCATTGAAAGATAAAAATCAGCTAGCCCGTTTAAAAGTGGTTAAGCCGCAAGGCACGTTAGCGGCTGATGAAAAAGTACAAGCGTTTGGCAGTCGTTCATTCTCTATTTGGGATGAATCTGGAGAGCTTGTATTTGATAGCGGCGATGAGTTTGCTCGTGTTGTGTTTGAAAAGAATAAAGAAAATTTCAATAGTACTAATGACAATAACAGCAGTGCAGATGATCGCAGTGATGATAAAGGCGCAGAGCCAGAAGCCATCGAAGTCGCTAATATTAATGGGCATCAATATGCGTTTATAGGCCTAGAGCGTCAAGGTGGCGTGGTGGTGTATGACGTAACAGAACCTAAAGCCTCTCGCTTTATTACGTATGTAAATAATCGAAACTTTGATGAGCCTGTATGCACGCAAGTGGATGAAGAGGGCGAATGCCAAAATGGTATTTATAACCCTAAAGCCGGAGATTTAGGACCTGAATCGATAAAATATTTTACGCGCCTAAATCAGCATTTTATTGCGGTTGGCAATGAAGTAAGTGGAACGACATCGGTATATCGCCTTGATTTTTAATCTCGATATATAGGATGAATAGATAAAATAACGTAAAGGGTAATCAAGAAAATTGATTGCCCTTTTTTATTCTTTATAAGACCATGTAAATACGATAATTTAACACTTAGTTCACATTTGTTGTGTAATTTATTGGACTTTAGTTTCACCGCGAGTAATGTGAGCTTGCTGATAAATTAATCTATTATAAACGGGTTTATCTAGTGGTGATATCTAGATAAAGCCTAATAATCAAGGAGATGATTGTGCTTAAACGTAATTTACTATTGGCTTTAATGCTTATATTGCCATCAGCGGTAAACGCTGAAAACTACTCAATTGGTACGGGTGGACAAAGTGGGATTTATTATCCATTTGGTGGTGCACTAGCGAAAGTATGGTCAGAGCATGTGCCAGATGTGAATGCCAAAGCGGAAGTGACGGCAGCCTCAGTAGAGAACACAATTAAAGTGGTTCGTGGTGATATGATCGCAGGTATCGCAATGGGGAATGTGGTGCTTGATGCTTATAAAGGGGAAGGTAAATTTCCAACAAAAATGCCTGTAAATACACTTTTTGCACTGTATCCAAACCTAGTGCATACCTTAACTCTTGAAAAATCAGGCATTACGTCATTATCACAACTAAAAGGCAAACGAGTCTCTTTAGGTGCACCAGCAAGTGGTACCGCCGTGACGTCAGCAGCCTTACTTGAATCACTTGGTATTGATGTGAAAAAAGACATTGATGCAGTGTACTTAAACTATTCTGAAACCACGAACGCATTGGCTAATGGTCAAATTGATGCAGGCTTTATTGTTGGTGGACAAGGAGTAGGGGCTGTTACACAAATCGCGCTAACACATAAAATTAAAGTACTTTCTATTACACCAGAAGAAAGTGCAATGTTCATGAAACAATACCCAGCATACAGTAGCTATGATATTCCTGCGGACGTATACAACAACGTTGGTGAAGTATCGACATTAAGCGTTTGGAACGTATTGGTAGTGAACGCAAAAATGAGTGATGACATGGCCTACAACTTAACGAAAGCCGCGTATGAAAATATGGGTGATGTTCGTAAAGTAGTAAAAATGGCAGAGATGACAACACCAAAAAATGCAGACCGCTTGCAAGGTGTTCCTCTTCACCCTGGTGCTCAAAAATACCTTGATTCAATCATGAAATAATAAGTGCCAAATAAACGCAAAACGAAAGGGTAAGTGTCTCGCTTACCTTTTCTTCTTTTCTGACTTTATCCAAAGGCATTAATATGGATATTATGACCGATAAAAACCAACCTGATATAGAGCATTTACCCCATGAAAGAACAGTAACCGTATTTGGGTATCTTATTTTAGGTATTGCTGTTGCATTATCTGTTTTTCAAATTTGGCAAGGAATAAGCTCAACCATTTCTGCGACGTACTTTAGACCAATCCATCTCTGTTGGGTGCTTATTCTTATTTTCTTACACTATCCATTGATAACAAATCGAAAGAGCTCATTTTATCTTGCTGGACGAGTCATTGATCTCGCGTTATGTGCTCTGATTGTTTTTTCAGCTTATCGCATGTCGATATTTGATTATAACGACATAAACCATCTATTTTATGGCTTACAGCTGCCCGATATGATCGCAGGTTGTTCATTACTTTTACTATTAATGGAAGGGTGTCGTAGAACGGTCGGCTGGGTAATGGTCCTTATCGCAGTACTATTCTTATCCTACAGTGCATTTGGTGATTTATTACCGAGTGGCTTTGCAATTAAGTCGTACTCTCTGCAAGAGCTGATTCAATTTCAAATATTTTCGGCTAACGGTGTTTTTGGTTCTGCATTAGGGATCGCGGCAACAACGGTGTTTATCTTTGTGTTATTTGGGGCATTCTTAGAAGTCACTGGCGCAGGGAAATTCTTTATTGATTTAGCATTCTCTATTGCCGGTAAATATCGTGGTGGTCCAGCGAAAGCGGCAGTATTGGCCTCGGCAGGGTTAGGTTCAATTTCAGGATCAGCAATAGCAAATACCGTAACGACAGGCTCAATCACCATTCCTATGATGAAAAAGCTGGGTTATAAACCAGAACAAGCCGCAGGGATTGAAGCGGCGGCCTCAACGGGTGGGCAGATAATGCCACCAATTATGGGAGCGGGTGCGTTTGTAATGGCGCAGTTTACCGGTGTGCCTTACAGCGAGATCATGCTTGCTTCTATCGCGCCAGCGATTTTATATTTCTTCTGTACCTTATTATATGTGCATTTAATGGCGTGTAAGCTTGATCTTAAAGCGGTAAGTCGAACAGAAGCCGTTATTAGTGTGATGAAAGATGGCGCGCATCACTTAATTCCACTAGCGCTAATCACTACCTTATTAATGATGGCATATTCTCCATTATTAGTGGGAGTTGCAGGTTGTGCTGCGATTTTAGTGACGGCGGCGCTGCGAAAACACAGCCGAATTGGCTTGAAAAAATTCATTGAAGGCATGAAAAGTGGTGCCTTAATGGCATTGCCTATTTCCGCAGCATGTGGAGCCGCAGGGATCATTGTTGGTGTAGTCGGGCAAACGGGGATTGGCCTACAGTTCACTCAATTTGTGATGGATTTCTCTGGTGGCTACATGCTAATTGCTTTGGGCTTAATCAGCCTTGTGGCTTTAGTGTTAGGTATGGGACTTCCTGTTACTGCGGCTTATATCGTGCTCGCGGTAATGGCAGTGCCGATGTTAAGTGATTTTGGTTTACCCTTATTAACAGCTCACCTTATTGTGTTTTGGTTATCGCAAACCTCAAACGTAACGCCTCCGATTGCTTTAGCTGCCTTTGCTGGTGCTGGTGTTGCAAATGCCAATCCAATGAAATCTTCTGTTGAGGCGTTTAAATTAGCGGGTGGGTTATTCATTATTCCAATCATGATGGCGTATACCGACCTTGTTAATTCAGACGCAGGAGTCGTTGATTTAACATTTTCAATCATTCAAACGTTAACCATTATTATGGCGATTGCGGTTGCTATAGAAGGGTATTTATTACGCCCATTAACGGGTGTTGAACGACTGCTGGCGTTTCTTACTATCCCATTAGTGATGCTTGACCCTTTTGGCGCTGGTTTTCTTGGTATTGTTATTATGATCGGTTTGATTTTAGTTCAGTGGAAAGGCAGAGGGCGATCCAGTCAGAGTTAGTCTTTTATAATTACATAATACATCTTACTTAAAATCCTCTTTAGTCATTAAAGTTAAAGGGGATTTTTTGTCTCTGTTCCTAAATTTTGAGTTCGATAATTAGAAGAATAGCCATTCAACTGCTACCTTTTAATAAGAGAATCAATTTAGTAGGGCGTTTTCGACGTATGGATAGGAGAGTGTTATGTATGATGAGAAAAGGGTTTTCCGTCATTATATTATTTCAATGCTTATTTTTGTATTCGCTATGTTTACAGGGATAGAAAAAAGCCAAGCGAATACCGAGCTTAAAGTAGGGACATATCATTGCCCACCGTTTATCTTTCACGATAAAGGCCAAGAGTTTGAAGGCCTAAGCATGACGTTATGGGAACGTATTGCGGAGATCATGGGCGTGACTTATACCTTACAGAACTACGAACTTGATGATTTGTTACTGGCGTCAGAAAAAGGAGAGATAGATGTTGGTGTATCTTGTATTTCGATCACGCCAGATCGTGAAGAACATGTCGATTTTTCCCACTCATTTTATGAAACGCATCTTGCTATTGCCGTAAAAAGCCGCAGTTATTTAGATACCTTTATTAGCATCATTACCAATAAAACGTTATGGAAAGCGATGGGTATTTTCTTTGCGGTAGCGATTAGTGTTGGTGGGTTTTTCTATCTGCTAGAGCGAAAAAATAACGATAAGTTATATTCAATGCCAACGAAAAAAGGTCGCTTGGCAGAAGCATTGATCTTAGGGGTTTTATTCATCACAAAAGGTCCTTTTAATTATTTTGAATTTAAAACGTTATCGGCACGAGTTATGACGGTATTGATCGCCATGTTTTCTACGGTATTCATTGCCAGTATTACGGCTATTTTAACTAGTTCACTTACGTTAGAGCAGCTAAGATTTGATGTGAAAAACGTAAATGATTTATCTAAGTTAAGAACAGGTGCAAAGGAAGCCACAACGGCATCACTCTTATTGGCTGACCACAGCATTGCTCATGAAAATTATCAAACTATGGATGAGTTATTATTGGCATTAGAAAATGATCAAGTCGATGCGATTGTTGCCGATGATGCAGTACTTCGCTACATGATAAAGAAAGGAAAGGGAAAAAATAACTTTTCTGATTTAGTTGTATTGCCATACCAACTTGAAAAACAGAATTATGGTCTAGTTTTAATTGAAAACAGCGAATATGAAGAAGATATTAATCGCGCCTTACTGCAGATCCGAGAAACAACAGAATGGCACCAGATATTACTAGAATATTTTACTGAGAAGTAGAATTGAATGATTAATCGTATTTTATTGTTCAAACATGTCTACGGAAAATGCAAAATGAACATTCCAAGGGCTATGCATATTAGTCAGTAATATTTGATGGTATCGCTTTAATTCATTGAGATGAATAGAATCTTGTGAATGCAAGGGATGATTATTATTGGCTACCATCGAAATAGGTAAATAACCCACCAAGCCAAGCTCCACTTTTTGAGGAAGAGCATCGTCACAGAGCATAAACCCTATACAGGCTTTTCCTTGGGCGACTAATTCAGAGATATGTTTATTTTCTGCAGTATTAATATGCAGCTCTGTATGAGGAAAAGACAGATAATGGATTGTATCAAAAGTTAGCATGATAATGCATAAACTTAATTAAAAGCACGGCGGCTTTTGTGGAAAGATAGATTATAAATAAAAATTAGGCGCTTATTAATTAAGCGCCTAATTACCTAATACGATACAAACTAGATAGTACGATAGTGTTTTAGAGCTTCACCAAGAGAAAGTGATGCTTGTGTGATGTGAGAAATTTGGTCAGATGATTGCTCTGCGACTGCTTTTACTCTGCTTGACTGAATACGAATATCACTTAATTCTGAGGCGATATCATTAGCTACCGCGCTTTGCTCTTCAGAAGACGTTGAAATTTGAATACTCATGTCCATTAATGCAGTTGCAGAGTTAGCAATAGTGCTTACATTATTACCGATATCTGAAATCAAATTACTGCTTGTGTGAGCTTGGTTTACCGTCTGTTGGGTGATGTTCGCGATATGTTGGCTTTCTGATTGCAATTTCTCAATCATCACTTGAATTTCTACAGTAGCCGCTTGAGTTCTACTTGCTAATGTTCTTACTTCATCAGCAACAACGGCAAAACCACGACCTTGTTCTCCAGCTCTAGCCGCTTCAATGGCAGCGTTTAATGCAAGCAGATTGGTTTGTTCAGAAATCGCATTGATTGTAGTGATAACATCGTTAATGTGAGTGGCATTCTCATTCAGAGTAGCCACTGAGTTTGATGTTTTTTCAATGTACTGAGACAGTTGAGCAATTTCATTAATAGCTTGCTGAACGCGTTCGTCACTCGAATTAATGTGCTTAGCGTCTTGATCGGTTTGCGTGGTGGCTTTTTTAGCAATACTAGACACTTCTTGTGCTGATGCTGTCATTTGTTCCATTGCGGTTGCAACTGAATCGAGAGATGCATATTGATTTGCTATTTGTTCCTCGCTTTGTTTCATTTCTTTTTCAAAAGAAGAAGAGGTACGAGTAAGTGTCTCTACATTATCTTTTACACTAACAACAAGCTCGGTAAGCGTGTCCATCGATTTATCTAAAGCACACCCAATGCTACCAAACTCATCACGACCAGGATGAAAATTTAATCGTGAAGTAAGATCGCCAGCACCGATTTTCTCTGTAGTTGTAAATAGAACCCATAATGCACCACCAAGGAAAGTGGCAACCCAATAGATAAAAATACCGACAGGAATAGCCCACAGATAAGTTAAGAAAAAAGAAGTAAGGGCTTGTTGCTTTTTATCATTCTCAAGAGCTTTTACATTTTCTGTTAAGGAGAATGCCTGACCAGAAGAGTGAGATGCACTTGCAGTAACCGTTCCGTTAATATATTTAGTTGATTGAACACGGTTACTTTTAACAAGAGATGATGAAAGTGTATCAACATCGGGGTTGGATAATATGCCTTGAAGTTTATATTCTACAGCAGTAATGGATTGAGCTTCAATTTGTTCAATACTGTTGAAATAGCGAGCGCCTGCTGTTGATGTTATTGCGATTAAAAATAATCCAAAAATCACCCACATCTTGTCATTAACTGACATTTTTATAAATAGTCGATCAATTGTCCTAAATTCTACTTCTTTCATGAATCCCCCAGAATAAAATAATATTGCATTAGTTTGACTTAATAAAAAACAATTTAATGTGCTAAGACTCACTTTGCTGTGAAATGAAATCACTGTTACTTTATTTTAGTGACACATCTATCATTTTCTTATTGACTGGCTAGTAATGACTTTGGGGTAAGCGCTAGTGAACTTATCTCATTTTAAATGCATTATTTTTGCTATCATTTATTTTAACTGTCTGAGTAGATGTTATTATCCGCCGCCCAGATACCCTTTGAGTTAAAGGACAAGAGAGATGCATGATCGTGCCAGCCAAATGGTGATATTTTACGCCCTAGCCAAAGCGGGAAGCTTTACTGCTGCCGCAAAACAAATGGGCGTATCTACCTCTCATGTGAGTAAGCAGCTGGGAATATTAGAAGCAGAGCTTAACGTTAAGTTAGTACAGCGCACGACACGCTCGTTAACACTGACTGATGCAGGGCAACAGTTCTATTTGTATTGTGAAAAGATGTACAGTGCGATGACCGAAGCCAGTGCCATTATGGATAATGAACGTGATGATGTCGCGGGCATCTTGCGTTTAGGGTTATCACAGTCTTTTGGTACTATGCATATTATCCCAGCGATAGATAAATTACGTCACCAATATCCAGATCTTCAGGTCGAAGTTCGTTTGTTCGATCATCGTGCAGATATGCTTAAAGACGGTCTAGATCTCTGGGTAACCAACTTTGAAGACTTACCAGAAGGTTACGTTGCACAGCGATTAGCGGATTCGCATTTTGTATTGGCAGCATCACCTGATTATTTGATTGATAAAGCGGTTCCTCATCATCCTCAAGATCTCACTGAGCACAATTGCTTAACGTATCAAAGCCGTCACCGTGATTACAGTAATTGGGATTTCAGTAAAGGTAATGAAGCATTGTGTGTGAAGGTATCTGGTAATTACCGTGTCGATTTAGCTGAAGCGGTAAGAGAT
The DNA here is from genome assembly GCF_001690985.1 of Aliivibrio sp. 1S175. GTDB lineage: Bacteria > Pseudomonadota > Gammaproteobacteria > Enterobacterales > Vibrionaceae > Aliivibrio. The sequence continues at coordinate 396,790 of NZ_MAJS01000006.1, forward strand.
GCCGCTATTTCAGGATGGGGCGTGGCGTATTTAGCCAGTTACTTACTTACCAATGAGTTTAATGATGGCAAATTGATTCAGCTTTTACCCGACTGGAAAGCGAGTCAAAAAATGCCAATTTACGCGGTTTACCCAAGCCGTAAACACCTGCCAAGAAAGATAAGTGCGGTGATTGATTTTTTACGAGAGCACATTGGACAACCGCCATATTGGGACAAAGCGCTAATGAAACGGGTTAAGTTATAATCAACGTTTGATTCGTTCAACATTGTCATTGATTAAATAAAATACAGCGCAATGATGTCTTTTTAATCAATGACTTAAATCTATTATCAGCCTTGAAATAAATATCTTTTCCATACGGCAACAATCCCCTTTCTATATTCTTTTCTTATGCTATAAATCAATTAGTTAACGAGGCCTACAAAATGTGATCTAAATCACCATTAACAGAGTGTTAGCAAACCCGACTTGCACGCAAACCTTTGCGCATTAGAATGCAGGCTCATTTTCGATAGCACAGGTTTCTATCATGACATCTTTCCTTGGTATTTTTGCCATTTTACTATTTGCTTACCTATGTTCGACTGATCGCCGTAATATCCCTTTAAGAACTGTCTCTTTGGCGTTTGGCTTACAAATCCTATTTGCTCTATTGGTACTTTATGTTCCAGCAGGTAAAGAAGTTTTAAACTCAGTAACTGCAGGCGTTTCAGGCGTTATTGAATATGGACAAGAGGGCATTGCCTTTTTGTTTGGTGGTTTAGCAACGGGTAAAGTCGGCTTTGTATTTGCCGTTAACGTTCTTGGTATTATCATCTTCTTCTCTGCCCTTATTTCTGCGCTTTACCATCTTGGTATTATGCCTAAAGTGATCAACTTTATTGGTGGTGGCTTACAACGCTTATTGGGTACAGGACGTGCAGAATCACTTGCTGCTACTGCTAATATTTTTGTGAGTATGGTTGAGGCTCCACTTGTCGTTAAACCTTACTTGAAGCACATGAGCGATTCTCAGTTCTTTGCGGTAATGACCTGTGGTTTGGCGTCAGTGGCAGGCGGTACAATGGTTGGTTATGCATCACTTGGTGTTGATCTTAACTTCCTTATCTCTGCGGCATTCATGTCGGCACCAGCTGGCTTATTAATGGCTAAAATGATGGTGCCACCGGGTGACGAAGAGAATAATGACGATGAAATTACATCGGTAGAAATCGATCACGCAACCAATGTATTTGAAGCACTAGCTGATGGTGCAATGTCTGGTTTACGTATTGCTGTTGCTGTTGGTACAACGTTATTAGCGTTCGTGAGTGTGATAGCATTGCTAAATGGCTTATTAGGTCACGTGGGCGATTTATTCGGTTTAAATCTGAGCTTTGAATTGATCCTTGGTTACGTATTTGCTCCTGTGGCTTTCTTACTTGGTGTACCGTGGAACGAAGCGATCCTTGCAGGTTCATTAATTGGTAATAAGATCGTCGTGAATGAGTTTGTTGCCTTCATCCAATTGATGGAAGTGAAAGATCAATTAAGTGATCATTCAGTGGCTATCGTGACTTTTGCCTTGTGTGGTTTTGCGAACATTTCAACCATGGCGATTTTGATTGGTGGTTTGGGTAGTTTAGTACCAGAGCGTCGCTCATTCATTGCTAAAATGGGTTTCCGAGCAATCACTGCAGGTGTATTAGCGAACTTAATGAGTGCTGCGATTGCTGGTGTGATTCTTTCTTTATAGAAACGCACAATAAGTTGATTAAATAAAAAAGAGGCGCTCAATTGAGTGCCTCTTTTTTTCGCTAGTTTTGCCATTATTAAGAGGTAGGGTAGGGACTTTAGAAATACAATCCAACACCAACAAGGAAACCTTGAGACGCGGTGTTATAAGTGAATGTGCCTTCATTATCATAATCAACCCAAGTGGATTTATACGCCATGTTTAAATCTGACCATTCGTTCATTTCATATCGCACCCCAGTTAATACCGAACTTGTGAAGCTGGTATCGCCACTTAACCCGGCATCAATACTGGCGTGAAATTGCCATTTATCAGTAATGTCATTTATCCAACGTGCACCAATTAAGTAATCCACCCAATCTTCATTTAAGCTTTTGCTTGACGACAAATTTCCGTTGGTGGTATATAACTTGGCATCAATGTCATTATCCCACCAACGTATACCAAACATATAATCAATAGAACCAAAATCGTATTGATAACGTTTGAAACCTTTGGCTTCTAGTACACCTTGTCGTATTTCAGTCTTACCTTTAAGTAACTCTAGATTCGTGTTAAGTACAGAATTAGTACTCGCGCTTAGGTTCATGTAACTGTAATCAATGTAATAACCCCATTGATTATCATAAATGCCTTCAAGTCTAAGCATAGCCCCCATGTCGATATGATCCATGATGAATTTAGGATCAACATCAACGTCTGTTGAAAGGTTGCCAATCGTACTGTCGCCTCGAATATTGAGTGCAAGCGCATAGATCTCGACACTGTGTTCCCATCCGGATTTTTCTGTATTCATTTCCTCTGCAATAGCAGAAGTACCAACAAAAGAGAGAGCAAGTAAACTGGTAGAAAGTGCATGAATTCTGGTCATTTTCACATCCTTGTTTTTAGGCTATTTTTTGTTCTTCATATAAAGCCTAGTGTATAAAAAAGTGAAATCCAGACTGAGGTAGAAAAATAATGAGTCATAACGATTAACAATACGCTGACAAATAAACGCTAGACCGACTGGTTTGTATTGTGTATTCTGTAGTCAATCCAATAACGAGGTGACTTATGAATAACGAAACGATGATTGAAGGTATGGAACATTCATTGACAACAATGAAGGCGGCATTTTCTCAGAGTCCAATGCCTTCGCTTGAACAACGAATCGAAAAACTAACTAAGCTAAGAGTGGCTTTGATTGATCATTGCGACCAGATTTGTGAGTCAATGAATCGTGATTATGGCCAGCGTAGTGAGCAAGATACGTTGATTGCAGATCTACTGCCTTGTATTGGAAATATTGATCACACCATCAGTCATTTGGTTGAATGGATGGCGCCTTCAGTCAGAAACGCAGGCCCATTGTTGTCGTCTTCAAGTGTGGAGGTGATCTATCAACCAATGGGTGTTGTTGGCATTGTGACTCCGTGGAACTTTCCTATCATGTTATCGGTTGGCCCATTAATCTCAGTCATTGCGGCCGGTAACAGAGCAATGATAAAGATGAGTGAGTTCACGCCAAATACCAACCACGTACTGTCTACACTATTAAGCACCGTGTTTGAGAAAGACGAAGTGAATGTAATTGAAGGTGAAGCGGGTATCTCTGCGCACTTTACAGGACTAGCGTTTGATCATTTATTGTTTACTGGTTCGACTCAAGTTGGACGCTTAGTAATGAAAGCAGCATCAGATAACTTAACACCAGTGACCTTAGAGCTTGGTGGTAAGTCACCGGTGATTATCGCGGATGATGTTTCTATGGAATTAGCCGTAGAGCGCATAATTTATGGAAAAAGTCTGAATAACGGCCAAGTGTGCGTTGCACCAGATTACGTATTACTGCCTGAAGATAAAAAAGAAGCCTTCATTACTGAATACAAAAAACAATATCAAACCTTATTTGCTCGTGGTGTGCATTCAGACAATCTGACTTCTATTGCTAATCAACGTCAGTTTGAGCGCATTAATGGGCTATTGAATGAAGAAATTACGGCGAACACACGAATCGAAGCGTGTCACAGTGACAGCATTGACGAGCCTCAACATCGTTTAGTGACTCACTTAGTAATTAATCCAAGTTTAGAATCAACAATTATGAAGGAAGAGATCTTCGGGCCATTACTGCCTATTTTGACTTACCAACATATAGATGATGCGATTAACCTTATCTTAAACAAGCCACGTCCATTGGCGTTGTACTTGATGTCATTTGATGAAGTGCTACAGAATCGAATTAAAACCACGGTTCACTCTGGTGGTATGTGTATTAATGATTGTGTATTCCACTTAGCAGTCGATGATGCGCCTTTTGGTGGGATAGGGGAATCAGGTAAAGGTAATTATCATGGACACGAAGGGTTCGTTACTTTTTCACACGCCAAAACAGTGATGACAAGCGGTGATGATCACCAAATAAAACATCTGTTTTCAGTTGGAAATAACGATTTTAAAGCCGCTGTAATGAGTATTATTGGAAAGTAATTCCTATACTTAGTTTATAACCACTTTTTGAGAGTTGAATTATGTTAGAACGTTTTTTTGAAAAAACCATGAAAGCCTATTTATTGGGGACAGGATTTTTAACCGCAACGGCATTCTTGACGTTTTTAGCGCCAGAATGGAGCATGCAAAACCTCTTTTTTTACAACGACGCGATGATGGAGAACAAAGAGTATCTTCAAGCCACTTATCAACATTGGGGGGTAATGGTTGGTTGTATTGGTGTGTTGCTGATGTTCTCGGCTAAATACAAACAATTGCGTACTTCAACCATGATTTACAGTGCATTTGAGAAATCAATGTTTGTTGGATTATTCTTATATAACGTATGTGTTAATGAGTACAGCTGGTTCTATGGATGGAGTGGGGTATTTGCATTGGATGGCTTTGTTACTGTCTACTCACTTGTTTATCTATATTATTATTTAACGCGTGATAAATCAAAAACGCCAGCTCACTTGCGCTAATTTAAATGAGTCATAATCACCAGATTTTAGGAAGGAAATACGATTCATACCATTTATACCGATGCTCAGTTTATTCCAAAAAGACATGGTATTCGCGATGAATCGATACTTGTCAGCTATAACCAACATATTAATGAGCTTGTGGATGGTTTAGATAATACGAAGCCTGTAAATAGTGAAGGAGTGACAGAGGGTTATGGCATTGAAACGTTAGTTTCTGAATATGATTTTGACATGACATTAACAAAAATTAAAAAAGAGGTATTAAATCAAGATGACACCGTTTGGTTTATGAACTTTGATTATAAAAAGCGTGCAGAAGCGATAGGTAAAACGTTGCCAAATACAACCTTGCTCGTTTTTGGAGGGCCAGCACCAGGTGCTAAAGCAATGGTTGATTTTCCTAGCATTGGTTTAGATGCTTTTGGGCAAAAAGTACTTGTTATTGAACAAGATGGTCAGGTCTTAGTTAAATACAATAACATCGTTGATTTCGCAGAACTTCATTATGGCGATAATGCAATAGCTCACAAAGTCATCAATTATCGTTTAAGTAAAACATTGAGCAGAGCTATTGAGAAATAACGGATACGCTAAAAATCGGTCTAAGTAATTAAACTAAGGCCGATAATAAAGGCAGTTAATGTTGTATTTTTAGGATAATTTAACGCTCAAGAACCGCGAGCGTTTCTTTCATTGCGCTGTCAAGAATATCTCGACGGCGTTGCATAGCAGATGACAAGGTACTGCCTAACCACAAGCTGTATATCATTCGAGAGGTTTCTTCAGGATTTTGAATAGTAAAATCGTTTTCAACACGGCCTTGCTCAAAGAACTGAGCCATGCGTTGAATCACTTTTTCAGCGCCTTCTGCCATTACCATCTGCATCTTGCCAGAGGCTCCAGATATTTCACCTGCCAGTTTTACGACTAGACATTTAATATGGAAATCTTCTGTCAATTTAGACGTCGCCCAAAACTCGAAGTACGCTTTTACACGCTCACTGCGAGTCATTGAATCATCATTCAGAAAAGATTCCAACGTTGCTAAGTGTTCTTCAAAGTAGTCGCTCAGTAAGATCTCGCCAAAATGTTCTTTAGATTTGAAGTAATGATAAAAAGAACCTTTCGTTCCTTCGGCTTCATTGATGATTTTCATCAAGCCGACACCAGCAAAACCATGTTCATTAATCAGTTTTAACCCTGCATCGAGCATAGATTGTCGCATGTCTTTCATCATTATTTACCTATAACTAAAGTCAGTTAGAAAGTGTAACTGGCCTGTATACCAACCGTCCAGTTTAATTTGGTCAAAAATGTGTCAGAATAGTATAAGCAATCAATAAATAGAGGTTTTAATCGCTACATTACAACCTCTATTTACAGTAAATCTGTCTTATTTTGTTAGTTTAATACGTATCGGAGCTGTGTTATTGAACTCAACATTATCAAAGCTATCAAGTTGATGGTGCTTGATTAGAGATTGTAAATTCTCTACATAAGCGTCGCCACGAGTAGAGTAGTGAGATAAAGCCTCGACTAACTCATACCCTGATAATTTACCTTCACGACTTAGTTTTTTACGTAAAATCCAAAGATCTTTATAAGCCGATGTCGTATTTAAGTTATACATATAACGAGCAGTTCCTGCGAACAGGTTATCAAATGCAGCAACTTTTACATGCCCACCTGGGGTACTTAAATACTTACCGCCTTTAGAAGATAAGTGCTCTCCATATAAGCTATTCCCTTTAACTGCGAAATAACTGGTTCCCCAGCCACTTTCATCAATTCCTTGAGCGAGAACCATACCGACAGGAATAATATCTAGGCGCAAAAGCAGGTCATCAATGCTGTTTGATTTAATATCATAAGACGTCATTAACTCATTTAGCCATACTGTTTCTTCTTTCGACCATTCACTTTTAGGCTGCTTCGATAGCGTAATTACGTCATTTCTAACCGCACTTATGCGTTTATTCACCTCAATAATGGTAGGCAGTAATAAACGAATAAACCCTGAAATTTTCTCTTGAACAGGTAACGAATTTAAATCACTAGGAAGATTCTCAACAAAGAACGCTGGGATTTGATCCGTGCTGCTAACATTCGCTAATTGATACTGATGCAGCTTAAATTGATTGATAAGCGATTGAGCTGAGTTAAGTGTGGTGACTTTTACTTCAGGGTAGGGATTGTGGAGCTTCTCTGGTGAAATAGGCAGTTGAGTATCCGCAAGAGTGCTAGAAGATGCGATGAGAAGTAAAGAGGCAGAGATATGTTTTAACTTTTTAGATAAAGACATAAATGGAGTTCCATTTTAATATTAATAGGATCGAAAACGGCGCTATATTCAGCACCGTTTTTAGTGTTTATGTAGAGTTAACAGTCGCTCTGTTATTCTTCTACAATAGTCACTTTCTCGATCACAATACTCTCTTTTGGAACATCGTCAAACTCACCGATAGATTTAGTTTTAATTTTTGCAATTTTCTTAACTACATCCATACCAATAGTTACTTCACCAAATACCGCATAACCCCAACCAGTATTCGTGGTGGCAGTGTGATCAAGAAAAGTATTGTTAGCGATGTTGATAAAGAACTCACTGGTTGCAGAGTGAGGTGCATCAGTACGTGCCATAGCGATAGTACCGTTTAAGTTTTTCAAACCACGGTTCGCTTCATTCACAATCGGTGCGCGCATTTCTTTTTCTTGCATGTCCGCAGTAAAACCACCGCCTTGGATCATAAAGCCTTTGATAACACGGTGAAAAATAGTGCCTTCGTAAAAACCCTCTTGGCAGTATTTTAAGAAGTTTTTTGAGCTTACCGGTGCTTTTTCTTTGTTAAGCTCAATGTGAATGTCGCCAAAATTGGTGGTTAAAATGATCATATAGTTAATGTCTATTTAAAAGTTAATTGAGAAAGATTATACGTAGTTTCTTAGTTTATGTTGAACTCTTTGAATATCGCATTGCCCACTTCCACAATAATTTGGTTGCGTGAGGCCATATCTAAATTCGTTTGAGTTAAGTAGATAGAGATAATGATAGGGGCGCGTTTGTTACTCCAAACAATGGCCGTGATCCCGCGTGATCCAAAACCACCTGCACCAGAGCGATCAGCAATGGACCACTTAGCAGGTAAAATAGAACGCAATAGCGGATCAGATACCTTGTTATCGACCATCCAGGCCTTTAGCGTGCGTTTGTCTTTGGTATTAAGTGTTTGACCAAATAACAATTCGTTGAGTGTATTTGTCATCGCATTCGGAGTAGTCGTATCTCTAACATCTCCCTTTTGAGCTTCATTTAATGCAGGTTCAATACGGTCTAATCGAGTCATGTCATCTCCGATCAAACGTAAGAAAAGAGTCAGTGACTTAGGAGAGCCTGTCTCTGCTAGTACGATATTTGCGGCCGTGTTATCGCTCATTAGCATGGTCGCTTCACAGGCTTTTTCGGTACTAATTGTCTCGCCGATTAACTTTTCAGTGATAGGGGACCATGGAATGATGGATTCTTTGGTGATCCTTGTTAGCGCATCTTTATCCAAGAGATTATTGCTTGAGTTATAAAGCATCTGAGCACAAGCCAGAGTTTTAAAGGTACTCATCATAGGAAAGCGATGGTCGCCTTTATAACTCCATGTTGTATTTGTTTCGGTATCTAGAACTGAAACACCGATAGTGCCAGAGCTTGATAATTCAATAGTTTCAACGGTTTCTAATACAGAAGAAGCCATTGCGGTGTGAGAGAGCAAAGTTAAACAAAAAAGAAGAGTGATACGTTTCATTATTACGCCTAAAGGGAGGGCTGTTGTATATACAGTGATAGATTAATCAAATTTTCGCTGGTAGCGAGGTAGCATACTTTCATTACCTAACAAACCACCTTGGTGGATGTACAGTAGAGTCTGATTGGTGTTGTTTGGTAGCCAATCACTTAAGCAGCGCCACATCAAAGGATCGTATAGAAGTTCAAATTCAACGTCAGTTTGTAAGAGAAGCGTTTTCCACATCTCGTAATCGTGACGATATAACTTCCCAAAATGGTGTTTTTTCGTTGGCGTTAGAATCTCAGGATGATCTGTTTCACCAAGCTCTAAAAATTGCTCGGTAAGATAAGAATTACCACCGACACAAGCACAAGTAATCACTTTTATATCATGAGCTTTTAAGTGCTTATGAAGAAATAAAGCCGTTGTTCCTGTTCCTGATGGTAAGGCAACCGTTAGAGAATTGAGTGCTTGCTCTTTTTTCCATGTAATAAGCTCTGTCGCCAGCTGTTTTACTCCACTTTCAGCTAAACCACAGCGACCCCCTTCAGGCACAAATAACTCATGAGCGTTGGGTTGTCGAACTTGGTGGATGTAGTCGAAACTTGAATAAAGAGTACCGTCACTTTTTATCGCATCGTCACGCTCATTCAATGCAATTATATTTCCCCCTAATGCCAAGGCAGCGCGGTAGTTCCCTTTTGGATTTTCTTGTAGAAAAGAGGGAATATGATCAACGTAAAAGTCTAACTGCCAGCCTTTTAATTGAGCCAATGCCGCTAATGAGTAAAGTGAGTTTGCCTGTGGTGAGCCATAGCCAATAATCGTGGTAATCGCAGGGAAATCACCGTCTAACAATCCCATAAACTTACGAGCTTTGTTGCCAGAAAATTGAGGGTGAAGTTTATCATCGCGCTTTAAATAGAAATCGACACCATTAAATTGATGCTGAGTTACTGGGCTGTTTTGGATTTTCATGATGAGATATAAATATAGAGTGTAGGGAAGAAGAAATGACCTTTCAGTGAGTTGAAAGGCCATATAAATCTGTAATGAGAATTACTTTTTCATCATTGATTTTAAAGCAGCAAACGGGTTGTGCGTTGCGCCTTGATGATCATCTTCACCGGCTTTAATTTGAGAGCCGTATTGATCATGCTCTGTGTATTTAGAGTGCTCATGATCGTGACAGAAAAGACAAAGAAGCTCCCAGTTACTGCCATCATTTGGGTTATTAGTATGATCGTGATCTTTATGGTGAACCGTTAATTCACGTAAGTTTGAATAGACAAATTCACGCGCACAATTACCACAAACCCAAGGGTACAGTTTTAATGCTTTTTCACGGTAACCAACTTCTTGACGGGCATAAGTGGCACTAGAGCCATAAAAATCTGATGACATATAAATCTCGACTGCTAAAGTTAATACAATAATTATATGGAAAGAATATACCACGTTTTTAAGGAGAATAAATGCTATCAAAACTAGAACTGAGAATTCCACCGCCGTTAGTCATGCTACTGTTTATGGTAACCGTATTTGGCTTTGATAAAATAATGCCATTTACTCTATTTTATTTACCATGGTTAACTTACGCTTCGGTTATTAGCTTAGTCACGCTTGGTGGTGTCATTGCATTGTGGGGAGTGAAAGAGTTTAAAAATGCCAAAACAACAGTTAATCCACTCAAGCCAGAAAGCAGCTCATCACTTGTGAACTCTGGTATTTATCAATACACACGCAATCCTATGTATCTTGGTTTGTTACTGATCTTATTGAGTGCAGTGATTTATAGCCAACATCCACTTGGTTTAGTGAGTGCGTTAGGTTTTGTTCTGTATATGAATCGCTTTCAAATTGAACCAGAAGAAAAAATGCTAGTTAAGCTATTTGGTGATGAGTTTGTTGATTATAGCAATCAAGTAAAACGCTGGTTCTAATTTGCCATTTTAGATTGCGTCGTTGCTGTGTTGGTTTTGTTATCTCGACATAACCACGCGGCGAGTTCGCGAATCTTCGGTAAAATAGTTAAGTTAGCAAATATCGCAACAGGCCAAGCGATAGTAAACCCATTCATCCACGCAGATACCCATTCCGAACTAAATCCACCCATTCTAATCGCAGACATTGAACCAGACATTATTAATGCCATTGTGACTGAAGACAGTAAGGCTGAAAGCCAAAATTGTTTTTTACTCATAAATCTCTCTCTCTTTATTAACGAATTATTTTTTAACACTAATCGTGATTGTTTCGATAGAGTGAAGTATATTAATTTCATTAATGATAAAAAATAGCGAGATATAAAACCATGAATTCCATATTTGGAAGTATTGATGATCTGTTTTTATTTTGTAAAGTGGTTCAGCTTGGATCTCAACAAGGCGCAGCCAAAGAGTTAAAACTACCAGTATCAACCGTGTCCCGACGACTCTCTTTAATGGAAGAAAAACTCGGTGTTCGCTTGTTAGAAAAAAAGGGACGAGAGCTTGTTGCAACAGAAACAGGTCAGCAATATTACCAACTGCTTGAAAGTCAGTTTACCGATTTAGAAAGTCACTGCCATCAGTTAAAAGACCACAAAGAGGAAGTAACAGGCACGTTACGTTTATCCCTGCCTTATCGTTTTTATAATAGCTATGTTAGAGAGCTGATTACTGATTTCTTATTGGAATTTCCTCACACTCAAATAGAAGTCAATTTATGTGCTGAAGACGCTTTACCAGAAACAGATCGAGATTTAGTGCTAACTTTTGATATTAGCCGAGCCGAAGGGATGATCGCTCGTCCGCTATTTTTAGCAAAGCATAGCGTATTTGTCTCTCAATCGTATTGGCAAAATAATGACGTAACAAATATAGAGACTATTGATTGGATCCGCTTAGATGACCAGAAAAGTTTAACTTATACCGATGCAAAGCAAACGCTAAAACAGATTAATGTACATCCTCGTCTGCAAGTTAACGATTTGGATCAAGTCATGCATGCGGTTATTAAAGGATTAGGCGCAGCACGATTACCCATTCATCTTGTCACTCCAGAGATGGATCTCGTTGAGGTTTTTTCTGAATATCAATTCCCACCAAGGCAATCTTATCTGGTTTATAAACAACGAAAATTTCAACCCAAAGCACTAACCATATTAATCGAACGCATTATGAATGCTATGGAACGAATTTGACATTTTCATGACAGAGATTTAGATAATTTCGTCTTAGAGGTCACGATTTAATCATTTTAAATCCATTAAAATATGTTCATAAATTCAACATCATGGCTGGGTGTATTATGAAAAATAAGATCAAATTTATAATTAGAATTACGTTATTTTTTGCTTTTTTCGGTGTCGTTGGGCAGGTTTTTGCCACAGAAGCTTTGTCAGCAAAGACTATTATTGAGAAATCAGATAAACAGATGCGAGGAGAATCAAGATACATTGAATTGACCATGAATGTTATTCGTCCTGATTCGACACGAAGTCTGAGTATGAAAAGCTGGAACAAAGGAGAAAATTTATCTTTAGTACTTGTTACTGCTCCGGTCAAAGTACGTGGTAATGCCTTTTTGAAACGTAATCATGAGATCTTGAGCTGGGATCCAAGAACAGCAACAGTCAGTGAAATTGTGCCATCAAAATTAGATCAATTATGGCTAGTGTCGGATTTTACCAACCATGATGTGATTAACCAATCATCAATATTGACCGACTATGACCAAAAAATCATCAAAGAAGAGGTGATTGACGGCGATAAAACTTGGGTGATTGATGCCATTGCAAAGCCCGATGCCCCTATTATGCTGAGCAAAGTCCGTTTATGGATTTCACAAAAGACGTTTATTCAACGTAAAGTAGAATCGTATGATGAGTTTAATAAATTAGTTAATACCATGAGCATGAATGACATTAAAGAATTTAATGGTCGTAATGTTGCCACTCGTATCGATATGATCCCAGCCAATAAATCCGGTTATAAAACCGAAATCCTAATTAATAAAGCGCAGTTTGATTTCATTATTGATGATGAGTTTTTCTCTGAATTACAAATGAAATCACTACGTAACTGATTCATTTGAGAACTCACACGTTTGTTGTCTTGTTACTACAGCTTTAATCTGGTAATTAGCAATATAGAGGAGATAAATGGCAAGAACTTACTGCATTATGTGAGATAGATCTTGACCTTAATCTGAGAGGACATAAACTCCATTGATTAGTATTATTTTATAACAGGCGTTTGAGCTTACTCTAACGCCTTTTTCTATTCATTGACGAGGTTAAGTCATGTCTAAGCGTGATTATTATGAAGTCCTTGGTGTCTCTAAAAGCAGCACAGAAAAAGAGATTAAAAAAGCGTACAAACGTCTTGCGATGAAATACCACCCAGATAAAAATCAGGGAGATCCACAAGCCGCAGACAAATTCAAAGAAATCAAAGAAGCGTATGAAATTTTAACGGATGCCGATAAACGCGGGCAATACGATGATTATGGCCACGCTGCATTCCAAAATGGTGGTTCAGGTGGTGGTGGTTTTGGTGGTCAAAGCCAAGGTTATGGCGGATTTGATGATATCTTTGGTGGTGCATTTGGTGGCGGCGGTCGTAGTCGTGGTGGTTTTGGTGGCGGCTTTGAAGATATGTTCTCTCAACAGCGTCGTCCTCGCCCACAAAAAGGCCAAGATCGTCAATTCAATTTAACGGTTGAGTTTGCGGATGCCATTAATGGGTGTGAGCAAGTTATTGAATTACCGATTAATGGTGAGAATAAAAAAATCAACGTTAAAGTACCTGCGGGTATTGATGATGGTGAGAAAATTCGCTTTTCTGGTAAAGGTGAGTCCGGCGCTAATGGTGGTCCGGCAGGGGATTTATTAATTCAAATTAATACGCGTCCTCACACTCATTTAAAACGTGACGGAAACGATTTAATTTGTCCTGTTACGATGGATTTTGCAACCGCAGCTCTTGGCGGTGAAGTTGAAATCCAAACGTTAGAAAGCCGCTTTAAACTTAAAGTGCCTGCGGGTACTCAAAGTGGTCGTAAATTCCGTATGAAAGACAAAGGTGTGACAAGTCGTAAAGGGATTACGGGAGATCTAATGGTAGAGATTATTGTCGCGACTCCGACAAATCTAACGGATAAGCAAAAAGAATTATTGATGGCGTTTAGAGATCTAGCGACAGCATAAAGAATTCATATTTATAAAATTTAAGGCATGAACGATGAGTATATTATTCATCGTTCATGCCTTATTTATTCATAACCAGTTGGCCCCCTTCAGACAGAAAGGGACACATTGAATTTGATGCTAATAAACGGTGCACCACTCATTTTTTATATCGATAAGATACCAGTTATCACGTTGGTTAGCTTCATCCATCGCTTTATCTAAATGGCCAATGCTCGACTTGCGGTCATATTCCCACTCACGTTTTTTATCGGTGTGATGAACAATCATTGCCATTGAGTTTGGTTGGCTAGTTGCCCATTGCATCATCGCCTGATCGCCATCTGAGTTACCAATGGCTAATACCGGTTTTTTCCCAATGATGTGTTGAATGTTTTCTACTTTTCCTGCTTTATCATCATTGGTTAGTAATTGAGGTTGCTTAGTCACCGTTGGGTTACCATTGTTATAATCATACTTGTATTTAAGTGCGCTGCCGATGATTTGCTCTTCAGGAATACCATAGACTTCTGGTGCCCACGCACGCATGAAGTCAACACCACCGCCAGAGACGATGTAAGTTTTAAAATCATGATCTTGTAGGTAAGTTATCATTTCTCGCATCGGTTTATACGTTAGTTCTGTGTATGCTTTTTTGAAGTGCGGATCTTTTGCTACTGCTAACCATTGAGTAACGGTTTCTTGGTACTCTTCCACAGTCATGCCACTATGAGTCGCAATGATAAGCTTTAGTAGTGATTTCTCTCCTCCAGCAAGCACTCCTTTAATATCGTTATTCAAAATAGATTTAAATGGTTCTTGTGTTTTCCATTCTGGATGTTCTTTCGCCATATTCTTCACTTGGTCTAGCGCGAAAGCTAACTGGAAGTAATACGGTTTTTCCGACCATAATGTCCCATCATTATCAAAAACGGCGATACGATCTTGCTGTGGAATAAATGTCTTTTTTGAGCTGTTGGTTGATTGTTCTACGTAGTTCACAATCGCCGTTTTGCTTGTGCCATCTTCCCATGAAGGGAGCAGATTTGGATCGCAATCTAAAGCCATCGCTGAAAATGATAGGCCAGACAAGACTGCTAGGGTACAGATTCTTTTCTTATTCATATTATTATTTACCTAAATGTTTTATATTCAAGGCTAAGAGTAAAGCCATATTAGTCAATCTCAGATATAACTATAGACTGGTTACGAAGCTATTATGAATATTAGCAATAAATTTCATGAAAAAAGGTTATAAACGCTATTACGGTCTCATTGATTTTTGTGCCTTTTATGGTTGTAACAATCATCTCTTAGCTAATATGAAGGTATTAAATTCTATTCATTGTCGATGAGATTTCATCAATCAATAGTTTTGCAGTGTCGCTTTTTATTTGCAGTAACGTCATAAACAATAAATCGGTAATTACATTCTGAGCGGTTCTTGAAGATATTGATGAACTGCGGAATTGTCTTTCATCTGCTATCGTATCAATACAAAAATTAGCGAGTTTACGTAAAGGGCTCTTTTTTGTACTGGTTAATGCAATCACGGTTGCCCCTTTATCTCGTGCGGTTTGTGCTGCCATTAAAATGTCTTTTCGACTACCAGAATATGAGATAACAATTTGAATATCATTTTTGGTTAAGGCGTTCGCTGTTGCAATTTGAACATGACTATCTTGTTCAGTCAGAGCGGTCATTCCTATCTTTAATAACTTAAAGGCCAGATCTTTAGCCGTTAATGCTGACCCCCCAATGCCTACTATTTGAATACGTTGTGCTTGGTTAAGTAGGGTGGTAATGACTTCAAATTCTGAAAAATCAATGGCGTTGGTTGTCGCAATAAGTGCGTGGTTTTTTTCTTGCACTAATTTTTGCGCAATCGTTAGGGCAGAGTCGTCACTATTTATCTTGTTATGAATGGGGCGATCTGGTTCTAGTATTGCTTGTTTTCGTCCTGCATCTTCAATGATAGCTAATTTAAAAGCGGTAAATCCTTTGAAGCCAAGTTTCTGAGTGAATTTGACAATGCTTGATTGAGATACACCGATTTTAGTGGCAAGCGCTTGGCTTGAATAGGCGCTAATTTCTGATGGTTGCTCAATGATAAAGTCTAAAATTTTAATACCATTGGTTGATAAATGGCTTCTTTGGTTTTGTATCTTTTCTAAAATACTCATAGTACCTATCTTTCTTGAATTAATTATTCCAAATATATTTTGATTATTCTTTGTGGTTTTACTTAATCTAATATATTGAATTTAAAGTTATTTATGTGCATGTTTGTGTGGGGTTATCTTATTGTTAATTTTGTTTATTCCACCTATTTTGGAAGCTTAGAATAACTTTTGTTGTGATTTTGGTCACTAAATGGAATTTTTTATTCTTTATGATGGCAACCATTGAAATTGAGAATTTATCTTTGAAGAGAACGCCATTATGAAAATTGATCTAACCACATTGGTAACTGAAAGCCGTAATCAAGCAAGTGAGCAAATTGATGTGTTATCAACCGTAGATATGTTGACGGTTATTAATAAAGAAGACCAGAAAGTGGCGTTAGCCGTTGAAGTTATTTTGCCTCAAATCGCAGAAGTGGTAGATGCCATTGCAGTGGCATTTCAATGTGGTGGACGTTTAATTTATACCGGTGCAGGCACATCTGGCCGCTTAGGTATTTTGGATGCAAGTGAATGCCCTCCAACCTATGGTTCTAATCCTGACCTGGTTGTGGGTTTAATTGCTGGTGGTCATAAAGCGATTTTAAAAGCCGTTGAAAATGCAGAAGACAATCGTGAATTAGGCGCGTCAGATCTGCAAGATTTGGGATTGAACGAGAAAGACGTATTAGTGGGTATTGCTGCGAGTGGCCGCACTCCTTATGTTCTTGGTGCGATGGCATACGCAAAATCAGTCGGCGCAACCGTAGCAACGCTGAGTTGTAACCCAAATAGCCCAATGACAGAACTGGCAGACATTAACATGACACCAGTTGTTGGCCCTGAAATCGTAACGGGCTCTTCTCGTATGAAAGCCGGAACCGCTCAAAAATTAGTACTTAATATGCTAACAACAGGCGCGATGATCCGCACTGGTAAAGTCTTTGGTAACTTGATGGTTGATGTCGAAGCAACCAACGCAAAATTAGTGCAGCGCCAAAAGAACATCGTAATAGAGGCGACAGGTTGTTCAGAAGAAGAGGCTTCTACCGCTTTATCTCAATGTAATAATCACTGCAAAACGGCAATTCTTATGGTGTTGTCTGGACTTGATGCGAAAAGTGCGACGGAAAAACTAGCGCAACATAATGGATTTATTCGCGACGCTCTCGCTGATAGCTAACCTGACTGTGCAGATTGTTATGGTCTGCAATAGCCTCTAAATTGAGAAAGGAAAATGGCATGGCCAAGATAACAACATCAATGGTACAAGAGATTTTAACTGCAATTGGTGGCAAAAATAATGTCATCAAATGTGGTAACTGCATGACGCGTTTACGTCTTACCTTGCATGATGACAGTTTAGCGAATCGAGATACGATTAAACGTATTGCCGGCGTGATGGGTTTGGTTGAAAGTGATGATCAATTTCAAATCGTTTTAGGTCCAGGAAAGGCACAAACCGCCGCTGAAATGATGAATGAAATGATGGAGGGAGAAGAGAGTAGCGACAGTTCAAATACGTCAGAAGTGAAAGATTTGAAAGACGTAGCGTCTGAGCATAAGCAGAAATTAAAAAAGAAACAAACCAGTGCGACACAGCGATTTTTAAGTAAGTTCGCGACCATTTTTACTCCGTTAATTCCGGGTTTTATTGCCGCTGGTCTGTTATTAGGTTTTGCTACGCTGCTAGACCAAGTTTATGTGATGGGTAATGAGTCACCAAATGCCAATTTGGTTGATTTAATCCTCTATATGAAGGTATTCAGTAAAGGGTTGTTTAGCTTTTTAAGTATCTTGATTGGTTACAACGCGCAGCAAGCTTTTGGTGGATCAGGTGTAAACGGTGCGATTTTAGCCTCATTGTTTGTATTGGGTTATAACCCAGAAGCAACCACTGGTATTTATTCTGGAATGACAGACTTTTTTGGTCACGGTATCGATCCTAGAGGTAATATTATTGGGGTATTGATTGCTGCGATTGTTGGTGCGGCTGTCGAGAAAAAAGTACGTCAATACATGCCAGACAACTTAGATATGATTTTAACCTCAGTGGTTACGCTGCTTATCATGGGAGCGGTTACCTTTGTGGTCATCATGCCACTGGGCGGTGTGTTATTCCAAGGGATGTCATGGTTGTTTATCAACTTAAATGGCAATCCGTTTGGTAGTGCCATCTTAGCTGGGCTGTTTTTAATCTCAGTGATGTTTGGTATTCACCAAGGTTTCGTTCCGGTTTATTTTGCTCTGATGGATGCGCAAGGTTTCAACTCATTATTCCCAATTCTAGCAATGGCTGGAGCAGGGCAAGTCGGAGCATCATTAGCTTTGTACGCTAAAGCAGGAAAAGACGCTTTACTTCGAACTCAAGTTAAAGGCGCTATTATTCCAGGATTTTTAGGAATAGGTGAGCCACTGATTTACGGGGTAACCTTGCCACGAGTAAAACCGTTTATTACGGCGTGTATCGGTGGTTCAGCAGGTGGCTTCTTTATTGGATTAGTGTCGTATATGGGATTACCTGTTGGTTTGAATACGGTCTTTGGGCCATCAGGTATTGTTGCGTTACCATTAATGACGTCAAGTGCTGGTATTTTCGCAGGTATGATGGTGTTTGCCGCGGGTCTTGTGATTTCTTATGCGGTTGGTTTTGTTGCAACTTGGTTCTTTGGTACTAAAAACGTAGATTTGAGCTAAATTTAGTATTAGATAAATACAGAATTAATAAGTACTTTCCCCTATAAGTACACTAAGGCCTCGCAGGTACCACTGTGAGGCCTTTTTTTATGCCTAGCTAAGCAACAAGAATCGCGTACAATGCCCTCAATTCTCAAATAGTTAGGAAAGCCAGTGGCTATCAAACCAACCATCTACAAATTTCGTGTCGCGTTAACAGATCTGAATCGTGATCATTATGATTCAGTAAGCTTGACTATCGCTCAGCATCCATCAGAAAGTGAAGAGCGTATGATGGCTCGTGTATTGGCATTTTGTTTGAATGCTGAAGAGCGTCTAACGTTTACGAAAGGATTGTCTGCGATTGATGAGCCTGATATTTGGGTTCGTGAATACGATGATACGATCTCTCTTTGGATTGATGCGGGTGAGCCTGATCCTGAGCGCATGAAAAAAGCATCACGTCAGTCTAAAGTCACTAAGGTATACAGCTTTAATTCAAAATCTGAAGTGTGGTGGAAGCAAAACCAAAGCAAATTCAAACAATACCCTGTTGATGTGGTTCGTTTTGATTCTGTTCAAATCCATTCATTTTCGGCATTGTTAGAAAGAACGATGGAAATGTCAGTGATGATCACTGGTGACTCTGCGTTTATTTCAGCAGCGAAAGGCGACTGTGAAGTGACGTGGGAAACTCTGCAATCGGTTGAATAATAATGAAAGGGAAATAGAGTGTAATACTGCTATTTCCTTTCTAAAATCTAGTTCATAATGCCTTCTGTTTTATATTAATAATCAGAAGGCATTTTTTATGGAACTACCATTGATGGATCTTGGTTTACTCTTTGCAATGATCCTGATTTTTATTGGCTCATTTGTGCAAAGCGCCATTGGTTTTGGCTTAGCCATTGTGACTGCTCCACTATTATTTTTAATCTCTCCAAGCTATGTGCCTGCACCCATCGTGATTGTTGGCTTATTCCTATCTATCATTAATGCCTATAAATACAAAGCGAATGTCTCTTTTCGCGGCTTAGGCTATGCATTTTTAGGTCGAATTCCCGGTTCTGTATTTGGTGGTTTACTGCTTTATTACGTAGATGCAAAACTGTTGTCTCTTTGGATTGGCGTGGTTGTATTACTTGCTGTTGCGATTAGCTTACTTCCATTTCGTATCGAACCAAATAACTCAAGAATGACGATTGCGGGTTTCTTCTCTGGCCTATTCGGGACCAGTTCAGGTATTGGTGGCCCGCCAATGGCGTTGTTATTACAGCATCAAGAAGCAAATCTTATTCGAGCTAACTTATCGGCTTTCTTTGTGGTGAGTAGTGTTATCTCATTAGCGGTTCAAGTGCCTGCTGGGTACATGAGCTTGAATCATTTATATCTTACATTGCCATTACTTCCGGCTTCGGTTATCGGTTATCTAGTCGCTATGAAAGTGGTGGATAAAATAGATAAAGAGACGATCAGAAAGATATCTTTGGTGATGTGTTCAGTATCGGGTGTGGCAGCGATTGTGTTGGGAATGAGATAGCGATTTGTTATTTAATGAAAGGTTAGAAGAAGAGAAAAAGGGTTAATGCCTGCATATTAGCTACAGACATTAACCACAAAGCTAGATTAGCTTGGCGAGTTCAATCTTGTTTTAATCGCCGATTTAACATCTTCATTTGCTTGTAAAGCTTCGTCTTCGGCCTTTTGACGCATTAATGTATCAAAGGAAACACGCGCTTCTTGAGCAAGCTCAGATGCCGCTAGTTTCGCTTCTTTAGCTGACATCGAGTCATCCGTTAATTGGCGTAACTTTTCAATGATTTCATCAGGTGCATCGCCTAAATCAACGCTTGATTCACCACGTGCTAATGCTTCTTTACGTAATTGTTTTTTCAGCATCCAAATAGCATCGTTCGCTTCACGCTCAAGATCGGCTGCTTCAATTGCGTTATCACGTAGTTGTTCAAAACGAGCCAATGCTTGGCCTTCTTTGCTCCAAGGATCAACATCTGGTAAGTCAGAAATGTTGATCACAGGATCCACGTAATCATCTTGGTGTGATAAGTCTAGCATTGCTGCTTTTACACCAGAGATCATTAGCATAACTGCGATAACCAATAGTGGTAAACCACCAACAATTGCCGCTGTTTGTAATGTTGCCAAGCCGCCCATAAACATCAACGCCGATGGCATAAATGATAAAGTGAAAGCCCAGAACAGACGGTTCCAACGCATTGGATCTTCAGTCACGTTAGTTTGAACTACTGACGCTAAAATATAAGAGATAGAGTCAAACGTTGTCGCGGTGAAAATTACACACAACAAGGTAAATACAGCAATAACGAAGGTACTAAATGGCAGTGTTTCTAAAATAGAGAAGATAGCGCGAGTAGGGCCTTCTACATTAAGAATACTTACCACATCTAACTCACCTGATAGCTGCAGTGATAAACCGTAGTTACCTAGAATGATGAAGTACATTGAACAACCTAGAGAGCCGAAGAACACCGCTCCAGATACCATTTGCTTAATTGTTCTACCGCGTGAAATACGAGCAACGAACAGGCCCATACTTGGTGCAAATACTAGCCACCATGCCCAGTAGAAAATAGTCCAATCTTGTGGGAAGTGAGTATCTTCAAAAGGACCCATACCACCAAAAGGTTCAGCCCACGTCGCCATCACAAAGAAGTTAGACAGCATACGACCGATTGAATCTAGACCCGTTTCCAACATAAAGATTGTTGGACCACAAACCAATACAAACAGCAATAAACCTAACGCACCCCAGAAGTTAATGTTACTTAAAATCTTAATGCCTTTGTCCATGCCCATGTACGATGAGTAAGCAAAAATCGCGGTACATACCATCAATACTAAAATTTGGCTGCCAGTGGTTGCAGGAATACCAAATAAGTAGCTAATACCTTCGTTAATCAGTGGTGCTGCTAACCCTAAGGTCGTAGCCGCGCCGCCTAATAAACCAAAGATAAACAGTACATCAATGACTTTACCTAACTTACCAAAACTGTTTGCTTCACCAATAACAGGCATAAGTGCAGCAGAGACTTTTAGGACAGGTTGTTTACGGACATAGAAGAAATAAGCGATTGGAATTGCAGGGATCATATAGATACACCAAGCAATTGGACCCCAGTGGAACAGGCCATAAGTCGCAGCCCAACGGATAGCTTCTTCACTGCCTGCTTCTAGTTGAAACGGTGGGTTTTGGTAGTAGTATGCCCATTCAATGGTACCCCAGTACAAAATACTGGCACCGATGCCACCACAAAATAACATTGCCGCCCAAGACGATAATGCAAATTCAGGCTTTTCATCTGGGTCACCCAGTTTGATCTGGCCGATATCAGAAAAAACGATATAGATCATGAAGAAAAATGCTGCTAAACCAAGGCCTAAATAAGCAAAGCCTAGCTTGTCGGTCATAAATGTTTTAGCAACGGCAATCCACGCAGCCCCTTCTTCTGGAAATATCAGTAAAGGAATTACAACAGCACAAAGCAATAATATTGCGCCGAAAAAAGTGGGTTTATCGATAAGCTCGAAGTGTTTTTTCATTTTTATTGTCCGTAATAAAAACAGAGTCAATGATTAAGTACGCGCACTAACAACTCCCCGTACTGAGGGGTTCAGACAGGTTTAACTTAAAATTAATAGAGTATAAATAGTGTAGGCGGACGGTTTTTTGTGAGTAATATAGCGCTCGAAAATTATCCAAATCACGATTGATATGGATTCGAGTTAAAATAGTGCTAATTCATCAATCTGTCGACAAACTTATTTCTTTATTTTATAAAAAGCGTGACGTAGGTATCATAATTTTAATGATTAAAATCAGTTATTTAATAAATTTCACTAAAGTGATTAAAACCTAAATCATCAAGATGAAATCATTTTAGGATCTCAAGAAGAAGAGAAGCATCGTTAGGTCAGTGATGACACAGCAGATGATTCATCTTGGTATTTTTTAGCGGCTTTGCTAAATAGCTCTCTGAACCATTGATGAGTTGGGTCGTTCGTACGTGATGAATGCCAATAAATGGCTACTTTTATTGGCTCTTGTAAGAAATCAGCGTCGAGCTGTTTAAGTTGGTGTACATGAAGATACCGGTCTACGAGTTTTTGTGGCAATAGCGCAAGGTAGTCACAACGTTCAATGATAGGCAACATTTCCATAATACTACTCGCTTGCCATGCTACTCGTCGCTTACCAAGAATACCTTCGTCTTTTAATCCTCGCCCTTGTAAATAACCGCCTTTCTTATCTAATTGTGAATGAGTGACGTGGCTTTCATGCAAAAAGGCTTCTGGTGAAATGGTGGTACCGGTTAATCTTGGGTGATCTTTTCGGCACATAACACTTAACGTGTCTTCCATTATGACTTTAGATCTAAGTAATGAATGTTGGTTTGAATAAGCTTCTATCAGTAAATCGCATTGCTGCGAACGTAGTGTATTGACGTGGTCTTGATTATATAACGGTTCAATTTTGACACTGGCTAACGGAGCTTCTTTACTCATGAGTGCTGATAACTCAGGCAATATGGTATAACCCAATACGCTAAGAGAAGAGACGATAAATTCTTTATCGCATTTTAATGGATTGAATTTTTTAAATTCCGGCATCATATAAGCGATATTTTCGACCGAACTGGCTAAGGTTGGGTAAATATCTAATGCAAACTGAGTGGGTTCAACCCCTCGACTGCCTCGAATAAAAAGGGGGTCTTTGAAGATCTCTTTTAATCTGATCACACCTTGACTTACTGCTGACTGACTAATACCTAAGCGTTTTGCGGCTTTGGTGTAGCTTTTCTCTTCAACAATGGCCACAAACGTAGGAATTAAACTGTAATCTGAATGCTTCATATCTTCTCATTAGATGATTTATTTAAAGTGATATAACTTAACTTATATCATGTATTAGCCTACTTTTGTATTTTTTATGTACGATAGCATCATTAAATATTGACTATATGAACGAGGCTATTATGAATAAATCTATCATTACGTTATCTGTACTTCTTGCGACTTCTTTTTCTGGAATTGCTGCTGCTGGTGAAGACCATAACCATCGCTTTGATGGTGTTAATGTTGATATCCCAACATTGTCCCACGACTACTATTTAGGTGAGAATTCAGGGGCTACGCATTTTTGGCATGGCGATACGAAAGACATGAAATTTATTCGTACTGGTGGCAATGATGCCTTTGATGCGAAATCAGACAAAGTACATCCGCAATTAACCGCCCATTCAAAGAAAATGGATAAAGGTATTTTTGTTTATAAAGATAAATTTTTCCAAGTTTATGGTTACGGTTTAACATCACCAATGATTGTTGATGGTGATAATGGCTTGTTGATCCTTGATCCTGTTGAGTCAGTAGACAAAATGCAGTCGGTAATGGCAGATTTCCGTAAAGTTACTGGTAATGACAAGCCTGTTGCTGCTGTGATGTATTCACATTGGCACCCTGACCATTACGCTGGTGTTCGTGGTATTAAAAACGTTGAGGATGCAAAAATCATTGCGCACGACACTTTTATGACGAATGTAGTGAAAGGGTCAATGGGAGGAACGGGCCCAGCTCTTGGTTTCCGTGTTGATTATTCATTGGGGACGTTACTTAATGTTGAAGAAGATGGCCGTATTAATGGTGGTTTAGGGCCTGATTTTGAAATACGTCAACACAGTCTTATTAAGCCAAATACATTAGTTGAAGGTAAATTTGGCACACTAGATATGGAGATTGAAGGTGTGAAGGTTGAATTTCGTCATGTTCCTTCTGAAGCGTCTGATGAAATTACCGCTTACTTCCCAGAGTTTGATCTGCTGTTTGGTTCTGAAGTAATTCAAGGTGAAAGTTTCCCTAACCTTCACACTATTCGTGGAACACAATATCGTGACCCAAGTATCTGGTTCCCAGGTGTGGACATGCTGCGTGAATACAACGCGGACGTTATGATGCTATCGCACGGCCGACCTGTAAATGGTGAAAAATATGTGGATGACACATTAACGTCATACCGCGATGCGATTCAATTTACGTACGACCAATCAATTAAAGCGATTAATGATGGGGCAACTCAAGAAGATTTGATCCGCCAAATCAAACTGCCTGCACACCTTGTTAACCACCCTTGGTTAGGTGATTTTTATGGTTCAATTCGTCACGCTTCAAAACAAATCTTTGTCGGCGAAATGGGGTGGTTTGATGGCGACCCAACAACGTTAAACCCAACTTATTCTGTCGAAGCCTCAAAGCGTTATGTTGAAATGGTTGGTGGTAAAGAGAAAATGATGGGTTTTGCAATCGATGCGTGTGATTCTGGTGATTTCCAATGGTGTGCTGAACTGGCCACTCATGCGATCCGTATTGAATTAAGTGATATGGAACCGCGTGAATTGAAAGCAAGAGCATTACGTGAACTTGGTTACCGTGAAACCAATAATAATTGGCGTAACTGGTACTTAACATCAGCGCAAGAGTTGGACGGAACCATTGATTACTCTAAGAAAATCAACCTACAAGCACCAGATTTGATGGCAGAATTTGAACCATCACAATTAGTTAGTGCAATGCGCTTTAGCTTGAATGCTGAACGTAGCCAAGATAAGCACTTCACTGTTGCGTTTGAGTTTGGTGATTCTAAAGAAACACATGCTTTAGAAATTCGTCGTAGTGTTGCTCAATTCCACAAAGACTATGAGGGTGAGCCAAAAGCAACGGTCAAGTTAACGAAACCTGTTTTCTTAGGCTTGTTAGTCGGTAAAGTTGATTTTGTTGAAGGGGTTAAGCAAGGCTATATCCAAATTGATGGTGATGCTAAAGCAGTGCCAGAATTCTTCAGCTTATTTGATAAACCTGCGGAATCTCCAAAAATCACACTTCGTTAATTACACGACCTATGATTGAATAACGCTAAACATGCCATCTCTATTTAATAGGGTTGGCATGTTTATTATGAGGAAAAGATAGATGAAAAAGACAGTATTTATAAAATCGATGCTAATCGTTGGGATGAATCTATTGTCATTTAACGCGATAGCTTGCGGTGGTGATGTTGATATGACGGTGCCACATATACATGATGAAAACGGTATGCTTGTTGCGATAGAGCAGACTAAAAACAATTCATTAAAACACATCAATATTTATCAGATTTTTGCGGGTGAATTGGCCTCTAAAACCTTAATACATTCTCATTCAGATGAGGGGATATTTCACGACCATGAGAATGAAGCGGAAGTTATGTTTCATTAGTTGTATTAAGAATGTAACGCTGCTCGTACCAATAAATAACCTATCTTAATCAAATCATTGCATTCTTATTTTTAATGAGCGTATTCTAGTGAATACCTGCAAATAAAATTATTAATATAGGGATGCTCATGACTTATCCAATGACCAAACAAGGCTCAACCTCAGATACGTATTTCAAGCAGACCATCGCTGACCCATATCGCTGGCTAGAAGACGACAGAAGCGAAGAAACGGAAGCGTGGGTAAATAAGCAAAATGAAGTCACATTCGACTGCCTTTCTCATATTGATTTTCGTGATGATATTCGAGCTTTAATCGCAAAAGGTCAGGATTACCAAAAAACCTCACAGCCATTCAAGCGTGGTGATTACACCTACTTCTATCAAAATGACGGTTTACAAAACCAAAGCGTATTGTATCGTTCAAAAGAAGATGGAGAGTTTGAAGTTTTTCTTGACCCAAATACCTTTAGTGAAGAGGGAACGACCTCTTTAGGTGCTGTCAGCTTTTCTAAAGATACCTCTTTAGTGGCTTATTCAATTTCAGAAGCAGGCAGTGATTGGCGCAAAATCTTCGTATTAAAGACAGAAACTAAAGAGCAAATTGAAACGCCGATTGTCGATGCCAAATTTACTGATATTTCATGGTTAGGTTCAAAAGGATTCTATTATTCAAGTTATGACAAGCCAACGGGCAGTGAGTTATCGGCAAGAACAGAGCAGCATAAACTCTATTTTCATGAAATAGGTAAACCGCAAGCAGACGATATTTTGGTGTTTGGTGCGACTGAAGAAGAGAAGCACCGTTATGTCAGTGGTTATACAACCGAGGATGATGCGTATTTGGTGATCTCAGCCGCGACCTCGACCTCTGGTAATAAGCTTTATATTGAGCGTTTAAGTTGTGAGAACCCAACTCGAATCACCGTATTAGATCATACAGATTCAGATACCTACGTCATTGAAAATGAAGATACTCGTCTATTAATGTACACCAATCTCAATGCGCCAAACGGTAAGATCGTTTCTTATAATGCCGTAACGTGTGATTGGCTAGATGTAATTCCAGAGCAACCACAGCCACTTGAGATCAGCGTTGGTGGGGGAACCTTGTTCGCAAGCTATATGGTTGATGTGTTAAGCCAAGTGAAGCAATATGACTTCTCAGGCAATTTACTAAGAGAGATTGACTTACCGGGTGAAGGGCAAGTTACAGGCTTTTCAGGTAAACGAGAGCAAACCGATTTGTTCTTTACCTTTACCAACTATGTAACACCACCTACGATTTATCAATGTGATGCTAAGACAGGTTGTACTGAGTTGTACTTGGCTTCTGCATCGCCGTTTGAGAGTGAGAAATTTGAGTCAACTCAAGTGTTCTACACATCAAAAGATGGCACTCGAATTCCTATGATTATCTCGCATAAAAAAGGGACAGTCTTAGATGGTAAAAATCCAACAATTCTTTATGGTTACGGTGGCTTTAATGTCAGCCTAACACCAAGCTTTAGTGGCGTAATGGCAAGTTGGTTAGAGTTAGGTGGTGTGTATGCAGTTCCTAATATTCGTGGGGGTGGTGAGTATGGTAAAGCGTGGCACAATGCCGGAACACAACAGAAAAAACAGAATGTGTTTGATGACTTTATTGCAGCCGCAGAACAGTTGATTGACTCTGGTTACACGGATTCAGAACATTTGGCACTTCGTGGTGGCTCAAACGGTGGTTTATTGGTTGGCGCGTGCATGACACAACGACCTGAGCTATTTAAAGTCGCATTACCTGCGGTAGGCGTATTAGATATGCTTCGTTACCACACGTTTACTTCTGGTGAGGGCTGGGCGTATGATTTTGGTACATCAGCACAAAGTGAAGAGATGTTTGAGTATTTACTAAACTACTCGCCAGTGCATAACGTGAAAGAGGGGGTTGAATACCCAGCAACATTAGTGACCACCGCTGATCATGATGACCGCGTTGTTCCTTCGCACTCTTATAAGTTCATTGCCGAGCTACAAGCCAAGCAATCAGGTGATAACCCTGTGTTAATTCGTATTGATATAAACGCAGGTCATGGTGCCGGTATGCCAATTTCAAAATCGATGGATTTAATGGCCGATGTGTATGCCTTTACGTTAAGTAATATGAAGGTGGATCCGTTTAAGTAATTTAAATATTTATTAGTAATAATCAAATTACAGTAAATAGGAATCAGTAATAAAAAGCAGAATGAGCATCACGCTTCATTCTGCTTTTTTCTATGAAATAACTTGTCTATTAAGTCATTGGTTTAATATTGATTAGTGCTGCTCAACGAATTCAATTTCTTCTGGCTGTGAACTTGTCATCATACGATTCAGTTTTGGTGCTGTAATCGCCATTACGATAGCAACCGCTAGAGTCACAAAACCGATATTTTGGAACAGCTCAGTATAGACAGGTAGGGTATCTAGAGGATCAGTAAGATGCTCAGGAGTCGCACTGAATGTAGCAATATAACCACCAATGATGAATGAAGCCGCTTGAGTCAAGAACCATGCACCCATAGTAAAGCCCATTAAACGCTGTGGAACTAAACTTGCCACCATTGCAAGACCAAGGCCACTGATCATCAGCTCACCCAAACTTTGGAATAAGTAAACCAGAACCATCCACCAAACAGAAACCATACCCGCTTGGTCAGCAAACCAATTACCCGCAGCTGCAACTGATAAGAAACCAAAGGCAGACATAAACATACCAACCGTAAATTTCCCTGGCATAGATAAGTCTTTATTTTTGTTGCCGTAGTAAGTGTATAAGTAAGCCAAGATAGGGCTACAGAATACGACCCAGAATGGATTTAACGCTTGTAAACTCACCGGGTTAATATCCATACCGAACAGTTCAGTGTGGACGTTATTAATCGCAAAGAAGTTTAATGAGGTTGGCATTTGCGCGTATAACACGTAGAAAATAATCGCTTGTAGCATAAGAATGAAAGCCACGATCATTTTGTTACGTTGCTCACCTGTTTCTTTAAAGGTTTCTTTTAAGAAGAAGCCAACCACACCAACACCAATTGCACCAAGAGCCAAGTTAGCCATCATAATATTTTGCAGTAACCATGCACAAACTAAGGTAGAGGCAATAGTGCCGATCAACACAATTAAGGCTTTGGTTTTATTTAGTGGTTGAGAATCAGGTTCTGAACCTATCCCTTGCACTGTGCTACGAAGAGAAAAATAGCTAAATAAACTCGCAATTAAGCCTAGACCGCAAATAAGAAAAGCGTATTCATAACCATATTTGTTAGCAATGACAGGACTCAGAGAAAGCGAAACCAAAGAACCAATGTTGATTGACATATAATAAAGGGTAAATGCGCCATCTAAACGGGAATCTCCTTTTTCATAACACTTAGCTAATAGGCTTGATGGGTTTGCTTTGAATAAGCCATTACCAACCGCGATAGCACCAAGCGCCAAATAGATAAAGTTAGGATTTAAAATCGAAAATCCCATTAAAAAATAGCCGAGAGCAAGAACGACAGCACCAAAGACCATGGTGCGTTTAGTCCCGAGAACGTAATCTCCGACGTAGCCACCGACAGAAACAAGACCGTAAACTAAGGCGGCAAATGCACCAAAGGTAACAAAAGAGTCTTGCATGCTAAAACCGAGTTTATCTACAAAGTAGACGGCGAGTATCCCTTGAAGCCCGTAGTAACCAAATCGTTCCCATAGTTCAATGAAAAATATCATCTTAAATGGCTTTGGTTGGTTTAATATACTTGTTTTATTATTCATATTGGTTATTTCACCTGGTTTGTTATTATTGTGTACGCATTAAAAGCCAATTTATTAAAATAAAACGTGATATTTGTTCGTTTTGTAATTTACTCTCTGTGATTCACGTCG
>NZ_MAJS01000006.1:426509-543371 GCF_001690985.1 Aliivibrio sp. 1S175
TAAATAGTTTAATAATTAACCATTAGGTAAATCTAATTTAATCGCTTAATTAAGTGTCTTATAGGTTAAGTAGGTTGCTGAAATATTGGAATATAATATTAATCGTGTGGTTTATTTGTATTTACGCGTAATAAAAAGCATTAGATTTACTAATCAATGGTGGTTGTTTTTTAATGCGTATCAAGGTCGAGTGCTGCTAGCATAAGGTTTGGGTATTTAGAGTGAGATAGATATTCATTAACTTGCCGCTTTTTTGATGCCATAATTTGGTCATACCAATTGACCAGAAGCCATGATTCTAGCCTTAGCACCGTCCACTAAGATGCTCTAATCACCAATTACGACCTCATTTGTGCTACAATACGTCGCTTGGGATTGAGAAAAAGAGCAATTAATCACCTACAGTGGTGATTCTTATCATGTTTATTTATATGGTACCGCTACTCAATCAAACAGTAATTGGATAAGGAGTTGTCCTTATATTCGTCTAGCTGTTCGCTTAGCCGGATATGTGAACATTATCGTTTATGAGTTTTAAATCAAAAAAATACAGTATTGAATCGACGGATTATGAAGTCGGTCAAGATAACATTAGCAAGTGGGGCATGGATGTCCACAACACCGTTTTTGTAGCCTCAGTCGGCTTATCTCTTCTCTTCATTATCACACTTCTTGCACTACCTCCTACAGACGCAAAAGCCGCCATTGATTCCCTTAAAGGCGCTGTATTATCAAATTTTGACTTCCTCTTTATGTGGGGAGCTAACATATTATTAATTTTAGCCATTATTATCGCGTTTTCACCTTTGGGTAAAATTCGTTTAGGTGGTGAAGGTGCAAAACCTGATTATTCCAAAGCCTCATGGATCTCGATGCTATTTGCAGCCGGTATGGGTATTGGGCTTATTTTCTGGGGTGTTGCAGAGCCAACCGCGTTCTTTACCAACTGGTTTGGAACCCCGCTTAATGTAGAACCTTTCACAGAAGCAGGTCGTGAATTAGCTCTGGGTGCAACAGTCTTTCACTGGGGCTTACATGCGTGGGCTATCTATGGCATGACAGCACTTTGCCTTGCTTATTTTGTTTACAACAAAGGGCTGCCATTATCAATGCGCTCGGTGTTTTATCCACTATTAGGTGATCGCGTGTGGGGTAAAATTGGCGATGTGATTGATATCTTAACCGTATTAGTGACCTTGTTTGGTCTTGCAACGTCTCTTGGTTTAGGCGGCTCGCAAGCGGCGAGTGGTATTAGCCATGTTTTCGGAATGGAAAATAACATCTATCTTCAACAGGCCATTATTGTATTGATAATGGGTTTAGCTATTATCTCTGTTCTACGTGGTATGGATGGGGGCGTTAAGTTTCTTAGTAACCTAAATATGGTTATTGCCTTTATCTTCCTTGGTCTGATTGCTGTTCTGAATTTCACTACCGTATTAGATTCTCTAGTTACTGCGGTAACAGGCTATGTGAAAAACATTATTCCATTAAGTCAAACGTCTGGCCGTGATGATACGACTTGGTTACATGGGTGGACTGTGTTCTATTGGGCATGGTGGGTAGCGTATGCTCCTTTCTTTGGTATGTTTGTTGCTCGTATATCTAAAGGTCGTACCGTTCGTGAATTCCTACTTTGTGTCATGCTTATTCCGACGATGGTAACAACGGCTTGGATGTCAATCTTCGGTGGCGTAGCTATTCAACAAGTAATCGATAAAGTTGGAAAGTTAGGTGCAGATCAAGGCATTACCGATGTCTCTCTAAGCTTGTTCCACATGCTAGATGCTTATCCGTTTGGGGATATTCTATCCTTTATTGCGGTAGCACTGATTATCGTTTTCTTTGTGACAACGTTGGACTCAGGCTCTATCGTTATTGATGGCATGACAGCAGGTGGTAAATTAGAAGTACCTGTTAAACAGAAAGTAGTTTGGGCTGTTATCTCTGGTGCTATCGCTATGATTATGTTGTGGATTGGTGGTACTCAATCAATTCAAGCGCTGCAATCAATCACCATTATTGCAGCAATGCCGTTTACGATTATTCTTTTACTGGGCAGTGTAAGTCTGTTTAAAGGGTTATTGACGGAAGTTGAAAAACCAAAGGTAGCAACTGAGCGAGTTAAGTAATTGCGTTAGCTCGCAGTTAGTTTACGAGTTCGATTTACAATAAAGCTCCCTGGTACTTTGTGCTAGGGAGCTTTTTTTTTTATAGAGTTCACAAGCACTAAACATGCAACAACAGTGCAGAGGTAATAAATTATGAATATTAAGCCAATTAGAACGAAAGATGATTACAAAGCAGCGATGGCTCGTATCAGCGAACTTACTAGCGGCGATCCTGATGCATTACCAGATATTGAGTTTAATGAATTAGACATTTTAACCACTTTAGCTGAAACATACGAAAACGTTCATTATAAAATTGAAGCCCAGATCCAGTAGACGCAATTAAATTTAGAATGGAGCAGTTTGGATTAAGTGATGATGATTTAACACCAATACTAGGCCAACGTAGTCGAGTTACTGAAATCTTGAAAAGAAAGAGATAATTTTCACTCAGCATGATTAGAAATTTAAACTGTAAGTTGAACATTCCACTTGAGAGCCTCATTGGTGAATATCAACTTGCTAAATAATCTGCTAACTACTGGTGATTGCAACTTTAAATTCTCCTATTTTGGGGCGTTTGACGTTAAGTCAAACTAGGAGATGACTTTCTGAATGAATCATAGGAATAGTGGAGGAAGTCATTTTGTTTTCATGATACGTATTTATTACCAAGATGGAGTAATTTCAGGAGGATCAAATTCATTTTTTCCTTTTTTGTGTTTAGGCATGAACAATAGCTCATTTCATCAAGCTGCAATTTAACCAAATTTTTTCATGTATGAAAGATGTTTACATAATCGAATGGACATCACATTGATTATTAAAGACTATTAATCAATGTATAATGTTTTTATTAATTTCAGTAAATCTTAGGAAGTGGCATGTTCGAAGTAAAATCAAGCGCAATAACTTATACAGGATATGAATATCAAACACTGCATGGTGTTAAGTTGTTAGTTAGTTGGTTAAATTCTCCAACTATATACAAGCGCATTGGTTTTGAGGTTGATGACTCTGAAGGTAGCATTCCCCAAGGTATTGATGACATCGTTTGTGAGCGACAAAATTTAAAGCGTGATTATATACAAGTGAAATTCACCCCAAATACTGATAATAATCTGCTTTCTTGGGAGTGGTTACTGAAAAAAAGTGGAAAAACGGAAAGGTCACGAACTTTACTTCAAAAATTTTCAGATGCAATTGATGATATTTCAATTGAAAACACAGAAAACGTTATTTTACTCACGAACAAAATACCAGAAAGGGACGTTGAGTGTGCGTTAAATGATAATCAGATTATGTACGATCTAATACCAATAAAAACACAAGCTGAAATTATAATGCAACTTGGTAGTGAAGAAAGAGCTAGACTCTTATTTTCTGTTCTCGACGTGCATCACAGTGACCTAAGTTATAAAACATTAAATATCGATATAGAAGAATCATTAAGAAAGTTAACCGATGAGGCTGGCGTACATCGCCTAATTAATAAATCTAGAGATTGGTCTAAATTTAAAAACCAGCCGACTGAAGGTGGTTGGATTACGCTCGAAGATATAAGGGGCGTGATATCTACGAAACGTCCAGAACCAATACCTCAAAGTTTTATTATTCCTGAGCACTATGTGTTACCTGATGAAGATTTTCACCAACATTTTCTACAAAAAATCATCCAACTTGAATCTAATATACATGTACTTACAGGTTCCCCTGGTAAGGGTAAAAGCACTTATTTAAGTTATTTCTGTAAGGAATTAAAAGAGCGTAAAATCCCATATGTAAGACACCACTATTTTCTTTCGTTAGACGATCGAACTAATGACCGTCTAAGTCCAAGGATAGTTTCTGAAGATTTGATGACTCAAATTATGAGTAAATATGATGTTGGAGATTTAAATAAATATAAATCGGAAAATTTAAATTTAGCGTTAAAAGAATGTGGCGATTTTAACAAAAAAAATAAAACTCCTTTTGTCGTTATTATTGATGGTTTAGATCATGTGTGGCGAGATAACAATAAAAATAAAAAACCACTTGATGAGTTATTCAATCAGTTAATTCCTATCCATGATAATGTTGTTTTAGTTATAGGTACACAACCTGTAAATGAAACCATGCTGCCAGATTCATTGATTAGAGAATGCCCAAAAAATGAATGGGATGAGTTACCAGCAATGACAGGTAATGCAATAAAATGCTACTTGGAGTATCAATTAAAATCAAATCGTCTTAAGCAAACGTCCCATGAGACAATCAAAAGTGAGGTTTTAAACGAATCTGCTGAAGCTCTCACATCAATTACAAATGGTTATCCACTGCATGTTATATATTCGTGTGAATACTTAATCTCGTCAGGAAAGGGGCTTTCTAAATATGCAATAAAACAGCTTCCTCCATGTGAAGACGGTAAAATTGAAACTTATTACAAATCGATTTGGCGTACATTGAATGCTCCTCAAAAAGATATTTTACACTTATGCTGTGATTTTAAGTTTCTTTGGCCACAAAATTCATTTTCTGATCTGTTAGAAGAGAACCCTCTCAACCCCCCTAGTGTTGATAGCGTTGTACATTTACTTCATGATTCATTATCTGGCTTGAGACCTTTTCATGAAAGTTTAATTGTATTTGTTAAAACCGTTGCTGAACATGAAGCTAGAGTTAATAAGCTCTTGCCCAAAGTATGTCATTGGCTTGAAAATAGTGCTCCAGAACATATTAATGCATGCTGGCTTTGGCTATGTAAAGGACGTTTAGGTGACGAAATACCACTTAGAGAAGGCATAACTAGAACGTGGGCACTTGAACGATTATCTGAAGGTTATGATGACAGTAGTATTTTAAGGTTACTTGAATGCGCGGAGCATTATGCGTTTATGGAGTTTAAGTTCGATGAAGCTTATAGCCATCGTTCTTTAAAAACGCGGTTGATTAATGGTCCAAACTTTCAGATTGAAGACTTATCAAAATTGAAGATAAGCAGTTTAGTTTCTGCTCCTTTGTGTTTGATAAATGAACTAATAGCAATGAAAGCTGAGTATTCACCTAAGATACTGTCTATTTTAGCAATTACCCTTTGGTATCGAGGGGATGAATATAATGCTAAAAAAATTACTGAACTAGCCCTTAGTCGTCACCGTAGTGAATTAGATATATATAGTTCGAGAATGCAAAGCAATAGCCGTTCCGACGATTTACTTCTTATTCAAGCATCTGTGATAACAGAGTGTTTTGATGGAGGATGGTTAAGCAATAATAAATACATACTTAAATGGCCTACCGAATATATAAATGAGTTTATTAATGCTGTAAAAATTAAGGGTGACTTAATATTGCTAATTAAGTTACATAGTAAGGTTCTCAATGAAAACACTAAATGTTTAATTGAAACTGCGGCGATCATGTTAAGTATTGTGGAAGAGGTAGATTTAACAGCTTGGAAAGAATTTAATAATTTCAAACATAGTCACCTATCAATCTTATATAAGGAAGTAGGCAAAGTTAAACAACTACCAATCTCTACAATCTACAGTGTTGGGGGTTTTAACATAACGCCTGAAGTTTCTTACGATGAGTGGTTTTATGAAAGTTTACTTGTTCGATTGAATGCCTGTGGTGACTTCTGCTGGCTTTCTGTAAACGTAGAACGTGAACGAATAGATTTGTCTAAATATTACAAACAACTTTGTATTTTTGCTGATATGTTCTCTGATATTTTGATAGAACACGGAGAGGTAACTTTTGATGACTTATGTTTCATGAGTACTGCTCTAGAAGAAAGCACCTCAAGTGATTGGAACATAAGGCGAGAAGATATTAAATTTAAGCGAGATTGGATACGTATCGCAGCAAATTGTGCTGTAGTGTTCAGTCGAAGTAAGATTGACTATGGCATATTGAAAAATGCATTCGAAATTGATGTATTAGACATTGAATGGTTTAGACTTTGGTACTATAAGAGTGGAGATAACTTACTTACTGATGAAGCTGTAAATCTATTACTTGAAAAAGATATTACTCACCAATCTCATACATTAGAGGATACGAATGTAAGAACAAATAGAAATGTGGAACTAGCTTCAATTGCTTTACGTCATGCTAATTATGATTCGATGAAATGGCACACTAAGCTGTCATGGGATTACGTATTAGGCTATGTACATCATAAAGACATGACGATTAATGATACTATAGAAGCTATAGAATACATTGCGGCTAAAGATCTTGATAAGGCTGTCAATTTATTAGAGCGGGTAGCTCCTTTAGCCTTTAATGTGTGCGAGTTTACTGATGGTGACCATACTCGGTTTGCTGTGTCTGACATTGCTAGGATTAGTGCTAAATACAATATTTCTGCAATAGTTTCAAAATATAATCAAGAAGTTAATGATGGAGAGTGGTATCACGCAGATACTTCTCTTGAATATTTTTTGCAGTACACAGATCTTACATCAATTTTCGCTAAAGCTCTTTCTTTTACTGGTTTAACGGATAGCCAGTTGAAAATAATATCGAGTCGAGCAGGTGATGGGGATTTATCTGCTCAAAATATAGTTGATGAGTTAAGCCGCACTGGTATTGATATTTCCATAGACAAAAATAAAAAAGAAGATGTAGCTAAGGGGGAAATTAAGTTAAATCCTGCTGATTATCTTCCTAGCCAGTTTGGCATTCTGTTAACTTGTCGACCTTCGAAAGAGTTTTATTTAATGTGGTATAACTTCTGGCTTATTAGAGGAGAAGAGTCAGAATTAGTAAATCATCTATATTCTATGTTTTTGGAAAAAGAACTAGAGTTAGGGGATTCTAAATACCTTCTAGATCTTTTATTTGTAAGTTGTAGAAAAATATATGGACCTCGTAAAGCGTTTAACGTGCTGGTGAAGGCCCAAGTCGAAATGCGAGGTTGGTCTTCTTGGTATGAGAGTTCAGATACTTCACTTGATAGACTTAAAAAGGTGGCTAAACATTACCCAAGCAGAGTTAATGAGTTTTTGTTTAAAACTACCGTTCAAATTGATTCTTGGAGCAAAGACTTAGGGGATCTAATTATACCGAATAAAGAATTGGTATTCCTCTTAGCTGAATCGAATAGACTGGATGAAGCTAATTCATTAGCCTTGTCAATGATTGGTGAAATTGAAAAAGAAACTGCGAATCTGCCTTTATTACAACCTAGTTGGTCATGGGTAGTTGGGGATTCCTATGATTTACAAAATGTAAAAATATTAATTAGCCGACTTTCTTGGCCTGTTCCTAAAATTAAATTTCAAGTTGCTAGTAAAATATCTGATTTACTTTGTAATAAATCTCATACAGTTAACATTGAGCAACTATTGCTTAACGAATTAGCAAAAAGAACATTTGAATCAGAAGTCGTTGAAATACTCGTGGTATTCTGGCTAGCAAAGCAGAAAGGCTATGAAGCAAAAGAAAATATAGCTTTTTATATAAAAGCTCGTTCTAGACTTTCAGATATGATTTTAGATGTAATACTGTCGAAAATTGATGGCTATGGTGAATATGTAAAAGAGCCAATACCTGATTTTAGTGATTATGCAAATGATTTTGGCTTTCAGAAAGCGCAAGGAACTGAAGTACCACTAGCTTTCCATTCTGAATTAGAAAATCTAGAAGCAAAAACTGGAATACCTTTCTTGATTTTATATCACTCAGAATGGATAAACAGTTGTGAACGAATAAAACCTCGTTGGGATAATATTGATTATTTCTTAAGTAGTGATCGTAAAAATACTGGTAACTTTTTTACGCGTAATAGTCATCGAGGACGGTCAGCATTTCTCAATGTTCTAAATATAGCTGAAAACGTATTTGATATGCCTCGTGACTATTCAGAATATATCTCAACTCTTGCTTTTCCTATAGAGCCTGTATATGTATCATCTATTCAAAATAAGCCAGATTGGCTACCTAAGTGGGAGTTTGGTAAAGATATAAATGAAAGTAATATACGTAAATATTTAGGTGATTGTATAACTAATTATACCGAGGTTTTGGGTCTTGGGGCGTTGTCGTTTCCTCTTAAGATTGATTCAGATAAGTGGATCGATATAACGATTATTTTAGCGAAAAAAACAAATCACTATGATGTGGATTTTAATATATTACGTGGAGATGTTGGATTTAGTTTGGGAGATAAGCTAAAGACTGATTTAAAGTTTGTGACAAAGCTTAGCTCTTACAGTAAATATCATAACTGCCAGCCATTATTTGGTACTATTCATCCTCTTACAAGGGTAGGATATTGGCAAATTGATCTTGAATCGAGAGGGTTGTATATACCGCTTACTGATGAAGAAATTAGCGCCAGATATAATGATTTTCAAACATCTTTTTTTATGGGAGATAAACCGATTTCAGAATCTATATTTTGGCCTTCAGTACATTCTTTATCTCACCCCCAAAAAATTAAATCGCTATATGGGACATGTACCGTATTCGAACGCAATAATAATGAATGGTTAGAAAGAGAGTTACAGGGTGGGCCAGGTATTTACCTTTGTTCTGTATCAGTTTTAACTCGAGAAAATCACTATGATGATTTCGATATTGATGAATATAATTTTAGTCTCGATCAGTACTAGTTAATTTGGACAAAAGTTTGAAGGCAAACTCATTTTAACATTCAGCTAACTGTACATAACGCAGGTTATCGTTAATCGAGGTGAGGTAATTAGCTAAGCTACCTGCTTTCCTTAAAATATATAATGGGCATTGCCACTGATTTTAAAGTGATCTTAAACTGTTTGTGCCCAAAAATCTGTTAGACGTTAACTCCTTCTAAACACACAAAAAGGTCGCTCCTTTGCGACCTTTCCCTACAACCCCTTCAGCGCTCTTTCTTTAAGCTCTTCCGTATACCCATTAATCTTCCAATGCTCTGGGCTCCAGCCTTTTACAAAACGTTGAAAATCAGTCCAAGCAATGCAAAACAATGGTCGCCACTCTTGCTCAATATCGTTACTTGCTTTTGTGTGGCCTAAACATAATAGGGCGGTGTTAAGCTGCGTAAAGTAATGATCCAATAATTCAGTCTCAAGTTCTGCGCAGTTTTCTGGCAAAACCGCACTGCTGATAAATAAGATCACATCTTTCATCCCGCAGCCTTTTCCTATGTATTGGAAATCAACCGCAGCTGCCTGATTACCATCTTCAGAGAAGCAGAAGTTCGCTAACTTAGCATCACCATGTACCAAGGTTTGATAGCGGCTGTTTTTAAGTGTTTCATCAATCTTAACTGCTGCATGTTTTAATGGTAAATCCGTTAAGGCTTCAAGCTCATCAGGGCGCGTGTCTAAATGCCAATAAGTACCTGTTTGCCATAAGCCATTAGGTTCAACATTAAGATGTGCTGCGTGAAAGTTTGCAAGCCACGTTAAGCAGGCTTTGGTTTCACTTATAGAGGCGTCTGTTTTTACGATTGGAAAACCGCAGGTCGCTAAATCTTCCAGTACTAAGATTAGCTCGTTATCACGCTGCTCTACGTATAAACAGCGCGGCACAGGACAATGGGTAGAAACCGCATTGGCGTAATCTTGATACCAATTGAGTTCAACCTGATAGGAGTCGAGTTTACGTTGGTGTGATAAATCGGTATTCCAACCTCTAGGATGCACTTTAGGCTTGGGTAAGGTGATTTGTTTGATGATGATAGAAGAGGTGGGTGCTTGGGTTAAATGCAAACGCACCAACTCCCCATATCCGCCCCACAAGGTTTGTAGGGTATCGGTTTGGGTAATTGATGCGTTTTCAAAACCCGAAATACGTGACAAATCAAACATGTCGAGTTCCTTTATTTATCTAGCTTAACGTAGATTATTTATGGTTTGAGAAGTTTTCGCCTTTTGCCATGCGATCATACATGATCACGTTCACAGCTGCGGCTAAGTTCATACAGCCATTGGTTGGGACATAAATAGTCTCACGGCAGAAATCAGTGATCTCTTTTTTCAATGTTCCGTCTTCTGGGCCAAAAATGTAAAACGCACGAGGAGGGTGCTTGTAATCTGGTAACGGCTTTGCGCCTTCGATAAGATCGACAGCAACAGGAACACAATCTAAAGGAATGATGTCTTTTAGATCTTCAACGCCGATCAATGGAACGTTAAGATGCTGGCTTTTTGTATCCGTACAAAATTTCTTGGCGATATCGTAACGTCTTCCCGTGTAAAATACCGAGTTTACGCCATAGCAACCTGCCGCTCGCATTACTGAGCCTACATTTTCAGGTGTTTTTGGGTTTACCAATCCAATACAAGAGTAGCCTTTAGTCATTTTACCGTCTTTCCAATACAAAATTTGCGCGAAGTATACCTAAATTAAAGGGATTCATATAGACTCATTGAATAATTTCCTAGGAAGGTGAAATATGAAAACAGTTGCGATTCTCGTTGATGTGCAAAACATCTACTACACTACGCGTGACGTATACCAACGTCATTTTGACTATAATGCATTATGGGCAAAAGTGACTGATGGTCGCAAGGTCATTGGTGCAAACGCGTATGCCATTGCTCGTAGTGATGATAAGCAAAAGCAGTTTCATAATATTCTTCGTGGTATTGGATTTGATGTAAAGTTAAAACCGTTTATTCAACGTAGTGACGGTTCCGCTAAAGGCGATTGGGATGTTGGCATCACTCTTGATGCAATAGAGTTGGCTGAGCAGGCTGATATTGTTGTTATTT
This sequence comes from Aliivibrio sp. 1S175, assembly GCF_001690985.1. GTDB lineage: Bacteria > Pseudomonadota > Gammaproteobacteria > Enterobacterales > Vibrionaceae > Aliivibrio. Next base: position 437,332 of record NZ_MAJS01000006.1, read on the forward strand.
TGTCTGGTGATGGTGATTTTGAGTTACTCGTTAAGAGAATTCAGTCACGTTTTAACAAAGAAGTTGAAGTGTATGGTGTTCAGAATTTAACGGCAAATTCATTAATTGATGCAGCCGATCGTTTTATTCCAATTGAAGATAATTTGTTATTATAGAATAAGTTATGAACAGATATCCTTTCTGGTATCGTTGTTAAGCAGTACTTGTTTTGTGATCTACGCCCTACTGCTCCTACTTCATTTTATAGGATAAAGGAGGAGGGAAGCAAAATAAGGACTTTTTATAATTGAATGGTGTTACCTATGAAAGGATAAAAATAATGAGCCAGCAAACACAATGGCACTCAACAAAAGTTCCAACGGTTAGTAATATCATTCTTCATGCTTTTGATTGGACTTATCAAGATGTTGCTGAACAAGCTGAATTGATTGCCAGTTTGGGTTACCGCTCGGTTTTAGTATCTCCTGCGATGAAATCTCTTCGATTGCCATCTGGTACTCAATGGTGGCAGCGATATCAACCACAAGATTACCGTCTTATCGACAATCCATTGGGAGATACCATTGATTTCACTCGTATGGTGTCACGCTTAGCTGAACTTAATATTTGGGTTTACGTTGATGTCGTGTTTAATCACATGGCGAATGAATCAGATATTAGAGCGGACTTAGAATTTCCTAATCAATGGGATAGAGAAGATTACGCTCGTGAACCTAAAAAGTACGAGTCATTAACGTTGTTTGGTGATTTATCTCAGCCACTGTTTTCTGAATCTGATTTTGTAGAAGCGTTCGGTATTGAAAACTGGAACGATAAGTGGGAAGTGCAAAACGGTCGAATTTCAGGTGGGCCGCATGATCCTGGTTTACCGACACTGTCGGATAATGACCATGTTGTGGCTCAGCAAAGAGCCTATTTAAAAGCGTTGAAACAGATTGGTGTGAAAGGATTCCGTATCGATGCGGCAAAACACATGACGCTTGAGCACTTGAATAAAGTGTGGGATGAAGAAATTACCCAAGATGTGCATATCTTTGGTGAGATAATTACCGACGGTGGTGCGACAAAAGAAGAATATGAGACGTTTTTGAATCCTTATCTGCAAGGAACGACATTGGGAGCGTATGATTTCCCCTTGTTTAATTCTTTGTATCAGACCTTAGAAAATAAAGGCTCGTTTAAGTCATTAATTGATCCTTATTGCTACGGCATGGCATTGTCTCCACTACGCGCAATTACGTTTGCCATTACTCACGATATTCCAAATAACGATGTGTTTAAAGATTTAGTCATGAGTGAATCGAATGAATGGCTCGCTTATGCTTATTTGTTTGGTCGAGAGGGCGGAATACCATTAGTGTATTCAGAGCTTGAAACCAGTGGGATTAAAAATAAGCACAATCAACCACGTTGGAAGGAAGAGTGGAAAAGTGCTCGTATGATTGCGCTAATGGCATTTCATAACCAGATGTATGGGCAAGAACAACGACTGGTTGAGGCCAGTGATGATCACTTGATTTTTGCAAGAGGAGACAGTGGTATCGTGGCGTTAAATAAATCGGATCATAATATTGAAGTAAATATGAGTGTTGGATCTGATGTTGTTTGGTTAGAAAGAGGGTCTAATTCTTACTATGCACCGCAGCAGGGTAATCTTAGATTTTTTATACCGGCACATTCATATATGTTGTTTTCGCGGTAATCATTATTTTTAGTTTAAATAAAAAAAGGTGGATAATTTATCCACCTTTTTTATTCTATTTTTTAAAAGTATTAATACTCAAAGTTAGGAATATCAATATCTACACGACGATTAGCACTTCGTCCTTCTGCTGTTTTATTGGTGGCAATAGGATTAGATTCACCTTCACCTGACGCATTGATTTGGCTTTCTTTTACCCCTTTATCTTGTAGGTAGTCAGACACTGCGTTTGCTCTATCTTCTGATATTTTTTGGTTGTAAGCTTCTGATCCTGATGAGTCGGTATGACCTACAATGTTCACATTTGCTTGTGGATGTTCAACTAGGATTGCGGCAATTGAATCAAGTTCAGCATGACTTTCTGGTGCGAGCTCAGAACCATTATTTTTAAATAGGTTTTGATGTGATTGAGCCTTGTCTTGTTTTACGACCGGCTCCATTGGTTTATTTTCCATTGGCTCTTCAATAGGCTCTGCCATTTGCTTCTCTGGCTCTGGTTCTTGTATTACTTCTTCCGCTACTACAGCTGCTGGTGCTGCTGCTTTTGAAGCACTACCGAAGGTATAGGTCAAACCCAGGGAGATGAAATGTGATGATAAATCATAGATGTAACTATCATCAATATCGTCAAAGTATTGGTATTCTAGACGTAAGGCTAGGCTTTCACTAAGCGCGAGTTCACTGCCTAAACCCGCTGTAAATACCGTGTCATTTGCACTGCTATAATCCATGTAAGCGGCACCAGCTTTGAGGAATATATCGATGGTATCAGTAGCAGAAAAAGTATAACGAGGAGCTAGAGAAAGGGCGGTAAGACGGCTATCAACATATTTTGTTGTCCCGTTATAAGAATGACTAGATTCAAACTCGCCAATAGAATCGAATCCAAGCTCTAATCCCCAGCGTTCAGTGAAATGATAACCACCGTATGCACCGTATCCAAATGCATCATCGTCACAGGGACCAGAGGCGGAACAGGCGTCATCAAGAAGGCCTAAGCCTAATTTACCACCGACGTACACCTCTGCAAGTAGAGAAGAGGAGAAGCCTACAGTAGTTAGAGCAACAGCAACAAGTAAAGATGATCTTTTCATATTTCAGTCCTTTAGTTAGAAACACATCATTGTTAGCGATCTATTTATAGCGTAGAACATGAATCAGTACTTCTGTAGGAATTTGCTAATATTTTTATGTTATTGCGTATTGAATCATGAATTAAACCTTAAATTGATGCACGATATCACTTTGTTGATGTGCTAATTCATTCAATGTAGAACTGACATTAGCAATATCATTCATTGCGGTTTGGTTCTCTTCTGCAATGTGGCTGATGTCCTCTAAACTGCGTGCAATTTCTGTGGTGGTTGCACTTTGTTCATTTGCAGCTTGAGAAATGTGGTTGCTCATGTGGCTTATTTCATCTATTAAATTTTGGATCATCACCATTGCAGTATTAGCCTCATTTGTTTGGCTTACACTTTGCTGCATATCTGAAACACAGCTTTCGATAACCACTGTGGTTGTTTTTGAGCTTGATTGAAGGTTTGCAATCATAGCCTCGATTTCTGAGGTTGATTCAGCGGTACGTTTTGCAAGAACTCGGACTTCATCGGCAACGACGGCAAAGCCTCGACCTTGCTCACCAGCGCGAGCGGCTTCTATTGCGGCATTCAAGGCGAGTAAGTTGGTTTGTTCTGCAATTTTATTAATTACGTCCAAAATAGATCCAATCTCACTGCTGACTTTTTGTAAATTACCAACTGCTTGTACAGATTCATCAAGGCGACGTGATAGTTGTTCAATGGTTTGTAAGTTACTTTTCATTACTTTTTGGCCATGCTCTGAGGCCGCTTCAACTTCTTGAACTTTAAGTAGAGAGCTTTCTGAACTTGATGCAACTTCAACAACAGAGTGCTCCATTTGTGTCATTGCGGCTGCAACACTTGTTGTTTGTTCGCGTTGGTTTAGTAGTTGTTGTTTTGCTCTTTCTGCAGTCGAGCTATTGTTTTGAGCAACGGTGGTTAACTCATCTGAGGCACGGCTTAGTTGCAGCAGGACTTTCTGTAAATTGTCTGCGACGGTATTGATATGGCGAGATACTCGGCTAAATTCAGTATTATGTTTTGTTTCAATACGTTGAGTCATATCTCCAGACGTCAGAGATTCTAAAATTTTCAGCATGTTTTGAAGTGGTGTTCTTACAGATGATGCTAGGTGAAAACCGATGATAGTTGCAAATAGAGAAACCACAACGCCTAACGCGAGCGCTTTATATACACTTTGCTGATAAATAACCTCGGCTTGTTTTAATGATTGTTGTAGACCTTGATTTGCTAATTCATTAAATGAGGTTAATACCATTAATGCACGATCAATTTGGTTAGCGAGGCTAGAAATGTTGTTGTAAAGTGTATTTTTAGCATTTAGATAAACGAAATGGGTGTTTAATATCCCTTCTTTTTGTCCAACTTCGGCACTGAATTGACTTACCGGTTTATCGAACGTTTCTTTTAGCTGAGGTAACTGATTAACCAAACCACGGTAAGCATAATTTAAATGAGTGACGGCTTTCTTATTTTGATTGACTGCTTTTTTTACAAATTCAATGTTGTTACTTGCGAGTGCATCGGAAGTAATTAGCTCGGCATCTTCAAGTTTTACAAAATAGCTTTTTGCTATCATTTTAATGGCAATGCTTTCTTGGTCATTAACGTATTCTTTCATCCGAACGCTGAGTTCAGTATATAAACGTTGAAAGTTGCGAGTCGCTTTTTGCTTCTCGTCATCAGCCAGTAATAGCTCTTGATAATTGTCCATGGCTATTTTTGCTTCGTTGAAATAACTTTCTTTGATTTTAGATAGCTCTGATTGTTGTTGAGAACCTGTGTTTTGTTGTTCTGCGACATTAATTAAACGCTGATAAATTTTATTAAATGCAGCTTCGGTTTCAGTAAAGGCTTGTCGTGCTTGTTGCATTTGAGCGGGGTCATTGGTTGTTAAGAAATCTTTAAATGATTTATCTGCAGCAAGAAGGGTTACGCTTGTTTCATTTGATAAGCTAACAAGAGGTAAGGAATCAGAAGAGACTGATTTCATTTGATTGTGGATATTACTCGTTCCGTTGAGCATAAGGATAACCGTCGTAATAAACAAGATCACGATAAGTGAAAAACCTGCATACATTCGACGTACTACCGAACTATTCATGTACTTACTCTCTATATAGTATTAATTTAATTAAAACCAGTGCTTAAATGTGTAATTGGCACTCTGTCTTAATTTGGAGATAATAAGTGGATATATTATGATTATTTATCATCACCTGTTGTGACAATATCTATAAAATCAGCAATACATAAGGAGAGGTGACTCTCATTTTTTTAAGGGTTTTTTATATAAAGAGAATGAGTTTGTCGTGAAGTTATGATTCAAGTGATTGTTTTCGAGAAAATTGTGACGCATACTAGGGCTAATGGAAAATAAAAAAAACTGTGTTTTATTGGAGATGAGTCATGGCTGAAGAAACTATTTTTAGCAAAATTATTCGTAAAGAAATCCCTGCGGATGTTGTTTATCAAGATGATTTAGTTACAGCGTTTCGTGATATTAATCCACGCGCACCAAGTCACATATTAATTATTCCAAATAAACTTATCCCAACGACTAATGATGTAGAAGTTGAAGATGAATTGATCATGGGGCGTCTGTTTACAGCAGCTAAGAAAATAGCAATAGAAGAAGGCATTGCAGAAGAAGGTTATCGTTTGATTGTAAATTGTAATCCTCATGGCGGCCAAGAAGTGTATCATATTCATATGCACCTTGTGGGCGGGCGTCCACTGGGGCCAATGCTATTAAGTTAATAGATCTCAAATAAGGCTCCCCTGTAGTGGAGCCTTATTTTTTTAACTGAGAGTTTTCTATTTTAATGACATCGATATTGAAAAAATCCATTGTACTTTCGTTTACCTTGTTATTATCAGGGTGTGCAAACCTGTCTGTTGGTAATTTATTTAGCCATTACTCTGCCCAGACGGATGATACTTATCAGTTGGTAAAAAATGGCGATGCCAAGCAAGCATACAGTGAAGAGGCTCCTGAAGTCGGAGGCCCCATTCTTGATAATCTAGAGCGTGGTCGAGTTGCTTTATTGAGTGAGCAATACGCAGAAAGTAAAGCGGATTTTGAGGGGGCAGAACAAGCGGCCAGAATACAAAGTGACCAAGCTGTTATCTCTGTTTCAGATTCTGCAAACCAAGTTGGTTCTTTAGTGACTAACGATAATTTAATTGATTATAAACCAGCGGATTATGAGTTGGGTTATTTGCATCTTTATCTTTCATTAAATTATTTAAAAAATAATGATTTGGAAGGCGCTTTGATTGAGGTTAGAAAGGCAAACTACATTCAAGAACAAGCGAAGAAAGATAGAGAGAAAGAGTTACGATCTGCCGAGAAAGAAGCAAAGAAACAAGGTGTGGATGCGAACGTTGGTGCGATTTTAGCTAATTACCCAGATGTAGGGGATCAATTGGCAGCGGTTCAAAACGGCTACTTATTCTATTATTCTGGTTTATTGTTTGAAACCAATCGTAACTATAATGATGCATACATTGACTATAAGCGAGCATTGGCTGTCGCCCCAAATAATAAAACAGTAATTGAATCTGTTCAGCGTTTGGCTCGTCGACTTAGTATGCGCAATGATATCAAAATACTAGAGAAGAAATATGGTACTTATCAAGTACCAAGTCGCTCTGAAAGCCGTGTCATCATCATTGATGAGCAAGGTATTTTGCCTCAGCTTTCTGATTGGCGATTACGATTACCGATGTGGGACAGTCAAGGTAATTTTGTCCAATATAATTTAGCTTTACCATATTACAAAAAAATAAATCGAGATGTTTTTCCGCCTCTAAAAGTAAACAATAAAACGTTAATCTCAGATGAACTTGCCGATGTTACTTTGATGGCTAAAAATGATCTGAATGAGCGTATACCTGCTATGGTTATTCGACAGGCACTACGTGTTGTTGCTAAAGATGAATTGCGTAAAACATCAAGAAATAGCAAAGAAGAAGATTTGGCTAATGCTGTACTCACTATATTTAACTCGTTAACAGAACAACCAGACACACGTAGTTGGCAAACGTTGCCATCCATTATCAGTGTGACGAGTATGGATGTTAAAGCGGGTAATAATAAGATTCAATATCTAGGGAATGAACTAGACTTTACAATTAAAGAAGGTCATACCGTTGTAGTCTGGGTATCAAGGCAAGGAAACGCCGTCACATGGTGGCATAAACAATTAGGAGAAATATAATGAAAAAATGGCTTATCGTTTTGCTACTACCGTTGGCATTAGCAGCTTGTAGTTCAAGTCAAACTGCCGGTATTAGTGTTGATAGCAGTACTCAAAAAGTACTTTTTGGCGATAATGTACTTGGCAGCCGTTTATCTGTAGAGCAAATCAGTACTCAAGATAACAATGGCTTGGTCCGTGGTATCGTGTCAGTGACAAGTAAATTCACTGGGGACCAACAGCTTCAATATCGCTTTTATTGGTATGACGCTCAAGGTTTAGAAGTTAATGGGTCGGATTCACCTTGGCGTACGTTTATTGTTCGTGGTTTAGATACGATGAGTATTCAAGGCGTAGCAATGAAACCAGAGGCAACTCAATTCCGTGTTCAAATTCGTACACTGGAATAATATCTTTCTATATATTGGTATTATTTGAGATAAAACATTCACTAGAGGTAAATGAAAAATGAATAAAAGTGTTATTGCGTTATTAAGCTTAGCTGTATTACTCGGTGGCTGTTCTAACAAGGTAAGTTACGGCGATGCTCAAGCAGTTGAAACGACAACGGTAGATTTTGGTTCAACAGACCTACAGAAAATTGCGGGTGAAATGACAGAAAGTATGTTGTCTTCTGGTGCTGTTGCTCAAATTACTCAAGGTAATCGTCCAATTGTTTTTGTTGAAAGCATTAAAAACAAAACAAGTGAACATATTGATACAGAATCAGTGACTGATTCTATCAGTACTAAATTACTTAATTCGGGTAAATTCCGTTTCGTTGATATGGATCGTGTAGAAGCGGTTCGTTCACAACTAGATTTCCAAAACAATGATGAATTAGTAAATCAAAATACGGCGATTCAATTTGGTAAAATGGTCGGTGCTCAGTACATGCTTTATGGCAACCTTTCTAGCATCGTAAAAAATGCAGGTAGCGACAAAGATGTTTACTATAAAATGACAATGCGTCTAATGGATTTAGAAACTGGCTTAATCGAATGGGCTGATGAAACAGAAATCCGTAAGCAACAAGAGAAAAGTTTATTAGGTTGGTAATCACCCAAATCTAATTGAAATAAGAAAAGCCAGAGTAGGAAGCTACTCTGGCTTTTTTGTAGGTGAAAACTTATTTATTTTCTTTCAATCAACGCTTGGGAAAAGCGAAGGAAAGGAGTATAACTAAGGGTAGATAAATCAAAGAGAGAAATACTATGAAACCGAACAAATTAGAGAATAAAAACCGCCGTATTCGTAAAAAATTGTACCTAGGCGAGTTTGCGCTTCTTGGTTTTGAAGTAAGCTGTACGACTGAATTTAAAGATTTTGACCAGTATGATGTATTCGTAGACGAGTTTATTGATTACATCAACAGCATTGATTTATGTTTCTGCGGTGGTGGTCTTGAGTTATTTGAAGGTTTTGTATGCTCAACTGAGCGTTACCGTTCAGCAACAGCAGAAGAGCAGCTATTGGTTGCTAATTGGTTAGACAGCCGTGCAGAAGTAAGCAAAGTAGAGATCAGCGAATTAGTTGACGCTAACTACTTATAATTTTGTATTGCAGATATTTTGCATCAGAATATAAATGAAAAATCCGCCCTTAGTTGGCGGATTTTTTGTATTCAATACGTACAGATTATTTTTTTACACAGACAACGATAGCGTTACCTGAATCTTTATTTAACGGAGTGATCTTTTCATAATCATGTTCAAATAAATGAACGTCAAAATACGGTTCTAACAGTGTTTTTAGCTGGTCAAAATCTACCGCCACCATTGGGTGTTTATCATCCCAAATTTCAGTTACACCATTTGTCGTTTTCTCAATTTTCAGAAGCAGATGTTGGCTATCACCTTGCCCACAATAATTCCAACCTGATTGAAACGTAAATTGACTGCCTTCATGTTCCGCAGGGTGCTTTACAAATGAGCGGTTATCAATCTTATTTCTCGCTACCGAGTTAAAACAAAATACACCATCTGAGTTTAATGCGGCATGAACGCTTGCAATACACTCTGCTAGCTTTTCAATATTTGCATTGTAATGAATTGAATAAAGAAAGCAGGTGATTAAATCCAAAGGTTCATCAACGGTAAAATTACTCATATCATGCAAAATAAATTCGGCATCAGGGTTTCGGAGTTTTGCAAGATCAAGCATAGGTTGGTTAATGTCTAAGCCTTTTGCTTGATATCCGTAATTAATAAAATGTTTAACGTGCGGCCCTGTGCCACAAGCTAAATCAAGATAATCTCTTCCATGATTACCAAAGATTTGATGTATACGACGAACAAAATTACTTTGCTCTTGATAGTCGATATCAGCGCACATTAAATCGTAATAGCCAGATAAATCAGTATATAAAGCGTTAGAGGACATCTCTCGATCCTAAATAACACCAGTCTACTTTAAGTGTTTGATTAACCGCTTATTTGGATAGGTATGTAATAAGTGCGTCAAATGAGAAACAGTATAATAGTTAATCCCGAAGAGACACGTAGGGCGCGGATAGTAATCGAAAAAATTAAATTTGAATAGATATAATTAATAAGAATGTAAAATCAATTTATAATGCAAATTTGAGACGAAATGAAACGAAATTTTTGATTGTGATAGACTGACGCAACGCTATGTTATTAATGAGTTTTATAGGGTAAACAATGGAAATGGATTTTACAGGTTTTAGATTAAACATAAATAAAGTGTCATTACTTTCTGGTGGGTTAACTAATGCCTGTTTAAAAGTGGAAGCGCAAGAAGGAACGTTTGTTTGGCGACCAGTGTCAGAACAAGCCACATTACTCGGTGCAGATAGAAATAAAGAGCGTGAGATTTTAACCGTATTATACGACTGCCCATTCGCACCAAGAGTGCATAACTTCAATGAGCATGGCCTATTAGTTGAATGGTTTGATGGGGAGGTGATTGCTCTTGACGCTGCACAAGACGTCGCAGTGGATTTATTAGTAAAAGTACATCAACTTCCACTCGATGCGTTTGAACGTTCAATGAAGCAAGATGTGATGAGTGTAAAGTCACGTATCTTGGATTATTGGTCATCATTGTTGCCAGAAAATCAGACAGAAGAAATGCAAGCCTACATTGATTACTTTTCACAAAGAGAAGATCGTGCTTTGTTTTCCACCTGTCTATGCCATAACGATATTGGTGCTTATAACATAATAAAAACAACAAATGGGTATGGTTTGATTGATTGGGAGTTTGCATCAATGGGGGATCCAAGCCAAGACTTAACTTTAATGATTGTTGCAAACCAGTTTGATATTGATGAGGTTATTCATGGTTACTGCTTACAGCGTGGTTTTGATGAGGCGGAATGGAAGAGAGCAGTAAAACATTGGACTCCATGGGTTTGCTTTATGGGGGCTTTATGGTTTTCGCTAGGGCATCAATTACTTAAAGATGCCTGTTATCAAGAGTTAGCTGAGCGAGAAATGATAAAATTAAAAGGATTGCTACCACTTAATTTTAAATAACCTAGGGTAGATCACTGTTCTCATTATTGTTAACGTTAAGAGCTTTAAAACCTTAATTTTCATGGTAGATTAAATTAACTTATTATGGAAAATTCTTATTCAAGAAACAGGGGGAATACATGATTATTTATCTTCACGGCTTCGACTCAACAAGCCCTGGTAATCATGAGAAAGTGAGACAACTTCAGTTTATCGACGAAGATGTCCGTTTCATTAATTACAGTACTTTGCATCCTAAGCATGATATGCAGCACTTATTAAAAGAAGTGTATAAGGTGATTGAGCAAGCGGGTGATCCAAACCCTATTATTTGTGGTGTTGGTCTTGGTGGCTTTTGGGCTGAACGTATTGGATTCTTATGTGGGATACGTCAGGTTATGTTTAACCCGAACCTACATCCAGAAGTTAATATGGAAGGTCGAATTGATCGTCCTGAAGAATATGCAGATATTGCGACTAAGTGTGTAGAGAAATTCCGTCAGAAAAATAAAGAACATTGTCTCTGTATTTTGTCTAAGAATGATGAAATTCGAGATAACAAAGGCAGTGCGGCTGAACTTTCTCCTTATTACCAAATTATTTGGGATGAAAATGAGAGCCATAAGTTTCAGAAAATCTCTCAGCACTTACAAGCAATGAAAGTATTCAAAGAGGCTGAAACGTTAATTTAACGTTTTTTTGTAAATGCAATTTAAGAATAAAAACCAGTCGTAACATAATAAAAACCTCACAATACTGTGAGGTTTCTTGATCTAAACCAAAGAAATTACTCCTCGTTACAAAATAAAACAAACTACCTATTTATTTTACACATCAAAAGAAATCTTCTGCATAACATCTATATCTGCTTGATAACATCCGAAAGCGCGGGATATAATGCAAAAAATAACGAAAAGAAGCATAAATTGCTCAATATTGCCTAACGTGAAGGCTGTTCCTCAAGACTTGCTATTTTTCTTACTCATTGGGAGTGTAGAAGCGTGGTAAGCACATATTTTTTGATCCGATAAACTCGGGTCAATCCCCGTTTTACTTTTTAGAGGAAGATTGTAATGACTAAGATTGTTATTGTTGGTGGTGGAGCTGGTGGTTTAGAGCTTGCTACTAAATTTGGTCGTACACTGGGTCGTAAAGGTCGTGCTGAGGTTGTACTGGTTGACCGCAAAACTAGCCATTTATGGAAACCATTGTTACATGAAGTAGCAACAGGTTCTTTAGATGAAGGTGTTGATGCTATCAGCTATCGCGCACATGCAAAAAATCACTCTTTTGATTTTCAAATGGGAAGCTTGTGCGATATTAATCGTGAACGTAAATTTATTACTTTAGCTGAAATTAATGACGAACACGGTGAACTAATTATTCCTACACGAGAAATCGAATACGATTATTTGATCCTTGCTATTGGTTCAACATCGAATGATTTCAATACTCCAGGTGTTCGTGAAAATTGTATTTTTCTTGATAGCCCTGAGCAAGCGCATCGTTTCCGTACTGAAATGAATAATCAGTTCTTAAAATTGCACGCTCACCCAACTCAAAAAACCGTTGATATCGCAATTGTTGGTGCTGGTGCAACGGGTGTAGAATTGTCGGCTGAACTTCACAACGCAGTTAAAGAGTTACGTTCATACGGTTTTGGTGATTTAGATTCAAGTAAATTGAATGTAAGTTTAGTGGAAGCGGGGGAGCGTATTCTTCCAGCTCTTCCTCCTCGCATATCGGCTTCTGCACACAGTGAACTGACAAAGCTTGGTGTTAATGTTCGTACCGCTACGATGGTAACAAAGGCCGATTCTGAAGGTTTACATACTAAAGATGGTGACGTTATTCCGGCACAAATTATGGTATGGGCTGCGGGCATTAAAGCGCCTGATTTTATGAAAGAGATCGCAGGTCTTGAAACAAATAGAATCAATCAATTGGTAGTTAAACCGACATTACAAACCACGCGTGATGATTGTATTTTTGTTATTGGTGATTTGGCGTCATGCCAACAAGAAGACGGTAGTTTTGTTCCGCCTCGTGCTCAGTCGGCTCATCAAATGGCAAGTCATGCATTCAAAAATATCGTTGCTAAGATGACTAATCGCGATATGAAGCCCTATATTTATAAAGACCATGGTTCTTTAGTGTCATTAAGTAACTTCTCAACCGTTGGAAGCTTAATGGGTAACTTAACTAAAGGCTCAATGATGATTGAAGGTCGTATTGCACGAGTTGTGTATATTTCACTTTATCGTATGCACCAAGTGGCATTGCATGGTGTCTTTAAAACAGCACTTATCATGCTTGTTGGTCGTATCAACCGAGTGTTACGTCCAAATTTAAAACTTCATTAATAACGTCGTTTTAAAAGAAAATAAATTAAAAGGCAGAAATACTTTGGTGTTTCTGCCTTTTTTCACGATTGAATAATAAATAATGTGCGCTAACTCACCATAAATCATTTATAATGCGCGGCTAAATTATATATTACAGAATACATAGACTGTTCGCTTAAGGAATCCACTTTATGTCATTTTCATCTCAAGGTTTTGCACCTGAAGTCGTAAAAGCATTAACTGAATGTGGTTATCAGAAATTAACTCCAATCCAGCAAAAGGCAATTCCTTTAGCACGTAAAGGTCATGATATTCTTGCGAATGCTCAAACCGGTACTGGTAAAACCGCCGCGTTTGCATTACCTGTTATTCAACGATTACTTGATTCTAAAAAATCGGCAACACGCCGCTCAGCTCGTGCTTTAATTTTGGCTCCAACTCGTGAATTAGCAGAGCAAATTGCGGTAAATATTGCTTCTTATACGAAGTACACATCATTATCTGTGGCTGCTGTATTTGGTGGTAAAAAAATGTCATCTCAAGAGAGAGCATTAGACCCAGGTGTTGATATCTTAGTAGCGACTCCTGGTCGTCTTCAAGAACACATCGAAGAAGGCAATATATCAATCGCTAACCTTGAATTTTTAGTATTCGATGAAGCTGACCGTATGCTAGATATGGGTTTTGTTAATGCTATCCGTAATATCATGATGGAGGTGAACTCTGCACCTCAAATCATGTTGTTCTCGGCGACGTCTTCAGCACAAATGAACAAATTAGCGAGTGATATTCTACGTAGACCAAAACGTGTATCGGTTGATCGTGAAAATATGACAGCATCAACGATTTCTCACGTTGTTTACCCTGTAGATGAAGAGCGTAAAACGGAATTACTATCAGAATTGATTGGCCGTAAAAACTGGCAACAAGTTCTGGTATTTGTAAACTACAAAGAAACGGCAAATAACATCGTTAAAGAGCTTAAGCTTGATGGAATTAAAGCGGTTATTTGTCATGGTGATAAAGCTCAAAGTGCTCGTCGCCGTGCATTAGAAGAGTTTAAAGAAGGTAAAGCTCGCGTAATGGTAGCGACAGATGTTGCTGCTCGTGGTCTTGATATTGCTGACCTTCCTCACGTTATTAACTATGATATGCCTTTCTTAGCTGAAGATTATGTTCACCGTATTGGTCGTACTGGCCGTGCTGGTAAAAAAGGTCATGCGATCTCTTTTGTTAGCCGTGAAGAAGAGCTAACGGTAGTTCAAGTTGAAACGCTAATTCAACAACGTATTCACCGTGTAGAACAACCGGGTTATGAGCCTAAGAGCCGTGATGCATACATAGAAAAAGTGAATACTAAAGTAGGATTTAAAGATCGTAAAGGTCGTACGAATAATGCGACCAACGCGAACGTAGATCAATCATCTGCTGAGCGCCGTATGCGTCTGAAAAATGCAATTCAGAAGAAAGCCGGCATTACTAAGCTTAAGAAATAGGATTACAGAATGGAACGTGATTATACTTTTTCTTGTTTAGTAACTATGCCACGTCATGACCTTGAAGAATTCAGTCATCGCGTAATTAGTCGTATGGTTCCTGAAGAGACAATAAAAGAAATATTTACTTTTGAACAAGAAGAAACAGCAGATCAAGATCGTATGCAAACGGCTCAATTAGATGCCATGCTTCGTCTGGCTGCCGTTGCTCTTGGTGAAGTGACTCACGCATTTTCTGACTCTGACAATTCACAACAAAATAGTCTTCGTATGATGCGTCTTGTTTTGTGGCATGCTTATGCAATGTTATTTAATCTAGAAGAAGCAGTTTCGTTAGAAGAGCATTGTGAATTAGTTGAGCAAATCTTGGCGAAACCACCAACGGATGCGTTGAACTGGTTACCGATTTTATCAAAATTGTTGAGTGATTATGCCGCAATAGCCGCTAAGCAAAAGTAACGGCTTACAGAAAAATAAATTATAAAAACGCCAGTGGTTACACTGGCGTTTTTTTATGCCTAAATAAAAAAACCGAATCACAAGAAGTGATCCGGTTTGAGTCTAAAGTTATAGGGGGAAGGTTATAACATTAGTTTAAGACTGAAGACTTTCTTCTTCTGAATCAATCTCGCCTTTTCCTTTTGACTTAACAATGACTAAACCTGCAATAACAAACGAAGAAACAACGCCAGTAATGGTTGATAGTGTCATTGGTAGACCGAAGCCAAGTTGATGATTACTTAAAATAAACGTAATACAAACACTTGTCATAAAGATAGCAGGGACAGTACTTACCCAATGCAGTTTATTGTGACGAAGTAGGTAAGCTGAGGCTGTCCATAACATCATTACTGCGGTTGTTTGGTTAGCAAAACCGAAGTAGCGCCAGATAATACCGAAGTCAACTTGAGTTAAAACAGCACCAAGAACGAATAATGGAAGCGCCATTAATAGGCGGTTACGAAGCGTTTTTTGTTCCATGTTGAAATATTCAGCAAGGATTAAACGGCTTGAGCGGAATGCAGTGTCACCAGACGTAATTGGTAGAATAACCACACCTAAGAACGCTAAGATGCCGCCAAAGGTACCTAAAAGGCCAAATGATGATGCATAAACCACGTTACCAGGACCGCCGTTTGCTACTGCTGCTTGAAGTGCTTCAATACCATCAAAGAAAGACAGAGCGATCGCACACCAGATAAGAGCGATAATACCTTCACCAATCATTGCTCCATAGAATACGAAGCGACCATTTTTTTCATTTTCCATACAGCGCGCCATCAATGGTGATTGCGTAGCGTGGAAGCCTGAAATGGCACCGCAAGCGATAGTAATAAATAGAGCGGGCCATAATGGTAAATCGTTCGGGTTCATGTTGGTAAACATTTCACTTGGTTCATAACTACCAAGTACTGAATGGTCACTTGATAATGCAATGGCAGAAATTAAGCCAACGGACATGAAGATGAGTAACGCGCCAAATAATGGGTAAAAACGTCCAATGATTTTATCAACAGGAACAATCGTGGCTAAAATGTAGTAACCAAAAATGATAACTACCATTGATGTCATCGTGACACCTAAATCAAATTGGTCATTCAGCAGGTTAGTTAGCATACTTGCTGGAGCAGATACAAATACGACACCAACAAGAAGCAATAGAACAATCGCAAACACGTTCATGAAGTGTTTGGCGCCATTGCCTAAATATTTGCCTGTAATGGTAGGAACAGAAGCTCCTCCATTACGAATGGACAGCATGCCTGAAAAGTAATCGTGTACTGCACCTGCAAAAATACAACCAAGAACAATCCATAACATAGCTGCAGGGCCGTAAAGGGCACCCATGATTGGGCCAAAAATTGGGCCGACACCTGCAATGTTTAAAAGTTGAACTAGGTAGACTCGTGGTGTAGACATTGGAACAAAGTCAACGCCATCTGTTTTTGTGTAAGCGGGGGTTTTGCGATCTTCTTTAATACCGAAAATCTTTTCAATAAATGCGCCGTAGATAAAGTAGCCACCAATCAGTGCTGCAACGCAAGTTAGAAACCAAACCATAATTCATTCCTTGTAAAGTTGTCTAATGTAATAAGTAAATTAATATGTTGGGTATCATACTGATGGGCGTAAAGAATTCACGCCCCAAAAAGGTGAGTGGTGGTACTGAGAGGTTAAGCGGTACTATTTAATGTTAAGCGGTTTTAAACGATATTAAGCCGTTATCGTTAATGAAATGTCGCTAATGTTGAATACCAAGACGTTCTTTGATTTCCTTTAAGTAACGACGGCTGACTTGAGCGACATGACCGCTTTGCGTCACAATATCACTGGTTCCATTTTCGTGCAGTTTAATCTCTCGAATAAAATGCGGATTGATTAAAAATTGACGATGACAGCGGATTAAGGGTGTTTTTTCTTCTAACATTTTTAATGTTAATTGCGTACAAGCTTTTTCTGTTTTTGTCAGTAGCTGGACACCTGAAGCTTGAATGCTTGCCACTTCAAGATCTTGTGCGGGTAAAAGAAGGATTCTATTGTGTCCTGAGCAAGGGATAAGCTCGATCTCCGTTTGTGCGATAGGTGATAAATCTTGTTTGGTTTCTGCGGCTAATAATCGCTTTACTGTTTTTTTAAGACGACAAGGGTCGATGGGTTTTAAAAGGTAATCAAACGCATTATCGTCAAAGGCTTTTATGGCAAATTCATCATAAGCCGTGACAAAAACAACATTGGGCATCGTATCAGGATCTAACATACTGATAAGGTCCATCCCTGTGATCTTCGGCATTTGAATATCCAGAAAGACAACATCGGGTTTGAGTAGGTTAATTTGTTTTAAACCATCAATGGCATTACCACATTCTGCAATAACCTTAATGTGACCAATTTCATTCAATTGTTCGATTAATTCTTCACGAGCAAATAATTCGTCGTCAATGACAATGGCTTTAAGCATGAATAATACTCTCTAGTGGTAAATAAATAGTGGCTTTTGTTTGTTGGTTCTCGATGCAGGACATTGTTAACCCAAAGGCATCACCAAATTGATTTTTTAAACGTTTATCTACGATGGCAGTACCTAACCCATCATTACTTTCTTGTTCTACATATAAACCAGCATTATCGATAACTTCTAAAATGACGTGATCATGAGAGAGGTAGGCCTTAATGGTAATGTTTCCCTCTTCAAACATATTAGAGGTTCCGTGTTTAATGGCATTCTCGACAAGAGGCTGCAATGTAAACGTAGGGAGTATTAATGAATATAAACGTTCATCAATATCCATTTTTACAGTTAATCGATCCGCAAAGCGTGCTAATTCTATTTCTAAGTAAGATTGTACGTGATGCAACTCTTCTTTTAAGGTGACTTGCTCAAAGTTCTGCTTTAAATTGCGGCGAAAAAATTGAGAAAGGTGTTGAATGAGCTCTCTGGCTCGATTTGGGTCTCGACGGATCACAGCACTGATTGTGTTTAATGCATTAAATAAAAAGTGGGGGTTTACTTGAGCTTGCAATAAACGCAATTCAGCTTGAGTTAATAAGGTTTGTTGTTGTAAATATCGACCCGCTAAAATTTGGTTAGACAACAACTTTGCAATACCTTCACCTAAGGTGAGGTTGATATAGGAAAATAGCTTTCGTTTTGGTTCATAGAGTTTAATGGTACCAATCACTTCATTATTTACACCTATTAATGGAATAACCAGAGCTGAACCAAGTTTACACTTATCATCAATAGAACATTGATAAGGAAATTCATCACCATCAATGTACATTACTTTGCTCTGTGTTATTGCTTCTCTTGTGTAATCCGAAGCGATAGGAGTTCCAGGTAAATGGTGATTATCTCCAATACCAATAAAGGCTAATATCTTTTCTTTATCTGTAATTGAAACCGCACCAACGCCCGTTTCTTCATAAATTATTTTTGCAATTTGTTCACTGTTTTCTTGGTTAAACCCTTGGCTTAATATTCCAACAGAGCGTTGGGCAATATTCAGAGCTTTATTTGAAAAAGCAGCAGAATACTTTTCATAAATAGTTTTTCTATCTTGGATGATGCTCATGAATAAGGCAGCACCGATAGAGTTGGCAACGGTCATAGGTAAAATAATAGAAGACACGAGAACATAAGCTTGATCAAAGGGTTTAGCAACAATAAGAATGATGGTCATTTGCAGTAATTCAGCAATAAAAGCAATCATCAGGACAGTCCTTGGTCGAAATAATTGTTCTATTTTGTTCTTTCTTACAAAATACAAATGAAACAAACCACCAAGTAAGCCCTCCGCCGTAGTCGAAATAGCACAAGCGAGATCGGTGAATCCTCCCATTGAGTAGCGATGTAATCCTCCTGTTAACCCAACAAAGAAACCAACTAAAGGCCCCCCAAGAACGCCTCCCATTACCGCACCAATTGCTCGAGTGTTGGCTATTGCATCTTGAATAGCAAGACCAAAATAAGTGCCTAAAATACAGAAGCCAGAAAATATGATGTAGCAGAGGAATCGATGGCTCCACCGACCAGAAATGGTGGTAATAGGCAAAAATAAGGGAGTTTTACTTAATAGGTAGGCGAGCACGAGGTAAACGCTTAATTGTTGCAATAGGGAAAAGACCAGTTCCATGGAGACTCTCTATAAATGAAGCAAGATAAAGTAGTGTAATGGTAAATCTATAGAGAGTCTAAAAGATAAGTTATGGTTGAAAGATTTATTGTTATCAATAAGTAAATAGGAGAGTAATTGTGATAGTTATAAAAATGGAATGTAAGATTTCATAATTGGTAGTTGTGATATTTCGTACTCGTAAATAGAATGCGCGTCGTTCTAAACACTTTTTTAATCATTACACTTTTTTTTGAGGCTTCGGCATGTCAAACAAACTTGCAAATCCAGCACCATTAGGCCTAATGGCTTTTGGTATGACAACTGTGCTACTAAACCTACATAATGCGGGTTTCTTTCCTTTAAATACTGCGATCTTATCGATGGGTATTTTTTACGGTGGTCTTGCGCAAGTAATTGCAGGCATCATGGAGTATAAAAAAGGTAACACATTTGGTACAACAGCGTTTACTTCTTATGGTTTCTTCTGGTTATCTCTTGTTGGTTTAATCATTATGCCAGAAATGGGCCTAGGTCAAGCGACGTCAGCAGAATTTATGGGTTGGTATTTAGCAATGTGGGGCGTATTAACGTTCTTCTTATTCTTAGGTACATTTAACTACCCACGCGCTAAACAAGTAGTATTCGGTAGCTTAACTATTCTATTCGCATTGCTTTCAGCTCGCGATTTCACAGGTAGCGTATTTATCGGCCACATGGCGGGTTACGTTGGTCTATTCTGTGGTTTCAGTGCAATGTACTTCTCTATGGCTCAAGTAATTAACGGTGAATACGGTCGTACTGTTTTACCTGTTGGTGAAATGAAAGCGAAAGAAGCAGCAACAGTTACTGCATAAACATCGATTTATAAAATAATAAAAGGCAGCTTACTAATAATTAGTAAGCTGCCTTTTTTATGTATGCTGCTTTTATTAACGATATAAATTCATCAACGCTTCTTGAGTATCTGCAATCTGACTTTCAATATGAGTTTGTGACTCAATACCTAACTGTTCCTTTGCTTCTTCTTTTGATAACCCTAAGTGACAGCAAAGCATATCAATAGCCATTAAGTAAGTCTGTTGTTCTGCCATGTTCTATCCTTGATATATTCATTCGTAATTACTCTTGATTCACAAAGTAAAATGAATCACTTACTTTGGCAATACGACCAAAGTCTAAGGGGCAATTTTTATCTAGAGTTCAAGTAAAGTTGAACTGAAAAAGAATAGAAAGATGAATAGTTAAAAGAAAGTGTATCAAAGTACGTCAAACCCTTGTATTTATGGGAAATGACATTATCTTATGCGTATACCTATTAAACGTGCTAGATACGTTTAATGCCTACTCAAAAAAATAAAATCAATGAGTAGAATGAAATTATCAATTGGAGAAAATAAATGAAGCGTATTGCGCTGTTTTTAGCAACAAACTTAGCGGTAATGATCGTATTCAGTATTGTACTGAATATCGTTTATTCGGTTACGGGGATCCAACAGGGTAGTCTATCTGGTCTACTGGTTATGGCGGTATTATTTGGTTTTGGTGGTTCGTTAGTTTCTTTAATGATGTCAAAATCAATGGCATTACGCTCGGTTGGTGGGGAAGTGATTGAGCAACCACGTAATGAAACAGAACACTGGTTGATGGAAACGGTATCTCGTCAAGCACAACAAGTGGGCATTGGCATGCCAACGGTTGCTATTTACGATTCACCAGACATGAATGCATTTGCAACAGGTGCTAAGCGTGACGATTCATTAGTCGCAGTATCAACGGGTTTATTGCATAACATGACGCGTGATGAAGCTGAAGCGGTATTAGCGCATGAAGTGAGCCACATTGCGAATGGCGATATGATAACAATGACGTTAATGCAAGGTGTTGTGAATACCTTCGTTATTTTCTTGTCTCGTATGATTGCAAACGCGGTAAGTGGCTTTACGTCAAGCGATGAAGAAGGTGAGGGTGAAGGCGGTAGTTTCATGACTTATTTCATCGTTTCTACTATTCTTGAAATTGCATTTGGTTTCTTAGCAAGCTTCTTAACGATGTGGTTTAGTCGTCATCGTGAATTCCATGCTGATGCAGGTGCTGCACAGTTGGTTGGTAAAGAGAAAATGATCGCGGCATTAGAGCGCTTACGTACGGGACAAGAGTCTCAACTAGAAGGTTCTATGATGGCTTTTGGTATTAATGGTAAGCACACGTTAATGGAATTATTAATGAGTCACCCACCATTAGACAAGCGTATTAATGCATTGCGTCAAATGTAATTAAGAAAGATTATAAGTAATTCAATAAACCCGGGGTAATTCTCGGGTTTTTTATGTTTGGAGATCACATAAATCTTTTACCTATGGGCATTAAGAGTTATAGTCTGCCCCTAATTCAAATTAAGACATTTAGGATCTACCTTGACTAATAACGACGTTCTACGACGCATTCGCTATACTTTTGATTTTGACGATACAAAAATGATCGCACTGTTTGGCGCTGCTGATCTTAAAGTAACTCGTGAAGAAGTATGTAACTGGTTAAAAGCGGATGACGATAAAGACTATAAGAGTTGTCAAGATGTTCAATTAGCAACGTTTCTAAATGGTTTCATTAATGACCGTCGTGGTAAGCGTGAAGGCGATCAACCAACGCCTGAGCAAAAACTAACGAATAACATTATTCTTAAAAAATTACAGATTGCTTTGAATTTGAAAGCGGATGAAGTATTAGACTTAATGAAGTTAGTAAACTTCCGTCTAAGCAAGCACGAACTTAGTGCATTTTTCCGTAAACCAGATCACAAACATTACCGCATTTGTAAAGATCAAGTTCTACGTAACTTTTTACAAGGCGTTCAATTTGATTTACGTGGTGAAGTAACTGAAGAAGAAAACGAAAGCGAAAGCGAGTAAGTATTTCTTTTTTCACCATAATAAAAAACCACGATTATCATCTAATGAGTCGTGGTTTTTTTATATTTGTTGTGTATACCAATCGTAGTAAATAACTGCTCATCCTAGCGGGTTAAAATGCTTAATAACAGCGTTGAAATTTTTGATTGGTATTAATGTATTAATATCGTAAATAGCGCTGTTATTAAGTTAGAAACTCCATTGCATGCTCATAACGAGAATGCCTGGAAGAATAAATCCCGCCTCTACACCAAAGTAATCAGTTAGATTATATTGTGCTGCGTGGTAGATATAAGGTGCAAAACCGACGCCAAATTTCTCTTTTGAGGTTTTATAAATTCCGCCATCACCACAGTTTTCAAACGCATCAACAAAGAACTCACCCGCATAAGAGTAAACCCCTTTTATGACTACGTTATCACTTATTTGATACCAATCTTTTCGCACACCAATTAGCATACAACGATTAGCTTGGCTATTTAAAAAAGTACCTAACATAAAGCTGTAATCTGAATCTTCAGAAAATTTACGCTCTATGGAAAAGTACTCATTACCAAAGTATTGATGAGAGTCAGGATCGTAAGGTACCAAGTGATAGAGGAATGAACCTGTATTCATGGAATAAAGAGAAAGGGATTCGGCATTACTTTTAAAAGGTGATAGAAAAAGAAAAAGTAAAGCGGTAAAAAAATAAGGCTTCATAGCTCAAAAGATGTGAAAAAAATGTAGATGCATTATAAATGCTTTATGTCTGAATATAAAGAGAGGGCATGGGTAGCTCTCTCTTTTATATTGATATTAATGCTAAATATAGAGCTAGCCGTTTACTTTTTCAGTAAATACTTCCTCTTCTGTAACCTCTACCTTACCTATCTCACCTTCAGAGGTCGCAACGATAGTATTTACCGCGGTATCACCAACTACATTTGAAGAGGTGCAGAACATATCATTGATACGGTCAACAGCAGCTACGATAGCAAGCCCTTCAGGTGGAAGACCGAGTTGGTGCAAGATTACACCGACCATAACAACACCGCCACCAGGGACGCCACCCGCACCAATTGAGAGTAATAAAATAGTGAATCCTAAGGTAAAAAGATCCGCGGTATTGATGGGTTGACCAAAAGCATTTGCAACAAAGATAGCAGCAAGTGCAATGTAAATGGATACGCCTGACATATTCATCGTTGCCCCTAATGGAACCCCAAAACCTGCGACAGATTTAGAAACATTGAGCTTCTCAGTTAAGGTACGCATTGTTACGGGGATCGTAGCATTTGAACTTGCAGTCGAAAGCGAAAATAAAATCTGTTCACGTACTGCTCGTAAAAATGTTTTTGGGGAAATGCCTGTTGTTAGGCCAACCATGATTGGATAGAAAACAAAAATCCAGAAAACAAGCATTGAAACAACAAGAGCCACGTAACCTGCAACCGACATTAAGGTATTTGCATCTAACGTCGCACCTAATTGAATCATGAGAGCAAAAACACCATAAGGAGCAAGGCTCATCACTAGGCTAATTAGCTTCATCATGATTTCATTAGCAACTTTAAATGTTTTAATCGCGGGTCCACCACGGTGATCTAATGCTTGAATTGCAAGACCCGTTAAAATTGCCATAAAGATGATTTGTAGCATATTGCCACTAGCAAAAGCTTCTACTGGGTTACTAGGAACGATATTCGTAATTAATGAGAATATATCAGGAGTTTCAGTCGCTTTAAGCTCTATTGAGCCAGCCACTACGGTTCCTGCTAAATTCGCGCCAGCACCAGGTGCGAAAATCATTCCCACAGTTAATGCAGCAGCAATCGCAATGATGGTGTTAATAAGGTATAGAGCAAAAGTTTTTCCACCAAGGCGACCAAATGAAGCAATGTCTTTTAGTTCAACGATACCGCAAACGATAGAAACGTAAACTAGAGGAACAACGAGTAGCTTAATAAGTGAAACAAACATTCCACCAACGCCTTCAGCCGCACCTAAAAGAAACGAGTCAAAAAATGCGACACCATTAAACATATATTGAATGGCTGTACCGATTAATAGGCCAGCGAATAAACCTATAAAAATTCTACTTGAAAGTGACTTTTTCATAATGTACCTGTTCTTTAGAATATTATCCTCACTAATAGGTGAGAGCTATAATGTTTCTCTATTGATTGAGAAATCAGCAGAATGTTTACATATTGTTAATATAATTAAAAGGGTTAATAACGGGGGGTAGGTTTACGTATTTATAGATATATCACTTGTTGTCATTGATGGCATTAACATTTTTAAACCATATAAACCAATTGCTTAACAGGGTATCGTTTGCGGTCTATCATGTTGTTACATTGTATTAATGAGTCGTACTGGACTTCTCGAAATATGAACTTGATCACTACTTTGAATTAATGTCACATATACCTAATGACAATTATCTTGATAAAAATATATTAACGTATACCATCCCTGCGAATTCTTCTTACTTTTCGAGTTAGTCCATGTATTTA
Organism: Aliivibrio sp. 1S175; assembly: GCF_001690985.1. Classification (GTDB taxonomy): domain Bacteria; phylum Pseudomonadota; class Gammaproteobacteria; order Enterobacterales; family Vibrionaceae; genus Aliivibrio. The sequence continues at coordinate 461,685 of NZ_MAJS01000006.1, forward strand.
AAAAAGACCCTATTAGCCGCGGCAATTGCGGCAAATGCTTTTGTTACTTTTTCAACCCTTGCTGCTCAACAAGTTGATTTGTTGATTACAGATGCAACGTTATTAACCATGAATGAATCTAAACAAACATTCGAAAATGGCGTTGTTGCAATTAAAGGTAATAAAATTGTTGCAGTGGGTGACCAAAGCATCGCAAAAAACTACACGGCAAAAATAGTGTTGGATGTGGACGGAGACATTGTTTTACCCGGTTTAATCAACACGCATACCCATGCTTCAATGACGGTGTTTCGTTCATTAGGTGATGATGTTCCTGATCGTTTGCATCGTTATATTTTTCCTCTAGAGAAAAAACTAGTGTCACGCGATATGGTTCGCATTGGTGCTAACTTAGGTAATGTAGAGATGGTTAAGGGTGGGGTAACCACTTATGCGGATATGTATTATTTTGAAGATGAAGTTGCAAAGACCGTCGACAAAATTGGCATGCGCGCTATTTTAGGTGAAAGCGTTATTAAATTCCCAGTTGCCGATGCAGCAAATGCAGACGAGGGGATTCAGTACGCACTAAACTTTATCGAAGAATATAAAGATCATCCTCGTATCACACCAGCATTTGCTCCTCATGCTCCATATACAAATACAACGGAGACGCTACAAAAAATTGCAAAACTATCATTAGAGCTAGACGTTCCAGTAATGATCCACCTAGCTGAATCTCATCGTGAAGAAGAAGTGATCGCTGAGCGTGCAAACGGCATGTCTCCTGTTGAATACATGCATAGTATTGGTGCGCTAAATAAAAACCTTATTGGTGCACACATGATCCTTGTTGATGATAAAGACATTGAATTAGTAAAAGAATCAGACATGGGTGTTGCTCATAACATGAGCGCAAACATTAAATCAGCGAAAGGCGTTTCTCCAGCGCTTAAAATGTATGATGAAAATGTGCGTATTGGTTTAGGTACCGATGGTCCAATGTCAGGCAATACATTAAGTATCATTGATGAGTTTAACCAAGTTGCTAAAGTACATAAGCTAGTAAATAAAGACCGTGCGGCTATGCCTCCAATCAAGGTGATTGATATGGCAACAATGGGCGCAGCAAAAGCACTTCATATGGAAGATAAAATTGGTTCTATTGAAGTGGGTAAATTAGCGGATATCATTGTTGTTGATACTAAGGCACCCAATATGTTGCCGGTATATAACCCATATTCAGCATTGGTTTATTCTGCAAATTCAGGCAATGTTCGTCATACGATTGTTGATGGCAATATCTTAATGAAAGATCGTGAGATGCTGACGGTTGATGAAGAACAAATCAGACAAGAAGTCATTGAGTTTACAAAAATAGTACGTAAGACTGTTGTTGAAAGCGGTGAAGTTGTTCAATAATTATCTGATTTAAAGTGATTAATAATGTTAAGAGTCGATTTTTCGGCTCTTTTTTTTCGCCTCTAATTAATTGGCTGTAACTTGATATTCATTTATTGAAGACTAGTATCAAAGTAATAGTATGTTTTTATTAGGGGACTTCATGAACAGATTGAATGTTTTACTTACTACTTGTTTAGTGTGTGCGTCTTTTGGCGTGTATGCATCTAAGAGTGTAAAGAATCACATTGATGAATATGAATCTCAATTGTTTTATCCTGAAATAATTTCTGATTTTTATCCTAAATCCCAACTTAAATGGCAATTAGTTAAAGACAGAAAAGAATTAAAAAACCAATTAGGCTTACTTGTGTTAGCTGATGTGAATGATGATCTCCAAGAGAGATATGATCTTTTGCAAAACACACAAGGATTAGAATTTGATATTTTAGCGACAGATACGTTGTTATACCTTTCGGTATATAAAGAGTTGGTATCTAAACATGGAACTAAATGGTTATTTGGAGGGCGGTTAAATGGAAGTATTGGCCAACCATCAACTCTTGCTGTCGAGACGATGACTCAACACTTTGAAAAAAATAATTTATCTCAATTAGTCGTACAACTACAGCCACAGTCTGAACAGTATGAAGAATTATATGAGCAGTTATACTATTATTATGACCCAGATAATCAAGAATCACCTAAACTTTACACCTCTCGATTATTAAAACCAAATCTATTAATACCTTATAAATCACTGATTTATAGATTGATCGTGTCGGGTGATTTAAGTGAAGAACAGGCTGAATATTTCTTAAAAAAAGACAGTGATGTTTATAATGAAGAACTCGTTGTTGTGGTGAAAGCTTTTCAAAAAAGACATGGTTTAGTTGTCGATGGCATTATAGGAAAAAAAACACTTTATTGGCTAAACATGAGTTCGAATGAAAGAGTTCGGATTATGGCACTTAATATTCAACGATTACGTTTATGGGAAGAGAAGAGTAATCGATTTGTATTGGTAAACATACCGTCTTATGAAATGGGGTACTTTCAAGAAGGTGAATTAATTTTTAAAAGTAAAGTGATTGTAGGTAAACCAGCCAGAAGAACGCCTTTATTTACCACTAGATTAGATTCGATTGTCTTTAATCCAAAATGGAAAGTACCGACTAAGATCATGAGGGAAGATATATTACCTAAAGCATTTGATGATAAAGAGTATCTTACAGAGCATAATTTTGAAGTACTCCCGTCATGGTTAAGTAATAACGTAATACCTTTTGAAAATATTGAATGGGAAGGAATGACCGCAGATAACTTTCCATATAAATTAAGACAAAAGGCGGGAGGTTCGAATGCATTAGGTCGTTATAAATTTAATACGCCGAATAGAAATGCTATTTATTTACATGACACGCCAACAAGGTCATTGTTTAAAAAACAGCATAGAGCATATAGCTCAGGCTGTATTAGAGTAGAAAAAGCGTCAGAATTTGCTCAGCTATTAATGAAAGAATCTAATTTTACTGCGAAAGATTACACGAAATATCATCGATTACCAAAAACAAATACGGTAGGGCTATCACAAAAAATAGCGGTATATACTATTTATCAGACTTCGTGGATTGATGATAAAAATACCATTCAGTTTAGAAATGACATCTATAAATACGATGAATGGAGTAAGAGTAAAAATTGACCTATTTTTGACATAGGTTAAAACGTGACACAAACTCTTTGTTGTTCAATAAGTAAGCGCTTTTCTGGGGGTATAACCTTAATTATTCGCTTGTACAATATTTGACCATGCCACTTCAAGTGTGTATCTTTGCGCTCAGTTATTGATTCTTCTATCTGTAAGTGAGTTATTTATACATGTCTGAGTTTGATTCTATGCGTCGTAAAATACTGCTTGGTGGCGTTGCTACTGCAGGTTTAAGTTTATTTCCATCAATTTCTTTTGCATCACAATTTGCGGAATCACCAAGAGAATTAGCATTCCAAAATTTACATACTGGTGAGAAACTACAAAGCGAGTATTTTAATGGACGACGATATTCAAACTCAGAATTACTTAAATTAAATCATTTATGCCGAGATTTTCGTCGAAATGAAAGTATTGAAATGGACACTGGGCTGTTTGACCAACTGTCAGCGATTCAAAAAGTCATTGGATGTGACACTCAGGTACAAATAATATCTGGCTATCGTTCACCGGCAACCAATGAAATGCTGCGTGGTAAATCACATGGTGGAGTGGCTAAGAAAAGCATGCACATGTTAGGAAAAGCAATGGATTTCCGCCTAGAAGGTGTGCCGTTGGATGAAGTAAGAAAAGCCGCGTTATCATTAAAAGCGGGCGGAGTAGGATATTATCCTGGCAGTAACTTTGTTCATATCGACACGGGACGAGTTCGTTTCTGGTAATTCCTCGGTATTTAAAAATAACAAACATAAAAAATGGCGACCATAATGGTCGCCATTTTTGTATTCATTACTATCTACTTAATCTATTCTTACAGAGCTAATGCTCTATAAGAATAAGCCAATTAGAAGTTAGCTGAACGTGGAGTACGTGGGAACGGGATAACGTCACGAACGTTGCCCATACCAGTTACGTAAGACACTAGACGCTCAAAGCCAAGACCGAAGCCAGCGTGAGGCACAGTACCGTAACGACGTAAATCGCGGTACCAAGTCATGTGTTCAGGGTCGATACCCATTTCAATCATACGTGCATCAAGAACGTCTAAACGCTCTTCACGTTGAGAACCACCGATGATCTCACCAATGCCTGGTGCAAGAACATCCATCGCAGCAACCGTCTTACCATCGTCATTTTGACGCATGTAGAATGCTTTAATGTCTTTAGGGTAGTTTTTAACGATAACAGGTGCTTTGAAATGTTCTTCAGCAAGGAAACGCTCATGCTCAGAAGACATATCGATGCCCCACTCAACGTCGAATTCAAATTTCTTACCAGAGTCGATAAGGATTTGGATTGCGTCAGTGTAATCAACTTGTGCAAAATCAGAGCTTACAAATTGTTCTAGACGAGTGATTGCTTCTTTATCAATGCGAGAAGCAAAGAATTCTAAGTCATCACGACGCTCAGCAAGAACCGCTTCGAATACATATTTAAGCATGTCTTCAGCCAGTTTAGCTACATCATCAAGAGTAGCAAAAGCAACTTCAGGTTCAACCATCCAGAATTCAGCTAGGTGGCGACTTGTGTGTGAGTTTTCAGCACGGAAAGTCGGACCAAATGTGTATACTTTGCTTAATGCACAAGCGTAAGTTTCCGCATTTAATTGACCAGAAACAGTAAGGAATGTTTCTTTACCAAAGAAATCTTTGTCGTAATCAACATTGCCTTTGTCATCAAGAGGAACGTTCGCGTGATCTAATGTAGAAACGCGGAACATCTCACCAGCACCTTCAGCATCAGATGATGTGATTAGTGGTGCAGACATCCATAAGTAACCTTGTTCGTGGTAGAAGCGGTGAATCGCTTGAGACAAACAGTTACGAACACGTGCAACCGCGCCAATCACGTTAGTACGTGGGCGAAGGTGAGCAACTTCTCGTAAATACTCAATTGAGTGACGAGTTTTCGCCATTGGGTATGTATCTGGGTCTTCAACTAAACCAACTACTTTTACTGCTGTTGCAGCAAGCTCAAAATCTTGGCCTTTAGCAGGAGATGCAACGATAGTACCTGTAACTTCAACAGAACAACCTGTTGTTAGTTTTAGGACTTCTTCATTGTAATTATTTAAGTCATTAGGAACTACGGCCTGAATCGGATCGAAACAAGAACCGTCATAAATAGCTAGGAATGAGATCCCAGCTTTAGAGTCGCGACGTGAACGGATCCAACCGCGAACAGTGACTTCACTGTCAACCGCTAGTTTGCCGCTTAATACGTCTGTTACAGGCGCGTAAGTCATGTTAATTACATTCTCCATTGTTGTGCTACGTGCACGAATATTTTTTATTTCAGAAAGACATATTACCTTTCTTATTAATAGCTTCAAGTGTTGTTATGCGATAAAGATAAAAATTCCGGATTAGAATCAATTTTCGGCATGAATTAGCCGAAAAAACCACCAATATTACACGCTTATAGGGAACTTACTGGTTGTGAGTCTTGTTGTTTAGTAGGGAAGTAGAGTACTATCCCTGCTTCATAATATAGGTAATAGAGATTTTAACTAATGACAACTGAACTATATAAAGACTTCATGTTTGAAGCAGCACACCATTTACCACATGTACCAGAAGGTCATAAATGCGGTCGTCTTCATGGTCACTCTTTTTTAGTTCGTTTGTATGTTGAAGGTGAAGTAGACCAACATACGGGTTGGGTAATTGATTTCTCTGAAATTAAAGCCGCATTTAAACCAACGTATGATCGCCTTGATCACTATTACTTAAACGACATTGAAGGGTTAGAAAACCCAACAAGTGAAGTATTAGCTAAGTGGATTTGGAACGAAGTGAAACCAACACTTCCATTGCTAAGCAAAATTGAAATTAAAGAAACCTGTACGGCGGGTTGTACTTACCGCGGTCAGTAATCAAATGTGGTTTTAAGCCAATAATTAGAAGGCGTCTATTATCAGACGCCTTTTTTACGCCTGTCGTATACGTGCAGTAATAGAAACCAAAGCATGATCGGTACTGAATTGGTCAATCTCGAATCTTGGATTCACAATGTGCTGGTCTGTTACTGTGTAATCAACAACTTCTAAAATATTGCCCGAAAATGAGCTATCAAATTCGTTAGATAACAAGATGTAATCCAATACCGAGCCTTTTGCTCCGTAATAATGGGTACTTACTCGCTCTTCCAATAAATCTGCGCCCTTTAACCCACAGTAAATATCCCAACTGTCTTTAAGCTGAAATCGAGTTAAATAATCAGTACTAAATTTATCAAACCGTAACTCATGAGACAGTAGTCCTTTAAATTCATCATGAAACAAAGGCTTATTAAAATCACCCATCATAATCACGGGTTGGTTTGATTCTTTACGTTGTTGAATTATATGATTATGTAAGATATTCGCTTCTAGTCCACGCTGAACAGTCGAAAGCCAAGAGCCTAACTGTTCATCATGAAGTTGATGAAGAGGAGAGCTGTTTACTTTATCCGTTTCGTTATTCTCTTCTGGCTCTTTAGGACGCTGAGACTTGAAATGCACCACATAACAGTCAGTAATACCAAGATGAGGCAGTTCAATAGAGGCATGGACAGGCACACGATTAAATTCAAATTCAATCCCAAAACGTTTTAATTGTTCTGGTTCTGCAATCACTGGTTGAGCATTTAGAATTGGATAACGCGAAGCAAAGGCAACAACAGGGGAGTTGAAAACATAGCCATCTTCAGATTTTGGCTCATCGACAGTAGCAAAATATGAATAGCCAAGTTCGTTAACTAAAGCCTCTAAAGCGCTTGGACTAAAGACTTCTTGAAACCCAATCACATCAGAGTTTAATGCCGTGATCTTATCCTTAAACCAGCCCTGTTTTTTCAGCCATTCATCTTGAGTTAGTATATTTTCAAAATCGTAATACGCATTAGGCGGCTCAACAAAGTTGAACATATTGATGGTGGTAAACGTTAGGCTTTCAGGAGATGGCAAATTAGATACTCATGTTGTGGTTATCGATGGAATCGACGTTTATTAAATAAAGTATAACAGCATGAAGTAAGGTCAACACCTGCTAATAGTTTTAAGTTTAAACGCTTATAAAAGTACATAGTTTCTCTCCCAGATGGTATAAAAGGGGTATCGTCTTCTCTATCCATCAAACAAGTTGATATATATGCGTATTTTACATACTTCTGATTGGCACCTAGGTCAAAACTTCTTTACTAAAAGTCGCCGTAATGAGCATCAAAAATTCATTAGCTGGCTACTTGAACAAGTTCAAGAAAATGCCATTAATGCGGTGATCATTGCAGGAGATGTGTTTGATACGGGCGCGCCACCAAGTTACGCGCGTGAAATGTATAACCAATTTGTGGTGGAGATGAACAAAGTAAACTGCGAATTGATCGTGCTTGGTGGTAATCATGATTCTGTGTCGACACTCAATGAATCAAAACAACTGTTAGCACATTTAAACGCACGAGTAATTGCGAATACTAATGATGATTTATCGACTCAATTATTAACACTTCCAAACAGTGACGGTTCTGTCGGTGCTATTTTATGTGCGGTTCCGTTTATACGGCCACGTGACGTTGTCACTAGTGTGGCGGGCTCAACGGGGGTAGAGAAGCAACAAGCACTCGGCGAAGCGATCAAGCAACACTATCATCAACTGTATCAAAAAGCGCTAGAGTTAAGATCTGAGTTAGATCTTGATGTTCCGATTATTGCTACGGGTCATTTAACGGCATTAGGCGTTAAACAATCAGATTCAGTTCGTGATATCTACATTGGCACATTGGATGGGTTTGCTGCCGATGGTTTCCCGCCTGTAGATTACATCGCGTTGGGTCATATTCACCGACCTCAACTTGTGGCTAAATCTGATCATATTCGTTATTCAGGTTCACCAATCCCATTAAGTTTTGATGAGTTAAAATCTCAAAAACAAGTGGTGATGGTGGAGTTTGATAAAGCAAGCGTAACTCAAATCTCTCAAATTAATGTGCCTATGTTTCAACAAATGAAAGCATTAAAAGGCGATTTAGAAACGATTGAACAAGAGTTAGCACAATTCAAAGAGTGCGAGGAAACGACTTGGCTCTGTATTGAAGTGGAAGTACAAGATTACTTATCCGATCTACAACAACGCATTCAAGCACTAACTCAAGATCTTAACGTTGAAGTGTTGCAACTGCGCCGTGCGAGAAACCGCAGTGAACAAACCCTAGCACAAGAAAAAACAGAAACGTTAGCGGAATTAACGCCGTTTGATGTGTTTACCAAGCGGATAGAGCAAGAGACGTTTGAAACAGAAAAAGAGCAGCAACGCGCAGAAAGAATGACAACCAAATTTAAACAGATTTTGTCAGAAGTAGAACATAAAGATACCGATTTACAAGAAGGTGATGCATGAGAATTTTAAGCCTAAGTTTTTCAAATTTAAACTCATTAAAAGGTGAGTGGAAAATTGATTTCTCAGCGTCGCCTTTTGCTGAAAACGGATTGTTTGCGATTACAGGCCCAACAGGTGCAGGTAAAACGACGATTTTAGATGCGATCTGTTTGGCGCTTTATCATAAGACCCCTCGACTGGGTGGTATCTCAACATCAAGCAATGAGATCATGACGCGTGGTACAGCGGAGTGTTCGGCGGAAGTCGAGTTTGAAGTGAAAGGCAAAGCGTATCGTGCATTTTGGAGTCAACGTCGTTCTCGTGGCAAAGTGGATGGCAATTTACAATCAGCCACCGTTGAGCTTGCAGAAGTGGATTCTGAAAAAGTATTAGCAACGCAAGTTAAAAAGAAAGATGAGCTAATCAACTCAATTACAGGATTAGATTTCTCTCGATTTACAAAATCCATGATGCTTTCTCAAGGTCAATTTGCAGCGTTTTTAAATGCGGATGCGAATGATCGGGCCGGTTTATTAGAAGAGCTGACAGGCACTGAGATTTACGGTCAGATCTCTGAAAAAGTGCATGAGCATTACACCGCATCAAAGCAGAAATTAGCAGAGCTTAAAGCGAAAGCAGAAGGGGTTGAGCTGCTTTCTGAAGAAGATAAGCAAGCCTTAATCGACGAGCAAGCTGAACTGCAAACGAACCAAAAACAGCAACAAGCTCAACTTTCAAATTGGCAAGCGCATGTTGAGTGGTGGATTGCAGATGCGAAAAATCAACAGCAGTGGCAGCAAGCGGTTGATAATAATCAATTAGCATTAGATAAAGAAAAACAAGCCAGCGAACAATTACATCGCTTAGCGCAAAGTGAACCTGCTGAAAAACTGCGTGCACCGTATCAATTATGGCAAGAAGCACAAACTCGCTTTGAAGAGTTGGCTAAAGAACTAACACTGACGGAGCAATTACATCAGAAAACGTCTACTGAGAAAGAAGCAATTGAGCTAACTGTTACGCAATTAAAACAACAATTTGATAGCGTTAAGGTTGAGAGTAAATCGTTAGAAGTATTGATTAATGATTCAGTGCAACCGCTAGATACTGCGATTGCACAGTTAACTCAACAATCGCAAGAAAAGCAGCAACAGCTCACGCAAGTGAATACTCGTCTTCAAGATGGCAGTAATAAACAACAACGATTAGAGGCGTCATTAACAGAGTTAACCTCTAAATTAGCAGTACTAAATAGCTACGTAGACACACATCAATCAGATTTAAATTTAGAGCGTTATTTAGGTCAATGGAAGACTCAAGTTAGTTATATTTTACAGCAAGATAAAGAAACTGCATCTTTAGTTAATAAAGTTGAGCAAGCTAATAAAATAGTCGCAACCTTACTTGAGAGCGTAAATCAAAAAGAAGCGGAATTAACACAAGTTCAAAGCACATTAAATAATGAAACAGAAGCAACGAAAAACGCTGAACTCGTATTTAAACAGCAACAAGAAAATGGCACTGAAACGGAGTTAACAGAGCAAATCAATGCACTTAATACTCGTCATCATTACCGTGTAGAGTTGAATCATACTAATAATGAGTTTTTACGTGCTAAAAAAGAGCAACAGACGTTAAGCGAAGCTCAAAAAGCGCAAAGTGAAGCGATTCTAAAATTAGAAGCTCAGCGTGCTGATCTTGTTATTGCGTGTAAGCAGCAAGATCAACAAATCTTAGATTTAACGACGCTAATTGAGCAAGAAGGTGATTTGGTTAAGTATCGTGCTCTATTAGAAAAAGATCATGATTGTCCGTTGTGTGGTTCAACGCATCATCCGTTATTAGAAAAAGCGCAAACATTAGATATTAATGTAACGATACAGCGTAAAAAAGAGGCAGAACAAAAGCGAGTTGAGATTGTAGAGCAAGGTCAATTGGTGCGTGAGAAGCTAGATTCATTAAAAGTAAAACAAGAACACACCCAAACGCAATTAACTCAATGGCAGCAAACGGCAAAAATAACCAAGCAACAATGGTCATCATTAATGGAAGTAACGCAACTCACTTTAGCGTTGGGGGATACCAATGGTATTGCTCAATTTATTACTGAATGTGAAGCGTCGTTACTTACTTTAAATGGGCAGATAAAACAATTACGCCAAGCAGATGAAAAGCGCCGAGCTCAACAAACTCAATTACAACAAGTTCAGCATCGTCTTGATACGTTAACTAAAGATCTTAATTACGATCGTCAATCACACCAAGCTGCAACTCAGCAACTGCAAGATGACAATCAAAAATTAGTACAGTTACAACAACATCAAACAGAATTGAATCAACAGTTAACCACAGAGATTGAGCAAACAGGGTTTACTGCCCCAGAGTTTACTCAAATTCAATCTTGGTTTGTGCAAAAAGAACAAGATTTACAGCAAATTCAGCAGCAAGTTGAAAATCGTCAAGCTTTGCTTCAGCAGCAGCAACAAGTACAAAGTGACCAGGTTCATCTAGCAGAACAGTTAGAAGAGCTAAACTCCCAACAGCAAGTGTCTCAAACTGAAGTGCAAAGATTGGCGAGTGAGTTGGAACAACACCAGCAAAAACGAGTTGAGTTATTTGGTACACAAGAGATCAGAACAGCGCGTACTCTCATGGCTGAAAAACTGACGGTATCAGAGAAAAATTATCAAGCGGAAGAACAAAAATCACAAACATTGATACAAGATCTTGCGACTTTAAAGGGCAAGCTAAATAGCCTTAAAGAGAGTCATGTAAGCAGTGAAAAGCTATCGATAGATCGTTCTGATTTATGGAAAGAAGCTTTAGTGCAAAGCCCGTTTGAAACGCTTGGGTTATTCCAATCGGCATTGATTTCAGAAGAAGATCGTCAACAGCTACTCAGCTTAAAAACTGAAATACAACAAGCGATTGAGCGAACTGGCGCTTTGCTAGAGAGTGCACTGCAAATCAAAGAACAACACCACCAAGAACCAAAAGCGGCAGAATGGCAATTAATGCCAAAAGAAACGGTTGAGGCTGAATTAGCTCAAGTGAAATCTCAATCCGAAACATTAGTGAAGCGCGAAGGTGAAATAGCCCAAGCATTACGTTCAGATGGTGAGCGTAAAACCAATCAAAAAGCCTTATTTGAAGCGATTGAAGCGTATCAATCTGAGTATGATGATATTCAATATCTGCATTCATTAATTGGCTCGCAAAAGGGCGATAAATTCCGTAGATTTGCTCAAGGATTAACGCTAGAGAATCTTGTCTATTTAGCCAATAAGCAGCTTACTCGCTTACATGGTCGCTATGAACTTAAACGTAAAGCCAGCGATGGTTTAGAACTTCAAGTTGTCGATACATGGCAGGGTGATGTGGTTCGTGATACTAAAACCTTATCAGGCGGTGAGAGCTTCCTTGTTAGTTTAGCTCTCGCTTTGGCGCTTTCTGATTTAGTGAGTCACAAAACAAGCATTGATTCACTGTTCTTAGATGAAGGTTTTGGTACGCTAGACAGTGAAACGTTAGACATGGCGCTTGATGCGTTAGATAACTTAAACGCCTCAGGAAAAATGATTGGTGTGATAAGCCACATCGAAGCGATGAAAGAACGTATTCCAGTCCAAATAAAAGTCACCAAACGCAGTGGTTTAGGCGTGAGTGAACTAGAAAAACAATATAAAAAAGTCGGTTAATTTTATTGCTCGTTACATTATTAGAAAAATGATAATACAGATTAAAAGGAAGTAAGAATGGGAAAGAATAAGCGCGAAGTGACACTACGTTTTCTTGCAGAACCAGGAGATGTGAACTTTGGTGGTAAAGTTCACGGTGGTGCGGTAATGAAATGGGTCGATTTAGCGGCCTATGCGTGCTCTGCTGGATGGAGTGGTAAATATTGTATTACCGCTTATGCTGGTGGTATTCGATTTGTTCAGCCTATTCATGTCGGTAATCTTGTTGAGGTGACGGGTAAGGTTATTTATACCGGGAAATCATCAATGCACATTGCTATTGATGTGCAAGCCAGTGATCCAAAAGAGTTAGAAAATAGATTAACGACTCACTGTATTGTCATTATGGTTGCCGTTGATGAACATGGTAAACCAACAGAAGTACCTGAGTGGATCCCTCAAACCAAAGAAGATATTCATTTACGCGAATCAGCCATCCGATTGATGAATATGCGTAAAGAGATTGGCGAAGAGATGGAAGCACATGTTAAGTATTTGAAATGATAAATAATAGAAATAGAGAAAAACTTATCGTCTAAAGGGTTGCATTGAAAGCTTCATTATATAGAATGGATCGAGCTATCGTATTGGTAGTTCGGTCAGTAAAGGACTTACTGGCGTTTTATTAAATGGAATGTGACTAATTAGGATGTACACATGATTTTTCAATTAACATCAGGCCCATTATTGGAGCCTACAGAAGGTTCACCACACGCTATCTGCTCTGCATCGACAGCAATAACTTCTTCACGCTTCCTTTCTGCTCAGTTTCTTGCGTTTCGCTTCCTCTCGTATTTTCGATTCCTCCGTTTTTATTCGTAATTAATCAGCTCTAACTTCAACCGTTTACCCTCATTTGTGGTGTATTTTTGCGCGTGTTGAATTTGAAAAGCTAAAACTAAAAATAAACTAGAACTAAAGTTCAAACTCGAATAAAAACGAAGGAACAATTATGAATTTAAAATTAATCGGCAGCTCTCTTATTATTTCAGGTACCGCACTGGGTGCTGGTATGCTTGCAATCCCTATGGTTTTGGCTCAATTTGGCCTGCTGTGGGGAACTGCGCTAATGTTGCTTATCTTTATTGGTACAACATATGCTGCCTTATTACTATTAGAAGCAAGTATTAATGTGGGTGGTGGTTTAGGAATGAATACCATCGCTCGTAAAAGTTTAGGTAAAGGAGGACAGCTAGTTACTAACGGTTTGCTGTATGCTTTACTGATCTGTCTCTTAATGGCTTATATCCTTGGGGCAGGGGATCTATTGAATAAATTATTACGTAATATTGGTTTTGATTTATCTCTAGTACAAAGCCAAATAGCATTCACATTAATTGCAGGGGTGATCGTTGCCTCGGGAACGGCAGTGATTGATAAGATTAATCGCGTTTTATTTGCCATCATGTTGTTGATGCTTTTACTTACGCTTGTCTTCTTGGTTCCAGGAATTTCATTAGATAACTTAACTCAAGTATCAAACTCAAACCCATCAGAACTGATACAAACCAGTGCGATTATTTTTACTAGCTTTGGTTTTATGGTTGTTATTCCTTCATTAGTTTCTTATAACCATGAAGCAACACCTAAGCAGTTGAGAAACATGGTTATTGTTGGTTCTTCTATTCCTTTAGTTTGTTATCTAGTGTGGCTATATGCGGTGGTTGGTAACTTAACCCCTGAGCAAATTACGCACTTCTCTAATGTGTCAGAACTGATTTCAGTATTTAGTGCTGATCATGCATTTATTAATGCAGTACTTTCTAGTTTTACTGGTCTTGCATTATTAACGTCTTTCTTAGGTGTGGCGATGGCTTTGTTTACTCAAAATGAAGACACGTTTAAACAAAATAAAGTAGTGACTTACGTTATTAGCTTTATCCTACCTTTATTGGGTGCCGTTTTCGCAGCAGATCAGTTTTTATCTGTATTAAGCTATGCAGGTATTATCTTAGTGTTCCTAGCCGTTTTTGTTCCTCTAGCTATGGTTGTTAAGCTAAGACAAATAGAAAATCAAGACAGAAGTTATGTCGCAGAAGGGGGGGCAGCAATGCTTATTTTCTCTTTTGTTTTTGGTACTTTTTTATTGGTTTCTCAAATTATTTAGTAACCTATTCTAAAGCGAATACACTTGTGCCCTATGTTACAGGTAGGGTGCATACTTTTACTCTTTATGAGTAATTATTTTCATGAAATAAGAATACACGATGAATTTTAAATTATTTGGCAGTGCATTAATCCTTTCAGGTACTGCTCTTGGCGCTGGAATGCTAGCTATTCCAATGGTATTGGCGCAATTTGGATTATTTTATAGCACTTTGTTAATGTTGGTTATTTGTGCAGGAACAACGTATTCAGCACTATTACTTACAGAGGCGTGTTCAAAAACTGAGTTAGCATTTGGTATTAATACCGTTGCAAATAGAACACTGGGTAAAGGTGGGCAGATTATTACGAATGCCTTATTTTATTTGCTGCTTATTTGTATGTTGATTGCCTATATTTTAGGTGCGGCTGACTTAATTAAGCGTATATTCTCAATGTTTGCTATTGAGATGAGTATAGAAACGGCACAAATTGGTTTCACATTAATAGCGAGTGTATTTGTTGTCTGCGGAACTCAAATTATTGATAAACTAAATCGTGTTTTGTTTTTGTTTATGGTTTCAATGCTTGCGATTACCTTAGTGATCTTAGTTCCTGGTATCTCATCAGATAATTTAATGCAGGTAACGAATACAGATACAGGAATGTTATTTAATACAAGTACTATCTTGTTTACTAGTTTTGCTTCAATGCCAGTCATCCCATCACTTGTTGCTTACAATAAAGAAGCGACAAGTAAACAGCTAAGAAATATGATTATCTTAGGTTCTATTATTCCTCTGATCTGTTATTTAGTTTGGCTATATGCAGTTGTTGGGAACCTAAATGCTGATGAATTGACTCACTTTTCTAATATTTCAGATCTAATTCAAACCTTTAGTGCGAAAAATGAATACATTGAAATAATTCTTTCAGTTTTTACTTCATTAGCGTTGCTGACATCATTTCTTGGTGTGGCAATGGCACTTTACAATCAAAATAAAGACATGATCTCACATAATAAAGTAGTGGCTTATGTAAGTACGTTTATTCTACCGTTATTAGGTGCAGGTCTTGCTGCTGATCAGTTTCTATCCGTGCTTGGTTATGCCGGCGTAATCCTTGTTTTCTTAGCTATTTTCATCCCATTAGCAATGGTGGTAGCGTTAAGAAAGAAAGCCAACAATACGGCTGAATTATCTATTCATATTTATGAAGCGGAAGGTGGAAAAGTAGCCTTAGGAATGACATTACTATTTGGTCTTTTGCTATTAATGAGTCAAATTTAATAGAATTTATGATCTAATCCTCTACACTTAACGTAAAAGGTAATGTGTTATTTGTAGAGGGTCAGCAAAATGAAAATTTTAATAATCAGTATCGCTGCTTTATTACTTGCAGCATGTTCAAGTACACCGCCACCAACATCAAACGTAGACAGTGATTGGAATGCCTTTGGTTATGAAAGGGCAATGAAAGGGTGGATTGTTCAATCTGAATCAAAATTGACTAAATTATCCGAAGGTAAGATGGTTAGTGATGCGAACTACCAAGCATACATTGCCGGTTATAATAAAGGGCAGGAAGAGTACTGTGATCAAAGTGCTTATATGCTAGGTGTTGTTGGGAAGCAGTATAACGGTATATGTGATAATACTGATCCGTTCTTCCGTCAAGATTACAACAGTGGAAGGTATTCAACGGCTGGTGGAATGTAATTTAGTTACTTTATAATATTGGATAAATATATAATAAGAGGGTAGTGACATGAGAACGATATTAATTGCTGTAGTTTCACTTTTTCTAGCAGCTTGTTCAAGTACTGCACCACTAACGTCAACACAAGACAGTGACTGGGGTACTTATGGTTTAGAAAGAGGTGAAAAAGGGTGGAACTTTGAATCGAAAGAACAAATAACCGGTCTTTTAGATGGTAAAGAATTGATAGCATCTAATTATGATGCGTATCAAGCTGGATATAAAACAGGGTTACAAGAGTATTGCAGTCAAGACGCGTTTGAATTGGGAACCAAAGGAGGCGTTTATACTGGCGTTTGTGATGGTATAAATAAAGAGTTTAAATATGAGTATTTACGAGGGTCTAATTCGACTAAAAGAGGGATGTAATCTCTTCCTTGTTACTTGTAGATACATAAAAAATGACGGATTATAATCCGTCTTTTTTTGTATGCAATTTAGATAACTTTAACAATATTAAAACGACCCATTTTTTTCAAAATTGGTAAAAATTCTTTGTTTACTTCAAGCATTACTTTTTTTGCTTTGCTGTAAGCACTTAATTTATCATTTCCGTTACCATGGGAGAATAAACGGCTTTTGGGCTTATATTCGCCATCGACCAACTCTTTCCATCGGACAATATAATAATCAGTGGTACGAACTTCTCCAGAATGCAGAGTGCGTTTTTTTGTAATAATGTCAGGTTCAAGATTATGTGGCAGTCTTTCAAACAGACTTGGTGTATTTAAAACGGCATTCCAGCAGTTTCCCCATAATTCCTTACCTACTTTATTTCTTTGTTTAACGGCTTCTTTTAGGGCTTTTTCTCTGCCTTCTTTTAAACAACCAATAGAGCGGTTATACATACCATCATCTGGTGTATGTATATGAATTTTCACGCAATTGAATGAATGGGAAATAAAGCGGTAATCACTTTCCATACCTGTCCACTCAGCTCTTAATTGCTGTGCTCTTAGGGAAAGCGTATGTTTTTTCTTATTTATCATAGGAATATACTAATTATTTGCATAGGGTTATTATTACAGTAATTGATTCATTTGTTAATAGGGTAGATGATTAATTCATCAATTAATTGCATATAGCTAGTATAGGGTATGTAAAAGAAAGGAGGCAATAAAAAAGGGCGATATACGCCCTTAAAATGTAACTTAAGTATTTCTGATTAACAGATAACTTTAATCGCTAGACCACCTTGAGAAGTCTCACGGTATTTTGCGTTCATGTCCTTGCCTGTTTCAAGCATTGTTTCGATAACTTTGTCTAAAGAAACACGAGGATCAGACGAACGACGAAGTGCCATACGAGTTGAGTTGATTGCTTTTACAGAAGCAATACCATTACGTTCAATACAAGGAACTTGTACTTGTCCTGCAACAGGATCACACGTTAACCCAAGGTTATGCTCCATGCCAATTTCAGCAGCCATACAAACCTGCTCAGGGCTTCCACCCATTAATTCAGCAAGACCAGCAGCAGCCATTGAACAAGCAACGCCTACTTCACCCTGACAACCAACTTCTGCACCAGAGATAGACGCATTTTGCTTATATAAGCCGCCAATCGCACCAGATGCTGCGAAATAACGAATGTAATCTTTCTCTGTTACTGTTTGGATAAACTTGTCGTAATAAGCCAATACAGCAGGGATGATGCCACATGCGCCATTTGTTGGTGCTGTAACAACACGTCCACCAGCGGCGTTTTCTTCATTTACAGCGAATGCAAACATATTAACCCAATCGAGTACTTCCATTGGATCTGTCGATGTTTTTTCTGATGTAAGCAACTGTTGACGAAGCGCGGCTGCACGACGAGGAACACGTAGAGGTCCAGGAAGAAGCCCTTCAGTATTCATGCCTTTTTCCATGCAATCACGCATGGTTTTCCAAATTTTCGCGAAATAAGTACGAACTTCATCTTCTGCGAGAATTGCATGTTCGTTCTTCATTACTAGGGCACTAATAGATAATCCATGTTCTTTACATAGGCTAACTAGTTCGTCTGCGCTATTAAAGGCATAAGGAACCTTGATTGATGATTCTACTTCTTTACCAAAGTGTTCTTCATCAACAATAAAACCACCACCGATAGAGTAGTAAGTTTTAGAATAAACAACGTCACCATCAATCCACGCATGGATTTGCATACCATTTTCGTGAAGTGAAAGATTAGAAGTGTGGAAATTCATCCCACCGTCTTTTGGAAATTCGACTGTGTGGCAATGCATGCCAACGGGTAGTCGTTCTGTTTCTTCAACGCGAGCAATAAAGCCTGGAATTGAGTCAATATCTACGTGTTCTGGCGTGTTGCCTGCCAGACCCATAATAATAGCTATATCAGTATGGTGACCTTTCCCTGTCAGTGATAACGAACCGTAAACATCAACAGTGATTTTAGTGATATCACGCAGTTTGCCCATGCCACGTAAATCGTCGATAAACTCTTTACCTGCTTTCATTGGACCAACAGTGTGAGAGCTGGATGGACCAACTCCAATTTTGTAGATATCAAAAACACTAATCATGTTGTTACCTCGAATAAGCCCCCATTAATAGGGGGCTTTTATTATCATTATTTTTACTTCGAATAATCGATGTCTATATCAGCATATAGAATGACGATTAAAGAGCGCCGTAGATTACAGAAGTAATCGCTGCAACACCACATAATGCTGTGAAGATTTGCACAGGTGCTGAAGTTTTGTACTTCGCCATTGCTGGTACTTTACGCATTGCGAATACAGGCATTAGGAATAGGATAGCGGCAATCATTGGCGCGCCCATTGTCTCAATCATGCCCAAGATGCTTGGGTTAACGATAGAAACGATCCATGTTGTCACAACGATGAAGATTAAAGACCCTTTCTCAACAGTAGCAATAGGTGCTTTTGTATGAGACTTAGTTAAACCTACAAGGCCTTCATGAGCACCAAGGAAGTGACCGAAGTAGCTTGAAGTAATCGCAGCAAATGCAACGATAGGGCCCATGATAGAAATCATTGGAGATTCGTGAACGTTAGCTAGGTAAGAAAGAACTGAGATGTTTTGTGCTTGTGCTTGTGCTAGTTGCTCTGGAGATAAAGAAAGAACTACAGAGAAAACGAAGAACATTACAAAGCTCATTAGCATCATAGCTGCACCGCCAGTGATCATGTCAGTTTTAGCAACTGCATCTTCACCGTATACGCGACGCTGTTCTTTAGAGAACTGGCTAATCACAGGGCTGTGGTTGAAAGAGAAAACAATGATAGGAATTGCTAACCAAACAACTGAAGGCATTGAGCTCCAATCTGGGTCAACAGAAACCATTGAAGTGTTCCAACCAGGAATTAGGTAGATAGATAATGCCATTAGGATGAATACTAGTGGGTATACCATTGCTGATGTCGCTTTCAGCATTAGTTCTTTACCAAATACAACACCACATGTCATCAGAGTGATAAGCACACCAGACAGTAACCAGCGTGGAATAGATTCCATACCAAGTTGGTTTACCATGAAAGAGTCTACTGTGTTTGTAATACCAACACCGTAAATAAGTACAATTGGGTAAATCGCAAAAAAGTAAGCAAAAGTGATTAGGTTTGCGCCAGTTTTACCAAAATGTTCTTCTACCGTATCGGTAATATCTGCGTCTGGGTTCTTTGCAGAAAGAACAAAACGAGCCAAACTTTTGTGTGCAAACCAAGTCATTGGTGCCGCGATTAAAGCAAGAATAACAAGAGGCCAAAAACCACCCGCACCAGCTTTAATTGGAAGGAATAAAACACCAGCACCTACTGCAGTACCGAAAAGAGAAAGACACCAAGTGAAGTCTTTATAAGTCCACTTTGCTTTTTTTGCACCAGTCGATGCAGTCGTTGTTGTTTGCATAGTAATTATACTCTTTAATTTTCTTAGAACAGGAATTTTGGGAACGGCGCTATTGTCGTTATTTTGACGAAAAAAACTTTGACCCAGATCGACAAATGAAAAAATATGAATGAAGAACTGAAAATAATTGATAACAATCACAGTAGGAAGGGCTTTGTCATTAGAAAAACTTATCGTTACTGGTAATTTTTCTAAGTTGAAATGTGATTCATTGAATGAATGATTTCGGCGGTAATTCCCCAAATGAGTCTTTTCTCAAACGGAATAAAAATTAGCTCATAAGTGTATTTTTTGTTAAAAACTTGGTGTTTTGTCGTATTTTTAGGGTTAAGTAGATGGATAATCGGTGCTTCAAATGTGCTACTAACTTCACCGTAATCGATTGCGGTAGTGTAATTAGCATCAATAAGTGCAACAATAGGGGTTACTTTATAGCCGGATGTTGTTGGTATTGTGTTAAGTTTTACTAATGGTTTAATCTGCGAAGGTAGGATGCCTATCTCTTCATTTGTTTCACGAATAGCGGTATGAATAAGGGATAAATCAGAGGGTTCGACCTTGCCTCCAGGGAAGCTAATTTGACTTGGATGGTGACGTAAATGTGACGCTCTTTGCGTTAAAATTAAATGCAAACCAGAGGGTCTTTTAACCAGAGGAACGAGCACAGCAGCAGGCTTGAAATTGTCATTTTCAAAGCGAGGATGTTGTAATAGTGCGTCACTATAAGAATTCGGCTTATTGAGTAGTAATTGAGGGAGTAAATATCTATCCATAAGCCAAATCCTTTCGTTAAAGTAACCATTATAAAATAGGCAGGATTTTGCCTAATTTATGCAATGTCTCTTCATATTCTAGTTCAACTTTGCTATCAGCAACAATTCCACCGCCAGCTGAGGCGTATAAAGTGTCTTTATAAGCAATTAATGTTCTTATCGTAATACTCGTATCCATTGTTCCACAGCGGCTGATGTAGCCAATACTGCCACAATATAAATTGCGACGGTGTGGTTCAAGTTCTTCAATTATTTCCATTGCTCTAATTTTGGGCGCGCCAGTAATTGAACCTCCAGGAAATGAGGCTTTAAGCAGATCATAAGCAGAATATTCTGTCTTTAACTCGCCAGTAATGGTACTTACGAGGTGATGAACAGCAGGGAAAGACTCTATATCAAATAATTTAGGGACTTTTACTGAGCCAGGTATAGCAACACGGCCAATATCATTACGTAGTAAATCGACAATCATCAGATTTTCAGAGCGATCTTTAGGGCTGTTACGTAAAATATCAGCTTCTTTAGCATCGGCTATTGGGTCATTGGATCGGGGGCGAGTGCCTTTAATGGGCTTCGTTTCAATCTGTTTATCTTTCACTTGTAAAAAACGTTCAGGAGAAACAGAGAGAATAGCTAATTCAGGTGTCCTAATAAACGCCGAAAAAGGAGCCCCGTTATTGACCGCTAGCTTTTTATAAGCCAACCATTCAGAACCTTCGTAACTTGCATTAAAGCGCTGAGCAAGGTTGAT
Organism: Aliivibrio sp. 1S175; assembly: GCF_001690985.1. GTDB lineage: Bacteria > Pseudomonadota > Gammaproteobacteria > Enterobacterales > Vibrionaceae > Aliivibrio. Next base: position 483,109 of record NZ_MAJS01000006.1, read on the forward strand.
CTGATAACAATCACCAGATTGTAAATAGTCATGAATAACCTCAAATTTTGCAGTGTATTCGGCTTGAGTCATGTTTGATGACCAAGGCGAAACGAGAGCAAAAGGAGATTTATCTTCTTCAATGGATAAAAATTGCTCTAACCAGTGAGTACGGTCACTATTTTGTGGTTGAATAAGCGTGATTGTTTTCTTTTTATGATCAGCAATTAGGGCCCAATCATAAATACCTATCGCCATTTCTGCGGTTGGAATGTCATTTTTTGAAATGTCAGGTATTGATTCAACTCGACGGCCTAGATCATAACTAAAATACCCCAAAGCTCCGCCAATAAACGGAAGATCTTCAATTGGATTATGTTTAGGAAGTAATCGTTCTTGATAATGAGCAAGTAACTGAAAAGGACAAGCCTTACTCGTGATAGGATCTTGCCCTTTTATATGAATAGACGTTACTTGACCATGTGTTTCCAATGTTGCTATCGGGTCAGAAACGACAATATCATAACGATTGTCTATATGATCAATAGCAGAAGAATGTAACAACATAGACCATGGCTGATCCTCAATAGCCGAAAATAAATTCATCAAAGAGTCAGATTGATAATCAAGTCGTATAATTTGTAATTTTGTGTCTAATTGATTGTTCATTTTGAATTTTTTATGACCAGAATGTGATGAGCAGCGATAGCCTTGGATGGAGAGCAAGAGTATCATACTGCAAGTTCTAAAAGAAAAATAATAGATGATGATTGTTCACATCATCAATAATTAGAACATTACTTAACCATTGCTATGGAAGCGTATACATAAGAGGGCCCTATGACGAACGTTAATAAAGAGATGGCTGTCCAACAAGACACCATCATTCGTAATGAAGATGTGATCAGCTCAGTTGCTGATGCACTGCAGTATATTTCTTACTATCACCCACTTGATTTCGTTCAAGCGCTTGAAAAAGCCTACCATAGAGAACAAAGCCAAGCAGCGAAAGATGCGATAGCTCAGATCCTGATAAACTCAAGAATGTCAGCAGAAGGACGTCGTCCTATTTGCCAAGATACCGGGATTGTGACTTGTTTTGTTAATATAGGTATGAACGTTAGATGGGAAGGTGATTTAACGGTTCAACAAATGATAGATGAAGGTACTCGTCAAGCGTACTTGAATCCAGACAATCCATTACGAGCATCAATATTGTCTGATCCTGCAGGTAAGCGTATTAACACCAAAGACAATACGCCATCGGTAGTTCATATCAGTATGGTTCCAGGCAATAAAGTTGAATTTCAAATCGCAGCTAAAGGTGGCGGTTCAGAAAACAAAACTAAAATGGTTATGTTAAATCCATCAGATGATATCGCTGAATGGGTAGAAAAAACCTTACCATTAATGGGTGCGGGTTGGTGTCCTCCGGGTATGTTAGGGATAGGCATTGGCGGTACAGCAGAAAAAGCAGCAGTACTGGCTAAACAATCATTAATGGAACATATCGACATTCAAGAATTGATTGATCGTGGCCCAGAGAATGCAGAAGAAGAGCTTCGTCTTGATATCTTTAACCGTGTCAATAAACTAGGTATTGGCGCGCAAGGACTTGGCGGTTTGACAACGGTTGTTGATGTGAAAATAAAATCAGCACCAACTCATGCTGCATCTAAACCTGTGTGCATGATCCCTAACTGCGCCGCGACGCGCCATGTTCATTTTACGCTTGATGGTTCAGGTCCTGCCGATCTTCAACCGCCAAAATTAGAAGAATGGCCAGACATTACATGGGAAGCCGGCGCGAATACTCGCCGTGTAAACCTAGATACGATTACAAAAGAAGAAGTGCAAGAGTGGCGAACTGGTGAAACAGTTTTACTCACGGGTAAAATACTAACAGGCCGTGATGCTGCACACAAACGCCTTCAAAGTATGATCGAAAGCGGTGAGGGTTTACCTGAAGGTGTCGACTTTAATGGTAAATTTATTTACTACGTTGGTCCCGTTGACGCAGTACGTGATGAAGCCGTTGGTCCTGCGGGTCCAACAACATCAACTCGAATGGATAAATTCACCGATATGATGCTTGATACCGGATTGATGGGAATGATCGGTAAAGCCGAGCGAGGCCCTGCAACCGTTGCGTCTATTAAAGACAAGAAAGCGGTATACCTAATGGCTGTTGGCGGTGCTGCTTATTTAGTCGCAAAAGCAATCAAAAAAGCCAGAGTCGTTGCTTTTGAAGAATTAGGAATGGAAGCGATTTATGAATTTGATGTTGAAGATATGCCGGTGACTGTGGCTGTCGATTCAACAGGTGCAAATGCACATCAAATTGGTCCAGATACGTGGAAAGTAAAAATCGCAGAAATGGAATAAGTTAGTAATTTACTAAATTGTTTCTATAATTTATGAAAAGCACTCAATTTTTGAGTGCTTTTTTTATATATGTATAGTTAATGTTAACTTATTGAGTGTATTATGGTTCTTCATTATGAATCAAGCAGAACACGTTATTTACTTGGAGATCCTATGAAATTACTTATTTCAGCGATATTGGCATTGTTATTGGTTGGATGTTCATCATCACCTCAAGCAGAAAAAGAAAAAAATGCAGATGACTGGTTTAATTATGGTGAGTTCAGAGCGAAGAAAGGATTAATTGTTCAGACACAAGAACAATTAGAAGCGGTGAATCCTGATGAGACAATTACAAAGGAGTTTTACAATGCTTATTTTTCAGGTCATCAGGAAGGTACTGTTATTTATTGTACCCAAAATCCTTATATCTTAGGGTTAAGTGAAGCACCTTACTTTGATTTATGCGCCCAATCTCATCCAGAGTTTAAAGACGAATATGAGAAGGGAGTGAACCACCAACAAAATAAAAAATAATATGTATTAATTTCAGACTTTCGGGATGAAAGAATGTTATGGGTAATAATGTTTTATATAAAAAATTCATTACAAGGAATTGTGTATGTTTAAAAAAACAGCAGTGGCAACGCTACTTAGTTCTGTTTTATTGATCGGGTGTGATAATAAAGCCCTAGAGGTTGTAGAGCCAGAGTCGAGACCAGCGAAAACAATGGTTGTGTCTATCGGTAATCAAGCCACCTCGCGCTTATTTCCTGCTCAAGCGGAAGCCGGAGATAAAGCCGTATTAGCGTTTAGGGTTCCGGGTCAACTAAATACCTTAGAAGTAAATGCGGGTGAAATGGTATCAAAAGGACAGCAACTCGCCACGATAAATCCGGATGAATATCGATTATTACAGAAACAAGCACAAGCGCAATACCGTTTGATTGATGTGCAGTACCAACGAATTAAAAAACTACGTAAAGACCAAGTCGTTTCAGAACAAGATTACGATACCGCAGTAGCAAACCGAAAAACCGCCAAGGCGGCCTTGGATCAAGCGAAAGCCAATCTCAGCTATACCAAATTAATTGCCCCTTACGAGGGAACCATTTCCTTGTTACCAAGTGAAAACTTTGAGTACGTAAGTGCCAAGCAATCGATCATGCACATTCAAACCAATGATATTTTTTATGTGGTTTTTCAACTTCCAGATTACTTATTAAAACGGTTCAGTTTTTCCGAAGTCGAAGCAACGGTAACGTTTGATTCATTTCCTAATTTTCAATTCCCTCTTGAATTTGAAGAAATTGATACCGAAGCGGACAGTAAAACATCAAGTTACACAGTTAAAATGAGCATGCCTCGACCAACAGAATTAGGTATTTTGCCAGGAATGTCAGGTCAAGTAAAAGTCACTATCCCAAGTGGTGAAAGTGAAAAATTGCCAGTAGGGGCGGTTGATTCGGAAGGTGATAAAACTTACGTGTGGCGAGTGGCCGAAGATGGCAGAGTCGAAAAAGTAGAAGTAGAGCTTAGTGATGAGCGTCAAATTCTTTCTGGCATTAATGATTCAGACCAAATCGTATCTTCAGGGATTGCCGGGTTAGAAGAAGGCATGAAAGTACGTAAGTGGGTTAAGGAAAGAGGATTATAATTATGCAGAAATTAATGAGATTTTCTTTATTGTCGACTGCCTTATTGCTTACGGCTTGTAACCCCGCCCCAATTGATACGGTGTTAGAAACACCTGATGTCATTATTAAAACGATTAATTCCGGTTTAGTGAGTGATCATCTTTATCTTCCTGCAGTCGCTACGGCGGCCGATCGCTCCCATCTAAGTTTTCGTTTATCTGGTGAGATTAAAGAGTTAAATGTTCGCTCGGGAGAAACCGTTAAAGCCGGTCAAGTCTTAGCTATTTTAGATAAAACGGATTACAACATTGATGTAGATAATGCGAGAGCAAGATATAACGTGGCAAACAGCCAGTATCGACGCTCGAAACCCTTAGTCGATAAGGGGTTACTTGCAAAATCACAATTTGATGAATTAGCCGCCCAACGTCAGATTGCATTGGCTGATTTAGAATTAGCACAATTGCGATTAAGTTTTACAGAATTAAAAGCCCCAATAGATGGCGTCATTTCTCGAGTGAGTGTCGAGCAATTTGAAAACATTCAAATGGGGCAGCAAATCTTCAATATTCATAATCGTAGCGCGGTTGATATTACGGTTCAGGTACCTGATAAGTTATATGCTAAACAACCAAATAAAGGATTAGTCGATAAAATTAAAGCCTCTGTTCGTTTAGATGATGGTTCATCGTACCAAGCGAGGGTTAAAGAGTTCACTACAGAGCCTGATCCTGAATCGGGTGCTTACTTAGTGACGCTGACGATGCCAATGCCAAAAGATCAATTTATTTTGGATGGTATGGCGGTTGAAGTGACGACTGAGCAAAGTTCATTAGGCGCGTCGAGTCAATTTGGACTTATTATTCCAATAGAAGCTGTTTTTAATGAAGATGGAGACAGTATTGATCGAAAAGAAAAATACGTCTGGCTTGTTGGCTCTGACAATAAAGTGAAAAAGCAAAAAATAATAACCACCAAGGCAACGTCTTCGGGCTTACGAGTCGTTGAAGGGATTTCAACAGGTGATCGTATTGTTATCGCGGGTGTTTCACGTTTACGTGATGGTATCGAAGTGAATATTATCAATGCGGAGGAGAAATAATGAGTCAAGAAAAGGGAATCGCAGCTTACTTTATAAAAAATAAAGTGGTTAGTTGGATGTTGACTTTGATCTTCATGATTGGCGGTACATCGGCATTTTTTGGTCTTGGGCGTTTAGAAGATCCCGCCTTTACCATTAAAGATGCCATGGTTGTCACTAATTATCCGGGAGCAACGCCAGAGCAAGTTGAAGAAGAAGTCACCTATCCAATAGAGAAAGCCATTCAACAGCTTACCTATGTTGATGAAGTGAATTCAATTTCAAGCCGAGGTTTGTCTCAAATTACCGTCACCATGAAAAACAATTATGGTCCGGATGATTTACCACAAATTTGGGATGAACTGCGTCGTAAAGTGAATGACTTAAAACGTCAATTGCCGCCGGGGGTTGGAGAGCCTTCTGTGATTGATGATTTTGGTGATGTATATGGGGTGCTTCTTGCCATTACGGGGGAAGGATACTCTTATAAAGAATTATTGGATTATGTTGATTATCTGCGACGTGAACTTGAATTGGTTGATGGGGTAAGTAAAGTCTCTGTTTCTGGTGTTCAGCAAGAACAAGTCTTTATCGAAGCGTCTTTAAAGCGAATGACAAGTTTAGGTATTTCACCACAAACACTTTATAACTTACTGTCAAATCAAAATACCGTGTCTAGTGCTGGTGCCGTCAAAATTGGGTCGGAATATATTCAAATCCATCCAACGGGTGAGTTTGAAGACGTTTCTCAATTGGGTGACTTGATCATTACCGAAGGTGGTGCTCAAGGTTTAATCTACTTAAAAGACATTGCCGAAGTAAAACGAGGTTATGTTGAAGTACCAAGTAATTTGGTTAACTTTAATGGTAACTTTGCACTCAATATGGGCGTTTCTTTTAGCGCGGGTGTTAACGTTGTTGAGATCGGAAAACACGTTGATCAACGTATGCTAGAACTGCGAGTTCAACAACCGATTGGCATTGATATTTCTGAAATATACAGCCAGCCAAAAGAAGTAGATAAATCGGTGAGTGGTTTTGTGGTTAGCCTCGCTCAAGCGGTTGCCATTGTTATTATTGTATTGCTTTTCTTCATGGGTGTGCGTTCAGGTCTACTTATTGGTTTAATTCTATTAGTGACGGTGTGCGGTACGTTCGTGTTCATGAAATACTTCGCGATAGATTTACAACGTATTTCGCTAGGTGCATTAGTTATCGCACTAGGGATGTTGGTTGATAACGCCATTGTGGTGGTAGAAGGTATTCTCATCGGTATGCAAAAAGGCCGAACGAGACTGCAAGCGGCCACCGACATTGTAACGCAAACCAAATGGCCACTGCTTGGTGCAACCGTTATTGCGGTAACGGCCTTTGCCCCGATTGGTTTATCGGATGATGCAACGGGTGAATACTGTGGAACCTTATTTACCGTTCTACTTATTTCATTAATGTTGAGTTGGTTTACTGCTATTTCTCTTACGCCATTCTTTGCGTCTTTATTCTTTAAAGAAACGGTTCAGGTTGAAGGGGATAATAAAGAAGAAAAAGATCCATACAACGGAATGATCTTTGTGATCTACAAGCGTTTCCTTGAGTTTTGCATGCGCTACTCATTGGCAACCATGCTGATCCTTGTTGTGGCTCTTGGTGGCAGCATGTATGGCTTTACCAAAGTTAAACAATCGTTCTTCCCATCATCAACAACGCCAATTTTCTTGGTGGATGTATGGATGCCAGAAGGAACGGACATTCGCTCAACCAACGATACGCTTAAAGAATTAGAAGAGTGGATCTTAGAACAAGAACATATTGATCACGTAACAACAACGGCAGGGAAAGGCCTGCAACGGTTCATGCTGACTTATACGCCAGAAAAAAGCTATGCTGCTTATGGCGAGATAATGACACGTGTTGATGATTACACCGCTTTACCTCCATTGATGGCTAAATTCCGCCAACACATTGAAGCCAACTATCCGCAGATCCAATACAAGTTAAAGCAAATTGAATTGGGGCCGGGTGGTGGTGCCAAAGTTGAAGCGAGAATTGTGGGTGCCAATCCAACTATTTTACGAGACTTAGCTGCACAAGTGATTGAAGTCATGCATAACGATCCGGGTGCCACGAACGTTCGTCATGATTGGCGTGAGCGTACTAAAGTGCTTGAACCTCAATTTAATGAAAGTCAGGCGCGTCGTTACGGCATATCAAAAACCGACGTCAATGAACTGCTTGAAATGGCATTCTCTGGCAAAGCGATTGGTGTGTACCGTGATGGTACAACGTTAATGCCTATTGTGACGCGTTTACCTGAAAATGAACGTGTTGATATCAGTACGATTGAAGGAATGAAGATCTGGAGCCCGGCATTATCATTGTACATTCCATTACAACAAGTGGTATTGGGTTACGATGTAATTTGGGAAGATCCACTGATAGTACGTAAAAACCGTAAACGTATGCTAACGGTAATGGCTGACCCCGATATTCTAGGTGAAGAAACCGCCGCAACATTACAAAAGCGTTTGCAACCACAGATAGAAGCGATCGATTTCCCTACAGGCTACAGCTTAGAATGGGGTGGTGAATATGAATCATCACGCGATGCACAAGCGTCACTATTCCAAACGATGCCTATGGGGTATTTGTTCATGTTCTTAGTGACGGTGTTCCTATTTAATAGTGTGAAAGAGTCCGTTATTGTGTGGTTAACTGTGCCACTTGCCTTAATTGGGGTAACCAGTGGTCTACTCTTGCTTAATACCCCATTTGGCTTTATGGCACTACTTGGTTTCTTGAGTTTAAGTGGGATGTTATTGAAAAACGGCATCGTACTGCTTGATCAAATTGAGATAGAAATACACTCAGGAAAAGAACCGTATCATGCAGTAGTTGATGCGGCATTGAGTCGTGTTCGTCCGGTTTGTATGGCGGCGATCACTACGATTCTAGGTATGATCCCACTATTGCCAGATACCTTCTTTAAACCAATGGCCGTAACCATTATGTTTGGTTTAGGTTTTGCAACCGTACTGACCTTGATTGTGGTTCCTGTGCTGTACCGCATGTTCCATAAAATTAAAGTCGTCGAATATTAATCAAAGATTGCTATAAACTCTAATTCAAGCCCACATTGTCATACGCAGTGTGGGCTTTTTTTGGTATTATCCATAGGATACTTTCCCACTGATAGGAATTGGTAATGAGCCAACTAGATCAACAAACAATGGACAAAATCGTAAATTCTCATGAAGAAGAGCGTTTTACTTACTTTATGAAAGAAGTTGTCGCTAATCGTGAGATTTGGATTTTGACTGATGAGCACGGTTGTGTGATGTTGAATACTGAAGAAGAAGATTGCGTTCCAGTATGGCCAAACAAAGAGTTTGCAGAAGCGTGGGCAACGGGCGAATGGGATGTATGTAAAGCAGAGTCTATCTCTCTAAACAAATGGCACAGCCGTTGGACTACTGGTTTAGAAGACGATGAACTTGCTGTTGTTGTTTTCCCAAATCAAAATGAAGAAGGGCAAGTATTATTCCCTGATGAGTTTGATTTTGAATTAACAAAACAAGAAAGAAAGCGTTAATTTTTTATCAGCCTAGATATTAAATACAGAGACATATAAAAATGGCGACTCAAATAAGAGTCGCCATTTTTGTATTTTTGCTAAACAGCATAAAGTTAAGCTGACAAAGTTTCTTGATATCGAGCTAAACCTTGCTCTAAATCTTCAATCAAATCATCGACATCTTCTAATCCAATATGAACACGGATCAGCGTGCCTTCAAACTGAGGATGAGCCACCGTTCTTAACGCATTAAAGCTTTTTGGCTCATTCGCTAAGATCAAACTTTCAAAGCCACCCCATGAATAACCCATACTAAAATGCGTCATACTATCAAGCAATGCCGTTGTTGCTTTGGTGTCAGACTGTTTTAGAACAAAAGAGAACAAGCCATTACAGCCTTTAAAGTCTCGTTGATAAATATCATGACCCGGGCAGCTTTCAAGGGCAGGGTGACGAACGTGATCAACCAGTGGATGCACTGCCAACCAATTCGCTACTTTAAGACTGCTTGCTTCATGCTGTTTCAGGCGAACGCCCATCGTACGAATACCACGCATTGCTAAATACGCATCATCAGGTGAAATACATTGGCCCATTAAATAGCTTTGCTCACGCAGTTGATCCCAATGTTGTTCATTCGCCACTGCCGTACCAAGCATCACATCAGAATGACCGACAATGTATTTGGTCGCCGCTTGAATAGAGATATCAACACCATGATCAAACGGTGAGAAATTCACACCCGCCGCCCATGTATTATCAAGCATCACCACAATATCCGATTCGTGTGCGATACGAGCAAGAAGCGGAACGTCTTGAACTTCCATCGTGATAGAGCAAGGAGACTCAGTAAACAGCACCGTGGTATTGGGTTTAATTAAATCACGAATGCCTTCACCAATCATTGGATCGTAATAGGTAGTTTCAATCCCCATTTTCTTCAAGATGGTGTCACAGTAATCACGAGTAGGTTCATAACAGCCATCAACCATTAAGATATGATCGCCCGTTTTTACGAAACACAAAATCGCATTTGCTATTGCAGCCGTACCACAAGGGTATAAGGCACAACCTGCGCCGCCCTCTAATTCAACCATCGCATCTTGCAAGGCAAAGTGGGTTTCAGTGCCGCGACGACCATAGAAAAGAGTTTGTTTGGCACGATTGGCCATGGCATGATTTTTTTCAGCAACGGTATTAAAAACAACCGTAGAAGCGCGTTGAACCGGTGGATTGACCACACCTTTTGTCCATTTCTTGCTGCGACCAGCAGTAACGTATTTGGTCTCTAATTTATCAGACATCTGAATCCATTCAATAATAAGTAAATAATACCTCCATAAAGCCAAAGTGAAGGCGAAATATCAAGGATTAAAACGAATTCCTATCGAATAAATTTTTATTACTGATAAAATCACACTATTGTTAATCTAAGAGTTGAATCAAAATGCAACAGAATGAATTTGAAATACTAGTTAAAGAGTTGTGCCAAAAAGAAAACCTTCCTCAAGTGCTAGAAGCATTAAAAGCATGTGAAGACCAAGATATCGTTGAAGCGGCTGAGTCATTGGCTGGCCAATTCCGTCTTGCTGAAGTAGAAGGCGAGCAACGTATTTATCATGTATTTAATGATGAAGACGAAAACGGCGAAACTCAAGAGCTTGCAGAGTGGATCATGAACGAAGGTGATGATGTGATCAAATTCGTCGCTTGGTTCTTCTACGCAATGTTTGATATGAAGCAAAAAGAAACGTACCAAGCCGCAGGTAAAACGTACCAGCAGCCAAAGCGTTCTTAGGATTCGCTCGTACTTTCTCAAGCCAATAATTAGTTTTATTGGCTTTTTTATCAATTAATTAACGTATTTTCTTCTTTGTTCTATCCGTCTACCCATAAAGTATGATGCATATCTCGTTTTCACTGTAACGTAGGCTACCCGTTACAAAAAATTGTCTTAGATCAAAAAGTTATTAACCGCATCAGTGTTACAACATAATCAGTTCTTAAAATTTATATAAATTATATTGGAGTTGGTTATGAGTGCATTTTTTATCCCTAGCGTAAATTTAATGGGTGCGGGTTGTCTTACTGAGGCAGTGGATAGCATTAAATCTCAAGGTTACAAAAAAGCGTTAATCGTGACTGATAATGTGTTAGTCGCTATCGGCATGGTAAAGCAAGTTTCTGATTTATTAGCTGAGCGTGGCGTAGAAGTTGCGGTGTTTGACGGCACTCAACCAAATCCAACCATTGGTAACGTAAACGCAGGCCTTAAAATCCTACAAGAAAATCAGTGTGACTTAGTTATTTCTTTAGGTGGTGGTTCTCCACATGATTGTGCTAAAGGTATTGCTTTAGTTGCAGCCAATGGCGGTGAAATTGCAGATTACGAAGGCGTAGATCAATCGCCAAAACCTCAAATGCCACTAGTTGCTATCAATACAACCGCAGGCACGGCATCAGAAATGACGCGTTTCTGTATCATTACGGATGAAGCTCGTCACATTAAAATGGCGATTGTGGATAAACACACAACCCCGTTAATGTCAGTGAACGATCCAGAACTAATGCTTGCAAAACCGGCCTCATTAACCGCAGCGACAGGTATGGATGCACTAACGCACGCAATCGAAGCGTATGTATCTATTGCAGCAACACCAATCACAGATGCCGTAGCGATTAAAGCGATGGAATTAATCCAAGCGCATTTACGCACCGCGGTAGCTGATGGTCAAAACCTTGAAGCACGTGAGCAAATGGCGTACGCACAATTCATGGCTGGCATGGCATTTAATAATGCATCTCTAGGGTATGTTCACGCGATGGCACACCAATTGGGTGGTTTTTATGACCTTCCACATGGCGTATGTAATGCCATTCTTCTTCCTCATGTACAAAGCTACAACGCAAAAGTATGTCCAGAGCGTCTAAAAGACGTCGCAAAAGCAATGGGTGTAAATGTAGAAGGTATGACTAATGAAGAGGGCGCACAAGCGGCTCTTGATGTAATTAAAGTGCTATCAAAAGATGTAGGTATTCCTTCTGGTCTTACTGAGCTAAATGCGAAAGAAGAAGACTTTGATACGCTCGCTGAAAATGCACTAAAAGATGCGTGTGGGTTTACTAACCCTCAACAGGCAACACATGATGAAATTGTGAGCATTTTTAAAGCGGCAATGTAATAAATAAGCAATATATCTATAAAGGTCTAACATTTGTTAGGCCTTTTTTTTGATTCTTGCATTTTAACTAGATATGCTTATGATCTTTTTATCTAGTTAAATCGTAGAAGGTCTACTCTTCTCATTGGAAAAAGGCAGTAAATCCGCATGGCAGACGTAAGAGCTCGTATAGAGTTAATGGTAGGACAGCAAAGTAATATCCCTGCAGAAATGCTTTCATTTGAAGGGCTAGAGACTGAAAAAGAACACGTTGCCGTTGTTTTCAAGCAAGCAGATAAAACACAAGCAATACCTTTAGTTCGTATGCATTCAGAATGTTTAACAGGTGATGTGTTTCATTCATCACGCTGCGACTGTGGTGAGCAATTAGAGGAAACCATAAATCGTATGTCTGAGAGTGGCGGTATTATCTTATATCTTCGCCAAGAGGGACGCGGTATTGGTCTATATAATAAACTGGATGCTTATGAGCTACAAAGCCAAGGCATGAATACTTATGAAGCGAATAATCACCTAGGGTTTGGGGATGATTTACGTGATTTTAAAGAAGCAGCGCAAATGCTTAATGCGCTTGGGATTACTAAAATAAAGTTAGTGACCAATAACCCGAAGAAAATAAAAGATATTCAGGATTATGGTATTGAATTAGAGGAAGTGGTTAACACTCATGCTCATGTGAAGAAAGGCAATGAGCATTACTTACAATCTAAAGCTGATCATGGACATAAACTTAATTTTGATAAATAGATAATATCGAAATCATTAAGTAAAGTTACGATTTATATAAAGCCTCATCATTGAATGGGGCTTTTTTGTATCCATTTTAAATTGAGTAATCTAAATGATAAATATTTGCATTTCCATTTCAATTGCGTATATTACGCAAATAAAAATAATTATCATTAATGAATGCTTACAAAATTCACTTAATGATTTACATACTCTATTCATTTGCTCAACAAGGACGATTTATGAACCGCGTTAAATTTGCCCGAAATATCATTACCGCTTCTCTTTTTGTTTTACCGACGTTTTCTTATGCAGCAACGCAAGCAGAAGTGGTTGAACACTATGCAGATATTGCTCATGCGGTATACAGTGATTCATTAACAACAGCTCAGCAACTTGATAAAGCCATTCACACTTTTTTGAATAACCCATCTGAGAAAGGCTTACAAACGGTTAAAACTGCATGGAAAGCAGCACGAGTTCCTTACCAACAATCAGAAGTGTTTCGTTTCGGAAATGCAGTTGTTGATGATTGGGAAGGGCAATTAAACGCGTGGCCATTAGATGAAGGCTTAATTGATTATGTTGCTGATGATTACCAATATGAATTAGGTAATGATGGCGCAAAAGCAAACATCGTTGCTTCTACCTCAATCAAAATTGGTGCAGAGACACTGGATGTTAAAAGCATTGAAGCGGATAAATTGGCTGACCTTAATGAGCTGGGTGGTTCAGAGGCAAACGTAGCAACAGGTTACCATGCAATTGAGTTTCTTTTATGGGGCCAAGATTTAAATGGCACTAACGCCGGAGCTGGTGAGCGTCCATATACAGATTATGTTATTGGCTCTGCATGTACTAATGGTAACTGTGAACGCCGTGCTGAGTATTTGAAATCGGCTTCTGAGCTGTTAATCAAAGATTTATCTTGGATGGAAAAACAGTGGAAAGAAGGTGAGAAAAACTACCGCGCTGAGCTGCTATCTGAATCATCAACACAAGGTTTACGTAAAATGTTGTTTGGTATGGGCTCATTATCATTAGGTGAACTTGCGGGTGAGCGTATGAAGGTGGCATTAGAAGCTAACTCTACTGAAGATGAGCACGATTGCTTCTCTGATAACACGCATAACTCTCATTATTATAATGAGCAAGGTATCTATAACGTCTACACAGGGACTTATACGCGTACTAACGGTTCAACATTATCTGGTCCAAGTATTCATGATCTTGTTGCGAAAGAAGATAAAAAAGCAGCGAAAGAAATTAAACAACAATTTGATGCGACTCGTGATCAAGTAGGTACATTGGTTTCTTCGGCTGAAAAAGATAACCAACATTTCGATCAATTAATTGCTTCAGATAATGCGGCAGGCAATGCGTTGGTTAATAAATCTATTATGTCTTTAGTGTTACAAACGGCGTCGATTGAACGTGCAGCTAATGTGATAGGCATTACAAGTTTAAACCCTGATACCGCAGATCATGAATTTTAATTCTAAGAAAAAGCAGTGAATCACTAGCTCAATCATTTTCTAATAAAGTGATTGAGCTCTTTTGTTTTTTAATATTGGGCTTATCGATATAAAAATAATTAAATTAATATTACCGATACTAGGTATATTGATAAGCGCGATAAAATGATAATCAGGACGTTCGATATCATGAAACCCGCAATACTTGGAGCAATAGCTTTACTATCAATTATCTCTTTCTCTGCTTCTTCATCTGATACTGCTTTTGTGGATATCGCCTCAGGTGGAAAAACCAGTGTTAAGAAGAATGGCCAAAATGCATTTTCTTTACCTGCCGCAAACTTACCAATGAGTAAGCGCCTCGATTTTAGTGTCGGAAATAGTTTTTTTCGTAATCCTTGGGTGCAAGCTCCGGCATCAACAGATGCGCGTGATGGTTTAGGACCGCTTTTTAATACGAATGGATGTCAAAGCTGTCACATTAAAGATGGGCGAGGTCACACACCTAAAGAGGGCGATACAAATGCGGTTTCTATGTTGGTGCGGTTAAGTATTCCCGCCTTAACCCCAGAGCAAAAAAGACGTGTTATTTTGGAAGGCGTGATCCCTGAACCTATGTATGGTGGTCAACTACAAGATTTTTCTTTACCAGGGATTGATCCTGAGGGTCAAATTAAGATCACTTATACCGCGCACCCTATAGCCCTTGCTGATGGTGACGTTGTCACATTAAGAAAGCCAAACTTATCGATAACTGATTTAGCTTATGGTGAGATGGCTGACAATGTCTTGTTATCTGCTCGTATTGCACCGCCAATGATTGGTTTAGGCTTATTAGAATCTATTCCTGAGCAAACTATTTTAGATTTTGCCACACAGCAAAAAGAAGAGAATAAAGGGATTTCTGGCAAGGCGAACCGTGTATGGAATGTTAATGCTGATGCATTGACATTGGGACGTTTCGGATGGAAAGCAGGACAGCCGACATTAATGCAGCAAAATGCGGCGGCGTTTAATGGTGATCTTGGTTTAACTAGCACGATGTTTCCTAAAGATGATTGCACTAAGGAACAGGCCATTTGTGACAAATTTCCTCACGGAGGGGTTCCTGAAGTGAGTGATAAAATCTTAGATTTTGTTGAGTTTTATTCACAGCACTTAGCGGTACCTATTCGTCGAAATACAAAAGATCCTCAAGTAATTAAAGGCCAAAAATTATTTAAAGATATCGGTTGTGAAAGTTGTCATAAAACGAATATCAAGACGGCAAAAATTGAAGAAAGACCGGCGTTATCAAATCAGATTATTAATCCTTATACCGATATGTTACTGCATGATATGGGGGCAGGCCTTGCTGATAATAGACCTGAGTTTTTAGCGAATGGTCAAGAGTGGAGAACAGCGCCGTTATGGGGATTAGGCTATATACAAGAAGTTAATGGTCATACTGAAATGCTGCATGATGGTAGAGCTCGAAATGCACTAGAAGCAATATTGTGGCACGGCGGTGAAGCACAACAAGCACGCGATAAAGTCGTTCAATTATCGACTCAAGATCGTACTGGGCTATTAGCATTTTTAGATTCGCTGTAAGGGAGTAGTCATGAAAACTATCTATTTATTATTGAGCTGCACGGTGTTACTTACTGCCTGTCAAAGTACTAATGAAGCGAATCAAGTTCCTAACTCCACCAATATGATTGACCATGTTTATTATATTGAACAACAATCAGCTCAACGCTTAGTTGGATCTAGTCAACGATTGGCTGAGAGTTTTGACGGGTATTGTGCAAATCAAACAACAAAAGAAACGGTTGTTATGCAGTGGCAACAAACCATGCAATCGTGGATGGCATTGCAAGGTCAAGAGAGAGGACCAGAAGCGGCGCTGAGCTTAAATTGGAATATTCAATTTTGGCCGGACAAGAAAAACACCACTGGGCGCAAAATGTCTCAACTGTTGAAAAAAGATCAAACGTGGAATAGTGAGTTGATCCAACAACAGAGTGTGACTACCCAAGGTTTAGGTGCGGTGGAGTGGTTATTATTTGATCCGGCATCGACGTTGCCAGCAGAAGAATCGTGTCAATTAGGTCAAGCTATTACTGAAAATTTGGCACTTAATACGAAAAAAATGGCTCAAGTATGGCAGATAAATCCATGGACACAGTTAGATGAAACCATGTGGTTAAATGAATACATCGCATTGCTTGCTAATCAACTTGATTACAGTATGAAGAAGCTTAGTCGTCCGTTGGCTAAAATAGGACAACCTCGTCCTTATTTTTCTGAGTCGTGGCGTTCAGAAACCTCGCTAACTTGGCTTAAATACAATGTAGAAGCGATGCAGCAACTATATATAGCGAATGGCTCAGGACTTAATCAGTATTTAAAAGATCAAGGCCACTCAGATTTAGCTGAAAGAATAGAAGACCATTTTAACTCTACGTTAGAGACATGGCCTGAATCGTCATCGCTATTTTCTGAGCTACAGACGAAATCTGGTTATCAAAACACCTTGGCTTTATACAATAAATTAGAGTATTTGAAGTATCTAATTCACGAAGAAGTTGCTATCGAATTAAATATTGCTATAGGGTTTAATGCAACCGATGGCGATTAATAATCAAAGACGAAAGCTATTGAAAGGCAGTTTTGGGGCGGTCGCATTATCTCCTTGGCTAACAGCGTGTTCGTCGGTCTCTAATCTAGATAAAAAAGCGGCTTTAATCTCTTGCTCCCGAACGGCTAATGGTCGTTTTGGCGCAGTGGTGGCTGACAGTGAAGGTTATCCAATCCATTCTATCCCTTTACCAGAAAGAGGGCATGGTGTTGCGATTACGCCGAATGGTGAGTTGGCAGTTGCCTTTGCGCGTCGTCCGGGTAATTACATGCAACTGTTTAATATAAAAACTGGTGTGAGCTATTCTATTACCCCATCAATGCCTAATCGATATTTTTATGGGCATGGGGTGTTCTCTTATGATGGCTTAACACTTTATACGACCGAGGGAGAGAAAGAGACTAGCCAAGGTGTGATTGGGGTTTATCAATTGCAAGGAACTCAATTAATAAAAATGAAAGAGTTCTCAGGGTTTGGTATTGGTCCACATGAGGTCATTCGTGTTGATGACACAACCTTAGCCATTGGTGTTGGTGGTGTTCATACTAAAGGCAGAGTCCCTGTTAATTTAGCATCAATGGAACCTGCCTTAGTTTACTTATCTACAGAAACAGGAGAGGTACTCGAATCGGTTGGTTTGCCTGATCATAAGTTGAGTATTCGCCATTTATCCTTAAGCGATGATGGCCGAGTGTTGTGTGGACAACAATATCGTGGAGAGCCAGAAGATGGAGCGCCACTGGTTGCCGTGCATCGACGCGGAGAACCCTTGGTTCAACTAAATGCAGATCCTGAAGAGTGGCTACGTTTTAATCATTACATTGCCAGTATTGCTGTTCTTGGGGATCATGTTGTAGCGACGTCACCGAGAGGCAATTGTTATGGCGTATGGAACTTAAAAACCAATCAATTAGTTGAGATAGCCACATTAGCGGATGCTTCTGGAGTGGTAGTTAATAGTAATGGTCGTGATTTACCTCAATGGCACATAAGTTCGGGCACTGGAAAAGTGATTAATAGAACGGAAAGAGGCGCGGTGACAAGCCACCAAACCAATGTAATGTGGGATAATCACTGGAGCCAAATATCATAGCGAACTAATCGTCGAAAATAGGTAAGGCATATCTGCATTCCCCTAAAATTATTGCCGTGGTATTCTTAGTGTAATTATTTTAGGAAGAGAAAATCATGAGTTTACAATATCAAATAATTCCAGTGACTTCTTATGAACAAAACTGTTCAATTGTATGGTGTGATGAAACAATGAAAGGCGTTGTCATTGATCCTGGTGGTGACGTTAGCCTATTGATGCAAGCGATTGAAGCGCTGAATGTAGATATCGTTAAGCTAGTATTAACTCATGGTCACTTAGATCATGTTGGTGGCACTGAACCTTTAGCTGCATTAACTGGCGCTCCAATCATTGGGCCTCATAAAGAGGATGATTTTTGGTTACAAAGCCTTCCAAACCAAAGTCAGCGTTTTGGTTTTCCGCATACAGATTCATTTGAACCGAATCAATGGCTAAATGAAGGTGATAGCGTTGAATTTGGCAATCAAGTATTGCATGTGCTGCATACGCCAGGTCATACACCAGGTCATGTTGTATTGTTTAACAAAGAAGCTCAAATGGCCTTTGTTGGTGATGTATTGTTTAAAGGCGCTATTGGTCGTTCTGATTTCCCAAGAGGCGATTACGAGACTCTTATTTCCTCAATCAAAACAAAACTGTGGCCTTTAGGTAATGATATGAAATTTGTACCAGGTCATGGTCCTGAATCTACATTTGGTTATGAACGTAAAACAAACCCGTTTGTTGCGGATGAAATGCCATTTTGGTAAGAAATTTGGCAAAAGTGCCGTACTTTTCGCCATACAGTGTCACCATCCCTATAAATATAGCGCGTTTTTTGGTATAAAACGCGCTTCGCCAATTCCAATACAACTATTTGAGTTTCACTTTAGGAATTGACATCTTTTTTCCGCTATCGTTTTTTTGTATATAACGCTTAAAAACAAGGTATAGCGCAACGGAGTTTACGTTTCATGAAAATTGCTCACAAACGCAAAGTACAGTCTAAGCTGCATAAACGCATTAAAGCAACAGCACCAAAAACTGAAGTGAAAAAAGCAGCTAAGCCTGCAAAAGTAGCTAAACCAGTTGAGAAAAAAGTGGAAGTAGCAGTCGTTGCAGCAGCACCTAAAGCAACAGATATCGCTCTAACACCAAAACAACAGACTGTATTTGATATTGTTTGCCAGAGTGCTGAAGGCATCAATTCAAAAGAAATTGGTGTAGCCGCAGGTCAAGAAGAAGCAAAAGCAGCAGCATGGGCAACAGGTGGTTTGAAAAAGCTAGTTGAAGAAAACCTTGTTGTGCGCGAGCAACTTACGGGTAATAAAGTGATTTACAAAGCAGCTTAATGTTTTAGTAACTTTCTTTAAGACACAAAAAAGCCGAGACTCTCTCGGCTTTTTTGTGTCTGTAATTTAGTGTTTTTAGAATTTCAATTTAAATTCAAGACCCACAAATTGGTCGGTGTAAGGCATTCCAGCATCATAAGCAAATTGAGCGGCATCACCATTACTAAACCAAGCGTTGTATGCTAAATTTACTTCAGTGTCGCCACCCCACGCGTCAGTTACCCAATAATGAATGTGACCAACAGGGTTTAAGAAGAATAAGCTGAAGCTACCAAGAGCCTCTGAACCCATTACTTCACCGCCATTATCTGTAATGCTTAATTCTTGTTGCAGCATTAACTCACCAACAACCGCACCAAAGAAAGGCGTGACGAATAAATCTTGTATTGATGGAACTTCGGCAAATGCTTCTACACCATACTCCCAGAAGAAAGTAGACATAGTGGTTGAATATAAGAAAGATTCAAATTCATTAAAGCCAGCGTGACGAGCAGCAGTATAGTAAACACCACCAAAGTAAGGGTGCATTACATAGTTTAAGAAATGCTCATCTTTATCCCATACAGGGCCTGCACTGACGTTATCTTTCCATTTACTGCCTAGACCTTTAAGGCTCGAATCTTCAGAATCCCATTTAGTAATGCTTTCTGGTAAAAAAGTCATTAAACCCACAGTAGCAACACTTAGCCCAAGAATCGTATAAGACTGCTCTAATAGGTAATCCCAATCTCGTTCATCAGAGACTCGTAAATAATGAGGTAGGTTTGCATCTGCAGAAAACATATCAGCTTCAGCTACTTTTGATGGGGTTGTATCGCCATCTAGTCGCATTGGAGACAAATTAAAAGAAGACGTTGCGCAATAGCTAGAGTAAATGTTTGTAGAACAGTCACTTTTATATTCCATATCATAAGCGCTATTAGTATTTAGTGCGTAAGCGGGCGTTGACGCTGCACATCCTAAAAGCAAACTGGCTATTGCTTGTTTTTTCACAAAAAGTCCTTAATCAATTAAATACTGAGCTAGATCACAATTATCTACTATTAAGCGAGAATTGCAAAACATAAAAGCAAAAAAAAGCCTATCTAATCTCTTTTGAACGAGCTAAATAGGCATTTAATACAGAGGTTTATGATATGTGGAATTAGTTCAGTTTTTTATAATATAAGAGTATTTATAGTGAAGAAAAAAGCTGACTTCCAATAATAACAACACCAAAAATCAGAACGATTAATAGAGCTAAATTACCACCGATAACTTTATATTCTGACTCTTTGTGGGTCTTACGAGCAGATACAACAAGTGCAACTGGTAGAAATAAAGCTAAAATTACAAGAGCAATAGCGGCATAACCGAGCGCGGTAATAAAACCTTGTGGGTAAAAAAGAGCAAACATCAGTGGTGGGGTGTAAGTTAATAAGGCTGTCATTAACGAAGATTGTTGCCATTTTTTGGATGAATCACGTAAAAACTCAAACAGGCCTAAACTTACACCAATAAAGGATGTTAATAGCGCTAAATCTGCAAATAATGATAAAGCAAGTTGAATAAATTGATGATCAATCGACTGTTGTATCGTGGTGATAAATTGATTTAATCCGTTAATTTGTTCAAATTCGACTTGAGATAATTGGCCTAGTGTAATGCCTTGCCAAAATAAGTAGATAATCAAAGGAAGCGATGATCCAACAAGTAAACTGGTTTTTATTTTTTTGATATCTAAATCAAGGTAATTAACAATTGCTGGAATACTGCCATGAAAACCAAAAGAGGTAAAAATCACAGGCAGAGCTGTAACAAATACACCTTGATGTACAGGAAGAGACAGTAAGTATTCGCCAGTAATATTAGGTGTTAAGAAAAATAAAATAGCGACCAGCATGATCAGCTTTAACGTAAATAAACCACGGTTAATAAAATCAACCGTTTTAGTGCCTAAGGTAATAACAATGGCAACGATCACCGTAAAAAGAACGGTAGAACCTGTTTTTGATAATTCAAAAGGTGAAATGGTATTAATTTTTGAATGAAATTGTTCACTGCCACCAGCGATGTAAGCCGCACATAGGGCATAAAAAAGAAATAGCATTGAAAAGGTAGCGATTCGTTGCCCATTTTTACCAAGAAACTGGAGTGCAAGGCTATGTAATGTCGCACTTCGTTGTCCATATTGATGGACTTCTAGCATCAATAAACTGGTGTAACTCATGATCGCCCAAATGCCAATCATAAGGAGACTTGCTGTAAAGAAACCTAAACTAGCAGAGACTAAAGGCAAAGCTAACATGCCTGCACCAATAGTTGTTCCTGCGATAATGAGAGAACTTCCGAGAACTTTTGTCTTCATTTATACATCTTCTATATTAAATCAGTTCAAACTGAGTGCTTTTTCAATGTTGTTAATGTACGCCGTATCGAATTCAAATTCAATTGTTTGTATAATTTAAATTACACTTTATGTAAATAAAAGATTACAGCGGTCGGTAGTTAGAATATTCACTATAATTGAAAGTAAGATAGGTTTTTTAAATCACTTAATGTGATAAATTAGACATAACTATAGAGATATCAAAGAGGAAGGGTGCATGTTGCAAGTTGCGATGATTAGCACAGGTGAAGAAGTCCTACATGGGGATATTGTTGATACTAATGCTGCATGGATGTCTCAACTGTTTTACCAGCATGGCTTCAAGCTATCGAATCGTTCAACTGTGGGCGATGATATTGAATCATTAGTTGCTGAAATTCAGCATCAGTCTAAAAATGCTTCTGTTGTTATTGTTAATGGTGGATTAGGGCCAACGTCTGATGATATTTCAGGGGAAGCGGCTGCAAAAGTATTAAATACTTCTTTGGTAATGTCTCAGTATTGGCTAGAACGAATGCAAGCTCGGTATTTAGAGCAAGGCAAAGAGATGCCACGTAGTAATATCAAACAAGCAATGCTTCCTGATGGAGCTCAACTTATAGATAACCCAGTTGGAACGGCTTGTGGTTTCTTTATCGAAGTGAATAAATCGATTGTTATCTTCACTCCGGGTGTCCCTTCTGAATTTAAAGTCATGGTTGAACATCAAATTCTACCTCGCATGAAACAATGGCATCCTATGGTAGAAACCTCCGAGTGTAGCCGTTTATTTACTTTTGGTTTATCTGAATCTGGAATTCAAGATAAATTGCAGCAAATCCGGTTACCTTCTGGGTTTGAGATTGGATATCGTTCTTCTTTACCTTTTATAGAAGTTAAGTTATTCGGTCCTGCCAATCATGACGGTCGTTTTCCTGTTTTAGAAAGAATGTATCATTTACTTGGTGATAATGTGGTTAGTGTTGATGAATCAATGCTTCCTAACGTTGGTGCCTTATTAAGTGAGTTTACGTTAAATCTAACAGTAGCAGAGCAAGCAACTGGTGGGTGGTTGACGAGTTGGTTACAAGAAGATGAGCAAATCCGAGCCAATATGAAACAAGGTTGGATCTTATCATCAGTTGTTGACCAACAGATGGCAGGGCAAGATCCTTTAGCCGCAGCTCTGGCATTAGCCGCTGCAACTCGTGAAAGAACTCAAACAGCGATTGGTTTATCATCAGGACCAATGATTCAAGGCAAAGTAGCAGTTGCATTGTCTACACCCTACGGAGAGTGGGGGCAATTGGTTAGCTTAAAACGTAACTACAGCTATAATGAAATGCGTTCAATAATATCCACACTTATGCTTGATATGCTACGTCGATGCTTAGAGAAGAAACCGATGTTTGGCCATTATGAATCGTTAAGCAGGGAATCTGAAATTTATGTTCCTCAAAGTGCTTTGCGATAAACATAGGTTTAATTAAAAATAGATAAGACGGCCAATAGGGCCGTTTTTTATGCTTTTTTTTCGGAAAATTGAAAATTAACACCTTCGATGACAAGATCGCTTTCTACCTTACATACGCAAGGTAAGATTTCATTTGGTGCTAAAAATGCTAAAGGGAATGATAGGTAACTGATTTCACCAGACACTAATGTACAGCGACATGTCCCGCAGTCACCATTGCGACAATGGGATTCAATGATCATCCCTTTATCTTCCATTATTTCTAGCAAGGACAAATTAGGTTTATTATCTAATGTGATGACTTTATTGATGCGTATTTTTGTCATGTTATATAAAGTGACTCTGCTAAAATAGATTGGTGAGAGTAGTATAATACAACTAAAAAATAGAGACAGTAATATGAAATGTATTAGACAACGCTTTCTATTTGATAACTTTCATAATAACAATTTCTGCCATTTCTTTTCGCTTCATAAAGAGCTTTGTCGGCTTGTTCAACTAATTGATTAAGAGTCAGCGAACCTAAAGGATCGACAGCATAGCTTATTCCGATGGATACAGATATATAATCAGAGCAACGTGAGTTCTTATGAGGAATGTACAAATATTCAATCTCATTTAGTAAGCATTTTATTTTATTGTGTATTTTATCTTGATTGTTCTTGGTAATTAAAATAAAAAACTCATCCCCACCATAGCGATGAACTTGTGTCTGTAAACCGTGAAAATGTTTTTTAATTAAGTTGCTTACTTTTATTAATACTTCGTCTCCGGCTATATGGCCATAAGTATCGTTATATTCTTTGTAATGATCGATATCAAGCATGATCCCCGTATAATGTTGAGTCGATTGTCGTTTGAATTGATTAAAGTGTGATTCAAGAGAGTTACGATTCCAAAGTTGGGTTAAATGATCGGTCTGCGACAAGTGGAGTAGCTGTTGTCGGTTGTGCTGGTTCTCTAGTGCAATTGAAATATAGTTAATTAATTGAATAAATAATTCAAAATGAAACGCTTGGTATTGATAGCTCTCTTTTGCTTGTACAGTAAAGCAAGCTTGTACTTCTCCATTAAACTTAATTGGAGAAAACATGACAGATTTACAAGTCACTCGTTTATCACAATTCTCTCCTAGCATCACCACTTTTCTCTCTGAATTCATATGATTAAAGTAAAAAGAAGAGTCACTTTTTATACAATAGCTCATATAAGTGGCCTCATTTTTACAATGACTTATCCATGGCTGTGTAACGGGTTGTTTATCATCGGAACAATGAATAGTAATATTATCTTGTTCTTTATTATAAAAGCCCAGCGCTAATGTATCTATGTGGAATAAAGTTGAAAGATCATTGTGAATCGTAGGCAAAACACTTTGAATATCAGTGCTATGATTAATATATTGACCAATTTTATTAATCAAAGCTAAATTATCAGATAATGATTTGACAGTACTAAGTTCAAGTTTAGCTGTATTAAGACGGTAAAGTTGTTGCAGATAATCACTTTCTCTTTTAAGTAATTCTCTTCTAGAATTAAGTAGAGAAGAGGTCAATGTTTGATAATGTTTTTCTCTAATTTCTATTTCTTTAATGTCTTTAATTCTAAGTAAAATAATGTCATTAAAGCCATCAATTAACTTATCGCTTTCGATTGCTTTAGCTATATTTAACCCTTGCTTGATATATTGATCAAGAGTTGAGTATTTGTCGTGACTAGTTAAAAAATGACAGTACTCTAAGATCATTTCAGCATAATAATAATCGTGTTGGCTTACCTTCATTTTTTCAATAGAAAGCAAATGGTATCTTTCCGCTGCGTCTGTTTGTTCTAATCCATTTGCGATTTCTGCTTTGATTTTATAGTAAAAACCTAAAAATCGAGGTTCATTTTGGATGTGTTGAAAAAGAGAGTCTAGCAGGGCTTGAGATTCAGTAAAACGGCATTGTTTTGCTTTAATTTCAGCGATATTAAATATTGGTAAAGCAATTGATGATTTTGAACCATATTGCTCTAGTCGTTTCTTTGCGTCATAGAGGTAAGTCAGAGCTTCGTTGAAATTGCCAATTTGGCGGAAAATATCACCAATATTGTTTTTAATTAGCCCTGTTATATAACTATCACAAAATTGCTGTGATTTTTCTGCCTTTGTTAAAAATTTATGGGCATAAAAATAGTTACCAAGCTTCCCGTAAAGTGTACCAATATTATAATTACAGAAACAGATTAAAAACTCTTGTTTATTTTGTTGGGCAAAAGTAACGGCATCAAAAAATAAAGCAATAGATTCGATGAGTCTTCCTGAACAAGAAAGAAGGTAAGCTTGAAATATATAGTCAAATTGTGGTGGAATGATTTGTTTTTGTTTCAGTGCTTCGACTGTAATTGTATTCAGATGAAATTGAACCTGCTCCTTGGATGAAGCTGAGGGTAACTGGCGAACTTGTTCCAGTAAATAATCATTCCATTGATTCTTAGCCATAATTTACTTTTATAATTATTGTTTTATTACAAGAAATTATTGCATATATAGATGATTATATGAAGTGATGTCTCATTTTAGTGCTATTAATAAGTTCAATTTGTGGATGATGTCATAAATTGCAGATATAAAAAAACCGAGCAGCTAGGCTCGGTTTTTTTAGATAAACTTAAAGCTCAAAATCGCCTAAATCATCAGCATCCATGTCGTTGTCAATTTGCCCAACAAGGTATGAACTAATCTCAGTCTCTTGAGGTGCAACCTGAACATTATCAGAACTCAGCCAAGAGTTAATCCATGGGATCGGATTCTGAGTTGCGCCGTCGTATGCACTGTTAAGACCAACGGCTTTCATACGTAGATTAGTAATGTATTCTACGTATTGGCAAAGAATGTCTTTGTTTAGACCGATCATTGAACCGTCTTTAAATAGGTAGTTAGCCCATTCTTTTTCTTGCTCAGCTGCGGCTTTAAATAAGTCGAAACAGTCTTGTTCACATTCTGCTGCTATTTCTATAAATTCAGGGTCATCTTGACCAGTACGAAGTAGATTTACCATATGCTGAGTACTGGTTAGATGAAGGGCTTCATCACGAGCAATCAGTTTGATGATTTTTGCATTTCCTTCCATTAATTTGCGTTCTGCAAAAGCAAAAGAACAAGCAAAACTCACGTAGAAACGAATGGCTTCTAGTGCATTTACAGACATTAAACAAAGGTAAAGTTTTTTCTTTAGTTCGCGTTTTGAAACGATAACTTCTTCATCGTTAATAGTATGCGTACCTTCACCTAAACGATGGTAATCATTGGTCGCCTGGATCAAGTTATCGTAATAGTGCGCAATGTCTTTAGCGCGTTTTAGGATCTCTTCATTCTCAACAATATCATCAAAAATAATTGATGGGTTATTGACGATGTTACGAACAATATGTGTGTATGAACGTGAGTGGATAGTCTCAGAGAAAGACCATGTTTCAATCCACGTTTCTAGTTCAGGTAGAGAGACTAAAGGAAGTAGGGCAACATTTGGGCTACGGCCTTGAATTGAATCTAGTAGCGTTTGGTACTTTAAATTACTGATAAAGATGTGCTGCTCATGCTCTGGTAAGTTATTGTAATCAATGCGATCACCAGAAACATCAACTTCTTCAGGGCGCCAAAAAAAAGACAGCTGTTTCTCGATAAGTTTTTCAAAGATCTGAAACTTTTGTTGATCATAACGAGCAACGTTTACTGAGTTACCTAAGAACATTGGTTCTTTCAATTGATCATTTTTTTCTTGTCGAAAAGTACTGTACGCCATGGAAACCTCAATATTATCAAGCCAAAGGAAGAGAGTGGCTTTATTCTAATCAAATAATTATACCAATAAATACTTGTTAGAAGCATGTGTTGGTATAACTATATGAAAATAAGCTAAAAAATAAATAGCCCGCTAAAAGTAGCGGGCTGAATTTTAAAGTGAAACGTTAGATCTTACAACCGCCGCCTGCACAATCGTCATCTTGTCCTAGATCACCTTGTGAATCGCTAGCACCATCACGAGTGTTATGGTAATAAAGTGTTTTAAGACCTAGCTTATAAGCGGTCAATAAATCTTTTAGCAATAGCTTCATTGGCACTTTGCCATTTGGCTGAATGTTAGGATCGTAGTTTGTGTTTGCTGAAATTGCTTGGTCAACAAATTTTTGCATGATACCTACCAGTTGAAGGTAACCATCGTTTGAACCGATATTCCAAAGTAACTCATAGTTGTCTTTTAGATTAACGTAATCAGGAACAACTTGCTTTAATATACCATCTTTAGATGCTTTTACTGATACAAAGCCACGTGGTGGCTCAATGCCATTCGTTGCATTTGAGATTTGTGAAGAGGTTTCTGACGGCATCAATGCAGATAACGTTGAGTTACGTAAACCGTGAGTTTTAATGTCTGAACGTAATTCTTCCCAATCTAAATGTAATTCTTCACTACATATATTATCGATGTCTTTTTTGTAAGAATCGATAGGTAAGATACCTTGAGCATAAGTAGTTTCATTGAAAGCAGGGCAAGCGCCTTGTTCTTTCGCTAAATTTACAGATGCTTTTAGAAGATAGAATTGAATTGCTTCAAACGTTTTATGTGTTAATCCGTTCGCGCTGCCATCAGAGTACTTAACGCCATTTTTCGCTAAGTAATAAGCATAGTTAATAACACCTACACCTAACGTACGACGGTTCATTGTTGATTTGTAAGCCGCTGGTAATGGGTAGTCTTGGTAATCAAGTAGCGCATCAAGCGCACGTACCGCTAATTCTGCTAATTCTTCAAGCTCTTCTAATTTCTCTATCGCACCTAGGTTAAATGCAGACAGAGTACATAATGCAATTTCACCTTCTTCGTCATTAACGTGTGTTAATGGCTTAGTTGGAAGAGCGATTTCTAAACATAAGTTAGATTGGCGAATTGGAGCAACACTTGGGTCGAATGGGCTGTGTGTATTACAGTGATCGACGTTTTGAATATAGATACGACCTGTTGAAGCTCGCTCTTGCATTAGTAACGAGAACAGCTCAATCGCTTTGATTGTTTCACGCTTAATTGATGTATCTTGTTCGTATTTAAGATACAGACGCTCGAACTCGACTTGATCAGCAAAGAAAGCTTCGTACATGCCAGGAACATCAGAAGGTGAAAATAAGCTGATGTGCTCCCCTTTAATTAGGCGAGTATACATAAGCTTGTTAATTTGAACGCCGTAGTCCATATGACGAACACGGTTTTCTTCAACACCACGGTTATTTTTAAGAACCAATAATGATTCTACTTCACGGTGCCAAATAGGGTAGAACAAGGTTGCTGCGCCGCCACGAACACCGCCTTGAGAACAACATTTTACCGCTGTTTGGAAGTATTTGTAGAATGGGATACAACCGGTATGGAATGCTTCACCGTCACGGATTTCAGAACCAAGTGCACGGATACGACCAGCATTGATACCAATACCTGCACGTTGTGATACATAACGTACAATAGAGCCAGCAGTTGCATTAATTGAATCTAGGCTGTCATCACACTCAATCAGAACACATGAGCTAAATTGACGTGTTGGCGTACGAACACCAGACATGATCGGTGTTGGTAATGAAATCTTGAATGTAGAGGTTGCGTTGTAGAAACGCTGAATATAATCCAGACGAGTCTCTTTTGGATATTTTGCAAACAAACATGCAGCAACAAGGATATAAAGGAATTGTGCACTTTCGTAGATCGCGCCCGTTACACGGTTCTGAACGAAATATTTACCTTCAAGTTGTTTAACTGCAGCGTATGAAAAATCCATATCACGATTATGATCGATCATTTGATCCATCAAGTCGAATTCTGCTTCTGAGTAATCTTCAGTAATATGTTTATCATATTTACCTAATTCGATTAGCTTACTAACGTGATTAAACAGTGTTGGTGGCTCAAATTGGCCATACGCTTTTTTACGAAGGTGGAAAACTGACAAACGAGCCGCAAGGTATTGGTAATCTGGCGTTTCTTCAGAAATAAGATCGGCCGCTGCTTTGATAATGGTTTCATGAATATCAGATGTCTTCATGCCATCATAAAATTGGATGTGAGACTTCATTTCAACTTGAGACACTGAAACGTTATCTAGATCTTCTGCAGCCCAGGTGATCACTTTATGGATCTTATCCAGATTGATCTTTTCTGTGGTGCCATTTCGCTTAGTAACGGTAAGCTGTTGGGTCATTTGCTACTTTTCCTTAGGATGAAGAACGAAAGATGTAATATTTGTAATTTTCGTTATTAATTTGTGATCAAGCTCATTGCGTTGAATTTTGAAGTAAACACAACATATAGGGCTTAATAAGTAATTAGCTACAAGATAATGATAAATTGACAGGTAATCAAGTCTGAAAATAAGATAGCCCTGTGGATAACCTCTGAATTAAAAAAAACAGTAAGTAGGCACTAACCGAGTTAGATTAGGTATATCAAGAGATCAGAAATAACGTATTTCGTAATGGGTGAGAAGTAGGCAGTAAAAAAAATATTTTCCTTGATTTTTGTGGTTTAGAAGGATCTTCTATTATCAAAAAAAAATGCTGTTTTGTTGTTCTAATTTGGAGATTAATGGAGCTTTAGTAAACAAGATGATAATTGAAATATTTACACAAAACATCACTCTTTATTTGTATTAAGAACACAGATAAAGAGTGATAAATGTGATAGGCAGGTGATGAAACTTACAAAGTGGTATGAACGATATAATTTACATCAACATTTTTGCCTAATGAATAGACATCTGTTAATGGATTGTAATGTAAGCCTGTAATGCCTTGTTCTTGTAATGCGGTTTGGTCTAGCATCTTTAATAATTCAGAAGGGCGAATAAATTTGTCGTGGTCATGTGTGCCTTTAGGTACCAGTTTAAGAAGTTGCTCTGCACCAACAATGGCAAATAAGTAAGATTTAATATTACGATTCAATGTAGAGAAAAATACATGGCCACCAGGTTTTACCATCTTTGCACATGAACGAATAACAGAAAGAGGGTCGGGAACGTGCTCAAGCATTTCCATACAAGTAATTACATCGTAGGTTTCAGGATTTTCTTCTGCGTGTTGTTCTGCCGTCGATTGTATATATTCTAGTTCTGTACCGGTTTCTAATGCATGAAGGCGAGCGACGGTAAGGGGTTCTTTACCCATATCTAATCCGATAACATCAGCACCTTGATTTGCCATGCTCTCAGCTAGAATGCCACCACCACAGCCCACATCTAATACCTTTTTACCAAATAAGCCATTGGCATTGTTTAATACATAGTTCAGACGTAATGGGTTAATTTGGTGTAGTGGTTTAAATTCACCTTCAAGATCCCACCAACGAGAGGCCATATCTTCAAATTTTTTGATTTCTGCTGGATCGACATTTAACTGCTGAGTCATAATTCACATTCCTTTTTTATCTTCCTTTTATTATATACAAAAAAAATAAGAAAGAGAGCCTTTAAAATGATGCTTTTTTCATCAATTTATTCAGGCTTTTCAAGAATATGATAGATTGACTTGTGACTTGCTCCTGATTTCGTAGGATTCTTAAGCTTAAGAGTGATTTTGCGAATTAAAACGATGCGAAATAGAAGCGTTGTGTGCTATATTTTGTAATCTTGCACGTTTATCAGTATCAATTACTTTATCTTTATAGATAGTATGATTGATAAAGTAATTGATATTGATACGACAGAACTAATTGAGGGATATTGGCTCTATGAGCGATCTTGCTAAAGGGATCACGCCCGTAAATATTGAAGATGAGCTTCGAGGTTCATACCTAGACTACGCGATGTCAGTAATCGTTGGTCGTGCTCTTCCAGATGTGCGTGATGGTCTAAAACCTGTACACCGCCGTGTTTTATTTGCGATGGATGTATTAGGTAATGATTGGAATAAACCATATAAAAAATCTGCCCGTGTAGTCGGCGACGTAATTGGTAAGTATCACCCACATGGTGATAGTGCTGTATACGACACGATAGTACGTATGGCGCAGCCGTTCTCACTACGCTATATGCTTGTTGATGGCCAAGGTAACTTTGGTTCTATCGATGGTGACTCTGCTGCGGCAATGCGTTATACCGAAGTTCGTATGTCGAAAATTGCCCACGAATTGTTGGCCGATTTAGACAAAGAAACCGTCGATTACGTTCCTAACTATGATGGTACAGAACAGATCCCTGCGGTATTACCTACTCGTGTACCTAACTTATTAGTTAATGGTTCATCAGGTATCGCAGTTGGTATGGCAACTAATATACCTCCTCATAACTTAACTGAAGTGGTTAATGGTTGTTTAGCATTCATCGAGAATGAAGATATTACTATCGATGAGCTAATAAACTATATTCCAGGTCCTGACTTTCCGACAGCTGCGTTAATCAGTGGTCGTAAAGGCATCATTGATGCATATAAGACAGGTCGCGGTAAAGTTTACATGCGTTCTAAAGCAAATATCGAAGCGGACAAAAATGGTAAAGAAACCATTATTGTTACTGAGATCCCTTATCAAGTTAACAAAGCACGTGTGATCGAAAAGATCGCTGAGCTGGTTAAAGATAAGAAAGTCGAAGGTATTTCAGCACTGCGTGACGAATCTGATAAAGATGGTATGCGTATTGTTATCGAATGTAAGCGTGATGCCGTGGGTGAGGTGGTTCTTAATAACCTGTTCTCATTAACTCAGCTTCAAACTACATTCGGCGTAAACATGGTAGCGCTTGATAACGGCCAACCAAAACTGTTCAACTTAAAAGAAATGTTGAAGTGTTTTGTTGATCACCGTCGTGAAGTGGTAACTCGCCGTACAATTTTTGAATTACGCAAAGCGCGTGATCGTGCTCATATCCTTGAAGGTTTGGCGCTGGCATTAGCAAACATTGATGAGATCATTGATCTAATCAAAAATGCGCCATCACCAGCAGAAGCAAAACAAGGCCTAGTCGCTCGCGGTTGGGATCTTGGTAATGTTGCCGACATGCTAGAGCGTGCTGGTACAGATGCTGCTCGCCCTGATTGGTTAGAGCCAGAGTTTGGTATTCGTGAAGGTAAATACTTCTTAACGGAACAACAAGCTCAAGCAATTCTAGAATTACGTCTACACCGTTTAACTGGTTTAGAACATGAAAAAATTCTAGATGAATACAAAGCACTATTAGATGAAATCGCAGAACTAATGCATATCCTTGCAAGTACTGAGCGTCTAATGGAAATCATTCGTGATGAATTAATAACGGTTCGTGATACTTATGGTGATGAGCGTCGTACTGAAATTGGTGCCGCTATTCACGATATCGATATCGAAGACTTAATCACACAAGAAGATGTTGTAGTAACACTTTCTCGTGAAGGTTATGTTAAGTACCAAATTCTAGGTGATTACGAAGCGCAACGTCGTGGTGGTAAAGGTAAGAGTGCAACTAAGATGAAGGACACCGATTATATCGAGCGTCTACTTGTTGCTAACACTCATGATAATATCCTTTGCTTCTCTACACGTGGTAAAGCATACAGCTTGAAAGTATTCCAACTTCCTCAAGCAAGCCGCACCGCTCGTGGTAAGCCTATCGTGAACATTCTTCCTCTAGAAGAAGGTGAGCGTATTACAGCGATTCTACCAGTATCTGAATACTCTGAAGATAAGTTCATCTTCATGGCAACAGGTGATGGTACGGTTAAGAAAACATCGTTAGACCAATTCGCTAAAGTTCGTGCAAACGGCTTAATTGCAGTTAATCTACGTGAAGATGATTCATTAATCGGCGTCGATATTACGACGGGTTCAAATGAAATCATGCTGTTCTCTAAAGCAGGTAAAGTCGTTCGTTTCAGCGAAGAACATGTTCGCGGAATGGGTCGTACTGCTTCAGGTGTTCGTGGTATGAAACTGACTGGTGAAGATCAGGTTGTTTCATTGATTGTTCCTTCTAATGAAGGTGACATTCTAACGGTGACAGAAAATGGGTACGGTAAACGTACTAAAATTTCTGAATACCCAACGAAGAGCCGTGCAACACAAGGTGTTGTATCTATCAAGGTTTCAGATCGTAACGGCAGTGTTGTCGGTGCAGTTCAAGCTGAAGATGGTGATGAGTTCATGATGATTACTGATGCAGGTACGTTAGTTCGTACACGCGTATCGGAAGTAAGCCAAGTGGGTCGTAATACCCAAGGTGTTACACTGATCCGTACTGCTGAAGATGAAAACGTAGTTGGTTTACAACGCATTGATGAACCAGAAGAGCTTGAAATTCTTGACGGTGATGTAGTAGAAGGTGAAGAAGAGGCGACAGTAATTACTGAAGCAACTGAAACTCCTGACGCTGAATCAGATGAAGATACGACAGAAGAATAATTTTTCTTAATGTATTAAAAAGCCCGCTTATTTTTAAGCGGGCTTTTTTGTCTCTGTAATTTGACAAACTTGAAATGGTTAGCAAATATCAAATTTACGTTGTTCAGAATATAGATCGGTTGTGATGACAAATTTTTCTTTGCCACATGCGATACAAATAGGTTGTCCGAACCAAGCTGCATAGCATTCGCAACAGGAATAATGATTATTCATTAGTGGGGATAGTGTTTTTTCTAAAAGGAGATCATCTAAAGAAGAACGCCTGAATTGGTCTTGTTTTTTTGTATTGATTATCGATTTCATTCTAGCCAGCATTAGTAATGTTATGAATCTCGTAGTATTCATAATCGTTATAGGTATAAGTTAAGTATCATATGATATTTATCGTAAAACAATAGCGCAGATCGTGATTTACCTTGCTTTATTTACAAAAAAAAAGGAGCGAAATGCTCCTTTTTTATAAATGTGTATGGGCTTTATTAAATTAACTATTATAAGCCACTTTTAATGCGGTAAATCTTTCAACTAGATCGTCAATAGCGACTTGATCATAACTTTTCAAACCTGTAGCAATCATGCGCTTTGTGCCATGACCGACTTCTTCACCGTTTTCAGTGAATATGAAGTTTAGTTTAACTAAGCCTCTTTTTCCTTCGATATCCATCGTAGCGCCAGTAAATTCAACTCTTGGTGTTGAAATATCTAAACGAGTAAATTCTACGTCCATGCTCTCATAAATAACCAAAGGACGTTGGCAATTAATCATTAATTGCTTTTCTTCCATTAATGGAACCATGATATGAGGGAAGTTCATACCAGAAAATTGCACATATTGTTTTACAACATGTTCAATAAACTCAGGATTTAAATTTTTCTCGCCGCTACGGCTCACGTGTAAATATTCTTTATCGTTATCATCTGATAATGAATATTCACCTTCTTCAAGGTGATTGATATGTAAAGCGGTCCCACCAGCGACCATTCCGGCAAAGTCAAAATGCATTTTGTTACTAATGCCGGTTTTAGAAAGTAAAACGGCAAACAATAAATCACCAGGAACACAGAAACGTTTTGAGTCTACGTTGTGAATCGGGTTGAAGTCACCAGCCACTTTTTTTGCAAAATCACTTGCTTGTTGACGGGTGAATTCGAATGAATTATCTGTTTCCGAAAAATATTGATTTAACTGCATAATATATTTGGTAAAAACCTAGCTAATGAAATAACAGCGTTAGTATAACCAATCTCTTATCATCAAATGGTCTATCCAGTCATAATAAAAGTAAAAACAATTATTTAACGGTTTCAAATTGTAGATAAATTGACAATTACTTCACGATTAACTCGTTATAATTCCAAAAATAACACTCTAATGCAGTGATTGATTAAATAAAGGTCAAAAATGAAATCGTTAGTAAAAATAGGAATAGCAGGTTCATGTATTTTTATGAGTTCTTTTGCTTGTGCGGAAGTGAAAAAATCAGGAGATATGGCCGCTGATATTGGTGCTGTAGCAATTCCAATCATTGCTGGTTCAATTGCTTTATATAAAGAAGACTATGATGGTTTTTGGATGTTTGCTAAAGGCGCCACTTATACTTTAGCTGCAACGCAAGCGTTGAAATATACCGTGAGAGAAGAACGACCAAATGGAGAGGATGATCTTAGCTTTCCATCAGGGCATTCATCTTCAGCTTTTCAGGGGGCGTCGTATTTACAATTTCGTTATGGTTGGGAGTATGGCTTACCCGCTTATATAGGCGCTGGTTTGGTTGGATATTCAAGAGTAGAGAATGAGCATCACTATTGGAGAGATGTTATTGCAGGTGCGGTATTAGCGACAACAATTCA
Source organism: Aliivibrio sp. 1S175 (assembly GCF_001690985.1). Taxonomy (GTDB): domain Bacteria; phylum Pseudomonadota; class Gammaproteobacteria; order Enterobacterales; family Vibrionaceae; genus Aliivibrio. Next base: position 518,237 of record NZ_MAJS01000006.1, read on the forward strand.
ATATTTGGTGACAGATAAGTATATAGAGTCAAACCAAGTGATGATTATGCCCATAATTAACCAAGATCATGTCGGAATTGCAGCATCTTTCTCATTTTGATTGGCAAAGTCACTGCAAGCGAGTAAAATCAGCTCCCTTTTATCGAAGCTAGGTGTACAACAATGTTTATCGGATTTGACTATGGAACTGCCAATTGCTCAGTGGCTACCATCCAAAATAATCAAGCAAAGCTATTAAAGCTAGAAGGAGACAGCACGTTTATTCCTTCTGCGTTATGTGCGCCTACACGAGAAGCCGTTTCAGAATATTTATTCCGTATTTGGGGTGTTCAGCCAAGTTCAGATATTAATGAGCGTCTACTTCATACCGCCATTTCATTCAACCGTGAAGAAGATATTGATGTAGATGCTGAGTCGATGACATTCGGTCAAGCAGCATTAAATACGTATATTGAAGATCCAGAAGATGTGTATTACGTAAAATCTCCAAAGTCTTTTTTAGGGGTTTCTGGTTTACGTGATGTACAAGTGAGTTTGTTTGAAGATCTTGTTACAGCAATGATGAAAAACATCAAGAACAAGGCAGAACAAGAGCTGCAACAAGAAGTCACTTCAACAGTGATTGGCCGCCCAGTCAACTTCCAAGGCGCTGAAAGTGATGAAGCAAATAGTCAGGCTATCTCAATCCTTTCTCGTGCAGCAATGCGTGTTGGTTTTAAGAATATTGAATTCCAGTTTGAGCCAGTCGCTGCTGGTTTGGATTATGAGCAAACGCTAAACGAAGATAAAACCGTTCTTATTGTTGATATCGGCGGTGGTACAACAGACTGTTCAATGATTCAAATGGGACCATCATGGCGCGATTATCATGATCGCACAAAAGGGATCTTATCTCACAGTGGTTCACGAATTGGTGGTAATGATCTAGATATTCATTTAGCCCATCGCCAATTAATGCCATTATTGGGGTCTCAAAGTCGTACGCACAAAGGGCTTGAGTTACCAATGACGCAGTTCTGGAACCCAATAGCAGTCAACAATATTGTGGCTCAGTTGGAGTTTTTTGGTTTTGGTAATCGTAAGCATCTTTTACAAATGATGAACGACACTCAAGAGCCTGAAAAACTAGCTCGTTTAATTAAATTGTACGATGAAAAACTAAGTTATAAATTACTGCGTGATGCTGAACAAACCAAAATTGCATTGTCAGAGCATTTCGAGCATGCGGTAGATTTAAGCTATTTAGATGAAGGCTTATCGTTATCAATCAGTCGGTCAGATTTGATAGAAGCGATAGCTAAACCACAAGAAAATATTAACAAACTTGTAAAAGAGGCTATTCAGCAAGCAGGCAAAACGCCAGATATTATTTATGTCACCGGTGGTTCTGCTCGTTCACCAATTTTACAAGCAGCATTGCAGAAACAATTACCAAATATTGAAATTGTAGGTGGCAATTACTTTGGCTCAGTTACTGCCGGTTTAGCTCATTGGGCAAATTACTGCTTCGCTTAACGTTACGTATTTTTTATTAATATTTCTCTTCGAGCTGCATTGTCGCAGCTCGAATTGCATTAGGAAAAGACAATGAAATCAGCACCAACAAGCATGACCTTTTTTGAACGTTTTGAATCTGATATTTTATCGGGGAAAAAAGTAATTACCATTCGTGACGAATCAGAAAAAGATTACGTGGTAGGAACTGAAGTAGAAGTCAGTACTTATGAAGATAACCGTCATTTTTGTCGATTAGCGATTGATTCGGTAGAGCCAATTACCTTTGATGATCTTAATACGTATCATGCAGAACAAGAGAACATGACGCTTGAAGAGTTAAAAAATATCATTGAAGAGATCTATCCAAACAAAGGTCAGCTTTATGTTGTGTCTTATCATTTAGCATAAATGGTTTAATGAAATAGGATCAATCTATTAATGCCATAAGGGAGTAGGTATTAACATGGAATGGCAGTCATATAATAATGAGTAGTATTCTTAACACTCATATGAAAAGCATTTTACTTGCATGCTTAATTATTAGTATTGGCCAGTTAAGTATGGGATTAGTTTTCCCATCATTACCTTGGATAGCAAAAGATTTTAATATTAGTCTTAATGAAACTCAGCTGTTAGTGAGTGTGTATTTATTGGGTTTTGGACCGTCTCAATTTATTTATGGGCCAGTGTCTGATGCTTTAGGCCGTAAAAAAGTATTAATTTTTGGTTTGTCTATTGCTTTACTTGGCATTATTTTTATTCTTATATTTCAACATAGCTTTCAAGGTATTGTTCTTGGAAGATTTTTACAGGGGCTTGGTACTGGGTGCTGCGCGGTTTTAGCAAGAGCGTCTACTCGAGACCGGTTTAATGGCGCTGAGCTGCCTATAGCGATGTCTTATATTGCGATGGCGGCATCAATAACCCCAATGATAGCGCCTGTAATTGGCGGGTTTATAAATTATCACTTCGGATGGAGTGTTATCTTTATTTCATTATTTGGCTATGTAGTTATCGCATTATTGGTCATTCTTGTTCAATTTAAAGAAACCTTAATTCAAACTTCTTCGATTCCATCTCCTGTAAATATAGCAAAGCAATACTGGGCTCTACTGACATCTCGCTATTTTATAAGCTTTGCGAGTATTGGTTGGCTTAATTTTACATTAATGATAACCACAATATCTGTCATGCCTTTTATTATGCAAAACCAAATAGGCATGAGTTCTGCTGAATACGCGGTGTGGGCTTTAATACCCGCGATTGGAATGCTATTAGGAACAAGTATTTGTAATCAAGTACGGCCTAAAATTGGCACAAAGAAAATGTTATTATTTACTCCTGTATTGCATTTTATTTCTGCTATATGGTTATTTTTAGTTCCATTAGAGCCAATGTATTTAATGCTTGGACAAGGGTTAATGATCTTGGGGAATGGGATAGCTTTACCGTGTGCCCAAGCCATGGTGATGCAACCTTATAAGAAACAAGCAGGGGCTGCTGCAGCTATGTCTGGGGGAGGGCAAATGATAGTGTCGGCCTTGGTTAGTATGTTGTTAGTAAAAATTGGTTTAAATGCGGTATGGCATCTTTCAATTGTTATTGTTGTTTTTGCTGTCATCACTGTTTGTAATATTTATCGTGGTTTTTCAATGTTGGAAGATCAATAGCGGTTGAGGCTACCCTCAAAAAAGCAATATCATAATCTATATTTTAAGGTAAATAATGGAATTATTATCAATTAACTTTTTAGGGCAACCATTACGCTTAGAAGGTTCAATGGCTGGATGGCAGCAAGTTTTTTGGAATAACACTTTAGTGGCTCAGCAAGCGGCTTCAGCTGACCATCAAGATCATTACCTACATGAGTTTCAGTTGAATAAAGGAGATATTGTGATCACTTGTCGCCTAGAAGCGAAAGTGACATGGCAGCCTTTTTTAATTGAATACAGAGCTATGGTTGATGATGAACTGATTGCAGAAGGTTCTCGTAACACGAAAGATATTGAGCAACAAGTTCCGCATACCCCAATTAAGGCAGAGCGAAAATTTAGTTTAATTGGACTTATCTCATTAGGAATGAAAGCATTAAAAAGTGCAAAACTGATTAAAGTGGTGTTAGCCTCTGCCAGTATTGCCGCTTATTCATGGTTATTTTCTATTGAATTTGCGCTATCGCTTATCGCTTGTCTCGTTTTTCATGAATATGGTCATATCAGAGCGATGAAATACTTTGGCATGAAAACGAAAGGGATCTATTTGATTCCATTTTTAGGAGGCTTAGCACTCAGTGATGAAAAGATAAATACACGTTGGCAAGATGTCGTTATTTCTATCATGGGTCCTTTTTTTGGCTTGATATTATCTCTTGTTCTCATTGTAGTCTATTGGATAACCGGAGAAATGTTCTTTGCAGGTCTTGCTGTTTTTAATGCATTTTTGAACTTATTTAACTTACTACCAATACTCCCTTTAGATGGTGGCCATGTTCTAAAGAGTATTAGCTTTTCAATGAACAGTAAGCTAGGTATTACCTTGTGTGCGTTGGCTGCAGTAGGTGGCATTATCTTGAGTTACCAATTAGGGCTCGCGTTATTTGGGTTCTTACTTATTATGGGAAGTCTTGAGATAGTCTTTGAATGGCGATCTCGTCATCATAGCCATCTATTACCATTAGATAAGTATGGACAGCTTGTATCGACTGCATGGTACGTAGGGTTAGTAAGTTCACTTGTCGGGATTATTTGGTACTTTGCTAGCAGTGGTGATGCTTTATTACAATTACCAATGCAGATTTTAGGAACGTAATCTAAAAGACTCCTATTAAAGTTTACGTAGAGAGTAATATCAGACAGAATTAAATAAGAATAAGCATATGAAAAGGACGAAAAGATGTTTAAAAAATTAAAGGCGTCATTAGGTATAGGTGCCGCGAAGGTAGATACCATTTTAGAAAACCCAGAATTATTTCAGGGTGATACTTTAATCGGTACTGTTCATATCCAAGGTGGCGATGTTGAACAGCAGATTGATGCAATTCACCTAAAACTCAATACAGAAGTTAAAGTAGAAAGTGATAACGGTACTAGCTATCAAACACTGACTTTGTTTCATACCCAAGCGGTGGATCCTTTTGTTATTCGAGTCGGGGAGAAGAAGGAAATACGATTCACAATTAAACTGCCTGATGAAACTCCTATTACAGCATTGAACGTTCGTAATAATCATTGTGATGTTTGGGTTGAAACTGTGTTAGATATTGATTTTGCAATTGACCCGACAGACCGTGATTTACTCGTAGTGAAACCGATGTCAGTTGCAGCCACTATTATTAATCAAATAGAACAAGCTGGTTTTGGCATGGTAAAAGCCGATGTTGAGAAGGGGTACCTTAATGGTGGCCACTTTAAATCGCATTCTGGTGGTTACCAAGAGATTGAGTTTAGAAGTAACGGATTCATCAATAAAAAAGAGATTGAGTTGTCATTTATTCTCGATGGCCAAGTACTTCATTGTTTAGCTGAAGTTGACCGTTCGATGGGGTTTAATCGTGGTGACCAATATGTGTCTTTTTCACTAAATACAAATGCTTCAAGCGCAGAAATACATAATGCAGTGCAAAAGATATTACGCGTATAGCTAACGTTTTTATTTTAAACATATTAAAAGAATCGACATCATTTTTGTGATCTCGATTCTTTTTTGCATTAGGTGATTAAGAGTCGTACAATGACCAACTTGTAAGTGTTCCCGACCTTTGTGTGGTTGATTGATCCTTACATCTTAGACAATCTATTATTTTAGACTTATTAATTTTTAGCATGTGTTGCTTCGTGTGCAACACCACTGTAAAGGATAAAACATGCCTGTAATTACTCTTCCAGACGGTTCTCAACGTCAATTCGATAATGCTGTTTCTACTATGGATGTTGCTGCTGACATCGGTCCAGGTCTTGCGAAAGCTTGTATCGCTGGTCGTGTTGATGGCGTTCGTGTTGATGCGTGTGATTTAATTGAAAATGACGCACAACTTGAAATCATCACAGCAAAAGATGAAGACGGTTTAGAAATCATTCGTCACTCTTGTGCGCACCTTTTAGGTCACGCAGTTAAGCAGCTTTTTCCAGAAGCTAAAATGGCGATTGGTCCAACTATCGATAACGGTTTCTACTACGATATCGATATGGAGCATTCTTTAACGCAAGAAGATCTTGATAAGATTGAAAAGCGTATGAAAGATCTTGCTAAAACCAAGTACCAAGTAATCAAGAAGAACGTAAGCTGGCAAGAAGCTCGCGATGCATTCGATGCTCGTGGCGAAACTTACAAAATTGAAATCCTTGACGAAAACGTATCTAAAGACGATCGTCCAGGCTTATACCACCATGAAGAATACATCGACATGTGTCGTGGTCCACACGTACCAAACATGAGCTTCTGCCAGAATTTCAAAATTCTAAGCGTTGCTGGTGCATACTGGCGTGGTAACAGCGACAACAAAATGCTGCAACGTATCTATGGTACGGCATTCCAAGATAAGAAATTGCTTAAAGCACATCTTATTCGCCTAGAAGAAGCAGCAAAGCGCGATCACCGTAAAATTGGTAAGCATCTTGATTTGTTCCATATGCAACAAGAAGCACCAGGTATGGTTTTCTGGCATCACAACGGGTGGACTATCTTCCGTGAGCTAGAAGTATTTGTTCGTGAAAAACTAACAGAATACGATTACCAAGAAGTAAAAGGTCCATTAATGATGGATCGCGTACTTTGGGAGCGTTCAGGTCACTGGGATAAATACGCAGAAGCGATGTTCACAACAAGCTCAGAGAACCGTGAATACGCAATTAAGCCAATGAACTGCCCAGGTCACGTTCAAATCTTTAACCAAGGTTTGAAGTCATACCGTGATTTACCACTGCGTATGGCTGAGTTCGGCTCATGTCATCGTAATGAACCATCAGGAGCGCTACACGGCATCATGCGTGTTCGTGGCTTCACTCAAGATGATGCTCATATCTTCTGTACAGAAGCACAAGTACAAGATGAAGTGAAATCATGTATTGAGATGGTTTACGATACATACACAACATTTGGTTTTGAAAACATCGTAGTTAAGCTATCTACACGTCCTGAACAACGTGTTGGTTCTGACGAAATGTGGGACAAAGCAGAGGCGGATTTAATCCTTGCATTAGAGTCTATGGAAATCGCTTACGAGATCCAAGAGGGTGAAGGTGCGTTCTACGGACCGAAAATTGAATTTACTTTGCATGATTGTCTGGACCGTGCGTGGCAATGTGGTACAGTGCAGCTAGATTTTGCATTACCAGAGCGTTTAGGGGCAACTTACGTAGGTGAAGATAACGAACGTCACACACCAGTGATGATTCACCGCGCGATTTTAGGTTCACTTGAGCGCTTCATTGGTATCTTGATTGAAGACTACGCAGGCTTTTTCCCAACATGGTTGGCGCCAGAACAAGCAATTGTGATGGGCATTACAGACAAACAAGCTGATTATGTACAAGAAATTGCAAAAAAACTGCAAAAAAATGGATTTAGAGTCAAAGCGGACTTGAGAAATGAGAAGATTGGCTTTAAAATCAGGGAACATACTTTGAAACGTGTTCCGTACATGCTTGTTTGTGGTGACCAAGAAATGGAAGCCGGAGAAATTGCAGTACGTACACGTAAAGGTAAAGATTTGGGTAAATTTAAAATTGATGATTTTGTTGCATTCCTGCAGCAAGAAGTTAGTGCCCGAACGCTCAATACTGTGGAGGAATAAGGTATTAAAGGCGGAAAAAGAGCCCAACAGCCGGCTAAACAAAATGCTCATCGTCTAAACGGTGAAATTATTGGCGTTAAAGAAGTACGCCTTACAGGTCTAGATGGCGAGTCAGTTGGTGTCGTTTCACTAAATGAAGCGTTAGACGTTGCACTTGAAGCAGGTGTCGATCTAGTTGAAATCAGCCCGAATGCCGAGCCACCAGTCTGTCGTGTGATGGACTATGGCAAATTCCTCTTCGAAAAGGCTAAGGCTGCTAAAGAGCAGAAGAAAAAACAGAAACAGGTTCAAACTAAAGAAATTAAATTTAGACCTGGGACTGATATTGGAGACTATCAGGTAAAACTACGCAACCTGACTGGTTTCCTGGAAGAAGGCAACAAAGTGAAGGTAACAATTCGCTTCCGTGGCCGAGAGATGGCTCACCAAAACATCGGTGTTGACGTTCTTAATCGTTTGAAAGCGGATACTGAAGAATTTGCAGTAGTCGAATCATTTCCAACGAGAATTGAAGGTCGCCAGATGATTATGGTGTTAGCCCCTAAAAAGAAGTAATTTAGTGCATTCAAGTAGTAAAGTAGGGTAGCTGTTCGCAGTTGTCCTGTTTTATTCGCCTAATTACTATATGTTTAATCACGCAACAATGCGGAGTTATATTCATCATGCCTAAGATGAAATCAAACAAAGGTGCTTCTAAGCGTTTTAAGAAAACTGCTGGTGGTATCAAATTTAAGCACGCTACGAAACGTCACATCCTGACTAAACGTACTACTAAAAACAAGCGTCAGCTTCGTCCAAACTCTCTACTTCCTAAATGTGAAGTAGCAGCAGTTTTACGTATGCTTCCATACGCATAATTTTTAGTTAATTTATTATATTTAGTTTAGGAGAGACACAATGCCTCGCGTAAAACGTGGTGTACAAGCTCGTGCACGTCATAAGAAAGTACTGAAACAAGCTAAAGGTTATTACGGAGCACGTTCACGTGTTTATCGTGTAGCTTTCCAGGCAGTTACTAAAGCAGGACAATATGCTTACCGTGACCGTCGTAATAAAAAGCGTGTTTTCCGTCAACTTTGGATCGCTCGTATCAATGCTGCTGCTCGTCAGAACGGCCTATCTTACAGCCGTTTCATCAACGGTCTTAAGAAAGCATCTATTGAAATCGATCGTAAGATCCTAGCTGACATCGCTGTATTCGACAAAGTAGCATTCGCTGCTCTTGTTGCTAAGGCGAACGCTGCTCTTTAATTAGAACAGTTTCAAGGCTTTAAGACTAATTAAGGAGAGCACTAGCTCTCCTTTTTTTATGCCTGTAATATCTACCTATCTACCTATCTACCTATCTACCTATCTACCTATCTACCTATCTACCTATCTACCTATCTATCTTATGCCATATTCAGTTTGTAGCGGCTCATTTCATTTAGAACAGACTTAGGTGTAATGTCAGGTTTTGTAAAAGAGCGGCAGCAAATGTAAATCCACTTTTGATTTATTTATTAAAGCATATTATCTATGTAGTTAATTCACCTTATGAGTGTCGATGATGCGTAAATTTACGATTTTTCTTCTTTTACTATGGCTACCTTCTTTTGTGTCATCATTTTATGAACTTGATAATATGATGGACTTACGTAAGCAGCTTATTGTACTAACGGGCTGGTTAGGCTTTGCCTACATGGGGGCGGCAATAATTCTTTCTGCACGATTCAAATGGGTAGACGGTGTAGTGAAAGGATTAGATAAAGGTTACGCACTGCATAAAAAATTAGGGATCTCAGCATTTATCACTCTAATTTTGCATTGGGCCGTTATCAAAAGTGCGCATTGGGCTGTTCAATTGGGTTTACTTATTCGTCCCTTGCATCAAGGAAAAGGGAAAGGCCAATTAATGTCAGGTGTTGATTGGGTATCAATGGCTGAAAAAGTCGGAGATATATCATTCAAGTTTTTCATTATTTTTACCATTATCAGTTTAGTCGAAAGGTTTAGTTACAAAAAATTTAAAGGGGTCCATAAAATTGGTGGAGTATTAATGTTGGCCGGTATTTTTCATACTCTTCTTTTGATCAACTGGGATCTTTCGTTAATACCGATGAATATCGCGATCATACTGATATCGATTATCTCAGTCTGGTGCGCATTCCTATCATTAACGGGTTCTATTGGTAAGAAAAATAAAATAAAAGGCGAAGTTATACGCGTTGATAAATTTAAGAGTGGATCAGATTCAACAATGGTAGCTCGTCTGCAAATTAAGCTTGAAAATTCATTACAATATAAAGAAGGTCAATTTGCTTATATTAACTTCCATGATGGTGAAGCTCCGCATCCGTTCTCTATCCTAAATTATGATGAAGATAGAAAATTGGTTGAATTTGGGATCAAAGATCTTGGTGATTACACCCATACATTAGTCAATGAGATAAACACAAGAACAAAAGTGACCGTTGAGGGGGGCTATGGCTACTTTCAGGTATCATCAGATGCGAATCAAGTATGGATAGGGGCAGGAATTGGCATTGTTCCACTACTTTCTCGGCTATATTGGCTTCAAAAAACAGCGAATACAGGAAAAAATAAGATTAAAAAGATCCATCTATTCTATTGTGTAAACAATGAAAAAGAAGCGTTCTTCAATGCTGAAATTAAGGTGATACTACGTAGTATGGACTTTATTGAGTTACACCTTATTGAGTCAAATAAAGGAAATAGATTAACGTCTGAGCAGATTTTAAAGAGCATGGATAATAAAGCGTTTTCAGTTAGCTTTTGTGGCCCTGAAGGATTTGGTGTTAGCTTGAAAGACACATTAGTAAAAGCCGGTTTATCAGAAGCATCATTCCATAAAGAAATATTTAAAATGCGTTAAAGAATAAGTTGTCTGCAATTGAAAAGAAGAGCTGATAAGTGATGCGAGCTCTTCTTTTCATATTATTGGAATTGTTTTCTTATAAATGTTGAAGGTTTAAGCCGCATACACCACAGGAAAATCATACATTGGGTGCGCTTGTATTAACGTTTTATGCCCATATACATTTTCAATCATTCCTGTTGTTATCGTTTCCCAAGGGGCTCCATCAGCTTGCAGTTTCCCATCTTTTAATACAATCACTCTATCTGAGTATTGCGCGGCTAAATTCAAATCATGTAATACTACTACTACGGCTGCCCCTTCATTTGCTAATTCCCGCACTAAACGTAATGTATTATGTTGGTGAGATAAATCTAAAGCGGAGGTGGGTTCATCAAGCATGATAATCTTCTGTTGATGTTGACTTACTTGCGTTAGTACGCGTGCTAAATGAACACGTTGTTTTTCACCACCAGAGAGGGAAGGGTAGAGTCTTTCTGTTAAATGAAAGATCCCTGTTTTCTTCATCATAGATTGAGTGGTCTGTTTCAATGCTTTATTGGGAAGATCTAAAGGCAATCCACCAAGTTCAACCACTTCATCAACATTAAAAGAAAAAGATAAGCTACTCTGTTGTGGAAGAATACCAAGTTGCTGTGCTAACAACGTTTTATTCCAATCCTCTTTTCTCTTATTGAAATAGAGGATTTCATGGTTAGATTCGATTTCATTACATAGCATTTTCAATAACGTACTCTTTCCTGCGCCATTAGGCCCAAGTAAAGTGGTTACTTCACCACAATGAAGATCTAAATTAATATCGTCTAAAATAATCTTATTATTTATCCGATAAGAGATATTTTTTGCTGAAATAGCAACAGACTTAGAGTGCATTAGAGCTTTCCCCTTTGAGTAAATAATAGATATAAAAAGAAAGGTGCACCAATAATCGCGGTAACAATACCGACAGGAAGTTCCGCGGGGCTTACCGCTACACGAGCAAACATATCGGCACAAGTGAGTAAAAGGCCACCTAAAAGAGCTGATAGAGGTAATAAGGTTTTATGATTTGGTCCTGCTATCATGCGACCGAGATGAGGAATAATAAGGCCTATAAACCCAATCATACCCGATAAGCTGACAGTGATCCCTACACCAATAGCACTTAAAATAATCATTCGTTTTTTTAATGATTGAACGTTAATCCCTAAATGTTTTGCTTCTGCTTCACCAAGTAACAATGCATTTAATCCTGATGCATTTTTCATAAAGAGAGATAGAAGAACAACAAGTCCAAAACTCGCTAATAATAAGTCAGGCCACCTTGCTCCCGCTAATGATCCCATTGACCATAAAGAGAGGTCGCGTAACATTTGGTCATCCGCAATAAAGTTTAAATAACCAATTCCTGCACCAGATAATGCACTAATAGCAACGCCAGCTAACAGCATTACTGTGATAGAGGTGCCAAACTTGCTAGTCCCTAAACTATAAACAATTAAAGTGGTAATCGCTCCTCCAAGAAAAGCAAAAACAGGCACTGCAGCAAAGTTCATGAATAGCGGGTATTTCTCCGAAATCGAAGAGAATAGAACGATCGCGGTTGCAGCACCAAGAGCGGCTCCTGCCGATACACCTATAATCCCAGGTTCAGCAAGTGGGTTACGAAATAACCCCTGCATTACAACGCCAGATATCGCTAAAATAGCCCCAACAAGCATGCATAATAACGTTCTAGGCAATCTAACTTGATGAATGATCAAATCAATATGAGCAGGCGTTTCAATACTAGACCAAGGTACTAAGCTGTTAAAGCTGTCACTTAAGCTAATATTCATTGGTCCTGTAGCAATAGAGCCCAGAGCAATAAAGGTAAGAAAAAAAGCACAAATGCTTAATAATTTTGAATAAGGAATGTATTTCAACAACATAATGAATTCATCCTATGGGTAAAGCAGAGTGTTAAGACGAGCAGCCTCATCAAGGGTCGCTAAACCTAGTCCACCAACGAGTGCAGAGCCATTAATCCCGATGATTTTCTTGTTGATACCTGCGGGAGTTGACGCCAAGGTAGGTATGGATTTAATTATGTTATCAATACCATCTAATTTTTTTAAACTGCGATCACTAACTAAAATTACATCGGGTTGCATAGAGATCATCGCTTCCATTGAGAGAGGCTTGAAAGAGGACATTAATTGTTGGGCTGGATTGATACCACCAGCCAGACTGATCATTTCGTCCATCGTAGTATCACTGCCTGCCACATAAGGTGCTCGGCCTTCATGTAACAATAAATAGAGCACTTTTTTTTGTTTATCTTTGTTTGGGATATTGCTTTTTAACTGCGCGACTTTTTTATTAACACTATCTTTAATTTTTTGAGCTTGTTCTTGATGTTGAGTAATCGCTGCAATTTCATCAATACGTTCTAATAAGCCTTGGATCGTTGGTTTGGTATTTACCACACTGACTTTAATATTAGACTGAACAAGTAAATCTAATGTTGTCTTTGGCCCCATCTCATCAGAGCCAATAATTTGAGTTGGCTGTAATGCTAATAGACCTTCAGTTGATAATTGGCGATGGTAGCCAATTTTAGGTAATTGAGCCGCTTGTGGAATTTTGCTAGTAACATCAACGGCAACAAGAGATTCTTGAGCATTTAACGCATAAATTAACTCAGTCACAGCACTGCCAGCACTGATGATTCGTTCTTGTGCAAAGGTTATTGAAGGCATTGAGGAAATGATTAAAGTAAGTAAAGCTGAAGTCAGTTTTAATTTGTTCATGATTTATTTTCGTCCATTAAAATTTGAGTTGCTTTGATATCATTGTTTTGTAGAAAGGCGAGTAGTTTAACCATGTGTTGGATTTCCGCTGATTTGTCAGAGGCGATAACAACTTGAAAGTCCGGTTTTTGTTTTACTTGAATTAATAAGCTTTGTGTAAAACTCTCCCAAGAAGAGTAGGACTTTCCATCTAATCCCCAATAAGGTGCATTTTCTAAAATATTTACGGTAAGAGATTTACTATCTACATCTGATACCGCCTCTGTTTCAGCGCTAGGTAAACTAACTTCAAGCGATTGAAGCTTTACTGTGGCTGTTAATAGAAGAAATACCATCACAATAAAAATAATATCTAATAAAGGGGTTAAGTCGGGTTGAAATGACTCAGAAGAAGTCTCGTTAGCCAGCTTTATCATACGATCACCACTTTATTTACTGAATTTTCTTCTACTTTTTCGTTTGTAGTGAATACACCCTCGACCCATAAATTAGTGTAATTTAATGAATGTTCTAAGCGAGTAAAAATACGATCTGCCCATAACCCTAATAATTGAGCACTTGAAATAGCGGGTAGGGCAATAATTAAACCGATGGCAGTTGTTCGCATAGCAAGTCCCAGTCCATCTGCAAGTATGTTCGGGGTAATCGATCCTGTGGTTGCGGCGACATCTTTGAACATATCAATAAGACCAAGCACTGTGCCTAATAAGCCAAACAGTGGGCTGATCATACCAATTAATGACAATAAACGAAGGCCTGAACGCAGTTGGTATCGTTTCTCTTGTAGCCATAACCCGGCAACATCTTCACGCAGCGTTTTCGCAAAGTTACGGTGGGCAAGTAACATGGCGTTACCTTTGGCTGATAAAGCTCTTCGGTGTTTTAGAGTGGTAATTAATGTCTCTATTCCTTGCTCATCATTTTTATCCAATTGTGCTAAAGATTGTTTGATTGAACGGTGAGAGCAACCAGAAAATAATAGCAGTTGAATAGATCGTTCAATTAATAACGCTAAGGTAATTAAAGAGCAACATAATAACGGTAAGGCCATAAGACCTAATTGAGAATATAAATGAGAAAAATTGAGCATGTTAATGTCCATACAACTAGTTTAGTGAAAATCGAACAGGGATCTGAACGCGATGAGCGATAGCCTGACCATTAATAATTTGTGGTGAAAATTTCCAATCACGTATAGCGTTAAGAGCCGCTTCATCAAGAACGCTTGCTCCAGATGAAGTAATTAATTCTTGTTTAATTTGCTTTCCTTTTTCATTAAGCCAAATCTCATATAGAGCGGTTCCTTCAACACCTTTACGCTGTGCAATTCGAGGGTAACGAGGAGCGCTAGGACGCTTTAGGAAACTTGGTTTCTGAATTAACTGTGGTTTCTCTGTTGCTCCTGATTTTGATGCAACAGGTTTTGCGGTACTGTCTGTTTTAGCAATGTCTTGCTTTGTTTTTGTTACTGATTCTTTAGGTGTTGCCTTTGATTTCGCTTGTTCCACAGCTGGTTTTGGTTGCTTCTTAACTGGTGGTTTTGGGTTGCTTGGCTTTATTTTTGACGGTTTTTTTGTATGTTCTATTTTCTTAGTGATTGGTTTTTTGGGCTTAACCGTTTCCATTTTTTTTTCCAGAGCTTCGGTTTTGATTTCTTCTTTGTGTGGCTCGGTCTTTTTAACTGAAGACATTGCTGGTGCGCTAGGAGCAACAAGCTGAATGTTCACTTGTGAGGATTGGCTTCCAGTAGGCATAGCAAATGCTTTCTTTTCTGGCACAGACCAAAGAAGAATGGTGTGAACAGCTAAAGAAAATCCAACGGCAGCAAGGTAACGAAAGTTCAGCACGAATAACTCCATATCAAATTTATACCAAGCAAAATTGGTAACAGAACATCAAAAGATAGGGATTATTATAAACGGAATAGAAATGAGATCAATTATCAATTGCATTATCATTTAAAAATAATTTATGATGTAAAAAGAAACGAAGCTCTTAGCGGTAAAGAGTAGAGAAGTAGAATTGAAATCATGAATAAACAGATAAATTTACATCAGCTACCCACATCAATCTTAGGTGAAAGCACACCAGAACCTTTGCTTTATGCTTTTCAAAGAAAATCATCAGCTCATGCTGGGGGAGGTTCAGTTCCGATTAATCAGGCACATTTTACAGAGCGTTTTGATAAGGCTTTGTCAGAGACAGCAGAATTAAGTAATCACCGTTGCTTATATATACATATCCCTTTTTGTCGTGTGCGTTGTACATATTGTAATTTCTTCCAACACGCTTCAAGTAAAAGTCTAGTTGCAGATTATTTTGATGCATTGATGATTGAGTTGAAATGGAAAGCGAAATTAGCTTGGACACAAGCTGCACCATTTCACGCGGTCTATATTGGTGGAGGAACGCCAACGGATCTGAGTGCGGATCAAATTGAAAAACTAGGTAAAGCTATTCGTCATTATTTTCCTTTAGTAACAGATTGTGAAATTACCCTAGAAGGGCGTATTAATCGATTTGATGAAGAGATGTTTGATAAATCACTTGAAGGTGGGTTCAATCGATTCTCTTTTGGCGTACAGAGCTTTAATACCAAAGTTAGACGTTCAGCCAAACGTTTAGATGACAAAGAGTACGTACTACGAAGAATTCAAGAGCTCAGTAAAGCTAACCAAGCTCCAATTGTAGTTGATCTCCTCTATGGCTTGCCATATCAAACTGCTGAGATATGGCAGCAGGATCTAAATGACTTCTTAGAAACAGGGGCCCATGGTGTTGATCTGTATCAGCTGATTGAGATGGGCGGGACACCAATGCAAGGGATGATTGAAAACGGAAAATTACCACAACCCGCTTCGACAGAAGAAAAAGCGTATATGTACCAATACGGTGTTGATTTCATGAAAAAACATCACCTACATAGATTAAGTGTAAATCATTGGGCAAGAGACAACAGAGAGCGCAGTATTTATAACAGTTTAGCTAAAACAACGGCTGAAGTTTTGCCTGTTGGTTGTGGTGCTGGTGGTAATGTTGGCGGTGTTGGTATCATGCAGCATCGAACGCTTAACAGTTATATAGACTCAATTAATAGCAATCAAATGCCTATCGCAATGATGACGCAATCAGCAACTTCGGCAGGTCTGTTTTCAATGATAAAGGCGGGGTTTGATCGTGGTGTTCTATCGCGTCAGCTATTACTACCGCATTCATCACAAGATATTTTTCACTATCTAATGCCCTTATTCCAACATTGGCAAAATAATGGTCTTGTGATCGTAAACAATGACTATTTAAGTTTGACGTTAGCTGGCGAATTTTGGGCGGTAACTTTGGCTCAAGGTGCTATATCAGCGCTGTCCCAAGTAAATGAAAAAGCAGCTTAATCACAATTAATGAAATATAGAGAATGAATCGTGAATAAAGAAATTATGGAAATCCTAAATAAAGACCCATCGCTTCTACCAAGTGATATTGCAAAAAAATTAAATTTATCAGAATTTGATGTCGTGAAATCTTTACCTGAAACCATGGTTACGTTAATTGATGGCGTAAAAGCTCAAGAGATCTTAGAGGGCCTTGTTGGCTTTGGCGATGTTACCACTATTGTACGTTTATTTGGTTCAATTTTTGAGGTGAAAGCACCGTTTCCAAAAGGAAAGCTTGCTCATGGTTACTACAATTTAATGGGGCGTAATGGTGAGTTACATGGTCACTTAAATCTAGAGTTAATGCACGATATCGCTTTAGTTAGTAAGCCGTTTAGAGGTTCAGAAAGCCACTACTTTGGTTTCTTTGATCAAGACGGTCATTCGATTTTTAAAATTTATTTAGGCAGGGATAAAAAGCGTCAACTGCTTCCCGAACAAGTTAGTGCTTTTAATGTCTTAAAACAAGAATATAAATAAGTCAGAATATAATTTAAAAGGAAATAAAAATGAGCTCAGCAGTTAAACAAGAAAGATTACAAAATCGTCTTGGTCCTGAAATTCAAGAGTTTCGTGATTCACGTAAAACCCTTCAATTAGCAACCGTAGATTGTGAGGGGAAGCCAAACGTAAGCTATGCGCCCTTTGTTTTATTAGACGATGGTTACTATATATTGATTTCAGAAATTGCACGTCACGCAAGGAATCTTCTGCAAAACCCTGATGCATCATTAATGCTCGTAGAAGATGAAGATACGTCAAAACAATTATTTGCGCGTAAACGTCTTACCTTCGATGCGACGGCCATATTAGTTACTCGTGATGAAGATAAGTGGGAAAAGGCAGTTGCACAAATGAAAGAACGTTTTGGTGAGATTATCGATGGATTGAGCTCATTGGAGGATTTTAAGTTGTTCAGATTAAAGCCGATACAAGGTTTGTTTGTAAAAGGTTTTGGTCAGGCTTTTCAAGTGAGTGGTGATGATCTTGTGGACTTTATTCACTTAGAAGAAGGTCATAAGAAGCGAGAAACTGCCTAGTTTTAACGCAAATTTGATTGTTTAACCAGTAAAGCCAAGCGAATTGATAGCTTGGCTTTTTTATAATCAATACAGATACATCCCTATATATCCTACCGGTATAATTACCGTATATAAATCCAATTAAATTGGCACGATTTTTAGTTTGATTGATTTTCAAGCGTGAAAGTGCCGTTGATCGCATAATCTTTAACCAAAATAGGCATCTTGTTTTTTACTGATATTATCTGTTCTTAATTACAATAAGTTATTGATTAATTAGTTATTTAAATTAAATTTGGAATGTATATGCAGGATGCAAATCAAACTCAATTTGGACTTGATGTAACAACAATAGAATTACCACTTCAAGTATATGAATTTTCAGGTGAAGAAATATTAGGAGATAACTACCAGTTTGATATTACGTTTGTATGTGAAGATCCTGATTTAGAATTAGCACAGTGGCTACAGCTGCCAGCTAGATTAACTATTCAACATTTTAATCAAGAGGCTCCTGAAAATACGAATCGTTATGTACATGGTATTATTGAATCGATAGAGCAATTGAGTTCCTCTTTTCGTCTTAGTACTTATAGATTAACTCTAGTACCTATTTTTAGCTTATTAAATTATCGAAAGAATTTTCAAATTTTCCAACAGAAATCTATTCCAGACATTATCTCAGATATTTACCGACAAGCAGGAATTCTGAGTCATCACTTTACTCTTGAATTATACAATACACACGAGCTTCGAGAATATTGTGTGCAATACGGGGAATCTGACGATCAGTTTATTTCACGAATAATGGCAGAGGAAGGACTTGTTTCTTATTTTGAACATACTGCGCTTGGATCTAAATTAATTATTTCAGATGGAAAAGAAACGTATACCGCTTTAGCACCGTTATCAGTAGTGACAGACAGTGGAATGGCTCAAGAAGGGGATACTATCCATTCCCTAAAAGTAAAACATCAAATTCAAAGTGGTAAAGCGTCAGTTAAAGATTATCTCTTTACTCACCCAACCCAACATATTGTCGGTCAAGTACAACATGAAGAAAAAGAGAATCAAAGTAGTGATATTGCATTAGAGCATTATCAATATCCAGCAAATCAACCGAACAATCCAACAGCAAAACAACAAGCACAGTTAAACTTAGAACAACGTCGAATTAAAGCAATGGAATTAGTTGGTTGCAGTAATAGTGCTCAGCTTGCAGTAGGGTATTTTCAGCCAATACATAATGCGTCTAATCCTGATTGGAACATCAATTGGCTAGTAACTAAAGTTGTGCATTCAGGTATACAGCCTCAAGTAATGGAAGAACTTGCGGATGGTGGTTCGAGTTACGAGTGTGATTTTACAGCTGCCCCTTGGTTTGTTCCGTATAAATTAGCGAGTGTTAAAAAACCATACATTCGTAACATAGATACAGCGATAGTGACGGGACCAGAAAGTGAAGAGATTTATTGTGATGAATATGGCCGTGTAAAAGTGCAATTTCATTGGGATAGAAATGGGCAAGCCGATGAGAAAACAAGTTGTTGGCTTCGTACTTCACAAGGTTGGGCTGGTAATCAATATGGCCAATTTGTACTGCCAAGAATAGGACACGAAGTGATCGTTAGTTTCATTCACGGTGATCCCGACAAACCCATCATTACAGGTTCACTATATAACGGGAATAATAAACCGCCATATACACTGCCAGAGCATAAAACACGCAGCACATTTAAAACATCAAGTTCAATTGGCGCGGATAATTTTAATGAATTACGTTTTGAAGATAAAAAAGAGTCAGAGCAGGTTTATATTCATGCCGCTAAAGACATGGATAGCCAAATTCAAAACAATCGCACTAGCGAGGTATTTAATGACGATCATTCGGTTGTTCATCATGATCATTTTCATCAAGTAATTAAAGATAATCACCTGACTGTTCTATTAGATAATTTAAGCTCAATTAAAGGTGATGCACACCAGCAAGTATCAGGCTCTATTCAACAAAAAATCCAAGGAAGTCGGCTTGAACAAATAGGCACCGAGTTACACATTAAGGTGGGTAATAAAGCAGTACTTGATGCCGGTAGTGAACTGACCATCACCACTGGAAGTAGCACAATGAAACTTGATTCTGGTGGCATTCATCTGCTTGGCGCCGCGATTGATCTAAACAAAGGCGGCAGCGCAGGAAGCGGCAGTGGATATGCGGGTATTACAGCAACACAACCTGTCATGAAGCAGGCTGAAGCTGCAGGCAGTGTGGCTGAAACCGCAACGGCCTCTGAATATACCAGAAGTAAAATTAACGCCGATCATCAGATAGAAGCACTAAAAACATCGGATCCCGTTTGTGAGGAGTGTGAGCAAGAGCAGGGGCAAGAATAATGGAAACAGAGTGCTTTGATTCTCTGAATATTGACGACTTCACCTCTTTCTATTTGATGCTAGACACAAGTCAGAGTGTTGACGTATTAAAACAATTGTATCAATTGGACACGGTGATTGAGCAAGAACCTCTTTATTTGTATGAGCCTTGGGATGATTTGATATCGGTCTCTCCTTACTTGGTAAAAGCAACGCCTGTTATTGCACAATGGTTTGAAAGTCAATCTGGTCAGCTAGATGGTTTCTTATTCAGTTCGGCGTTAGATCTAGAAAGTCTTGTCGAACATTTTAGAGGTTTGATTAAGGTTCAATCGCCTTATGGTTCATCCATCATATTAAAATCCGCGCATTCAGGGTGTGCCAATGTTTTATTCTCAACAGGAACAGATTGGTATTGGCAACACATTAATGAAGTTTGGCTTCCATCTAAAAAAGGATGGGCACATTACCTATCGCCTTGCACTGAGATGAAAAGCGAGAAACCTTATCGTTTAACGGACGAACAATGGCAAGCGTTAGGAGAGTTAGCGACTGAAAATGCCTATGCCTATGTACTTAATCATGTGGAATATTTCTTCCCACATTGTTTAGAGGGTGTGATAGATAAACAAAAATGGATTCAGTATTGGTTCGATGCCGCTTATAGCAGAGGGTTTCAAAATGAGACTGACGTCTGTCTATTTATGAATGTGATGGGATATTTAGGGAAAGAAGCGATCACAACCGATAAATACCCAAAAATCACCAAATTGATCTATCAAACATCGCAGCAAACCCCAGAACAAAGAATCAAACAAGCGGCAGATTTGGCCTATCAATATCGTCACTCTATGCAAAAGGATTTACAAGAATGAGCGAAGCAAACAATGCGGCCATGTGTGGCAGTAAAAAAGATGCGAAAAACCCAGCAGGGGCTTGTCCTGTAAAGTTTGGTGTTATTGACATCATTCCAGTTCGTTATGCGATTGATGATATGGATGATGAAGAAAAAGAGCAGAAACACCCATTACTTGATGCCCATAAAGGTCACGGCTTTTTTGATGTTGCTCATTCAAAATATACATTAAGACAATTAAGAGACGGTTGGCTTTACGTTTATAGCAATAAAGATAAAACCTTTCATGAATATCAGGTGAAAGGCTCTCAATTCATTAAGATTGACTGGGGCTCAAATGAAGCCGATAAAGCACCAGAAGAGAGAGGGCAAGCAGGAGAGGCTAAAAGCTGTTTGTCTTACTCTAAGAATGACACGGTAACGATATCATTTTCTCACCAGCGTTGGACATGGCGATTATGTGAACACATGCGCTCAAATACTCAGTGCCGAAACGAATGGATGCGGACGGTCGACTTAAAAACCTATTCAAACACATTAGAAATAGAACACGGTGGTGGCATGCGTGATTTTGTTCATGCTGTTGCTGATATTGGAACTCCCAAACCCTCCGATGTCTTGTTTGAAAAAACATGTTCCCCATTAAAAGACGATGATCCCTCTGATGATGAGTTTCATCTCGCTACCCATAAGAAAACCGTATTAGAAACCGATTATCAATGCGATTTATTAGAAAAGAACAGCGCTTTGTATATTGCACTGGATGATCAGTTGGCTGATATAACGGATCTGTTTTTGAAGTTGTCAGAAACATACGTTCGTATTGTTGAACTACAAGGAACAGAGGAGGATGAGTACAAAGCTCAAATGGCTGAATTAACACGATCTTTAGCAAGGGTAACATTTAGTGATGATCAACTTCCTGAAAATATTAAATCAGATCCAATTGAACGGTTAAAACTAGAAATAGAGATAAATGAGTATTTATACCAAGAGCAAAATGTCCAACAATCTTCAGCATCTTATGAATATCATGTTGGCGAAGGGGTAGAAAATACCTCATGGTATGAGGCGTTAGAAGCGAAAAAACAAGCCATAAAAGAGCGGTTTAATTTTGAAATTAAAAAGGACCATACTTCTCAGTGGAAAAAGCAATATCGAAATTTTGATGAAATTCGATGGAATGAATTGAATGAATATCTATTTGAAAAATATGACAAATTATCAGAAGTAGAAACATTAAACAGTAAGTTAATTTATCAGCATAAAGAGGTAACAGATGCCATTGAGCAGATGGGTATCGATCCTATGTATTTCGGGATTGATAATCAAACAGAGGTTGGTCAACGTTATTTATCTGAGTTATTTTCACCAATAACCGTCGAGCTTGTTCAATCTGGTTTTAATGTTCCTGAGATTAAGCATTATTTAGAAAAAATGTTAGATCTGAGTAATCCCAACAATTTATTAGCATTAGCCCCGTTTGCTTACTCCAAAGAAGTAGTGGATGAATTAACCACTTACTCTGAGGGTGGCGCTGCACTTAATATGAGCAGTCCTAGTGACATGATCGCACTGCATACTCGATTATCAGAATTCGATACCTTAACAGGTGATGTAAGAATTCAAGATTCTGATTGGTACAAGCTGCTTCATATCGATATTAAAGCCGTGTTTGCTGCATTTATTGCAAGTAACAAAGCCAATCCGATACTGCAATTTCGACCTTCGATGGAGATGCTCAATGCAATCCAACCTCGTACGAATCAATTCAGTGCACTTAGTTTTATGACTCGCTTCAGAGTTCTCATCATGGAAAATCTAGCAGATAGCAGTTTTATTGTTTCTGTAAATCCTAATTACCCTAAAGAACTGGCGGCATTTAATAAAAAATATGATCAGTTTTTACTATCTAACAGCAAAACAATGGCTGCAATTATTCGGAAAGAACAATTTGCAGCGGTTCTAGTCCAAAAAGCCTCTGAATTTATTTCAGAGAACATGCCTCAAATGCTTAAGGTTTCGCAAAATGGATCAATGTTAAATATAAAAGGAGCAATCAGCAAAGGCGTGGCAGAGAGTTGGGCTGCTTATAAGAATACAAAGGCAGATCTTGTTAGTTTTTCTGAAAGAAAGTGGAAAGGGTCTGCAAGTTGGAATGGTGTTGTTGCAGCATTAAACATTTGGAATTCAATAACCGTTTTTTCAAATTTACTTCAAAGAAACCAAGAGAGTAAGACGACAGAGGAATATAAATCAGTCGCCGCAGAGGTTGTTTATACGGCTTCTTGGACTGTAAATGCGTGCGCTTTGGTATCAAGAGATGCCTCATGGGTTGAGGTGATGAAAGATAAAAAACTGTTGAATAAAAACAGATATATTGCTTTGAAATCAAACAAAGAATTAATTACTAAATTTATTAATTTAACTAAGCTCGTTGCTGTTACTGGATTAATCGCCAGTGTGTCTGAAATTTATTATGTCTATAAACGCTTAGATAGCCCTCTCTTATCAAAAGAAGAAAGAATGGCAGAAATTCTAAAATCGGGATCATTAGTAGGGCCAGCATTTATTTATTCTATTCAATTAATATCATGTTTTATGAATGGATCAATTGGCGCCATTGTTGCTCCTTGGATGGTTATAGGGTTGGTTATTTTTGGTGTGATTTATATTGCTGCAACCGTATTTATTAATATGTTTAAACGAACTGATATGGAGTTATGGCTAGTGCAATCCATATGGGGAGTAAAGACGGCTAAGTGGTCACCAGAAATTGAATTAGTGAAATTACAAAACATATTAAATAAACCAGTAGTCCAGATAGACACTGGAATAGTTAGAACGTATCAGTCAAGTAATGATTCAGACAAACAATGGACGTTAACGATTGATTTACCTGATTACTTATCCGATAAATGGTTTGGAATTAAAGTAATTAAAAGCACATCTAAAAAAGTAATAAAACATTATAATTTCATTGGAAATAAAGAGACGAGTCAATCAGAAGTAGAGGCCAATTTCACTAAAGTAAGTAATGATAATAATTGTTATCAAATGAAAATTGAACGGAACCATTCAGAAGTTATTTCTAATATAACTATTTATTTGGATGTTTTAGCCAATAGAACGTCTCATGTGATTTCTTATTCTGGATTTCAAAGTGGTGATGGGGATGTAAAATTAAATATAAATAAGATTATTTCATTTAATGATTATTCAAAAAAAGAAAATTTAGGTATGGATATTGTGGGGTTAAATAATGCTAACTCATAAAGATATAGATAATAACGAAAAAATAGAAACCATGAGAATGGCCTTATACAACGAAGAAGTACTCTATGAGTATGAAACCATAGAGCATCAATATTTGGGGTATTTTGCTGGTATTGGTTTTTTTAGTGTTATGAGTTGGATGTTATATGATTTTAGTCAAGATATGCTTGATACCGGTGGTATTGTTGCATTTAGTTTACTCACCATTTTCATGACATTGTTTTTTATTTTTTTTGGTTCAGCAGACATAAAACGGATTTACAAGTTCACTAAAAACGGAATATTAACCGAGCAGGCAGATGTGGTACCTGAGTATGCATATAAATGTATACGAATGATAGGTCGAGTGGGGGTCGTTGTATGTTTGATTGCAGTTGTTTTTGTTGGTCCTATGGCGTTCATTGGAGCTGGGGCAAGTGCGTTACTCTCATTCAAACTGGTTAACTTTAGATTAAAACCTATGTTGTTTGAAAGTTTGTATTTTGATGAGTCAGTGATATTTAAAACAAGCAAAGAAAATTATATTGATATTACAGCAAATACCAATGATACCTGCTCTTCGATGGGTTTTTTTTGTAATAAAGATAATGTAGAAGAAATTTTTAATACAATAAAAATATTTTATTCAAATGGATATTTTTTTGAAGTTATGAGTGTTAAAGATATTTGTGATCACGAAAAGTTTAATGAATTCTTACATCCAGCAGGTCAGGATTGATGTGAAACTATTAAATAATGCTAACTCATAACGATATAGATGATACAGACAAAATAGAAACCATGAGAATGGCCTTATATAACGAAGAAGTGCTTTATGAGTATGAAACCATAGAGCATCAATATTTGGGGTATTTTGCTGGTATTGGTTTTTTTAGTGTTATGAGTTGGATGTTATATGATTTTAGTCAAGATATGCTAGATACAGGTGGTATTGTTGCATTTAGTTTACTCACTATTTTCATGACATTGTTTTTTGTTTTTTTTGGTTCTGCAGACATAAAGCGGATTTACAAGTTCACTAAAAACGGAATATTAACTGAGCAGGCAGATGTTGTGCCTGAGTATGCTTATCAATGCATACGAATGATAGGTCGAGTGGGCGTTGTTGTATGTTTGATTGCAGTTGTTTTTGTTGGCCCTATGGCGTTTGTTGGAGCAGGGGCGAGTGCATTACTCTCATTCAAACTGATCAACTTTAGGTTGAAACCTATGATGTTTGAAACTTTGTATTTTGATGAGTCAG
>NZ_MAJS01000007.1 GCF_001690985.1 Aliivibrio sp. 1S175
GTAATGGTGACTTCTTGTGTGTCTATTCCGCCGTGATTGTCTTCTACTTGAACCACGTACACGATATCAAGGGTTTCACCCACGCCTAACGCGATAACACCCGCTGACGCGGTGTTTAGATCGAATGTCCACTTACCATTCGCGTCAACGCTAAACGTACCCAAGTCATCATTGGTGTTCGCGTCAACTGTCCACGTATGCGTGTCTAGTGTATCGACATCTTCAAGGACTAAATCGCCGGTCGCACTTTCTGTTGCTCTGTGCTCAACCGCCCCTGCGATCACTGATGTATCGGTGATGTCAGGGAGATCGTTGGTGCCCGTCACTTCAACGGTGACGGTATGTGTTACGGTTCCACCGTTGCCATCATCCGCAACGATGTCAAAGGTTTCAGTTTTGACTTCACCATTGGAAATGGCTTGCGTTCCCGCCAGTGTATTGTCTAGCGTGTAGGTCCATTTGCCGGTTGCATCCACGGCCAATGAGCCAAAGACACCTGCACCATCCGTTACTGACCACGTGTGTGTATCGGTAACATCGGCATCCGCCGCATCCAATTGGCCTGTCGCTTCAGCCAC
>NZ_MAJS01000008.1 GCF_001690985.1 Aliivibrio sp. 1S175
CGGTGACGGTATGTGTTACGCTTCCACCGTTGCCATCATCCGCAACGATGTCAAAGGTTTCAGTTTTGACTTCACCATTAGAAATGGCTTGCGTTCCCGCCAAGGTATTGTCTAGCGTATAGGTCCATTTGCCCGTCGCATCCACGGCCAATGAGCCAAAGACACCTGCACCATCGGTTACGTTCCATGATACAGAATCATTTGCATCAGCATCTGTTGCAATTAACTCCCCAGTAGCACTTCCCAACACATCCTCAACAACAGAACCAGTATCTGAACCACTAATAACAGGTCCATCGTTTGAACCAGTGACTGTAATTGTGACATCTTGAAGATCTGTACCGCCGTGATTATCAGCTACTTCAACCTTGTATATAATATCTAGCGTTTCACCCACACCCAATGCGATAACCGCAGTAGAAGATGAATTAAGATTAAACGTCCATTTACCAGAAGAATCTACAGAGAACGTACCAAGATCATCATTTGAATTCGGTTGAACTGTCCACGTATGAGTATCTAATGTATCGACATCTTCAAAAACTAAATCGCCGGTCGCACTTTCTGTGGCTCTGTGCTCAACCGCACCAGCAATAACAGAGGTATCCGAAATGACAGGATCATCATTTGTTCCTGTTACGTCGACAGTAATAGTATGAGTGACCTTTCCACCATTACCATCATCAGCAATCACCTCAAACGTTTCTGTTTGAGTTTCACCTTGAGATAAAGCTTGAGTCGCTGATAAATTATTATCAATACTATAAACCCACTTACCATCACTATTGATAACAAGTGAACCATACGTACCTAAACTTGGTTCTGTCACAGACCACGATACTAAATCTCCAGCATCGGCATCGACAGCGATTAATTGCCCATCAGCAGAATCAATTAAATCTTCCACCACTCGGCCAGAACTAGTACCACTAATGACTGGTTCATCATTCGTACCATTAATAGTAATAACGACTTCTTGTTGAGCAATTCCCCCATTACCATCATCAACTTGAATGGTAAATGTTTCAGTAACAACATCGTCCTTACCCAGAGCTTGAGTCTCATCTCTTGAGTTATCTAAGGTGTATTCCCACACACCATTATTTATGGTTAATACACCATACGTTGCATTACCACCTTCAACAATTGTCCAAGTATGTGTATCTAATGTATCTACATCTGCAACCGTTAATGTGTCACTTACCGTTGGGTCAGTATCATCAACATCTCCCTCAGTCAGATCGCCAACAGAAATACCAGAAATAATAGGGTCATCATTAGTACCAACAATGGTTACAGTAACTTGTTGCGACGAGGTAAGGTTCCCACCAGCAGATACTGATACCTCAAACACATCAGTAATAATTTGACCATTTGCTAAAGATTGCACTGAAAGCGCACTGTTATTTAACGTGTATTCCCATTCACCCGTTGTTGGATTTAGAGAAAGTGCTCCAAATTCACTGGTTGAGTTACCACTAATAGACCAAGTATAACTAAGATTGTTTTGCGGATTAATAACTGCAAGTTGCCCCTCAGACTCAAGTACATCATCTTCTTTTGTTATACCCGTATTATTTGCTGTAATAATAGGTATCGCAGGTACATCATTTGCATTATTACCACTTAAATTATCGATATCTTCTTGGTTATCATAAGAAAATCCGTTAGATGTTGTGAAATTTGTCGTTGCTATCGATGAGTAATACGCATAATCAATAACAACAAAGCCACTATTAGCAGAACCACCACTCGTACCCGCAGCTGACGCTTCAAATATTTCTGTTGGATCTTCCCCTGCTAAAATAGAATCTTGGAGTGCTGCAATATCTAGGTCATCTGTCGATTGCGTTGGATCGAGTGTAATATCACCGTTTATTTGTTGCATTTTTAATGGCTGAGTCGTATTAGTTTCATCAAGACAGCTCATGCAATTTCTATCAACCGTAACTAGTTTTCCATTGATTTGAACAACTACTTTTGCATCATATGCAGTAAACAATACTGAATCACGATCAATGTTTTGACCAACAGCTACTTTTGTTGGTACACCGTCTTTATTCAGTGAATAAGCTTCACCTTCTATTGTTTTTATTTCTACTTGAGAAGGTATATTTGTTTCTTTCATATAATCACCTAAATCCATCTAATCGCATCAACAAATTAGCTTTTCATTTCGTATTTTAAGCATAGGATAAAAAGTGTTCGAATACACAATTTAAGCCAATGGTTAATTTGTTGTTATAAAATTATTAATTGATAACTTTATAACATAATTTTTTCCAAATTTAAGTATCATAATCCGCATAATCCTTTATTATTCACCATGTTTATTTTAATCGAGACATCATCATGAGCAAATTAACGTCAGATACTCAAGCAAACCTAGACCTTTTCATTGCTGAAACCAAAGAAACACAGCTAGTTTGGAGTCTTTATAACGAAGAAGGTTGGATCTCTGTTGAATCAACTGAATTTGAAAACTCTGAAGTAATGCCGTTCTGGTCTAATAAAGAAGACGCCGCATTTCACAATGTTGAAGAATGGGCTGATTTTGAAGTAACTGAAATTCCACTGGACATCTTCGCTGAAGACTGGCTAGTTACGTTATCTGAAGATGGTGTTTTAGTTGGTACAAACTGGAACCAACAACTTGACGGTAAAGAAGTTGAAGCTACTGAGCTTGTAAAACTTTATCTATAAGATTTCATCTTAAATACGAAATATTAAGGGCTGTAATTATTACAGCCCTTTTTTGTATTTCCTAATTACATTGCAGCTTGTTCTTTCTCTTTTGCTTTATGGTGTGCCTTTTCACCTAAGAAAGCATAAAACAAACATACAATAGACAAGACACAAGAAGCCACTAAGATCATGAAGCCACCATCCCAACCAAAGTGGTCAACGGTGTATCCTAAGATAATGTTTGCCGTTACTGCCCCACCAAGATAGCCAAATAATCCAGTTAATCCCGCTGCTGTACCCGCTGCTTTTTTAGGAACAAGCTCAAGAGCATAAAGACCAATAAGCATAACAGGGCCATAAATTAAGAAGCCAATCGAAACCAAAGCAATCATATCGATTGTCGGGTTACCAGCAGGGTTAAACCAGTAAACTAATACTGCAATGGTAACTAAAAACATAAATAAAATACCTGCAGGGGCTCGACGCCCTTTAAATACTTTATCTGATATCCAACCACACAATAGCGTGCCAGGTATACCTGCCCACTCATATAAGAAATACGCCCACGATGATTTATCCACCGTGAAGTCTTTTGCTTCTTTTAAATACACTGGAGCCCAATCAAGAACACCATAACGAATTAGGTATACAAAGGCATTAGCAATCGCAATCGACCAAAGTAACTTATTATTAAATACGTATTTAAAGAAGATTTCTTTTGCCGTCATCTCTGTTTCATGAGACTTATCATAATCATCTGGGTAATCATTTTTGTATTCTTCAATCGCAGGAAGACCACAAGATTGAGGAGTATCGCGCAGAGTCATCCACACAAATACAGCAACTAACGTGGCAAAAATTGCAGGAACATAAAATGCTGAGCGCCAATCATCGTTAAAAGCCCAAAGACCTAATAAGAAAAGAGGACCAATCAAACCGCCCCCCACATTATGTGCAACGTTCCAGACAGAAACTAGCTCACCACGCTCTTTACGCGACCACCAATGCACCATTGTTCGCCCACAAGCAGGCCAACCCATACCTTGAAACCAACCGTTCAAAAATAACAGAATGAACATAGCCGTAATACTTTCTGTTGCCCATGGCATAAAGCCGAAACAAAACATAACGGCTGCAGACATTAATAAGCCTGCACTTAAAAAATACCGAGGGTTAGATCGGTCAGATACACTGCCCATTAAGAACTTTGAAAGACCATAAGCAATAGATACCGCAGCCAATGCGACACCCAGATCACCACGACTGAAACCTTGATCAATTAAATATGGCATTGCCAAACTGAAGTTCTTACGAACAAGATAGTAACCAGCATAACCAACAAAAATACTGATAAACAATTGCCAACGTAAACGCGTATAAGTGCCATCTATCTGATTGGAAGCCAGACGTGTTATATGCGCTTGGGGTTTAAATATACCAAACATAGTTAACTCCATTATTATTTGCGATGGTATCAATAAAGCTCGAACGAAAAACAAAAGCACTCGTTCGAAAGCGAGTGCATTGTCCTTTTCTAAGAGAGATAATTCTGTGATCAATTTAGCAAGTTAATGAATTACAGTTATTTATATGAAATACTAGCCATTAATACAGTATTTTAATAATCTCAATATATACTTTAAAAAAATAATTGGGATGCTCGTTCACACTTTATAAATAATCAAAAATATACAAAAGAAACACGATGTCATTCACAGCACCTCCATTTTATAGGACATAGAATAGGCTTATTCTGTACTACACTTGGAATCATTATGAAACGCACACTCTTAACCCTTTCTTTGGCGGCTATCCTTTCTAGCTCTTTTTACTCAGCGCCAAGCATTGCTGCATTAGATGCGGTTCAACCACAGATTAATTACACAGAGATGACCTCTCAGCGTCAGGTTGTTGAACAATTACTTAATGATGCTTACCAAACCTTTAAAAATCCATCACGCATCTCTCATGCAGGCTTTACGGCAAAAATGCCAAGTAACATGGAGATGATCACTAACAATTTACTTGATGCTTATAAACTTGAACCTTATCGTGTCGATTTACTGTTTTCTGCTGCTAACGCTCAGATCTATAACAGCAATGTAGACCGAGCGATTGAACTATTTACTCAAATTTTAGATGTGGCTCCTGATGATGTAGATGCACACTCATACCTTGTTATTTGGCAAAACTTTAAAGGCAATAAAAACGAAGTAACCAAACATTTAAACGCTCTAGAACAGCTAAATAAAGGTCGTGTGGCTGATTTGAAAAAGATCATGTCGACCATTGATAGAATCATTGAGACTCCATTAAGTAATACAATCAAAAAACCAGCCAAAGGTAATAACGCAATCATCACCCTAGGATATGCTTTAAACCCAGATGGCAGCATGAACGATATCTTAATTGATCGATTAAATGCAACGCTAACGATGGCGAAGAAGAACCCTAACACTTACATCGTAGTGACTGGCGGCGTACCTAAAAATCACAAAACCGAAGGTAAGTTAATGTCCGATTGGTTAGTGAAAAATGGAATTGATAAATCTCGTATTATTGAGGATAACTATGCCAGAAGTACGGTAGAAAATGCCTTATACAGCAGCTATGCATTAGCTCGTCATGATATTGACCACGCGACCATTATTAGTTCAGCAAGCCATGTTCGTCGTGGCCAAGCATTATTTGAAGTCGCTAGTTGGCAGACGGGTCCTAAAGGGATCACGTTTGATACGTATGCAGCTAACGATCGTCCATTAGAAGAATTGAAAGTCCCGACAGATGGGGAGCTATTAGGCATTTACCGTGATGCATTACGTGTTTATGGAATGTGGAGTTACCGCTCGTATCCTTTAGAGCAGCGTTAATTTCATTTACTTGCTATATAAAAAATAAACAAAAGGTGACCAATCAACATGGCCACCTTTTTCGTTCATAGCACCTTTAATTCAGCGCCTTTACTATTACCATATCACGATGAATTCGTGCTTTTTCTGCTTCTGTTGTTGCCGTTTTTAGCTCTTTTTCAAGCTTGCTTAGATAAGTAGTTAATTCTTCTTCCGTTGAAAAGATCTTATCTTTCACATTAATAAACTCAACATTGGTATAACGGCCATCATCACTGGTTGGGACATTAATTTCTCCACTGTTCACTAACTCTTTTATGATTTCACGCTCTTTTTCATAACCATCAAGACCGCTTAGTGCCCAACGGCTCATTGGTTTGCCTTCGTATTTACCATTTTTCACTTCATTTAAGTATCGAATGGTTAAGTTACGAATCGTCCCTTCATCCTCACCAAATTCTTCTTCGCTATCAAATAACACAGGGAAAACTCGTCCTTCAAGTACACCACCCGCTTTGGTTAAATGCCCCATTCGGTAGCTATTCATTCCGATTCTTATTGGTGTTGTATCCGTAATTACTTTACCATCATCGAACCCAAGATTCGTGATACGTTGGCCTGCAGGTTTCGTCAGATCAATGGTATAAGTTACCCCGGCAAAGAAGTCATTGGTTGAATATTTTGATGAGCGACGATCAAGATTGAAACTGTAAGTCACATCCCCTTCTTTTACGCTATTGAAATAACCTGCCGACCATTCCATGTAAGTTTTCAGATCTTTACCCGTCATATCATAAACAGTAATTTCACCGCCTGCGTATTGATAATTATAGGCAATGTCTTTAGCTTTGATTTTACCTACATTGAGTTCTGCCATGTCATTATCAATTTGCAGAGCAATCACGTTTGCCAATGGTGCGTAATGCATACTCGCTTCTTGGAAAAGAGCGCTGATCCCCGTATCTTGGATATGAACTTGTGGTATACCTATGATTTCATTCTCTGGTACTAAATCAACACCAAGTAATTCAGCCACCACACGGTTTGCATTCTCTCGTAAACGCTTATGATACGGTGCGTATAACTCTTCCATTTTCTCGTCTGACTCAACACCTTTTATCTTGTAGGTGAAGCTGTCTTTATTGACGAGAGTAAACTGTCCATTCTTCTCTTCAAATTGTAAATCAATACGAGAAAGCGCACGACCGTATTTATCAGGTTCGGTAATAATCACGCCATTCACTGTCGCTTTATCTATACGCATATGCATGTGACCAGCAACAATTGCATCAATCTCCGGATTATCATTAGCAATATCACGTACCCCCGTGGCTT
Organism: Aliivibrio sp. 1S175; assembly: GCF_001690985.1. Classification (GTDB taxonomy): domain Bacteria; phylum Pseudomonadota; class Gammaproteobacteria; order Enterobacterales; family Vibrionaceae; genus Aliivibrio. Next base: position 6,870 of record NZ_MAJS01000008.1, read on the forward strand.
TGATATTGTTCTCATTATCAAGTCCCATATGAGCAACTAATACAATCGCATCAACTTTATCGTCTATTTGTTGAATTACCTTTTTAACTTCTAATGAGGGATTAGTAAACGTCATTCCATCCAATCGATTTGTGCCTTCTGAAAACACTTGCGTCATTGGCGTATCCATACCAATCACACCAATCTTAATACCTTCTTTTTCAATGATTTTATACGCGGGTAAAAACGGATTACCATCTTTACGCTTAATATTTCCTGCCAGTGGCGTACCTTTAAATTGCGACAGAGAACGATTAAGCACCGTTAATCCAAAATCAAATTCGTGATTACCCATCACCCAAGCATCGTAGTTCATTTCATTAAAACCAAGCATCATTGGATCTGTCGGTTCATCTTTAAAGGTTTCAACAAAGTTACCTTGAATCGTATCACCAGCATCAACCAAAATGACGTTGTCTTGTTGCTCTCGAATGGCTTTCACTTTAGTTGCTATTTGGCTCAAGCTTCCTTTCATATTTAGCTTATCGCTAGCGTAGTCCCAAGGCATGAAATGTCCGTGAATATCTGATGTACCAAGAATAGTTACATCAATAAGATCGCCATCAGCAGCCATCGTATAACCCGTTAAAGAAAATAAAATGGCAGAAGCCAGTATGTGTTTTTTCATGATTATCATTATTTATCTGTAGGGAGGATTAAAAAGCATAAAGGCATCCCCTATTATATAAATGATGAATGATCACATTTTTATGTAACGCTGTTTTAATATTACAAAATTTATGATGAGTGACGCTTTTATATAAGAAGAATCATTTTAGTAGCCAACCATATCTTCTATCACTTGAATAGATAACTCTTCATCTAGTAAAGATAATGAATGAACAAGTCTAAGTGCTGGCACCAAACGGTCTATTTATCTTTGTATCTAAGTTTAGCGTTCAGTGTTACTATCCGCTGCTAGCAGATTCCTAACCTATAATCTGCTTAACCTACAATTCAAAACATTTAATGACACTCCGCTTACTTTAGCGCCATACAGTGAATTTAAATGGATTATGTACCTAGCCACTTCAACAAGACACTTCTCGCTAGCTCGTGATAATGAAAAGAGCGGACGACAATTCTATAGATAGATTGTTGCCTCTATTTCAGATTTTTCCTTTCTAAATTTAGTATGTCTATATTACGTTAGTATCAGGCAATCCAATTGCTTTTCTTGGACCAACTGGCGCGAATAAATTTCATGTTAAATGAATGCTGCCCCGCACTTTTGGCCTAGTCCAAAATGCAAAGCAACGTATTCATCCGTAACATTGATCTGAATGTTGACAACTAGATAGACAATCGAATGATTGCCTACACTTTATGATCAACATAAAACCAGAAACCAATTTATTCTCGAAAATATTAATTTGTTGTTTATCTAACGGAAGAAAAATGCATCACCTTTTGCATCTTCAATAAGCGCTAAACATAATTAACATTACCGATAATATCAACATAACTGTTGTCGTTATCTGGAGATATTGCATTGAATAAATATTTATTATTAACCCCAGGTCCGGTCAACGTAGCTAACAATGTTCGAATGGCGATTGCTAAAGAAGACATTTGTCATCGCGAAGTTGATTTTGATTTACTGTTAGCAGGTATTGAACAAAAGTTGCTTAACGTCTTTGAAATAAAAGCCGTTGATGATTATAGAGCGGTTGTTATTACCGGCTCTGGAACCGCAGCGAATGAAGCTATGCTTTCATCCGTTGTTGGTGACAAAAAAATTCTTGTTCTTTCTAACGGAGAGTTTGGGGATCGTTTACATGAAATATCTAAAATCCACAATCAGAACACTTCTGTACTTGAATTTCCATGGGGACAGAGCTTAGATATTAATATTATTTCTGATTATTTAGAGCACAATTCTATTGATGTAATAGCAATGGTTCATCATGAAACAAGCTCAGGTATTCTCAATTCTTTAGAGCAAATTGGCACACTAGCAAAAATACATAATGCCAAATTCATCGTCGATTGTGTCAGCAGCGCTGGTGCTGAAGCCATCGATGTGAAACGAAATAATATCGATTTCTTCTCAAGTTCAAGCTCTAAAGCCTTAGGCTCATACCCTGGTTTATCATTCGTTATAGGTAAAACCACTGAATTCGAAAAGTTAAAAAATTATCCGATAAAAACGGCATACCTGAATTTATATAAATTTTATACTTTCCTTAAAACCGTATCACAAACACCTAACACACCTGCTGTACCATTATTTTTTGCACTTGATCAAGCATTAAGCAACATACTCGAACAAGGGGTAGCAAATCGCTACGCAGACCTACGAAGTAAAGCGAATTTTTTACGCAGCGGTATGCAAAAACTAGGATTCAATTTTTTACTCCATGAACGTGATATGTGCTCAATATTAACCTCAGTTTATGTACCTGCGGATATTGACGTAGATGTGCTTCGCCAAAAACTTCGAGATAAATCCATTATTATTTATGAGGGTAAAGGATGCTTTAAACATAAAGTATTTCAAGTAGGCAATATTGGAGAGATTTCTTTTGAAGATATTCAATTCTTCTTAGATATACAAAAAGAAATCTTACAAAGCAGCAATATACTCGAAAGTCATAAGCTAATTTCATTGCCAAAAATACGTCCTTTAATCAATAAAACGAAATCCATATTAACCCCTTCTCCATTAGTTGCTGTGAGCATAGTATAAATGAATATTTCAAATGAAAAATTAACCAAATTATGGGCAACTAAAAATAAGGACGACGAATGGTGGTCATCTTTTGTGACTTCACCATTAGCTATTTTTGCTAATTATTTTGTCGTTGATATTAAGTGGTTAACCCCAAATATTATTACTTTACTGTCATTTCTAGTTGCTCTCGTTTCAGTCGCGCTTATTGTTATTGGTGGCCACATTAACTTTGTTATCGCTGCTTTTTTAATACAATTTAGTCATACACTTGATTGCATGGATGGTCAGATGGCGCGCTTTCGTAAAACCAGTTCTCCTACTGGCAGTTACTATGACAAATTGACAGATCACCTTCAAGTAGCGCTTTGGTTCGGCGCTGTAGGTTATGCAGCTTACGATCAAACACAAAGTATAACGCCTCTATTGTTAGCCTTCGCCGGAGTCACTTTCTATTCTTTACGTGGCTATTCAAAATATATGTTCCTTTACACAAAAATGCAGAATGATTCTGACCAACTAAAGCAAATACCCGCCAAAGACACAACCGAACCAACGATTGAAAAAGCGGGTATAAGTTTCAGCACAGCAGAGAATCTTCGTTGGTTTTTCAACGAACAACGCAAAATTGTATTTTTCAATGAAGGCGTATTTATCTTTATGTTATCCGCAGCATTAATCTTCAATGTCTTAACGCCGATGTTAATTCTATTTGCTCTCAGTCAGTTTATTTATGCCATAAAACGAAGTTTGAGCCAAATAGCGCAATTGAAAGAACAAAATCAAAACTAGAGTGATTCACGTTTAACCAAACGATCTCATCTCCTTTTTATTTTAAAGCACCACTTCTATAGAGCAAACTCACCAATGAATAAAAATAACTCACCAATGAAAGCCATCATTCTAGCTGCAGGCGTCGGGTCAAGAATCAGACCGCTAACTGATAATTGCCCTAAAAGCCTTTTAAAGGTTGAAGGTAAACCTATTTTAGAAATGATGATCACAAACATACTACATTGTGGCATTTCTGAAGTAATCATTGTATTAGGCTATTTACAAGATCAGATAAAAGCGTTTGTTAACGATACTTTCCCTGATTTAAATGTGACTTACATTGTTAATGAAAACTATGAAAGCACGAATACTGGCTATTCATTAATGCTGACTGAAAAATACGTCGGAAATTCAGGTTTTATTAAGTTTGATGCCGATGTGGTTTTTGACAACGATATTCTGCGTAACCTTATCAAAAACAATCATGAAAATTGCCTCTGCTTTGACAAAAACATTCAGTTAGACGCCGAAGAAGTTAAGGTCATACTAACCGATGATAACCGTGTACTAAAAGCAAACAAATCAGTAAACCCGGTAGAAGCTATTGGCGAATCTATTGGTATTGAGAAAATTTCTAGCTCAACAGCTATTACGCTTTTTTCTGAATTAAAACTCATGATGGAAGACGAAAAAAATCATCAAGAATATTATGAAGAAGCTTACGATCGTCTTATTGAAAAACACGTTCCTTTTTACGGATTAGATATTACGGGTTTGAAATGGATTGAGATTGATACGTTAGAAGACTTTAGTGAAGCGGCTACGATTTATCGAAAGTAACTAATAATAAAACTATAAATGCATTCTCAATTAACTCATAAATATTGAAATGCACTCATGGTACTCAATAAAAAAGCCGTCAAATTAATCATCTGACGGCTTTTTTATTGTTCAAAAATTTTTCGTTTTCTAACTCTTAATCAACCACACTTCTTCAGCAAAGCGAGTTAATCCTTTTTTAATTCTAGGATGATCTGTACCTGCTTCATCACGTTGTAGTTTTGTGATGCTCATACCTGAAAATAACGAACGTACTTCATCCTCTGGTACTGAGAAAGGAGGTCCTGACATTTCATTTTGGTCGTAATCTAATGTCACTAACAAGATACGGCCTCCCTCTTTTAAACGAGAGCGTAATACTTGTACATACTCTTCACGCATCTCTTTAGGTAGAGCGACTAATGCTGCACGATCATAAATCAGATCGGTTGCTTCAATCGGCGCGGTAAAGTAATCACCAGAATAAATAGTAAATTCATCAAACTCATACAACTCAAGACTGCTAGTTAATGCAGTAACCGTTGGCGTATATAAGCGCTCAGCAAAAAAAGCACGTACGGCTATTTTACTTAGCTCAACTCCCGTTACTGAGTTATGCTTTTCAGCAAGCCAATCTAAATCCATCGACTTTCCACATAAAGGAACAAAAACACTCTCATTACGGTTTGGTTTTAATGCTGACCAATATTGAGTCAAAACTGGGTTAATATCCGATAGGTGAAAACCAATAACGTTACTTGCCCATTTCTTTTCCCAAAATTCATGATCCATTTTATTTTCCTTTATCGTTACCTTTATTATTTAGAAATGGTAACTCATCCCCTAATTCTGTTCTACAAATACTCAACTTGGCATCAAATCGTCTTATCTATAACCTAAAATGTAATCTATATTCCATTTAGTTATATATGATAACTTTTATCACTTATCTTAAGCCTAGGCTTACCGTTATTATGCCTTTAAATACAAAGAGCTTGTTTCAAATCGACACAATAACGAGCGCACTAAATAAACAGGAAAAGCAGTATGTCATTAGCCGTTATCATCAATTTGATCGTCTTTATCGGTCTTATCTTCTTTCTTAATACCCAACAGCGCAAAGAATACACGCTGTCTCGCCTTGTTCTTATCGGCTTAATTGCGGGTAGTCTTTATGGTTTAGGTCTTCACATTATCCACGGTGAAGGCAGTGCTGTAATGAAGACGACGCTTGATTGGGTTAATATTGTTGGCAGTGGTTATGTTGGGCTACTAAAAATGGTTATCATGCCATTAGTGTTAGTCTCGATGTTTTCCGCAGTAGTTAAACTAGATAAATCAGGCTCTTTAGGTAAGATTAGTGGCGTGACTATTAGCGTATTGTTAATCACAACAATGATCTCTGCTCTTATTGGTATTGCTGTAACTCACACCTTTGGCTTAACGGCTGAAGGGTTAACTGAAGGCGCGCGTGAAACCGCTCGTGTTGCAGTATTAGAATCTCGCATTAGCAGTGTTAGCGACCTAACTATTCCTCAAATGCTTGTCAGCTTTATTCCTACAAATCCATTTGCTGATTTAACAGGTACTCGCTCAACGTCTATTATTGCGGTAGTAATCTTCGCTATTCTTGCTGGTATCGCGGCTCGAAAAGTAAGCCAAGAGAAAGAAGAGTTAGCAGGCCCAATTAATACATTTGTTGATGTTGCCCAATCAATTGTAATGCGTTTGGTTAAGATGATCATGGCTTTAACCCCTTACGGTATCTTAGCGCTATTAACTAAAGTTGTTGCGACATCAAATGCTGCCGATATTTTAAATCTACTTGGGTTCATCGTTGCTTCTTACGTCGCTATTCTTCTGATGTTTATGGTTCACGGTTTATTGGTTTCTTTTGTTGGTGTGAATCCGATTGATTACTTCAAGAAAATTTGGCCTGTATTGACGTTTGCATTCAGCTCTCGTAGCTCAGCAGCAACAATCCCACTAAACGTTGAAGCTCAAATTACTAAGCTACGAGTTCCACCAGCGATTGCGAATTTATCTGCTACATTTGGTGCGACGATTGGCCAAAATGGGTGTGCAGGCATCTACCCTGCAATGCTAGCGGTAATGGTTGCTCCAACAATGGGGATCCCTATTGATGCTCACTTTATTCTGTCTTTAGTTGCCATTATCACAGTAAGTTCATTTGGTATTGCAGGTGTCGGCGGCGGCGCAACATTCGCAGCATTAATCGTTCTTCCTGCAATGGGATTGCCTGTAACTATTGCCGCTCTACTTATTTCTATCGAACCGCTTATTGATATGGCTCGTACTGCTCTTAACGTTAGTGGCGCAATGACAGCGGGTACAATTACAAGTCGAGTTCTTGGTGAAAAAAGCACTGATGAACAAGTAGAAAACGCACAAGCGTAATCTTCTATCAGTAATTAACTAGTTATAAAACAAAAAGGAAGTCGTTTGGCTTCCTTTTTTGATTCATAAAACTGACATGCCCTCATAACCTCGCCATCACTCATGCATATTTTTACCTTATTATAGCCAAGTATCGTCCTCTGTTTTATTGCCCTTTCATTACTTAGTAGTCGCGACATTGATCGTGTAGGAGAATAAATTTAGATTAGAAAAACTAATCTTAAAAAACAATTTTACTTGCTAGAAATATTAAAAAAATTATTTATAATGCGCGCCATACAGAGACGAAATACCTCGTCCTATAATCAAATTAAAAGGTGACGCTGCTATGGCTAAAAAAATCATAACTAAAATCGCAACTGCTTATCAGCGTTCATTTGTTGAGTTATATAAACGCGATAATAAATAAATTCTTTTGCATTAAATAAAAAAGGAGCTAATCAGCTCCTTTTTTAATGTTTAACATATTTTAATTAGCAAATAATTATAAGATTTTCAATGCTAATTGAGCAAGGTTATAAGCATCGACATAGCCAGAATGTTGTCTACCTTCCCATTCAATATCAAGTTCTTCCATTGCTTTACGTTGCCCCATTCTGTCATTCTTCTTGCGAGACCGAATACGATAAATCGTTGCTAAATTAATGAACTCTACAAATGGGAAATCAATTCCTTTTGCCTCGCATTCAGATTTCAAAATCAGTTCATCATGACCCCAAGCTGCATAAATTTTATTTGTGCCACCAAAGTTCTTAATCATTGATTTTAGAACGCCCTTTAAAGGTCGGCCTTGCTTCTCTATCTTACGCGGGGTTATCCCCGTTAACTCGACACAAAAAAGTGAAATCTCGTCGACTTCCGGTTTGACATAATATTGAGCTCGTCTAACCACTTCGCCAGTCTGTAGGTCTATCTCAGCTAATCCGACTTCAATGATCTCTCCTGTTCTGCCTTTGCCGTTCTCATTCCAGCAACACATTTCCAAATCAAAACAGACGATACGATTAAAGTTCATGGTGATCCTTTGGTGACTCAATATTTATTAGACAGGCATTCTACCCAATCAAAAGCACTTACGCGAGAGTCTGTTATTTGTTTGCCGAAAAATCAGCCACGAACCGTCACTTGATTCCTTCCTCGCTCTTTGCTGTAGTACAAAGCTTGGTCTGCTAATTTTAGTAATACCTCTTTAGCTTCCCCTTTCCAAAGAACAGCACCTAAACTAATGGTTTGTTCAATGATAAGATTTGATGTTAACGTTGGAGACTCTTCTATTACTTGATGAATATTTGTTGCTACTAGTGATAAATGCGCCAAGTCTTTTATTTCAAGAATAACCGCAAATTCATCCCCCCCTAAACGTATTATTGATGCTGAGTCAGCTAAAAGATCCGACATTAATTTAGTCATGTGCAGTAACACAGCGTCACCTTCAGGGTGACCATAGGTATCATTAATGTCTTTAAAATTATCAATATCAAAACAAATTAACGCAAAAGATTTTTTCTCATCAATACATTGGTTCAATACTGTCGTCATTGAACGACGATTCAATAAACCAGTAAGGTCATCATGCATAGCCATGTAACGTAACTCTTCTGTTCTAACTTCCAATAGCCTCTCAATGCGCTTTTTGTCACGAGTTACCATATACGTTATCACAGCAACTAAAGTGGATAATATAATGCCACCAATAAACATCCATAATAAGCTTAGTCGCTGACTGTCACTAATGTAATGCTTACTCTTATATTCAATATTCCATACTCTGTTTTCTATTTTGATATCATTTGACAAGATCAAACCATTAAACTCATCCCAATTTGAACTCTGAAACATGACAGGATCATCTTCAGCATCAAAACCAGTATCGCAAATCTTAATAACGGCGGATTGACCCAAAGAGGTTGATGCTACTAACTTATCAAAATAGTTGGCTACCCTAAGTCCCCCAATCATGATCCCCTTTAATGTTTTTTGATCCGCTGTGAATACTGGGTGATAAACTAACATTCCCGTTTTAGGCGCGCCAGACACTAAGCTATCTTGTAAAAGTCGAACTTTATCGGAGATACTTGGATTTTTAGTACGAATTGCCTCATCTAATACTCTTTTGAACCGCTCTCTGGAAGAATAAAAACCGAGTACGCTAAGGTTTTTTTCATCTCTTGGATAAATATCCGTCGCAACATAAATTGGTTCGTGGTTTTTAAATACATAACCGTATTTTTTAGGTTTATTTTTAGGCACCGTAAAAATAGCAAAAGAGGGGAAAACCTGCTGAACCTCTTTAATATGTTGTTCAATATCTTGTTCTTCAACTTTCTGCATCCATTGAAGAGAAATTAGACTGTCAGATCGAGAAATTAGCGAGTTTGCAAAAAGAGGAAATTGTTGCCAGTCTTGTTTTGAGCCTGATTGATAAAAGTCTGCACCTGCACCAATAAAATCAATATCCTTCTCAATGAGTAAAGACAATAGAATCGACTGGCGTTCAGTCTCTTTACTAAAAATCTTCTGGTTAGCCTCTACATTTGAGTCATAAACAAAACGCATGCATAACAAACTTAGAGTCATCGCCAATATAAAGCTGGCTATTATATGAATAGAACTATTCTTAAACACTTGTCACCTCAAACATTTGTAACGCCCTTATATTCTAATCAAAAATAGCAAATAGCGAAACAAAATCGCTCTTGAACAAAAGCTTGCTCTCAAAATCATTTGAATCTGTTTAAAATAACATCAATCGGTATCACATAGCCTTTCTTCACTCGGTTCTTTTTCTCTCTTATCCCTTGAATATGCTACTATTGACCACAACTTAGTTAAAAACGTTCGGTGCATTGCACCCTAGAAAATAGAGAAAGAATTATGAATTTTGACTTAAATACCATTCCTTCTACCTTTGATTTAGGCCACATTGTCCTGTTTGGCACATCGGCATTATTTGCTCTTTTATATGCAACTAAAAAAGGCAAAAATGTAGAAGTTGAAAAAATTGTTGAAATTGAAAAAGAAAAAATTATTGAGAAACCAGTTGAGAAAATTGTAGAAATCGAAAAAATCATTGAAGTAGAAAAGATCATTGAAAAAATCATTGAAGTAGAGCCAAAAGTAAAAGCAACGACCCCAGAATCTGCTCTACAATTATTGTCTCTTCTACAAAAAGAAGCGCGCTTCATCGACTTTATGCAAGAAGATTTAAAAGGCTTTGCTGATGCAGAAGTTGGCGCAGCCGCTCGTGTTATTCATGACGGTGGCCAAAAAGTATTATCTGAATACTTCACACTTGTTCCTGTACGTACTGAAGAAGAGGAATCTCGCTTATCTATTCCTGCTGGGTTCAATCCATCAGAAGTACGCTTAACCGGTAACGTTGTTGGCGAAGCGCCATTTAACGGCACATTAATTCACCGTGGTTGGAAAGTAGCAGAAGTTAAGCTTCCTAAATTAGCTGACGGTTATGATGCGACTATTGTTGCACCAGCAGAGGTAGAACTGTAATGGAACAAGCACAATTTAGTATCGGTATCGATTTAGGCACAACACATTGTGTTCTTTCTTATGTTGATTTACATAATGAAGACGCAAGTGTTCAAGTCATGCCAATTCCACAATTAACGGCACCAGGACAAGTAGAAGAGAAATCTCAACTGCCTTCATTTATGTACCAAGCACACGAAGCAGAATTGCTTGAAGGTGATACAAGCCTTCCTTGGACTACTAAGCCAAACGCAATTGTGGGTAACATTGCTCGCAACCTTGGTAGTAAAACCCCTATTCGTTTAATTGCTAGTGCTAAAAGCTGGTTATGCCACGGAGGTGTTAATCGTCGTGACGCTTTCTTACCATTAAATAGCCCTGAAGAAGTGATCAAAGCATCACCTCTTGAAGTCACTAAGCGTTATTTAGAGCATCTTCAAAATGCATGGGATTTTCAAAACCCTGAGCATCCTCTAAATGAACAAGACATAACGATTACTGTGCCTGCATCATTTGACCCTGCAGCACGTGATTTAACGGCAGAAGCGGCAAATAATCTTGGTTTCCGTAACCTTACGTTATTAGAAGAACCACAAGCTGCAGTTTATAGCTGGATTAAAAATAACGGTGACTCTTGGCGTGACCAAGTATCCATTGGCGATGTGATCCTTGTGGTCGATATCGGTGGTGGTACTACCGATTTATCTTTAGTTGCTGTGACTGAAGAGGAAGGAAACTTGAGCCTAAACCGTGTTGCGGTTGGCGATCATATTCTCCTTGGTGGCGACAACATGGATTTGGCTCTGGCTTATCGTTTAAAAATGAAGCTAGCGCAAGAAGGTAAGCAACTTCAACCTTGGCAAATCCAAGTAATGACTCATGCATGTCGTGATGCAAAAGAAGCATTGCTTAACGATTCAGAACTGCGTGCAGTTCCAATCGTGGTTCCTAGCCGTGGGTCTAAATTGTTAGGTGGCACACTGCAAACAGAATTGACTCAAGAAGAAGTACAACAAACACTGGTTGAAGGCTTCTTCCCTGTTGTTCCTGTTACTGAACACCCAGTTCAATCTGCTCGTGGCGCACTGACTCAAATGGGCCTGCCTTATGCACAAGATGCAGCAGTAACGCGTCATCTTGCAAGCTTCTTAACTCGCCAACAAGCAGCAACTGATGAAGTATTTGGTCAACAAAACGAAGCTGATTTCATTAAGCCTACAGCGATTCTGTTAAATGGTGGCGTTCTAAAATCAACTCTACTTGCAGATCGATTACTGGGTATTATTAATGATTGGTTAATTGACGCAGAAGCAGAAGATGCAAAACTACTTGAAGGGTTAGACCTTGACTTAGCGGTTGCTTCTGGTGCGTCTTACTACGGTTCTGTTCGCACAGGTAAAGGCGTTCGTATCCGTGGTGGTATCGCATCAAGCTATTACGTAGGTATCGAAAGCTCTATGCCTGCCATCCCAGGAATGGAACCACCAATGGAAGCATTGTGTGTAGCACCATTCGGAATGGAAGAAGGCTCTCATGTTGATGTTCCTAGCCAACAATTTGGCTTAGTGATTGGTCAACCTGTGCAATTTAAGTTTTACGGTTCAACCACTCGTCGTGATGATCAAGCAGGCACACACCTTGATTTCTGGATGCCAGAAGAACTAGAAGAGCTACCCGCAATTCAAGTTACTCTGCCAGTTACCGAAGGTCGTTCAGCCGGTGAAGTGGTTCCTGTTCGCCTTGCTTCAAAAGTAACTGAATTAGGTACACTATATCTTGAAGCCATTGCTACCGATAGCGGTGAAAAATGGCACGTTGAATTTAGTGTTCGTGAAGCATAATTTGAACATTATTCTTCGCTAATCGCTTCTTTAAGAGTTCAGTCACCGTTATGGTTGCTGAACTCTTTTACTATATACACTTTGTTTCTTTATCGCTGTCGCTTTCTATCTTTACAGAAATGATGTCACTATAAGACTAAGTCACGTTGGAGTTTTATGAGTTATTCTAATCGCTATTTAATTGGTATCGATCTTGGTACTACCCATACCGTTGTTGCTTATACTGATCTGTCTCTTGGCATTGAAACCAGTCCAATTGAAATCTTCAATATTGACCAATTAATTGGCCCAGGTGAAGTTGCTCGTAAACCCCTACTGCCTTCTTTTCGATACCATGCATCACAAAGCCAAATCAGTGACAACGATTTAACTCTGCCTTGGAATATAAAAGCGATTGATGGCGAAATAAAGAACGCAATCATTGGTGAATGGGCGCGAGAATTAGGCTCAAAAGTCGAAGGCCGCCAAGTTGTCAGCGCTAAGAGTTGGCTCTCTCACACAAAAGTCGATCGTACCTCTGATATTCTGCCTTGGGCTGGAGCTGAAGATGTTGAGAAGGTCTCTCCTATTGTTGCCAGTGCCAGTTATTTAAACCACGTTCGTCAGTCTTGGAATTACCACCACCCAGATGCACCAATGGAGCTGCAAGAAGTTGTCGTAACTGTACCTGCTTCTTTTGATGAAAGTGCTCGTTCATTTACCATTCAAGCCGCAAAACTGGCAGGCCTTGATAAGATCATTTTATTAGAAGAGCCTCAAGCCGTATGTTATGACTGGTATCACCACCATCAAGATACAGCAAAAGATATCCTAAAGAACGTACCATTAATGGTAGTGTGCGATGTAGGCGGCGGTACAACGGACTTAAGCTTGATCCAAGCGCGGTTTGATAAAGATGAATTATCTCTTGATCGTATCGGTGTAGGCGACCACTTAATGTTAGGCGGTGATAACATCGATCTCGCATTAGCGCACTTAGCTGAACAGCGTTTAGATAGCAGTAAAAAAATGACCGCTGCGGCGTTAACAAAATTAATTCAACAAACGCGTAAAACCAAAGAGCGCTTACTCTCTGCCAATGCTCCTGATTCAGGCCATATCACTCTTCTTGGATCGGGCTCTAAACTATTAGGTGGAAGTCGCAAGGTCGAACTAAGTAAAGAAGAAGTTCACAGTATTGCATTAGATGGTTTTTTACCATTAACAGAGTTTAATGACCGTCCAAATCAACGTCAATCCGCCGTGGTTGAATTTGGCCTGCCCTACGCATCCGATCCTGCTATTAGTAAACATTTAGCACAATTCTTAGATAATCATAAAGAAGTGTCGATGAAGGCTCTAGGCTGGGATCAATCTGATCTCGCAGATCATCACGATCGCGCAATCCCTATCGGCTTATTATTAAACGGGGGCGTCTTTAATAGCCCACTTCTTGCTAACCGCTCCGTTGAATTATTAAGCCACTGGAAAGGTGACCCTGTAACTCAACTATCTAACCCCCATCCAGATTTATCTGTTGCTTATGGTGCTGTTGCTTATGGTAAAGCACGTCATGGTGCACAACTAAAGATTGGAGGAGGTTCTGCTCGTTCGTTCTATTTACAATTAGAAGAAAAAAACAAACAGCCCCAAGGTTTATGCTTGTTAGCTAAAGGCAGTGATGAAGGCGAAGAAATTCGAATGACAAGTCGCCGCTTCTCTTTAACATTAGGTGAACCAGTCCGATTCAACCTACTTTCAACGACTAAAGACCAACTGGCTACCTCAGGTATGATCACTGAATTATCAGATCCAAGTTTTGTTAGCTTACCACCTTATGTCGTCACACTTGAATCAAGCAAAGCCAAAGATGAATTACACGCCAATCAAAAAGATCGCGTTGAAGTGACTTTGGCTTGCCAATTTACTGAAGTCGGTACAATTAAGATTGAATGCGTTTCAATAGAAGACGACTCTCAACGTTGGTTAGTTGAATTTGAAGTCCGTAACCAAGCTTCAAATAAGAGTGCCAATCTTGCAGAGCAAATCTCTTTGCCCCCTCGTCTCCCTAATGCAATTGTAAATATTAAAGAGGCTTACGGTGGCAGTAAGCAAAATCCAAACGCCATTAAAGCTTTCTCTAAAAATATTGAGAAGTTAATTGGTAAACGTGAATCATGGGATTTAATTACTTCTCGTGAACTAGCAACTGCATTATTAGACAGTAAAAAACGCCGCCGTCGTTCAGATAAGCATGAACAGAACTGGTTGAAAATGACGGGGTTCGCACTGCGTCCCGGCTTTGGTTATCCTGCCGATGAGTGGAAAATCAGCCAAGCGTGGGAAACTTACCAACAAGGTATCCAGTTTGAATCAAAACAATCTTGGAATGATTGGTGGACATTCTGGCGTCGGATCTCAGGTGGATTAAATCAAGAACAACAAGAAACCATTTTGGGTGACATTGCAAAATACTTACACCCGGGTTCTTTACGCAATCCAAAAACATTAGAAGATGCAACCAACAAAAGCTATGAAGCCATGGTTCGTCTTTCTGCTGCATTAGAACACCTAGATGTTGAAGATAAAACATTACTGTCTACATGGATGCTAGGGCATGCCAAAAATGGCAACCAAGCTCAAGTTCATTGGTGGGCATTAGGTCGAATTTGTTCTCGTTCACCTTTCTATGGCAGTCAACATAACTTAATTCCGGCAAGCCAAGTTTCCCAATGGATACCAATTCTATTAGAGCAAGATTGGAAAGAACAACCAATGGCAGGTTTTGCTACAGTAATGATGGCTAGATTAACTGGTGACAGAACATTAGATGTTTCCGATGAGTTACGTGAAGATATCATCAATAAATTGAAAAAAAGTCGCTCTCCACAAAGTTGGATTGATTTAGTGTCAAACCAACAGGCGTTAACCGAAGCGGATTCAAAACGCCTCTTTGGAGATGCCCTACCGGCTGGATTACGTTTGTTGAATTAATATCATAACTGACTAAATTTACACCATTATTGTCAGAGCTTCGCAAACATAAAAAAATTGCCTTCAAAAAGTGTTTGAAATGCGTATACTAAATTGGACACAATTCAAAGGTAACTCTAATGATCCATATCGTAATTTTAGCGGCTATGGTGTTACTTTATTTTATTGGTTGGTATCGCTTCGGTACTCGAGAGTTACGCAATGCAGCTAAAAGGTTCAGTGAATTAATTCCTGCTCCTCAAGAGCTAGTTATTGAATGGATTATGTATAACAAACAGATATTGGATATCAATGAGTTTCAAAGGTTTATTATCCATTTAAATAGAGCAAACACTGAAGATTTAAAACCAGAACTAGATAGCTTTTCACATTATCTTGAAATACATGCTCCAGAGTATGTGATTTCAAGGATTCATTCTTAACGCTGTCACTCATCGATAAAAAAGGCTCATAGTTAATCACTATGAGCCTTTTTATTTTTCCTTTATGAAATTAACTTCTTGAACCTAACTTCACTTTACCTTTTGAATTAAACCACAATGACTGTGATTTCTTCTTACCAATTAAGATTGGTAAGTCATCATAGAATAAGAAGTTTTTCCACGCTTGTTTAAACGTACCCCATGATGTCTCGATAACATTATATTTTTCATAACAGAAATAAATTGTTACGTCATCAGCCCAATCAATAAACGCTAACACTTCTTCAGGTAATGATTCGTTATCACTGTCCCAACGGTGCTGCCAATCGATTTCATTACTCCATGTGCTTTTTTTCATTGGCCATTCTTTTGAGCCAAAATGATCAGCAGTAGGGCTATTTGCACTAATAAAATCATTCCAAACTTGAGCAGATTTTGCTTGAGTGAATGGCTTTATTAATGGCAACAATTCACCATCAACTGGCATTGATTGATGAGTAAAAATCCATTTGCGATTGTATTCATCTAAAGGTAAGTAGCTCATAGTTTATTCTGTCTTTAAGGCATGTGGCACTATTCTATCGTCTTTTTTTATTAAGCCCAAATAAGAATATTTAATTATGGGTTGATTTTTATCATGTAACCCCTCATTACATTAGTATTGAATAAGAAACTTATACTGATCGCACAAAATAGTCCGATTACTCTTATTCAGCATAACTATAATTATTTGATTACACATGCCTTCCGTTTCTATTTATGTGTAATCACTATTACAAGGATTATTAAATGATTACGCATGTTGGCATAATAGATCAAGACCCCGTACGTCTTATTACCCCCTTACTCGATCTCTCTGTAAAAGGAGAACACATGATTTTCATTGGTGATGAAAATCAAAAAGATATGTTTCATCGATTAGAAAAGATTTTACAATACAAAGGTATATCATCTGATTTTTATGAGATCCCAAATATTGTTGATATTCATTTAATTAAAGAATCATTACAAACATTAGCTATCACTATTAAAGACAAATTCAGTGAAGTTAAATTAAACGCTAGTTGTGGTCTTCGACACCGTCTTCTTTCTGCCTATGAAGTGTTTCGTTCATACCATTGGCCAATTTTTGTTGTCGAACCTTTCAGCGATAAATTATGCTGGGTTTATCCTGATGGTCGTAACCAAAAACACGTTGCTGATAACATTAAATTAAGTGATTACCTTGCTATTTTTGGTGCTCGTTGTGAATTTTCTGAAACTGAATTACCAGAAAATATGGATAAACGTCTGCGAGAGCTATGTCAACGTTGGGCAAGTAATGCACTAGAATTAGGCCCAGGTTTAGCCACATTGAATTATCTAGCAACCACATGCCGTAAAGAACAACGTTTGGATGTTGAAGTAACTGAAAAACAACAAAGCTATAAAGAACTAAATATGCTGCTAAACGACTTGGTAGAAACCGGTCTAGCTAAATATGACAACGGTGTATTAACCTTTGATTGTGAAGAAGCGCGCCGATTAGCTAACGGAGAATGGTTAGAAATTCTGGTTCATAATACGGTCGTTGATATTCAACAATACTTACCTACTCTGCAAGACCATTCATTAAATGTACAAGTTCACCGTGAAATAGGAACGAAAGACGTTCGTAATGAGCTTGATGTGGTTAGCATAGTAAATAACAAGCTGCATATCATTGAATGTAAGACCAAAGGCATGCGAGATGATGGCGATGATACACTTTATAAATTAGAGTCGTTACGTGACCTTTTGGGCGGCCTGCAAGCACGAGCTATGTTGGTTAGCTTCCGTCCCCTACGTAATAATGACATTATGCGAGCACAAGATTTAGGCTTAGCGATCATTGGTCCTGATGAATTGGGCGATCTTAAAAAACACCTTCTAAATTGGTTCTTAGCAGCTGGCGGTCATTAATAATTGTCACGAATACATTGCTATTTAAATAACAAAAAATACAAGTAATTCGGTCTTTTTATTATTTATTTTACTACAAAAAAATGCCGCTCATTCATTACGAATCAGCGGCATTTTTATGTTTCTTTTCACTCTTCTATTTATAGAAGATTACGAGCCGCTTCAATAACAACTTTGATTGAACGTGCTTCTGTTTCTTTTAGTGTTGCGTGATCTGGGATCTCTTTTTGAGTACGGTTGATAATAACACCAGCAACACAACCCGCACGTAAACCTGAGCTTGCGCACATTGTTAATAACGTTGCTGATTCCATTTCAAAGTTAAGCACACCCATGTCTTGCCACTCTTGCATAGAGCCTTGGAAACGCTTAACAACACGACCTGAGAACGTATCGTAACGTTCTTGACCTGGGTAGAAAGTATCACTTGATGCTGTAACACCTGTGTGAACAGTTGCACCTTGGTCAACAACCGCTTTACGCATTGCTGTTGCAACATCAAAGTCAGCAACGGCTGGGA
Organism: Aliivibrio sp. 1S175; assembly: GCF_001690985.1. Lineage (GTDB taxonomy): Bacteria > Pseudomonadota > Gammaproteobacteria > Enterobacterales > Vibrionaceae > Aliivibrio. Next base: position 24,774 of record NZ_MAJS01000008.1, read on the forward strand.
ATTCCATTGGAGCAAAATGTAAACTCGCACCATCTAAACGAACTGAACCTGTCGTTACAATCATATCACCTACATTTACATGCGGTTGGATTGCACCTGTAGTCCCAACACGTAAGAAGGTACGCACACCCAATTGAGCTAACTCTTCAACAGCAATAGATGTTGACGGACCACCGATACCAGTAGAACAAACAACAATTTTTTTGCCTTCTAATTCTGCTAGATAAACAGTGTATTCACGGTGACTTGCTAAAAACTTAGGATTTTCCATTTGTTCTGCGATTTTCTGAACACGTGCTGGATCACCAGGGATGATCGCCATTTCTGCACCTTGAAGATCTGCTTGTGTTACGCCTAAATGGAATACTGCTGCTGTCATGGTTAACTCCTTGCGATTGTAGGGTCGCGTTAATTAAATAGTTATATTTGATTCGATGAAGTTACTTTACCCAAACGGTTGAGGCATTAGTGTGATTAAGATCCCGAAAGGAATGATGATAAATTACACTCTTGCACAGAAAACCGATTGGCATCACAAAAATTGAGAGTTTTGGTTAACTTACACTCAAGATTAACGCGACTTATATGACCTTACAATCATTTCAAATTGAATCGGTATAATTGATAGCACTATCTTTTATTGAAACTGGAGCTCACCTCTAAATAATTATTAACCTTAGTATTGGCTTTTTTGCCTTCTATATCCTTAACTTATAATAAGTTATATATTGTGTACTGAGGCCATGGATGAATAAGCAGTCAGATAAAGCAAACTCAAATAATAAAGCTAAATCATTTTCAGATCCGGGAAAAGAAAAATCACCGATTAAAAAGAAAAAAAATAAAAGCCAACGTTATTTAGCTAGTAGGCTCTCTCTTTACCCTCAATTGATGCTAATTTTGCCAAGTTTTTCTTTTTCTAAAACACTTACACTAGAAGAATTCGCCGACGAAAAAAACTCAAATATAGAAAGCGATACATTAGAAGAGTCAAATCCTCATCACAATGAATCACTCATTACATTTTTAGATCCTATTGCTGAAAACAAAATGAGCAATATTCAACCTATTCATGATGATACGAACGAGCGCACACCAGTAATAACGCCAAGCGCACGAAGTAGCTCTCATTTAGCTTCGCACGCAATAACTCCCATTGGAATTCTTCCTACGCCAGTGCAAAACCATACAATTAACCAAGCTCCTGCTATATTGGTCACTCCCCCTACGACATTAAACACACCTCCACCACAACACTCACAGCAGCAAGCTGTTATTTCAGGAAAAGACTCTGCGACAACAACCGAAGATGTGACAACTCATGTTTCCGGAAAGCTGACAATAATAGACTTTGATCGTGGTGAGGCTCATTTTTCAAATACTGATATTATCGGCACACTCGGTACGCTTCACCTTACTGACAATGGCGCATGGACGTACGATTTAAACAACACTAACCCAACGGTTCAAGCATTAGGTAAAGGCTCGACAGCTACTGATACTATCACCGTTCATTCTGCCGATGGTACCCCTCATCAAGTAACTATCACGGTTAATGGCACTAATGATAACGCGGTGATTGGCGGTTCAAATACTGGCGCAGTAACAGAAGAA
>NZ_MAJS01000009.1 GCF_001690985.1 Aliivibrio sp. 1S175
ACTTCGAGAAGTAAAAGCAAACTAGTGATTATCAACTCACAAGTGCCCACACAGATTAATAGGTTTCAAATTGTTAAAGAGCAAACTTCAAGTTTTGAAGCCTTTCGGCTTTCCCTTGAAGCGGATGGTTATAATACTCACTTAATATTAAGTGTCAAGCACTTAACTTAATAAATAATTAAAACAACCTCACTAAACATTGAACTTCGATTTGACTCATCTGTTCCGTGTCAGTGAGGCGGCATTATAGAGAGTCTTTAGTTTCATGCAACTGTTTTTTAGTAAAATAACCAAAAAACAGTTTAAGTGATTAAAATTAACTCAACTCGCTTATTTACCCATCAAAAGTCGTCGTTTTGAGTGGTAATTAGCTGATTATCTTTCACCTTTAGCTTAATCACTTCACCTGTTCTTAATTTTCCACTTAAAATATCTTGGGCTAACGGGTTCTCTATATAAGTCTGAATCGCTCGTTTTAATGGTCTTGCGCCATAAACAGGATCAAAGCCTGCTTCCGCGATTAAATCTAAGGCTTCGCTCGTTATTTCTAACTGATAGTCTTTGTCATTCAAACGTTTTTCCAAACGTTGCAGCTGAATAGAAGCAATGTTCTTAATATGATCTTGGCCTAATGGATGAAAAACAACGGTTTCATCAACCCTATTCAAAAATTCAGGTCTAAAATGTTGCCCTACAACGTCCATAACTAAGGCTTTAATCCCTTCATAATCAAGTTCTCCAAAATGCTGTTGAATTTTATCAGAACCTAAATTAGAGGTCATAATGATTACGGTATTTTTAAAATCAACCGTACGGCCTTGACCATCGGTAAGTCTGCCATCATCTAATACCTGAAGAAGAATATTAAATACATCTGGATGTGCTTTTTCAACTTCATCAAGCAATAGAACAGAATAAGGCTTACGTCTAACTGCTTCAGTTAAGTAACCGCCCTCTTCATAACCAACGTAACCAGGAGGCGCACCGACTAACCTAGCGACTGAATGTTTCTCCATAAACTCAGACATATCAATTCGAACCATCGCATCTTCACTGTCAAACATAAAGTTTGCTAAAGATTTACATAATTCCGTTTTACCAACACCTGTTGGCCCCAAAAATAAAAAAGAACCAATTGGGCGATTAGGATCAGACAGCCCTGCTCTACTGCGTCGAATGGCATTCGATACTGCTTCAACCGCTTCTGCTTGTCCTATAACTCGTTTATGTAATTCACTTTCCATCTTTAACAATTTATCTCTTTCCCCTTCCAGCATTTTATTCACTGGAATGCCTGTTTGACGAGAAAGAACTTCAGCGATTTCACTGTCGGTAACTTTATTCTTTAATAAACTCATTTCTTGCATTTCAGCTTGCGCTGCAAGATCTAACTGTTTTTCTAATTCTGGAATTCGGCCATATTGCAGTTCTGACATACGGTTTAAATCTCCCGCACGTCGGGCAATATCCATATTACTTCTTGCTATATCCAGTTCTGTTTTTATATGCTGAGTTCCAGAAAGTGCCGCTTTTTCTGCTTTCCAAACTTCTTCCAGCTCTGAGTAGTCTCTTTCTTTTTCTCTCAATTCCAGGTTTAACGAATCGAGTCGTTTTAAACTGGCATCATCACTCTCTTTAACTAATGCTTGCTGCTCTATTTTTAATTGGATAATTTTACGTTCAAGCTTATCAAGAGATTCTGGTTTAGAATCAATTTCCATTCGAATACTTGACGCTGCCTCATCAATTAAATCAATCGCCTTATCTGGAAGTTGTCTATCTGATATATAACGATGAGATAATGTCGCTGCTGCAACAATAGCAGGGTCGGTAATTTCAACATGATGATGGATTTCATAGCGCTCTTTCAAGCCACGTAATATTGCAATCGTATCTTCTACTGTAGGTTCATCAACAATAACTTTTTGAAAGCGCCTTTCTAAGGCAGGATCTTTTTCTATATATTGACGATATTCATCTAATGTCGTGGCACCAACACAATGTAAATCACCACGAGCTAATGCAGGTTTAAGCATATTACCGGCATCCATAGAACCTTCGCCTTTACCTGCTCCAACCATGGTATGAACTTCATCAATGAAGAGAATGACATTACCTTCTTCTTTTGCCAGTTCATTTAAAACCGCTTTTAAGCGCTCTTCAAACTCACCTCGAAATTTAGCCCCAGCAATCAACGCACCAATATCTAAAGACAACACTCTTTTATGTTTCAAGCCTTCAGGTACTTCACCATTAATAATGCGTTGAGCTAACCCCTCAACGATGGCTGTTTTACCGACACCTGGCTGCCCAATAATAACGGGGTTATTTTTAGTTCGTCTTTGAAGAACCTGAATCGTTCTACGTATTTCATCATCACGCCCAATAACAGGGTCCAACTTACCTTGCTCTGCTCGCTCAGTAAGATCTACTGTAAACTTTTCTAATGCTTGACGTTTTTCTTCTGCATTTTGATCATTTACCTTTTCTCCACCACGGATATCATCAATTGATTTTGATATTTTAGCTTCGGTAAGTCCAAGATTTCTAAATAAATTACCTAATGGGCCTTTATCCTCAATAGCTGCAAGCATGAATATTTCTGAGGATATATAAGCGTCTTTGCGTTTTTGAGCTATTTTGTCACATAGATTAAAAATAATCCCCATACTAGATGACAGCTGAACATCACCACCGATACCTGTAACTTTTGGGATTTTATCGAGAATTTCAGAAAGCTTTGATCGAAGTTGAGTCGCATCAATATTAAGTAAGATTAATAATGGTCTGATTGTACTTCCATCTTGGTTTAATAAAGCCACCATTAAGTGCGTTGGCTCGATATATTGATGATCTTGACCTAATGCTAATGATTGAGCATCTGAAATGGCGATTTGAAATTTACTAGTGAATCGTTCTAAACGCATAACCCTCTCCTACAGAAGAAAAGTAAGTAACTATTACTTCTTAAATGGGGTTTATTTGTTTATAAATCAACTGATGAGAATGGAAATAAAAAGGATTATTCGAACCAAATTAAAGTTGCTTGACGACCAGTCTCTCCCTCTTTTCGATAAGAGAAAAATTGATCTGTATTTGAATAAGTGCAAAGGCTTGAGTAATAAACTTCTTGTACACCAACACTCTGTAAGCGTTGAGTAGCAAGCAGTTCTAAATTAGCTAACCATTTATCTCGGTTATGACTCGGAGTAAAAGCGTTTATCGCTTGAAGATCTTGTTCACAAAACTGTAGTTTTACTTCATCACCAACTTCAAATGCAGTAGGCCCAATGGCTGGTCCACACCACGCAACAAGATCATTTGAAGAAAAATGCTTAACTGTATTTTCTAAGATACCATCAAGAAGACCACGCCAGCCGGCATGAACTGCTGCAACTTCGGTTCCTTCTTTATTACAAATAACCACAGGTAAACAATCAGCAGTCATTACACAGCAAACTTGATTCGCTTGATTAGTATAAGCAGCATCAACAGAAGGTGGGTTAACGGAATCGGTATAAGGAAGAGTGATAACATCGGTTGAATGAATCTGATTTAACCACGTTGGTGCAGTCGGTAACTGCGCCAACGTAATCAGTTTTTCACGATTGAGCACAACATCATTATGATTGTCACCAACATGATCACCTAAATTCAAACTCGAAAATGGGGCTTTAGAAACACCATTTAATCGAGTTGTACTAACTACGTTAATATTTTTAGGAGCCGACCATTTTGGTAACAATAGCGACATTTAATACTCTTCCTCATGCAATAAACGTTCATCATCACGTAAAGCTTGAGATAGAGCAATCATATCATCAGGGATTGGTGCATGGAATTCCATGACTTCACCTGTAATTGGGTGATCAAAACGTAACATCGCAGCATGAAGCGCTTGACGATTAAAGCCACGGATCATGTCAATTAATTCTTGTGACGCACCTTTAGGGATACGAGCACGACCACCGTAAGCTGTATCACCTACTAATGGATGTTGGAGGAATGACATATGAACACGGATTTGGTGAGTACGACCAGTTTCAAGACGTAAGCGTAAACGAGTGTGAATACGGAAATGCTCAGCAACACGATAATGTGTAACTGCATCTTTACCTAATTCATGTACTGCCATTAGCGTACGTTTTTGAGGGTGACGTCCGATTGGTTTTTCAATCATACCGCCAGCCGTCATACGACCTAATACTACCGCTTCATATTCACGCGTGATCTTACGCTTTTGAAGCGCACGAACTAAACGTGTTTGAGCTGGTACAGTTTTCGCTACTACCATTAAACCCGTAGTGTCTTTATCTAGACGGTGCACGATACCTGCACGAGGCACCTCTGCAATACTTGGGTAATGGAATAATAATGCATTTAGTACCGTTTTATCCGGTGTACCAGCACCTGGATGAACTACGAAATCACGAGGTTTATTAATTACTAATAAATCATCATCTTCATAAACAATATCCAGAGGAATATCTTGAGCTAACCAACGTTGCTCATCTTCTAGTTCCGCCTTAACTAAAATTTCTTCACCGCCCATCATTTTTACACGAGCTTTAGTGATAACTTCACCGTTTACGGAAATTTTACCAGCTAACACCCATTCTTTGATGCGTGAACGCGAGAAATCAGAAAACAACTCTGCTGCAGCTTGATCTAAACGCTGGCCTAGTTGGCTATCTTTTACTGTACTTGTTAACTCTATTTGTTGTGCCATATCGAACTTTTTTTAAATTAGTGGTACTAATACCAAACAAATACATCATATTTGGTATCATCAACACTGTAAGTGAAATAAACTATCGACCATTGTATCTGTTAACGACGGATTTCGTAATGGATAACTTCAGTTTTTTTAGTCAAGGATCATTTTCAAGCATGAAACGCTTAACACTTTCTTCATTATTAGCAGTATCTTTACTGATGGGCTGCTCAAGCAGTGATGATGTTATTCCTGATATCCCACCATCAGAATTATATTCTCAGGCTCAAGTCTCTTTACAGGCAGGTAATTGGACAAGTGCAATTGAACGTCTTGAAGCTCTCGATTCTCGTTACCCATTTGGCGCTTACTCTGAACAAGTTCAATTAGACTTAATTTACGTATATTACAAAAATGATGACTTAGCTTTGGGCTTAGCAACTATCGAACGCTTTACTCGTTTAAACCCAACAAACCCGAAAGCTGATTGGGTATTGTATATGCGTGGCCTAACTCATATGGCTCAAGATCGTAGCTTTATGCACGATCTTTTTAGAATAGACCGCTCAGATAGAGATCCCGAACCAGCTCGTGCAGCATTTAAAGACTTTAAACGTTTATTAGAGCGTTACCCAAATAGTTTATACGCTGAAGATTCGCAAACTCGTATGTTTTCTTTAAAAAATCGATTAGCTGAGTATGAATTAGCCACAGCAGATTTTTACTTACGTAGAGAAGCATGGATTTCTGCCATCAATCGTAGCCAAGAATTACAACGAACGTATCCAGATACTGAAGCCGCAAGAAAATCACTAACGATTATGTTAGCTGCATATAAAGAATTGAAATTAGAAGATGCTATTGCTCGAACAGAAGAACTTATTGCATTGAATCCAGAATAAATTTTCAGTAAAAACAATAAAAGCCGTGTCTTATCATTAAGGCACGGCTTTTTTATATCTGATATTTACATAAAGGATGTTCAAACTCACAAAACATGGAAGATTAAAAAATAACCATTGAAAACAGTAGGTTGAACTTAGTCCCTAAAAACGAAAATTTTCAGTAATCAACCCTTTCAATCTACCTATTTTAGGCAATTCATCAAGTTTTTTTTCAAAAAAAATTCTCAGGGTTTGTTTGAGATCACATCAACATACCTAATTACGAATACTATTTAAAATGGTGATCTAGATCACTTTATTTTACTGCTGGATCCGTAATCTGGATACATGCCAAACGGGGCAAGAGAGAGGAAAATCATATGAAAGTAGAAATCACTGGTAACAACATCGACATCACTCCAGGCATCCGTGAACGTATTGAAGGGAAATTTAAAAAATTAGAAGAAAAAAGAAATCTAGATATTATTGGCCGTCACGCTAGCGTTACGAAACGCGCAAATGGTAAGCATAAAGTAGAGGCACAAGTCGCTATCGCCGGAGGCAAAGTTGCTGCATCAGCAGAACAAGAAGACCTATTTGGTGCAATTAGAGAGATGTACCAAAAACTAGAACGCCAACTAGATAAGTTACAACATAAAGGCGAAGCTCGTAGAGCAACTCATGCTCAAGCACCTATTGCTGAAGAGCCAGAAGTTGACCTAGAAGAAGAAGAGGAATACGAACAACAGTAAAATCGGCCAACTCAAAATTTTCTGAAACAGCGCTCATTTGAGCGCTGTTTTCTCTTGACGCAAACTGACTAATTCCTTTATTGTGAATTAATTCTTAATTTACTAGGTTTGCATATTCATGACTGATCCCATCTATTCTCTCGACGATATTCGTTTACGCCTCAATGAACTTGATAACGAATTATTAAAACTTTTTTCTGAACGTCGTAAGCTCAGTCTTGAAGTTGCTAAAAGCAAAGTCCAAACCGCCAAGCCTGTCCGTGACCCAAAACGCGAACAACAGCTACTTGTTAAATTAATTAAAAACGGCAAGGCGTTCGATCTTGATGCTTATTACATAACTCAATTATTTCATACCATTATTGAAGACTCTGTTTTACTTCAACAAGAATATTTTCAAAATCTAGCAAATCCTGAATTAAGTAGAAAACCAGTAGCAAGAGTTGCTTATCTTGGCTCAAAAGGCTCTTATTCAAATCTAGCAAGTCGTCGTTATTTCAGTAAGAAAAATATTGAACTAGCTGAACTTGGTTGTGAAAACTTCAGAGAAGTAATAAAAACAGTTGAGTCAGGGCATGCTGACTACGGTGTGTTACCAATAGAAAACACAAGCTCTGGTTCTATCAACCAAGTTTATGATTTACTTCAACATACTAGCTTATACATTGTTGGTGAACTTACTCAGCAAATCGACCATTGCTTACTAACCACCACAGAGACGTCTCTTGAATCGATTAAAACATTATACTCTCATCCCCAACCACATGAACAATGCAGTGAGTTTTTAAACCGTTTAGACAACGTAGAGCTGATCTCTTGTGCGAGCACTGCTGATGCAATGATTACCGTAAAAGAATTAAACTCACCAGACGTCGCAGCCATTGGTAATTCTGATAGCGGTAAACTTTACGGTCTTCAATCATTAATTACCAACATTTCAAACCAAACAGAAAATCAAACTCGATTCATTGTTGTTGCAAGAAAGCCAGTTGATGTATCAGAACAAATACCAGCAAAAACAACTTTGATTATGTCTACTTCACAAGATGCCGGCTCATTAGTTGAATCATTACAGGTTTTACGTAAATACGGTATTAATATGACAAAACTAGAATCTCGTCCTATTATGGGCAATCCTTGGGAAGAGATGTTTTATATTGATCTGCAAGCGCATTTGAAATCTAAAGCCATGAGCTCAGCTATTGAAGAGTTAACATCTATTACTCAATATTTAAAAGTTCTCGGTTGTTACCCAATAGAGAATGTAACTCCTACAGATATTCCTCAAATAAAATAGTTAACTCTGTAATGATAAAATGAACTGACACAAACATTGTATCGGTTCATTAATATAAAGGACTGCGTTTCCACATGGCACATAACGTTATTATTGCGTCACTTAACCCGGCAAAAATACATGCTGTAGAATCAGCATTCACTCAAGCATTTCCTAATATTAATTTTGTTTTTCAAGGTATTGCCGTTGAGAGTGGCGTTGCAGACCAGCCAATGAGCTGTATTGAAACAAAACAAGGGGCATTAAACCGAGTAAATAATGCTAAATCCTTACATCCAAAAGCAAATTATTACGTTGGATTAGAAGCTGGTATAGAAAATACGGCAACTTTTGCTTGGATGATAATAGATAATGGTTTAATGGTTGGTGAATCGAGATCATCAAGTTTACCTCTTCCTCCTAGCGTTATTGCCGCGGTGAATGAAGGGAAGGAACTTGGGGATGTAATGGATGAACAATTTAAAACCGAAAACATAAAGCAGAAAGGTGGGGCTATTGGTCTATTAACCAATAACCTATTAACAAGAAGTTCGGTTTACCAACAAGCGCTTACTCTTGCTCTAATCCCTTTTCTTCATCCTGAACGTTTTTAGCACTTTTTTGAAGTAACGCCATTAGCCATTCTTTTTCATCCTGAGTATGGCTTTTTAATTCATTAGACCCTCGAGTTATCGTTGCAACACCAACACCAAGTAATTGGCTTATTTGTCGTTGACTTAAATCACCTTGCAATAATTCATGACAAATATTGACTCGAGCTATTAAGGCATCACGTTCATCAGGAGTCATCAACATAGTCAATAAAGATTGATGTTTACCTTGCTCTGCTGCATTCGCTATCAATGCCATCACTTGTGACCAATCTGAATATTTTGCTGAACCTGACATAAAATCCTCATTACCATAATAAAAAAGGGAGCACTTAAGCCCCCTACTTTATAATCAATTTAAAATAATTAATACTCTAAATTCAGTTCCTTCTCTGACAAGAAAGAGCCTTTTTCACCAAGTAAACTACGGTAGTACGTTTCAAACATTAAAATATTTTGTACGTAGCCACGTGTTTCTTTGAAGGGAATTGCTTCTATAAACGCATAAACATCGAGCTTTTCATCAGAAACTGCTCTCCATCGTTTTACACGGTGAGGTCCAGCATTATAACCCGCTAACGCAAAGATCCTATTCCCATCATAATCATCCATTAATCCTTTTAGATAATTCGAACCAATATGAATGTTTACATCAACATTATTTAAACTACTAACACCTTCGTATTTATCATAATCAATTTTCTTGGCTGTATACTTCGCGGTTGCTGGCATAATTTGCATTAAACCACGCGCGCCAACAGGTGATTTAGCTTCTGCATATAACGCGCTCTCTTGGCGAGATAGTGACATTAGCGTCACCTTATCTAAATCTAACTCTTTACTGTAATGTCCAAACCACCACTGATGTGCAATAGGAAAACGTAAACTCAAATACCCCCACATTCTCCCCTTAATAGTGGCAAGTACAGTAAAGTGATGCCAACGATGTTGAGCTGCATAACTCGCAAGTTCTTTCACTTCATTCTTTGATGCTCTATTAAGTAAATATTCCCACTCACTTTTTGCTGTTGATATTTCATCAATAGTAATCAGTTCCTTAATTCGAGCTAACTCACTCTTATATTTTTCTTTTACTGGCTTAATATTAGTTGGAGCAATATTCATTGGGTATTGAATCGGCTCACCTAAAATATTTGCAGCCGCAACACTGTAAAAATTACGCTTCCCAAGCAACTTTTGTAATCGAGCATTGGCTTTATCATCTTCGCCATTTTCACTTTCAATGCGAGCTTGCCAGAACTGCCAACGTAATGAAGCTTGAGCCTTAGGCGTTAAATACGTTATCCATTGGCTCATATCGTCCCAGTCGGCAGCACGAATAGCAACACGTATACGGCGTTCAATAAACGAATCTTCTGGATATTTTTCAAGCTGAGAATCTCGCCAAGTAGCCAATTCATCTGAATCGGTGGACATTATGCTACTCACAATACGATGCGTGATTTTTATTGATTCTTTTTCTGTGAACTTCTGTTTCTTTGCTATGGAAGGAAGAATTTCAATCGCTTTACGTGGATCTTTTCTTGCTTCTCTTTCCATGGAAATAAAAGTTAATTTTTTCGTAAACTCAGACGGTTTATTTTTAGCCGAAAACGAAACCAGTAAGTCAGGATCATTAAATAAAGCAATAATATCTTTCGCCTGTTCTTTTGCTTTATCTGACACTAGCATCTTTTCTAAATAAGAAAATAAACTGTTATTACGAGCCTTATACACCAGTAACATTCGATCGATAATTAACTTATCCGTTAACTTGCCGTCATCAGACCATGCTTTAAATAAATCATCACATTCATAGGTAACAGACCCCCCTGTTAGCCATAATTTTTCAGTGCCTTTCCATGCTGTTTTTTTATCTCCAAGCTCATTTTTTGCTTGGTAGTAATAACATTGTAAATTTGTGCTACTTGGTTCATTAGGAAAGTAATCAAGAAATTCTTTCCAACGTTCATTTAAGCCAAGTACTACTAAATATTGATAATCTAAAGAATTGCCAATCGCTAATGTTTTATGTGCGTGTCTAAATAGTCGAATATCATCAGGCGTCTTAGAGGCTAAATCCATTCGTAATTCACGATAATCTAAATAAGGGGTAAGTGGATAATCTTCTAAATTTGCTCTTACTTTTATGTACTCATCAAACTTCTTTTCATTAAGCAATTCCTTTGCTTCTTGGTATTGAATTCGTGATTCATCTATCGATAATGCCTCAACGGTATGCACACTCATTCCAATGCACAACACGGCCATCATCCCTAACTTCTGCTGTGTGTATTTCATTGATACTTTAAACACCTAATTTCCAACCTTTTCATCAACACATTGAGTATGAGACAGAGTTAAATAACTCTCTAATTCTTCTTTGAGTTTACTTATATTACCCTAGTAACTACCAAAATGAGTGTTAAACTATGTATCATAAATAGTAAAATAATATTTCCGTTAACCAACTCTAATAAGTGATTATGGCTGAATACGTATATACAATGTCACGAGTGAGCAAAATTGTTCCTCCAAAAAGACAAATCCTGAAAGACATTTCTCTTAGCTTCTTCCCTGGTGCAAAAATCGGTGTTCTTGGCCTAAATGGATCAGGTAAATCAACACTACTTCGCATTATGGCTGGTCTTGATACCGATATTGATGGTGAAGCTCGTCCACAAAGTGGATTGAAAATTGGCTATCTACCACAAGAACCCGTTTTAGATGAATCAAAAACTGTTCGTGAAATTGTCGAAGAAGCGGTATCTGATGTCGCTGGTGCGCTAACTCGATTAGATGCTGTGTATGCTGCTTATGCAGAAGAAGATGCTGATTTTGATGCCTTAGCAAAAGAACAAGGTGAACTTGAAGCCCTTATTCAAGCAAAAGATGGTCATAATCTTGAAAATGCTTTAGAGCGTGCAGCGAATGCACTACGTCTTCCTGAGTGGGATGCAAAGATAGAATTTTTATCAGGTGGTGAACGCCGTCGTGTTGCGATTTGTCGTCTATTGCTTGAAAAACCAGACATGTTGCTTCTTGATGAACCAACAAACCACCTTGATGCTGAATCTGTTGCTTGGCTTGAGCATTTCCTTGTTGAGTACTCAGGTACTGTTGTGGCCATTACCCATGACCGTTATTTCTTAGATAACGCTGCAGGTTGGATCTTAGAACTTGACCGTGGCGAAGGCATCCCATGGGAAGGTAACTATACGTCTTGGCTAGAACAGAAAGATGAACGTCTAAAACAAGAATCTTCGAAAGAAAATGCTCGTCAAAAAACGATAGAAAAAGAGCTTGAATGGGTTCGTCAAAACCCTAAAGGCCGCCAAGCTAAATCAAAAGCGCGTATGGCTCGCTTTGAAGAACTTCAAAATACAGATCATCAAAAACGTAATGAAACCAATGAACTGTTTATCCCACCAGGTGAACGCTTAGGTGATAAAGTTCTTGAAGTGACTAACCTAACGAAATCGTTTGGGGATCGTGTATTAATTGATAACTTATCATTCAGTATGCCTAAAGGCGCTATCGTCGGTATTATCGGCGCCAATGGTGCAGGTAAATCAACACTATTTAAAATGCTAAGTGGTGCAGAAGAAGCCGATTCAGGTTCTATTGTATTGGGTGAGACAGTTAAGCTTGCTTCTGTTGATCAGTTCCGTGACAGCATGGACAATACAAAAACGGTTTTCCAAGAGATCTCTGAAGGTGCTGAAATCATCAAGATCAATAATTACGAAATCCCGGCACGTGCATACTGCTCTCGTTTTAACTTCCGCGGCAACGACCAACAGAAAATCATCGGCGATCTTTCTGGTGGTGAACGTAACCGAGTTCACTTAGCGAAACTATTGAAGACAGGCGGCAACGTACTATTACTCGATGAGCCAACCAATGACTTGGATGTTGAAACATTACGAGCATTAGAAGAAGCGCTTCTTGAGTTCCCTGGCTGTGCAATGGTTATCTCGCATGACCGTTGGTTCTTAGACCGTATCGCTACACACATCTTAGATTACCGTGATGAAGGCCAAGTAAGCTTCTTCGAAGGTAACTACACTGAATATAGCGAGTGGTTGAAGAAAACATTAGGTGGCCAAGCCGTTGAGCCTCATCGTATTAAATATAAACGTATGACAAAATAATTAATCATTTAATATATTAACTTGATGCTTATCATAAGGGCCGCATTATTGCGGCCTTTTTATTAGACTTACAACAAACCAGACGTCATACTTTCAAGTTAAGTTATAATATAAGGATCGTATTATGATCGAACGTCGTAAATTTTCACGCGTAGTGTATCAAACTGATGTCATTCTTTTACATAATGGGACATCATTGCATGGATCTTTAATTGATTTATCTCTACACGGTTTACTCGTTGTGTTAGACGATGATTATGAACTGAAACCAAATACAAAGATGAACGTGAGATTTACCCTCAACGAGAGTGATATTCACATCATTGCTGAATGTGAACTTATTCAGAGAACAAATAATATACTAAGACTCTGTATTCAACATATAGATATTGATAGTATTAGCCACCTTAAACGCTTAATTGAACTCAATGTTGGTAATAGCGATATGTTATTACGTCAACTCTCAGAGCTAACCACATTAACCTAAAGTAATAAGTTGTTATTTCTATGCCAGATAAAATTCGTATTTCCGTTTCTCATAATAAGGGAACTCGTTTCTTCGCTATTTCTCCTAAACGGAAAAACCTTGTCATTTTATCTCTTTTACTTGGGCTTGGTTCATTCACATTAAGTGGTTTTGGATTACATTATTTTTATCAAAAACAACAAGCATCAGAGTTGGCGATTTCTCAACTTCAAGTACAAAATAGTGAACTCAATAACCTCATTATTGACAATAATAATAGCAATTATGAATTAACTCAGCAGCTTGAAGCAAAAGAAAATGAATTTATAGTTATTAGTCAAAGAGTTGAAGATGTTGAGTCCGTGCTTGGATTACAAGATATCTCTGAAGAAGATATTCAATTATCTGAAAAAACATTAGAACAACGACTAGACGTAGCAACCATTGATTCGGCAGTTAGGGCTACCATGTTTCGTTTGATACCAAACGATACACCAATGGATTTTATTCGAAACTCATCCAGTTTTGGAAGAAGAACCAACCCTATTTCAGGAAAAAGACAACGCCATTTAGGTCAAGACCTCACTTGTAAGCGTGGTACCGAAATTTATGCGCCTGCAGATGGCGTCGTTGAACTCGCTCGTCCAAGTAATAAAGGTTATGGTAATTTACTAAAAGTTCAGCATTCGTTTGGTTTTATGACCATGTATGCTCACCTACAAAAATTTAAAGTCCGCTCAGGACAATTTGTAAAGAAAGGTGAATTAATCGCTACCTGCGGTAATTCGGGTAACTCTACTGGGCCACACCTGCATTATGAAGTACGGTTTCTAGGCAGAGTATTGAACCCTCAATCTTTTATCGATTGGACACCAGATCGCTTTGAGAGTTTATTTGAAAAAGAACGAAGTGTTAAATGGACTCCGCTCGTTGATATTATGAATAACATGGTAAAACTGCAGTTAAAATTAACGCAAAAACCAACCGTTGAGCAAATTGAAGCCATTAATACAGTAAAAGCAGAACAACAAGTGCCGATGCCAATAACTCAGTAAGTTAATTTTATCGAACATATAAAAAAGGTGAGCACATGCTCACCTTTTTTACTTTATATTCTTTGCTATATTACGTTCTTTCACGATGAATCGAATCATTAGCTTGTCTAAGTAAGCCCTTACTTTCTATTAGAAATTGCTCTGCATAGTCTCCAAACCAATGCTCTACTTCTCTAAAGTTATCAATAAAACCAGCTCGATTATGATTCTCTAATAATGAAATCGCATCGCCAAAACGTTGGTGGAATCGCTTAATCATTTCAATATTCTCATCAGAAGAGAGAATAATATCAGCGTATAGATTGGGGTCTTGTGCAAACAATCGCCCTACCATCAATAACTCTAAGCGGTATATTGGTGAGCTTAAATTAAGTAACTGTTCAATATCTGGGTTTTCCTTAGCAAGATGCTGACCATACGCAAATGAAGTAAAGTGGCGTAAAGCCTGAATTAATGTCATTCCATGATCATGCTCTGTTGCAGAGATATCTCGAACAATTGCCCCCCAAATTTCAAACTGATTTTTAAGCCAAGCGTAACTTTCTTTATTACGGCCATCGCACATAACAATCACTTGTTTCGCTAAACTTGGAATATCAGGGCCAAACATTGGGTGCAAACCAACAACTGGGCCTTTATGAATCTCCATCATTGCTTGAAGTGGCTTTTTCTTTATTGATGTTAAATCACACAGAATACAATCTTCAGGCAAGTCCGAAAGCTTATTGATTACGTCAACGGTTAAATTAATAGGAACGGTTACAACCACCATTCCAGCATCATCTAAAATTGTCTCTGCATTATTCCAATCTTTACTGCCAAGAATTCGTACTTCATAGCCAGATAGTCGAAACATTTTGGCAAATAAACCACCAAGTTGTCCATTACCACCAACCACTACAATTGGGCGTAATTCAGGTTTTAAACATTTAAAGCCTGAGTCATTTTCACTGCTATAAGATTCACGCATTGTTCGACGTAAAATATCTTCAATTAAGGATGGCGGAACTCCTTTACTTTCAGCTTCTTGTCGTCTTGAAGCAAGCATCGCAGCTTCTCTGCTTGGATCATAAATAGGCAATCCATGTGCACTTTTTACTTCACCCACTTGTTCAACTAAATGCAGACGTTGAGATAAAAGATCCAACATTTGTTTATCTACTGCATCAATTTGGTCGCGTAAATGACTCAGTTCTACCGCCATCTCGTTCTATCCTTTTAAACGATCTTCCAATACTGGAATTAATTCTTTATGAGTATGACGTAATAGTGCCTCAGTTGAATCCCAATTGATACATGCGTCTGTAATAGAAACCCCATATTGCATTTCAGATAATGGAATGTCAGAAGGTTGATTTCCTTCATTTAAATGGCTTTCAATCATCAAACCTATAATTGATTTATTCCCTTCACGGATTTGATGAATAACATCTTCAGCAACCAATGGTTGACGACGGTAATCTTTACGAGAATTTGCATGGCTACAATCGATCATTAGTGCCGCATCAAGATTATATTTAGCCAACTCTTCTTCACATTCAGTGACTGATACTGAGTCATAATTTGTCTGCTTACCACCACGTAAAATTACATGGCCATTGGGGTTGCCTTGTGTGGTTAATAATGCAACCTGACCTTCACTATTAATACCCATAAAACGGTGACTTGAAGCCGCTGCTTGCATCGCATTGATTGAAGTAGACAGACTCCCGTCAGTGCCATTTTTAAAACCAACAGGGACAGATAAACCACTCGCCATTTCACGATGTGTTTGAGATTCAGTTGTACGTGCACCAATAGCCGCCCAACTAAATGTATCACCAATATATTGCGGACTAATTGGGTCAAGCGCTTCCGTAGCTAATGGAATTTCCATTTCAGCTAAATCAACAAGTAGCTGCCTTGCTGCGTGCAAGCCATGTTCTATATCAAAAGACCCATCAAGATGTGGATCATTAATTAATCCTTTCCAGCCAACGGTTGTTCTTGGTTTTTCAAAGTAAACGCGCATTACAATATACAGCTGATCTTTAAGATCTTCAGAGATCACCTTCAGGCGTTTAGCGTATTCTTTTGCTGCATCAATATCATGAATTGAACATGGACCACAAACAATCAATAAACGATGATCTCTTTTATGAATGATGTTTGAAATAGTTTGGCGAGATTGTTGGATAAACTGGCGTGCGTTATCACTTAATGGAATTTTGTTTTTTAACTCTTGCGGTGTGATCAGTACTTGCTCATCACTAATATTAATATTGCTTAGTTCGCTTTTTTTCATATTCTACACCTGTAAACTTTTATTTCCATTAAGAGTCTTTTAAGACGAATATAAATAATTTAACAGCTATGGGATGAAAATCAACCATTGTAATAAAATAAATACAAAACAATAAAATAGTAAAGAATTATTTACAATTAAATTTAAGCATAAAAAAAGGTGCGCTGATAACAGCGCACCTTTATAGCACATTTGAGAACGTTCTCGTGTGCGTTACTTTTTAGACAGCTTCTCTTTGATACGAGCTGATTTACCAGAACGCTCACGTAGGTAGTACAACTTGGCACGACGTACTGCACCGCGACGTTTAACTTCGATGCTGTTTACAACTGGAGAATGTGTTTGGAACGTACGCTCAACACCTTCACCGTTAGAAATTTTACGTACAGTAAACGCAGAGTGAAGACCACGGTTACGAATAGCGATAACAACGCCTTCGAAAGCCTGTAGACGCTCACGCTCACCTTCTTTAACTTTAACTTGAACTATAACAGTATCACCTGGTGAAAACTTAGGTAGATCTTGCTTTAGTTGCTCATCTTCAATAGCTTTAATGATGTTGCTCATTTTTGTATATCCTAGAATAAACTGATACTAAATTTCTTAATTACTTACTTTGCTGATGTTCTTCACGAACAAATTCAGCCAGTAATAATTCCTGTTCGTCAGTCAGAGCTAGATTTCCCAGGAGCTCTGGTCTTCTTAGCCAAGTACGGCCCAACGATTGTTTCATTCGCCAACGAGCGATATCTTTATGATTTCCAGATTTAAGTACACTAGGTACTTCCTTACCATCCAAAACCTCAGGTCTTGTATAGTGTGGACAATCTAACAAACCGTCAGCAAAAGAATCTTCTTCAGCGGACGCGAAATCACCTAGTACCCCCGGAACAAACCGAGAGACAGAATCAATCAACGTCATAGCAGGGAGTTCCCCGCCTGTAAGCACAAAATCCCCAATTGACCATTCTTCGTCAACTTCAGATTGTATTATGCGCTCATCTACACCTTCGTATCGACCACAAATAAGAATTAAATTCTCGTTCGTGGCTAACTCCTCGACACCCGCTTGATTTAACGTACGGCCTTGAGGTGAAAGGTAAATAACTTTCGTTTTGCCTGGTGCTGCTTCTCTGGCTGCAGTAATGGC
The DNA here is from genome assembly GCF_001690985.1 of Aliivibrio sp. 1S175. Classification (GTDB taxonomy): domain Bacteria; phylum Pseudomonadota; class Gammaproteobacteria; order Enterobacterales; family Vibrionaceae; genus Aliivibrio. Next base: position 17,347 of record NZ_MAJS01000009.1, read on the forward strand.
ATCGCGCAAAGGCTGAACCATCATAAGCATACCAGGGCCACCACCATAAGGTCGGTCATCAACAGTGCGATGTTTATCTTGAGTGAAATCTCTAGGATTCCATGTCTCTATAGATAAAATACCTTTTTTAATAGCTTGGCTAGTTACCCCAAAATCGGTAACCGAACGGAACATTTCAGGAAATAGGCTTATAACCCCAACCCACATGTGCCCTCGCTTTACCTAGGGTTTAGAACCCAGGATCCCAGTCAACTTCGATCCGTTGAGCCTCACGATCAATTATTTTGATCACTTGCTCATCAATAAAAGGAATCAAACGTTCCTTTTTACCAAAAGCATCTTTCAGGTTTGCTTTGACTACAAGAACATCGTTTGATCCGGTTTCAAAGATGTCGTCAACAATACCTAGGCCGTAACCTTGGGTTGTGACCACTTCCATACCAAACAATTCACGCCAGTAGAATTCATCTTCTGACAGTTCAGGTAATACATCTGCTTTAACTGCAATTTCCAGGTTAGTATAAGCTTGAGCTTCTTCTCTAACTTCTAACCCTTCCAGTTTGCACACCAAACCTTTATGACGTTTCCAGCTTTCGACTGAAAACTCGACCCACTCATCTTTTACTTTAATAAGTAAAGGTTTGTAGTCGAAAATACTTTCAGGTTGATCAGTAAAAGAAACTACTTTCAACCATCCACGAATACCATAGGAAGCTCCGAACTTACCTACAACAATTACTTCGTCTTGCTTACTCATAAAATCTTTACCTTTAACCAACTAAATTAAGCCGCTTTGTTAGCGTCTTTAACTAGCTTAGCTACACGATCAGAAAGACCAGCGCCTAAACCAACCCAATGGTTAACGCGATCAAGATCTAAACGAAGACCTTCTTCTTGACCTTGTGCTGTAGGGTTAAAGAAACCTACTTTCTCAATGTAACGACCAGTTGATTTAAAACGGCTGTCCGCTACTACGATTTGATAAAATGGACGCTTCTTAGCGCCGTGACGTGCCAAACGAATGGTAACCATATCGTCCTCTATTTGCTTCGTACAAAAATTAAATTGGCTCAAAAAAAATAATTTTTATTGAGCCCTCGTGCCAAAATAAAGCCCCGGAATTTTACTCTTATGAGTTTTCAATGCAAGGGCTTTAGCTACTTTTTCGCCAATTATTTCTGTAATTAGTGAAAAAATTAGGTGAAAAAGGTGCGCTAGGTTAAATTTATCAATAAATTAACTTGTCGCACCTTGTTATCTGGTTTTTACATTTGGAGAATGTGAATTAACAGTTAGCGACCAAAACCACCCATACCGCCCATTCCACCACCCATCATTCCTTGCATATTACGCATCATGCCTTTCATTCCACCCTTCTGCATTTTTTTCATCATTTTTTGCATTTGAGTAAATTGTTTCAGCATTCGATTTACATCTTGTACTTGAGTACCAGAACCTGCTGCAATACGCTTTTTACGTGAACCTTTAATTAGCTCTGGACGTTGACGTTCTTTCATTGTCATGGAATTAATAATTGCTTCCATTTGATTGAACATTTTATCATCCACTTTATCTTTAACATTATCGGGCAACTGAGACATTCCTGGGAGCTTATCCATCATGCCCATCATGCCGCCCATATTTGTCATCTGACCAAGCTGCTCACGAAAATCTTCAAGATCAAACCCTTTTTTCTCTTTGAACTTTTTCGCTAATCGTTCTGCTTTTTCTTTATCTACGTTCTTCTCTAGATCTTCAATTAAAGAAAGAACATCACCCATACCTAAAATACGAGAAGCTATACGTTCTGGATGGAACGGTTCTAGTGCATCCGTTTTTTCGCCAACACCCAAGAATTTAATTGGCTTACCCGTAATATGGCGAACCGATAACGCAGCACCGCCACGAGCATCACCATCAACTTTGGTTAGAATCACACCTGTAAGCGGTAAAATATCACCAAAAGCCTTTGCAGTATTCGCAGCATCTTGACCCGTCATTGCATCAACAACAAATAACGTTTCAATTGGATTCACATGCTCATGAAGCTGCTTAATTTCTTCCATCATTTCCGTATCAACAGCTAGACGACCAGCGGTATCCACGATAACAACATCAAAAAACTTTAATTTAGCGTGACTAATTGCACCATCAACAATATCAATTGGCTTTTGATCTGCACTTGATGGGAAGAAATCTACTTCAACTTCTGCCGCTAATGTTTCTAATTGCTTAATTGCCGCTGGACGATATACATCGGCAGATACAACAAGTACTTTCTTTTTATCTCTTTCTTTTAATAGCTTCGCTAATTTACCGGTACTGGTCGTTTTACCCGCACCTTGTAAACCTGCCATTAAAATAACCGCAGGCGGCTGACACGCTAAATTAAGAGCCTCATTTGAGTCTCCCATAATAGCTTCTAGTTCCGACTGAACGATTTTAATGAATTCTTGACCTGGAGTTAAGCTTTTAGATACCTCAACCCCTACAGCATTTTCTTTTATTCGTTTAACAAAATCACGAACAACAGGCAAAGCAACATCAGCTTCTAATAGAGCCATGCGTACTTCACGTAACGTTTCTTTAATGTTGTCTTCTGTTAATCGACCTTTACCACTGATATTTTTCAGGGTCTTGGATAGTCTATCCGTTAAATTATCAAACATATTCTGCGCCTACTTTGCGACCATATCTCCGATTATACCTAAATCTGAGACGTTATAATTAAAATTTTTTATACTAACTGAATCACACCTACCGAGATTGGCCTCTAGAGGGTATAATCAAATTGTTGATAAATTAGATGAACTGTTAATTATGGATGCCATTACAGCAATTAGTGCTGCACTTTTTTACTTTCTTGCTTTAGCTTTTATTGTTCCAGGCTTAGCAGGTCAAAATAAAATTCAAACCAATGTTGTATTTATATGCGCATCTCTTGCGTTACTTCTTCATGCCTGGCAATTAAAAGAGCTAATTCTCAACAGTTTTGGACAAAATCTAAGTATTTTAAATGTCGCGTCTCTCATTAGTTTTATTATCTCTTTGGTAATGAGCGCTGCAATGCTTAAATTTAGAGTGTGGTTTATTCTACCTGTTGTTTATAGCTTCTCTGCTATTAATTTATTAGCTGCCACTTTCTTACCGGGTGCTTTTATTACCCATTTAGAAACGCACCCAAGTCTACTAATTCATATATCGTTAGCATTATTCGCGTACTCTACACTAATGATAGCGACTCTTTATGCTCTACAGCTTGCTTGGCTTGATCATAAACTAAAAAGTAAAAAATCATTAACACTCAATCCTAACCTTCCTCCATTAATGATGGTGGAACGTCAACTTTTCAAGATCATTCTTGTGGGTTTAGGGCTATTAACTCTAACTTTATTGACAGGCCTCACATTCATTCAAGATATGTTTGCTCAAGGCAAAGCTCATAAGGCTGTGCTTTCATTTTTAGCTTGGATTATCTATGCCGTATTAACTTGGGGACATTACCGTCAAGGCTGGCGTGGACAAAAGGCACTATGGTTTAGTCTTACTGGGGCTTTTTTATTAACTCTTGCCTATTTTGGTAGCCGTTTTGTTCAAGAAGTTATTCTTACTTAATAACGATAATCCGCTCATTTTTCACGATCAAAATTGACATCATTACCATTAGTATTGATAAATACGTTTTACTATTATTTTAAAATTGAGGACTTAGACACTTGGACGACATATCAACCGGCGCCCTATTTACTCTACTTGCTGTACTTATTGTTATCTCAGGTTACTTCTCCAGTTCAGAAACTGGCATGATGTCCTTAAACCGCTATCGCTTAAAGCACCTATCGAATCAAGGTCATAAAGGTGCAAAACGTGTAGAAAAATTATTAAGTCGCCCTGACCGTCTTATTGGGCTGATCCTTATCGGAAATAACCTTGTTAATATCCTTGCCTCTGCTATTGCCACCATACTAGGTATGCGTCTTTATGGTGATTATGGTGTTGCTATTGCCACTGGTATTTTAACTCTTGTTATCCTTGTCTTTGCTGAGGTTACGCCAAAAACACTAGCCGCAATGTACCCTGAACGAGTCTCTTATAGCAGTAGTATTGTACTTAACATTCTAATGAAGCTTCTTTCTCCTCTCGTTATTTTAGTGAACTTAATTACTAACGGTTTTTTAAAAATACTCGGCCTTGGTACACATAGTGGTAATAAAGATAACTTAAGTTCAGAAGAATTGCGTACCGTTGTACATGAAGCTGGCGGACTAATCCCTCGCCGACACCAAGAAATGCTTATTTCAATTTTAGATTTAGAACACGTAACTGTAAACGATATTATGGTGCCTCGCAGTGAAATCACCGGTATCGATATTAATGATGACTGGAAATCAATTTCTCGCCAATTAGCGCATTCTCCTCATGGTCGAATTGTTCTGTATAGAGATCAAATTGATGAAGTTGTCGGAATGCTTCGCTTACGAGAATCATACCGTTTGATGCTTGAAAAAAACGAGATGACAAAAGAAACCTTATTAAGAGCAGCTGATGAGATTTACTTTATTCCTGAAGCGACGCCATTAAACAGCCAATTATTAAAATTTCAGCGTAATAAAGAACGTATTGGTCTTGTTGTAGATGAATATGGCGACATCCAAGGTTTAGTGACTCTTGAAGATATTTTAGAAGAGATCGTGGGCGAGTTTACCACATCAATGGCACCAAGCTTAGCTGAAGAAATAATGCCTCAACCTGACGGTAGCTTTATGATAGAAGGCAGCGCCAATATCAGAGATATAAATAAAGGGCTAAAATGGGATTTACCAACTGATGGTCCAAGAACATTAAACGGCTTAATTCTTGAGCATTTGGAGGAAATACCAAAAACGAACATTAATTTGGAAATTGAACAGCACAATATGAAAATCATTGCCGTTGAAGAAAACAAGATTAATTTAGTTAAAGTGTTCCCAAGTTCAAAAAAATAAAATACCGCTTAAAAAAATCCCGTATTAGCGAGCTAATACGGGATTTTTTACATCGATTAAACCGTAAAAACTAATCGACTGATAATTCTTTTAGCATTGAATCAGGTAATGCGAGTTCATCGTTTTTATTCACTCGAATACCAAAAGCCAAGATAGCAGTAGCAATTGCCTTCGCCTCTTCTAAAGAGTGCATAGCATAAGTACCACATTGATATTCATTCAATTCAGGGATTTTATTCTGAGCCTCAACATTTAGTACATCTTCCATTGATGCAATCCAAGCATTTGCCACTGTTGTTTCAATTGGTGTTCCAATCAAGCTCATATAAAAGCCAGTGCGACATCCCATTGGTGATATGTCAATAATCTCAACTTCTGGTCCATTTAGATGATTACGCATAAAACCAGCGTATAGATGCTCTAAAGTGTGGATGCCTTTCTCTGACAAGATATCTTTATTTGGGGCTGTAAAACGCAAATCAAACACGGTAATTGTATCGCCTTTTGGGGTTTGCATTTTCTTTGCAATACGAACAGCAGGCGCTTCCATTCGAGTATGATCAACGGTGAAGCTATCTAATAATGGCATAATTTAATCCTTTAATTTATGAATGATGGTTTACCACCACCAACTACTTTGTCTTTCAAGCTCAGCTTTACATTGTTTTAATTGCCAGCCATACGTTTTAGCTTGAGATTCAACTCTACGTGCTATCTTAATCAATTGTGGTTTACTTTGATAGCTCTTGCGTTTATAACCACCTCGACCTTCATGATAAGCAAGGTATTGGTTGTAAGGATCCCACTTAGATATGCCTAGTTGCTTTTGTGACCCATCGGTATACCAACCAATAAACATAATAGCATCATCAAAACTACTACGAGAGCCTCCTCCCGTATCATCCTCATACTCACCCCATACTGGATCTTGAGCTTGTGCATATCCATAAGCCGAGCTTGGGCGACTCCAAGGAATAAAGCCTAATAACTTAGTCCTTGGCGGGCGAACATCTGAGCGAAAACTGCTTTCTTGCTTCATGATGGCCATCGCTACATTGATTGGCGTACCGTACTCTTCTGTCATGTCTTTCGCATCATCGTACCAACCGCTTTTTTCTCGAAAAATATCGCATACATTATCTTGCTTAGTTGGTGGGGCTGTTGCACATCCTGACAGCAGTAATAATACAAATACTGACATCGAAAATTTATAATTCATTTTAATTTACTCAAAAAAAAGCACTGCTACCCATAGAATAACAGTGCGCTGTAATATTTGACTTTAATTACTTCAAATAACTAAAGTAATCTTCTAAATATTCAGAGAATGACTGTGTATCTTTCGATTCAATCTCTTTCTGTGCAAGAAGAGAACGAGAAACTTCCGCATCCAACTCTTCTTTTGTATAAAAACCATATTGATGTTCAAGGTGAGTTTTTCGATGCTGAACGGCAAGATCACAGCCTATTTTACCGATACCTCCCCCCTTTTTAGTTTCAGCAAGTAGTCGACCTGAAATCGTTAATTCAGGGTCTTCAATCATTGCCGTTAAACGTTGATGTGTTTGTTGGTATTCATCGTTACCATTTGCAGCATCCATTTCTTTAGCAATGATAAGCAAGTCATCAAAAACTCGTTCAGCCCATGCTTTTTGAGTTAAACGTTCCCCTTGGCAACCAATTTGAAGCTCTAAACCTGGCTTACGACCTTGCTCAACAATTTTATTCCAATTATCTTTCCAACATGCCATTTCACTGTCATTCATTGGCGCTGAATCAGTTAATACTGCCCATGCTAAAAAGAGATCAAGAAAGCGAACCTGATCTTTATCAACACCAACCGAACTAAATGGATTGACATCTAGCGAACGAACTTCGATATATTCAACCCCTGAACGTTCTAATGCCTCTGATGGTCTCTCACCTGATTTAGTCACTCGTTTAGGTCTAATTGGTGCATACAACTCATTTTCAATTTGAAGTACATTTGCATTTAATTGAATATGTTTGTCGCCTTCTTTTAAACCAATCTTAGCGAATTCTTCCGAAGGGGTCTTAATTGCTTTATTTAAACCTTCAACGTACTCATTCACGCTATTTAAACTGATCTTTAAATCACTTTGCGCATCATTAGTATAACCAAGGTCACTCAATCTTAAAGACGTAGCATATGGTAAATACAGTGTATTCCCTAATGATTCAAACTCCATTGCAGTTTCACGACCTTGGATGAATGAACTGCATAATGCAGGGGAGGCTCCAAAGAAATAAGGGATTAACCAACCAAAGCGATAATAATTACGGATCAAAGCAAAATAAGCATCAGAGACAGAATCCTGTCTCTCTTTTTCCGTCTGCTCACCAAACAATTCATCCCAAAACTCAGTAGAAAAAGAGAAATTAAAATGCACTCCAGAAATAACCTGCATTACACTGCCATAGCGACGCTTTAAGCCTTCTCTATAAGTGGTTTTTAGTTTCCCTACATTTGAGTCGCCATATTGAGCTAATGTTATATCGTCGTCTTTAGTAACAAAACACGGCATAGATAATGGCCAAAGCTTCTCTTCACCCATATGAGATACAGTGTAATGATGCACATCTTCAAGCTGATTAATCACAGTATCTACATCATTTGATACTGGCGTAATAAATTCTAACAACGACTCTGCAAAATCTGTTGTTATGTATTTATGAGTTAACGCTGAACCTACGCCCACAGGATGTGGGTTTGAAGAAAGCGACCCGCCAAGAGTAAATCTCAGGGTCTCTCTTTCAATTCCCCGGCCTGATTTTCTAAATGCCTGGGGATTGGAAGCGACTTTCTGTAATCGGTTGATAAATTCGGTCAAAATACATTCTCGCTATTGAGGTAAGTTCAACATAATGTTGATTTATATCATGGGATATTAGCAAATTTTAATAACGATTGGATACGAAAAAACGGCAATATACGCTTGATATTGCCGTTTTTCTAACAATAGTTACTCCTTAAGAGTGATTAACTCAACGGGTAATCCTAGTGTTTTTAGTTTTGGTGTTAGTGCTTTTTTATCCCCAACAACAATGATTTGATATTTTGTCGGATCAAACCACTTCGTTGCTAACTCATTAAATTCATCACGACCTAAAGTAGCAATTATTTCATTTTGTTCGTCAATAAAATCAGCGTCTAACGAGTACGTTAATATTTTACCCAATAAATTTGCTTTCTGACTTGGTGTTTCATACTTTAATGCATCTTGTTGACCAACCGCCAAACGCATAAAATTAAGCTCATCCATTGTCATACCATCATTAGCAAACTTCTGCATTTCTGCTGTAAATTCTTTTATTGATTCAAGCGTCACATCTGCACGTACTTGAGCATAAAAAATCGACATTCCAACTTCTTTATTACCGGTTAGATAGCCACCAGCGCCATAGGTATAACCCTTATCTTCACGAAGATTTTGGTTAATTCGGCTATTGAAGTTCCCACCTAAATTAAAGTTTGCAAGTTGTGTTTCAAATAATTCACCAGTTGCATCAAAAGGCATACCTTGTCGAACAAAACGAATCACACTTTGAGGTGCATTAGGCTTATCAATTAAATACACTTTTTGTTGGGTTAATTTTGGTAATTGTTGTGGTGCTAACAATTGTGGTGTTTCACCTTTCCATAGAGAAAGAAAAGAGAGTTTTGATATCAAATCTGATTTATTAATATCACCTACAGACACAACCTGTGTTCCTACTGGTGTATAGTTTTCTTTATAAAAACGTTTTACATCATCCAGAGTTAGATTTTTTACTGAAGCAATCGTTCCATCTGGTGAGCGGTCAAATATTGTACCTTTGAACAACACTTCTCGCGTTGCTTGAGACGCTAACCATGATGGTTTTTGATGACTATAAACCAAACCTTCTACAGCTTGTTTTTGTAGGCGTTCAAAATCTGCTTGCTTGAATGCAGGAGAAAACAACATTTCATTTACTATAGACAATGTTTCATCTAAATTTTTTGTTAATGAAGATACTGATACCCCGGTAGTATAGCTACCTGAATTAAACGAGATCCCACTGCCTAATTTATCTAAACGTTTTTGCAGCGCTTCAGAACTTGATGTTGTAGTCCCTTCTTCCATCATTGCAGCCGTTAATGATGCTAAGCCTTCTTGGCCTCGTGGCACATAACGATTTCCAGCAGGAATTGAGATTTGTAATTGAACCGTTGGTGTTTCAATTGCTTCAGAGCCTAAGACTTCAATACCGTTAGCTAATTGCGCACGGAAAATATCTGGTGTTTTAGCAGTAACCGCCTTTGATGGTAATGGCATAATTGAGCGGTCAAAATCATCAACCGCTTTACGTACAGCTAAACTAGTGTCATCAATTTTCTCGTATTCAGGTAAGTCTCGTTTCGGCGTCGTAAAGTTAGGCGCTTTAACTTGCAGTTGCGTTTTCCCTTTTGGTACCACACTTAGCGTCACCTTGTATTTATTCGCTATATACGAATTAAAAGCTTGAGAAACCTTCTCTGGAGTCACCGCTTTAAGTTCTGCTAATTGCTTTTCTAATTGGTCTGGATTGCCATAAAAAGTTTCATTAGAAGCAAGTTGAGACACTTTTCCTGAAACTGACTGCAAGCCAAAAATCGCACCGGCTTCTGCACTGCCTTGCACTTCTGCTAGATCTTCTTGAGATACACCTTCTTTCTCAAATTTATCTAAAACATCCATCACTTCTTTATATGCGGTAGCAAGGTCATTCTTATCACTAGAATCCGTCATCGCATACACATACATGGTACAAGAAAGTTCAGCACAATCATGAAATGCTCCTGCATCCACGACTTTACCCGTTTTAACTAGATCTTGATAAAGCAAACTCGTTTTACCATCACCAAGTAAGGTTGCTAGCATATCAAGGCTAGCTTCCGTTTTTTCACCACGATAAGTTGTTGGCCAACCAATCATAACCATTGGTTGTTGAATTCGATCTTCCAAAGTAATAAAACGATCTTCAGTCAGCGTTACTGGCTGTTTTGGGGCATCTTCAACTTCAGGACCACGAGGGATTGAGCCGAAATATTTATTTACCCATTCCAACGTCTGTTTACTGTCTAAATCACCACCAATGGTAATAACTGCGTTATTTGGGCCATACCAACGTAAAAAGAATGCTTTAAGGTCATTGACGTCTACACGGTCTAAATCTTCAACATAGCCAATGGTTTGCCATGAGTAAGGATGATCTTGTGGAAACAAAGCCTCTCCCATACGCTCATAAATTAATCCATAAGGTCGATTATCATAATTTTGACCACGTTCATTCTTAACAGTACTGCGCTGAATTTCAAATTTCTTTTGGGAAACGGCATCAATTAAAAAGCCCATACGATCAGACTCTAGCCAGAGCATTTTCTCTAATTGATTAGCTGGAACCGTTTCAAAATAATTGGTTCTGTCGCGGTTAGTTGTACCATTTAAGGTGCCACCCGCTTCGGTGATTATCTTAAAATGCTGTTGGTCACCCACATTTTCTGAGCCTTGGAACATCATATGCTCAAAGAAGTGTGCAAACCCTGATTTACCAATATCTTCACGTGCCGAGCCTACGTGATAAGTGACATCAACATGAACTAATGGATCTGAATGATCTGGGCTAAGAATAACGGTTAAACCATTCTCTAATGTATATTTCTGATAGGGAATTACCGTTGTCCCTTCCTTTGGCAAAACTTGCTCAATTAAAGTCACACCTTGCGGTAAGTCGGATGTTTTTGGCGCTTCAAATTCAGAGTTACTGCAACCCGCTAGAGCCAGAATTATCGAGAGGCTTAATAATTTTTTCATTTTAGTTCCTATAAAATCCCATTTACTGCGAGCGATAACAGAAGGTATCGTGCAGCCTTTCCTATCCCAATTAAAATTACGCATGGCCAGAATCTCATTCGTAGCCATCCAGCAGCAAGACAAAGAGGATCACCTATAACTGGTAACCAACTGAACAATAACGTCCAATAACCGTATTTTTTTATCCATTGAATCGCTTTATGACCATATTTTTGTGAAGAAGTTTTATTAGGTAATAACAAACCAATCCAATAATTTGTAATCCCGCCTAACGTATTTCCCAATGTTGCAACGGTTATCACTGTCCACATGGAGAAGCTATCTAGTTTTAACGTTGCAATCAAGCTCGCTTCTGACGCGCCAGGTAGCAAGGTCGCACTTAAAAAACCAGAACTAAATAACACCCACAATGCAGAATCTGCATTAAACCAATCAAACATGATTGAATCTATTCCCGTACTAATACTAATATATCAATAAGCATAAAATAAAAAAGGGCGCATCAGCACCCTTTTTTTGTTACGTTTTATTCAACATTAACCAACTAATGCCAATAAAATACCAGCCGCAACAGCAGAACCAAGTACTCCAGCGACATTTGGCCCCATAGCATGCATTAATAAAAAGTTTTGAGGGTTAGCCTCAAGTCCTACTTTATTAACAACTCGTGCTGCCATTGGTACTGCAGATACCCCCGCTGCACCAATTAAAGGGTTAATGTCTTCTTTTGAATACTTGTTCAATATCTTGGCCATAATTACACCACCAGCAGTACCGACACTGAAGGCAACTGCACCTAACAATAAAATACCTAACGTTTCTACATTAAGGAACGTTTCTGCTTTTAGTTTTGAGCCAACACCTAAACCTAAGAAGATCGTCACAATGTTAATCAATTCATTCTGAGCAGTATTCGATAAGCGATCAACCACACCTGATTCTTTCATTAAATTACCTAAACAGAACATGCCAACGAGTGGTGTTGCTGAAGGTAAAAACAAAATAGTCATCAATAAAACAGCAAGTGGGAAAATAATTTTCTCAGCCTTACTAACATGACGCAGTTGTGCCATCTTTATTTGACGCTCTTCCGGTGTCGTTAACGCTTTCATTATCGGCGGTTGGATAATTGGAACCAGTGCCATATAACTGTATGCCGCAACTGCAATTGCCCCTAATAAATCAGGAGAAAGCTTACTTGCTAAGAAAATCGCGGTTGGCCCATCTGCACCGCCAATAATGGCGATTGAAGAAGCATCTGCTAACGTAAATTCCATACCCGGCACAAAGTTAAGTAGTATGGCACCAAACAGCGTAGCAAAAATACCAACTTGAGCCGCAGCGCCTAACCATAACGTTTTTGGATTTGCAATTAAGGCACCAAAATCAGTCATTGCTCCCACGCCCATAAAGATGAGCAATGGGAATACCCCAGTCTCAATCCCTACATAATAAACGTAATACAATAACCCACCAGGCTCAGTAAATCCTGCGTTTGGAATATTCGCTAATACCGCACCAAAACCAATTGGTAATAATAATAACGGTTCAAATCCTTTTTTTATTGCTAAGAATAAAAGTCCACAGCCAACTAAAATCATAATAAGCTGTTCAAACTTAAAATTGGCAATTGCGGTTTCATTCCACAGTGTTAATAAACCATCCATGTTTAATTACCCTACGCTAGAGAAAGCAACGGTGTACCAACAGTTACCGCATCGCCTTCCTTAGTTAAAATATCCTGCACTGTTCCATTACGTGAAGCTCTGATTTCAGTTTCCATCTTCATAGCTTCAAGAATAAGTAACACATCACCTTCTTCTACTTCAGCACCCGGTTGCACTAAGACTTTAAAAATAGTCCCCGCAAGTGGCGCATCAACAGATTCTGCATCTACAGCAGATAATTGAGCTGACTGAACAGGTGCTGCTTGAGCTGATACTGGAGAGACTGAAGAGATTACACCTTGAGGCCCAACTTCTACATTATAAATTTGTCCATCAACTTTCACGCTATAAGCTTCAACACCACCTTTCGCTGGCGCCGCTTTAATATCTGCTTCTTTTTCTGTTCCTGGTGCGGGTTCAAATGCCTCTGGGTTATTGCGATTGTTGAGGAATTTCAAACCAACTTGTGGGAATAATGCATAAGTCAGCACATCATCCACTTGCTGCTCTGCCAATTCAATATTGTCTTCTTTTGCCTTAGCGACAAGCTCATCAGTCAAGGTATGAAGCTCTGCTTTCAATAAATCCGCAGGACGACAAGTAATTGCTTCTGCACCATCCAATACTCGCGCTTGTAACTCTGCATCAACAGCAGCAGGTGCTGCTCCGTACTCACCCTTCAATACACCCGCTGTTTCTTTAGTGATGCTTTTATAGCGCTCACCAGTAAGAACATTAATTACCGCTTGAGTACCCACAATTTGAGATGTTGGGGTCACAAGAGGGATATAGCCAAGATCTTTACGTACTTTAGGTATCTCGAGTAATACTTCATCCATCCTATCAGCAGCACCCTGCTCTTTAAGTTGGCTTTCCATATTAGTTAACATTCCACCAGGAACCTGAGCAATCAGGATTCGTGAATCAACCCCTTTCATCTGACCTTCAAATTTCGCATATTTTTTACGAACTTCACGGAAGTAGGCCGCGATAGGATCTAATTGTTCAAGGTTAAGATTGGTATCACGACCTGTACCTTCGAGCATTGCCACGACAGTTTCTGTCGGTGTATGTCCGTAAGTTTGGCTCATAGAAGAGATTGATGTATCTAAAATATCAATGCCTGCTTCTGCCGCTTTTAAGGCTGTAGCGGTAGATAAACCAGTTGTTGCGTGGCTATGTAAAGCAAGAGGTACATCACATGATGCTTTAATTCGTGTAATTAATTCTTCAGCTTCATAGGGTTTAAGCAAGCCAGACATATCTTTGATACATAAAGAATGACAACCTAGATCTTCAAGGCGCTTCGCAAGATCAACCCATGTATCTGAATTATGCACTGGGCTTGTTGTGTAAGAAAGTGTCCCTTGAGCATGAGCACCGACATCTATCGTAGCTTTTACTGCTGTTTGAAAGTTTCTCACATCATTCATGGCATCAAAAATACGGAAAACGTCCATACCATTTGCATGCGCTCGCTCTACAAACTTTTCAACCACATCATCTGCGTAATGGCGATAACCTAAAAGATTTTGGCCACGTAATAACATTTGCATCGGTGTATTTGGCATCGCTTTCTTTAATAGACGCAAGCGCTCCCACGGATCTTCACCTAGATAGCGAATGCATGCATCAAATGTTGCTCCACCCCAAGTCTCTAATGACCAATAGCCAATTTTATCAAGCTGCTCTGCTATAGGCAGCATGTCTTCAACGCGCATACGAGTGGCGAATAATGATTGATGAGCGTCACGAAGTACCACATCAGTGATAGAAAGTGGTTTAGACATACTTACAAACTCCTTGTAATAATTTTCCTAAAACAGTTTATCGATTCTTTTGACGGTGTAATTTAACCGCAGCAGAGATCGCAGCAATAATTTGAGGCTGGACTGTTGTTTGATCGGGATTCTGAGCTTTTTGAATCGCTAATGCTTGCTTCGGAGGTAACTCCACGGGCAATAGCTTAGACATAAGCTGAACGAGGTAGACAAGAATGGTAAGGAATATGAATACGACGCTCATGCCAGTTAGCATTAACGTTGCAGCTTCCCCTAGTAGACTTCCAATGTCTGTCATCTTTTATTCCTTTTTTGATGATAGTGACAATGTAAAATTTAGTATGTAACTTACTAACAAATTATGTTCTTTTATTCTAAAAAGAAAGAATGATTATCTCGACATCAATGTATTTGTCAAATGCGAAACGATCACACTTTATTAAAAAAAGTGTTTTATGGCGAGATATATCCATACACTGCCACTATTCACCTTGAAGCAAACTGATTACAATCAAATTACCCAATAATAACCTTAAATTAATATTTCTTAATAATATTATCAATTGGTTAACTTAATTTTCTATAGGCATAAAAAAACCCGACCATAAAGATCGGGTTCTTCTAAAGAATGGTGCGCCAGGAAGGATTCGAACCTCCGACCGCCTGGTTCGTAGCCAAGTACTCTATCCAGCTGAGCTACTAGCGCACAGTAATTCTAATTGTCTTTGTAACTAACTATTGTAACCAATAAACAGTTACAAAAAGAAAAAATGGTGCGCCAGGAAGGATTCGAACCTCCGACCGCCTGGTTCGTAGCCAAGTACTCTATCCAGCTGAGCTACTAGCGCACAATAAATTCTGATTGTCTATCGCACCAACTTATCCTCTAGATAAATTGTCACGACAGTAAATAATGGTGCGCCAGGAAGGATTCGAACCTCCGACCGCCTGGTTCGTAGCCAAGTACTCTATCCAGCTGAGCTACTAGCGCACAATAATTCTTTTCATCATGTTGATTATACAAATCAACACAACTAAATATGGTGGTGAAGGAGGGATTCGAACCCTCGATGCGGCTATAAACCACATACTCCCTTAGCAGGGGAGCGCCTTCAGCCTCTCGGCCACCTCACCGTTTTTTTTGGAACTCTGTTTAATCATTTGCAAAATGATTATTATTGGTAGGTACGAATTACCAATAAAAAGAATGGTGCGCCAGGAAGGATTCGAACCTCCGACCGCCTGGTTCGTAGCCAAGTACTCTATCCAGCTGAGCTACTAGCGCACAATAATTCTTTTTTATTCTTGCTGACCATAAAGATCAACAGGAATCAATAATGGCGGTGAAGGAGGGATTCGAACCCTCGATGCGGCTATAAACCGCATACTCCCTTAGCAGGGGAGCGCCTTCAGCCTCTCGGCCACCTCACCGTCTTGAGGAGGCACATATTACGGTTTACCAAAAATATGTCAATGACTTTTTAAGTAAAAAATAACGCTTTTTGTTCAACAGCCTACGAAACAACCAAAATGAGCAAAAATAGAACGTTATACGTAGCTTATGCCTATATTTACTGTTTATTTTATCTAATCTAAATAGGTAAAATAAAACAAGGCTGACAATGTCAGCCTAATTCATACGAATTAAAAGTCACCTTGTGAAGCTACAGGTGTTCCTTTTTCCGCTTGAATGCGCATGTAAATCTCTTCACGGTGTACAGATACTTCTTTCGGTGCATTAACACCAATACGTACTTGGTTGCCTTTAACGCCTAGTACAGTAACTGTTACTTCGTCACCAATCATTAAAGTTTCACCTACACGGCGAGTCAAAATTAGCATTCGAATGCTCCTTGAGTTATCTCAGTATTATAATAAATGTATGTATTGTCGGTTATCGCTTATTTTCATAAACGTCTCTGCTCAAGAAACAGCGATCATAAGGTTATTATCTTGTGATTGCTCTGTAATAACAAACGTTTTATGTAAAATTTCTGCCGCTCGTTGTAAATCAGCTTGATTCACGATAACTGACACACTTTTAGGCTCTATATCATATTGATAAATATCAACACTATTAGCCACTAGTTGATTGCAAGCAGATTCTGCCATCCCTTCAACATTATCTCCGACTAACGTCAGAATTGATAAGCTACTAATATTGCGTATTTTTGTATTAAATGCCAGTTTCAATTGTAAAATATTTGCTTTTGGCACAACAATTTGAAAACAATCGCCCCTTTCAGCTAACACTTTATATTGTTTATAAAGCTCTTTCTGTTCTTTAATCGAAATGCCTTCGCATTCAACAAGAGAAAGGTCCTGCTCTAAAGCTAAACCAGTAACACCTAAAACGTCTTTCGGACTCTCACAAATAAGCGTCCCTTCACCATCTTCAAAAGAAGATAATACTCTTAGTGTTACCGATGAATTCCAAGCATGAATGACAGAATGCTCTTGAAGAACCTTTGCTCCAGATTTTGCTAATATATGCATATCCGAAAAAGACACTTCTTTTAAACGGCGCGTATTCGATACAAAACGAGGATCTGAAGAATAAACACCATCTACATCCGTAAAAATTTGGCATTCATCTGCATTTAATGCAGCAGCTAAAGCTACTGCAGTAGTATCAGACCCACCTCGACCTAATGTAGTAATATTACCAACCGCATCACGCCCTTGGAATCCTGCAACTATCACCACATACCCTTTACTTAACCACTGCGTGATTAAATCAGTTTGAATATGCTCAATCGTTGCGTCATTAAATACGCTATTTGTTTGGATTCCAGCCTGATCAGCCGTTAATGAAATTGCCTTGATGCCCTTTTGGATTAGAGACATAGCTAATAAAGCAATAGAAACTTGTTCACCGGCAGAAAGTAGCATATCCAATTCTCGAGGTTCTGGAACCTCACTCATTTGAGTAGCCAAATTCATTAAACGATTAGTTTCACCTGCCATAGCAGAAACAGCAACAACGACATCATGCCCTTGTTGCTGCGTTGAGATGATACGCTCAGAAACAGATTGGATCCGTTCAACGGATCCAACTGATGTACCACCGTATTTTTGTACGATTAATGCCACTGATACGACCTATTACAGACGCTCAGTTAGCCAAGCTTCAACAGAAGCAAGCGCTGCAGGTAATGCATTCGCATCAGTACCGCCAGCTTGAGCCATATCAGGACGACCGCCACCTTTACCACCAACTTGTTGTGCAACCATATTCACCAATTCACCAGCCTTAACTTGACCAATAAGATCTTTAGTTACACCAGCAATCAAGCTTACTTTACCATCGGAAACATTAGCTAATAGAACAACACCGCTGCCAATTTGGTTTTTAGCATTATCAACCATTGTGCGTAAATTTTTGCTATCTGCATCATTTAGAGCAGCAATTAACACTTTAGTACCTGCAATTTCTTGCAATTTACCCATGATATTTGCACTTTCTGCAGTCGCTATTTTTTCTTGAAGTAATTGAATCTCTTTTTCAAGTTGCTTAGCCTTTGATGCCGCTTCACTCAGCTTTTTATCTGCCGCTTTCTGTTGAGCTTCAATTGCATCTAATGCTGCTTCACCGGTAACCGCTTCAATACGACGAATACCCGCTGCAATACCACCTTCTGAAGTGATTTTAAATAAACCAATATCACCGGTGCTTGATGCGTGAATACCACCACATAGTTCAGTAGAGAATCGACCCATAGAAAGAACACGAACTTCATCGTCGTATTTTTCACCAAATAGAGCCATTGCGCCTTTTTCTTTCGCGGCATCAATGTCCATCAAGTTTGTTTCAATCTCATGGTTTAAACGAATTTGTTGGTTAACAATACGTTCAACTTTACGTAGCTCTTCAGCTTTAACACCTTCAAGGTTAGAGAAATCAAAACGTAAGCTTTCCGCTTTAACTAATGACCCTTTTTGCGTTACGTGTTCACCTAACACTTCACGAAGTGCTGCGTGCAATAAATGCGTCGCTGAGTGATTTAGAGTAATCGCAGTACGACGCTCTTGATCAACTTGAGCCATTGCACTATCGGCAGTTGATAACACACCTTCAACTAACTTACCGTGGTGACCAATTGCATTGCCTACTTTTTGAGTATCAGTGACAACAAATTTACCCGCTTCTACCGTGATAATACCAGCATCGCCAGATTGGCCACCTGATTCAGCATAGAATGGAGTCACATCTAAAATTAGAATCGCGTCATCGCCTGCAGAAAGAGCTTCAACAGCTTCGCCTTCACGGAAAATCTCTAAGACTGTTGCTTTTGCTTCAGTTGAGTTATAACCATGAAACTCTGTTTCTGATTCAACTTTGATCACTGCATTATAATCAGTACCAAATTGACCCGCTTCACGAGCTCGTTGACGTTGCTCTTCCATCGCTTTTTCAAAACCATCTTCATCGATAGTTAATTCACGCTCACGAGCAACATCGTTCGTTAAATCTGCTGGGAAACCGTAAGTATCATAAAGCTTAAATACGGTTTCACCGTCAAGAACTGTGCCTTCTAGGTTATCTAACGCTTCGTTCAGAATTACCATGCCGCGCTCAAGCGTACGAACAAAGTTTTCTTCTTCAATCTTAAGTACTTTTTCCACTAGTGCTTGTTGCTTTTTAAGCTCTTCGCCAGCGGTACCCATGATTTCAGCTAATGGACCAACTAATTTATAGAAGTAAGATCCTTTAGCGCCTAATTTATTCCCGTGACGTACTGCACGACGAATAATACGACGTAATACATAACCACGGCCTTCGTTTGACGGCATAACACCATCAACGATTAAGTAAGAACAAGAACGGATATGGTCAGCAACTACACGTAAAGATTGGTTTGAAAGATCATCATAACCAACCACTTTTGCTGTTTCTTTAATTAGTGTTTGGAAGATATCAATTTCATAGTTTGAGTGCACGCCTTGCATGATAGCTGCAATACGTTCAATGCCCATACCTGTATCTACTGATGGCTTAGGAAGTGGTTCCATTGTGCCATCTGCTTGACGGTTGAATTGCATGAAAACGTTGTTCCAAATTTCAATAAAACGGTCGCCATCTTCTTCTGGTGTACCTGGACGGCCGCCCCAAATGTGCTCACCGTGATCATAGAAAATCTCAGTACATGGACCACAAGGACCGGTATCACCCATTTGCCAGAAGTTATCTGATGCATAAGGTGCGCCTTTGTTATCACCGATGCGAACGATGCGATCTGCTGGAATACCCATTTCTTTATTCCAGATTTCAAACGCTTCATCATCAGTTTCATAAATAGTCACTAATAGACGATCAGCAGGAAGCTCTAGACGCTCAGTCAGGAATTCCCATGCGTATTTGATTGCATCTTGCTTAAAGTAGTCGCCAAAGCTGAAGTTACCAAGCATTTCAAAGAAAGTATGATGGCGAGCAGTAAAGCCTACATTTTCTAAATCATTATGCTTACCACCAGCACGAACACAACGTTGAGAAGTCGTCGCACGAGTGTAGCTACGCTTTTCTGAACCAAGGAAGCAATCCTTAAATTGGTTCATACCGGCATTCGTGAATAGAAGAGTTGGATCATTTGCTGGAACTAGAGAAGAACTCTCAACAATTTGGTGTCCTTTGCTTTCAAAAAAAGCAAGAAACGCACGGCGGATCTCGTCAGTGCTCATATACATGTGGATATTCCTGATTGAATCGTAGTTTAACTCACCCTTGTACTCAGTTAAGCCAAGCAGTGTTTTTAAGACAGAATTTCGGATATTGTATACGCAAATGAAAGTGAAATATAGATAGCGGCAACGATCAAAGGAGGAAACAGAAAGAATTCTATTTTTGGTAGGTAGCGTCTCTTTTTATAGACAAAAAAAAGCCAAACTCAACGGTTTGGCTTTCTGCTATTTTAATTAAAATCGAATGAATTAAAACTCTTCGTTTTCTTCTTCAATTTCATTCTCAACTTCAGGTTTATTTTCAGTTGGCGTTAATAACATTTCGCGTAGTTTCTTATCCAATTCAGCGCCGATTTCTGGATTTTCGCGCATAAATTTAGATGCGTTAGCTTTACCTTGGCCGATCTTATCGCCATTGTAGCTATACCAAGCGCCAGCTTTGTCTACGAGCTTATGTTTAACACCTAAGTCAATCAACTCACCTTCGCGGTTAAAACCTTTACCGTATAATATTTGAGTTTCAGCTTGCTTAAATGGTGCAGCAATTTTGTTTTTTACAACTTTAATACGGGTTTCGTTACCAACGACTTCATCGCCATCTTTTACTGCGCCAGTACGACGGATATCAAGACGAACTGAAGCGTAAAACTTAAGTGCATTACCACCCGTTGTTGTTTCTGGGTTACCAAACATCACACCAATCTTCATACGAATTTGGTTAATGAAGATACACATACAGTTCGATTGTTTTAGGTTACCCGTGAGCTTACGCATTGCTTGAGATAGCATACGAGCTTGAAGACCCATGTGGCTATCGCCCATTTCACCTTCAATCTCAGCTTTTGGCGTTAGTGCAGCAACTGAATCGACAACAATGACATCAACAGCACCAGAACGAGCTAATGCATCAACGATTTCTAATGCTTGCTCGCCAGTATCTGGTTGAGAACATAATAGTTGGTCAATATCGACACCCAGTTTTTGAGCGTAAATAGGATCTAGAGCATGCTCAGCATCGATAAATGCACAGGTTTTTCCTGCTTTTTGTGCTTGAGCAATCGCTTCCAAAGTTAGTGTCGTTTTACCTGATGATTCAGGACCGTAAATTTCAACGATACGTCCCATTGGTAAACCGCCAGCACCTAGAGCAATATCAAGAGATAAAGAACCAGTAGACACAGTTTCAACATCCATTGTGCGGTTATCGCCCAACTTCATGATTGAACCTTTACCAAATTGTTTTTCAATTTGACCTAATGCTGCGGCCAGTGCTTTTTTCTTGTTATCGTCCATTTGATTCTCCAGAACTCTAGATAGCTAATCAGTTAATAACCAGTAGTATACTGTCTATTCATACAGTGTCTATAGGGTAGTGATGTTTTTTCTTATTTTTTCGAATGTACGTCACTACAAAAAAAACTAACCATTTGAATTAACTACACTCTCCAACCTATTCTTTATTGTGAGAAATGCATATTCAATCGCACTTTGTCTTATTTCACTACGCCCACCAGTAAAATACACAGTGGTTTCTTGGTGCCAATCACTCTTATCAGCAAAGCCAAAACATACTGTTCCTACCGGTTTATCTTCTGTTGCTCCACCGGGTCCTGCAATACCACTAATTGATACGCTAATATCGGCATTACTATTCGCAAGAGTGCCTACAGCCATCTCTTTTACTACTTCCTCACTTACCGCACCAAAACTCTGCAAGATATCAAAATCAACACCTAAAGAGTCTTGTTTGGCTTGGTTACTATAAGTAACAAAACCTCTTTCAAACCATGCTGAACTGCCTGCATTTTCTGTCGCACAAAAAGCGACACCACCACCAGTACAAGATTCTGAACAAGCCATCATTTTGCCCTGCTGCATTAATAACTCACCAACTTCTTGCGCGAGTTGAGCATTTTTTGTCATATCCATTAGATTCTTTCCATCTTGATTCGAATTTTATTCATTCTATCTTTGATTGCCGTCTTGATTCACGTATTCTTAACGGCAAATATTCTCTCCATCTATTAGGTCTCGTTGTGGCAATAAAATCAACTGAAAAACACACCCCAATGATGCAACAGTACTTGCGTTTAAAATCTGAAAACCCGGATATCTTACTGTTTTATCGTATGGGCGACTTTTATGAGCTTTTCTATGATGATGCCAAACGAGCGTCCCAACTGCTTGAGATATCGTTAACTAAACGAGGTTCTTCTGCCGGTGAACCAATCCCAATGGCCGGTCTCCCTTACCATGCCGTTGAGGGTTACTTAGCCAAATTAGTTCAACAAGGCGAATCAGTTGCTATCTGTGAGCAAATTGGCGATCCCGCAACAAGTAAAGGTCCTGTAGAGCGTAAAGTTGTTCGTATTGTCACTCCAGGAACAGTAACGGATGAAGCCCTTCTTCCTGAACGCTTTGATAACCTAATTGCGGCTATTTTTCATCATAAAGGTAAATTTGGTTACGCTACATTAGACATTACTTCTGGTCGATTCAAAGTCTCAGAACCAAGCACTGAAGAAGCAATGTTAGCTGAGTTACAACGCACCTCCCCTACAGAGCTTTTGTTTAGTGAAGATTTTGAACCCGTTCATCTATTAGAGAAACGCAGTGGCAATCGTCGTCGCCCAGTATGGGAATTTGAATTAGAAACCGCTAAACAACAATTGAACCAACAATTTGGTACACGTGACCTAATTGGTTTTGGCGTAGAAAAAGCAGAATTTGGTTTATGCGCGGCTGGTTGTCTTATTCAATATGTAAAAGACACACAACGTACAACCTTACCTCACATTCGCTCTATTGTGATGGATCATCAAGATGACTCGGTGATCTTAGATGCCGCAACGCGTCGAAATTTAGAGATCACACAAAACTTAGCGGGTGGCTTTAATCATACGTTATCAGAAGTACTCGATCACACATCAACCGCAATGGGTAGTCGTCTTTTAAAACGTTGGTTACATCAACCAATTCGAACTCATCAAGTTTTAAACCAGCGTCTTGATGCGATTGGAGAATTAAAAGAAAGTGGTCTATTCACAGAGCTTGACCCACAATTAAAACAGATTGGTGATGTAGAGCGGATCCTTGCTCGATTAGCATTACGCTCGGCTCGCCCAAGAGACTTAGCTCGCTTACGTAACGCATTACAGCAATTACCTGAATTAGCACAAAGCACAAAAGAATTTAAACAGGACCATCTATTAGAGCTTGCTTCACTTGCACAGCCTATTGACTCCATTTGTGAACTATTAGAACGTGCAGTGAAAGAAAACCCGCCTGTTGTTATTCGTGACGGTGGCGTCTTAGCTGATGGTTATAATGAAGAATTAGACCAATGGCGAGATCTCGCTAATGGAGCTGCGCAATTCTTAGACAAATTAGAAAAAGAAGAACGTGAACGCCATGATATTGATACCCTAAAAGTCGGCTATAACAACGTTCATGGTTTTTATATTCAGATCAGTAAAGGTCAAAGTCACAAAGCGCCAGCTCACTATGTTCGTCGTCAAACATTGAAAAATGCAGAGCGTTACATTATTCCAGAGCTTAAAGAGCATGAAGATAAAGTGCTAAGCTCAAAATCAAAAGCTCTAGCGATAGAAAAGAGACTGTGGGAAGAATTGTTTGATCAACTTATCCCACATTTAGAGCAGCTTCAGTTAATGGCGAACGCTATTTCTGAACTCGATGTTCTAAGTAATCTTGCTGAGCGTGCTGATACCTTAAATTATTGCCGCCCTACCTTATCATCAGAGATAGGAATGAACATTGAAGGTGGTCGCCATCCTGTTGTTGAACAAGTGATGAGTAACCCGTTTATTGCCAACCCAATCAATTTAAATGATAACCGAAAAATGTTGATCATTACCGGGCCAAACATGGGTGGTAAATCAACCTACATGCGCCAAACCGCATTGATCGCTTTAATGGCGCATGTTGGTTGTTATGTTCCCGCTGATTCAGCAAAAATTGGCCTATTAGATCGGATATTTACTCGTATTGGGGCATCTGACGATTTAGCATCAGGTCGTTCGACTTTCATGGTTGAAATGACTGAGACGGCAAATATCTTACACAATGCCACTAAATACAGCTTAGTCCTTATGGATGAAATTGGTCGTGGTACAAGTACTTATGATGGTCTATCCCTCGCTTGGGCTAGTGCTGAATGGCTAGCGACAAAAATTAACGCAATGACACTATTTGCTACCCACTACTTTGAATTAACTGAGTTACCAAACCTATTTAACGGTTTAGCCAATGTACATTTAGACGCGGTAGAACATGGTGATGAAATTGCCTTTATGCACGCAGTTCAAGATGGTGCAGCCAATAAATCTTACGGTCTTGCTGTCGCCTCCCTTGCGGGCGTTCCAAAAACGGTAATAAAAAAAGCAAAACAAAAACTTCAACAACTTGAAAGCAGTCAACCTAAAAATCAACCTCTGACTAATACTCAAGTGAAACAAGAACATCAATTATCTCTTATTCCTGAACCTAGTGAAGTAGAAGAAGCGTTAGCGAAAGTTAACCCTGATGATTTATCACCACGCCAAGCACTAGAAGAACTGTATCGCCTAAAGGCACTTTTATAGTTTATTAACTATTACTTTAATTAAGGCAATAACGTCATGTTATTGCCTTTTTTTACACTCATTCTTTTCTTTTCTTTATTCTTTCCTATCTTATTTATAGAACAATCTAAGTATTCATAAATTAGTTCTATCACAATAAATCACCTCTCATTATTTTTAACTGAATTTGACTATTTACTCAAAAGGCTTTTTAATTAACATAATCTTAACAATAAATAAGAACAATAAATTGCAGGATGCCGCTATGAGCCAATCATTATTCGATCATAATACGAACCCTCAACTCCCTCATGAAGCACTGCTTGAATGGGCTGAGAAAAAACCAAATGCTATTTTTCTTCGTCAAATAAAAGAGCGACACTTTGTTGACTACACTTTCTCAGAAGTCGTAGATAAAGCGTTACGCTTAGTTACATCATTACAGCAGTTAGGTATACAACCAAAAGACAAAGTCGCGCTAATCTCTAAAAATTGTGCAGAATGGTTTATTACTGATTTAGCGTTAATGCTTGGTGATTTTGTCAGTGTTCCTATTTTTCCAACGGCAGGTCTTGATACGATAGAACATTGTCTAACTCACAGTGGAAGTAAGGCACTCATTGTAGGGAAACTCGACAATAATGAAGCGACAGCAGAAGCGATAAAAAATCTGCCTCAACTTTCTACTATTGCTTTTGATTATGATTCCGCAGCCTCGTGTCAGTATCAATTTGAACAATTAATCCAAAATAATCCACCTTCTGAATTTCGACCTGACCATAACGACAATACATTAATGTCTATTGTATATACCTCTGGTACATCAGGATTACCAAAAGGAGCAATGTTAACCTTTGGTGGCTTTAGTCGTTCGTCCAAGCATTTAGTTAATCATATTGGGATGCAACCTGATGATCGTTTATTTTCCTACTTACCTCTCGCTCATATTACAGAGCGTGTATACATCTTAGGTTCTGCATTTTTCGGAGGTATTCAAACGGCCTTTCCTGAATCCTTAGATACCTTTATAGATGATGTAAAAATGCACCGCCCTACTTTATTTATATCCGTCCCTCGATTATGGACAGTCTTCCAACAACGAATTCAAGATAAATTACCTCAGAAAAAACTCAATATATTACTCAAAATCCCATTTGTTAGCGGCTTAATTCAACGTAAGTTGGCGGATGGTTTAGGCTTAGATAAAGCTCGTGTTCTAGGTTGTGGCTCTGCACCTGTGTCCGCAGGACTATTAAAATGGTATGAAAGTATCGGTTTAAATATTACCGAAGCGTGGGGGATGACAGAAACCTTTGCTTATAGCACACTAAACCACCCTTATCGTTCAGATAAAGTGGGGACAGTAGGTTCTGCTGGACCCGGTGTTGAATTAAAAATAGCTGAAGATGAAGAAATATTAGTCCGAGGTGATGGTCTTTTTGCTGGTTACTATAAAAATGACGAAGCCACTGCTGAAAGTTTTAATAACGAAGGATGGTTATATACAGGGGATATTGGCTCTATAGACGCCGAAGGTTTCCTAACTATTCAAGGCCGTAAAAAAGACACATTTAAAACAGCAAAAGGGAAATTTGTTGCTCCTGTACCCATTGAGAAACGCATTTTTGACTTAAGTAATTTAGAAATGATGTGCCTTATTGGATCAGGTCTTCCTGGTCCTATCTTGCTCGCCGTTCCTCATTCGTACACTAATTTTGATCAAGCTCGCTATGAACGAACTGCACTTAAAAATCTAGAAACCATCAATAGCGGTTTAGAGTCTCATGAAAAGCTAAAAGGTATATTAATGATCAAAGACGCTTGGAGCATTGAGAATGGTATTTTAACGCCCACATTAAAAATAAAGCGTCATATTTTAGAGAAAAAATACCATGAATTTGCCTCTAAATGGCCAAAAGATAAAAAAGTAATCTGGGAATAAGTGATAAAAAATCACAAATAACATTAAATAAAACAGATCTAATCATAAAAAAGGCAGCAAGAGGCTATAACTAGCACCTTACTGCCTTTTTATCTTAAAAATAATTAAATAAACATACGATCCAATCACTTAGATAATAACAAATAAAAAAAAAGACCAAAAAAACCTTAATTTAAACAAATAAACCAATCTAATGTGAAATTGAGCATTAAAAGGCAATTTATAAGACACAATAAACAAAGCAACCGTTTGTTATGAAATAAAAATAATAAACAATAAGAAATAAAACCAACAAAAATCAAATACTTACAATAAAAGAAACGACTTATTCAAAACACATTCAACTTACAGTTATTGACATTATTGTTAATCCAATTAAACTCCCGTCCGTTTATCAAAATACTGACCAAAAAACATTCAGAAAAACGGAGTTTCACATGTCTCATGATAATGATTTCAGTTTAGGTCCTGTCCCTAAATCCGCAAGAAAAGGCGTTATTTCACTTACCTTAGTTATGCTTGGGCTCACCTTTTTCTCTGCCAGTATGTGGACAGGAGGATCACTTGGAACCGGTCTTTCTTTTGATGATTTCTTCCTCGCAGTCCTCATTGGTAATCTAATTCTCGGCATTTACACTTCATTTCTTGGCTATATCGGCGCTTCTACTGGTCTCTCAACTCACCTCCTTGCTCGCTTCTCTTTTGGCTCTAAAGGCTCTTGGATCCCCTCTTTACTTCTTGGTGGTACGCAAATCGGTTGGTTTGGCGTCGGTGTTGCAATGTTCGCTATCCCCGTCCACAAAGCGACAGGCATTGATACCAACGCATTAATCGTAATCTCAGGTCTATTAATGACGGTTACAGTTTATTTTGGTATCTCAGCGTTAATGGCTCTTTCTATGATAGCGGTACCTGCCATTGCAATTCTTGGTGGTTACTCCGTATTAACAGCCGTTGATAGCGTCGGTGGTATTACTGAGCTTCAAAACATTCAACCGACAGAACCAATGGATTTTTCCGTTGCTCTCGCTATGGTTGTTGGTTCATTCATTAGTGCAGGAACACTAACCGCTGATTTTGTTCGATTTGGTAAAAAACCGATGGGAGCAGTTGCTATCACCATGATTGCCTTCTTTATCGGTAACTCATTAATGTTCATCTTTGGTGCTGCTGGTGCAGCCGCTACTGGTCAATCTGATATTTCGGAAGTGATGATAGCTCAAGGCCTACTGATCCCAGCAATCATCGTTTTAGGTTTAAATATCTGGACGACTAACGATAATGCCCTTTATGCATCAGGCCTTGGCTTCTCAAATATCACAGGCTTACCAAGTAAGTATATTTCAATGCTTAATGGTTTAATTGGTACTGTTTGCGCATTATGGTTATATAATAACTTTGTTGGCTGGTTAACTTTCCTATCAATAGCTATCCCACCAATTGGAGGGGTTATCATCGCTGACTTCTTTATGAATCGTAAGCGTTACATGGATTTTGAAAACGCAAAATTTCAAACGATTAACTGGGCAGGTATAATCGCTGTTGCTATTGGTGTTGCCGCTGGTAATTTCCTACCTGGTGTTGTTCCTGTAAACGCCGTTTTTGGTGGCGCACTAAGTTATCTACTACTTAACCCTCTTTTAAACAAAGAAAAAGCATCTAAAACAGAAGCTGCATAGAAGAATTCTTATGACTAATTTATTAATTAAAAATGTGGCATTACGAGATCAAGAAGGTTTTTTTCAAATCTTGATCCAAGATGGTCAATTCAAAAAAATCGCTTCAAATGAAGAGGAACTTTCTTTTTCTGGTGACATTTTAGATGCCGAAGGTGGGTTAGCAAACGCTCCATTCTGTGAACCTCACGTTCATTTAGATACAACTCAAACTGCTGGTGAGCCAAGCTGGAATATCTCTGGCACTCTTTTTGAAGGCATTGAGCGTTGGTCTGAACGTAAAAAACTTCTAACTATTGAAGACGTTAAAAGCCGAGCAAAACAAACACTAAAATGGCAAATCGCGAATGGTATTCAACACGTTCGTACCCATGTAGATGTGTCTGACCCAACATTAATCGCACTAAAAGCAATGCTTGAAGTAAAAGAAGAGATGAAAGAGTGGGTTGATATCCAAATCGTCGCCTTTCCTCAAGAAGGCATTCTTTCTTACCCAAATGGTAAAGAGTTATTAGAAGAAGCAGTTCAGCTTGGTGCTGATGTTATTGGTGCAATTCCTCACTTTGAATTTACTCGTGAATATGGGGTTGAGTCATTACATTACGTTTTTGAACTAGCACAAAAATATGACCGCTTAATTGACGTCCATTGTGATGAAATTGATGATGAACAATCTCGCTTTATAGAAACCTTAGCTGCATTAGCTCATAAATTTAATATGGGTGAAAAGGTAACAGCGAGCCATACGACGGCAATGCACTCTTATAATGGGGCATATGCTTCTCGTTTATTCCGTCTATTAAAAATGTCAGGCATCAACTTTGTTGCTAATCCATTAGTAAACATTCATTTGCAAGGTCGTTTTGATGACTACCCTAAGCGTCGCGGTATTACCCGTGTGAAAGAGATGCTAGCAAGCGATATTAATGTATGCTTTGGTCATGATGATGTGTTTGACCCATGGTACCCACTAGGTACTGCGAATATGCTACAAGTACTGCATATGGGTCTGCATGTATGTCAAATCATGGGTTATGAACAAATTAACCAAGGTCTTGACCTAATTAGCTACAAATCAGCAAGAACTCTAAATATTCAAGATCGCTATGGGATTGAAGAAGGTAAGCCTGGTAACTTAATTATTTTACCGGCAGAAAATGGTTTTGACGCACTGCGTCGCCAAGTACCTGTGCGTTACTCTATTCGCCAAGGTAATGTTATTGCGGAAACACAGCCTGCACTAACAACGATTACTTTAGATAAGCCTGAAAAAGTTACCTTTAAACGCTAGTTGAAATTAGCTATTAAAATACAAATGGGAGCCTTTATGCTCCCATTTTTTATGAATATCTTTAAGGGTGAATGCTATACTTACCCTAATTCAAGAAAAATGGCGATATTATGACACAGCAAAATAACCCGCTTCATGGTTTAACCCTACAAGCAGTCCTAACAGAATTAGTTGAACACTACGGTTGGGAAGAATTAAGTCACATGGTTAACATTAATTGTTTTAAATCAGATCCAACAATTAAGTCGAGCTTAAAGTTTTTACGAAAAACAGAATGGGCACGAGTTAGAGTAGAGAATATCTATTTAAAACTTCAACGTCATAAAGAAAAAGCAGAAAAATTAAATTAATCTGAATAAATCGTAACTTAAATATTCAATCGATTAAAAACAAAAAGCCCCGCAAGTAAACTTGCGGGGCTTTTTTAATTAAAGAGCGTTAGCCAGAATTACTTCTTAGCGTTAGCTTCTTTAACATCAGCAATTACTTTCTCAGCAACGTTCATTGGACAAGGTGCGTAGTGTGAGAACTCCATAGAGAACTGACCACGACCAGAAGTCATTGTACGTAGAGAGCCGATGTAACCAAACATTTCTGAAAGAGGGATGTCAGCTTTAACACGAACACCAGTTACGCCAGCCATTTGGTCTTTGATCATGCCACGACGACGGTTAAGGTCACCGATTACATCACCAACATGGTCATCTGGAGTGAACACGTCTACAGCCATGATTGGTTCTAGAAGTTGAGCACCAGCTTTAGGCATAGATTGACGGAATGCACCTTTCGCTGCGATTTCAAATGCTACTGCAGATGAATCGACTGCGTGGAAGCCACCGTCAAGAAGTTCGATTTCAACATCAAGAACAGGGAAACCAGCAAGAACACCAGTATCCATCATGCCTTTGAAGCCTTTCTCGATTGCAGGCCAGAATTCTTTAGGAACGTTACCGCCCACAACAGAAGACTTAAACGCAAAACCTGAACCAACTTCGCCTGGTTTCATGATGTAGTCGATCTTACCGAACTGACCAGAACCACCAGATTGTTTCTTATGCGTGTAGCTATCTTCAACAAGTTGAGTAATAGTTTCACGGTAAGCAACTTGAGGCTGACCAACAGAAAGGTCTACACCGTATGTACGACGAAGGATATCAACTTTAATGTCTAGGTGAAGTTCACCCATACCTTTAAGGATTGTTTCGCCAGTTTCTTCGTCAGTTTCAACTTGGAAAGATGGATCTTCTGCAACCATTTTACCGATAGCAATACCCATTTTCTCAGTGCTGCCTTTATCTTTAGGCGTTACTGCGATTGAGATTACTGGTACAGGGAAAACCATTGGCTCAAGTGTTACTGCATGCTTAGGATCACAAAGAGTGTGACCAGTTTGCACGTTTTTCATACCTACGATAGCGATGATGTCACCAGCTTGTGCGTAAGTTAATTCATTACGGTCATTCGCTTGCATCTCAACCATACGGCCAACACGCTCAGTTTTACCTGTGAATGAGTTAAGAATTGTGTCGCCTTTGTTCAATTTACCAGAGTAAATACGAACGAAAGTTAGGGCACCAAAACGGTCATCCATGATTTTGAATGCTAGCGCTTTGAATGTTTCATCAACAGAAACAATAGCGTGCTCGCCATTTTCTTCGCCGTTCTCATCCATTAGAGGTTGAGGATCAACTTCAGTTGGAGAAGGTAGGTAATCAACAACAGCATCAAGGATTAGTTGCATACCTTTGTTCTTAAACGCAGAACCACAGTAAGCAGGGAAGAAATCCATTGTGCGAGTACCCTTACGGATACACATTTTTAGTTGCTCAATAGTTGGCTCTTCGCCTTCCATGTATGCTTCCATTAGGTCGTCGTCTTGCTCTACAGCAGTCTCAACTAGCATCTCACGGTATTCTTCTACTTGATCAACCATATCCGCTGGGATATCAGTGATTTCGTAGTTTTCAGGAAGACCAGTGTCATCCCAAACGAAAGCTTGACGAGTTAGAAGGTCAACAACACCAACGAAATCTTCTTCGATACCGATTGGTAAAACCATAACTAGTGGGTTAGCACCTAGCACGTCTTCAGTTTGCTTAACAACACGGAAGAAGTCAGCGCCCATACGGTCTAGTTTGTTAACGAAGATGATACGTGCAACTTCTGATTCGTTCGCGTAACGCCAGTTAGTTTCTGATTGAGGTTCAACACCACCAGAACCACAGAATACACCGATACCACCGTCAAGTACTTTAAGAGAACGGTAAACTTCAACTGTGAAGTCAACGTGTCCAGGAGTATCGATAACGTTAAAACGGTGATCTTTCCAGAAACAACTTACAGCTGCTGACTGGATAGTAATTCCGCGCTCAGCTTCCTGTTCCATGAAGTCAGTAGTAGATTCGCCATCATGTACTTCACCAGTTTTGTGGATCTGACCAGTAAGTTTTAGGATACGTTCAGTTGTGGTAGTTTTACCCGCATCAACGTGCGCGAAAATACCAATATTTCTGTATTTAGATAAATCAGTCATTGTTTTACTCTATTAATAGGATAGAAAATGCGCGCAGAGTATAACATAAACTGCCAATTGGTATATGCTTTGTTCTATTTTTGGATAGAATTTAGCCCAATTAGCCCCTGCTTACTTTCTGCTATGGCAAATTATAGACGAATTTACACAATTTCAAATACAAAGAATAGTGAAAATTCATAATTATTATTTATTATAACTCATCAAAGGCATCAATTGCCTCTGATAATTTTTTTACACCATGAATTTGCATACCTTCAATGCCTCCTTTAGGCATGTTAGCAGCAGGGACAATGGCACGTTTAAATCCATGTTTATACGCTTCCATAAGGCGCTCTTGACCACTAGGTACTGGACGAATCTCACCAGCAAGGCCTACCTCACCAAAAACAACCACATCTTTTGGCAATGGGCGATCTTTAAAGCTCGATAGTAACGCCATTATTAATGCTAAGTCAGCGCTGGTTTCAGATACCTTTACACCACCAACAACGTTCACAAATACATCTTGATCCGCCATTTGTAACCCACCATGCTTATGCAGCACAGCCAATAACATTGATAATCGATTTTGATCTAAACCTACCGATACTCGTCGAGGATTTGATAATTGCGAATAATCAACTAATGCTTGGATCTCAACAAGTAAAGGGCGAGTACCTTCCCAGATAACCATCACAGAACTGCCTGACGTTTCCTCTTCACCACGAGATAAAAAAATAGCCGAAGGATTACTGACTTCTTTAAGTCCCTGCCCTGTCATTGCAAAAACCCCGAGTTCATTGACTGCACCAAAACGGTTTTTATGACTACGTAACGTCCTAAATCGACTGTCGGCACTGCCATCAAGTAATACTGAACAATCGACAATGTGCTCTAATACTTTGGGCCCCGCTAGAGTTCCATCTTTTGTTACGTGCCCAACAAGGAAAATAGAGACATTATTCTGTTTAGCATAACGAGTTAAGATTGTTGCAGACTCTCTCACTTGAGACACACTGCCTGGGGATGATTGGACATCATCAACATGCATTACTTGAATCGAATCAATAACCATTATTTTAGGTTTTTCTTTGTCCGCAATTTGACAAATTTTATCGATACTCGTCTCTGATAACATTTTCAAATTATCTCTTGGTAAACCAAGACGTGATGCACGCATGGCAACTTGTTGCAATGACTCTTCACCCGTGACATATAACGTTGACATATCAGCCGCTAGTCGACACATGGTTTGCAATAATAATGTTGATTTACCAGCCCCCGGATTACCACCAATCAAAATGGCCGCGCCAGGTACAATTCCACCGCCTAAAACACGGTCAAACTCTTTAAAGCTGCTACTGAAGCGAGGAACATCAGTTAGATCGATACTCGATAGTGCTTGAACTTCCGATGCAGAAGAAGAACCAGCATAACCAATCAAACGTTCATTTCGAGCGACTTGTGGAGAAGCGGCTAATCTTACCTCTGTTATCGTATTCCACGCCCCACAAGCACTACACTGTCCTTGCCAACGAGGAAAGTCTGCTCCACAATCATTACAAACGTAGGCTCGTTTTGCTTTTGCCATATATCACCGACATAAATATTATTAAAGTGATGGGTATTACTATTTAACTCATAATGTTAAATATTTTAGCAATTCTGCCGATAAACCCATTAGATTGTTATTACTGTACCAGAAATCATGCAGCAAGAAGAATATCAAAACTACGTAGATCAACTTATCCCAGTCTTTGGCGAACCTGATTTTGAATTGGTTTGCAGCCAAGTCATGGCACATGAACACCCCTCAGTTCATTTAATCGTAAAGATTGAATTGAAGCGCATCATGGCGCCTTGCAAAAAGAACATTGACTTACGTGGTCGAGTTAAAGGGATATGCCATCAATACGAATTAAATGGTTACACTCATTGGCTAGATGATGTTGCCATAAATACCTACCATAAAACCATCGAGCGTTACGGTAGCTACACTGAAGGTGTATGGGCCGCACTAACCAATACAAGAAATAACTTTCGTGTTCTACATAAAAACAAAGAACTTATTGCTGCTGTTGATGAAAACAATGACACCAACCTATTTAAAGCAAGATTAGTTCGCTTTGGCCACTATTTAACTCGTAGCGAAAATCGTTTACGTATGTCCACTCAAGTCTCCGTTTTATTACCCAACGGTAACCATATTCATGGCACAAGTAGTGATCTATCCTCTTCTGGTGCTCGCATTAAAGTACCCACCGCGTTTGAGTATGGTTTAGGGCAAATTATCCAGGTAAGTTTCCCTTGCCTTGCTAAAGATACAGGCATAAAAGACCTTAATGGCGACTTCCCTTATCGTATTCTCGGCATTCACGACAGTAAAGAGAATGATAGCTATCGCTGGTTACGTTTAAAAATGGAAGCGAAT
Source organism: Aliivibrio sp. 1S175 (assembly GCF_001690985.1). Taxonomy (GTDB): domain Bacteria; phylum Pseudomonadota; class Gammaproteobacteria; order Enterobacterales; family Vibrionaceae; genus Aliivibrio. The sequence continues at coordinate 51,734 of NZ_MAJS01000009.1, forward strand.
CATGATGTCATCGCCGCAGCCATTGATGAAAAATTAAATAAAAACAAACGCAGAACTCAACATGATCAAAAAGATCAAATCGTAAGAGCTCGCACTCAAGGCTATGAACATTGCTTCTTAAAACATACCACAAATATCCCATTATTCTTTTCTGGTGAAAACCTAAAGTACGCTGTGATTACTGAGCACAATGAACCTCTTTGGAAGCATTGGCATGATGAGAAAAATCAACCCGTCATTAATCATCTTTTTAAAAAAGAACGGATGCAGTTTTTAACTAAACCAGGACTAAAAGTCAGTCGCACGCATTTTTATAGTTTTAAGCACGATCATGAAGATAGAGAGCTTTTCTATTCAATGATGTCATCAGAAGCCACTCAAAAAGAACGTCAGTTGTTTTGGCACATTGGTGCAAAAAGAAAAAGTTGGAAAGTGATCCGTCTTTCACTATTTGAATTAGAAAAAGCGGATAAAGAAAGATTGTTAACCGTGGCCCCTGAAATGGAAGAAGTATTGTCCACGTTGACACACATGGGAATTTTAACGGAAATCAATCTCCCAGAAACACAAAAAGATTACCTATTAACGGATAAGCCAAGCCTTGAGCCAAAAGCCCTAAACCCATATCGCCACCCTGTGACGCCACTTTGTCAGGCACATGCATTATATTTTGATTCAGCCCCGCGCCGAGCAGAGCCAAGGTTCAATTATCAAACATTAATTACGTTATCTCACCCTAGCTTAGGGGAAATAACAGGAAGAACACTGGATATTTCAACTAATGGTTTATCTATTCGTTTAGATAAACCGGCACTATTAACTAAAAAATCAGACGTAAAAATAACGTTCAATGATTTACAAAATCTAGACAAGAACACCCCATTAAGTCGCATTGGTTATCACGTATTAAAAGTGGCATCAGATGGCCTTAATATCCAACTACATATTGAAGACAATTTACAAACACAAAAGAGTAAGGCGTTCTTAGGTCGTTTAATCCAACATAATATTGAGCGATTACCAATGGATTATGAGCAACTTCCATCAATGGATATGCTTAGAATAATGCATCAATTATTGTTAACTAAGCTGACTACAACCCCATTTTTTATCGAACGAGATAATCACAAAATTAAAACTCGATGTATTGGTGTTAATTTCCCGCTCAATAGATTGAATAAAATTTGGCAGCACTTAGGCGATGAACAAAGCTTAAATCTTGAACCTATTTTTAAATCAAGAGTGCAAAAATTACTGATTGATCCATTAAAAACACCTGCAAACCAACGATCTCACCACCATGAGATTTATCTTGCAGTCGTAATTAAAGAAGGGGAAATAAAATCAGTATTCACACGCATGCTACAAGAGTTCTCATCTTATAATGACCGTTTAATCTTCATAAAAAAAGCGAAAGAACACGGTGAATTTTTAGCGATAAGGGTCACAACAACTGCAGTTAAAAATCCATTATCGACGACATCTGAAATAGAATTAAGTCAATTAGCTCAATATGCGATCCACTACGCTAGGGCCTTAGAAGATGAACTTTCAAGCATTGTGGGTTGTGGAGAAATAGCCGATATCACAGATGAAGTGCTTATACGCTTAGAGCTAGGGTAAGTAAACGTTGGTTCATTTTTAATAAAGTTAATTAGTATCTGTCCGATCAAACAAGGTGAATAATATTCAACCAAATTGCGTCCATTTAATGACGTAGCCTATGACATGAATGTACATTTTATTCAGACTCCATTCAGAATGAAATGTAATTAACAAATTTAAAAGGATATATAAAAAAGGGTTCACTAGCAGTGAACCCTTTTTCTTTTATATTAAGTCTTACTTTACCAACTCAGTTTCTTATTAAGTAGAAGAGACGCAGATAGAATACAGGCAACCCCTCCTAAATCAGCATGACGAATGGCTGCTTGAGCTTGTTGCTGAACCTTAGGCTTCGCATGATAGGCAATACCTAACCCTGCGGCCTCCATCATAACCAGATCATTGGCCCCATCACCAACGGCGACGGTATTACTCATTTCAATATCGTATTTATCGGCTAATTCAATCAATATATCAGCTTTGGTCTCTGCACTTACGATATCACCAATAACGTTACCGGTAAGCTTTCCATCAATAATTTCAAGTTGATTTGATTGAGAATGAATTAGGTTCAATTCATCTTTTAGATAATCTGAGAAATAAGTAAAACCACCTGAAGCGATCGCTGGTTTCCAACCATACTTATGCATGGTTGCAACTAACTCTTTAATTTCAGGCATAAAAGGAAGGTCTGACTTTACTTTAGCCAGTATAGATTCATCAGCTCCTGCTAATGTTCCTACCCGCTTGATTAAACTCTCTTTAAAATCAAGTTCACCTTGCATTGCTCGCTCTGTCACTTCTGAAACTTGTTTTCCCACACCTGCAAGTTTTGCGATTTCATCAATACATTCAATTTCTATTGCCGTAGAGTCCATATCAAATAAGATAACACCCGGTTTTGATAAATCAGGGATATCTTTTACTTCCGCATAATCAAGTTCTAAAGCATCTAGTATTGTTTTGTGCTCAGGCGTTATGGTGCCTGCTATGGCTGCGACTTCGTAATGACCCACTTTCCACGTAGCTATAATTTTTGAATTATCACCCACAAAGAAGTCGATATCTTGAAAATGTTCTGGGGATAAATGGTATCCATATACTATCCAACCTATCTGCTTAATATCAAGTTGGCTTATTTCTAGCGTCGATGAAAAACGCGTTAACAGAGGTATGTTTTTCTTAATTAAAAATGGGGCTATCTTATCCATGATTCGTATCCTTACTAATCCTTTATCAAAAATACCGATTGCTAAGCAGATGAGCAAGAGTCAAACGACATAAACTGCTATTTTTCTTTAATTTGGGTATAATTCCGACATTCTAATTTCTCTGGTGCTAATAATGCTGTCTCAAAATTTTGTCTTTAAAGGTCTGATGCTGCTTTCTCTTATGGCCTTCAGTTACTTTATTTTAATCAACAGTACCGTGATCAGTGACAGCAACCAAGTCATTCAAAATAAACAACTACAAGACTTGAGCCGGACAATGACTCGCCAAGCCGCCCTTTTCTCTGTCGATAATATTAAACAAGATAATCATGAAGGACTGTTATTACTTACGAATAACTTAGCTAAAGAATCATTAGTTTTTGATGCGACTATTTATGATGCTGAAGGTGGGATTTTAGCCAAAAGTGATAATGCACTTACGGCATCTCAAATTACAGGATTAAATACACCACTGTCAATTGATGGGATCGGAAGACAGCAGTTAATAGAACCCATTGTTAAAAATGGTCATTTATTAGGTTTTTTAAGAATTACGTTTGAGAAATCAACACTAACTGGATTTGCGAATCACCATTACCGTAAGAGTGATCGCTTAATGTTTAGTATGCTAGCCATAAGCCTTATTTCTGGTATGTTAATTATGGCTCTACTCCGAAAGCGAAAAAACTCTAGTGAACCTATCACTACCTTATTCGGTGGGAAATCATAAAAAAGAAAGGCGATGAAGTTACCCTCATCGCCTTTTTTATGTCTACACGTTTTCTTTAGCGGTATTATTTGTCGCCAAGCAATACTGAATCTAGTGCAATTAGCATCATTTCATCAAACGTCGTTGCACGCTCATCTGATGTTGTTTGCTCACCGGTCTTAATGTGATCCGATACTGTACAAATTGCTAATGCTTTTGCACCGTATTCAGCAGCCACACCGTACATGCCTGCGGCTTCCATCTCTACGCCTACAATGCCGTATTTATCCATTAGATCAAACATGCTTGGATCTGGTGTGTAGAACAACTCAGCAGAGAAAAGGTTACCTACTTTTACATCGATACCACGTGCTTGAGCTGCTAACTCTGCGTTACGAACCATTTCATAATCAGCAATCGCTGCAAAGTCATGATCTTTAAAACGGATGCGGTTCACTTTTGAATCAGTACATGCGCCCATACCGATAACAACATCACGCAGTTTTATCCCATCGTTTACGGCACCACAGCTGCCTACACGGATCACTTTTTTTACGCCAAAATCTTTAACTAATTCAGTCATGTAAATAGAGCACGATGGGATCCCCATACCATGCCCCATAACCGAAATCTTACGACCTTTATAGGTTCCAGTGTAGCCAAACATATTACGAACGTCACACACTTGAACTACATCATCAAGAAAAGTCTCTGCAATGTATTTCGCACGGATTGGGTCTCCTGGCATTAGAACAACGTCAGCAAAATCACCCATTTCAGCATTAATATGTGGAGTAGCCATAATTTGTATTCCTTTCTTTAACTTTTAAATAGAAAAAAAGCAGTAGAGCTAACTCTACTGCTTATTATTTTTTACAGAAATGATTTTCCATATTCCATATCAGAGGTTTCAAAATACTCTGCTAAAGTTTGACCAATATCGGCAAACGTATCACGGCGTCCTAATGAACCCGCAGGAACCTTGTGACCATAAACAATAACAGGGATATGTTCACGTGTATGATCAGAACCAGGCCATGTTGGATCACAACCGTGATCTGCCGTTAGAATAAGAATGTCATCTTCTTTTAGCATGTTCATGATCTCTGGAAGACGACCATCAAAATATTCAAGCGCAGCAGCATAACCAGCAACGTCACGACGATGGCCATACGCTGAATCGAAATCGACAAAGTTAGTAAATACGATGGTGTTATCACCCGCCGTTTCAATCGCGTCTTTCGTCGCATCAAATAGCGCAGGAATGCCTGTTGCTTTGGTTTTTTTAGTAATACCACAGCCAGCATAAATATCAGAGATCTTGCCAATTGAATGAACTTGACCGTTTTTCTCTTCAACTAATTTTTGCAGAACCGTTATTGCTGGTGGCTCTAGTGATAAATCACGACGATTACCTGTACGCTCAAATTTACCTTTGCCTTCACCAACAAATGGACGCGCAATGACACGGCCAATGTTGTAATCAGCAAGTTCTTCACGAGCAATCTGACAAAGCGTTAGCAAATTATCTAAACCAAATGTCTCTTCATGACAGGCAATTTGGAATACTGAATCAGCAGAGGTATAAAAAATAGGCATGCCTGTTTTCATGTGCTCTTCACCCAAATCATCAAGTACTTGAGTTCCTGATGCATGGCAGTTACCTAGGTAACCAGAAAGATTTGCACGCGCAAGAATGCGATCAGTCAGCTCTTTAGGGAAGCTGTTTGTTTTATCAGAAAAGTAACCCCAATCAAACAACACTGGAACACCGGCGATTTCCCAGTGACCTGAAGGCGTATCTTTACCTGAAGACAATTCAGCCGCATGACCGTAAGCACCAATGATCTCTGCGTTCGCGTCTAAACCAGCGGCAAATTGACCTGTTGATTCTTTACCCGCCATCGCTAAACCAAGTTTAGAAAGGTTTGGAAGAGTTAAAGGTCCTTTTCGGTTGCTGTTGTCAGCTAGGCCTTTATCACACTGCTCAGCAATATGACCCATGGTGTCTGAACCGACATCGCCAAATTTTTCAGCGTCGCCTGCGGCACCGATACCAAATGAATCTAGTACTAAAATTATTGCACGTTTCATGTTTTCTTCCTTACACATCTTCAGGGCGAATTTTGCGATAAACTTCCGGAGTCATTTCTGGTTGTTCATCACTAATCACGATTGCTGCTTTTACAGCATCCGCGGCTTGCTGCCATTGTTCTTCATTACGCGCGTGGATCATCGCTAATGGTTGTTCTGTATCTGCAGTTTGACCAAGGCGGATCATATCACTTAAACCAACCGCATAATCAATAGTATCGGTTGCAACACGACGGCCACCGCCCATACCAACCACTGCCATACCCAAATCACGAGTATCCATCGCATTAACAAAACCGGCTTTATCTGCAAATACAGGTTTAATAATTTGTGCACTTTCTAAGTGGTTGTCATAATTTTCAATAATGTCACTTGGACCGCCAAGACCAAAGACCATTTTACCAAAACATTCTGCTGCTTTACCATTATCTAATACAGTTTGTAGCTTAATTCGTGCTTCTTTTTCATCTTTTGCTAAATTAGCAATCACTAGCATTTCAGAACACAACGCCATTGTTACTTCGTATAAGCGAGGGTTGCGGTATTCACCTGTTAAGAAACGAATCGCTTCACGCACTTCTAATGCGTTACCTGCAGTTGATGCCAATACTTGGTTCATATCAGTAAGCAATGCGGTTGTCTTAGTACCTGCACCATTTGCAACTGCTACGATAGATTTTGCTAACTCTTCAGACGCTTCGTAAGTTGGCATGAATGCACCAGAACCCACTTTAACATCCATCACTAACGAATCTAAACCTGCCGCTAATTTCTTAGATAAGATAGAGGCCGTGATCAATGAAATATTATCAACCGTTGCTGTTACATCACGAGTCGCATATACACGTTTATCAGCCGGTGCTAAATCACCTGTTTGACCAATAATCGCTACACCTGCTTCTTTGGTTACTTTTCCAAAAATCTCATTGCTTGGCATAATGTTGTAACCAGCTATAGATTCTAGTTTATCCAGTGTACCGCCTGTATGGCCTAAACCACGACCAGAGATCATTGGAACATAACCACCACACGCTGCCACCATAGGACCAAGCATTAATGAAGTCACATCACCAACGCCACCTGTTGAATGTTTATCAACAATAGGTCCGTCAAAGTTCATGTGGCTCCAATCAATCACCATACCTGAATCACGCATTGCACACGTTAATGCGATACGTTCTGGCATTGTCATTTCATTAAAGTAGACCGCCATTGCAAAAGCTGCAATTTGACCTTCAGATACGGTATTCTTTGCAACTCCTTGAATAAAGAAGTTAATTTCTTCTGTTGTTAGTACTTTATTGTCACGCTTTCTGCGAATAATCTCTTGTGGTAGATACATTAGTGCCTCCCCAATCTTGGTTGGGTAATTTATATAAGTAGGGTTGAGGTAGGTGAGACGGTAATGCCTCACCTAAGTCGATTTATTTTTTAGCTATAAATCAAGTAACGAGAAACTAGTAAGCTGATGGGTCAGCTGTTTCTTCTGTTACTTCTAATGTATTTAAAAGATTAGTTAGTAAGCTTGATGCACCAAAGCGGTAGTGCATGTTATCAGCCCAATCGCCACCTAAAATTTCATCAGCCATTGCTAGGTATGCTTGTGCATCTTCAGCAGTACGAACGCCGCCAGCAGGCTTAAAGCCAACTGTTTTAGCTACGCCCATATCACGAATTACTTCTAGCATCATGCGTGCGTATTCAGGTGTTGCGTTAACTGGCACTTTACCAGTAGAGGTTTTAATAAAGTTAGCGCCAGCTTCAATACAGATTTGAGACGCTTTCTTAATAAGAGCTTCTTCTTTTAGCTCACCAGTTTCAATAATAACTTTAAGCAGAATGTCGCCACACGCTTCTTTACATTGCTTAACCAGTTCAAAACCTACGGTTTCGTCACCAGCAATCAATGCACGGTATGGGAATACCACATCAACTTCATCAGCGCCGTAAGCGACAGCAGCTTTAGTTTCTGCAACAGCGATAGCAATATCGTCGTTACCATGTGGGAAGTTAGTTACTGTTGCAATGCGTACTTCTGGTGTGCCTTGCTCGCGCAGCGTTTTCTTAGCGATAGGAACGAAACGTGGGTAAATACAAACTGCTGCTGTATTACCTACTGCTGTTTTCGCGTTCTTACATAACGCAATCACAACTTCATCTGTGTCGTTATCGTTAAGAGTCGTTAAATCCATTAATTTTAATGCACGTAGTGCTGCTGCTTTTAAATCGCTCATTGTTATCTCCAATAGAATAAATTCTTTGATAGTTTTGCTGTTTATAATTAAGTTCAACAGCAAATGAGCGGACTTGATTCCCTGAAGACTTGAGCGAAATAACGCTCAATCAATATCCATTTTGCCGCCAGTGCTTGCTTCATGTAACCAAGCAGACTGTGTAACATCTCATCATGAGACGCCGTTGAAACATGGTTTATTTTACCAATACTTCGGTTGAGGCACTAGTGAAACCATGTTTCCGTATAAAGACACTTAGATTACGAAAAGAAACGTTCAATAATCCATTGATAACCCACAGCTCCAAGATAAACACCGACGATCCCCATAACACCAGATAATACTGGAGGTGCTGGAATTGGTAATTTAATTGCTGAAAAAACAACACCAACAATCAAACCAGCTAAGACTGATAACAAAACTTCATTCAACATAATTCACTCTCAAGTTACTTATCGTGTATACATTAAATGTAGTTTAATTTTCAAAACCTAGTTGTCTTTCTCTTTGCTATGATTCGTATTGTATCAAGATTAATTCATCTCACTGTTTCTATCTGGTAACGCAATCGGTTTGCATCTCACTCTTTTTACATAAAAAATGGAAATAATTATTTATTCATCACAACGTTATCTTTTCTATAGGCATAAAAAAACCCGCAATAAATGCGGGCTTTTTAGCATCTAACTTACTCTATAACGATTATAGAGATAAGAATAGACCTGCGATTGTTGCTGACATTAAGTTAGATAATGTACCAGCAGCAACGGCTTTCATACCCATCTTAGCGATGTCATGACGACGTTCAGGAGCAAGGCTACCTAAACCACCAAGTAGGATTGCTACAGAAGAAAGGTTAGCAAAACCACATAGTGCGAATGAAATGATTGCTTTCGTTTTATCAGAAAGAACAACTTCAGCGCCTTCAGCTAGGTATGGTGCAAAGTTTAAGTAAGCAACGAATTCGTTAACTACTAATTTTTGACCCAAGAAAGAACCTGCAATTGTCGCTTCTTCCCACGGCACACCGATTAGGAAAGCAACTGGAGCGAATACGTAACCAAGAATAAGCTCTAGTGTAATTTCTGGCATACCGAACCAACCACCAACACCACCTAAGATACCGTTGATTAGTGCGATTAGACCGATGAAAGCAAGAAGCATTGCACCTACGTTTAACGCAAGTTGCATACCTGTTGCAGCACCTGCAGCAGCAGCATCGATTACGTTAGCTGGTTTGTCATCGCCTTTGTTATCAAGTGCGTCAAATTGGTCAACTGGAGTTTCTGTTTCTGGTTTAAGAATTTTAGCAAATAAAAGACCACCAGGAGCTGCCATGAATGAAGCTGCGATTAGGTATTCTAGAGGCACGCCCATAGACGCATAACCCGCAAGTACACCACCAGCAACAGAAGCTAGACCACCACACATAACAGCAAACAATTCTGATTGAGTCATTTTTGGAATGAATGGACGAACAACTAGAGGTGCTTCTGTTTGACCAACGAAAATATTCGCTGTAGCAGAAAGAGATTCCGCACGAGAAGTACCAAGTGCTTTTTGAAGAGCACCACCTAAGAAGTTAATCACAATTTGCATGATACCAAGGTAATAAAGTACCGCAGTTAATGATGCAAAGAATACGATTACAGGAAGTACGCGCAGTGCGAATACGAAACCGCCACCACCAAATACTTCAAACATTTTATTCGAGACTAAGCCACCGAATAAGAATTCGATACCAGTGTTACCATAGTTGATTACATTCGCAACCGCTTCAGATGCACCTAAAAGTACATCACGACCCACAGGTACGTATAGTATAAATGCACCTAGAATAAATTGAATGGCAAAAGCGCCACCGACAGTACGTAGATTGATTGCTTTGCGGTTATCAGATAGAAGTACTGCAAAAGCAAGCAGTGCTACAATCCCAACCAAGCTCATTAACAGGCTCATAGTTAAAAGTTTCCCTAAAATTGATTGTTGGCGTGTTTCAAATTAGCGGGGGCGATTATACTCACTGAACCACTAATAAAGTAATGCCGTTGTCACATATTCTGTCAACGTACATCATACATTCATTCATTAGTGTGATCTTTATCACTAAGGAGTATCTAAAGATTCATCAATTACATCTAAAGAAATGACTGGCAACTCAAATACCGAACAAATGATTAGTATTTCTATAAACAGCATTTGCAATCGTTTCCCTTGACTCTTTTCTCAACAAAATCAAACATTCTAGAATATGTCGTACTTTATCTGGCGAGTTAGGTACCCCCTGAAAACCAGATAATGGCATGTCAGGAGCGTCTGTTTCTAATAATAAACGATCTAAAGAAAGCTCAGAAATTGTGCGTTTTGTTTTAATCGCTCGCTCATAGCTAATCACACCACCGACACCAATATAGAAGCCCAAATTAATAAATTGATTCGCTTGTTGTAAGCTGCCACTAAACCCATGGATAACCCCGCCTTTCTCTGGTTTTATTTCTCGCAGTACTTTTAAAACATGATCGTGACTTTTTCGGCTGTGTACAATTAAGGGAAGTTGGTGGGTTTTGGCTAATAAGCATTGCTCTCGAAATACATGTATTTGGATATCGCGATTGCATTCAGGATCCCAAAAATCTAACCCGCACTCTCCAATAGCAATACGAGCCTGAGCTTGAACTTTAAATTTGTCTTTCAGGCGTTCAATTTCATGTTCATAATCAGAAGATATAAATAACGGGTGAATACCCAGCGCATAATACACCCCTTCATTTCTCTCAGCGAGTTCGCTTACCTTGTCCCAATTTAATTGATTAACACTGGGCACAATAAACTTGGTTACACCACTCTCCTGGGCTTTATTAAGATAATACGTTTCACTTTCTGAAAAAGGAGAAAAATCTAAGTGACAATGGGTATCTATCAATTTAAATGACATCACTCTTCTTCTTTCTTATATGGCACACAACTGCGTTTATTTTCAGGTGTTAAACCAAGAGATAAGCACCATACGCCACACCCTTTAATCCATTGTTTAATTATCTTCCACATTAAAGCTTCCCCTATCACGGATATATCGAATTTAATAATCAGAACAAGTATAAACAATAGATACAAAAACGGAGTCCGTTAAGACTCCGTTTAGATTTATTAGCAATAGAACAAATTAATGCTCTCGTGTTGCTCTGAATTGAACTTCAGGGAAACGCTCTACTGCTAAATTCAAATTAACCATAGTAGGCGCGATATACGTTAAATTATTGCCCCCATCTAATGCTAGGTTAGCTTGGCTCTTACGCTGGAAGTCATCCATGATTTTACCATCAGTACATTCAACCCAACGAGCGGTTGCAACACTGATACCTTCATAAATAGCTTCTACGTTATATTCTGATTTCAGACGAGAAACAACCACATCAAACTGAAGAACACCAACCGCACCAACGATAAGATCGTTATTTTGTAACGGACGGAAAACCTGAACCGCACCTTCTTCAGAAAGTTGGACAAGACCTTTCAATAGTTGTTTTTGCTTCAACGGATCTTTTAGACGAATACGACGGAATAATTCAGGTGCAAAGTTTGGAATACCTGAGAACTTCAAGTTTTCACCTTGCGTGAAGGTATCACCTATTTGAATCGTGCCGTGGTTATGCAAACCAATGATGTCACCCGCATAGGCTGTTTCAGCACGAGAACGATCACCCGCCATAAAGGTTACCGCATCAGAAATACTGACGTTTTTACCTGTACGAACATGGTTCATTTTCATACTTTGGGTATAAGTACCCGATACAATACGCATGAAGGCAATACGGTCACGGTGCTTAGGATCCATGTTTGCTTGGATCTTAAATACAAATCCTGAGAATTTTTCTTCAGTTGCTTCAACTGCACGTTCTACTGCTTCACGCGTTTGTGGTGCAGGAGCCCATTCAGTCAAACCTTCAAGCATATGGTCAACACCAAAGTTACCTAGTGCCGTACCAAAGTAGACTGGTGTTAGCTCTCCTTTAAGAAATAACTCTAAATCAAACTCGTGCGCAGCGCCAATAACCAATTCAAGCTCTTCACGAACACTGCTCGCAAGTTCGTTACCGATAGCAACATCAAGCTCTGGGTTATCAAGACCTTTGATCGTGCGTACTTCTTGGATCTCATGGCCATGACCAGATTGATACAAGATCGTTTCATCACGGTGAATATGATAAACACCTTTAAACTCTTTACCACAACCGATAGGCCATGAAATAGGAGCACAAGCCATACCTAGCTCGCTTTCTACTTCGTCAAGCACTTCCATTGGGTCTCGTACTTCACGGTCCATTTTGTTCATGAAGGTTACGATTGGCGTATCACGTAAACGCGTTACTTCCATCAATTTACGAGTACGATCTTCGACACCTTTCGCGGCATCGATAACCATTAGACATGAATCTACCGCAGTTAAAGTACGGTAGGTATCTTCCGAGAAATCTTCGTGTCCAGGAGTATCAAGAAGGTTAACTAGGCAACCGTTAAATGGAAATTGCATTACTGACGTAGTTACCGAGATACCACGTTCTTTTTCCATTTCCATCCAGTCTGATTTTGCGTGCTGGTTTGAACCACGACCTTTTACCGTACCCGCTTTTTGAATCGCGTTTCCGAATAATAATACTTTTTCAGTAATGGTTGTTTTACCCGCATCCGGGTGAGAAATGATGGCAAACGTTCTACGTTTACCCACTTCTTGTAAAAAAGACATAAGCGTTGATAATCCTGTAAGATTTCAGAAAGGATGTAATTAGGCGAGATTATACTCAAAGACGTTGATTATCTAAAGCGCCGATTAAAAGAATATATAACTCATGATAATGGCGTCTTCTTTACCATTAGCTGTTGGGTAGTAATCGTGGCGTCGAGTAACTTCATTAAACCCTTCAGATTCATACAAAGAGATCGCTTTAACATTACTTTCACGCACCTCAAGCCAAGCAGAATCAGCACTTTGTTCCATACACATATCAATAAAAAACTCAGTCAATTTACGACCAAACCCTTTTCTTTGATACGCAGGATCAATAGCAACATTAAGTAACGTCACTTCACCGACAACATTCTGCGCATAAAAATAACCAACAACTTGATCATTTTCTAGCATTACTCGATGTTGTGCACAACGACTATTTAAGTCTCGGATCATCGATTCAGCCCAAGGGTGTGAATGTGCCGCTCTTTCTATTCGCCAAATATCATCAAGATGAGTTTCAGAAATAAGTTGGATATTAATGGTCATAAGAACAAATTTGTCGCCATAGATCGCGTCGTGATTGAGTATTGGTATGCATTTCAGATAAAAGAGGAGAGCTCAATGTTCGCACTCCTTCTAATTCAGTAATAAGAACACCAGAAAACCAACACCACTTTAAATGATGTTCAGCCAAATACTCTAACGACTCAGAAGGAAGAAATAACGCCTGCTCTGGCAATAGTTTCATGCTTGCAAGTACCTTCCCAAAAAGAAAAGCATCACGTTCAGTTGGAACAGCAGGAGCTACAAATAATAACTGACAAGTTTCAGGTAACGATAGTGTGTTTGCTTCTAACATAGAGAAGTATTCTGGTTGTCGAACTTGCCAAACCGAAATATTCATTTCATTTAAAAACTGTAACGCTTGCTTTGGCATCTCAATTCACCTGTCAATTTAAGGTTACGGATATTATCAATATTCTAGAAGGGATACCACTTGATGTACCTGAAATAACTAAGATTGAATATAACGTAAACATTCAACCTTTAGATAGTACGTATAGACATATATAAGAAATGAACACCCACTAATATCATGGGTGTTTTATTGAATGGTTATAATAAGTCAAACTCTGGACAATATTCGATTAAGCCCGATTTACCGTCAATAAATTCAGGAGAGCATGCTTTAATCATAAATGCCTCTTCAGGGACTTCCCATTTGCACTTCATATCGTATTTATTTGCAGGCTCAAAACCAAAGCGATGGTAATAAGCAGGATCACCAAGAACAACAACGGCTGGGTAACCAAATTCAGCCAAGGTTTCTAACCCTTCAGTAACTAAAGAGTGAGCAATACCTTGTTTTTCAAATTCTTTTTTTACACACAAAGGCGCAAGCCCTTGCCAGTTTAAATCATCGCCATCAAGTGTTACTGGACTAAAAAGACAATGGCCTATCACTTCACCTTCATCAGTACATGCTACTAATGATAATGTTAGATGACTGTTTTCACGTAGAGACATCACTAACTTAGCCTCAGCTTCAGTCTCAAATGTCTCGTGAACTAATCGGTCAATCGTTAAAATATCCGCTGGAGCTTCAGTTCTAATAAGCATTTATCGTCTCTTTCACTTCAGGTTTTTGCAAACCTTGTTGGACAAAATTAGCCAACGTCATTAATGCTTGATTTAAATGTTTTGGTAATGAATCAAAATCAACACTGTCCATTAAGTTTTTCACTTCTAGACCAAGTTCTGTATCACCTTCAATTTTCAAGCGACGTTGGAAAAATAGAGTGTCAGGATCTTCTTTACGGCCAGCAATTAAAATTAAATCATTCAACGGACCGCTAAAGCTAACATCTTCGTTCTCTGCTTTGTCCGAGACTATCAGTTTTTCATCTTTATAGCTGATAAACCAGTGCAATTCGAGATCAATAATTGAAACTTTTAACCACTTACCTTCCAAAAACTCAAAATCACCATCTTCAAGTGCTTCATGAAATACTTGCTTTAAACCTTCGAGCAATATCTTTTTTTGCATTGAAATAGGGACAAATTTTGCAGGCACTTTGAGAACTGATGCCGCATTTTCTACTAATTTTGAACGAATTTGATTAATCACACTTAATTTCCACTACATTTGGTCGATAACTTTAATTAAGTATAAATTGATTGAGCGATATCTAACCTGTTTCTTATCAAAAAAAACACTTATTACAATTTAAGGTAGATATAAGGGTTTCATTCAATGTATATTTTGCTGTTGAAATTATAAATATCAATAATTCTGGACGTTATTTGTCTTCTTTACTAACAAGCGGTAGCACTATGTCACTTAACCAAATACAACATTGGCTTCCTTTACTAACAGATAACAGTCCATTTCTGTTTGCTATTTTAGACACGGATCATAACTACGTCACCGTCAATAACCGCTATTGTGAAATTAGTGGATTAAGCCGTGAAGCGTTGTTTGGTCGTTCAGACGCTGAGATTTTAGGTACTCATTTTTACTCCTCTCTTAAGCCCTATTATTCTAGAGCATTAAATGGCGAAAAAATTGAAGCTGAAATAACCCTCGACGACCATCGCTTTGATACCAGTTTTCATTTCAGTTTATTTCCAATTGAGCAGGACAATAACACCTACATTGTCTTTCATGCTGTAGATACATCTGAACGACAGCAATTACTCAGTTCATTAAAAGAAAGCGAATCTAAATACGAAAAACTCACCGAACTTCTTAATGATTCAGTCTTTTTAGTTGAAGGCGATATCATCGTCTCAGCAAACACCGCTTCCGCAAAAATGCTCGGTTTTAACAAACCAACCGAGTTTATTGGTGAAAGCATTGAACAATTATTAATCGCCAGCAACAAAACCCATTCCCTATCTGACATCATTGCTAACTTAATCTCAGGACAGCAATTAACGGTTAAAACGACGGTCAATTGCGGTATTCTTTCTGAGTTAATTCTAACCGTTGAAAAAACGTTTATTTTAGGAAGCCCAGCCCATCTTGTTATTTTAAAAGAAAATAAAAAACAACTTGCAACGAGTAGCCAAATTGCCATATCTCAAGTTGATTTACTGACTGGAATATACAACCGTCATGGGTTTACTCACGTTATTGATAAAATGATTAAAGAAAATATTCCTTTTTTCATGCTCTATCTAGATATCGATAATTTCAAAAATATTAATGATTCTTTAGGGCACCATATTGGTGATCGAGTACTGAAAGAAATTTCAACTCGGTTACAAAAGTTATTACCAAAACATGCCATTGTTGGGCATTTGGGGGGGGATGAGTTTGGTATATTATTTCCTAAACCAGAACATAACCAAATTCTTGACCAACTCGCAGATAAAATCATACAGCTAATCAACCAACCTTTTGACTTAGTCCACTTCTCTAAACGATTAGCCTGTTCTATTGGTAGTGTCCAATACCCTACCGATGGGACTGATGCCCGCAGTTTATTGCAAAATGCCGATACAGCAATGTATGAAGCGAAAGATCGTGGTCGAAACCGTTTGGTTAAATTTCATGATCAAATGAACAAAGAAGCAAGAATGCGATTATGGTTAGAAATTGAACTTCAAAAAGCATTGCAAAACAATGGGTTAGAAGTTTGGTACCAACCAAAGGTGAGCGCTCGTGATTTTAGAATTAATGGTGCAGAAGCACTTGTTCGGTGGAAACACCCTGTAGAGGGTTATATTAGCCCTGCTCGCTTCATTCCTGTTGCTGAGCGTTCAGGGTTAATTGAAATGCTAGGTAAAGTGGTTATGCGTGAGGTATTCCAAACCGTAAAAGAATGGAAAAACCAAGGGATCTTACCTGGTCGTATCGCAATTAATTTATCTCCTATACAATTTGGTAATCCACAACTCATTGACTATATGGAACGATTACTCAAAACAACTCAAGTTGATCCTAATTGTATCACCTTGGAGCTAACTGAAAGCGCAGTTATGAGTGATGGAGAACATGCAATTCAAATGCTTGAGGCGATAAAGAAATTAGGATTTACCCTTTCTATTGATGATTTCGGTACTGGTTATTCATCGCTAGCTTACCTTGCTCGTTTTCCACTTGATGAACTGAAAATTGATCGTGGTTTCATTAGCGAAATAGATACTCTACCTAAACAAATTACCATCATAGAAAATGTCATTAATTTAGGTAAAAATCTAAATATGGATATCGTGGCTGAAGGTGTTGAAACCAGACAACAAGCAATGCTTCTTTCTAGTTTAAATTGTGATTCTATTCAAGGTTTTCACTTCTACAAACCTCAGCCAAAACATGAGATTGAAGCGTTATTAGTACAAAACAAACGCTCAAGATAATCAAATAACAAAGAGGTTAACCCCTAGAAAGAACCCACCACTTTCTAGGTATTACAGCCTCTTAAACACAAATAAACACTAAAAAATCGCCTTTCTCGTTATTTAATACCAAACCTTTATTTAGGTAACAAAACAACTAAAAACCTGCCTTAAATCAAGTTTCAAAATTATCTTATCATTATCATAGAGCATCAGATTTTTTGTAACTAGGTATTCTTATGGAACTCCTCTGCCCAGCCGGTAACTTGCCTGCTCTAAAAACCGCTATTGATTGCGGTGCCGATGCCGTTTATATCGGTTTTAAAGACGATACGAATGCACGCCACTTTGCAGGCTTAAACTTCACAGGTAAAAAACTTGAGAAGGCTGTGCAATACGTTCATGACAACAATAAGCATATTCATGTTGCTTTAAATACCTTTGCTCACCCTGATGGATTCAGTCGCTGGACAAAAGCGGTTGATAATGCAGCAGCAATGGGAATTGATGCTCTGATTATTTCGGATATAGGCGTTTTAGAATACGCAGCAAACACATACCCAGATTTAGAACTGCACTTATCCGTTCAAGCCTCTGCAACTAATGTAGCGGCAATTGATTTCTATAAGAAAAACTTCAACATCAAACGTGTTGTATTGCCTCGTGTATTATCAATTCACCAAGTAAAACAGTTGTCACGTAATTTAACTTCTGATGTAGATTTAGAAGTATTCGCCTTTGGTAGCTTATGCATTATGTCTGAAGGTCGTTGTTATTTATCTTCTTATATGACTGGTGAGTCTCCAAATACCGTTGGCGCTTGCTCTCCGGCGAAGTACGTTCGCTGGCAAGAAACTGAAAATGGTCTAGAATCTCGTTTAAATAACATTTTAATTGATCGTTATGGCGACGGAGAAAATGCAGGTTACCCAACACTTTGCAAAGGTCGCTTTGATGTTCAAGGTAAAACGTTTCATGCACTAGAAGAACCTACCAGTCTGAATACCTTATCTCTGGTTCCTGAATTATTTGCAGCGAATGTCGCCTCGGTAAAAATTGAAGGCCGTCAACGCAGTCCTGCTTATGTTGAACAAGTGACTCGTACTTGGCGCGCAGCGATTGATCACTATAAAGCAAACCCTGAAGGTTACTCAGTTGAACCAAAATGGGACGCCGCATTAGCAAACGTTTCTGAGGGAACTCAAACTACCCTTGGCGCTTATCATAAGAAGTGGCAATAGGAGAACATCATGAAGTATGCATTAGGTCCACTTTTATACTTTTGGTCTAAAGAGAATGTTGAATCTTTTTATCAAAAAGCGATAAGCAGCGAAACTGATATCATTTACTTGGGGGAGAGTGTTTGCTCAAAACGCCGAGAAATGAAACCGAAAGATTGGTTTTCGATTGCTAAAGAAATATCGGATTCAGGTAAACAAGTTGTACTGTCAACGATGGCGCTATTAGAAGCACCAAGTGAAGTCAATGCGATGAAAAAATACATTGATAATGGCGACTTCATTATTGAAGCAAACGATGTATCTGCCATTCAACTGGCTTCAGAAAGCAACGTTCCTTTTGTTGTTGGCCCCGCAGTTAACTGCTATAACGCTCAAACTCTTAATCTATTTTTAAAACAAGGCATGACTCGTTGGTGTATGCCTGTTGAATTGTCACGTGAATGGTTACAGAACGTTCTGCTTCAATGCGATGACCTTGGTATTCGTAATAAGTTTGAAACCGAAGTATTTAGCTACGGTTATCTACCTTTGGCTTACTCTGCACGCTGCTTTACCGCGAGAGCAGAAAATAAACCAAAAGATGAATGTGAGACCTGTTGCATAAAGTACCCAAATGGCATCACGGTAAATAGCCAAGAAGGGCAAGAAGTATTTACTCTAAATGGCATTCAAACTCAATCGGGTTATTGCTATAATTTAATCAATGACTTAGCAAGTATGAATGACTTGGTTGACGTAGTTCGCCTAAGTCCATTAAGCGTTGAAACATTTGATGAAGTCTCTAAATTTAAAGCAAATGAAATGGGATTAGAGAAGTTTTCGTTAAAAGATGCACGCCAATGCAATGGCTATTGGCACAATATTGCAGGGCTAGATGTTCAAATCTAATTCATATTAAGTGTTCAATAAAAAAGCCCTTACTTATTTCTAAGTAAGGGCTTTTTCATGGGTAAGGCATTTACATTTACTCAGCTAGCGCTTCTTCTTTTAACGCTTCTTTTTCCGAATTATCAGAAACTGGGGTTTCCTTCATTTCTAAAGTTTGCTGCTCTTTTATTTTTTGCTCTTGTAGCTCTCGTAACGATAAGTAAATCTTACCTAGCTCAACAAACGAATAGCGATGCTCAACAAATTCATAAACGTTACCAGCCATTGCTAATTTATATAAAGCAATGGCACTTGGATAATCACCTTCATATTGATAGCCTTTCGCTAAATAAAAGTAACCTTCTGTTAATTTTTGCGCTAGCGCTGCATTATTGCGAGTGGTAGTTAGTATTTTTTTAAAGAACTCATCTTCTGTTGTTTCTTTTAAAATAACACCAGCGAGATCCCATCCAAAATCATCATCTGTACGTTTCTGATATTGAACTTTAAATTCTTCAGTTGCCACTAATGGATCAACTTCAAGACCAATCCAATATAGCCAAATCGCACGATAAGGATCTATTGGTGCATCGTTATAATGCTTTTTTGCTATTTCGTACGCTTGGTCATAACGCTCACCATAATAAAGAGCAATCGCTAAATTTCGTTCTGCAAATTGATTATTAGGGTCTAATTCTAGTGCGGAATCCAGTGCTTCATAGGCGCCATCAAAATCTGTATTTTGTGTGTAATAAACACCTAAAATATTAAATACATCACTTTGATCTGGCTTTAAATTAAGAGACTGAGTGAAATCTACACGAGCTAAATCACGTAGCCCCAAGCTGTCATTAATTAACCCACGCTCATAAAACATTTTTGCGCGAGTTGCATTATCAACATCTGGACGTAATAACAATTGATTCAAACGAGATAACTGTATCTCTTGCTGAATACTTGATTGTAAAGGTACAGCCATTGGAGGGGAGGCCCATCCTGAAGTGTTATTTGTTGATGCACAACCTGATAACACCATAACTGCGCCGACTAAGGCTATTCGAATCCAATTCACTCATTTTCTCCTATGATAAGCTGACTTCTTCTAACTACAGTTAAAAGAAAAGGGAGCATTTCTGCTCCCTTTATAACATGCTTTATATTAAAAGACTGTAATCAATCAGATTATTCTGCGTCTTTTACTTCAGCAGAAGCTGTTGGGTTTAGCTCAGCAGTTGCTTCTTTAATACTTAGACGGATACGACCTTGACGGTCTATCTCTAGTACTTTAGTTTGCACTTCTTGACCAACTTGTAGGTGATCTGCCACTTTCTCAATACGCTCTTCAGCGATTTGAGAAATATGAACTAGACCTTCTTTAGGACCTAGAACCGTTACGAATGCACCGAAATCAACGATACGCATAACTTTACCTGGGTAGATTTTACCAACTTCAACTTCAGCAGTAATTTCTTCGATACGACGGATAGCTTCTTTAGCAGCAGCACCTTCAGTCGCAGCGATTTTAATTGTACCGTCATCTTCGATTTCGATAGTTGTACCCGTTTCTTCACAAAGAGCACGAATAACTGCGCCGCCTTTACCGATAACATCTTTGATCTTATCAGAGCTGATTTTCATTGTGTGAATACGTGGAGCGTATTGTGAGATATCTTCACGAGCGCCAGAGATTGCTTCATCCATAACAGTAAGGATGTGCTTACGCGCACCTTGTGCTTGGTTTAGAGCGATCTGCATGATCTCTTTAGTGATACCTTCAATTTTGATGTCCATTTGAAGCGCAGTAATACCTTCATTAGTACCCGCTACTTTAAAGTCCATGTCGCCTAGGTGATCTTCGTCGCCAAGGATGTCAGAAAGAACAACGAAATCGTCGCCTTCTTTAACAAGACCCATTGCGATACCAGCAACAGACGCTTTAATTGGAACACCAGCATCCATAAGTGCTAGAGATGTACCACATACAGAAGCCATTGAAGATGAACCGTTAGATTCAGTGATTTCCGATACTACACGAACTGTGTATGGGAATTCTTCAACAGAAGGCATAACTGCAGCAATACCGCGTTTAGCTAGTTTACCGTGACCGATTTCACGACGCTTAGGAGAACCAACAAAACCAGTTTCACCTACACAGTATGGAGGGAAGTTGTAGTGTAGAAGGAAGTGATCTTTCTTCTCACCCATTAGGCTGTCGATGATTTGAGCGTCACGTTGTGTACCAAGCGTTGCAGTAACAAGTGCTTGAGTTTCACCACGAGTGAATAGAGCTGAACCATGAGTACGAGGAAGAACACCAGTACGTACGTCTAGCGCACGAACCATGTCTTTTTCACGACCATCGATACGTGGGTGACCAGCAATAATGCGGCTACGTACTACTTTTTTCTCTAGAGAACCAAGCATGCCACGGATTTCGCGTTCATCTAGTGCTTCATTTTGAGCTAAAAGAACGGCAACAACTTCGTTTTTGATTGAGCCAACTTGCTCGTAACGCGCCATTTTTTCAGTAATTTGGTACGCTTCAGAAAGACGAGTTTCTGCAAGTTCAGCGACTTGAGCTTTAAGCTCTGCGTTTACTACAGGTGCTTCCCAGTTCCAAGACGGAGTTGCAACTTCAGCAGCGAATTCGTTGATCGCTTTGATTACTACTTGTTGTTGGTCGTGACCAAATACAACAGCAGAAAGCATTTCTTCTTCAGATAGGTTATCTGCTTCTGATTCAACCATTAATACTGCGCCTTCTGTACCAGACACAACTAGGTCTAGTTTAGAGTTTTCAAGCTCAGTGTTTGATGGGTTAAGAACTAGCTCACCATTGATGTGACCAACACGTGCAGCACCGATAGGGCCATTGAATGGTACACCAGCGATAGAAAGTGCTGCAGACGTTGCGATCATAGTGATCATGTCTGGGTTTACGTCAGGATTGATAGAAACAACCGTAGCGATAATTTGAACTTCGTTTTTAAACGCACTTGGGAAAAGTGGACGAATAGGACGGTCAATTAGACGAGCCGTTAGTGTTTCGCCTTCAGAAGGACGACCTTCACGCTTAAAGAAACCACCTGGGATTTTACCAGCAGCATATGTACGCTCTTGGTAGTTAACTGTTAGTGGGAAGAAATCTTGACCTGCTACTGCTTCTTTTTTAGCAACAACAGAAACGAATACAGATGTATCGTCCATGCTTGCCATTACTGCTGCAGTTGCTTGACGAGCCATTACGCCTGTTTCTAGTGTTACAGTATGGTTACCATACTGAAATGATTTTACGACTGGTTTCTCGAACATTTTTTTTCCTTTGGTCTCAATATACAAGATATGTCTATCTGAAATTAAAACACTTTACATAGATGGTTCAACATATTACCAGTCGCGACTAGTACAAGTTTACTCAGTGTAAGATAACTTGTAATAGTCGCGACCTAGTGGCCGACTTCGGTGACTGTAATACGGTGAATAAGATTATATTATCAAAAGCGCACACTGCGATTTCAACGGCCATAGTATACCCCAATTAGGACAAGATGCGAGGTTCAGAAATGAAAAAGGAGAGTAATACGAGGCTACATATATGACGGGCATAAAAAAAGGAGCGATAATCGCTCCTTTTTGTCAAACTGTCTTTACAGACATCGCAAATTAGCGACGTAGGCCTAGACGTTTGATTAGATCTTGGTAACGCTCGCTGTTTTTACCTTTAAGGTAATCAAGAAGCTTACGACGGCTTGAAACCATACGTAATAGACCACGACGGCTGTGGTGATCGTGCTTGTGATCAGCAAAGTGACCTTGAAGGTGGTTGATAGAAGCAGTAAGTAGTGCTACTTGTACTTCTGGTGAACCAGTATCGTTTTCACATTGTGCGTATTCAGCAACGATTGCTGCTTTAGTTTCTGCATTCAGAGACATAAATCTCTCCTGAGTAAGAGTGTTTAATATTTGCAGCAGCCAATCTCTGATTCAGCCACTACGCGAAGAGCGAATTATACGGATGAACAATAATAAAGCAATAAAAAAGAGTAAAAACACCAAGGCCTTTACTCTTTCTTAATTATATTGCTTCAATGCGACTTATTTGTCTTCTTCGATTTCATCTCTAAATACAACTAAACGCTTTGGTGCAACACGACCGTCATTATCAATATGTCCAATACCAATAAATAAACGCTCTTCACCCGAAGTCATTCGCACGATACCCTCTTGAGGAGCACCAAATACTTGAACCGGTTGTCCATGTAAAACATGATCTGCCAATTCTGGGATCATATTTACTTCAGGTAAATCTTGAACGGCAGAATCCATAGGCATTAGTAACGGATCAAGTAACTCACGAGGTGCAATTTCTTCACGATGCGCTTTTTCTAGTAGTGCTTCAAGGTGTTCAATCGTTACCATATTTTCATATGGGTAATTTGATACACCAGTACGACGTAAATACGTAACGTGAGCACCACAACCTAGCATTTCACCAAGATCATCAGTAATTGTACGAATGTAAGTGCCTTTAGAGCAGTGCACTTCCATTTCAACCTCATGGCCTTCAAAACGAATTAATTCAATTGAATAAACCGTGATTTTACGAGACTTACGAGGAACTTCAATGCCTTCTCGTGCGTATTCATACAAAGGGCGACCTTCGTGCTTTAACGCTGAAAACATTGATGGAATTTGATCTGTTGTGCCACGAAATTTAGCAATACAACGCTCAAGCTGACCACGGTCAACCTTCACTTCACGAGTTTGAACCACTTCACCATCAGAATCTGACGTGTTAGTACGTTCACCAAGCTTCGCAACCACACGATAGCGTTTATCAGAATCTAATAAGAACTGAGAAAACTTCGTCGCTTCACCAAAACAAAGAGGCAACATACCTGTAGCAAGAGGATCAAGCGCACCAGTATGGCCTGCTTTCTCTGCAAAGTAGATGCGTTTTACTTTTTGCAATGTATCGTTCGACGTAATTCCTGCCGGTTTATCAATTAAGATAACACCATCAATAGGACGACCCTTACGACGACGAGCCATTACTCTTCCCCTTCGTCAGATTCAGTACGGCCAGATTCTGCCATTTTACGTTTATCGGTATTCATCACGTCTGTTACTAGGTTAGACATACGCATACCTTCAACTAATGTGTTGTCGTAAGTAAAACGTACTTCTGGAGTCAAACGGTGACGGATACGCTTACCAAGAAGCATACGAACAGGAACTTCATGTTCTTTCAATGCCGCTAGACATGTTTCAGGCGTTTGCTCACCGATACAGAAGAAAGTAACGAATACCTTTGCGTAGGCAAGGTCACGCGATACTTCAACATCTGAAATAGTAACCATACCAATACGTGAATCACGAACTTCACGCTGTAGGATTACTGCTAATTCTTTTTGCAGTTGTTGCGACACACGTTGTGCGCGGCTAAATTCTTTTGACATATCATTTCTCACTTAGAAAGATGGGGGGCGTGGTAATAACCAGCCCCCCATGGTGTATTTAACAACCGATTACCCTATTACCGTATTGAATAATAGGAGTAATTATAGTCAATTAATCAAGAGTACGTTGAATCTCAATGATTTCGAATACTTCGATTTGGTCACCAACGCGAACATCATTGTAATTCTTAACGCCGATACCACATTCGTAGCCATTCTTAACTTCTGGCATATCATCTTTAAAGCGACGTAGTGACTCTAACTCACCTTCGTAAATAACTACGTTGTCACGTAGAACACGAATTGGGTTATTACGCTTGATAGTACCTTCAGTTACCATACAACCAGCGATAGCGCCAAGTTTAGGTGACTTAAATACTTCACGTACTTGTGCAAGACCAATGATTTCTTGACGGAACTCAGGTGCAAGCATACCGCCCATCGCTTGTTTAACTTCGTCAATCAACTGGTAGATGATCGAGTAGTAACGAAGGTCTAGGTTTTCATTTTCGATGGTACGACGAGCAGTCGTATCAGCACGAACGTTGAAGCCAAGAAGGATTGCATTAGACGCCGCTGCAAGTGTTGCATCAGTTTCAGTAATACCACCAACACCAGAACCGATGATGTTAACTTTAACTTCATCAGTAGACAGTTTAAGGAGTGAATCAGCGATTGCTTCAACAGAACCTTGAACGTCAGCTTTAAGTACTACGTTACATTCAGCGACAACACCAGCTTCCATGTTTGCAAACATGTTTTCTAGTTTCGCTTTTTGTTGACGAGCTAGTTTAACATCACGGAATTTACCTTGACGGTAGTTAGCAACTTCACGAGCTTTACGCTCATCACGCACAACTGTCGCTTCGTCACCTGACGCAGGAACGCCAGAAAGACCTAGAATTTCTACAGGAATAGATGGACCCGCAGATTCGATGTCTTTACCGTTTTCATCGCGCATTGCACGAACACGGCCATACTCTTGACCACAAAGAACGATATCGCCTTTATTTAGAGTACCTGATTGAACAAGAACAGTAGCTACTGGGCCACGGCCTTTATCTAGACGAGATTCAACAACAACACCTGACGCCATACCTTCTTTAACCGCAGTTAATTCAAGTACTTCAGATTGAAGAAGGATAGCTTCTAGAAGACCTTCGATGTTCGTACCTTGCTTAGCAGAGATATGAACGAAGATGTTCTCGCCGCCCCACTCCTCAGGAATAACGTCATATTGAGCAAGCTCATTTTTAACGTTATCTGGGTTAGCGCCTTCTTTATCGATTTTGTTTACTGCAACAATCAGAGGTACACCAGCCGCTTTTGCGTGTTGGATAGCTTCGATTGTTTGTGGCATAACGCCATCATCTGCAGCAACAACAAGTACAACGATATCTGTCGCTTGAGCACCACGAGCACGCATAGCGGTAAACGCTGCGTGTCCAGGAGTATCAAGGAAAGTGATCATACCGTTGTCAGTTTCAACGTGGTATGCACCGATGTGTTGTGTAATACCACCAGCTTCCGCATCAGCAACGTGTGCACGACGGATGTAATCCAGTGTAGAAGTTTTACCGTGGTCAACGTGACCCATGATAGTAACAACAGGTGCGCGAGCTTCAACATCAGCGCTGTTATCACGATCAGACAGTACTGCTTCTTCTAATTCGTTTTCTTTACGAAGAACCACTTTATGACCCATTTCTTCAGCAACTAGTGCTGCTGTTTCTTGGTCGATAACTTGGTTGATAGTCGCCATAGCGCCCATCTTCATCATAACTTTAATTACTTCAGTTGCTTTTACTGACATTTTGCTTGCCAGTTCAGAAACAACAATTGTCTCACCAATCGCAACATCTTGTTTAGCAACAGTTGCTGACTTATCAAAGCCGTGCTGCATAGACGTTGGTTTGTTTACTTGAGGCTTCTTGTTGCGACCGCCACGTTGGTTACGACCACCGCGAGGTGCTGCTTCTGCAGGTTTTGCTTTCTTCTTACGACGACGAGGCTGTTGCTCATCTTTACGGTCAGCTGCATCTTCTGCTTCACGAGCGTGAGATGAAGTTGTCACGTGGTAATCTGCAGTTTTTTCAGCTGCTGATTTTTTCTGCTCTTCTTCTTTCCAACGAGCTTCATTTTCTTCAGCTAGTTTACGAGCATCTTCAACTAGTTTTGCAGCTTCTGCTTCTGCTTTACGAGTCGCTTCTTGTTCTTGACGAAGTTTTAGTTCATCAGCTTCTTTTTTTGCTTGATCGTTTTTAGTAGTCATTTGTTTTTTAGCCTTTTCAGTCTCAGTACGTTTCGCTTTTTGTTCTGCGTCACGCTTTACTTTGACTTCTGCTTCAGCATCACGCTTAGCTTTTTCTTCCGCTTCACGTTGTGCTTTCTGTTCAATTTCGCGAATTGCAGCATCCTCTGCATCACGTTTGGCCTTGTCTTCAGCCTCTACTTTCATTTGCTCAGTTTTTTTCTCTTCTTCAAGTGTGCTTGCTTTTACATAAGTACGTTTTTTACGCACTTCTACTTGCACATCTTTACTTTTACCGCCTGAACCAGCAACACTTAACGTGCTGCGAGTTTTGCGTTGAAGAGTGAGACGGGTTGGTGACGCACCTTCATCAGCACTACCATGCTCTTTCTTTAGGTGAACTAGCAATGATTGCTTTTCACCTTCAGAAACAGAATCGCCATCTTTTTTATTAATACCAGCATCCGAAAATTGCTGAAGTAAGCGGTCAACTGGAGTTCCAATTTCATCACTAAGTGCTTTTACCGTAAGCTTTGTCATACCGCTTCTCCTTGCTGAAATAATTATGCTTCGTCGCTGAACCAACAAATATTACGCGCTGCCATGATTAACTCACCAGCACGAGCTTCTGTTAGGTCTTCAATATCAGTCAACTCATCAACACCTTGATCCGCAAGGTCTTCAAGAGTAACAACACCTTTAGCTGCAAGTTTAAACGCTAGTTCGCGCTCTAAACCGTCAAGTGCAAGTAGGTCTTCTGCTGGCTCAATACCATCAAGAGATTCTTCTTGTGCTAGTGCTAATGTTGTTAATGCTTCTTTAGCGCGAGTACGCAGAAGATCAACTGTTTCTTCGTCCAAAGCTTCTACTTCTAGTAGTTCGTTTACAGGAACGTAAGCGATTTCTTCAAGCGTAGTAAAGCCTTCTTCAACTAATAGTTGAGCAAAATCTTCATCGATTTCTAAATGCTTAACAAATGCATCAATAGAACCTTGAGCTTCTTCTTGGTGCTTCTTGTTAAGATCTGCAACTGTCATTACATTTAGTTCCCAACCAGTCAGTTGAGATGCTAAACGTACGTTTTGACCACTACGGCCAATTGCTTGTGCTAGATTATCAGCTTCAACAGCAATATCCATAGTATTGTTGTCTTCATCTACAATAATAGAAGCGACTTCTGCTGGAGCCATAGAATTGATAACAAACTGTGCAGGATTATCATCCCAAAGCACGATATCAATGCGTTCGCCACCAAGATCATTTGATACAGCTTGAACACGAGCGCCACGCATACCAACACACGCACCAACAGGGTCAATACGTTTATCGTTTGTTTTCACAGCGATTTTAGCACGAGAACCTGGATCGCGAGCAGCCGCTTTAATTTCAATCAGTTCTTCACCAATTTCAGGCACTTCAACGCGGAACAATTCAGTTAACATTACGCCTTTTGAGCGAGTCATGAATAACTGGAAACCGCGAGCTTCTGGTTTAACTGCATATAGCAGACCACGAACACGGTCACCTGGACGGAAATTTTCACGTGGAAGTTGATCTTCACGTAAAATAACCGCTTCAGCATTGCTACCTAAATCAACGATAATTGCATCGCGGTTTACTTTTTTAACGATACCCGTGATTAGCTCACCTTCGTTATCAATAAACTGCTCAACGATCATCGCACGTTCAGCTTCACGTACTTTTTGTACGATAACTTGCTTCGCTGTTTGTGTCGTAATACGGTCAAACGTTACTGATTCGATATCATCTTCAATAAAACCACCGATTTCGATTGTTTCATCTTCAAATTGTGCCGCTTCAATAGAAATTTCTAATGTAGGTTGCTCAACTTGAGCAACCGCAACCCAACGACGGAAAGTTTCAACTGCACCTGTTTTGCGATCAATCGCTACACGTACTTCAATTTCCAGCGTAGATTTTTTCTTTGTTGC
Source organism: Aliivibrio sp. 1S175 (assembly GCF_001690985.1). Classification (GTDB taxonomy): domain Bacteria; phylum Pseudomonadota; class Gammaproteobacteria; order Enterobacterales; family Vibrionaceae; genus Aliivibrio. The sequence goes on from NZ_MAJS01000009.1 coordinate 80,427, forward strand.
CGTTGCTAGCGCGATTTCTAATGCTTCAAAAATTCGCTCACGAGGAACAGCTTTTTCATTTGATACTGCTTCTACAACAGCTAAGATTTCTTTGTTCATTTTAGCCTCTATCAGCCTTAAAATTTAGGAACTAAGTTCGCCTTTGAAATGTTGCTTAACGCAAATTCTTCATTGTTACCATCAACTGTAACCGTAACAATCTCACCGTTAATGTCTAGGATATCTCCTTTCCATTTGCGACGGTTATTCATCGGCATCTTTAATACAAGGCTGACTTCATGACCAACAAATTGTTGATAATGTGCTGCTTTAAACAGTGGACGTTCAAGACCTGGAGACGAAACCTCTAGGTTATATGCTACTGTAATTGGATCTTCTACATCCATTACTGCACTGATTTGACGACTGGCTTCCGCACAGTCCTCCACAAAGATGCCATTTTCATGATCGATAAATACACGTAACGTTGAATGTTCACCCGCACGAATAAACTCTAAACCGACCAATTCATAACCTAAAGCACCAACAGGAGCCTCAAGCATTTCTGTTAGTTGTCTTTCTAATCCTGTCATTGATATCCCCTGAAAACAAAAAAAGGGCACTAAAAGGCCCAATTCTTAAAAAACAGTCTGTTTCAGATAGCAAAAAACCCCGATAATTGCGGGGTTTAGTACTGCTGGACCCTGAATGCCACTTGCGTGACTTATCTAATAAGAGCAATTACTTTTATTAGATAATTGGTTGCGGGAGCCGGATTTGAACCGACGACCTTCGGGTTATGAGCCCGACGAGCTACCAAACTGCTCCATCCCGCGTCCGAAAAGAACAAAGAAAGTATAGTTTCTTTATCCTTTTATTACAAGAATCAGATTCTTGTCTGAATATGGTGCCGAGAGAGGGACTTGAACCCTCATACCCTAAGGCACTAGCACCTCATGCTAGCGTGTCTACCAATTTCACCATCTCGGCTAAAGTCGTTTAAAGAGGTACGTCGCTGTTTTCAGTAGCAGGAACGTCACTCGTATTATCAGTTGTTTGCTCTGTCGCTTGTTGATCTAATTTAAGATCAAAACCTTCAGTTTTATGCGTAGACATATTGCCTAACGCTAGGCTGATAATAAAAAATACTGTTGCACAAAGTGCGGTCATTCGAGTTAAAAAGTTTCCAGAGCCACCAGAGCCAAATACTGTATTTGATGCTCCAGCCCCAAATGAGGCTCCCATATCTGCGCCTTTACCGTGTTGTACCAATACTAGGCCAATTACACCGACTGCGGCAATCAGATAAATCACAAGTAGAATCGTATGCATTCTGTCACCCATGTATCTAATTAATGTACCGGTAGCCTATTGGCAACACCAGCGCCCTCTCAATTAAGAGGCCGAGGGATATTAACCAAACTAGGCTACTATGACAAGTTAAAATTAACAAAAAACGTTCAATTTCATTTAATTGCTCAAATTAACAGCTTTCTTTTACAGCATCTGCGATTTGAAGCGCATATTGCTGAACAAGCTCTGCATTCTCACCTTCAACCATAACTCGAATTAATGGCTCAGTTCCTGATTTACGTAATAAAACTCGACCGTTATCACCTAATTTTGATTCAACATCAGCTTGAGCTGCCTTCACTGCATCAGAGTCAAGAGGATTGCTATCACCAATAAAGCGAATATTTTCTAATACTTGAGGGAACATGCTCATGCCATTACATAATTCTTGTAATGTCATTTTGCTACCCACAATAGAAGCTATCACTTGCAATGCAGCAACAATCGCATCACCTGTTGTTACTTTGTCTAGAAGGATGACATGACCTGAATTTTCAGCACCGATCAACCAATTGTTTTCTAATAATTTTTCCATAACATAGCGGTCACCTACATTAGAACGAACAAATGGAATACCTAAGTTACGTAACGCAACTTCCATGCCCATATTAGTCATTAATGTACCAACAACACCGCCTTTTAACTCGCCACGACGCAATGCATCACGGGCGATAATATAAGCAATTTGGTCACCATCTACTTTATTTCCAAGCTCATCGACCATAATAATACGGTCACCATCGCCATCAAAAGCGACACCAAAATCCGCTTTTTCTTCTAGTACTTTAGCTTGTAAAGCGCGAACATCTGTCGCCCCTACTTCATGGTTAATATTGGTGCCATTTGGCTCACAACCGATAGTAACGATCTCTGCGCCAAGTTCTTTAAAAACATTAGGGGCTATATGATACGTTGCTCCATGAGCACAATCGATCACCATTTTAACGCCAGTTAGGCTCAGTTCTTTAGGGAAGGTACTTTTGCAAAATTCAATATAGCGACCAGCGGCATCGTTTAAACGAGATGCTTTACCTAGCAGAGCTGATTCAACACACGTCATTGGTTTATCTAATTCAGCTTCAATTGCCATTTCAATATCATCAGGAAGCTTTGTGCCTTCTGAAGAGAAAAATTTAATACCATTATCATAATAAGGATTATGAGAGGCTGAAATAACGATTCCGGCTTCAGCACGGAAAGTTTGAGTTAAATAGGCAACGGCAGGTGTTGGCATTGGACCGGTGAATTTTGCTTGCAAACCAGCAGCAGCTAAACCAGCTTCTAGTGCAGACTCCAGCATATAACCAGAAATACGCGTATCCTTACCTATAATAACTTTTTTTGTACCTTGTTTAGCCAATACTTGCCCAGCAGCCCAACCTAATTTCATAACAAAATCAGGGGTAATAGGCGCTTGACCTACCAAGCCTCGAACCCCATCGGTTCCAAAATATTTACGCTCAGCCATGTTCTACTCCATGTTTTATTTTTAATAATTTATTTTTTAAATGAACACACTTTCTACTAAAAAGTTTGATTCAATGTTGCTTGGCAAACTTTCACTATATCCATCGTTTGCTCAAAATCATGCACTCGGATAATTTGTGCACCTTTCATAACAGCAATAGTCGCACACGCTAAGCTACCAGAAGTAGCTAATTGAGGCTCTACATCAAGTAATTTAAAAATCATTGATTTACGAGACATTCCAGCAAGTATCGGTAAGCCTAATTGATGAAAATGTTCTAGTTTTGCAAGTAACTGATAATTATGCGCTAAGGTTTTACCAAATCCAAACCCTGGATCAAGAATTAACTTATCTTTTGAGATACCAACCGATTGGCATGCTGAGATTCTTTCTTCTAAAAAACCGGTTACGTCTGCAAACAGTTCATTATAAGTAGGATCCGATTGCATTGTGCGTGGCTGCCCTTGCATGTGCATTAAACAAATAGGTACATCAGCTTTAGCCGCAACTTCAAGCGCATTTGGCTCTTGTAGAGCGCGAACATCGTTAATTAAATCTGCGCCAACCTTTACGGCTTCATCCATTACTGTCGCTTTACTTGTATCAATAGAGATCCAGGTATCAAATCGTTGATGTATCGCTTCTATAATTGGAATAACACGGTCTAATTCTTGCTGAAGAGCAACTTCAGGGGCGCCAGGCCTTGTTGATTCACCACCAACATCAATAATACTAACTCCGGCATTTACCATTTTTTCAACTTGCTTTAAGGCAACGTCTAAATTTGTAAATTTACCACCATCAGAAAAAGAATCTGGCGTAACATTAAGAATAGCCATCACATGAGATCGATCTAATATCAATGTCTTATTTTTACTTCTCAATTTCATGACTAGTCCCTTAAAATACAAAAACCCCGAGCAGAGCTCGGGGTTTATTTTTACTCAACTCATCTTATTTTTCTGATGAATCTGAATCTTTTTTCGTATCTTCAGCAACTTGAGGTTTTTCTTCCTCAGTACTTTCTTCTACTTTAGATTCTTCAGTTTTATTCTCAACGTCTGCTTCAGCTGATTTTTCGCTTTTCTCTTCAGGTTTGGTTTGATTATCATCTCCCCACCCTTGAGGTTCACGAATTTCAGTTTTACGCTCCATCAAGTCATCAATTTGACCCGCATCAATGGTTTCAAACGTCATCAATGCATCTTTCATTGAATGCAACACATCCATATTATCTTCAAGGATCTGTCTAGCTCGAGCGTAGTTGCGATCAATGATAGTACGGATTTCTGCGTCAATCAGTTTCAACGTTTCAGGTGATACGTGTTTCGATTGGTGAGAACCGCCGTGACCTGAGAATGGGTCACCTTGATCTTCTGCGTATAATAATGGCCCAAGCGCTTCAGAGAAGCCCCATTGAGTTACCATCTTACGTGCAATATCAGTGGCTCTTTCAATGTCGTTTGAAGCACCCGTAGATACTTTATCAACACCGTAAATTAGCTCTTCAGCCAATCGACCACCATACAAACTTGAAATCATAGATTCTAAGTGCTGACGATTCATGCTTACGCGATCTTGTTCTGGTAAATACATTGTTACACCTAGCGCACGGCCACGTGGAATAATCGATACCTTATAAACAGGATCATGTTCAGGCACTAAACGACCAACAATGGCGTGACCAGCTTCATGGTAAGCCGTTGAGGTTTTAGTCTCTTCCGTCATTACCATTGATTTGCGCTCTGCACCCATCATTATTTTGTCTTTAGCAAGCTCAAACTCAACCATTGACACAACACGCTTATTAGTACGAGCAGCAAATAATGCAGCTTCGTTAACTAAGTTAGCAAGGTCTGCACCAGAGAAGCCTGGTGTACCACGTGCAATTAATGATGGTTCAACACCACCAGCCAATGGCACTTTACGCATGTGTACTTGAAGAATTTGCTCACGCCCACGGATGTCAGGTAAACCAACAACAACTTGGCGGTCAAAACGACCCGGACGTAATAATGCAGCATCAAGTACATCTGGACGGTTAGTTGCAGCAACAACGATGACGCCTTCGTTACCTTCAAAACCATCCATTTCAACCAGCATTTGGTTCAATGTTTGCTCACGTTCATCATTACCACCACCAACACCTGCGCCACGTTGACGACCTACAGCATCGATTTCATCGATAAAGATGATACAAGGTGATGATTTTTTTGCTTGCTCAAACATATCTCGTACACGAGAAGCACCAACACCGACAAACATTTCAACGAAATCAGAACCTGAAATTGAGAAGAATGGTACCTTTGCTTCACCTGCAATTGCTTTTGCAATTAACGTTTTACCAGTACCAGGAGGACCAACTAATAAAACACCTGTTGGGATTTTACCACCTAATTTCTGGAAACGACTCGGCTCACGTAAGTAATCAACTAATTCTTTAACGTCTTCTTTTGCTTCATCACAACCAGCAACATCGTCAAATGTTGTGTTGATCTGTTCTTCCGTCATCATCTTAGCTTTGCTCTTGCCAAAGGACATAGCCCCTTTGCCGCCGCCGCCTTGCATTTGACGCATAAAGAAGATCCAAACACCAATAAGAAGAATCATTGGGAACCACGAAATAAAGATAGACTCAAGTAAGCTCTGTTCTTCAGGTGGTGTACCTTTAACGATTACATTTTGGTTAATAAGATCATCAAGCAATTTAGGATCTTGGAATACAGGCATGTACGTCACATAACGGCTACCGTCACGCTTTGTTACCTTTATTTCACGATTATTAAACGTTGCTTCTTGAACTTGACTATTACCAACTTCTTTAACAAAAGTAGTGTAGTCAATTGAACGACCAGAGCTATCACTCGGTCCAAAGCTTTGAAATACCGACATTAGAACAACTGCGATAACAAGCCATAATATTAGATTTTTTGCCATGTCACTCAAGGTGTTAACCCCGCGTTAACTAAATAGATGAAAGATAGAGTACTACAGTTTATAACCTGTAGCTACTACGTACGACTTAACCTTTGTAACCAGTGGCTACAATATACACTTCACGAGAACGTGCACGTGATGAATCTGGTTTTCTAATCTTAACGACTTTAAAAATTTTACGAACTTCTTGCAAGTATTGATCAAAACTTTCGCCTTGGAATACTTTAACTGTAAAACTACCGTTTGGAGCCAATACTTGGCGGCACATATCCAACGCGAGCTCAACAAGATACATCGCTCTTGGTTGATCAACTGCTGGGTTACCGCTCATGTTTGGTGCCATATCAGACATTACTACATCTACCATATCTGGTTGTATGCGTTCAAGCAATGCATCTAGTACTGCTTCTTCCCTAAAGTCCCCCTGCAAAAAGCTTACACCAGCGATTGAATCCATTGCTAAAATATCACAAGCAATAACTTGCCCTGAATCACCGACTTGCTCAACCGCGTATTGTGACCACCCACCAGGAGCAGCACCAAGGTCGACCACTGTCATTCCTGGCTTTAATAGCTTGTCTTTCTTTTGAATTTCTTCAATCTTAAAAATAGCACGAGAGCGATAGCCTCTTTTCTGCGCTTCAAGAACGTATTTATCATCAAAGTGTTCTTTTAACCAGCGGCCAGAGCTTGCTGAAAGTTTATTCTTACTCATGCATTACCTAAAAATACTTAATTTAAATTAGAAGACTGAAACAAAAAATAGTCTTCAGGGATAGATTGCGTTAGAATAGGCTGTTTTCAACCCTTAATATAGAAATAATCGGGTATATATGAACCTAAGCACAAAACAGAAGCAACACCTTAAAGGCCTTGCTCACAATTTAAAACCCGTTGTTATGATGGGCTCAAATGGTCTTACTGAAGCTGTAGTAGCTGAAATTGAGATTGCGCTTAATCACCACGAGCTAATCAAAGTTAAAATTGCTTCTGAAGATCGTGATACTAAGCAATTGATTGTTGACGCAATCATTCGCGAAACTAAAGCTGAAAAAGTACAAGTTATCGGGAAAACACTGGTATTATACCGCGCTAGCGAAGCTCGTAAAATTGAGATCCCTAGAAAATAATTTCTGCATCTATTTTGTAAGAAACTAAAAAGGCCGTCTTAGTTCTCTTTTTAAAGATAACTACGCGGCCTTTATATTTTATACCGTAGTTACAATTAAATGTACTCTACTTTTTCAATCTCAAACTCTTTGACACCGCCTGGAGTTTGAATATTCACTTCATCCCCAGCCATTTTACCAATTAAACCACGAGCAATAGGTGACGTAACTGAAATTCGACCTTCTTTGATACTGGCTTCATCATCAGCAACGATTTGGTATTTAACTTCATGATCAGTATTAGAATCGATCAACGTTACTGTTGTACCAAAAATAATCTTACCAGTATTAGTCATTTTGGTTACATCAATAACTTGCGCCACTGATAGTTTATATTCGATGTCACGGATCTGTGCTTCACAAATACCTTGCTCTTCACGAGCTGCATGATATTCCGCATTTTCTTTCAAATCGCCAAGCTCACGCGCTTCGCCAATTGCTTTTGAAATCACAGGACGACGCTTTAGTAATACGTCTAGCTCATCACGCAGTAGTTTCTCACCACGTACCGTCATTGGTACCTTATCCATATTTTCTACCTCTAAAGCTGAAATTACAAATTCAGCAAATAAAAATCCCACCTAGAGTACCTATAAAGCAAACCTTGCTAAATAAAAACGCCCTAAGTGTATCTGTTTAAATTTAATTTGCTCTAGTGTAAACAAAGAAGTGCCTTTTATCACCTATCTATTGTTTGTTTCTCGCATTTGTTTTTAAGTAATGACTTCAATATAAGTCAGAAGTTCGTCTCAAAAATAAAATCAAGTCTATAAAACAACATAGAAGAAAATATAAAGTGGGATAGCCATCACATTATATTTATAGTTAAAACTAAAAAAAACATAAAACAAGCTTAAATTCAAAAATTAAACAAACTTTAGTCATATTTTATAAACATCTGTTTTTTAATGATAAGGTTCACAAAAAAATAATTAAAAACAGCGTTCAATTGTAATTTTTAGATTGTTTTACTAACCTTTTACCCGCAATAACACTGAAAATAACCTTATTGAAACAGTGATAGGCGACGGTAATCATTCTGACCATATAAGATGTTACCCTTAATATTATTCACAAAAAATATAGATAATCTCTTCCACCCTTATAGGAATTAGAATAATGATGAACAAAAAAGTATTAGCTTTAGCAGTAGCAGCCATTACTTCAGCTGGCGCAGTAAACGCAGCAGAAATCTACAAAGGCGCAGACCAAACTCTAGAAATGGGTGGCCGTGCTGAAGCTCGTCTATTCGCTCAAGATGGTGATGTTTCTGATAATTCTCGTATCCGTCTAAACTTTAAAGGTACGACTCAAATTTCTGACGGTCTATACGGTGTTGGTTTCTGGGAAGGCGAATTCACAACTAATGACGATGGTCTTGTAACTGATTCAGGTACTGATGGACTTGAAAACCGTTACGCATATGCTGGAATCGGTGGTAACTTCGGTGAAGTTTCTTACGGTAAAAACGATGGTGCTCTAGGCGTTATCACTGACTTTACCGATATCATGGCATACCACGGTAACTCAGCAGCGACTAAAATCTCTGTAGCTGACCGTACAAACAACAACCTTGGCTACAAAGGCACATTTGGTGACTTCTCTGCTAAAGTAAACTACCGTTTTGATGATGCAGCTCAAGGTACTGAGTCTAACGATGGTTACGCTCTATCTGGTATCTACGCATTTGGCGATTCTGGCTTCAAACTAGGTGGCGGTTACGCAGACCAAGCTGACAGCAACGAAGCAATGCTAGCTGCATCTATGGCAATGGGCGACCTATACTTTGCTGGTACAGTAACAACTGGTGAAGTATCTGATTATGATTACACTGGTTACGAAGTTGCAGCTGCATATACAATGGGTAAAACAGTATTTACATCAACGTACAACAATGCTGATCATGATGTAAACGCTATTGGTTCTGTTGCTGGTGTTGATAACTTAAGTGCCGATAACCTAGCGTTTGATGCAACTTACTACTTCAATGCTAACTTCCGTACTTACGCATCATACAACTTCAACCTACTTGATGCTGATGCTAAGAATGGTATCACTAAGTCAATGACTGAAGATTCTGTAGCTCTAGGTATGCGTTACGACTTCTAATCCAGTCCTAACTCCTACTTAAATAAAGCGCTCACCTCGGTGGGCGTTTTTTATTTGTGACATTCCATTAATTTTTTCCTATTCATTACACTTCACACGCCGCAAACGCTAAGATACCCTCAATTATCTTTATATGAGTGCATCATGTCTTTTTCTCGTTTTACTCTATTGGGCCTTGCCCTATTTTCATGCTCAAGCTTTGCTAGCATTCAACATACGCTTAATGTGCTCCCTGCTGGAAGTCGAGCTGCAATTGTGGTTGAAGAGATATCTTCACAGGATATTGAATATCAACAAAAACAAAATGAGCTTCTCCCCCCTGCGAGTACCTTAAAAATTGCTACCGCATTAGCAGCTCGACTCGCGCTTGGTAAAGAGTTCACCTTTACAACCTCTTTATATAAAGCCGATAACGATGTCGTGCTGACTTTCACTGGTGATCCGTCTCTATCACGTAAGCAGCTCTCTTCTCTGTTCGATGAAAGTGATATCAAAACTATTCAAGGCGATTTATGGATAGATGGCACTATTTTCACAGGTTATGAACGAGCGGTCGGTTGGCCATGGGATATTCTAGGTGTGTGCTACAGTGCACCATCAAGTGCCTTAAGTATTGATGAAAACTGCGTGCAAGCATCGATCACAACCCATGATGACGGCACAACACGTGTCTTTGTTCCTATTCATCAGCCCATTTCTTTTTCTAGCTACGCTAAGAGTGTCAGTAGAGAAGAACAAGAATCGACCTTCTGCGATCTAGAGCTAACCACTCAAGGCAACCACTATGAACTGAACGGCTGTTTGGTTAAGCGTAATAAACCGCTTCCTTTAAAGTTTGCAGTACAAGACACACAAGATTTCACCGAGCAAACGGTGCTTAAGATTTTAAATGAACACAATATTAAACTTAATGGCGAAGTACGCTTTGGAAAACCAGATACCCCTCTTCTTGCTGATAATAAATTAGTAATACACAGCTCAAAGCAATTAATGGAATTGTTGGACCACATGCTTAAAAAGTCCGATAACCATTACGCTGATAACTTGACCAAGATGCTAGGTCATTTGAATTACCAACAAGCAGGCAGCTTCACTAATGGCACTGCGGCAATTAAAGATATCTTATTAAAACAAGCTAATATTGATTTGAGTAATGCGGTACTGGTTGATGGCTCCGGTTTGTCACGTAATAACCGCATGACCGCAAATCAAATGAAATCAATTCTGCAATATCTCTATAAATACGATAAAGAATTAGGGCTGATCGAACTATTACCGACATCAGGTATTGATGGCACATTAAAATATCGTAACAGCATGCGTAAAGAGCCAGTTAAAGGCGGTATGAAATCTAAAAGTGGTTCACTGTTTGGTAGTTATAATATGGCGGGGTTTGTCGGTTTAGAAAACAAGGAGCCTCTACTGTTTGTTCAATTTGTTGCAGATTATCACCCTGTCGCAGCAAAGAAAGGAGCGACACCGATTGAACGCCCTATTGATATCTTTGAGAAAAGCTTCTACCAAGAGTTAATTGAACTCTCAAAAGATTAGGATCTTATACCAATCTACATAAGTATTTGATCATTCTTGCTTGTTAACTAGAAAAGATAAATAAAAAAATCCCGAAGAACTCTCATTCTTCGGGATTTTTATTATTACTTAACTAATATTGTTACTTAGTCTGTTTCGCTATTAAGCGTATTTAGCGGTCACTTTAGCGTGTAGCTCTTGAACAGAGTTAACCGTGTTACGGTCATCTGCTTCATGCGCTAGACAGCTAGCAAATGCTGCATTTAGCGTTGTTGTATAGTTCACTTTCGCGGCAAGTGCACCACGACGAAGAAGTTTAGAGTCTTCAATCGCTTGGCGACCAGATGCTGTATTTACAATGTAGGTGTATTCACCATTCTTGATACGGTCAAGAATGTGAGGGCGGCCTTCATGTACCTTGTTTACTAGACGTGGGTTAATACCCGCTTCGCCAAGAATAACCGCAGTACCGTGCGTAGCATCAAGTTGGTAACCGATTTTAATAAGGTGTTTTGCTAAATCAACAACACGCTTCTTATCGCCTTCACGAACAGAAAGCAATGCTCGCCCGCCTTCTGGGTATTCTTTGCTGCATCCTAATTCTGCCTTAGCGAATGCTTCAGCAAATGTTGCACCAACACCCATCACTTCACCTGTTGAGCGCATTTCAGGGCCTAACAGTGGGTCAACACCAGGGAATTTATTAAATGGTAATACCACTTCTTTAACAGAGAAATAAGGTGGGATTATCTCTTTAGTAAAGCCTTGAGATTCTAATGATTGACCCGCCATTACACGCGCTGCAATCTTAGCGATTGGCGCACCTGTCGCTTTAGATACGAATGGAATCGTACGTGCGGCACGAGGGTTCACTTCAATTAGATACACTTTGTTATCTTTAACAGCAAATTGTGTATTCATTAAACCACGTACACCTAGCTCGAATGCTAGTTTACGTACTTGATCACGCATTACATCTTGGATTTCTTCGCTTAAAGTATAAGCAGGAAGAGAACATGCCGAGTCACCAGAGTGAACACCTGCTTGCTCGATGTGCTCCATGATACCTGCGATAACTACTTGCTCACCGTCGCAGATAGCATCTACATCGACTTCGATTGCATCATCAAGGAAGCTATCAAGAAGTACTGGAGATTCATTTGAAACGCTTACCGCTTCGTTGAAGTAACGACGTAAGTCTTGCTCGTCATATACGATTTCCATCGCACGGCCACCAAGAACATAAGAAGGACGAACAACTAATGGAAAACCAATTTCTCTTGATTTCTCAATCGCTTGTTCCATTGCCGTTACGGTTGCATTTTCTGGTTGTAAAAGGCCTAAACGGTCTACTGCAACTTGGAAACGTTCACGATCTTCTGCACGGTCGATAGCATCTGGGCTTGTACCAATAATTGGAACTCCAGCCGCTTCAAGCGCACGAGCCAGTTTAAGTGGTGTTTGACCACCGTACTGAACGATAACGCCTTTTGGTTTTTCAATACGAACGATTTCTAGTACATCTTCCAAAGTTACTGGTTCAAAGTACAGGCGGTCAGACGTATCGTAATCAGTAGAAACGGTCTCAGGGTTACAGTTAACCATGATAGTTTCGTAGCCATCCTCACGAAGTGCTAATGAGGCATGTACACAACAGTAATCAAATTCAATACCTTGGCCGATACGGTTTGGACCGCCACCTAAGATCATGATCTTATCATTATCGGTTGGATTCGCTTCACATTCTTCATCGTAAGATGAGTACATATAAGCCGTATCTGAAGAGAACTCAGCCGCACATGTATCTACACGCTTGTAGACAGGATGAATATCATATTGGTCACGAAGACGACGGATCTCGCTTTCTGCCACACCTAATAATTTAGATAAACGCGCATCTGCAAAACCTTTACGCTTAAGTTGGCGAAGGCTATCCGCTGTTAAGCTAGCGAACCCGCCCGCTTTAACTTCTGCTTCCATCTTAACTAAATCTTCGATTTGAACTAAGAACCAACGGTCAACATTTGTTAGGTTAAATACACCATCAACAGACATACCAGCACGGAACGCATCGGCGATATACCAAATACGCTCAGCACCTGCGTCTTTTAATTCATGACGGATCTTAGTTAATGCATCAGGTGCATCAAGATCAACCATTTCATCAAAACCATCCGCGCCAACTTCTAAGCCACGAAGTGCTTTTTGCAGTGATTCTTGTTGGTTACGGCCAATCGCCATTACTTCACCAACTGATTTCATCTGTGTTGTCAGACGATCGTTAGCACCTGCGAATTTTTCGAAGTTGAAACGAGGGATCTTAGTAACAACATAATCAATTGTTGGTTCAAATGATGCTGGTGTTGCGCCACCTGTAATATCATTCATTAACTCATCAAGCGTATAACCAATCGCAAGTTTCGCTGCAATTTTAGCAATCGGGAAACCAGTCGCTTTAGACGCTAGAGCTGATGAACGTGATACACGTGGGTTCATTTCAATAACAACCATGCGGCCGTCTTTCGGGTTGATACCAAACTGTACGTTTGATCCGCCCGTTTCAACACCAATCTCACGCAGTACAGCTAGAGATGCGTTACGCATTAGTTGAAATTCTTTATCTGTTAGCGTTTGCGCTGGAGCCACGGTGATTGAATCACCCGTATGAATGCCCATCGCATCAAAGTTTTCAATTGTACATACGATGATACAGTTGTCGTTTTTATCACGAACCACTTCCATCTCGTACTCTTTCCAACCAATTAATGACTCATCGATTAGAAGTTCGTTGGTTGGAGAAAGATCCAAACCGCCACGACAAATTTCTTCAAACTCTTCTTTGTTATACGCGATGCCACCACCGGTACCACCCATCGTAAATGATGGACGAATGATACAAGGGAAACCAACCATGTCTAAAACTTTGTAAGCTTCTTCCATTGTTTTTGCGGTATCAGCGTTTGGACATTCAAGGCCAATCGACTTCATTGCTTTATCAAAGCGTGAACGGTCTTCTGCTTTATCAATCGCATCCGCCGTTGCACCAATCATCTCAACACCGAATTCAGCAAGAACACCGTGTCTCTCTAAATCAAGCGCACAGTTCAATGCCGTTTGACCACCCATCGTAGGCAGTACTGCATCTGGACGTTCTTTTTCGATGATGTTACGAACCACTTCCCAATGGATTGGTTCAATGTAAGTTGCATCAGCCATGTCTGGGTCAGTCATGATTGTCGCAGGATTAGAGTTCACAAGAATAACGCGATAGCCTTCTTCACGAAGAGCTTTACACGCTTGTGCACCAGAGTAGTCAAATTCACATGCTTGGCCGATTACGATTGGGCCTGCACCTAGAATTAGAACGCTTTTAATGTCAGTACGTTTTGGCATCTTATTACTACTCCGAATTAAGCTTTATGCTGCTGAATCAATTCAATGAAATGGTCAAATAATGGCGCTGCATCATGTGGACCAGGACTTGCTTCTGGGTGACCTTGGAAGCTGAATGCTGGTTTGTCTGTACGATGAATACCTTGTAGCGTGCCATCAAACAGTGATTTGTGTGTTGCTCGAAGATTTTCAGGTAGCGTCTCTTCATCGGCCGCAAAACCGTGGTTCTGTGCAGTAATCATTACAACATCACGATCCAAGTCTTTAACTGGGTGGTTTGCGCCATGATGACCAAACTTCATTTTTACTGTTTGTGCACCTGATGCTAGAGCAAGAATCTGGTGACCAAGACAGATACCAAAGATTGGTAACCCTTTTTCTAGGAACACTTTCGTTGCTTCGATTGCGTAAGTACATGGTGCCGGATCACCAGGGCCATTCGATAGGAATACGCCATCAGGGTTCATTGCCAGCACTTCTTCAGCTGAAGTTTGTGCAGGAACAACAGTTAAACGACAACCACGGTCTACTAACATACGTAGAATATTACGTTTGGCACCGAAATCGTAAGCGACAACGTGGAATGGTAATTCACTGTCCGCTTTTTCTTCTGGCAGACCGCCAGTCAGTGTCCAAGAACCTTGCTTCCATTGGTAAGCTTCAGACGTAGTAACTTCCTTCGCTAAATCCATCCCTTTCAGTCCTGGGAATGCTTTTGCTTGAGCAAGAGCAAATGCTTCATCTAAGTTGCTTTCTTTTTTAGAAGAGCAAGCAATGATACAACCGTTTTGAGCACCCTTCTCACGCAAAATACGAGTCAGCTTACGCGTATCGATATCAGCAATGCCGACAATATTTTGGGATTTAAGATATTCAGAAAGAGTTTGTTCACTGCGGAAGTTTGAAGCTAGGAGGGGAAGATCGCGAATCACAAGGCCTTGAGCGTGGATAGAAGAAGATTCTTCATCTTCGGAATTAATTCCGGTGTTGCCAATGTGAGGATAAGTAAGAGTAACGATTTGTTGAGAATAGGAAGGATCAGTGAGAATTTCTTGGTACCCCGTCATCGAGGTATTAAAAACGACTTCACCAACGGCCGAGCCATCTGCTCCAATCGATTGACCGCGGAACACTGTCCCATCTTCTAGGACTAACAGCGCTGATTTACTCAAGACAACCTCCAAACATAATAAATATTCAACTTTACAACATGATAATGCAAAATTGTTTTTTTTAAACCCAAAACTCGAATTTCAAGGTCGAATTTTGACAAATTGGCGAAATTTTAGAGATCTATGAGATACCTGTCAACAAAAAACACAACAATAAGTAACCTTTTTAGACGCTTCATACTTAAAACGCACTTTCAAAGTCAATAACAAAGACTAATAAGGCTTATATGATTAGAATTTGACCTTTGCGTAACTTATTTAATATTGAAACTTTTTAATTTTAAAAAAAATACATATTAAAATTAAGCAAACGTTAAAACGCAAAGAAAACACATGAAAATGAACAACTAAAACAAATACCAAGCCATAAGCCGGAAAAACAACACGATTCTAATATCTAAATCTCAATAAACATAACAAATATAATTTATAAAACCGTCTCAAAGTCATACTTACAGTACAATGTAAGTGAATAAAAAATGATTAATGACTTATTTCTTATAAAAAAAAGCCCAAATCAATAATGATTCGGGCTTAATTAAAAAATTAAAGCTTATCTAATTCTAAAACATCATTCATGGTATAAAATCCAGGGGACTTTTGATGTAGCCAATGAGAAGCCCTCACCGCTCCATTTGCAAACGTCATTCGATCGGTTGCTTTATGGGTGATTTCGACACGTTCACCAATATCAGCAAACATTGCAGTATGTTCACCAACAATGTCTCCAGCACGAATGGTTGCGAATCCAATCTCATCCTTAGTTCTTTCACCAGTAATGCCTTCTCGAGCATATACGGCAACATCATCTAATTTATTCCCCATAGCTCCTGCAATCGCTTCTCCCATCCCAATGGCAGTGCCTGAAGGCGCATCGACTTTATAACGATGGTGGGCTTCTATGATTTCAATATCACAATAATCACCCATCACTTTTGCCGCTTTCTCTAGTAATTTAAATACTACGTTTACGCCAACACTGTAATTTGGAGCCATCACGATAGGGATACTTTTCGCAGCTTGATCAATTAACTCTTTGCCAGGCTCACTAAACCCAGTAGTACCAATAACAATCGCTTTCTTATGTTCTTGGCAAAGTTCAACATTTTTAAGCGTCGAAATAGGAAGAGTAAAATCGATAATGACATCAAAGTCATCAACGGCTTTAGCTAGGTCATCTACAATTAAGATACCAGACTTACCTAAACCAGCCATCTCGCCAACATCAACACCAATTAAGCTTGATTCAGGATGCTCACTTGCCGCGGCTAGTACCGCAAACTGAGAGCCATTTACCGCTTTAATTAAATTACGGCCCATTCTTCCTGCTGCGCCAGCAATTGCTACTCTTACCATATTAAATCACTCCTTTAAATGCGTATCCTTGCACTCTATCTTAATTTTTTTACTTCGGCTATGTGAAGATTTAAGACACTGTTTTAATTTGTAACTCTTTAGGAACTTCAAAGAACATGTTTTCTTCACGGCCAGACAATTCATCAACTGTCGTGCCACCAAAAGCTTTAACCTGCTCAATAATTTGATTTACCAACTCTTCTGGTGCAGAAGCACCAGCAGTGACACCTACTTTAGCTTGGTTTGATAACCACTCTTCTTTTAACTCTTCAGGGCAATCAATTAGGTAACTTGTTGTGCCTAATTTTTCTGATAATTCACGAAGTCTATTTGAGTTAGATGAATTTTTAGAACCAACCACTATCATCACATCAACTTGGCTTGCCATATCTCGCACCGCATCTTGACGATTTTGCGTCGCATAGCAAATATCATCTTTACGCGGCCCTTGGATCTCTGGGAATACTCGGCGCAATTCGTCAATAACATCTGCGGTTTCATCAACCGATAAGGTCGTTTGACTGACATAATGCAAATTGCTTGAATCACGAACCGCTAGTTTCTCAACATCAGCAGGGGTTTCAACTAAATACATCCCCCCAGCGTCACTTGCATATTGCCCCATTGTCCCTTCAACTTCTGGATGACCTGCATGACCGATCAATACCACTTCGATATTTTTCTTACTTGCACGAGCAACTTCCATGTGAACTTTAGTAACTAATGGGCAAGTGGCATCAAATACGGTTAATGCACGTTCTTTTGCCTCTAGACGTACTGCTTGAGATACTCCGTGAGCTGAGAATATCACGATATTATCGTCAGGAACTTCACTTAACTCTTCAACAAAAATAGCACCGCGCTGCTTTAAACCCTCAACAACAAAACGGTTATGCACCACTTCATGGCGAACATAAATAGGGGCTTCATACAATTCAAGAGCTCGTTCAACAATGCTAATGGCACGATCAACACCGGCACAAAATCCACGAGGGTTCGCTAATACTATTTTCATTTTTTATCTCTATTTAGTGTTGGTTTAACCAACCGCTACAATTTCTACGTCAAAGATAACATCTTGACCGGCTAATGGGTGATTAAAATCAACCGTCACTGAATCACCAGCGATCTCTGTAATAATACCTGGGATATCCATACCATCAGGTCCACTAAACGCCATGATAGTACCAATTTCAGCAGCGGCATCACCCACGAAGCGATTACGATCCATATGATGAATATTATCAGGGTTTGGTAAACCAAATGCATCCACTGCATTCAACTCAATACTTTTTGATTGTTCAGACTCTAAACCCAATAAGCATTTTTCAAAGTTTTCACTAAGGCTACCATCACCCATAGTAAATTTTGCTGCTTTACCTGAAGTATGAGTGCTATCAGCCACCGAACCATCTTTTAACTTAATGGTAAAATGTAGGGTTACTTCACTGTTATTTTCGATTTTAGACATCTTCTTTCCTTAGATAATACTAATTTTTTTAATATCGAATTTAAAAAAAACGCCACCTCGAATTCACGGGCAGCGCTAATTTATTTTGCTTTTTGCTTACTGTTCTTTTTTATTAGAACGGAAACCATCCAAGATGATCAATCCCGCACCAATACAAATGGCAGCATCCGCTAAATTGAAAGCCGGCCAGTGATAATTACCCCAATAGAAATCAAGATAATCCACTACAAACCCATGAACTAAGCGATCAAACACATTACCGATTGCACCACCAATGATCAGTGCATAAGCCATGTTGTTTAGTTTGTCAGTTTGAGGCGCTTTACGCATCCAATATCCTAACAACCCACACACAGCGATAGCAATACCGGTAAAGAACCAACGTTGCCAACCTGCTTGATCACTTAAAAAACTAAATGCAGCGCCATAGTTGTGAACATAAAGAAAGTTAAAGAATGGCAATACCTCAATGCGGTTTGCCCAACCATAACTCATCTCTTTCATCACAAATAACTTGATGCTAATGTCTGCCATAAAGATGATCCCCGCTAGCCATAGCCAGCGAAGTCCAGATTCTTTAAGCAGCGGTAATGTCTTATTATCGCTAGTCATTATGCAAATTTACGCTCTTCGCCTTCGCCGCTCACGTTAGATACACAACGACCACATACTTCTTCGTGGCCTTCGATAGTACCTACATCAGCAACATGGTGCCAACAACGCTCACACTTCGCCGCTTCAGAAGCTGCAACATCAACAAACAGACCAGCAAGTTCTGTAGCTTTTGCTGATTCTGGTTTTTCGCTTAACGGTTTCACTGTTGCGCTTGATGTTAGAAGAACAAAACGTAATTCATCTTCAAGTTTATTAATTTGTGCAGCAAGTGCATCATCTGCGTATAACGTTACTTCAGCTTGAAGTGAACCACCGATAACTTTCTCACTACGTGCCATTTCTAGAAGTTTGTTTACTGATGCACGAACTGATTGGATTTCAGTCCAGAATTCATTATTGAACTCTTCACCTTCAGCAAGATCAAATAGACCTTGGTACCACTCACCTGTGAATACGAATTTCTCGCGCTCACCAGGCATTTCGTTCCAGATTTCATCTGCAGTGAACGACATGATTGGTGCCATCCAACGAACAAGAGCTTCTACAATGTAGTAAAGCGCAGTTTGACAGCTACGTTGAGCGTGACCACTTTGCTTCGCAGTGTATTGGCGATCTTTAATTACGTCTAGGTAGAAAGAACCCATTTCAATTGAACAGAAGTGCATCAAACGCTGAGTAACTTCATGAATATTATATTCATCAAAAGACTTAATGATCTCTTCTTGTGCAGCAAATGCACGGCCAACAGCCCAGCGATCCAGCGCAACCATTTCTTCAGCAGGAACGATGTCCGTTTCTGGATTAAAACCGTTTAAGTTAGCTAAGAAGAAACGTGCTGTGTTACGAATACGACGGTATGCATCAGCTGAACGTTTTAGGATTTCATCAGAAACCGCAACTTCGTTAGTGTAATCCGTTGAAGCAACCCATAGACGAAGAATATCTGCGCCTAGCTTGTTCGTTACATCTTTTGGTGCAACTACGTTACCGATAGATTTAGACATCTTACGGCCATTACCATCTACTACGAAACCATGTGTTAGTACTTGGCGGTAAGGAGCTTTACCTTTCATTGCAACAGAAGAGATCAGTGATGATTGGAACCAACCACGGTGTTGATCTGAACCTTCTAAGTAAAGGTCAGCACTGTGTGTTCTTTCTTCTTTTTCTTCTGGGAAGTCATACTCTTCACGTGAGTCAACAACAGAGAAGTGAGTAACACCTGAATCGAACCATACATCTAATGTATCTAATACTTTTTCGTATTTAGTCGCGTCTTCTTCGCCCATAAGATCAGCAGCATCAAGATCCCACCACGCTTGAATGCCTTTCTCTTCAACTAGCTTAGCTACTTTTTCAATTAGCTCTAGTGAATTAGGGTGCAGTTCAGACGTTTCTTTATGAACGAATAAGGCAATTGGAACACCCCACGTACGTTGACGAGAGATACACCACTCTGGGCGTCCTTCGATCATACCTTCGATGCGGTTTTGACCCCACTCTGGCATCCACTCAACACTCTTCACTTCTTCTAATGCTTTTGCACGAAGACCCGCTTGATCCATTGAGATGAACCATTGCGGTGTTGCACGGAAGATGATTGGCGTTTTGTGTCTCCAACAATGTGGGTAGCTGTGCTCAAACGCGTGATGATGCAGTAATGCACCTTTTTCTTTCAATACGTCAAGTACTGAATCGTTCGCTTTAAATACGTGTTGACCAGCAAACAGTTCAGTATCAGGAAGGTATACACCATTTGAACCAACTGGGTTTGCAATTTCTAAATCGTATTTTTTACCAACAACGAAATCTTCTTGACCGTGGCCTGGTGCCGTATGAACGATACCCGTACCTGAATCAACCGTTACGTGTTCACCTAAAATAGCAGGAACCGTAAAACCATAGAATGGATGGTTAAATTGAAGAAGCTCTAAATCAGACCCTTTCGCAAAACCTAAGTTATGGAAATGTTCGATACCTGCGCGATCCATTACAGATTTTGCTAGTTCAGATGCAAGAATTAAACGTTCTGCTTTTTGCTCGCCATGTGCTTCAACTTGAACTAATACGTATTCAAGATCAGCATGCAATGCTACCGCACGGTTAGCAGGAAGAGTCCAAGGCGTCGTTGTCCAGATAACAACAGATACCTCACCTTCACCTTGATGACCTTCAGGCGTACTGAATTTAGCTAATGTTGCAATTTCGTCTGCTGCAATAAAACGCACATCAATAGATGGAGAGAATTTATCTTGGTATTCTACTTCTGCTTCAGCAAGTGCTGAACCACAATCCGTACACCAGTGAACCGGTTTAAAACCTTTAAGTAGGTGACCTTGGTCTGCAATTTTACCTAATGAACGGATAATGTTTGCTTCAGTACCAAAATCCATAGTGCGATATGGTTTTTCCCACTCGCCCATGATACCTAAACGCTTAAAGCTTTCTTTTTGGCCTTCAACTTGAACCGCCGCGTATTTACGACATTCTTCACGGAATTCAGCCGCAGAGATTTTTTGGCCAGGTTTGCCTTTTTTCTTTTCTACCATTAATTCAATTGGTAGACCGTGACAGTCCCAACCAGGAATGTACGGTGCATCAAAGCCAGAAAGTGTCTTTGACTTAATAATAATGTCTTTAAGAATCTTGTTTAATGCGTGACCAATATGGATGTCACCATTTGCATAAGGAGGACCGTCGTGTAATACGAACGATTTCTTACCTTTTTTTGCTTTACGGATTTCACCGTAAAGATCTTCATCATACCAACGCTTCAGCATTTCTGGCTCACGATTAGCCAAGTTACCACGCATTGGGAATCCTGTTTCAGGCAGGTTCAAGGTTTCTTTATAGTCACTCATCGATTCTTAATTCCGTTACTTGGGCGAAATGAAATGTTATTTGTTTTCAGACAGCCACACCCGCGCTGCCTGAGAATCTAATTCTATTTGTTGTTTTAATGCGTCAAATGACTCAAATTTGTGCTCGCTACGCAACTTACAAAGTAGCTCTACATCCAATTGTTGACCATATAAATTACCTTTATAGTCAAAGAAGTGAACTTCAAGTTGTTGACGAACGCCATCTACCGTTGGGCGATGACCAATATTGGCCACTCCACCTAATTGCTTACCATTGCTGTCTTTGGCTTGAACAACATAAACGCCAGACACCGGAGAAACACAACGCTTTAATGGGATATTAGCCGTAGGGAAACCAATTGTTCTCCCTAATTTTCGACCATGTGATACACGACCTGTAATACTGTAATTACGCCCCAACATTGTGGCGACATTTTTTAATCTGTTTTCAGCAAGCGCATTACGAATTGCAGTACTGCTGACTCTCTGTTTCTCAATACAAAAACTTTTTGTATTCACTACTTCAAAGCCGTATTTCTTACCTGCTTTTTGTAGCATATCGAAATTGCCTAAGCGATGTTTTCCAAAACAAAAATCATCACCAATAACCAGAAACTTAACACCCAATAGCTTAACCAACAAGTGTTCAACAAATTCATCTGCCGTTTGCTGTGCAAATTTATGATTAAAATTAATACAAAGCAGGCGATCTATGTCCAACTTATTAAGCTGAACAAATTTATCTCGTAAACGAGTCAGTCGAGCTGGCGCTTTTTCTTTAGCAAAAAATTCCATTGGTTGAGGATCAAATGTCATTACAACAGAAGGTAAACCTAATTGCTTAGCTTTAACCTTAACTTGTTGTAATACTTGTTGATGTCCTAAGTGAACACCATCAAAATTACCAATAGTCATTACGCAACCTTGATGGTTTGGCGTAATATTATGAATGCCTCGGATTAATTCCATTATCTCAATATCAATTTATTTGCTCAAAAAAACTGACGAATTATATACTAATCTTACTAGCCAAACCACTCAACTCAGTGAATAACAAGATTATGCATTAACTCGTAATTGACGTGGGCGCAAACCCAATATCACAGCAGGAATTAAATAACTTATCGCACCTAGAGCAATAAAGCTTAATAACATGATCATTCTTTTTGCTAGATCCCACTCAAGCCATACGCTCATTGCTGGCATTAACCACAATAAAACACCAACCATAATGGCACCAGATAAAACCAGTTTCACAATAAATATAATGGTGTCTTTCGATAGTTTATAAACATTCGCTAAATGTAATCCGCGATATAATAATGCCATATTCACGAATGCAGACAATGCCGTTGCCATCGCTAGACCGACATACCCATAGAAATAGGCAAAAATAGCATTAAAAAACATATTCGTAACCATCGCTATAATGCCATAACGAACCGGAGTTTTCGTATCTTGTCTTGCGTAGTAACCAGGAGCTAATACCTTAATTAGCATAAAGTTTAATAAACCTGACGCATAAGCAAGTAAAGACAATGAGGCGTTATGGACATCATTTGGCGAAAATTCACCACGCATGAACAGTACCATTAGCATGGGTTTTGCTAATACCATTAAACCTAACATTGCAGGGATCCCAAGTAAAATAACCATTCTGACGCCCCAATCCATCGTATTAGAGAACCCAGCCCCTTTTGCATCAACATGCTGACGAGAGAGTGCCGGTAGGATCACAGTAGCAATCGCAATCCCAAATAACCCCAATGGAAACTCTAATAAACGATCCGAATAGTAAAGCCAACTAATAGATCCCGTAGCTAAGAAACTTGCGATAAAAGTATCAAATAATAAGTTAATTTGACTTACCGATACCCCAAATAATGCAGGGATCATTAAGGTTCTAATTTTCACAACACCAGGATCATGCCATCCCCACTGTGGACGAACTAACATTTTCGCTTTATAGAGAAATGGAAGCTGAAATATAAATTGAATTAAACCACCAAGGAAAACACCTATCGCTAAGCCAATTTCAGGCTGTTCTAAATTTGGAGAAATAAAATAAGCACAGGCAATAATAGCGATATTTAAAAAAACAGGCGTAAAAGAGGAAACAGCAAATTTCCCTAACGTATTTAAAATTGCACCAGAGAGAGCAACAAAGGTAATAAACCAGAGATAGGGGAAGGTTATTTTTAATAAGAAACTAGCCAATTCAAATTTAGGCGCATTAGGCCCATCATTCAACCAATCCATAAACCAGCCGGCACCAAACAATGCCGTGACTACACCAGAGCCTAAAATTCCGAAAAAAGTCACAATGGTCACTAGAACACCAAGCGTTCCCGACGCTTTCGCTATTAATTCTCTTGTCTTATTATCGTCCCCACTCGCATGATATTCAGTCAATACAGGGACAAATGCTTGTGAAAAAGCCCCTTCAGCAAATAAACGTC
Source organism: Aliivibrio sp. 1S175 (assembly GCF_001690985.1). Taxonomy (GTDB): domain Bacteria; phylum Pseudomonadota; class Gammaproteobacteria; order Enterobacterales; family Vibrionaceae; genus Aliivibrio. The sequence goes on from NZ_MAJS01000009.1 coordinate 104,299, forward strand.
GCAGGAAGTTGGGGATTTTATTAGCAAAGAAGAAAACATCGGCTGATGCGCCGGCTCCCATTAAATTTGCTACTACTACATCACGGACCAAACCAAGTACTCTGGACACTAAAGTCATGATACTGACGATTAAGCCAGAACGTAAAAGTCGTTTACTCACAAAAAAACCTCACAAAGATGCCAATGATGGCGATAAAGAGCTTACTAACTGGAAAAAATGCTGTTAGAATGCACGCCATCTTAACCGTGTTTTGCCATTCTCATCAAACTTTTGTTTGAGACAGCTTGGTTTTTACACAAATCATTTGACATTTAAGCTCAATGGGTGCATATTTCCCGACCTTAAATTGTCACCGAACTACGTTTTTGGGAGTTAGACCCTTGGCAAATAGTAAATCTGCTAAGAAGCGCGCAACTCAAGCTGAAAGACGTCGCCAGCACAACGCTAGCCGTCGTTCAATGATGCGCACTTACATGAAAAAAACTATCGCAGCTATTGAAGCTGGTGATAAAGAAGCTGCAGCTGCTGCACTAGCAATTGCAACTCCACTTCTAGACCGCATGGCGACTAAAGGCCTTATTCATAAGAATAAAGCTGCACGTCATAAAGCGCGTTTCACTGCAGCAATCAAAGCTCTTTAATAGAAATTTGATTCTCAGTTAGAAATAAGAAAAAACCGACTTAGGTCGGTTTTTTTATGCCTGTAATTTGAGAATACACAAAAAGAGAATATCCCCAGCCCTCATTGGCAATTTATTTCGAACAATATAAATTATGTAATAATTGGATAACTGATTTTACGTCATCGCTATTTAATGAATAAAACACCGTCTGAGATTCTTTTCTCGTTGAAACTAACTCATCTTTACGCAGCCACCCAAGATGCTGGGATAAAGCGGATTGACTCAGTTCTAGTTTTTGTGCGATCTGTCCTACAGATAACTCACCTTCAAGCAATAAACATAAAATAAATAAACGACGTTCATTCGCCATCGCTTTTAATAATGCCACCGCTTGAGGGGCGTTTTCTTCCATCATTTGTAAATTCATAACAAAACCTCTAATTTAGCCAGTGCTAATTTAGTTGATTCTACCTCACTATTGCAAATCAAAATCAAATAAATTTGAAAAGTCAGCAGCACAGATACTTTTTACCGCTGGGTGTTGGATCATCCGTTCTGCAAAAATAACGTAATATTCTTCTTTTAAATCTTTAACATCTGCAATCCTATGTAAAGAAAGATCTGAATCTATCTCATTCATATATATAGTCGGGGCCAAAAACACTGAATCATTTTCACGAGCAAAAGCCTTCATTAAAGCAACGTCATCAAACTCACCTAAAATATTAGGTGTAATACCTTGCTGATCACACCATTGAATTACTTTTCTACCCATTGATGTTCTACTGCCTGGAATGAGTACTTTTTTCTTCTCTAATATTTCAGGAAACTGAATATCTGTCATTTCTTTAGAATAGAAGAAGCTCATACCGCATTCACCTAACTTTCTACTGAAAAGACCAGAATTCTGACCAGAATCAACAGGGCAGTCTGATAAAATCATATCTAATTTATGTTGTGATAATTGTTCAAGTAGCAACTCATGCGTTGATTCAAAGCAGCGGAGATGAATTGAGGCATCTTCAGGGATCGTAGTCGAAAGAACCTTACTGACTAATCGCTTAGAAAGAGCATCTGCAACACCAACATCAAATAACACATTAGATTGCTGGCTATAATTTACGATATCCAACATCTCATAACTTAAACCAAACATACGATCGGCGTATTTATAAATTAGTTGACCTAATTCTGTTGGCTCTACATTTCGTCCATTACGTTTAGTCAACTTACCATTTACTCGTTCTTCTAATGCCTTTATTTGTCCTGTCACCGTTTGAGGCGTAAGGAATAATGCTTCTGCTCCCTTAGTAACAGAACCTTGTTTGCACACCATCCAAAAATAGTACAAATGGTTATAGTTTAAATGAGACATAACACTCCTTAGAATTCAGCTGTTTATTACATGAACAGTCATATGTTCAATATACAAAAAAGAAGATACGTCATTTATTACACTAATAACAAACATTTCGTAAAAACCTTGGAAAACTTGATTATATGTCGAATTTTCCGAATTAAAATTATTACTAATGTCATTAATCCGCAATATAGAACAAAAAAGTTTAAAAAAAGTTTTTATATTCCCCTTTCAAATAAAGAATAAAAAACATTATAAAACAATAAATTAGAATGCAACTTATTACATAAAAAAACGCAAAAAGTAAATATGACGAATTTATTACAGTTTTAACTCTCACTGTAATATTTCTGAAATATTCCTTATCTACTATCGCTTCAGATTAAATAAACCGACACATATTATCTCGGTACGGAGCTTTACTATGAATACCCAATCAATTTCTGCAGCAACAATGAGCAATACCTCGCGCATGCTGCGTTGGGCAAACTTAGCATTTATGCTTTATCTTCTTCTTTTAGCTGTAGCTATGGTTGGCACAGGCTTTAAATGGTCTGTTGGTGAAGAAGCTAAAGTTCTTTTTGAATTCGCTTCTCATCCAGTTGCAGGCTTAATGATCGGCCTAGTTGCAACAGCATTAATTCAATCATCTTCTACAGTAACCTCTATTATTGTTGGATTAGTGGCTGGTGGTTTACCGGTAGAAACCGCAATTCCTATGGTTATGGGTGCAAACATTGGTACTACAGTAACCAATACGCTTGTAAGTCTTGGTCACGCTCGTTGTAAGACTGAATTTAGACGAGCATTTGCTTGTGCAACCGTTCATGATTTCTTTAACCTTCTTGCGGTAGCTATCTTCCTACCATTAGAGATGATGTTTGGCATTTTCCAAAAACTATCAGCATGGTTAGTATCTCCATTAATGAATGCTGGTGACATGAGCATTAAAGGCTTTGATTTCATAAAACCAATAACCAAACCTGTTATCAGTGCAATCAAAGAGCCTCTATCTAACTTTGGCAGCATGACTGGTGGCCTAATGATGATTGCTTTAGGCATTGTTATTCTGGTCCTTGCTATTACATTAATGGGTAAGTTAATGAAGAGCTTAATGGTTGGCCGTGCTCGTGACATACTTAAAAGCGCAATTGGCCGCGGACCGCTACACGGTATTGCATCAGGTACAGTCGTAACCGTTCTTGTTCAATCATCTTCAACAACAACTAGCTTAATGGTTCCACTTGTAGGTACAGGGGTTCTTAAAGTTCGCGATGTATATCCTTTTACTCTTGGTGCAAACATTGGTACATGTGTTACAGCCTTACTTGCAGCAACAGCGGTATCTGGCGAATACGCTGTCTTTGCTCTACAAATTGCATTAGTTCACCTATGCTTTAATGTTATTGCTACCTTGGTTATTTACGGCACTCCTTTCTTACGTGAGATACCGCTAAAAGGCGCTGAATGGATAGCTGAGATGGCTAACCGTAACAAAGGTGTAGTGGCTGGATATTTAAGCTTTGTCTTTATCATACTCCCTGGTAGCGTGTTGGCATTAACTGTTTAATCGTAAAATAAGCACATACAAAAAAGCCCCAGAGAAAACATTACTCTGGGGCTTTTTTTGTACATCAATTTTAAATATTTATATTGAATTTCAAAAACAGAATAACCTTCATTTTGATGATAAAACCAACGTTCCGACCGAACCTCTAACTCATCTTCCATATGTGACTAAATCAACAAATATATTCAGCTTGCTGTGATGTTACAGCTAAAGTCCGATCCTTATTTAATCCCAAAGCTCATTACAAGCTAATCTTTGTGGTTTAAAAATAAATCAACACCCTTTAATTCAATACTGTTAGGGATGTATACAACATAAATTTCTATAATTTAAGTATCACTTTAGAATCGTTGTAATTGATTGAGTATTCCTTTTCTTAAAGTAAGGAAAGTATATTAAGAAACTAAAGTTTGCTTAATTAAGCCTTCTAACACCTAAGGCGTACTTAGATTACCCTAGCAACATTAAGAGCGACACGTCCCCCGGCGTGACTGGCCGCTAAGCTCTCCAATAAAAAGCCTAACCAACTGAACTACCACTCCGCAGTGTCTATTCAGCATCATTTTACTTTTAGACAGGCGTAAAAAAACCTAATCTTTCGATTAGGGC
>NZ_MAJS01000010.1 GCF_001690985.1 Aliivibrio sp. 1S175
TTAGGGCTTTTTTACGTCTGAAGAAAAGTAAATGAATTTGTAACCACATGTAGGTATGACGAAGTGTAGTTAATTAGTTTATGAACACTATAAAGATCTAACATTTCCAATTGATTTGATTATAGGAACTTTTAGTGATAACGATTCTACTAAAGTCATTTCAGTATCACTGACATGAGAGTAACAACTATTGTTGATAATAAAAATACTGCATTATCCTTTGCTTAAAACTTAAGATACTTCCTCGAGTCTTTCTATAGCTATGTGAATGTGAACTAATTCTTACTAGGTGGAGCTGATCTTAATCCATTAAATGATTAGTATCATATACTTATGATTTAAAGTTTCTGATGTCAATATAGATTGATTATTTTAGGTATTTTTTCGAATTTAGATCTAATTGACGTTTGATTTTTTGAATTGTTTATATTGGAATTATATAAGCTGATAGAAAAGATATGATAGCTCTTACAAAAACGCTCGATAATAATATCGAGCGTTTCAGTAAAGTCTAATTAGATGAGTTCAATATTATTGAGCTTGAGTTGTTTTTCCTGCTTTTAAACCCGTATTGATATCCATGATATCTTGCTCGCTTAGCGTACCAACCGCTTGTTTAAGTTGTAGTACACTGATGATGTAATCGTAACGAGCATTTGCTAGGTTACGGTTTGCATCATATAAACGACGCGTTGAATCTAATACATCAACAATAGTACGAGTACCAACATCAAAACCAGCTTCTGTTGCTTCTAATGCAGATTGTGCTGAAATAACAGTTTGCTCATAGGCTTTTAAGGCGCCAATAGAGGCATTGATATTGTTATTGAAAGCTCGAACATCTTTGGTTACTTCACGATAAGTTTCTTCTAATGCTTGGCTTGCTGCAACGTATTGGAATTCTGCTTGGCTTGTTAATGAACTTGTATTACCACCTGTATAGAGTGGGATGTTTAAGTTAATACCTGCATTAATATCTCCGTAGCTGTCATCATTGAAACCATTTTTAGTACCACTTTGATCGGTGTAGTTATAACCTGCATCAAAGGTAAGTGATGGCATATGACCAGAACTTGCTAGAGATATATTGTCTTTTGCGATATCTGCACTAATACGAGAAGCTAATAGGCTCAAGTTTTTCTGTTGAGCTTCGTCAATTAAAGTATCTGATGATTGCTCAGATGGGCTTGCTGAAAAGCGCTCAGTATCTAACACACTTAATTGAGTATGACCTTGTCCGGTGATGACTCGTAAATCTTCATAGCTGTTAACTAGTTGGTTTTCAGTGAGTACTTCGTTTGCTAATACGCTATCGTATTCTGCTTGTGCATCGTGTACATCGGTAATTGCTGATAAACCAACATCAAAACGTTGTTTAGTCTGTTCAAGTTGACGGCCTACTGCCGCTTTTTCTGAACGAACAAATTCTAAATTATCATTAGCGCGCAGTACATCAAAGTAAGCTTGAGCAACACGTAAAATAACACCTTGTTGTTCTGCTGCATAAGTAGAATCAGCCTGACGAGCCGTTTTTTCTGCAATATCTAAACTTACCCAGCTTGATTGTTGGTAAAGTTCTTGAGATAAATTAATACCCGCAGTTAGACGGTCATTTTCACGTAGATCTTCATCGCTACGTAAAATATTGTAACCAGCAGTTAAATCAATTTGAGGTAATAACGAACTTTGAGATGAGTTTACCGCTTCAAAAGCTGCATCTTTAGTTGCAGCTGCTCTTAATAGTTGAGGATCATTTTCTTTAGCTTGGTTGTATATTTGCGCAAGGTCATCGGCAGCAGCTAAAGAGCTGAAACTACCTAATGCCATTCCAATAAAGAGTGGAAGCAGTTTTCTCATGGTGGTTTGTCCTGCAAAAATTGTTTTATATAATATAGTACATAGAGTGTACCTTATCTCTACATATTATAGCTGTAAAGATTACGTTTTTTTACGTTGTATCAATTTTTTTGTTGCAATCTTCTGGAAAGGTTCTAAAAAAAATGTAAGCATTATCTTTAATTCTTAGTTAATCATTTTTCGTCATATCTATGAATGATAAAAAAGAGTACAAATATTAAGGAAAATAAATGGGTTCATCATCAAATAGACAATTAAAGAATCAATTTACGCGTGATGATGTTGATATTTTGTCAAAACAATCGCTTTATAATGGTTTTTTCAATATGACTAAAATCACGTTTCGCCATAAATTGTTTAATGGTGGTTGGAGCGAGTATATTGACCGCGAACTTTTTGAACGAGGTCATGCTGTTGCTCTTTTACCTTATGATCCAATTACAGACAAAGTGATTTTGATTGAACAAGTTCGTGTCGGGGCGTTAGAATCAGATAATCCTTGGCAATATGAAATTGTTGCAGGAATGATAGATAAGGATCAAACATCTGAACAAGTTGCAATTAGAGAGGCTGATGAAGAGGCCGGAATTAAAGTATCTAATTTAGAAAAAATATCGAATTTTTATCCTTCATCTGGAGGGTGTACTGAGCAGTTAGATGTATTTATCGGTTGCACTGATGCATCTAAAGCGACTGGTATTCATGGTTTAGATGATGAGAATGAAGATATTCGAGTTCATGTGTTTACTAGAGAAGAAGCATATGCTTTGGTGACTAGTGGTATAATTGAGAATGCAGCCTCAATTATTGCTCTTCAGTGGTTGGAGTTGAATATTTCGCGTTTACGATCACAGTGGAATATGTAATAAAATGCGTAAATACCATGTTGATTTATCCAATTTAATGCGGATTTATGAAACTAATTATGCGAAATTAGTTTCTCTTTTGCCTAGAAATGAAATAATTGGAACTCTGGTTGGCTATAAGGTTTGTCAGCAACAATATCAAATAAAAATAATTGAAGTGACTGTGTATACTACATTAGTTGACATTTATCAGATTGATGAGAAACCGATATACCCGCTTCCTAAGTTGACGGTAAGGCTATATCACGATGCCAGGGTAGCGGAAGTATGTGGAAGTCAACAGCTTACATATATTAAAGCAAAGTATGATTACCCAAATGGAAAGATGCTTCAAAAAGATGAGAAGCACCAATTAAACCAGTTTTTAAGTGACTGGCTGACGTTTTGTTTAAAAAATGGAATAAGCCAAGAACCCATTTTTTAGAAAAGAATTTAAAGGTTGTAGCTATTTTGCTCTCTGAAACACTACTCAATAATAAAAGCGACCTAATACGGTTGTTACAGATAACTGATACTCACTTATTTGCGCCCGAAGATGGGGCGTTACTTGGCATACCTACGCTATATAGCTTTCAAAGCGTAGTTGAACAGGTACAGTTGTTGACTCCTGATTTTGATGCAATTTTAGCCACTGGTGATATTTCTCAAGATCATACTGTTCAATCTTATCAACATTTTGTAAATGGCATCAAGCCATTAAAGAAGCCATGTTATTGGTTGCCTGGGAATCATGACTATAAACCTAGTATGGGAGGAGTATTACCATCTCCTCAAATTAAATCCTCTGAACATGTGCTTATTGGTCTTAATTGGCAATTAATTATCTTAGATAGCCAAGTAGTTGGTGTTCCTCATGGCTTTTTATCTATTGAGCAATTAGACCTATTAGATAATGCTCTTTCCCTGAATCCAGATCGGCACTCCTTGATTTTACTGCATCATCATCCTCTACCTGCTGGTAGCGCATGGCTTGATCAGCATAAATTAAAAGATAATGAGCACCTGTGGAGTATTATAGCTAAACATACTAATGTTCGAGGCGTTGTATGTGGTCATATTCATCAGGAATTGGATCTAATGATTAATGGGGTTCGCTTACTTGCTACACCATCAACCTGCGTGCAATTCCTTCCTGATTCTGATGATTTTGCATTAGATTCTCAATCACCAGGCTGGAGAATTTTAAACTTGCTGCCAAATGGTGATATTGATACAGAAGTGCACCGCCTAGCACATAGTGATTTTTCAGCGGATGCTGATGCAGGAGGATATTAAGATGAAAAAGCCAAGTTTATTATTGTACATTCATGGTTTTAACAGTTCCCCATTGTCACATAAAGCTCAGGTCATGAGTCGTTATTGTAAAAATGAGCGTCCTGATATTCGCGTTATAACCCCACGCTTGCCTTCTTATCCTAAAGAAGCCGCTGAATTTTTAGTGAATCTAATTGAAGAATATAGATCTGATTATACGATTGGTTTAGTAGGAAGTTCACTTGGTGGGTATTTATCAACATGGTTACATGATCAATATGGTTATAAAGCCGTCCTAGTTAATCCGGCGATTAAACCTGACGAGTTGTTAGCAGATTATTTAGGTAAACAAGTTAACCCTTACACAAATGAAACGTATTTTCTTGAAGCGAAGCATATGGCTGAGTTACAAGCATTAGCAATAGCGACCCTTACTTCACCAGAAGATCTGTGGTTATTGCAGCAAGAAGGTGATGAAGTTTTAGATTATCGTCAGGCTGTTGAGAAATACGCACAAAGCAAACAAATATTAGAAAAAGGCGGCGATCATAGTTTTGTAGATTTTGAACGCTATCCAGAACAAATAATTCAATTTCTAAATTTATAGTTACTGTTTATCTACAGTGAACACACACTAACTATACAATCTTTAATACAAAGCCACATATTTAAAGAGGAATAGAGTCGATTACTTGACTTTCCTTCCTCCCTTTCAGACTATGTAACAAATTTTAAGAAGCCTTCCGAGATATGACTGAACAATATAATGCAGGAGCCATTGAGGTTCTAAATGGCCTTGAGCCCGTTCGTCGCCGTCCTGGTATGTATACCGACACCTCTCGCCCTAACCATTTAGGGCAAGAAGTTATAGATAACAGTGTCGATGAAGCTTTAGCCGGACATGCGAAAAAAGTTGAAGTAATCTTACACGCTGATCAATCACTTGAAGTTATTGATGACGGGCGTGGTATGCCTGTAGATATTCACCCTATAGAGAAAATCTCAGGGGTGGAGCTTATTTTATGTAAGCTTCATGCTGGTGGTAAATTTTCAGGGAAAAATTACGAATTCTCAGGTGGTTTGCATGGCGTTGGTATTTCAGTAGTAAATGCCTTATCAAAACGTGTAGAAGTCACTGTGCGTCGTGATGGCGAAATCTATGAAATTGCATTTGAGCATGGCGAAAAAGTATCTGACTTAACTGTCGTTGGCACTTGTGGTCGACGTAATCGTGGTACCAGTGTGCATTTTTGGCCGGATACCAGTTACTTTGATTCCCCTAAATTTTCGGTTTCTCGCCTTGTTAATAATTTAAAAGCCAAAGCAGTATTATGCCCGGGTTTAGAAATTGTTTTTAAAGATAAAGTAAACGATAAAGAATACCAATGGTGTTATGAAGATGGTTTAAAAGATTATCTTTTAGAAGGTGTTGCGGGTTATACCCTATTACCTGAAATTCCATTCACTGGTACATTTTTAGGTAAAGGCGAGGCTGCTGATTGGGCGGTTACGTGGTTACCTGAAGGTGGAGAATTAGTTTCTGAAAGTTACGTTAATCTTATTCCTACTGCGCAAGGCGGTACACACGTAAATGGGATGCGCCAAGGACTTCTTGATGCAATGCGTGAGTTTTGTGAATTCCGTAACTTGCTTCCACGCGGAGTCAAATTAACCGCAGATGATATTTGGGATCGTTGTGCTTACGTCTTGTCGGTTAAGATGCAAGATCCACAGTTTGCGGGTCAAACCAAAGAACGTTTATCATCGCGCCAATGTGCTGCGTTTATATCTGGTGTGGTTAAAGATGCCTTTAGTTTATGGTTGAACGAAAAACCACAAATTGCAGAGTTGATAGCAGAGGCGTGTATTGCTAACGCCCATCGTCGTATGCGTGCTGCGAAAAAAGTCGTCCGTAAGAAAATTGCATCAGGTCCTACATTGCCAGGTAAATTGACAGACTGTTCAATTCAAGATTTAGCTCGTACCGAACTTTTCTTAGTGGAAGGGGACTCGGCGGGTGGTTCTGCAAAACAAGCGCGTGATCGTGAATTCCAAGCGGTAATGCCATTACGAGGTAAAATCCTAAATACATGGGAAGTATCAGCTGACCAAGTATTAGCCTCTCAAGAAGTTCATAATATTTCTGTCGCGTTAGGTATTGACCCTGATTCCGACGATTTATCTGGTTTACGTTACGGCAAAGTTTGTATCTTAGCCGATGCCGATTCAGATGGTCTTCATATCGCAACATTGTTATGTGCTTTATATCTAAAACACTTCACGTCTTTAGTTCGTGCTGGTCACGTCTATGTGGCAATGCCGCCACTGTATCGTATCGACTGTGGTAAAGAAGTTTTCTACGCCCTTGATGAGGCAGAGAAAGAAGGTGTGTTAGATCGTTTAAGTAATAAACGTGCAAAAATTAATGTTCAACGATTTAAAGGATTGGGTGAGATGAACCCACTTCAACTTCGTGAAACAACCATGGATCCAAACACCCGTCGTCTTGTTCAACTGACCATTGATGATGATGAAAAAACTAATGAAATGATGGATATGCTTTTAGGTAAAAAACGTGCTGACGATCGTCGAGCTTGGTTACAATCTAATGGCGATCTGGCAGAGGTATAACAAATGAGTGCAGAAATGTCCTTAGAAGGTGTTGAACAGCTGCCGCTGCGCAAGTTTACAGAAGACGCTTATCTAAATTACTCCATGTACGTAATCATGGATCGCGCGTTACCTTATATTGGTGATGGTTTAAAACCGGTTCAACGTCGTATTATTTTTGCGATGTCTGAATTAGGTTTGTCTGCGAATGCAAAATACAAAAAATCGGCACGTACGGTTGGTGATGTACTCGGTAAGTATCACCCACATGGTGATTCTGCGTGTTACGAAGCAATGGTATTAATGGCTCAACCTTTCTCTTATCGTTATCCATTGGTTGATGGTCAAGGCAACTGGGGGGCTCCAGATGACCCTAAGTCGTTCGCCGCAATGCGTTATACAGAATCAAAACTGTCTAAGTTTGCCGACGTATTACTTGGTGAGATAAGCCAAGGTACGGTTGATTGGCAGCCCAACTTTGATGGGACGATGAAAGAGCCAAAAATCCTACCAGCACGTCTGCCTCATATATTACTGAACGGTATTATGGGAATCGCGGTTGGTATGGCGACAGATATCCCACCTCATAATGTACGTGAAGTTGCGAATGCGACCGTGCATTTATTGGATAATCCCAAAGCGGATTTAGATGAAGTGATGAACTTTATCCAAGGCCCAGATTACCCAACAGAAGCTGAAATCATTACATCGCATTCTGATATTAAGAAGATTTATAGTACGGGTCGAGGCAGCGTTAAAATGCGCGCAGTGTGGCATAAAGAAGGCAGTGATATTGTTATTACTGCATTGCCACATCAAGTGTCGGGCAGTAAGTTATTAGAACAAATTGCCAATCAAATGCGAGCGAAGAAGTTACCAATGGTAGACGATCTTCGTGATGAATCGGATCACGAAAACCCGACACGTATCGTGATTGTTCCTCGTTCAAATCGTATTGAAGCAGAACCATTAATGAATCATTTGTTTGCATCAACGGATCTTGAAAAGAGTTTCCGTGTAAACTTAAATATGATTGGTTTGGATTTACGTCCACAGGTGAAGGGCTTAGTTAGCATTCTTAATGAATGGATTGAATTCCGTCGCACCACGGTACGTAAGCGTCTGCAGCATCGTCTGGATAAAATATTAGCGCGTTTGCATATTTTAGATGGTTTACTTGCTGCGTATTTGAATATCGATGAAGTTATCGAAATTATTCGTACAGAAGACGATCCTAAACACGAGTTAATGACTCGCTTTGATTTAACCGCGATTCAAGCTGAAGCCATTTTAGAGATTAAACTTCGTCAGTTAGCAAAACTGGAAGAGATTAAGATCCGTGGTGAACAAGATGAATTAGCGAAAGAGCGTGATCAACTTGAGAAACTGTTGGGTTCTGAGCGTCGTTTAAGTACATTAATTAAGAAAGAAATCTTAGCCGATGCTGAAAAGTTTGGTGATGATCGTCGTTCTCCATTAATTGAACGTGAAGAAGCGAAAGCAATGACCGAACGAGATCTAATCCCAAGTGAAGCGATTACGGTTATTCTTTCTGATAAAGGTTGGATACGTCATGCAAAAGGCCATGAGGTTGATCCAAAAACGCTAAACTTTAAATCCGGTGATAAATACCTTACTCATGCTCATGGTAAAAGTAATGCACCAGCCGTATTTATCAGTAATAATGGACGAAGTTATGCGCTTGAATCTCATACATTACCGTCAGCAAGAAGCCAAGGTGAGCCAATTACAGGTCGTCTAAATATTACTGCTGGCAGCCAAATTACGCATGTGATTATGGGTGAAGAAGATCAAACGTGGTTAATCAGTTCTGATGCGGGTTATGGTTTTGTCTGTAAAGGTAGTGATTTATTATCGAAAAATAAAAACGGTAAAACATTACTGACTCTTCCTGAAAATGCTTTAGTGATGAACCCTGAAACCGTTGCAGACTTAGATAATGATGAAATCTTAGCGATTACCAATGAAGGGCGGATGTTATTATTTCCAATTAAAGATTTACCTCAATTAAGCAAAGGTAAAGGAAATAAAATTATTAATATTCCAGCTGCACGGTCTAAATCTCGTGATGAATTCTTATCTCACTTATTGCCTTTACCGCAAGGTGCAACAATTACCTTGTATGCTGGTAAGCGTAAGTTAGGTTTGAAACCAACTGATCTTGATAACTTTAGAGGTGAACGTGGTCGTCGTGGCAGCTTATTACCTAGAGGCTTACAACGAGTGACTCGAATTGATATCAATGGTGAAAGTACTTCGATAGAAGACAGTGAATAATAATTAATAAGTTTAATAGCTGAATATAAAAATAGCGCATGATAAATGCGCTATTTTTTTGATTAAAATTAAAATGAGTTAATTTGAGGGTGACTCTTCAATAGTCACCTTGATAATTTGAGCGACACCTTTCCGAATAATATCAACATCTACTTCGGTTCCAGGGCGAAGTTCAGTGACGATATCAGTGACGTTTTGTCGATTAAGAACACTTTTCCCATCAATACTGGTAATAATATCTTGTGTTTCAATACCACTTTTTTCAGCTGGGCTATTTGGCGAGACACCTAAAACTAAAATACCGTTAATGTTATCTGCATTCATTAGGCGAGCCATTGCCGGATTAATATCACGGCCATCAATACCAATATAACCACGAATAACTTGGCCATCAGCAATGAGACGGCGCATTATTTTATCGGCAAGAGCGTAAGGTATTGCAAAAGAAATACCATAGGTTTCGAGTTCTGTAGTTTGTTGGAATGAAGCTGTATTGATTCCGACTAATTCTCCTCGAGTATTGACGAGCGCTCCACCTGAATTACCGCGATTAATTGCGGCATCTGTTTGAATGAGCCCTTGCGTGCCATCTGAACTTAGCGCAGCACGACCGGTTGCAGAAATAATACCAAATGTAGTGGTTTGTCCTAAATTATAAGGATTGCCAATCGCCAATACTACGTCACCAATATCGGCTTGGTAATTAGGGTTTAAGGGGATGACAGGAAGATTAGTATCTTTAATTTGAAGAACAGCGAGATCGGTTCGCTTATCTTTACCAACCAACTGTGAATTAAACAAACGACCATCTTGAAGGGCTACAATTACTTGGTCAGCATCTGCAACGACATGATAATTAGTAATAATATAACCTTTATCACTAACAATAACCCCAGAGCCTAATCCTTCAGTATCTAAACGTAAACGATCTTTATCGTTGTATTTTCGACTATAAATATTAACGACAGCCGGTGCTGCGCGGCGAACTGCGTAATTAAATGAAATTTGATTACTAATTTGTTGTGCATTTTGTTCTGTGGGATTTTGTTCTGTGGTAATTGATGAGCGAAGATTAGGAAATGCAAATAGTAGTACTGTAGCGGTTACGGTACCAATAATAGCTGAGCGCAATAAGAATGAAAGCATTGCCTTCCTAACCTTTAAAAATCCAAAAATAGTGAGTTAGGATAACATTGAACGTCTATAAAAAGTAGGGATTGAATTTGGGATTGAATCGGTAAATTTAATGGATTAAAAATGAATAAAGGTTTCAGTATCAAAACATACTATTGTAAGTAACGAGTATATATGATTGAGAAACCTTCATGAAAGATCGTAATAATAGAGATGCTATACGATTTTATCTTCTTTTTTTACGCTACTCTCGACAACGGACTCATCTTTAAATAGACCAGTTGCACCATTTGCATAATCTTTTGGTTGTTTATTTACTTCTTCTTTTATATGAGCGACTTTTTTGTTCAGCTCAGGCGAAAGTGTCATTTCATCTAAACGAGCTGAAAATGGGTTATCTTGTTCTGGTAAGTTAGGCATGAGTTCTTTTGAGGTCGCAGCCATATGGTCATACATTTTATTAAAATCTTTAGCTAATGCTTCTAACATTGTTGCACTTGTAGCGAAGTGGTCTACAAGTTCTTGTCGGTATTGTTCTAATTCATATTTTGATTTTTCTAAATCTTGTTTTAATGATTTTTGTTCTTTGATACCAGGTACCGTAACTCGAGAAATTATAAAACCAATAATAATACCAACGGCTAAGCCAATTAAGGCATAGGTCCAAGCCATGAAGTGCTCCTTATCATTTATTTAGAGTGATGAGTCGACGTAACTGTGAGTTAGCCCACTCATCGAGTGTATTGAGATCATGCTACTATGAAGCCAGTCAATCAACAAAAGAAAAGATTAAAACTGATGACACCATTAGAAAAATATAATCTCGATTTACAACAGGACAACTTTCATCATGATAATGCTCAACAACAGGCGGTTGAACATTTAGATGAGTTATATCGACGCTTAACTGAACCAAAAGTTCCTTTAACTGATGTTAAAAAAACATGGAGGCATATTTTTAGAAAAAAAGAACCTCAACAAGTGGTTCCAGAGAAAGGATTGTATTTTTGGGGAGGAGTGGGGAGAGGGAAAACGTATTTAGTCGATACTTTTTACGATGCCTTGCCTACTGAACGTAAAATGCGAGTGCACTTCCATCGGTTTATGCAGCGAGTTCATGATGAGCTTGGTGAGCTTCAACAACAAGCGGATCCATTGTTGATTGTGGCTGATAAATTTAAACAAGAAACCGATATTATCTGCTTTGATGAATTCTTTGTTTCTGATATTACCGATGCCATGATATTAGCGACATTATTAGAGGCGTTATTTGAACGAGGCATTGCCCTTGTTGCGACATCAAATATTGTCCCTCAGGAGTTATACCGAAATGGATTGCAAAGGGCGCGTTTTATTCCTGCTATTACGTTGATCGAACAACACTGCCAGATAGTTAACGTGGACAGTGGTATTGATTATCGTTTAAGGACGTTAGAGCAAGCTGAAATCTATCATTTCCCTCTCGATAGTTTAGCTCAACAAAATATGTTGGATTATTTCCATCAGTTAACGTCAGAAACGGAACATGAAGAGAAAGAGATAGAAATTAATCATCGGATATTGTCTGTGAATGCAGAAGGAGATGGGGTTGTGCATTTTGAATTCACTTCTCTATGTGAAAGTGCGCGCAGTCAACATGATTACATTGAATTGTCTCGTTTGTATCATACGGTTCTTCTTTCTAACGTTAAGGTCATGGGAGAGCTCAATGATGATGCAGCTCGTCGTTTTATTGCCATGGTTGATGAGTTTTATGAACGAAACGTGAAATTAATCATTTCAGCGGAAGTCCAATTAGCTGATTTGTATCAAAATGGACGATTAACCTTTGAATTTAAACGTTGTCAGTCAAGGTTGATTGAAATGCAAAGTCATGAGTATCTAGCAAAAGAACATTTATCTTAGTCGAAATGGGATGATTTTCTTTTGTTAACGTATTTATTTAGTGTGATAAGGCTCAAATTTCATTTTTTTTAATGTTTTTTACTGATATGTGAAAAATCTTCAAAAAAAAGGTGATTTTTTCTTCACGCTTCACTATAATCCTCCGACCCACCGTTACTGTACTGGCTTAATAGCCAAGAGTGCCAACCACTCGAAGGGGTGATGACTGGGCTCGAAAATATACAGTGGGAGCGAAAGCTCCTAATCAGTGAATTTATTTAATAACGGGTATCATTAGCATGAAAACTTTCGTTGCTAAACCAGCCGCTGTAAAGCGTGACTGGTATGTTGTAGACGCTGAAGGGAAAACTCTTGGTCGTATCGCAACTGAAATCGCATCTCGCCTACGTGGCAAGCATAAAGCAGAATACACTCCTCACGTAGATACTGGTGATTACATCATCGTTATCAACGCAGAGAAAGTTCGCGTAACTGGTAACAAAGCAGCTGGCAAGATCTACTACCGCCACTCAGAGTTCCCAGGCGGTCTAAAATCTATTTCTTTCGAGAAACTGATTGATCGTAAACCTGAAATGGTTATTGAATTAGCTGTTAAAGGTATGCTTCCACGTGGTCCTCTTGGTCGTGCTATGTACCGTAAACTTAAAGTTTACGCTGGCGTTGAACATAACCACAGTGCTCAACAACCACAAGTACTAGACATTTAACCGAGGATCATGGCAATGGCAGAGAATCAATACTACGGCACTGGTCGCCGTAAAAGTTCAGCAGCTCGTGTTTTTATCAAACCGGGTACTGGCAACATCGTAATCAACAAGCGTAGCCTTGAAGTTTACTTTGGTCGTCCAACAGCACGTATGGTTGTTAACCAACCTCTAGAGCTAGTTGAAATGACTGATAAACTAGACCTATTCATCACTGTTTCTGGTGGTGGTATTTCTGGTCAAGCTGGTGCGATCCGTCACGGTATCACACGTGCGCTTATGCAATTCGATGAAACATTACGTCCTGCACTACGTGCTGCTGGCTATGTTACGCGTGACGCTCGTTGCGTTGAACGTAAGAAAGTTGGTCTACGTAAAGCACGTAAGAAACCACAATTCTCTAAGCGTTAATATTACGCTTACCAAGTGGCTTTGTTTCAAAGCTACTTTGGTTATTGTGGAAAAAGCTCAGCATTTATGCTGGGCTTTTTTTGTTTTTGTGAGGTGTAAACATCTTTAGTCCTTGAATCCTTTCCTCTTTTCTTATCATTTCTCCTATCTCGACGTAAAAAGTAAATCTAGTTCACAAATGTTGCAAAAAAGTAGCTTTACCTTGTCAAAAAGTAAGGATTTCTTTATCATTTATGGGTTAAAACAACGGTGTAATAATAATGAACAAGTTATTAGCTTTTATTTAAAGCTTTGGACATCAATATTCTGTTGTATCACACCTTAAAAAGTTAGCCGTAGCTCGACAATGTATGGACATAATAAAAACTATATAAAGAGCACATGGGAGAAAGTTGGATGAGCAATGCGCCAGTGAGTAATG
Organism: Aliivibrio sp. 1S175; assembly: GCF_001690985.1. Lineage (GTDB taxonomy): Bacteria > Pseudomonadota > Gammaproteobacteria > Enterobacterales > Vibrionaceae > Aliivibrio. Next base: position 13,461 of record NZ_MAJS01000010.1, read on the forward strand.
GTCGACGTCGTTTCTTGACTGCAACAACAGCTGTTGTTGGTGGTTTAGGAGCTGCAGCGGTGGCCGTACCTTTTATTAAATCTTGGAACCCGAGTGCGCGAGCGAAAGCCGCTGGTGCGCCGGTAGAAGTCGACATTAGTAAACTTGAAAACGGACAAATGGTTCGTGTTGAGTGGCGAGGTAAGCCTGTATGGGTAGTTCGTCGTTCAGAAGCACTTCTGCAATCATTAACTGAAATTGACGGACAACTTAGAGATCCTTCTTCAGGCGAAGAGCAGCAACCTCAATATGCACAGAATGCATATCGCTCAATTAAACCTGAGATATTTTTAGCCGTTGGTATTTGTACTCATCTTGGTTGTTCACCTACCTATTTACCTGACAGTTTTAGTGAGCAAGTTAAAGGAGTTAACTCTGGTTTCTTCTGCCCATGCCATGGTTCTAAATTTGATATGGCAGGTCGAGTATTTCAAGGCGTACCTGCACCATTGAATCTCGTGGTGCCAAAACACATGTACCTTAGTGATACTCGTATCCTAATTGGGGTTGATGACGGAGGGGAAGCCTAATGCAACCATTACTTGATTGGGTAGAAAAACGTCTACCTGCAATGAATGCCTATAAAAAGCATTTATCTGAATATCCAATGCCGAAAAACTTTAACTTTTGGTACTTTTTTGGCTCATTAGCAATGCTTGTACTCGTTAATCAGTTAATTACGGGTATTTGGTTAACAATGAATTATGTTCCTTCTGGAGAGGGGGCATTTGCTTCTGTTGAATACATCATGCGTGATGTCGATTACGGTTGGCTATTACGTTATATGCACTCCACTGGGGCGTCAGCTTTCTTTGTTGTGGTTTATCTTCATATGTACCGCGGTTTAATTTACGGCTCTTATCAGAAGCCACGTGAACTGTTGTGGTTATTTGGTATGTTGATTTTCTTAGTGTTAATGGCTGAAGCTTTCATGGGGTATTTATTACCATGGGGACAAATGTCTTACTGGGGAGCTCAAGTTATTATCTCTCTGTTTGGTGCTATCCCTGTTATTGGTGATGATTTAACACTGTGGATCCGTGGTGATTATGTTATCTCGGGTGCGACGCTCAACCGTTTCTTTGCCTTACACGTTATCGCTTTGCCGATTGTCTTATTGCTTTTAGTTGTTCTACATGTTCTTGCTTTGCATGAAGTAGGGTCAAACAACCCAGATGGGATTGAACTTAAAAAACCAAAAGCGAAAGATGACAAGGGTGAGCATAAAACTCAATTTAAATTCCATGAGTATTATACGAAGAAGTACAACATTATTGATTCAGTTCCTTTCCATCCTTATGGAACGGTAAAAGATATGATCGGTGTTGCTGGCTTCTTATTCTTCTTTTGTTATGTATTATTCTTTAATCCTGAAATGGGTGGTTACTTCTTAGAAGGACCAAACTTTGAAGCAGCAAATCCACTGAAAACACCAGAGCATATTGCCCCTGTGTGGTACTTCACTCCATTTTATGCAATCTTGCGTGCTGTTCCTGATAAGTTAATCGGTGTTGCAGCTATGGGTGCTTCAATTGTTGTGCTGTTCCTTCTTCCTTGGTTGGATCGCTGTAAAGTAAGGTCGTACCGTTACCGTAGTAAGTTGCATTTACTTAATATTGCGCAATTTACAGTGAGCTTTATTGCTCTTGGTGTTTTGGGTTCATTACCTGCAACGTCACTGTATACATTGCTAGCTCAGATATTCAGCTTAACTTACTTTATGTTCTTTGTTCTTTTGTTTGTTTACAGTAAAAATGAAAAAACAAAACCATTACCAGAAAGGGTGACATTCAAATGAAAAAGTTGATTTTAGTACTTTTTGCTTTGTTGCCATCAATGGCAATGGCTGCTGGAGCGAGCGTCCCATTAGATAAAGCAAATAATGATATCCGTGACCAAGCATCACTTCAAAATGGTGCCAAGTTATTTATGAACTATTGCGCAGGTTGTCATTCAACTCAATACCAACGTTATGGAAGAGTAGCGGAAGATCTTGGGATCCCTGTTGACTTAATGATGGATAATCTTGTTTTTGATCCAAATGCCAAAATTGGTGATTTGATGGAAAATGCGATTCCAGAAAAACAGGCTGCTAATTGGTTTGGTGCTCCGCCACCGGACCTAACGCTTGTGGCTCGCGTTCGTGGTACTGATTGGTTATATACCTATTTACGCACGTTCTATGCTGACCCAACACGTCCATTTGGTGTGAATAACATGGTATTCCCAAGTGTAGGTATGCCGCACGTTCTTCAAGAAATGCAAGGCGTAACAACCCCTATTTATGAAACCACTGTTGTTGATGGTGTTGAACATAAAACGGTTATTGGTGTGGAATCTGATGGTACTGGTGAGTTAACGGTCGGAGAGTTTGATGACTCTGTGCGCGATTTAGTTAATTTCTTGGAGTATTCAGGTGATCCAGTTCAGCTTGAGCGTCATCGTTTAGGTTGGTGGGTGATGGGGTTCCTAGTGATATTCGCTTTTGTTTGTTATTTACTTAAGAAAGAATATTGGCGCGATGTCCATTAATCGTGATATTCTAGGTCGTTAATTGTATGCAATGGAGGCTCTGCCTCCATTGTTTTTGTGTCACTATTTATTTTTATACGAATGTTATAAAAAAATTAGCTGACTGGCACCAGAAAATGGTGCTTTTTGCTCCTTAGATAAATACCGGAGGGCTCAATGGCTGTTGCTGCCAACAAACGCTCAGTAATGACGCTTTTTTCAGACGCTTCTGACATGTACAGTCACCAAGTACGCATTGTATTGGCTGAGAAAGGAGTAAGTGTTGAAGTTGAATTGGTTGAACCATCCAACTTGCCTGCAGAACTTGTAGAGTTAAACCCTTACAAAACTGTACCTACACTAGTTGATCGTGAGCTTGCTTTATACAACTCAAATATCATCATGGAATATTTAGATGAGCGTTTTCCTCATCCGCCATTGATGCCTGTTTACCCTGTCGCTCGAGGTAACAGCCGTTTAATGATGCACCGTGTTGAAACTAACTGGTATTCATTAGCAAAGATTGTTGAAGGTGGTTCTTTTGAAGAAGCTGAAGCCGCTCGTGCAAAACTGCGTAATGACTTATTAATGTTAGGTCCAATTTTTGCTGAATACACTTACTTTATGAGTGATGAGTTTAGCCTAGTTGACTGTTATTTAGCTCCGTTATTATGGCGTTTGCCATCAATGGGTATTGAATTATCAGGTCCTGGTGCAAAAGAACTTAAAATTTATATGAGCCGTGTATTTGAACGTGATTCATTCCTAGCTTCGTTAACAGAAGCTGAGCGTGAAATGCGTCTAACTAACTAATGGATATGAGTTCAATGATGCCGCGTCGCCCATACTTGTTACGAGCTTTCTATGAATGGATAGTGGATAATGAGTTAACACCTCATCTTGTTGTTGATGCAACAATGAATGGTGTTCGAGTTCCAGAAGAGTTTGTTCAAGATGGTCAAATCGTTTTAAACGTAGCACCACACTCTGTTGGTAATTTAGAAATGGGTAATGAAGCGGTAACATTTAACGCTCGCTTCGGTGGTCGTCCACACTCATTAATTCTCCCTCTTTATGCAATTCAAGCTATCTATGCCCGTGAAAATGGTGCAGGAACTATGTTTGAGCCAGAAGATGCTTATGAATTAACGTCTAATGAAGGTGTTTTTGAAGAAGAGATGTTAAGTCCAACTTCAGAACTCAGCACTTCGGTAGAAGATAAAATTGAGTCCCCACGCCCTACTGGTCGTCCAAGTTTACGAGTAGTTAAATAGTTTAAGCTATTAAATTAATTGTATTAAAAAGCCTGCATTATGCAGGCTTTTTTATTCGTTCTATATTTATTGATTTAAAATATTATTTTTCTACGCTGCCGCCTTGCCCATATTCAAAGGCTTTTATTACACCTTTTACACCTGTAATATTACGAGCTACATCAGCAGCAATATCACCTTGCTCTTCTGTCACAAATCCGACTAAAAATACTTCTTGAGCCTCTGTAAATACACTTACTTTAATGCCATTTAATTCAGACTTTGCAAGTAAAGATGATTTTACTTTTGTTGTAATCCAACTGTCGTTATTTACTTGCGTAAACGTTAATAAAGGGCGAATTCGAATTTGGTTATAAACGGTATTAACACCACTCATGGCTTTAATTTGTGATTCAAATTTTTGATTTATTTCGGCATCTTTAGCTTGGCCCATTAAAAGTATTTTTCCATCATAGGTAACCGCATTTACTCGCATGTTATACTGATAAGGCGATTTATTGGCTAGTCCGGTTACTTCTAATGATAAATTTTTGTCAGAGAGTTGACCTTTCATTGAGCGGTTGTCTGTTACCACAGAGGCGGTTGTAGCGGCCCCTGCGATAAATAAACCGGCGCAACCTTGTAATAAAACAGCAGAAAGTAAAAGTGCGCTTAGTTTTACTAGTTTCATAGGGATAATTACTCAGTATGTTGTGGGAAAAGAACCTGATCAACAAGATCACAAATACAATGTAAAGTTAAAAGATGGACTTCTTGAATGCGGGCAACTCGATGAGATGGAATTCTAATCTCTACATCTGATTCACCGAGTAAACCAGCCATGACCCCTCCATCCATACCAGTAAGTGCAATAATTGTCATATCACGGCTTACCGCTGCTTCCATCGCCTTTAGGATGTCTTGGCTATTACCACTAGTAGAAAGAACAAGTAAAATGTCCCCAGGTTGACCTAGAGCTCTGACTTGCTTAGAAAAGATTTCAGCGTAATTATAATCATTGGCAATTGCTGTTAACGTTGAAGTATCTGCGGTGAGCGCCATCGCAGGTAAGCTCGGACGCTCTGTTTCAAAGCGATTTAATAAACATGATGCGAATTGCTGTGCGTTAGATGCAGAACCACCATTACCGCAACATAAAATCTTATTGCCATTTAATAAGGTTGCAACCATCGCTTGAGAAGCATGCATTATATGATCAGGAAGCGCTTCAGCCGCCGCGATTTGAATTTGAATACTTTCAGTAAAGCTTTCTTTGATGTGTTCTAGCATTGTTTACCCTTCAACAATTGCATTTTTGATCCAGTTGATGTCCTGACCTTGTGAGTGGATAGCAACTACATCAAATCTAAAAGATGAGTGTTCAACCGAGAGGCCATTTTTCATTAGCCAGAAGAGAGCGGTTCGTTGTAACTTACGTTGTTTTTGCCATGTTACCATTTCTTGAGCAGAACCGTAATTTGAAGATGCTCGATATTTTACTTCAACAAAAACGAAAGAATCTCGATCTCGCATAATAAGATCAAGTTCTCCGGTTTTTGAATGGAAATTACGTTCGATGAATGTGAGTTGATGCTTTTCTAAGTAACGTTGTGCCATCAACTCATAGTATTCACCTGTCGCGCGTTTATTCAGTTTTTTCTCCATGAGTCGCCCAACTAATTTGTCGTTGAATAACGCACTCTTTATTAATGCTAAGCTCGCCTGTTTTACCATTCATTTGGTAATCTTCGACCACTTTCATTTGTGGTAATTCGGTGATTAATTGATAAGCATCCATACCTAGTGCGTGAAGTCGAGTCTCGCCATTACTACTGTTTGGCCAAAGTTCATCATATTGTTTTTTAAAATTATGGTCTTCACTTATTAGTAATGGGATATCGCTAAATTCAATGCCGTGAATTTCGACTAACTTCGTTTGGCGCCCACTATTACTGCGAGAGCTAGCATAAAGTTTAGGTGGCGTAATACCTGGGTTAATAGCAACATCAATAAATGGCTTTAATAAAACGAGCTCACTACTTTTAGCAACCATGTATACAGCATCAATATCACGGCGGCTACGAGGTTGCGATTCTAATTCAATATTTGTTAAAGCATTCATCTGGTAGATTCGAGCTTGGCTACTTTCTAGTCCGAAAACACTATTAACTTTTTGTTGTAATTGTGATTTATTACCAAAATAACTAATTGCCGGTTTTTTCGCTGTTAATTGGTACCATTTGTCACTAAATGCTTGGCTAAGGCGTTCTCCCATCGTTCCTTGCGGAGCTAGAAATAATGGGTGTTTATGCCCTTGTTCAAATAAGTGAATTGCTGCCTGTTCAGCTTCTTGCTCTGGGGACAAGGTAAAGTAGCAGCTGTTTTTCTCTACATCAATTTCACTTGGAATATTAAGGGCGAGTTGAGCAATGTTTTTTTCATTTAGCGATTGAAATTCTTCTATCTTGCTGCGAACTAGAGGACCGACAACAAATTGAATTTTTTCTTGCTCTAAAGTCGTCATAATCTCTGCCATCGGTGTGATTTCAGTATCAATGATTTTTAGAGTGGTAAACTCCCCACGTTCTTTATCTTCCATCATCATATTAATGAAGCCGTCACGAACACGAATACCTTGAGGACCAAAGCGTCCAGATAAAGGAAGAAGTAATGCAACATTTTCAGGACGGGTAATCTCAAGAGCAAGAATATCTAACACTTCTTGTGGAGTATAAGTTGCGGCCGGATGAGTTGGATTTGTTTGTAGCCATTCATTTAATGCTTCTTGAAGACGAGTTGGTGAGTGCTTTAACGTATCTAAATAAGTTGCTAATTGAACCCAACCATGAAGATTCGTTTCGCTCTCATCTAATTTTACATCTTGAAGGTTAGCACTATTTAGTGATGAGATGTTTGTCCACACTTGATCCCAAAGTTGTTGTTTTCTATCTTCTGGTGTATATGAATCAAGATTGATTAGTTCTCTTGCAGCATTAAGATTGTCACCATTAAATAGATACAATTCATGACGCAACTTGTAATAACTAATCCATTGTTTATTTTCTATTTTCCACCATTCTTGGAAGTTTAGAACCTGAAGGGCTTCTTCATATTTATTTTGTTTTTTCAGCATGGAAGCATGATTTAATTGCACTTCTGCAGTCTGGCTTGGGGATAATTGTAGGCCAGACAAGCGTGTTAGCAATCTACTTGATAACTCAAAATTCTGCTCTTGTACTGACGCTTTTAATGCCATTATTAAAAAATCAGTTTGTAGAGTACCTTGCTGTTGATCTGCTTTTAAAATATACGCGCTGCTGGTTTCTGCTGGTGATTGCGTTATATCGAGGCGTTCGGGAGTTTTTGGGGAACTCGAACACGCAGCTAAAGTTAGCGCTAAGGCTACAGGAGCAATAAGGCGTGTTACACTGTTCTTTCTAAGGGTCATATTTGCCATGGGTAATATACTGGTCCTACTTAAAAGGGCTGTTGTTACTATGGATGCTAATCACCCGAACAGCTAAAATATTATTTTGATTATAGTGATGTCTACTCATATTCCTATATTAATCGCAGAAGAGATAGTAAACAAATGACAGAACACAATTTATCTGTGGTAGAGACTGCAACTTTATACATTGTTCCTACGCCAATAGGTAATTTAGGCGATATAACGCAGCGCGCTTTAGAGGTTCTAAAGTCTGTGGATTTAATCGCAGCTGAAGATACTCGACATACAGGCAAATTATTGTCTCATTTTGGCATATCTAGTCAAACATTTGCATTGCATGATCATAACGAACAGCATAAAGCAGACCTGTTGATCAGTAAATTACAACAAGGTAAATCTATTGCTCTTGTCTCAGATGCGGGAACGCCATTAATTAGTGATCCAGGTTACCATCTAGTGAATCGTTGTCGTCAAGCAAATGTCAATGTTGTTCCATTACCAGGTGCTTGTGCTGTTATTACTGCATTGTCAGCAGCAGGCTTACCTTCTGACCGATTTAGTTTTGAAGGCTTTTTGCCTCCGAAAAGTAAAGGTCGTAGAGATAAATTCGAAGAGATAGCTCAAGCAGAACGTACGTGTATTTTTTATGAGTCACCACATCGAATTATGGATTCACTAGACGATATGCTAACGGTACTTGGTGCTGATCGACACGTGGTTCTCGCTCGTGAATTAACAAAAAGATATGAAACCATTCATGGCGCGCCATTAGGTGAATTGATTGAATGGGTTAAAGAGGATGAAAACCGTAAGCGTGGAGAGATGGTTTTATTGATTCATGGATTTAGAAGTGAAGCAAAAGACGAACTTCCGTTTGAAGCCACTCGCTCGGTTTCTATTCTTGTAAAAGAGCTTCCGCTTAAAAAAGCAGCAGCAATGGCAGCTGAAATACATGGCGTGAAGAAAAATGCCCTATATAAATGGGGTTTAGAGCATTTAGATTAAGAGAATTGAGAAAAAGAGTGGTAAGTTTTTACTGACTCTTATATCATTCGCTTCAGGAGCTGACTCGGTAATCGCTGCTTCATTCAAGTCCTTCGGGAAACTGGTGGAGGGGAGGAAAGTCCGGGCTCCATAGAGCAGGGTGCCAGGTAACGCCTGGGAGGCGCAAGCCTACGACAAGTGCAGCAGAGAGAAAACCGCCGATGGCTTAATCTTCTTTTATTCTTCGGGATAGGGAAGTAAGCACAGGTAAGGGTGAAAGGGTGCGGTAAGAGCGCACCGGGCGTCTAGCAATAGTACGTTGCAAGGTAAACTCCACCCGGAGCAAGATCAAATAGGCCCTCGCATAGCATTGCTCGTGTTTGGGGGCGGGTAGATTGCTTGAGCCTGTGAGCGATTGCAGGCCTAGACGAATGGTTACCACCGCGCAAGCGGGACAGAACCCGGCTTATATGTCGGCTCCTAACTTAGCCCACCATAAAACTATTTCGGTAGTCTTATGGTGGGCTTTGTGCTTTCTGCTACATTGGTTTAGAATTATCACTAATTTGACACACATCACTGCATTTTTAGTTTACACTTTCAACTAAAATTCAGTTGCTTATTCTCATTATTACGGTAGTAAATACTCACTATGTCTGAACAATTTCAACACGTATCCGTTCTTCTTCATGAATCTATTGATGGTTTAGCGATTAAACCTGATGGTATCTATATTGATGGCACTTTTGGCCGCGGTGGTCATAGTCGTCAAATCTTATCTCGATTAGGTGAAAACGGACGTTTGTACAGTATTGACCGTGATCCTCAAGCAATCGCTGAAGCGAAAACCATTACGGATCCGCGATTCAACATTATTCATGGACCATTCTCTGGTCTAAAAGGGTATGTTGAAGAGTTAGGTTTAGTGGGGCAAATTGATGGTGTTTTACTTGATTTAGGTGTGTCATCACCACAACTCGATGATGCAGACCGTGGTTTTAGCTTCATGAAAGATGGTCCATTAGATATGCGTATGGATCCAACCTCTGGAATGCCTGTGTCTCAATGGTTATTGACTGCCGATGTTGAAGATATTACTTGGGTTATCCGTGAGTTTGGCGAAGATAAGCACGCATGGCGCATTGCTAAAGGTATTGTTGCTTACCGTGATAACGAAGAGAATGAGCCGTTAACTCGTACAGGTCAACTCGCTAAATTAATTTCTGATGTTGCGCCTAAGAATTTTAAAGAGAAAAAGCACCCTGCGACTCGTACTTTCCAAGCATTCCGTATTTATATTAATAGTGAATTGGATGAGATTGATACCGCTTTAAATGGCGCTCTTGATGTGTTTGCTGAAGGTGGACGCTTGTCTGTGATCAGCTTTCATTCATTAGAAGATCGCATGGTTAAACATTTTATTCGTAAAGAAAGCAGAGGCCCACAAGTTCCTCATGGTATTCCTTTGACTGAAAACCAAATTAAAGCATTAGGCAGTGCAAAAATGAAGCCTATTGGTAAAGCCATTAAACCTACCGTTAATGAAGTTGATGTTAATGTTCGTTCACGCAGTTCAGTTCTACGTATCGCTGAGCGCTTATGAGTCAAAATACCTCAACACCATCTAATTTAACAAAGATGATTGGTCTAGATCTGTTTGGAGTAGGCCGTTTTCATACGATTTTATTAATATTTATCTTTTTCAGTGCTATTTGTGTTGTATTGGCGACGCACAATACTCGTCAAATGGCCGTTAAGCGAGAGAATTTATTACTTGAAAAAGATATTTTAGATGGTGAGTGGCGTAATTTGATTTTAGAAGAAAGTGCATTAGCGGAGCATAGCCGGGTCCAATCTCGTTCTGTTGATGAATTGAACATGAAACGACCAGCACCCGATAAAGAAGTCATAATAAAACTACGATGAAATTACCAAGTAGAAAGTCAAATAATAAACGTATAAGCAAAGCGCCACCGACTTTAATTCAGTGGCGCTTTGGCGTTATTGTTTTTTTTGTTTTTCTTGCCTTGGCTATTTTGATTGCTCGTGCGGCTTATATCCAAGTAATAGAACCAGATAACCTTATTAAACAAGGCGATATGCGTTCTATTCGAGTTAAGGCAATGCCTTCCGCTCGCGGTATTATTTCAGACCGAAATGATGAACAACTTGCGGTAAGTGTTCCTGTTGATGCGGTGTGGGCTGATCCTGTTGCGATCTATAAAGCGGGCGGTTTAGTTGAAGTTGATCGATGGCATGCTCTGGCTGATGTTCTCGGTTTAAAGCGTACAGAATTACTTTCCAAAATAGAAAAGAATAAAAAACGCCGCTTTATCTATCTTCAGCGTCAAATTTCCCCTGCGGTTGCTGCTTATATTCGAAAGTTAAAACTCGCCGGTATTGGTTTGAAAGCAGAGTCTCGTCGATATTATCCTTCGGGTGAGATCAGTGCTCACGTTATTGGTGTTACGGGGATTGATAGCCACGGCCTTGAAGGTGTGGAGCGAAGCTATGATGGCTGGTTAACCGGTGAACCAGGTCGACGTACAGTGCGAAAAGATCGTTATGGCCGAGTGGTTGAAAATATTTCGTTAAAAGAGAAGCAAGAAGGTAAGCCATTAACATTAAGTATTGATCAACGCTTACAAGCGATTGCCTATCGAGCAATCAAACAAGCAGTTGCTGACTATCGCGCTATGTCTGGGTCAGTGGTAATGATAGATATTAAAACGGGTGAAGTATTAGCAATGGTTAATGCCCCGTCTTATAACCCAAATGACAGAAGTCAGTTACAAAACTTTAGAATGCGAAATCGTGTTATTACCGATACGTTAGAGCCGGGTTCAACGGTTAAGCCATTTGTCGTATTAGCGGCGCTTGATAGTGGTACTGCAAACCTAAATACGATTGTAGATACCGGTAATGGCATTATGCGCATTGGTGGAAGTCGAGTTCGTGATAGTTCTAAAGTGGGTAAAGCGAATTTAACTACTATTTTAAAGAAATCGAGTAACATCGGTGTGGCGCACTTGGCGTTAAATATGCCCTTACAAGAACTATTGGCTGAATACAGTGCGGTTGGTTTGGCAGACCCTTCTGGATTAAATTTGATTGGTGAAGCGACGGGTATATTCCCTGATCGCCGCCGTTGGTCTGATTTTGAAATTGCCACTCTTGCATTTGGTTATGGCCTTTCTGTTACTCCCATTCAATTAGCTCATGCGTATGCAACACTGGGCGCTTATGGTGAATATCGTCCACTTTCTATTACGAAAACGACGGGACCAATTCCGGGTAAACAAGTGGTTAATCATGAACACGCTAAAGCGGTATTGGCGATGATGGAAACAGTAACCCAACCGGGTGGTACAGCTACTAAAGCGGCGGTTCCTGGATACCGAGTTGCAGCGAAAACCGGAACCTCTCGTAAAGCGGTTCGTGGTGGTTACAGTGATGAATATATGACGGTAACTGCGGGTGTTGCTCCGGTAAGTAATCCTCGTATTGCTTTGGTGACGATAGTGAACCAACCGCAAGGCGATGAATATTATGCGGGGCAAGTTGCTGCCCCTATTTTTGGGCAGGTGATGAAAGATGCACTGCAAATATTAAATGTAGCGCCGGACGAAAGTACCGTAAAGCATATCGATGTATTGAATTAGGAAAAGGATGATGCAGTTATCTGAATTATTGTTGCCTTGGTGTGAATTAAATCAAGTCGTAGAAATATCATCCATGACATTGGACAGTCGCAAAGTAACCACTGGTTGCCTATTTGTTGCGATTCAAGGTCACGCGGTCGATGGCCGACAGTTTATCCCTGTTGCGATTAAGCAAGGCGCATCGGCGGTATTGGCTCAAAGTGATGAGATTAATAAGACGGGAACCATCGGTTTTATCGATCAAACACCTATTATTTATCTCGATGCGCTATCGATAAAACTCAGCGCGGTTGCTGGGCGTTTTTATCACGCTGAACAGAGAAAAATGCAGTTGGTTGGCATTACTGGAACCAATGGAAAAACAACCATATCGCAAATTATTGCTCAATGGGCCACGTTACTTGGCAAACCAGCAGGAGTAATGGGGACGACTGGCAATGGGTTATTAACTGATCTGAAACCTGCGTTAAATACGACGGGTAATCCAATCGAGATCCAACAGACATTATCGGATCTTGAAAATATAGGGGCAAAGTTAACTGCACTAGAGATCTCTTCTCATGGCTTGGTTCAAAGTCGAGTTAACGCCTTAAATTTTGATGCCGCAGTATTTACGAACTTAAGTCGTGATCATCTTGATTATCATGGCGATATGGAAAGTTATGCGAAAGCTAAAAAGTTATTATTTACTACTCATAACCCGACAAAATCAATCATTAATGCAGACGACAGTGTTGGTGTTTCTTGGTTGAAAGAGCTGCCAAGCGCTATTGGGGTGTCCCTAAATGAAAAACAGCTTTCTTTCCATTCTGGTAAAAAAGTGTTTGCAACTTCTGTCATTTATTCTACGGATGGAATTCAAATATCTCTGAATTCTGATTGGGGAAGTGCAAACCTGTCAGTTCCATTAATCGGAGCGTTTAATGCGAGTAATATTCTCGTTGCTTTCGCTACTTTACTGTCTTTGGGTTATGACATTCTTGAATTAGAAGTGGCGGCACCAAAATTAAGTGCTGTTATTGGACGAATGGAACTTTTTAGCTCAGAAGGAAAAGCAAAAATAGTCGTTGATTATGCCCATACTCCTGATGCGCTTGATAAAGCATTGCAAGCCTTACGAGTTCATTGTAGTGGCAAGTTATGGTGTATATTCGGTTGCGGTGGCGATAGAGATACAGGTAAACGTCCAATGATGGCCAGAATCGCTGAACAGCAAGCTGATGTGATCATTTTAAGTGATGATAACCCTCGTTCTGAAGATCCGGGCATCATAACGAAAGATATGTTAGTTGGTTTAAATGAGCCAGAAGCAGCAAAAATAATTCATGACCGCTTTGATGCTTGTCAGTATGCGTTATCTCAAGCAGGTGAAAACGACATAATTTTGCTTGCAGGTAAAGGACATGAAGATTACCAAGTACTTGCGAATAAAACTGTTCATTACTCAGATCGTGAAAGTGCACAGAAATTATTAGGATTACTATCATGATAGCAATGCATCTTAGTCATATTGCTAAAATATGTGATGGACAGTTAGTAGGTACTGACTATCAAGTATCGTCAGTATCGACAGACAGTAGAAATATAGAAAAGGAAGGCCTTTTTGTTGCACTGATTGGTGAGCGATTTGATGCTCATAATTTCGTGTCTACAGCGCAAGAGCAAGGAGCGGTGGCTTTACTTGTTTCTCATGAGGTTGATTCTCCATTACCTCAAGTGATCGTGAGTGATACGGAAAAAGCGCTTGGGTTACTCGGTCAATATGTTCATCAGCAATGCCATTCCTTTACTATTGCTTTAACTGGCAGTTGTGGAAAAACCACCGTAAAAGAAATGTTAGCGTCTATTTTAAAACGTTCTGGTGAAGTGTTAGCCACTGCGGGTAATTTTAATAATGAAATCGGCGTGCCATTAACGTTGTTACGATCTCAACCAAGTAATGATTTCTCTGTCATTGAGCTCGGCGCAAATCATCAAAATGAAATCGCTTATACCACTCAACTTGTTCGTCCTGATGTCGCCTTAGTAAATAATATTGCGGCGGCACATTTAGAAGGATTTGGTTCGATAGAAGGAGTTGCGAAGGCAAAAGGTGAAATCTTTGAAGGTCTAAAAGAAAATGCGACGGCTATTTATAATTTAGACAGTAATGGATTGCCTCGCTGGTCTGATTTATTTGAAAACAAAACGGTATTGAGTTTTTCACAAGAAAATAATCAAGCTGACTTTCATGCAAGTAATATAGAGATCAATCGTCTTGGTGCTTCTTCATTTATATTGAATACGCCGGTAGGAAGCATTGTGATTTCACTCACGATTATTGGTAAGCATAATGTATCAAATGCAGTTGCGGCTGCGGCGTTAGCTGTTCAAGCTAACTGTACATTAGCTGATATTCAACAAGGCTTACAATCGCTAGAAAATGTAAAAGGAAGGGTTGCTGTTGAGGTTTTACCTTCTGGTTTGAAAGTTATCGATGATACTTACAATGCCAGTGTTCCTGCGATGAAAGCCGCAGTGGACTTACTTGGTGGCTTTAATGGCAGTCGTTGGCTGGTTTTAGGCAATATGGCTGAGCTTGGTAAAGAAAGCCTTGCACTTCACCGTGAAGTTGGTGAATATGCTGCCCCATATCAATTTGAGCAAGTAATAACGTTTGGTGATGATACCAAGGTGATCAGCGAATTATGCAATGGCCGACACTTTGAGTCTCGTAACGAATTAAATGCCTATTTATTGCAAGAATTACAATTAATTAAACATAATGAGGTTACCGTGCTAGTAAAAGGTGCCAATAGTTCACGTATGAGCGAAGTAGTTTTAGCTCTTAAGGAGTGTCAGTAATGATTATCTGGTTATCTAACTTTCTAGAGCAATATTTCCCATTTTTTCGTTTATTCGAATACCTTAGCTTTCGAGCTATTTTAAGTATTATTACCGCATTATCTATTTCGTTATGGATGGGACCTAAACTGATCCGATGGTTACAAAATCTTCAAATCGGCCAAGTAGTGCGTGATGATGGTCCAGAATCTCATTTTAGTAAGCGTGGTACGCCAACCATGGGCGGTATCATGATTTTAACCGCCATTTCAGTAACCGTTTTCTTATGGGCAGATCTAACTAATCCTTATGTATGGGCAGTTATGTTTGTGCTACTAGGTTATGGTGCGGTTGGTTTTGTTGATGACTATCGTAAAGTTGTGCGTAAAAATACAGACGGTTTGATTGCTCGTTGGAAATACTTTTGGCAGTCGGCAATTGCGTTAGTGGTTGCTTTTGCATTATATGCTTATGGTAAAGATACGGCGGCAACACAGCTCGTTGTTCCTTTCTTTAAAGATATAATGCCACAACTTGGTTTGACTTATATTTTGCTAACCTACTTTGTTATTGTCGGTACAAGTAATGCCGTAAACCTAACGGATGGATTGGATGGTTTAGCTATCATGCCAACGGTATTTGTTGCCGCTGGTTTTGCTTTCATTGCATGGGCGACAGGCAACGTACAGTTTGCGAATTACTTACATATTCCACACATTCCACAAGCAAGTGAATTGGTTGTAGTTTGTGCCGCAATCGTTGGTGCTGGCTTTGGTTTCCTATGGTTTAACACTTACCCAGCACAAGTATTCATGGGCGATGTTGGTTCATTAGCACTGGGTGGCGCATTAGGTACGATTGCTGTTCTTGTTCGTCAAGAGTTCTTATTAGTTATTATGGGTGGTGTCTTTGTTGTAGAAACACTCTCTGTAATTCTACAAGTTGGCTCATATAAATTACGTGGTCAACGTATTTTCCGTATGGCTCCAATTCATCACCATTATGAATTGAAAGGATGGCCAGAACCGCGTGTAATCGTGCGCTTTTGGATTATCTCTATGTTATTGGTTCTTATTGCATTAGCGACATTGAAGGTACGTTAATATGACTGGTTTTGGTGGTGTAAAAAGCGTTGTGGTGGTTGGTTTAGGTATGACAGGCTTATCTGTTGTTAAGCACCTACTTAGGCAACCAGAGGCGTTAATCGTAAAGGTTATTGATACTCGTGAAACGCCACCAGGCCAAGACCATTTGCCTGAAAATGTTGAGTTATATTCTGGTGGTTGGCAACAAGAGTGGCTGTTAGAGGCCGATCTTATTGTTACCAACCCGGGAATTGCGCTTGCTTCGCCTCAATTGCAACCAGCGATTAAAAAGGGAACACCAGTTGTTGGTGATATAGAGTTGTTTGCGTGGGCAGTGAAGGCCCCTGTGATTGCAATTACCGGCTCTAATGGCAAAAGTACGGTCACCGATTTAACCGGTGAAATGGCCAATGCCGCAGGGGTGAAAACCGCTGTTGGTGGCAATATAGGTTTTGCTGCGTTAGATTTGTTAGAACAAGATGCCGATCTTTACGTTCTTGAGTTATCCAGCTTTCAATTAGAAACAACCTCATCGTTAAAATTAAAAGCCGCTGCCTTTTTGAATCTATCGGAAGACCATATGGATAGATACCAAGGTATGGCTGATTATCGTCAAGCGAAGTTACGTATATTTGATCATGCCGATGTTTGTATTGTTAATCGTGATGATAAAGAAACGTACCCAGACACAGCAGATAAAACGTTAATTAGTTTTGGGTTTGATGCCCGTGATGAGTACGGTTGCGTTGAAGAAAACGGTCAGTTTTTTTTAGCTAAAAATAACACACCTATTATTGCTGCCAATGAGCTTGGTCTTGTTGGTAAACACAATATTGCTAACAGCCTTGTTGCTCTTGCTTTACTTGATGCAGCCGGTGTTAATACCGATAAAACATTAGAAACGTTGAAGCGTTACAATGGATTAACGCATCGCTGCCAAGTTGTCGCTGAAATGAATGGTGTTCGATGGGTTAACGATTCTAAAGCAACCAATGTGGCGAGTACACTGGCTGCACTTTCTGGCCTTAGTATTGAAGGGAAACTTCATTTGTTGGTTGGTGGTGTTGGCAAAGGGGCCGATTTTTCGGAATTATCGCCAGCATTGAACAAATTGGATTTAATGATGTATTGTTTTGGTGATGATGGTGATAAATTTCTGACTTTAGACTCTCGTTCTCAACACTGCAAAACAATGGATGAAGCAATAGAAAAGTTATTTCCGACATTAAGCGAAGGAGACATGGTCATGCTCTCTCCTGCGTGTGCAAGTTTTGATCAATATGCGAATTTTATGGCTAGAGGTGATGCATTTACTCAACTAGCAAAACAGTATTCAGTTGAGAGTTAATTTTGAGCATTGAACGTATTAAACAATCGGTTTTGACCGTACAAGAGTGGTGTTTAACACCATCACCTAAAGTGATGTTTGATCGTCAGTTAATCTGGATTGCCTTAGGTTTAATGTTAACTGGTCTTGTTATGGTAGGCTCAGCGTCTTTTCCTATTAGCACGCGTTTAACCGGACAACCATTTCATTTTATGATTCGACATATGTTGTTTGTTTTTTTTGCACTTGTCGTTTCCTCATTTGTATTACGTATAAAATTAGATAATTGGTTAAAATACAGTAGCCATTTATTGCTGATTTCTTTTTTGTTATTGGCTGCGGTATTAGTTGTAGGTAAATCTGTAAATGGAGCTGCACGTTGGCTACCGTTAGGTATTTTTAATTTACAACCAGCCGAAGTGGCTAAGCTTTCTTTATTTGTCTTTATCGCGGGTTATCTCGTTCGTCGTCATGGTGAAGTCAGGGATAGTTTTAAAGGGTTTGTTAAACCATTAGTTGTTCTCATCGGACTTGCTTTCTTTTTATTAATGCAACCAGATTTAGGGACAACCATCGTAATGTTTGTAACTACGATTGGGATGTTATTTATTGCTGGTGCTAAGTTATGGCAATTTATTGCTTTAGTTATGAGTGGTATTTCCTTGGTTATTGTCTTAATCATTGCTGAACCTTACCGTATGCGCCGTATCACTTCTTTCTTAGACCCATGGCAAGACCCATTTGGTAGCGGTTATCAATTAACGCAATCTTTAATGGCATTTGGTCGAGGCAGCTGGTTCGGAGAAGGGCTTGGTAATTCGATTCAAAAATTAGAATATTTGCCAGAAGCTCATACCGACTTTGTATTTGCGGTGGTGGCGGAAGAGTTAGGTTTTGTCGGCGTATCTTTAGTTCTTATTTTAATTTTTTCTTTAGTATTTAAAGCATTATTTATTGGTCGAAAGTGTTTACAGCATGATCAGAGATTTGGTGGCTTTTTAGCGTTTGGTATTGGTATCTGGTTTGCTTTTCAAACCTTAGTTAACGTTGGTGCCGCTGCGGGCATTGTCCCAACAAAAGGGCTGACATTACCATTGATTAGTTATGGCGGTTCCAGTTTAATTATCATGTCTGTCGCAGTCTCCCTCCTCATTCGTATTGATCATGAATGTCGTGTCTTTTTAGAAAACGAGCCTCCACGGAGCGAAAATGAAGAACAAAAATAAACGTTTATTAGTGATGGCTGGTGGTACTGGCGGTCATGTATTTCCTGGATTAGCAGTAGCAAAACAGCTACAAAGTGAAGGATGGGAAATTCGCTGGTTAGGTACAGAAGATAGAATGGAAGCGGATTTAGTACCAAAGCATGGTATTGAAATCGACTTTATCAAAGTAAAAGGCTTACGTGGACAAGGCTTTAAAAAGTTGCTTGCTGCGCCGTTTCAAATATTGGGCGCGATCTCTCAAGCTAAAAAGCATATTAAAGCATGGCAGCCTGATGTTGTACTTGGTATGGGAGGGTACGTAAGTGGCCCTGGTGGTATTGCTGCTTGGTTATCCGGTATCCCTGTTGTGTTGCATGAACAAAATGCCGTTGCTGGCTTAACCAACCAGTGGTTATCTAAAATTGCTAAACGTGTATTTCAAGCGTTTCCGGGTGCTTTTCCAAATGCAGACGTCGTTGGTAATCCAGTAAGGGAAGATGTATGTCAATTACCTCATCCAAGCGAACGATTTGCTGAACGTAGCGGCCCTATTCGTGTATTAATCATGGGAGGCAGTCAAGGTGCCCGTATTCTTAATACGACCTTACCTGAAGCATTACCAAAACTGAGTCATGCTGTCGAGATCTGGCATCAAGCAGGTAAAGGAAATCAAGAAACAGTAAATGCCGCTTACCAAGAAAATGGTATTGCAGATGCCACAGTTACTGAGTTTATTGATGATGTTGCCGCAGCGTACGCTTGGGCTGATGTTCTAGTATGCCGCTCTGGTGCGCTAACTGTTTCAGAGGTTTCAGCTGCGGGTGTTGGTTCTGTATTTATTCCTTTTATGCATAAAGATCGTCAACAAGCATTAAATGCGGATCACCTTGTACAGTGTGGTGCAGCGCAAATGATTGAACAACAAGATTTAACTGTTCAGCGTTTGGTTGCTACACTTAATGGATTAGAGCGAAAAGAATTATTAGAAATGGCAAGTAATGCTCGTAAAGCAGCCATTATTGATGCTGATGTACGTGTTGCCAATGCGATTAAAACCCTCGCAAGATAAACGAATTGAGATTTAGAATGATAAAAGATCAGAAACTGCAATTAGCTGAAATTAGAACCATGATCCCTGAAATGCGTCGAGTTGAATGCATTCACTTTGTTGGTATTGGCGGAGCAGGAATGAGTGGGATTGCTGAGGTCTTGCTAAATGAAGGCTATCATATTAGTGGGTCAGACTTGGCTGAGAATACAGTTACGGTTCGATTAGCCCAAAAAGGAGCAAACATCTTTTTTGGTCATCAAGCGAGTAATGTTGAGAAAGCAAGTGTAGTGGTTGTTTCAACGGCTATCGATCCAACAAACCCCGAGATTGTCGCTGCGAAAGAAAGTCGAATTCCGGTGATCCGTCGTGCAGAAATGCTGGCCGAGTTGATGCGCTATCGCCATGGTATTGCGGTTGCGGGAACTCATGGTAAAACAACAACAACAGCATTAACGACTCAAATATATTCAGAAGCGGGTTTAGATCCTACTTTTGTCAATGGCGGCTTAGTTAAGAATGCCGGAACTAATGCACGCTTAGGTTCAAGCCGTTTCCTTATTGCCGAAGCTGATGAAAGTGATGCGTCATTTTTACACCTTCAGCCAATGGTAAGTATTGTCACTAACATTGAAGCCGATCATATGGATACTTATGGCGGTGACTTTGAAGTGTTAAAACAAACTTTTATTGATTTTCTTCATAACCTGCCATTTTATGGTCAAGCTGTCATGTGTATTGATGATGATGTGGTAAGAGAGTTATTACCTCGAGTTAGTCGTCAAGTTATCACTTATGGCTTCTCAGATGATGCAGATGTACGCTTAATAAATTACCGTCAAATTGCTCAACAGAGTTTCTTTACAGTACAACGAAAAGACAGAACTGATTTAGATATTGTACTTAATATTCCTGGTAAACATAATGCCTTGAATGCGACGGCTGCAATAGCAGTAGCTACAGAAGAAGATGTTGAAGACAGTGCTATTCTTTCAGCGCTGCTTAACTTTGAAGGTGCTGGACGTCGTTTTGATCAACTAGGTGAATTTGACACTGGTAATGGTTTAGCGATGTTAGTAGACGATTATGGGCATCATCCAACAGAAGTGGATGTTACTATCCAAGCGGCGAGAGCTGGCTGGGCTGATAAGCGTTTAGTTATGATATTCCAACCTCACCGTTATAGCCGAACTCGTGATTTATATGATGATTTTGCAAATGTATTAGATAACGTTGACGTTCTAATCATGCTTGATGTTTATTCTGCAGGAGAAACGCCAATTGCAGGTGCTGATGGTAGGGCGTTATGCCGAACTATTCGTGGAAGAGGGAAAATAGATCCTATTTTTGTTCCTAGTATTGATGCGTTGCCACCAGTGTTAGCGAATATAATTCAAGAAGGTGACTTAATTCTGACTCAAGGTGCTGGTGATATTGGTAAACTAGCAAAACATCTTGCTTCCATGAAGTTAAATATCGAGACAATGAAAGAGTTTGGATAATTATTGTTTAATTAGTTAGAACTTCTAATAAAAAGACGAATTATGGGATAGAATCCTCATTGTATTAATAATATGCTATTAGAGATTGTGATAGAGGGTTTTTGCACCCTATAATTATTAGTAGAGTTTATTTTAGCATCATCATAAAGAGATTCTTTATATTGATGCTAGTTTTAGGACTATTGTGAAAAGAATATGATTAAAGATGGTCAAAATGAAGACATCATTTGATAAAGAAGAAATAAGAAAACACTTACCAGGTGCTCTGTTTCTTTTCTTAGTCGTGATCATTTCATTGTGGCTTGTAATTTCAACGGTAAGTTGGATGACTGATGAAGATCGATTACCTCTATCTCATATGATCATCCAGGGGCAATTAAAACATATTACTGCTGATGATATTCGTGAAGCAATTGATTCAATGGATTCCATTGGAACCTTCATGACTCAAGATGTGAATAAGCTGCAAAACGCTTTATTATCTTTGCCGTGGATTGCACAAGTATCAGTTAGAAAACAATGGCCAGAAACGATTAAAGTGTTCGTAGTTGAGCACAAGCCGGAAGCTACATGGAACAATCGAGTCATTGTTAATCCGGAAGGCATTGTTTTTAATGCACCGATGAGTGATTTAACTGAACAGAAACCAGCATTATTTGGTCCTGAAAGTGATAGCAAAGAAGTACTGGCTTTCTGGCATCAATTACAAAAGCAATTTGCACCATTGCATGTGAGCGTTCGCAGTGTTGCATTAACAGATCGTTTATCTTGGCAAGTTGTGTTGGATAGTGGTATTCGACTTGAGCTTGGACGAGATGCTAGAGAAGAAAGAATTGAACGATTTATTGCTTTATATAAGCAATTAGAAAATAAAAAGAATTCGATAGATTATATAGATCTTCGTTACGATACTGGCGCAGCTGTTGGGTGGAAGCCTGGCAATGTAGAAGATAAAGAAGAGAATTGACATGAGTAAAACGCCAGAAGGCAGTATTATTGTTGGTTTAGATATCGGTACAAACAAAGTGTCAGCATTAGTTGGCGAAGTTTTACCTGATGGCCAAGTGAGCGTTATTGGTTCTGCGTCGTGTCCCTCTCGAGGAATGGATAAAGGTGGAGTTAACGACCTTGAATCGGTAGTTAAATCGGTTCAAAGAGCGATAGATCAAGCCGAACTTATGGCTGAATGCACCATTACATCTGTATTTATTTCTTTATCAGGCAAGCATATTGCAAGCCAAATAGAGAAAGGAATGGGGTCTATTTCGGAAGAAGAAGTGACTCAAGATGACATGGACAGTGTTATTCATACTGCAAAATCAGTTAAAATTGGTGATGAGCAGCGAACATTGCATGTTATTCCACAAGAGTTTTCTATTGATGTACAAAAAGGTATTCGAAATCCAATCGGGTTATCGGGTATGAGAATGGAAGTCAGTGTTCACCTTATTACCTGCCATAATGATATGGCGCGAAATATTGTCAAAGCAGTTGAACGCTGTGGTTTAAAAGTTGAACATATCATTTTTTCTGGTTTGGCATCAAGTAATGCTGTTATTACAGAAGATGAAAGAGATCTTGGTGTGTGTGTTGTTGATATTGGTGCTGGAACAATGGATATCGCAATTTGGACTGACGGTTCTTTACGCCATGCCGAAGTTTTACCTTATGCTGGTAATGCGGTAACTAGTGATATTGCTTATGCTTTTGGTACGCCATTTAACGATGCTGAAAAATTAAAAGTAACATATGGTTGTGCTATTAGTGAACATATTAATCGTGATGAAACGGTTAATGTAGCTAGTGTTGGTGGTAGACCATCTAGAAGTTTGCAACGAAGAATGCTAGCAGAAGTTATCGAACCAAGGTATTCTGAACTGCTAGGCCTTGTAAATCAGCGAATTCTTGCAATTCAAGACAAGTTACGCGCTGAGGGAACAAAGCACCATCTTGCTGCCGGTATTGTTTTAACTGGTGGTGGAGCACAAATTGAAGGTTTGGCTGATTGCGCAGAGCGAGTTTTTCAAACTCAAGTTAGAATAGGCCAACCTTTAGAGGTGACAGGCCTGACAGATTACGTAAAAGAGCCTTCCCAAGCAACCGCTGTTGGGCTTTTGCATTATGGTAAAGAAAGTCAATTGCATGACGATGAAGATTATGTGCCAAGTAAGCACCAGTCTTTTACTACTGTAATGAAGAAATTTAAAAATTGGATACTAAAAGAGTTTTAACCTGAGCGAACAGGAAGGAACGGAGAGAACAGATGTTTGAGCCGATGATGGAAATGTCCGACGAAGCAGTAATTAAAGTAGTTGGTGTAGGTGGCGGTGGCGGTAATGCTATCGAGCACATGGTACGAGAGTCAATCGAAGGTGTTGAGTTCATTAGTGTTAACACTGATGCGCAAGCACTTCGAAAAACAAGTGTAAATACAGTGATTCAGATTGGTGGAGACATCACAAAAGGCTTAGGCGCAGGTGCAAACCCGCAAGTTGGTCGTGATGCTGCATTAGAAGATCGCGAAGCGATTAAAGAAGTATTATCTGGTGCCGATATGATATTTATCGCAGCCGGAATGGGTGGTGGTACTGGTACTGGTGCTGCTCCAATTATTGCTGAAATCGCAAAAGAACTAAATATTCTAACGGTTGCTGTTGTTACAAAACCATTTAGTTTTGAAGGTCGTAAGCGTCTTGCTTTTGCTGAGCAAGGTATTGAAGAGTTATCAAAACATGTTGACTCATTAATTACGATTCCAAACGAAAAACTATTAAAAGTACTTGGTCGTGGTATTACATTGTTAGAAGCATTTGCAAAAGCAAATGATGTTCTTCGTAATGCAGTTCAAGGTATTGCTGAATTGATTACTCGTCCAGGTATGATCAACGTCGATTTCGCCGATGTTCGTACTGTTATGTCTGAAATGGGACATGCAATGATGGGTAGTGGTATTGCGGTAGGTGAAGACCGAGCAGAGCAAGCCGCGGAAGAAGCGATTTCAAGTCCATTACTTGAAGATATTGATCTTGCTGGCGCTCGTGGTGTTCTTGTTAACATTACCGCTGGTCTTGATATGCGTCTTGATGAATTTGAAACCGTAGGTAATACAGTAAAAGCTTTTGCATCTGATAATGCAACGGTTGTTATTGGTACGTCACTTGATCCAGATATGACGGATGAAATTCGAGTAACGGTTGTTGCTACTGGTATCGGTACAGAAAAAAAACCTGAAATCACATTAGTGACTAATAAAGCGGCAACGTCAGCTCAGTCTACATCGACAGCGCAACCAGCAGTTCAGCAACCACAAGTAAAAACACCTGTAGTTGAACCTATGGTAGAAAAAACGACACAAAATGTGCAGGTAACTAAGCCAGCAACATCGCAAACATCAACGTCGCCAGCAGCAGGTGTTCAAAATGCAGGTGCTGCGCAAGTTAAACCAGATCAAAAAGAAGATTATTTAGATATTCCGGCGTTTTTACGACGTCAAGCTGACTAATTAAACATCAACCGATTTGGTTTTATAGAAAGTTGTGTGCTAGAATATTTAGACCAGTTCTAGAATTGGTTTGAAATCAAGCATATTTACAGTTGAGATGAGCATATGATCAGACAACGAACACTGAAAAGTATCGTACAAATGACAGGCGTGGGTTTACACTCAGGTCGAAAAGTCACGCTTACTCTTCGTCCAGCAGCGGCAAACACAGGTGTAATTTATCGTCGTACAGACCTTAATCCACCAGTCGATTTCCCAGCGGACCCAGAGTCAGTACGTGATACTGTTTTATGTACAGCGTTAGTTAATGATGAAGGCGTAAGAATCTCAACGGTTGAACACTTAAATGCTGCATTAGCGGGCATGGGCATCGATAACGTTGTTATTGAAGTCGATGCACCTGAAATTCCAATTATGGATGGCAGCGCTAGTCCCTTTGTTTATCTTTTACAATCTGCGGGTATTGAAGAGCTTAATACAGCGAAGAAATTCATTCGTATTAAGAAACCTGTTCGCATTGAAGATGGTGATAAATGGGCAGAAATTCGTCCTTATAACGGTTTTCGCTTAGATTTCACTATTGACTTCAATCACCCTGCGATTGAATCAGATGATCAAAGACTCGTGTTTGATTTTTCAAGCCAATCGTTTATCAAAGATATCTCACGAGCTCGTACTTTTGGGTTCATGCGTGATATTGAGTACTTACAATCACAAAACCTATGTTTAGGTGGTAGTTTTGATTGTGCCATAGTACTAGATGATTACCGAATTCTTAATGAAGACGGGTTACGTTTTGATAATGAATTTGTAACGCATAAAGTTCTTGATGCTGTTGGTGACCTTTATATGTGTGGTCACAGTATTTTGGGTGAACTAAGTGCTTATAAATCAGGTCATGCTCTGAATAATCAGTTACTTCGTGCAGTTCTTGCAGATCAAGAAGCATGGGAGTGGACAACTATTGAAGATGAAAAAGAAGCACCAGTTGCCTTTATGCAGCCAGGAATGGTTCTAGCCTAATACATCATCAAATTAAAAGCCAAGCAGTTGCTTGGCTTTTTTGTATCTATGATACCGCTATTTCTTATTGGCTAAAGCAGCCAAACTTTCTAATCGTTTTTTAAGTTTTGGTGACGCAGTTTCTGCAACCATTTCTAGAGCGCTGGCCGCGGCTGCTGATAACTCTCGTTTTGCTTGTTTTTCTGTTTTGTATATTGTTGGTTTTTCACCAACAAAAGATCGAGCAAGATCGGGGTTTATTTTAATTTCTAAATTGGATAAACCGGGTAAACCATGCTGACGAAAAGCAGATAATATCGCTAATCGTTCATAATTAATTCGAGTTGACCAGACACTACTAGACACTTCGATAACTAAAGATCCTTGACGATAATTTGCCACGCGGCAATGATCCTCACACCCCGCGGGTAATGAATCTTTTAAAACGCGCGATAGTTTAGATATGATAATCGCTTTTTCTTGGAGATCTTTAAAGCGAGTATTATTAAAAAAATCATTTGCCGGTTGTGGTCGATGGTCTCGCATCATTAGGAATTCTCATATATAGGGAGCTATTTCATAGACTAATACCAAAGAAAAAGTCATAAATGCCAATTAGATCTGAATTTTTCAGAATTGAAATCAAACTCTACGGATTTAGCTTAGGATTGCTTTACGTTATCGCTTATACTTTCCTAATTATTACTTATGATAGCTAGTAACACAACAATCAGAATTGGCCTTGAAAAATCAAAGTTGAATCCCCATAAGATAAGTATATAAAGAAGTATTTTTCTTAGAGCAATTCCTCTAGGTGATTGATTCACATTTTCAGATAAACCGATCAGAGATGGTCATAGAGATAAGAGAAGCAACGGAATTATGTTTTCTAAAATTCTAACAAAAGTTATCGGTAGCCGTAATGATCGTACATTACGTAAGCTACGTAAAATCGTAGATCAAATTAATAAACTCGAGCCACAATTTGAATCATTACAAGACGAAGAATTAAAAGCGAAAACAATTGAATTTCGCGCACGTCTAGATCAAGGTGAAGATTTAGATAGCTTATTACCAGAAGCATTTGCAACCGTACGTGAAGCATCTAAGCGTTTGTATGGTATGCGTCACTTTGATGTCCAAATGATTGGTGGCATGGTATTAAACGATAGCCAGATTGCAGAAATGCGAACAGGTGAAGGTAAAACCTTAACAGCAACATTACCGTGTTACTTAAATGCACTAACAGGTAAAGGTGTTCACGTAGTAACAGTGAATGATTACCTTGCAAAACGTGATGCTGAAACTAACCGTGAACTCTTTGAATTCTTAGGTATGACAGTTGGTATTAACGTACCTAATATGCCACCTCAAGAGAAAAAACAAGCGTATTTATGTGACATTTTATATGGCACAAATAACGAGTTTGGTTTCGATTACTTACGTGACAACATGGCTTTTCGTGCAGAAGATCGTGTTCAGCGTGAACGCTACTTTGCAGTAATCGATGAAGTGGATTCAATTTTAATCGATGAAGCTCGTACCCCTCTTATCATTTCAGGTCCTGCAGAAGATAGCTCTGAACTTTATACTCAAATTAACACATTGATCCCTCAGCTTATTAAGCAAGATGAAGAAGACAGTGAAGAGTATCGAGGCGAAGGTCACTACACATTAGATGAAAAAGGAAAGCAAACTCACTTGACTGAAAATGGTCAAGAGTTTGTAGAGCAACTATTAAAAGATGAAGGTTTAATGGAAGCAGATGATACTTTGTATTCTCCTGCTAATATCAGCTTACTTCATCATATCAATGCGGCATTACGTGCACACGTTTTGTTTGAAAAAGACGTAGATTATATTGTAAAAGATGATGAAGTTATTATCGTTGATGAACATACTGGTCGTACAATGCCAGGGCGTCGTTGGTCTGAAGGTTTACATCAAGCTGTTGAAGCAAAAGAAGGTGTAAAAATTCAGAATGAAAACCAAACATTAGCATCAATTACTTTCCAAAATTTCTTCCGTTTGTACGACAAACTGTCAGGAATGACAGGTACAGCCGATACAGAAGCATTTGAATTCCAATCTATTTATGGCTTAGATACGGTTGTTATTCCAACTAACCGCCCTATGACTCGTAATGATATGGGTGATTTAGTCTACATGACAGAAGTAGAGAAATTTGCAGCTATCATAGAAGATATCAAAGGGTGTTCTGAACGCGGTCAACCAGTACTTGTTGGTACGGTGTCTATCGAAAAATCAGAACTCCTTTCAGATGCACTGAAAAAAGCAAAGATTAAACACAATGTATTGAATGCTAAATTTCATGAAAAAGAAGCAGATATCGTTGCGAATGCAGGTACAACAAGTGCCGTCACTATTGCAACCAATATGGCTGGTCGTGGTACTGATATCGTTTTAGGTGGCAGCTGGCAAGCAGAGATCGCTAATTTAAACGATCCAACAGAAGCACAAATTCAAGACGCTAAAGCAAAGTGGAAAGAAGCTCACGATGCGGTTCTTGCTGCTGGTGGTCTTCATATTATTGGTACAGAGCGTCATGAATCACGTCGTATTGATAACCAATTACGTGGTCGTGCGGGTCGTCAAGGTGATGCAGGCTCTTCTCGATTCTACCTATCAATGGAAGATGCATTAATGCGTATCTTTGCTTCTGATCGTGTATCTAGCATGATGAAGAAATTAGGTATGGAAGAAGGTGAAGCAATTGAGCACCCTTGGGTAACAAAAGCGATAGAGAACGCACAACGTAAAGTTGAAGGTCGTAACTTTGATATTCGTAAGCAATTACTTGAGTACGATGATGTTGCTAATGACCAACGTAAAGTAGTTTATGAGCTGCGTGATGAGCTGATGAATGTTGATGATATCAGTGAAATGATCGCACATAACCGCCAAGATGTTCTTGAAGGTTTATTTGGTCAATACATACCAGCACAATCTCTTGAAGAAATGTGGGATGTTGAAGGGTTAACAACACGTCTACGTGCTGATTTTGATTTGGATATTCCAATTCAAGAGTGGCTAGATAGCGACGATAAACTTCATGAAGATAACCTACGTGAAAAAGTGATTGAAACTGCGATTCAAGTTTATAAAGATAAAGAAGAGTCTGTTGGCGAATCGGTTCTGCGTAATTTTGAAAAAGCAGTCATGCTACAAACGCTTGATGGTTTGTGGAAAGAGCACTTAGCGGCGATGGATCATCTTCGTCAAGGTATTCATTTACGTGGCTATGCTCAGAAAAATCCAAAGCAAGAATATAAGCGTGAGTCTTTTGAGTTATTTGAAGGTCTGCTTGATACGTTGAAATTTGATGTTGTTTCAATTTTAAGTAAAGTTCGAGTTCAACAGCAAGAAGATGTTGAACGCATGGAAGAGCAACGTCGTCAACAAGCTGAAGCAATGGCTCGTCGTCAGCAACTACAGCATCAAGAGGCTGAAAGTCAGTTGGATGATGGTGAAACATCAGAAGATGGACATACTCCTGTTGTTCGTGATGAACGTAAGGTAGGACGAAATGAATCATGCCCATGTGGTTCAGGTAAGAAATACAAACAATGTCATGGTAAGATTTAATTAATTGATATTTAGTATTTATTAATAAAAAAACCGCTATTTTTAGCGGTTTTTTTATAGTTAACATTTTTCATAAAGAAAGGATATTAATGAAACGATTACATATTGTTGCTGCGGTAATTTTGAACCTAAAAAAGGACAAAATATTTATCACTAAACGTCCAGATAAAGCGCATAAAGGCGGTTTTTGGGAGTTCCCTGGTGGTAAAGTTGAAGAGGGAGAAAGTGCAGAGCAAGCTATAATCAGAGAATTAAATGAAGAAGTCGGAATTCTGTCTACTGAGTTAACTATCTTTGAATCGTTAAATTATGATTATCCAGAAAAATCCCTTTATTTTGATTTTTTTACGGTAACTAAATTTGAATCTGAACCGTATGGTAAAGAAGGGCAGCAGGGCTTATGGGTGCCGATTACGGATCTTAAACACTATTCATTTCCGGAAGCCAATATTCCGGTGCTAGAAAAAGTGATGTTGTCTTTTTGTTAAACTTAAATGTATAAAAAAGCGATCGTTACGATCGCTTTTTTATTAGTATTGATCTTCAGACCAACCATCGGAATCTGACATGTCAGGGGCGCCAGGAATTGATTTTTCTTCATCTGCCCATTCGCCGAAATCTATCATTTGGCACTTTTTACTGCAAAATGGACGAAATTGACTTTCTTGATTCCATATTACTTCCGATTGGCAAGTTGGGCATTTAACGATGGTAGGCTTAGTATTATTTAATTCGGGCATATTTTCCTCAGCAGACAGCAAGCCTAAACTCAATGTCTTTTTCATAATTCTTATTGGTTTCGAAAGATATAAAGCGTAACGCAAAACGATTTTTATGCCCAGAGATCATTGGATAAACCCCGTTATCTACGGGGATTTCTAACCGGAGTAAATTGGAGTTCTCCATTTCACTTTGCATAAACCCATTACGTGCAATTTTTGGCTCAAAGCGTGCCGTTTCTCTTGTTAGCCTCAACCATAATGACAGTGCATCAGACAGCGAAAGTAGCTGTGACATCCAATGGTGAGTATTCCGACAGCGAGTTTCTAAAGGAAGGTGTAACCAGTGATGTAATGCAGGGAGATCAAAACAACAGTCGCCACCAGGGATAAAAAATCTCTGTTTTAAAGCGGATAAAAAACGGTCTTCTTTTAAAGAATGACCAGGGCGAGTGGTTTGCATTAAATTTTTATGAACTAGACTGATTTGATCTAAGACAGAAAGCAAAGCTGATTGGTCAACCCCTTCAATATTCATCCAAGAGCGGTACTGTAAACGAAGTTTTTCTAAATCTTTACCTAAATCAGCTTTAACTTGAATTTGCTCTAAAATATCAAGCATATTAAAAAGTGAGCTAAAGAATATTTGGTATTCAAAAGGTTGAGTTAGATCGGCTGAATGACCAAGCTTACGAAATAAAGATTCAATTCGTAAGTAAATTCGAGTCCTTTCATTTAAAGGATGTTCAAACTTTTGCATACTCAATCCATTCATAGTCGTTATTGATTCTCTTCATTTATCCATTATTGGACAATAGCAGATATTTATTATGTAGCAGAGATATTTCATTGTCTAAGTCACGAATATTGTGATCATTCTTAATAATGTCATCAGCAATGGCTAATCGTTCTGCTCGTGAAGCTTGTGAAGCTAGAATTGCCTTTACTTGTTCCTGATTTACTCTATCACGACTAACGGTTCGATTAATTTGAGTTTGCTCTAAAACATCAACAACAAGGACTCGATTTGCCAAATACTGTAGCTGATTTTCAACTAATAGCGGGACAATAAGTAATACGTAATCAGAGGTTGCTAACGAGAGTTGTCGTTGCATCTCTTCTCTAATTAAAGGATGAAGTACATCATTAGTCCATTTTTTTTCATGAGGATTTGAAAAAATACGTTGCCGTAGTTCGGTTCTATTTAGCTGTCCATTGTCTAATAAAATAGACTTTCCGAAATGATCGATGATTTGGTTTAACCCTACACTATTAGGCTCTACAACTTCACGGGCTATGATATCAGCGTCAACGAGGTCAATATTATGATTTTTATGAAAGGCATCGGCAACGGTGGTTTTTCCACTGCCAATACCTCCAGTGATAGCAATAACATAACTCATACTGGGAATCCTAAAATTGAAGTAAAGTACCAATGGCTGATTTCATTACCCCATAAAAGGCATATCCACCCTGCAATAGCGAGATAAGGCCCAAATGGGATCGCTTTATCAAATCCATTTTTTTGAGCTCGAAGCATTGCTATACCAATAATGGCCCCGACAACTGAAGATAATAAAACAAGCAAAGGAAGTTGTTGCCAACCCAACCAAGCACCAAGAGCGGCTAATAATTTGAAGTCACCATATCCCATGCCTTCTTTACCAGTGATAAGCTTAAAACCCCAGTAGATAGACCATAAGATAAGATAGCCTGCCATTGCCCCAATAACAGAATCAACTAAAGTGACAGAACTCCACCCAACTAACGCAAGGTATATACCCGTCCATAATAATGGGAGAGTAATTTGGTCAGGAAGCAGCATGGTATCAATATCAATAAAGGTAAGAGCAATCAGTACTAGAGTAAATAAAACCGCCGCGATAGCAAAATAAGAAAAAGGCAGGAAATAAGAAACGGTGAAACACATGGCACCCGATAATAGTTCAATTGCAGGGTATCTAAAGCTAATTGGATTACTACATTGACGACATTTCCCTTTTAATAAGATCCAGCTTATAACAGGGATGTTGTCGTAAAATTTAATTTGAGTATTGCATTTTGGACAGCGAGAACGTGGAACACTTAAGTTAAACGTTTCTTCTTTCTCTGGTGTCGGTGTTTTTGGTGCTAAATCAGGGAAACAGTCAATGCATTCTTTTTTCCATTCTTTTTCCATCATTATCGGTAAGCGATAAATAACGACATTAAGAAAGCTACCAACTAGCAAACCAAATAGAGTGGCAAAGAG
Organism: Aliivibrio sp. 1S175; assembly: GCF_001690985.1. Taxonomy (GTDB): domain Bacteria; phylum Pseudomonadota; class Gammaproteobacteria; order Enterobacterales; family Vibrionaceae; genus Aliivibrio. The sequence continues at coordinate 45,431 of NZ_MAJS01000010.1, forward strand.
TGGAAAAAGCCAAGGATAGTAATCAAAAACAGCCATGTAAGTGCATCCGATATCATTATAATTTAATACATTGATTTTATCAGAGTTCATCTAAAGGAAGTAGATAAGAGCAAGTATTTCCTAATGAAATAGAGTTAAGCCTATCCAATAACATTCATTAAGTTGAAAATAGGGAGATACATAGAGACTACAAGACCACCAATCATGACCCCTAAAAATAGAATAATAAAGGGTTCAAGAATTTTACCTAAATTATCGACGGTATTATCAACGTCATCTTCATAGACAAAAGCAATTTTATTAAGCATGTCATCTAATTGACCAGATTCTTCACCAATCATGACCATTTGTAATACCATCTCAGGGAAGGCTTGAGTGTGTCGCATAGCTAAATAAAGGGGCATGCCGGCCGCTGTATTTTGTTGTACAGATAGTATTGCTTCTTGGTAATAAAGATTACCAGCCGTTTTACTCGTGGTTTGTAAACTATGCAAAATAGGTAGCCCTGAACTAAAACTGGTGGCAAGCGTGCGGCTAAATTTAGCAATGGCGGCTTTAGAAAGTACCGATCCAATAATTGGTATCTGTAAGCTACGTCTATTAAGCATAAAACGGAATTGATAAGATTTTTGTTTTAGTAACTGTAGGGATAACGTAGTTAGTATTAACGTTAATAAAATCAAAAAACCGTAGTTTTGTAAAAAATGAGAAGCATTGACGACTTGCTGAGTAAACCAAGGAAGTTCAGCCCCAAATCCGTTAAAAATAGCTTCAAATTCAGGGATAACAAACATAAGCATTAAAACGGTAACCGCAATAGCGATTAAAAAAACCATCGTTGGGTAAATCATCGCTTTGACGACTTTTGCTCGTAATGCTTCACTTTTTTCTCTGTATTCTGCTAAGCGAGAAAATGCGTGGGATAAACTGCCTGTTTCTTCCCCTGTTGCCACTAAATCAATATAAAAAGAATCAAAGAGTGAGCAACTGGTAGAGAGTGCTTTTGAAAGTTGAGTTCCAGCCTCAATAGATAAACATACTTGCTTAAGTATGGACTTCATTTCGGCTTTAATATTGTTTTCAGCGATGAGTTGTAATGATTGCACTATGGGTACACCGGCACCAAGCATAGTGGCTAATTGACGCGTAAAAAGGGTGATGTCTTTTCGTTTAACGGCATGCTTCATCTTTTCAAAGCTAGAAATCTTGCGCTTTTTAATTTTCTTTATTTGAATGCTTTGTTCATTAAGTTTTGCTCTGACTTCAATCTCACTAAGGGCAAGGAGTTTTCCTGATACTTTTTTTCCTGTGCTATTAATCCCGCGCCATTGAAAATTGTGTAGGCTAAGCGTTTTTATTTTAGTTTTTGATTTTAGCATGAGGAGTCACTTACTTAAGAATTAGAAATAAAGAACCCGAGTGAGTTCTTGTAAGCTTGTCGTGCCATCTTCAAGACGTTTAATGCCAGAGGTGGCGAGATTGTCCATACCTTGTTTAATCGCAAGTTGTTCTATTTGTCTAACTGTCGCTCCTTTTAAAACAGCAACAGACAGTTCACGAGTAAAAGGCATCACTTCATAAATACCAATACGGCCCGAGTAACCATGAGTACATTCATTGCAGCCTTCAAGCCGAGCCTTAAAAATCGGGTTTAATAAATCGATTCCGTATTGTTCTCTTGTTTCAACGCTAAGGTCATCTATTTCTTTACAATGAGGACAAAGTCTTCTCGCTAACCGTTGAGCAATAATTAAGCTAAGGGAAGAGGCAAGGTTAAAGTTTTCGATCCCCATGTTACCTAAGCGAACTACGGTTTCTGCTGCTGAGTTAGTATGGAGGGTTGAAAGCACTAAGTGTCCCGTTTGTGCCGCTTTTACCGCGATTTCTGCGGTTTCGAGATCTCGTATTTCTCCAACCATCACAATATCAGGATCTTGTCGTAAAAAAGAACGCAGGGCATGGGCGAAAGTAAATCCGATTTTAGGGGCGACTTGTACTTGGTTTACCCCATTGAGGTTTATTTCTACTGGATCCTCAGCGGTGGATATATTCTTTTCGGTGGTATTTAAAATATTTAGTCCGGAATAGAGAGACACTGTTTTGCCACTGCCTGTAGGGCCTGTCATTAAAATCATCCCTTGTGGGCGTTTTAAGGCATTAAGGTAAAGTTCTTTTTGTTTGTCGCTGTAGCCTAATTTATCAATATCTAAGCTGGCCGCGCTACTGTCTAATAAACGCAGAACAATTTTTTCTCCCCATAGAGTCGGAAGAGAGGAGACGCGCATATCTATTGATATTTCACTGTTCAGTTTTAGCTTAATTCGTCCATCTTGTGGTAAACGTCGCTCTGCGATATCAAGTTTAGCCATGATTTTTAAGCGGGCAGATAAGCGACGGCTTAAATGAGAAGACGGTGAACTGTTTTCGACTAAGATCCCATCGCAACGAAAACGGACTCGATAGGTTTCTTCATAAGGTTCAAAATGAATATCTGAGACGCCTTTTCGGACTGCCTCTAATAAAATTTGGTTAATAAAGCGGGTAACAGGCGCATCATCTTGGCTGAGGTCTTCGGTTGATGTCATTTCATCCAGCGATACGTCAACCAATAAAGCGAGTTCATCTTGAGTGATGTCTTTTCGATGTGATGAATCAGACGTTGAAATTGTACGCCCATAAAGACGACGTACTGCCGCTTCTAATTGACCTTGATCAGCTAAAACGAGTGTGATCTGTTTTCCTGTAGTGAAGCGGAAATCATCTTCAATCTGTGCGATGCTTGGATCGCTGACAGCGAGTTGAATATTGCAACCATCGTTAGAAATAGGCAGCGCTTGATGTTTGGTGATGAGATCGCGCAATCCCAACTTCTGGCAACAATCGGCATAGTCATATTGGGTGATATTAATAACATCCAACCCAAATATTTGAGCCAAATGGCTGACGAGTTCGTCAGGGCTAAAAATATGCTCAGCCAAAAGCGCAGAAGGCACGGTGTGTGCCCCTGATTGTACGTGTTCGATAATGGTACTCTCTTGCGCCGAACTGATGAGTTCAGCTTGACGCAAGATTGAGGCTAGGTTGGTGTGCATTTATTATGAACAGCCTGTTATCTTAATATCAGTATTTTCTGAATTTACACATGTCCAAATTCCATCATCAGTCCTTGATAACGTTACATTACTACCGTTACCTGCCCCTTTAGTAATACTTGCTTTGATTGTTCCTGAAGCATCACTCGCAGTAGAATCAAGTTCAATTGTTCCGATATTAAATGCAGCAGAAGTTCCTGAAGGAAAATTTCCAGTTGTTGCTATGACATCTTCTACATTAGTTTTTAAAGCACTTGCTGATGCTAAAGCTGCACCTAAAGCCCCTTTTTTCACATAATTCTGATATTGAGGTATCGCAATCGCTGACAATACACCAATTACCGCAACTACAATCATTAATTCAATTAAAGTAAAGCCTTTCTGTCCTTGACGTTGTTTCATTTTTCTCTCCAAGATGAATCAGGTTGATTCATGTTTTATTTGATATGTAAAATAATAAATCGAATAAAATAAGAGTGTTGAGAGAAAAAGGTAAGGTTCGAGTGGGTCAGCACTTTCATTATGTTGGTTATGAAACAAGTAAAATGAAATATGATAAAACTCGCAATATGGCGTTTGTAAATTGATGCTAGATCGCAATTCTCACTTTAGAAACAAGCGGTTAAATGATATGTATCATAATAGATATCTGTGGTGCAATTCAAAGACTACGGGTGTTGTTTATGTTCAGGTTTAAACAAAAAGAGCCAGCCATATGGCTAGCTCTTGGTAGAACGAGGTAAGAATGCTTTACTTAAAACGCATTGATAGGTCCATTGCTTTAAGATGTTTAGTTAATGCACCTACAGAGATGTAATCAACCCCCGTTTCTGCAAACTCTGCAATCGTATCTAAAGTCACATTACCAGAATTTTCTAATGCCGCACGGCCGGCGTTTAATTTAACTGCTTCACGCATCATGTCGGTAGTGAAGTTATCTAACATAATGATATCAGCACCTGCATCAATCGCTTGTTGCAGCTCTTCTAAGCTTTCTGTTTCTACTTCAACGGGTTTATTTGGGTTTAGTTTTTTCGCTGTAGAAATGGCTTTTTCAATACCACCACAGGCGATGATGTGATTTTCTTTAATTAAATACGCGTCAAACACACCAATACGGTGATTGAAACCACCACCACACGCGACGGCGTATTTTAGCGCGCTACGTAAACCAGGGATTGTTTTACGAGTATCAAGTAAGCGGCATTGTGTATGTGCAATTTTTTCAGCATACGTTGCTGTGATGGTAGAACAACCAGATAACGTTTGAATAAAGTTCATCGCATTGCGCTCACCCGTTAACAACGTGCGAGCAGGGCCAGTTAAGGTACAAAGTGTTTGGTTTGGCTCTACTTTGTCTCCATCTTCTACGTGCCATTCGATAGAAACGGTGCCACCGAGTTGTTTAAAGACTTCATTGGCCCACATTTTTCCACAAAACACCCCATGTTCACGCGTGATGATAGTTGCAACAGATTGAGTTTCTTCTGCGATTAAGCTTGCGGTAATGTCCGTACTTACATCGAGAGTTCCACCTAAATCTTCACGTAACGTATCTGAAACGGCACGAGTAATTTCGGTCGGAAGCTGTTGTTTTAAATATTCAAGACGAGAGGCGCTGTCATGGGTTTTGATCATGGTGAGGTCCATTGAATTATTTGAAATAGGGTTATGGCCACAATAATACTCGCGCTAGAGCAGAATTTCATCATAAGATATACGTAAGTTGCCCAAGTTACTTTAATTCATAGAGGAATAGACGATGAAATTCACTTTATCAACAGAACATTGGCTTAATGAAGCAAAGCACGTGGTGTCGCCATTTTATGATGATCGTCCTGATGATAAAGATATTTCCTTACTTGTGGTGCATAACATCAGTTTACCGCCGGGGCAATTTGGTGGCCCTTATATTGAACAGTTATTTACGGGCACATTAAATCCTGATGAACATCCATTCTTTAAGGTGGTCCACCAATTTCGAGTATCTGCTCATTGCTTAATTCGACGCGATGGCTCAGTTGTGCAGTTTGTTCCTTTCAATGCAAGAGCTTGGCATGCTGGTGCATCATCATTTGCAGGGCGTGAACGATGTAACGATTACAGCATTGGTATTGAGTTGGAAGGGACTGATTTTACAGCTTATACTCAAAAACAATATGATAGCTTGTCTGCTGTAACAAACGTGCTACAAGACGCGTACCCATTGATAGTCGATGAACGAATTACAGGGCATCAATATATAGCCCCCCTAAGAAAGACAGATCCGGGGTTGTCATTTCATTGGGAAAAGTACCATAAGTTAAGGAAATAGAAGAGGTTAGCTTTAAATGGTAAGTTCTTTTATTTCGTGTTTCCTCTCGTTCTTATTTAAAATTAAGGCACAATTGGTCAGACCAATTGTGCCTTTTGTGTTTTCGTATTGTTAATTAACAATGTAAATCAACTCTGTTCTATGATTCAAATCAACTTTTATCTAGACAAATTCCCTTTTTTAATGATAAATTGCACCTCAAATAAAATTGGTAATACCAATTATTTAAAGTGACTAATGACTCACGGTAATGTGAGAAGTAATCAACTTAAATTAGGTTGAGCTACGATGACATATCAAAGGATACGTCAGCCAAAGCTGTCCGATGTAATCGAGCAAGAGCTTGAACGGCTGATTTTAGAAGGAACCCTTTCTCCTGGGCAACAATTACCAGCAGAAAGAGAGTTAGCAAAACAGTTTGATGTTTCTCGCCCTTCGGTACGGGAAGCCATACAGCGTTTAGAGGCAAAGCACTTATTAACTCGCCGCCAAGGTGGTGGAACGTTTGTTAATAAAGGTTTGTGGCAAAGTTTTTCAGAGCCGTTGTTAGATTTACTAGCAACTCACCCTGAAACGCAGTTTGATTTACTTGAATCACGCCATGCGTTAGAAGGCATATCGGCCTATTACGCCGCCTTACGTGGTAATGAAGAAGATTTTAAACGGATTAAAGAGTCACATAAATTAATCCAACAAGCGCAACAAGATGGTGATTTACAAGCAGAAGCGTCTGCGGTTATGCACTGTCTTATTACGGTCACGGAATCTGCTCATAATGTGGTATTACTTCACATGGTGAGAAGCCTAGAACCCTTGCTTGAACAAAATGTATTACAAAACTTTACCTTATTAAACCGTCGTGAAGCGGTGGTTGAAAAGGTGAGAGCACATAGAGCAGAAATAGTAGAAGCGATAGTGTCAGGAAAGCCTGAAGAGGCTCGTTTGGCATCTCATTCTCATCTTGCTTATATTGAAGAAACATTGTTGGAATTGACAAAAGAAGAGAGCCGCCGAGAGTGCTCACTTCGTCGAATTCAACAAAGTAATGATATGAATTAACCTGATTCATTTCATTGTTACCCTATTTGAACCAACAAATAAAAGGATAGCTCGCATGTCTGACATGAAGCATGACGTTGATGCACTAGAAACTCAAGATTGGTTAGAAGCTCTTGAGTCAGTTGTACGTGAAGAGGGTGTTGAACGCGCCCAGTATCTATTAGAGCAAGTTCTTGATAAAGCTCGTTTAGATGGTGTTGATATGGCTACAGGTATCAATACTAACTACATCAATACCATCCCAGCTACGCAAGAACCTGCGTACCCAGGTGATGTTACTCTTGAGCGTCGTATCCGTTCAATTATTCGTTGGAACGCTATCATGATCGTTCTACGTGCTTCTAAGAAAGATTTGGATCTAGGTGGCCACATGGCATCTTACCAATCTGCAGCAGCATTCTACGAAGTCTGTTTCAACCATTTCTTCCGTGCTCCAAATGAGACGGATGGTGGTGACTTAGTTTATTACCAAGGTCATATCTCTCCAGGTATCTACTCTCGTGCTTTCGTTGAAGGTCGTTTAACAGAAGAGCAACTAGATAACTTCCGTCAAGAAGTTGATGGTAAAGGTATTCCTTCTTACCCACACCCTAAACTGATGCCTGAATTCTGGCAGTTCCCAACTGTATCTATGGGTCTTGGTCCTATTTCTGCTATCTATCAAGCGCGCTTCCTTAAGTACCTTGAAGGCCGTGGCATGAAAGAGACTGGCGCTCAGCGTGTATACGCTTTCCTAGGTGATGGTGAGATGGATGAGCCAGAATCACGCGGTGCGATCTCTTTCGCTGCTCGTGAAAAACTGGACAACCTATGTTTCCTAATTAACTGTAACCTACAGCGTCTAGACGGCCCTGTTATGGGTAACGGTAGCATCATTCAAGAACTAGAAGGTCTATTTAAAGGCGCTGGCTGGAATGTTGTTAAAGTTATTTGGGGCAGCAACTGGGATTCACTACTTGCTAAAGACACGACTGGTAAACTTCTTCAGTTAATGAATGAAACTATCGACGGTGATTACCAAACATTCAAATCTAAAGATGGCGCTTACGTACGTGAGAACTTCTTTGGTAAATACCCAGAGACTGCAGCACTTGTTGCTGATATGACTGATGACGAAATCTTCGCTCTTAAGCGTGGTGGTCATGACTCATCTAAACTGTTCGCTGCATTCAACAATGCAAAAGAAACTGGTGGTAAGCCAACAGTTATCCTAGCTAAAACCGTTAAAGGTTACGGCATGGGCGATGCAGCTGAAGGTAAGAACATTGCACACGGTGTTAAGAAAATGGACATGACTCATGTTCAACACCTGCGTGATCGCTTAGGCCTAGAAGACATTCTTTCAGATGAGAAGATCAAAACGCTTCCTTATCTTACATTGGAAGAAGGTTCTGCTGAGTACAACTACTTACACGCTCGTCGTAATGCACTACACGGTTACACACCTAAGCGTCTGCCTAAGTTCACTCAAGAATTTAAAGTCCCAGAACTAGATGCATTCTCTCCTCTATTAGGTGAGCAGAAGCGTGATATTTCTACCACAATGGCTTACGTGCGTATTCTTAATATCTTATTAAAAGATAAGAATATCGGTAAGAACATCGTACCTATCATCTGTGATGAAGCGCGTACGTTTGGTATGGAAGGTCTGTTCCGTCAAGTTGGTATCTACAACCCACACGGTCAAGATTATACACCTGAAGATAAGGGCATTGTTTCTTACTATAAAGAAGCTAAGTCAGGTCAAGTTCTTCAGGAAGGTATCAACGAACTAGGTTCAATGGCGTCTTGGGTTGCTGCTGCAACATCATACAGCACCAACGATCTACCAATGATCCCATTCTACATTTACTACTCAATGTTCGGTTTCCAACGTATTGGTGACATGGCATGGTTAGCGGGTGACCAACAAGCTCGTGGTTTCCTATTAGGAGCTACTGCTGGTCGTACAACGCTAAACGGTGAAGGTCTACAACACGAAGATGGTCACTCTCACATCATGGCAAACACAGTTCCTAACTGTATTTCTTATGATCCAACGTTTGCTTACGAGCTGGCGGTAATCATGCAAGACGGTATTAACCGTATGTATGGTGAGAACCAAGAGAACATTTATTATTACCTAACAGTAATGAATGAAAACTACGCAATGCCAGCAATGCCAGAAGGCGCTGAAGAAGGCATCCGTAAAGGTATCTACAAGCTTGAGTCTTACGCTGGTGAGAAAGCTAAAGTTCAGTTAATGAGCTCTGGTACTATCATGAACGAAGCACGTAAAGCAGCTCAAATTTTGAGTGAAGAGTACGGCGTAGCATCTGATGTTTTCGCAGTGACTTCTTTCAATGAGTTAACTCGTGACGGCCAAGCGGTAGAGCGTGACAACATGCTTCACCCAGAAGCGGAAACAAAAGTACCTTACATTACTACAGTTCTTGGTAACGAACCTGCAATCGCAGTAACGGACTACATGAAGAACTACGCTGAGCAAGTACGTGCATTCGTTCCTGCTGAGTCTTATAAAGTTCTGGGTACTGATGGCTTTGGTCGTTCAGACAGCCGTGAGAACTTACGTCGTCACTTCGAAGTTAACGCAGGCTACGTTGTAGTTGCTGCTCTAGCTGAACTTGTGAAACGTGGTGATATTGAGAAATCTGTAGTTGCAGAAGCAATTGCTAAATTCAATATTGATACTGAAAAAACTAACCCGCTATACGCATAAGGTAGAAAACAATGACAATCGAAATTAATGTACCTGACATCGGTGCAGATGAGGTTGAAGTAACTGAGATTCTAGTTAAGGTCGGTGACCGAGTTGAAGAAGAGCAGTCACTGATCACTGTTGAAGGCGACAAAGCTTCAATGGAAGTTCCTGCGTCTCAAGCGGGTATCGTTAAAGAAATTAAAATTTCTGAAGGCGATTCAGTAACAACGGGTTCTCTAATTATGATCTTTGAAGCAGAGGGCGCTGCGGCACCTGCTGCTCCAGTAGTTGAGGCGGCTCCAGTAGCTGCTCCTGCTGCGGCATCTGTTGCTGAGCTTAAAGAAGTTCACGTTCCAGATATCGGCGGTGATGAAGTTGAAGTAACTGAAATCATGGTAGCGGTTGGCGATACAGTAGAAGAAGAGCAATCTCTTTTAACTGTTGAAGGCGACAAAGCTTCAATGGAAGTTCCTGCACCATTCGCTGGTACAGTTAAAGAAATCAAAATCGCTTCTGGTGATTCAGTGTCAACTGGCTCTTTAGTGATGATCTTTGAAGTTGCAGGCTCTGCTCCAGCAGCGGCTCCTCAAGCGGCAGCAGCACCAGTTGCAGCGGCTCCAGCAGTCTCTGCTGAGAAAGAAGTAAACGTTCCAGATATCGGCGGTGATGAAGTTGAAGTAACTGAAATCATGGTTGCTGTTGGCGATACAGTAGAAGAAGAGCAATCTCTAATTACTGTTGAAGGCGACAAAGCCTCAATGGAAGTTCCTGCTCCTTTTGCTGGTACTATCAAAGAGATTAAGATTGCAGCTGGCGATAAAGTATCAACTGGCTCTCTAATCATGACATTTGTTGTTGAAGGCGCGGCACCAGTTGCTGCACAAGCGACAGCAGCACCAGTTGCACAAGCAGCTCCTGCACCAGTTGCAGCGGCTTCTGCTCCAGCAGCTACAGGTGAATTTGAAGCAAACAACGAATACGCACACGCGTCTCCAGTTGTTCGCCGTCTTGCTCGTGAGTTTGGTGTAAATCTTGCTAAAGTTAAAGGTACTGGCCGTAAAGACCGTATCCTAAAAGAAGACGTTCAAAGCTTTGTTAAAGATGCACTTAAGCGTCTTGAATCTGGTGCAGCGGCATCAGGAAAAGGTGGTGACGGTTCTGCTCTTGGTTTACTTCCATGGCCAAAAATTGATTTCAGCAAATTTGGTGAAACAGAAGTTAAGAAACTTTCTAAGATTAAGAAAATTTCTGGTGCTAACCTGCACCGTAACTGGGTAATGATCCCGCACGTTACACAGTGGGATAACGCTGATATCACAGAGCTAGAAGCATTCCGTAAAGAACAGAATGCAATCGAAGCGAAAAATGATACTGGTATGAAGATCACGCCACTTGTGTTCATCATGAAAGCCGTTGCGAAAGCACTTGAAGCATTCCCATCGTTTAACTCTTCTTTATCTGATGATGGCGAAAGCATCATCCTTAAGAAGTACGTAAACGTAGGTATCGCCGTTGATACGCCAAACGGTCTTGTTGTTCCTGTCTTTAAAGACGTGAACAAAAAAGGCATTTACGAGCTATCTGAAGAGCTAATGGCTATTTCTAAGAAAGCACGTGCTGGTAAATTAATGGCTTCTGATATGCAAGGTGGTTGTTTCACAATCTCAAGCCTTGGCGGTATCGGTGGTACAGCATTTACACCAATCGTAAATGCACCAGAAGTAGGTATCCTAGGGGTATCTAAATCTGAAATTAAACCAGTTTGGAATGGCAAAGAGTTCGCTCCACGCCTACAGCTTCCTCTGTCTCTATCTTACGATCACCGTGTGATTGATGGTGCAGAAGGCGCTCGTTTCATTACTTTCCTAAACAGTGCATTATCAGACATTCGTCGCTTAGTACTGTAATTAGCGGTAATTGAAATAAACAATAAGGTGGCAAATAAGCCACCTTATTGCTTCATAAACTGAAGGTTAACTTCAGTTTTTAGAATTAAATACAATTTGCAGATCTTAATACTTTTCATAGGAAGTGTATTAACCTGAATTGTTGTCTAGCTCACAGGCTAACCCCATCTTGCTTTCACACTGTTAACATATATGTAAAATAAACACAGTCTGAAAACACTATTAGAACATCGGTCAGCCTGTTAGGGAAATGACTATAACGAGGTCAAAATGAGCAAAGAAATTAAAGCACAAGTTGTCGTACTTGGCGCCGGCCCTGCTGGTTACTCTGCCGCATTCCGTTGTGCAGATTTAGGTTTAGAAACAGTTATCGTTGAACGTTACAACACACTTGGTGGTGTATGTTTGAATGTGGGTTGTATCCCATCAAAAGCCTTGCTTCACGTAGCTAAAGTTATCGAAGAAGCAAAAGCGATGGCCGCTCACGGCATCGTATTTGGTGAGCCTCAAACTGACATTGATAAGATCCGTTTGTGGAAAGAAAAAGTAGTAACACAACTGACTGGCGGTCTTGGCGGTATGGCTAAGATGCGTAAAGTAACGGTAGTTAATGGCTTTGGTAAATTTACCGGTGCTAACACGATTGAAGTGACTGCTGAAGATGGTAATACAACAATCAATTTTGATAATGCGATTGTTGCTGCTGGTTCTCGTCCAATTAAACTGCCATTCATCCCACATGAAGATCCTCGTATTTGGGATTCAACGGATGCACTTGAGTTAAAAGAAGTACCTAAGAAACTGCTTATTATGGGTGGTGGTATTATCGGTCTAGAAATGGGTACGGTTTACCATGCTCTGGGTTCTCAAGTTGATGTTGTTGAGATGTTTGACCAGGTTATTCCTGCGGCAGATAAAGATATCGTTAAAGTTTACACTAAACGTATCAAAGACAAATTCAATCTAATGCTTGAAACGAAAGTGACAGCAGTAGAAGCAAAAGAAGATGGCATCTACGTTTCAATGGAAGGCAAAAAAGCACCAGCAGAAGCTGAGCGTTATGATGCTGTTCTTGTTGCTATCGGCCGTGTTCCTAATGGTGCTTTATTAGACGCTGAAAAAGCAGGCGTTGCTGTTGATGAGCGTGGTTTCATCAATGTAGATAAGCAAATGCGTACTAACGTACCTCATATTCACGCTATTGGTGATATCGTAGGTCAACCTATGCTTGCTCACAAAGGCGTGCATGAAGGTCATGTTGCTGCTGAAGTTATTTCTGGTAAGAAGCACTACTTCGATCCTAAAGTGATCCCTTCAATTGCTTATACTGAGCCAGAAGTCGCTTGGGTTGGTAAAACAGAGAAAGAAGCAAAAGCTGAAGGCATCAACTATGAAGCTGCAAGCTTCCCTTGGGCTGCATCAGGTCGTGCAATCGCTTCAGATTGTGCTGATGGTCTTACTAAGCTTCTTTTTGATAAAGACACTAACCGCGTCATTGGTGGTGCTATTGTTGGTACTAATGCGGGTGAGCTTCTTGGTGAAATTGGCCTTGCAATCGAAATGGGTTGTGATGCGGAAGATATCGCACTAACTATCCATGCTCACCCAACATTGCATGAATCAATTGGTATGGCTGCTGAAATCTATGAAGGTTCTATTACTGACCTTCCAAATGCAAAAGCAGTGAAAAGAAAGAAATAATTTCTTTTAAATCATTAGAGTTTATATCTAAAAAAACCGCTGAGTAATCAGCGGTTTTTTATTAGCTATTTCTTTAATTCTGAATATTATTTATAAATACACAGCATATTTAAGAAGCAATTAGCCGTATCTTCAAGATCTTCTGCAGTATTATTGCGATTTGCTTGAATAAACACGGAATAACAGATGCCATGAAGCATTTTTGTTAAATTCTCAGGCGTATGATCATTGCATACTTCGTTTCGCTCAATACCTTCAGAAAACATAGTGTGAATAACTTTTTGATTATTTACATGTGTGCTTAAGAAAAGAGGCCATACTTCTTCACGAGTAGAGGTACTCCATTCAAACCACACTTTAATCCACTTATTGTCTGAATGAACAGTATCAATAATGTTCATTAAAAGAGCATGAAGATTTGAACGAACATCAAGTTCAAGAGAGATAGAATCTTTAACGAATTGATGAAATTGTTCTTCTACTTTATTTAATACATCATCAACAAGATCTTCTCTTGTTGGGAAATAATTAAATACCGTTGCTACTGATACTTGTGCAATTTCTGCCACATCAGCATGGCCGCCACGGCCAATACCACGTTGTGAAAATACTTCAATTGCGATATCCAGCAATTGTTCTTTACGCTTTTCTGGAGATAGCCTTGTTCTAGGCCTTTTTTGGATCGTATCCATTTTATTATATCCTTGCCAACAAATTATTATTTTATATGGGGTTTTATTATTATTATGCTCAATAACTTTACATAAGGCTGTTTATATATTCAACAAGTATTCACCTTATCAATTAAAAATATGACGGGCTTAAAGTTTATTTATAAAAAATTGCAATGGTTTACCGTATAAATCGTTTTTATTTGAATTGATTTTATAAAATCAGGCAGTTAATCCTAAAGTGGTATAAAAAACTTTTGTAATTCGACACATGTCATTCGTGGTTTTGTTGTAAACTATAGAGGTCTAAATCCTACCGAGGGTAGGTTCAACGAATAAGTGAGATGGTATGAAACATACAGTAGAAGTGATGATCTCTGAACAAGAGGTAAGTCAGCGAGTTAAGGAATTAGGCCAACAAATATCTGAGCATTATAAAGCATCAGAAGGCCTAGTAATGGTTGGTTTATTACGTGGTTCATTTGTATTTATGGCCGACTTAGCTCGTGCTATTGAAGCGCCTATGACGGTTGATTTCATGACTGCATCAAGCTATGGCAATAGCATGGAAAGCACTCGTGATGTTCGCATCTTAAAAGATCTTGATGATGATATTAAAGGAAAAGATGTTTTATTAGTTGAGGATATTATTGATACAGGTAATACCTTGAGTAAAGTATGCGAGATCTTATCTATTCGTGAGCCAAACTCGATTGCTATTTGTACTTTACTTGATAAACCTTCTCGTCGTGAAGTTGATGTTAAAGTGGATTGGATAGGCTTTTCTATTCCGGATGAATTTGTTGTTGGTGTCGGTATCGACTACGCACAGAAATACCGTAATTTACCTTATATTGGTAAAGTGGTACCTCAATAATAAATATATAAGCAAATTATTAAAGGTGGAAGATACATCAGTATTTTCCGCTTTTTTATTATCTATAGAACGGCTGATTATAATATATAGTTAAAAATAGGGCTGTTTGGATATATACAAAATATTTACTAAGTAAATAGCCAAGTTAATTCAATACATCAGTGTGTTTATTTTGTTTTATTTTTGTTGATGATTTGTGCTTTATTATTGATCGCTAACGGTTACAATTTAATCGTAAATCAAATTTACAACTTACCCATTTATAGAATTAATTTTAAGTTTTAGGAGGTCAACATGACAGTTATTCATTCATACAAAATATGTTGCACCACCACTTTATCGTTTACGCCTGTTAACGATCTAACTTTATAATTAATTCGTAACCTTCTTGGCTGCGAGTATTGCGGCTATCTAAGAAGGTGCATTCCTATCTTGATTATTTAGTCGCGCTATTTCTAGCCATATTTTGGAGAAATATTATGCGTCATTCATTATATCTACGTTTAGCTACTTTATTAATTAAAGCCGATTTTTCACGAGAAGAGCGTGAGTGGAAACGAAGTGTTCGCAAAGCTCAGTATGAAATCCCATGGGGAAATGAGTATCTTTTAAAAGATATAGGATTGCATCTTGATGGCCGAACTATTAATGATCTTGAAGTTCCTGCTATTAAAACTGAACGTCAAATCCGTCATCTTCGCCGACTCATACGCTTGAGAATAGCAACGTAATAAAAAGCCAGAGGAAAAGTAAAATTTCTCTGGCTAACTTTCTTGATGATAAGATGTAAATTTATTTGTTTTTTATCATCATTTATTCACAATTAGTTATTACAGACATTGCGGCTTGGTAGGATATTTCCAATGATTCTCGACTATGACCTTTAACACCAAGATCATTTAACACACCATCTCCCATACCATAAACAACCCCATGAACTTGAACATCTTGTCCACGCTCCCAGGCGGTTTGCATTACCGTGGAATTACCGACGTTATACACTTGTTCTGCAACATTGATCTCACATAATTTATCTCCCCATTTTTCACGAGGAATTTGACCAAATACGGTTCGATGCTTTAAGTATAAATCTCTAATGTGAAGTAACCAGTTATTGATTAATCCTAATGGAGGATTGTCGATCGCAGCGTTTACACCACCGCAGCCATAATGGCCACAAACGATAATGTGTTTGATTTTTAGTACGTCGACGGCATATTGCAACACGGATAAGCAATTTAAATCGGTATGAATTACTTGGTTCGCCACATTACGGTGAACAAACAGTTCTCCTGAATGAAGCCCGGTTAAGCGCTCTGCTGGAACTCTACTGTCTGAGCAGCCAATCCATAAGAAACCTGGATTTTGTCCTTCTTCAAGCTGGGTAAAGTACTCAGGACGTCCCGCCTTAATTGATTTAGCCCATTTCGAATTGTTTTCAAAAAGCTCTTTAATTTCTGGCATTTTAAATTTTTTATCCCTTAAATACATAAGAAGAAAGGGTTTTACCTAAACTTCTTTCTGTTAAAAACGTCAACAGGTTTATTTACTATACACAATGTTACAATTTCAAGCTGCTAAAAAATGGCTCTAAAAGCACTCATCTGAGGAGTAGAAGCTTTAAATAAGGTACTTTACGGCGTCAATTAGATGAATCGGACATAAGGAAACCGGATTGGTTCTAATTAACTGTTATGAGCGATGAATAACATTTGCTAAATTAACAGTCTTAATCTTTAGTTCATTGTTTATAAAAACAAATAACATAATAAAGTGGCCATTATTTATTACAGGGAGTGATTTGTGTTTGGACAACGATTTGAAAATTTAAATATAAAAGGTGATTTGTTTGGTGGTGTTACCACGGCCATTATTTCATTGCCATTAGCGTTAGCATTTGGTGTTGCTTCTGGAGCTGGAGCTGAAGCGGGTCTTTGGGGCGCGATAATGGTTGGTTTCTTTGCTTCCTTGTTTGGTGGTTCTTCAACATTGATCTCTGAACCTACAGGGCCAATGACAGTGATCATGACAGCTGTATTAACCAGTATGGTAGCAAAGTATCCAGAGTCAGGCATTGCGATGACTTTTACTGTCGTAATGATGGCGGGTGCTTTTCAAATATTATTGGGAACATTAAAACTAGGTAAGTACATTACATTAATGCCTTATAGCGTGATCTCTGGGTTTATGTCTGGCATTGGTATTATTTTAATTATCTTGCAACTCTCTCCGCTATTAGGTCATGCCGCCCCTGCGGGTGGTGTTCTTGGAACCCTTCGTGCTTTACCTGAAACATTAAGTCATTTAGATATAAAAGAGCTGTTCCTTGGCTTATTAACGCTTGTGGTTTTATTTCTTTTTCCAGAAAAGTATAGGAAGTTTGTACCTGCACAGCTAGTTGCTTTAGTTGCTGTTACTCTTATCTCAATCATTATTTTTGATATGGATTCTATTCGCCGTATTGGTGAGATACCTGCCGGTTTACCTTCTATTGTTATTCCCACTATTAATAGCGATATGTTTATGACAATGGTGATTGATGCACTTGTTCTGGGAACATTAGGGTGCATTGATACGTTATTAACCGCAGTTATCGGGGATTCTTTAACTCGTAAAGAGCATGATTCTGATAAAGAATTACGAGGCCAAGGTTTAGCGAATATGATCTCTGGGTTATTTGGGGCTTTACCGGGGGCAGGAGCAACAATGGGAACGGTAACGAATATTCAAGTTGGCGCTCGCTCTCCTTTGTCTGGTGTATTTAGAGCTGCAGTACTGGCTTTAGTCGTATTAGTCGCTGGTGGGTTAACAGAACCGATTCCAATGGCGGTATTGGCCGGTATTGCGGTTTATGTTGGTTTTAATATTCTTGATTGGAGTTTTATACAACGAGCACATAAAGTCAGTTTTGCGGGCATGGCGATCATGTATGGCGTAATGCTATTGACTGTATTTGTGGATTTGATTGTAGCTGTTGGTCTTGGTGTTTTTATTTCAAACATCATCATTATCGAAAGGTTGAGTCGTGAGCAAGCAAGGAAAGTTAAAGCGATTAGTGATGCAGATGAAGATGATGTGCCTTTAACGGACAGTGAAAGAGCGTTACTTGATAAGGCAAACGGAAAAGTATTGTTCTTCTATCTATCTGGCCCAATGATATTCAGTGTATCAAAGGCGATCTCACGTCAACATAGTAGTATTTCTGACTATGAAGTGATGATCTTAGATTTAACTGATGTGCCGATGATTGATGTCACGGTTGGTTTAGCATTAGAGAATGCAATTAAAGATGCGTTAGATGCAAATTGCCAAGTGTATTTATTGTGCCCGAATGAAAATACGAGGATGCAGTTGGAAAAATTCCATATCTTAGAATTAATTCCAGAGCAAAAAACGTATTCTTTTCGTTATGAAGCACTAAAATCGGCTGTTAAACAAGTCTCGCCCAGCCAGAATTAAGCTTATGCATTACACTTTAAAAATGGTTGAATATTATATTTAGCCACTTTTCATTTATATGACTTATTTTTTGATGTTTAGGTGTGATTAATATTAGATTGCTTTGATTAATCGCAACCATGCAATTGCATTCATCGTCATTCAACGATAAGCTTATTGTATTAATAGATGCTAATCTAAGTGATGGGTAAAATATGTACGCATTAGAAATAGAACAATTAAGAAAAACCTATGCCGGAGGCTTTGAAGCGTTAAAGGGCGTAGATTTAACTGTTGAACAAGGTGATTTTTATGCCTTGTTAGGACCAAACGGGGCGGGTAAATCAACGACTATTGGGGTTATTAGTTCACTTGTGAATAAAACCTCAGGCCGAGTTAAGGTGTTTGGTTATGATATCGATACCCACCTAGTTCAAGCAAAACAACAGATAGGCCTAGTGCCTCAAGAGTTTAATTTTAATCCATTTGAAACCGTGCAGCAGATAGTCATACAGCAAGCTGGATATTACGGTGTATCTCGAACTCTTGCTAAAGAGCGAGCCAAAAAATACTTATCGCAGCTTGATCTTTGGGATAAAAAAGATGAGCGTGCGCGTAATTTATCTGGTGGTATGAAACGTCGATTAATGATTGCTCGCGCTTTAATGCATGAGCCAAAATTACTCATCCTTGATGAACCAACCGCAGGTGTTGATATTGAACTTCGTCGCTCTATGTGGGAATTCTTAAAGCAAATTAATGAACAAGGTGTCACTATTATTCTGACAACCCATTACCTTGAAGAAGCCGAAATGCTGTGTCGCAATATTGGTATTATTAATAAAGGTGAAGTGATTGAAAATACGTCAATGAAACTGCTGCTTAATAAACTTCAAGTCGAGACCTTTATTTTAGATTTAGCTGAAGATAGCGTTATCCCTAAACTTGAGGGAGCGAAAGTAACCAGCAGTAAAGAAGGCTCGATAGAGGTCGAGATCGATAAATCTCAAGGGTTAAATTATCTATTTGAACAATTAAACCATCAGGGAGTTAACGTACTTTCTATGAGAAATAAAGCCAATCGATTAGAAGAATTATTCGTAAGCATTGTTCGTAATGGAGAGGCTAAGTAATGATGAATTTATATTGGACCGCATTTAAAAGTCTTATTTCTAAAGAGATAAATCGATTTACTCGTATCTGGGTACAAACACTAGTTCCACCTGCGATCACAATGACTCTTTACTTTATTATTTTTGGTAACTTGATTGGCTCTCGAATTGGTGAGATGAGTGGTTTTAGTTATATGGAATATATTGTTCCTGGTTTGATCATGATGTCAGTGATAACTAACTCTTACTCTAATGTGGCTTCTTCATTCTTTAGTGCTAAATTTCAAAAGAATATAGAAGAGTTATTAGTTGCTCCTGTACCTAATTACATCATTATTGCAGGCTTTGTTGGCGGTGGTGTTGTGCGTGGATTGTTGGTTGGAGCTTTGGTTACTTGTGTATCACTATTCTTTGTTGATATTCAAATAGCACATCTTGGCGTAATCATGTTAACGGTATTAATGACATCCATTGTGTTCTCTTTAGGAGGGCTCATTAATGCTATTTTTGCGAGAACATTCGATGATATTAGTATTATTCCTACTTTTATTTTAACGCCATTAACGTATTTGGGTGGGGTGTTTTATTCTATTAATTTACTGCCTGAGTTTTGGCAAGGGGTATCAAAATTAAACCCTATCGTTTATATGGTTAACGCTTTCCGTTATGGTTTTTTAGGTGTGTCAGATGTTGGTATCGGCACTGCGTTTACTGTTTTAATAGCATTTATTATTGTTCTGTATGCGATTGCACTGCGTTTAATATCAAAGGGTACTGGATTAAGAAGTTAGAATTATCATTTTAAAAAAGGGCTGATGATCAGTAATCATCAGCCCTTTTTAATATATTGATAGAGTAAGTGTTATTCTTCTGTATCTTCTTCACTTGGCGTAATATGAAGTTCAACAACCAAATTGTCGATAAGTCGAACTTGACCAAGGAATGCTGCCATTAAGATGACCGCTTGAGTTGTTTCTTCTGTTGGCTCTTGTAATGTTCGTGCATCGCGAATAAATATTTCATCTGGCAGTAGATCTGCTGCTCGCAATTGGTCACTTGCATCTTCAATTAGAGAGACGTAATCATTGCGACCACCGCGCATTTGACTGCTGATCCAACGCATTGTACGGGCTAAAACGGGTGCACGCTGACGTTCATTTAATGTCAGAAGATTATTGCGTGAGCTCATCGCTAAACTGTCCATTTCTCGAACAGTAGCAACACCAACGATGTTGATATCTAAAGCCATGTCGATGACCATTTGGCGGATAAGCGCCAGTTGTTGGAAATCTTTTTCACCAAAACAAGCGACATCAGGCTGTACGATATTAAATAATTTATTTACTACGGTAGAGACACCTTTAAAATGCCCAGGACGAGAAGCCCCTTCTAAAATAGTTGAGATAAAAGGAACGTCAACAGTAGTTTGTTTATCTAACCCTTCTGGGTACATTATTTCTGGTGTTGGAGTGAAAAGCATATCGACTTTTTCAGCGGTTAGCTTTTCAACATCCTCATCAATCGTTCGAGGGTAGTTCGTTAAATCATCCGTGTTGTTAAATTGCATTGGATTAACAAAAATACTCGCAATTACAATGTCTGCATGTTCACGAGCTGTACGAACAAGAGTTAGATGACCTTCATGTAAATTACCCATGGTAGGTACGAAAGCAATACGTTTTCCTTCGCGCTTCCACGTTTTAATCTGCTCACGTAATGGCAGAATTTCAGAAAAAATGTCCATTACGTTTCCTTAATTAAATGTATGTTCGGCAGCAGGGAAGATACCTTGCTCAACATCTTGAATATATTTAGTTACTGCTGTACGCATATCCCCCGTTTCTGCTAAGAAGTTCTTAGAGAATTTAGGCATATAATTAGCTGAAATACCAAACATGTCGTGCATTACCAGAATCTGACCATCGGTAGCATTACCTGCACCAATTCCGATCACAGGAACAGTACATGCTTTAGTAATACGCTCTGCAAGCGAAGCAGGAACACATTCTAATAAGATGATTTGAGCCCCTGCTTTTTCAAGAGTCAGAGCGTCTTTTAGCATTTGGTTTGCTTTTGCTTCATCACGACCTTGAATTCTAAAACCACCAAAGATATTGACTGATTGAGGTGTTAAACCAAGATGTGCACAAACAGGTACTGCGCGTTCAGCAAGAAGTCGAATTGTTTCAGCAATCCATTCACCACCTTCTATTTTTACCATGTTAGCACCAGCTTGCATTAGCTTAGCTGCATTCTCACAGGCTTGTTCAGGTGTTGCGTAGCTCATGAAAGGCATATCAGCCATTAATAAGATATTTGGACTGCCAGCACGTACACAGCGAGTGTGATAAGCTATCTCTTCGGTAGTTACTGGCAATGTGTCAGATTTACCTTGTAATACCATACCTAATGAATCACCAACTAATAAAACAGGCATTTCTTGCTGTTCAAATAGTTGCGAGAAGCTAGCATCATAAGCGGTTACTGTTGCAAATTTACGACCTTCTTGCTTCCATTTCATTAAGTCATGTATAGAGATTTTTTTCATAAAACTTCCTTACTGAAGCGATTACTCTTGCCAGATAGCCAAGCCATTTCTATCTACTTTTTTCAGTAGTTGAGATAGGGTTGTGCCATCAGGAAGGGTTAAATTATTATAAATTTCTGCCAGAGGATAAAGAACAAACTCACGTTCTTTCATACCATAATGAGGTACTGTTAATCGCTCATTGTCGATCGTTTGATCGCCAAATAGAATAATATCAAGATCAATAGTTCTTGGGCCCCAACGCTCATCTTTACGAACCCTGCCTTGTTCTAGCTCGATCTTTTGAGTGAGGTCAAGTAGATGCATTGGTGCAAGGTTTGTTTCAATTTCAACAACTGCATTAATGTAATCAGGTTGGTCTTGAGGTCCCATAGGAGAGCTACTATACAATGAAGATACGGCAGTCACGATAGAGTCAGGCAATTGATGAAGTGCTTCAATCGCGATTTTTGCCTGTTCTACTGGTTTTCCAAGATTACTCCCAATTGCAATAATTACTTTGATCATGAGTCGTTATTCGCTCTTTTTTTCTTACGATAAGGGCTACGACGCTTTTTAGTGCCAGTAGTTCGGCCACCATTTAACCCTTGGATCATATTATTACGGTGTGGCATTGGAGCATCTTGGAATTCTGTCCACCACTCAGCTAAGGCTTTCACTTCTCCACCTTCTACCGTTCCTCGCATTTCTAAAAAATCATAGGCGGCACGGAATTTTTGCTGTTCAATCAGAATGAAAGCGCGTTTGCCGTTTCGGCGAGGTAAGCGAAGCTGGAGTTGCCAAACGTCACGAATAGTTGCTGTAAGTCTTCGTGGAACGGCGGTGCTTTTTACTTGAATATCAAGCATGATATTAGACGCTTCCATAATGGATTCGTAGTGATCATACTTTGGATTTTCATCTTGAATTTCTTGTGCTTTTACTGTTAATGGGTACCACAACATAGCGGCAAACATAAAGGCTGGATTAACACGTTGGCCACTATTAATTCGTTTGTCTGTTGAGTGTAATACAAGTTCAATCATTCGCTCTGTTTGACTATTACCTTCCTGTGTTAAGAAAGGGGTCAGCGCAGGAAATAGCTGCTGAAATAAATTAAATTTACGCAGCATATAATAGGTATTTACCCCTTTACCTGCTTGCAGTAATTTTAATGATTCTTCAAATAAACGTGCGGCTGGTATGTCTTGCAGTAAGGGGGATAACTCAACCATAGGCTCTGCGGTTTTCTCACAGATTGTCATGTCTAATTTAGCGGCAAATCGAACTGCTCTGAGCATTCGTACCGGGTCTTCTCGATAACGAGTCTCAGGATCACCAATTAAACGTACAAGACCGTTATTTAAATCTTCAATACCGTTGGCATAATCGTGAATCGAGTAGTCTGCAATGTTGTAATACATAGCATTAATTGTAAAGTCACGACGTTGTGCATCTTCTTCTACAGTGCCATATACATTATCACGTAGCAGCATTCCCTCTTTGGATTGAGATGAAATGTTGTTTTTTTCAGACTCTTCTTCTTTATGGTGACCACGGAAGGTTGCAACTTCAATGACATCTCTGCCAAAAAGAATATGAGCAAGACGAAATCGACGACCGATGAGTCGACAGTTTCTGAATAGTTTTTTGATTTGCTCTGGAGTGGCATTGGTTGCAATATCAAAATCTTTAGGTTCTTGACCTAGAAGAATATCTCGCACACCTCCACCTACTAGATAGGCGTCGTATCCAGCATTGCTTAAACGGTAAAGTACTTTTAGCGCATTATCACTTAAGTCTTTACGTGAAATGTTATGTTCTTGGCGTGTTATAACGTTCAGTTTCAAATCCTCTGTTGAGCAGATTTTACTGTTGTTTTTGAGTAAATTACGACAAAAACGGGCAACTTGATTAAAGATAATTTACCTCGATATTCAAGTGAGCAGTCAAAAATAGGCGCACATCATAGCTTAAATTGAAGGTTTTGAGAATGGGGTAGTAATCTCGAGCCCAGTTGGAAGCTGTTTTAGTTGCCAATTTTTGATTGCCCATTGAAAAATTTCATTCAATGTGGCGGTTTCTATGTCCTTTGGTAAGGAAAAGCCTAAGAATTGTAACGCAGCAAGTAATGTTGGTTTTGGTGCTGCATTATCGATCGCAGGTGCATAGTTTTGTTTTGACAGTTTATTCCCTGAATCATCAACAGCAAGTGGTAAATGAAGATAACTGACTTCTTTTTTACCAAGTTGGCGATAAAGTGATATCTGACGTCCCGTTGGTTCAATTAAATCAGCCCCTCGAACCACTTCAGTAACACCTTGGTCAATGTCATCCAGTACAACGGCTAAATTATAAGCAAACAAACCATCTCGACGCTTGATGATAAAATCCTCATGGGCGAGTTGTGATGGTATTTGAATGATGCCATGTTTGATATCAGAAAATGATTCAACAGGATGTTGCATAGCAAGGCGTACAGCCGAATTTTTTTCTGGGTGCTGCAAATGTTTACAGTGCCCTAAATAAAAACCACCGTCTTCTTTGACTTGTTTACGAGTACACTGACAAAAGTACGCATTGTTTTTATCAATCCAGTGATCTATTTGGGATTGGTAAATATCATGTCGTTGGCTTTGATACACAATGTCACTGTCCCATTCAAATCCATAATCCTCTAAGGTTTGAATGATTAAATCTGATGCACCAATGACCTCTCTAGGTGGGTCTAAATCTTCAATACGTACAAGCCATTTGCCTTGTTGAGACTTTGCTTGTAAGTAACTCCCTAATGCTGCAACAAGGGAACCAAAATGCAGGGGACCTGATGGTGATGGCGCGAAGCGACCTATGTATTGAGTTGTCATAGTATTTCACAGTATAAACGTAAAAAAGGGAGCCTGCGCTCCCTTCTTTGATGACACTAATTGGTATTAGCCTGCCATTTGCTTTTCTTTGATTTCTGCAAGAGTTTTACAGTCAATACAAAGATCAGCAGTTGGACGTGCTTCTAAGCGACGAATACCGATTTCAACACCACAAGAATCACAGAAGCCGAAATCTTCATCTTCAATCTTGCTAAGTGTTTTTTCAATTTTTTTAATTAGGCGGCGTTCACGATCACGGTTACGCAGTTCTAAACTAAATTCTTCTTCTTGAGCAGCTCGATCAACAGGATCTGGGAAATTAGCTGCTTCATCTTTCATGTGGTTCACTGTGCGTTCAACTTCTTCCCTAAGTTGACTACGCCAAGCTGCTAGAATCTTGGTAAAGTGTTCGATTTGGGCTGGGCCCATATACTCTTCACCGGTTTTTTCCTGGTAAGGTTCAACACCAGCGATAGCTAGGATACCTAGCGTTCTTTTTGTATTGCTCTCTGGCATTACAGCTTCTCCTAAAAACATCTTTGACTCTCACTAGCCAAATGAGGGCGCTATCTATAACAGAAAGAAAAGGGGCAATCAAATATTCAATTCATCAATTGAGACTTAGTAACAAGAACGTAGCACTTTTCTTAAAAAGAATGTAAATATTGCTTATTTAAAGCAACTAAATACAAAAAGGCAGCTCGCGTACGATCTTCATCTCTTTTGACGACATCTCGGCTTGGTAGCAGAGAACGGTAACCCCATTTTCAATCGCATCAATTAATAAAGAATAATATTGTTGGTCTATATGGTGTGCGATTGATACTTTTTCAATCCCTGAATGCAAAATTGCGAAAAATAATATCGATTTTTTGCCATTTTTTGCCATTTCACTCAATTCTCTAAGGTGTTTTTGACCTCGAGTGGTAACTGAGTCTGGAAAATAACCTTGTCCAGCTTTATCTAATAAGGTGACGCTTTTCACTTCAATATAGCAGTCAGGTAATGAATCTTCACTAAGGAGTATATCAATACGACTATTTTCAGAACCATATTTTACTTCTGTTTGCAGTGTATTGTATTCATTTAGCTCACCAATTTGTTTGTTTTTGATGGCTTCGATAACTAATTGATTCGCTCGGATGGTATTTACGCATATTGTGTGATTATTTTCTGTGACGCTTAACTCCCAACTATTAGGATATTTACGTTTTAGATTACTAGATGTCGAAAAAAACACCGTATTTCCAGGGGTTGCACAGCCAGTCATTGCTCCTGTATTCGCACAGTGGATAGTTCGCTCGCTTTTATCTGGTAATTCAATGTCGGTTAAAAAGCGTTTATAGCGTTTAATTAACACTCCAGATTCTAATTCAGGTTCAAATTTCATTTAACTACTGTTTTTTTGTACAATGGTTTAATTCGAGATAATGCCATAAGGCGAAACCATTGTCACAGTTACCTATTGAAAGAGTGATCACGTCATTAATTGAGGGATTACGTCACCATTCTCAGATTATTTTAAAAGCATCGACAGGAGCAGGTAAATCCACTTATTTGCCTTTAATGCTATTAAAAGAGAATGTGATTGAAGGTAAAATTATTATGTTGGAACCTAGACGGTTGGCTGCGCGAAATATTGCTAATTATCTAGCCTCTCAGCTTGGTGAGTCAGTCGGTGAGCAGGTGGGCTTTAGGGTGAGAGGTGAAACTAAGGTTAGTGCTAATACCCGTTTAGAGATCGTCACCGAGGGAGTTATGACTCGAATGATCCAGTCCGATCCTGAATTATCTGGGGTGGGATTACTAATTTTTGATGAATATCATGAACGTAGCTTACATGCTGATACTTCTTTGGCATTTGCTCTGGAAGTACAAGAGGCTTTAAGAGATGATCTGAAATTACTGGTGATGTCCGCAACATTAGATCAAGAAGCACTGCAAGGTTTATTGCCTAATGCTGTGTATTTAGAGTCGGATGGTCGGTTATTTCCTGTTGAGACGTCTTATGTGCCCTTGAAAGCGAACCAACGAATAGTAGAAGCAACGGAGTCCGCAATTCGAAGAACTCTCATCAATGAACCTGGTTCTATGCTCGTTTTTCTGTCGGGTGCTGGAGAAATTAAGCAGTTAGAAGAACGATTGAGCGATCTGCCGTCAAATATTGTTATAGCGCCTTTATATGGTCAGCTTGATCCAAAAAAGCAGCAAGAAGCCTTAAAACCTGCATTAAAAGGGCAGCGTAAAGTTGTATTATCCACCAATGTTGCAGAAACAAGTCTGACAATTGAAGGTATTAGGATCGTTATTGACAGTGGCTATGAGCGTAAAGCAACGTTTAATACTAAAACAGGTATTACTAAATTAGAACAAAAGCGGATAGCACAATCATCAGCGGAACAAAGAAAAGGCCGAGCTGGGCGATTAGAACCAGGGATCTGTATTCGTCTATACAGTGAATCTCAATATCTACAACAAGCCTTAATTCAGACACCAGAAATTGAATCTTCCGACTTATCTTCTTTAATATTAGAGCTTTCTACGTGGGGAGTCTCTAATCCTCTGGACTTACAATGGTTAACACCACCACCAAATGCAAACATTCAACAAGCTCGATCTTTGTTATGCCAGTTAGAGTTTATTGATAAGCAAGGTCAACTTACGACTTTTGGTGAACAGTCGCGGCAACTAGGGCTTGAACCTAGACTTGCGGCTATTGCTTTACAAGCTCAAAAGCACTCTATTGAGCATTTACATACCGCATTATACTTACTTCCTCTTATTGAAGAGCCAGCAAAAGCTATTTCGTCAAAAGATCTGAGTTTTCACCTTTCACTATTATTGGCAGGAAAGTACCCAAAACAAGCTTATTATCTACAACGAGTTCAGCGTTTAGCTAAGTTACTTTCTATAAAAGAAAATATACGTAAGGTATCTCTGGATCTTATTGGTGACATTCTTGTTTATGGTTTTCCTGACAGATTAGCGATGGAGAAAGGATCAATAGGGCAGTTTCAGTTAGCAAACGGGCATGGTGTTCAATTAGATGAACTTGAATCTATTGCTCAAAGTGATTATTTGGTCGTAGTCGATCTATTAAAAGGGTATCAAAATCGAAGTTATGTATTCCTAGCTGCTTCATTATCTAAATCATCATTAATGAAGAATGCGTCCCATCTAATTGTTGAGCGTGAATACGTCGATTGGGATGAAAAATTGGGCCGAATGATTGCCGAAAAACGTACTTTTTTAGGTAAATTAATTCTTGAAAGGAAGGGAATAAGTTCACCTGACCCTGACAAAATATCTTTTGCGTTACTTAGTATGCTCAAACGAAAAGGGTTGACGTGTTTAAATTGGAATAAAGACGTTCAAGCTTTGCATTCTCGCTTGTTGTGTTGTGCTGAATGGTTACCTGAAATTACTCTACCGTTGATGAATGAAAGTGAACTACTTAATTGTGCTGATGAGTGGTTATTGCCTTTTATGACGGGAATAAAAAATGATAAACAATTAAAAACAGTCAATCTAATTGAGGCATTGGAGGCGTATGTCGGTTGGGATAAGATTAAAATGGTTAATGAGTATTTACCGACACATTATACATTGCCAACAGGAACAAGAGCTAAGATCTGCTATGAGTTGCAATCTGACCCTAAAATTTCAGTTAGAATGCAAGAGGTCTATGGTGAGGCTCAAACACCATTATTAGCTCAAGGTAAAAAGAAGCTCGTTATGGAGTTATTATCTCCAGCCCAAAGACCACTGCAAACGACGAGTGACCTGGCCGGATTTTGGCGAGGTTCATACAAAGAAGTACAAAAAGAAATGAAAGGGCGCTACCCCAAACATATTTGGCCAGATGATCCTGCGATTCATCAAGCAACGAAAAAGACAAAACGTCACTTTAATTAATTCCTTAACTTTAAAAGATCTCTCATGGTTGATAAGAAAAAAGCACCAGCAAAGGCTGCGCCGAAAAAAACAACAGAAAAAAAGAAAGCGCCGGCTAAAAGAAAAGCGACGACTAAAAAGAAAGCGCAACCCACTCGAGCATTTTGGAAGAGCTTACTGCTCTTAGGTTTTAAACTGAGTTTAGTTGTTTTGGCTATTTTAGTTATTACCGGTATTTATTTAGATACGGTAGTTAAAAAGCGTTTCGATGGTCAATTATTTAGTTTACCTACGGTCGTTTATAGTCGTGTATTAACATTATCTCCAGGACAAAATATTACTTTGCAGTCTGTAAAGAAAGAACTGGATTTATTGAAGTACCAGAAGGTAAGTCAACCTCAACGTTCAGGAGAATATTCATCATCCTCGACTAAAATAGAATTGATTCGTCGTCCTTTTGAATTTCAACAAGGGCCAGAGCCTGATCGTCATGTCATGCTGTATTTCAACGCTGATGGATTGCAAAAAATTGAAAATAGAACCGCTAAAAAGCAGATGGGCTTTTTACAAATAGAACCTCAGTTTTTAGGGATGCTAGATGCGGATCATGATCAACAGCGTTTGTTCTTACGAAGAGAGCAATTTCCGGAAGTGATGGTTGATGCGTTATTAGCGACAGAAGATAGAGATTTTTATCAGCACGACGGTGTTTCGCCATTAGCAATAGTGCGTGCTGCTTTAGTTAATGCAAAAGCAGGAAGAACCGTTCAAGGTGGGAGCACTCTAACTCAGCAATTGGCAAAAAACTTATTTCTATCTAGTGAGAGAACGTTATGGCGTAAAATTAGAGAAGCTTATCTTGCTCTTATTTTAGATTATCGTTACAGCAAAGATCGTATTTTAGAAGCGTATTTAAATGAAGTATATCTAGGGCAAACCGGTGGCGAGGCGATTCATGGATTTGGGTTGGCAGCTCAGGTCTATTTTGGTCGCCCGATAGAGGAACTAAGGATCGATCAGCTTTCGATGTTAGTTGGTATGGTTAAAGGACCATCTTATTATAATCCGATGCGTTTTCCTGAAAGAGTTAAAGCGCGTCGAGATTTAGTTCTACGTCTTATGATGCAAGAGGGTATTTTATCTCCTCGTCAGTATGAGATGGCAGCTAGCCGTTCTTTAGATGTAAAAAAACGAGCGACGATTGCAACAAGACAGCCCGCCTATTTTCAGCAGTTGAAATGGGAATTAAAAGAAAAGGCTGGAGATGCTTATCAAAAAGGAGAAGGTTTACGTGTATTTACAACGCTTGATCCTTTGTCTCAACAAAAAGCAGAGCAAGCTGTAGAAAGAAAGATCCCGCAGTTGGAGAAGCGTGCAGGTAAAGGCTTGGAAGCTGCTATGGTGGTGGTTGATCGTCAAAGCGGTGAAATTAGGGCTATGATTGGTGGTAGCCGTACTGGGTTTAATGGCTTCAATCGTGCAATAAATGCGAAACGTCCAATTGGGTCTTTAGTGAAACCTGCTATTTATTTATCGGCATTAGAAAGTCCTGATAAGTTTTCACTAGCGACAACATTAGATGATAAAGCGATTTCATTAAAAGGCAGTAAAGGGACAACGTGGACACCTCGAAACTTTGATCGTAAATTTAGAGGCGAAGTTCCTTTATATTATGCACTTTCTCATTCATTGAATGTGCCTACTGTAAATTTAGGATTAATGGTTGGCTTGAGTAAAGTAACCGATACCTTGGTTAAGTTAGGCGTAGATGCTCAAGAAATTAATCAAGTACCAAGTATGTTACTAGGCTCACTTAACTTATCTCCATATCAAGTGGCTCAAATGTATCAGACTCTGGGGAATGGTGGTAAAAAGGCCAAATTAACTGCGTTGAAGGCCGTGGTCGATAATGATGGCATTTTACTTTATGAAAACTTTCCAAGGTCGTCTACTGTTGTTCCAAAACAAGCCGCTTGGCTTACTATTTATGGTATGAAAAAAACAGTAAGTGAAGGTACAGCAAGGTTTTTGAACAGTCAGTATAGTTGGGCCGGTTTAGCGGGTAAAACGGGAACAAGTAATGATTCTCGAGACAGTTGGTATGCAGGCATTGATGGCCGAGAGGTTGTCATTACTTGGCTTGGTCGTGATGATAATAAACCCATGAAATTGACTGGTTCTAGTGGGGCGTTAAGGGTATATGCTGATTATCTTAGTTTACGAACGCCTGAAGCGTATAACTTACCTTGGCCCAAGGAAGTAACTACAGCTGGTTTTGATTTAGAAAATAACAAAACGTTAACTCCAAACTGTCGAGGAGATGTAAAGCTGCCTATTTGGGATAAGCAAGGTCAATATAAAGCTGAATGTGATAAAAAGAATACACCAGCGGCCTGGTTAACGAATATTTTTGGTTTTTAAGATTCACTATTTATTATTGATATAATAAGGCTAATTGCGAATAGAAGTGATATTTGATGTTGTCTATCAGTGTTTTGATTAATGAAACGTTATAAAAACAAAGATTCAGTGCATATTTTCATCAAACAAACTTTTATTTGTAATTATAGGTTGACCTAAAGACGTAAAAGCCGTTTAATACACCTCGTTGCCCGGATAGCTCAGTCGGTAGAGCAGAGGATTGAAAATCCTCGTGTCGGTGGTTCGATTCCGCCTCCGGGCACCATATTAAATTGTTGGTGCTTAGTAAGATATAAACACGAGCAATAAAAAATTAGTGTGCCGACTTAGCTCAGTAGGTAGAGCAACTGACTTGTAATCAGTAGGTCACCAGTTCGACTCCGGTAGTCGGCACCATTAATTCTCTTAATGAGACGCAATACCTGTTCCCTTTTAGTTCAGTTGGTAGAACGCCGGACTGTTAATCCGTATGTCGCTGGTTCAAGTCCAGCAAAGGGAGCCACATTTAAAAGCCTCGTCAGAAATGACGAGGCTTTTTTCGTTTAAATTAGTTTGATTGTCTGACGGTTCATGACGCTGATTAAAGTCAGATAACACTTATCTTGATTCTGTATATTTAGAGATAAAAAAGCATATAGGATATATGCTTTTTTATTAAGTATTATGTATAGGTTAGCTTTTTACTCGAAACTTGTTTAGCCACACTTCTAGGTCGTCAGCAAGCTCAGTTAGTATGTAAGTACTTTCTGTGCTTTCAGCAACAACACGCGCTAATTGTTGCCCACTTTCCTCGATCATATTGACTCGTTGGGTGATATCTTCACTAACATGTTTTTGCTCCTCCGATGCATTTGCAATTTGATGGCTCATACTTGAAATTGACTCAAGAGCGGTAACTATTTGTTGTAAAGCATCTGAAGCATTTTTAGATTCAGAAACGGTACTCTTACTTGTTTCGGCACATATTTCCATTGTTGAAATGGCGTTACGGGAACCTTCTTGCAAGTTCGATATCATTTGTTGTATTTCTTTGGTACTACCTTGGGTTCTTCCTGCAAGATTGCGTACTTCATCTGCGACAACTGCAAATCCTCGACCTTGCTCTCCAGCTCGTGCAGCTTCAATTGCAGCATTTAAAGCAAGTAGATTTGTTTGCTCCGCAATGCCTCCAATAACATCAAGAACTTTAACTATACTATTAACTTCACTGTCTAGTTCAGCTACAGCAGTACTTGCGGTATTAAGCTGTTCCGCTAATCCTTCAATATTATAAACTGTGGCATTAATTAACTTTTGAGTGCGAACACTTTGTTTATCTGCATCATCTGTATTCATTGCGGTTTGCTGTGCTGATTCTG
The DNA here is from genome assembly GCF_001690985.1 of Aliivibrio sp. 1S175. Classification (GTDB taxonomy): domain Bacteria; phylum Pseudomonadota; class Gammaproteobacteria; order Enterobacterales; family Vibrionaceae; genus Aliivibrio. The sequence goes on from NZ_MAJS01000010.1 coordinate 77,370, forward strand.
CTACGTTATTTGCAGAGGAAGCCATTTCAGTTATCGCAGTGGCAATCATCTCGGTTGATTGGTACTGGCTTTCTGTTAATTGACTCACCGATCCTGATCTTGAATGTACGTCTGTTAGTTCTGCTTTTAAAGCTAACATTGACTGAGTTAAATGTTGAACTAATTCAGCTAATGAAAGGTTCATTGTTTGAACTGCGTGATAAATACTGCCTTCAGTTGCTTTAGTATCAAATTGAGTAACGATCTCTCCAGCTGCTACTGTTTGTATAGCGGCATGTACCTCTTTTGGTTCCCCGCCTAATAAAGAGATCATGCGTTTCATCGATATCATTAGAATACTAAAAATTAAACTAGCAATAATAAAAGCCAATCCAAATTGCCATTGAGCTGTAGACCAAAAACGTGCATTTACTTCAGTTTCGCCGATACCGGTACCCACGATCCAATTCCAGTCTCTTGTCTTTTCTGCAATAGATAGCTTTTTATCAATACTGCCGTCAGGCATTTTTAATGACCAAGTATATTCAGCGATGCCATTTGGCGTTTTAGATATGGCGTCATCTAAGATTTGTCCAACACTTTGACCTTTACTATCTCTAAACTCGTGAAAACTTGTGCCATGAAGTTGAGGATCAAGAGGTGCGGCTAAGAACATTAAATTCTCATCAGCTACGTAAACATATTCGTTATCTTTATAAATATTATTACGTAAGATAGTTATAGTGAGCTCTTTCGCTTTATTTTCTTCAATTCTTCCTTCTCTTACCATTTCTTCCATGTTGGCAATCAAATTATAAGTGGTTTGAAAAAGTTCTGTAACTCTAGCCTTATTATCGATGGTGCTAGCTACTCGTAATGTCCATAAGCCACTCGCTGTCATTGTGATCAGAGAAAATAAAATAATGGCAGCAAGAACATATGATTGTGTTTTCAACTTCATGTCGTTTGTCCTAAATATAATGATTATCCTTAAACTACTAGATCGACCGATAGATAAATAACTTTAAGGAATGCTTTTCTATTACTTAATACCTCTGCCTTATATAACACTAAAGGGGTGCAGATCTAGACCTAAATCATGATTACCTTTGGTTCTATAAATAAAGCATGTCTTCGTAAATAGTTGTTTTTAATTACTCTTGCTTTGAAATTGAGATTATTTGAATATTATCTATGCGAAACTTACGTTTTTTGATTGTTTTTCCTTCGTTTTAATTGAAATTAGGCTTTAATTTAATAAAAGGCTTGCCAATGTAATCTAACTCTCTATAATGCGACCTCACTGACACGGAGAGCCCATCCCATAAGGGGTTTGCAATCAGAGTTAGTAAGATGGTTTAGAATTTAAGTTTCAAATAAGTGCTTGACACTGAGGCTTAAATAGATAAAATGACCGTCCTCTTCACAGAAAGGCGAAAACGCTTTGAAAGTAGAAGAAAAGCTCTTTAACAATTTGAAACCT
>NZ_MAJS01000011.1 GCF_001690985.1 Aliivibrio sp. 1S175
TTATGGACCCACCTGATCCCATGCCGAACTCAGAAGTGAAACGTAATAGCGCCGATGGTAGTGTGGGGTCTCCCCATGTGAGAGTAGGACATCGCCAGGCTTTAAATTAGTTTTTATCTTTTTTAAAGATAAAATAAGACAAAGTTAAGTCATTAAAATAACTACAGGGGTGTAGCTCCAACTGGCAGAGCAGCGGATTCCAAATCCGCGTGTTGGGAGTTCGAATCTCTCCACCCCTGCCATATTTAGGCGAAAGCCAACGAAAAAGCCCATACCGAAAGGTATGGGCTTTTTGCCAACTGTAGTTTGGGAAAAAGCCGCGGATTCCTCCACCATAAGAACACGCGTGTTGGGAGTTCGGATCTCTTAACCACTACTATAATTACCTATTTATATGGTAGATAGTTTAAGTTCTATTAATACTTTCTGTTTTCAAATCGTCTTAATTTGTTAGAATAGCGCCATATTTAAAGGAGAGTAATACAATGTCAATGTATGTAGTGGGCCATAAAATCCCAGATTCAGATTCAATTTGTGGTGCAATCGCACTTGCTTACTTAAAAAATCAAATCGGCGAAGCTGCTATCCCAGCTCGTCTAGGTGAACTTTCTCCTGAAACAGCATTTATCCTTGATAAGTTTGGTTTAGAGTCTCCAGAGTTTAAAACTAGCTATGCTGGTGAAGAAGTTTATATTGTTGACCATTCAGAGTTAACTCAGGCACCAGATGATATTGCAGAAGCTACAATTGTAGGTATTGTTGACCATCATAAATTAGGTGACTTAACTACATCTACACCTCTAGAGTGTTGGATCCGTCCAGTTGGTTGTAGTAATACAATCATTAAGATGATGTACGATTTTTACAATGTTGAGATTCCAAAAAACATTGCTGGCATTATGCTTTGTGCGATTTTAAGTGATACGGTAATTTTCAAATCACCAACATGTACAACTGCTGATATTAAATGTGTTGAAGCATTAGCAGAGATTGCTGGTATTGAAGATTTTAAAGCATTAGGCATGGAAATGTTTAAAGTGAAATCAGCGGTTGAAGGTACACCTGTACGTGATCTTGTTATGCGTGATTTTAAAGACTTTAATATGAACGGTGAGCTTGTTGGCATTGGTCAACTTGAAGTGATCGATCTTTCTGTATTTGATGAGATAAAAGCAGACTTAGAAGCAGATATTGCAGTAATGAAAGTTGAAGGCAATCGCCACACAATGATCTTACTTTTAACCGATATCATGAAAGAAGGTTCAGAGTTATTAGTTGTAAGTGATAATGATGAACTTACTGCTAAAGCTTATGGTAAAGCAACTGAAAATGGTCGAGTTTGGCTTGATGGCGTTCTTAGCCGTAAGAAACAAGTTGTTCCTCAGCTGCAAGCAATATTTGCTTAATTAAAAGTATCGTTATTAAAAAAAGCCCGTACTAATGTATGGGCTTTTTTATATGTCTTAGATAGCAGCTTCACTCTGAGGTTCTTTGACTACAAGCCACACTCCATCTTTTTTTATTATTCCACAATTTGAGCAGATTACAGTATGTTCATTGTCTGATATGAGTAATTCATCTGAAAGACAGTCAGGACATTCAGTTAGTTCATTCATGTCGATTTCCTTAACAAGCTATAAATTTAATGATTCATTTATTATTAGTATTATATGCATCTAAAATAATTGAAAAGTGAAAGAAGAACCGTTCAATTAATGAGATAAACATGAATATATCACATTAAAGTCATTATATTGCTTGTGTGGATATGAAGTTTTGTGAACTGACAGCAAAGATCTGCTGTCAGTAATAGAAATGTGATGGGTGAAGAGGGTAAGTTAACTTTTTCTAGATAGCTTTGATCTTAATGTACGTTTTTTCCAGCTTCGAACAACTGAATATCGCCAAAGTCCGCGAATGCTAAAATAACCAATAAGAGCAGAAAGAACGGCGCAAATAGCGCAACCAAGAAGAAATGGGGGACCAATCGTCGACATTTGTGAGCCAATGAATTCCCATGATAATTCAAAGTGGAAATGCTGGGCGGGTGTTGATAATACCCAAGCACCAATCTTGTAGGCGCCATAAAATAAAACAGGCATAGTGACAGGGTTACTAACCCATACTAATGCAATAGATAATGGAAGGTTGACACTACACAAAATGGCTAACCCAGCAGCCATAATCATTTGACTAGGAAGAGGGACGAAAGCCATAAATAAACCGACAGCAAACGCGCCAGCTGCAGAACGGCGGTTCAAACACCATAAGTTTGGGTTATATAATACATTGCCGAATACTTTTAATGCTTTTTGGCGCTTAATGGTTTCGTGGTTTGGTAAAAAACGTTTAATGAATTTTCTTGGCATGAGTTAATGCTTCTTTTTAATGACATACGAATTAAAATCGTAGTCGTAATTCTTATTCTTTTGTCGTCAGCTTATTGGCCGACAAACTTGCCCTTGTTTGCATTTTTACTGTGTGCTTTTAGTTACTTAGTGTCACTAAAGTTTTCCCAAGCTAAATTAATACAAGGCATCCTGCTGGGACTAATCATCACATCCTCACACATAACTTACTATAAAGAGGTAAACAAACTGCTTTATGGTCAGGGGCATGATATTACCATCAAAGGTGAAATTCAAAGTCTAATTGCATTTAAAGAAAGAACATCTTCAATTTTAGTCCATGTTCGTCATATTAACACTTATCCAGTTAAGTTTTATCAATCGCCTTTATTAAGGCTTTCAATTCGAGATTTTAAAAAATCTTTAGAAAAAGAAATCCCCGAAGCTCTTTTCAAACAAGGTGAATTATGGGAATTTACTGTCAAACTGAGACCTCCGATAGGTCGACATAATGAAGTCGGCTATAAACTTGAAGATTACGCTCTAGCCAAAGGGATCCACTCATACGGTAAAATTACTAGTGCAGTATTAATTGATAGTACAGCCTCAATTCGAAGTCTGTGGTTTATGGATACCTATAAACACACGATGAATAAAGAATTTCAATCATTACTTTTAGCGCTAACCTTTGGTTATAAAGGTGAAATAGACACTTATGAATGGCGAGTGTTAAGAAATTCAGGTTTAGCTCATTTAATGGCGATATCGGGTCTTCATATTGGTTTTGTTTTTGCTATAGGTTGGTGGTTAGGTAAGATAGCTAGAAGTTTTTTGCCTTGCAGAAGTACCGTTTGGTTGCCTGTCCTTATTGGTTGTTTACTCGCTACTTTTTATGCATGGCTTGCGGATTTTTCCTTACCCACAATTAGAGCATTGATTGGCTGTCTTTTAGTCTCATTAGTTTTGATTCTTCGTTGGAAGTGGCCTAAGCATTTATTATTTTTATGGTGCTTATTGTTATGTCTTGTTATTAATCCCTTTTCAGCCTTATCTATGAGCTTTTGGCTTTCGTTTAGTGCTGTATCTGTGGTTCTTTTATCATTGTATTTTTATCAACGATTCTTTACCAATAAATCTCGTCCATTTATGGAGAAACTGCGTCAGGTGGTTTTCATTCAATGTGGGCTCTTTGTGTTATTAGCACCGATACAAGCTTACTTTTTTTCTGGTGTCAGTTTTTTATCACCAATAATTAATTTACTCTCTGTTCCTTGGGTTAGCTTGCTCACGGTTCCTTTAAGCTTACTTGCGGTTCTCTCTGGACAGATAAATTATTCTATTTCTGAACTATCTTGGGGTTTAGCTAATTGGTCATTAACTCCAATATGGTGGTTGGCAGAAAAAGCTGAGCAATCATGGTTTGTATTGTCTCATCAAACGAATCACATTTTTCTTATCATCATTGGTTTGATTAGTGCCAGAATCATCTTTCCTGTGAAATATTTCTTTCAACCTTTTATATTTTTATTACTGTGTTCAGTTTTGATTAAACCTGAAAAAAAATGGCAAGTTGATTTTTTGGATGTTGGTCATGGCTTATCAGTACTATTATCAAACCAAGGGCATACCGTCGTTTATGATACAGGTATGAAATGGAGTAATGGCAGTATTGCTGAAAGCGTCATTGAACCCATTTTATATTCTCGTGGGGTGAAGTCGATTAATGGTTTGATTATCAGTCATTCAGATAATGATCATTCTGGTGGAAAAGCATATTTAACTGATGCATTTACTCCGGAATGGATTAGAACGAGCGAGATAAGGGTAAACAATAAATATTGTATTAAAGGTGAACAGTGGCGAGAAGGCGATATGTTATTCACCGCGATCTGGCCTCCCAAAAGAGCTAAGCGAGCTTATAATCCTCATTCATGTGTAGTTAAAATTAAGATTGAACAATGGACTTTTTTATTAACTGGCGATATTGATGCTATTTCAGAAATGTTGATATTAAATCAAAATGATTTTGATGATGTGGATGTTTTTCTAGTCCCTCATCATGGTTCAAATAGTTCCTCAACAATGCGTTGGGCTGAAGAAATGAAAGGCAAGGTTGCTGTAGTGTCCACCGGTAGATTTACCCCTTGGAATTTACCAAGTAAAGCAATCAAAGATCGATATGAAGAAAAAAGAATAAAATGGTTAGATACTGCTCAGTTAGGGCAGATCAATATTACAAGTGATCAAGATAATTTAGTTATTAAAGGTTATTCACTGCTCAATCACAATGTCTGGTATAGAAAGCTATTTGGCGATAATCTAAATTCAGAGTAGAATAAAGGTAATTGTATATGAAGAATAAGTACTTATGACTATTGAAAAAGACGAATCTACATGGGTAACATTTAAACGCTTATGGCCATTAATCTCTCTCTATAAGGCCGGGCTATGGATAGCTATCGTTGCTCTGGTTGTTAATGCCTTAAGTGACACCTACATGATTTCGTTATTAAAACCATTATTAGATGAAGGTTTTGGTAGTGCAGATTCAGATTTCTTAAAGAAAATGCCATTTATCATTTTAGCAATGATGTTTATTCGTGGTCTTAGTGGGTTTATCTCTGGTTATTGTATGAGTTGGGTCGCGAGCAACGTAGTAATGCGAATTCGCCGTCAAATATTCAATCATTTTATGCATATGCCAGTTAGCTATTTCGATCAAGAATCTACAGGTCGCTTACTCTCTCGTATTACCTATGATTCAGAACAAGTTGCCTCTGCAACCAGTAAAGCGTTAGTTAATATTGTGCGTGAATCGGCAAGTATTATTGGTTTACTTGGTCTTATGTTTTGGAACAGCTGGCAGTTATCTTTAGTGCTTATTGTTGTTGCTCCTGTAGTCGCTTTTGCTATTAGCTTTGTTTCTAAGCGTTTTAGAAAGATAAGTAAGAGCATGCAAACAGCAATGGGTTCATTAACAGCAACCTCTGAACAAATGCTGAAAGGCCATAAAGTGGTACTTAGTTACGGTGGTCAAAAGGTTGAATCTGAGCGTTTTGATAACATCAGTAACCACATGCGTCAGCAAGGAATGAAAATGGTGGTAGCTCAAGGTTTAGCTAACCCTATCATTCAAATGATCGCGTCTTTGGCACTAGTTACGGTATTATTTTTAGCAAGCGTAGACTCAATTAAAGAAACATTAACTCCTGGTACATTTACCGTTGTATTTTCTGCGATGTTTGGTTTACTTCGTCCATTGAAATCGTTAACAGGCGTAACGTCTGATTTCCAACGCGGTATGGCTGCGTGTCAAACTTTATTCGAATTAATGGATATGGATAAAGAAAAAGACGATGGTGTAATTACTAAAGAAAAAGTTAGTGGTGAGATTAACGTTGAAAACGTGACATTTACTTACCCAACGGCAGAAGGTCCTGCATTACGAAATATCAGTTTTGATATTCCAAGCGGAAAAACGGTTGCATTAGTTGGTCGTTCTGGTTCAGGTAAAAGTACTATTGCTAATCTATTTACTCGTTTCTATGATGTTGACTCGGGCACAATATCATTAGATGGCGATAAAGTTGAAGATTATAAACTTCCTAATCTTCGTAAACATTTTGCGTTAGTATCTCAAAACGTGCATTTATTTAATGACACGGTAGCAAATAATATTTCTTATGCTTCAGAGGGTAAGTTTACTCGTGAAGAGATAGAAAAAGCGGCTGAACTTGCTTATGCCTCTGACTTTATTAATAAAATGGAGCAAGGCTTTGACACCATGATTGGTGAAAACGGCGCAAGTCTATCGGGTGGTCAACGTCAACGTATCGCTATTGCTCGTGCTTTATTGCAGAACGCATCGGTATTAATTCTTGATGAAGCAACGTCTGCATTAGATACGGAATCAGAAAAAGCGATTCAATCAGCATTGGATGAGTTGCAAAAAGACAAAACTGTCTTAGTTATTGCACACCGTTTATCAACCATCGAAAGTGCAGATCAGATCCTTGTCATTGATGAAGGCGAAGTGGTTGAGCGTGGAACACATGCTGAACTAATTGCACATGATGGTGCTTATGCACAGTTACACCGCATTCAGTTTGGTGATTAATGGTTGAGAAAATTTGGTTTGATAACCATATTTTAGGAAAGCTTTTGTGGCCAGTGTTATGGCCCCTAAGTTGCTTATTTAAATGGTTGGCTTCAAAACGAAAAGCGGATTATCAATCTGGTAAGAAATCGAGTTATCGAGCCTCTGTTCCTGTTGTCGTTGTGGGAAATATAACAGCGGGAGGGAATGGAAAAACCCCTGTTGTTGTGTGGCTAGTTGAACAACTTCAACTACAAGGTTACAGAGTTGGGGTTGCTTCTCGTGGCTATGGTGGTAAAGCTCCGTATTATCCTTTTTTACTTACCGAAACAACGACACCTGATATTTCTGGCGATGAACCTGTATTGATAAAGCAGCGTACCAAAGCGGATGTAGTTGTCGCCCCTGTTCGTAGCGATGCAGTGAAAATGCTTGAAGCGCAAGGTGTTGACATTATTATTACGGATGATGGTCTACAACATTATGCATTACAACGTGATATTGAATTCATTATTATTGACGGTAAGCGTCGTTTTGGTAATGGGGAATACATCCCATTAGGGCCATTAAGGGAGGGGATTGATCGTTTATTAACGGTAGATTTCTTAATTTGTAATGGAGATCAGCCAAAAGAGAACGAAATTTCAATGAAGCTTGAGCCTAGTGATGCGATTAACCTCGTGACAGGTGAAAAGCGCGTAATTTCTTCATTATCTAACTTGGTCGCGTTTGCTGGTATTGGTCATCCCCCACGCTTTTTTGACACGTTAAAATCATTAAATGCAGATGTGGTTCACACTCAAGGATTTGGTGATCATAAAGCGTTTGAACCAACAGAAATTAAAAATTTAATGCAGTATGGCGAGCAATTAATTATGACAGAGAAAGACGCAGTTAAGTGTCAGTCCTTTGCTCAATCGTCATGGTGGTATTTACCTGTTGATGCCAAATTCCCAGAAGAAAAAGCACAACAAATATTAGATAAAATTATAGAGGTAAAAGAACAATATGGATTATCGTCTTCTTGAAATCGTTGCTTGTCCTGTGTGTAATGGAAAATTGAACTACGATAAAGATAAGCAAGAGCTGATCTGTAAAATTGATCGTCTGGCATATCCTATCAAAGAAGGTATTCCAGTAATGATTGAGCCTGAAGCCCGCCGTATGACAATGGAAGAGGTAGAGCTATGTCGTTCACAGTCATAATTCCCGCTCGTTACCAATCAACACGTTTACCAGGTAAGCCATTAGCTGATATTTGTGGTAAACCTATGATCCAATGGGTTTATGAGCAAGCATCAAAGGCAGGGGCAGACCGCGTTATTATTGCAACCGACGACCCTCGTATTGAAGCGGTAGTTAAAAGCTTTGGTGGCGACGTATGTATGACCTCACCCGATCACGAGTCTGGCACAGAACGCCTTGCAGAAGTGATTGAAAAGTGTGGCATTACAGCAGATGAAATCGTTGTAAATGTACAAGGGGACGAACCACTTATTCCACCGAGTATTATTCAACAAGTCGCACAAAACCTATCAGATTCGATTGCACCAATGGCAACATTGGCTGTTACCATTGATGAAAAAGATGACGTATTTAACCCTAATGCAGTGAAAGTCGTTACCGATGCAGAAGGGTATGCGTTGTACTTTAGTCGTGCTGCAATCCCCTGGGACCGTGATGCTTTTGCAAAAGGAGAGGCATTAACGGCGAATCCATTACTGCGTCATATCGGCATTTATGCGTACCGTGCTGGATTTATTAATACGTACATTAATTGGCAGCCAAGTGTACTTGAAAAAATTGAATGTTTAGAGCAATTACGAGTACTTTGGTATGGTGAAAAAATTCATGTAGCAGTGGCAAAAGAAGCCCCTGCAGCAGGCGTTGATACACCAGAAGACTTAGAAAAAGTGAGATCTATCATTTTAAGTAATGCTCATTCGGATAAGTGATTGTAATTATCCTAAATAAGTAAAAATGATCAGATACTTATCGATACGTACAAAAAAGCACGAATCTAATTTTGGTTCGTGCTTTTTTATATGAATAGTTTTAAGCTGCTATTTGTCTTTCGGTAATGGTAGAGATTCTGTTATATCATCTACTTTATCCATAACGTCTTCAAACTCAATTTTGTTTGTTTCTTGTGCTTGTTCTTCTCTTGCCATTAAAAGATCTTTGAGATCCATAAACCAGCGACCCATTTGCTCATACCAAAATCGTTCAGACTGTTCTAAATACTTCGCTTTTGGTGCATATTTTTCCCACGGTTGTTTAATTTGTGAGTGCGCTAAGTAATTTGTTGGTGCTGGCGTTGGTGCTAAGCCTAAATTGTGGAACTCTTTCATTGCTCTTGGCATGTGACTAGCTGAAGTGACAAGAACTAAATTACTGTTACCGACTGAATTAAGGGTTTGAATCGCCTCTTCGTGAGTATCACGAGCATTTTCAAGTAAAAGAATGTCTGACTTATTTACACCAAGAGAAAGGGCTACACGGGCCATCATACGCGCATGGCTCACCGTTGTTCCGCCGCTGTAACCTGATAAGATTAATTTCGCCCCAGGATACATACGGTAGATACGGATCCCTTCTGTTAGCCTCATAACAGCTGCACGAGATAATTCGGAAATGGGAGAAATTTCATCATCAACAACATGACCATTCCCTAAAACTAAAACATATTCAACAGGCACATCAGGTGCGATGAATGAGGGGTACATGCGCTCAGTTGTTGTTAATAATGGGGCAGTGATTGGCTGAAAAGACAGCATGAAAATCCCCACAAGAGACAATGTTAGTAAAAAAGAGGCAAATCCTTTCCTTTTTGAAAACCATAAAATGAATAGACCGATAAACCCAATTAGGAGTAATCCTGGTAAGGGCATCAGCATTGATGATACAAACTTCTTTAACTCAAACATATTTTTTGACTATTACCGCTGATATAGAATGAAAAACCACCACTTGAGAGCAAAAAACAGCGTCATGCTGTTACTTCCTTGAGCTCTTATGCGACAATGCTTGTTTCCAATAGATAATATCATAACTTAACCACTGTGAATAAAGACCGTAATTTCGATGACATCGCCCACAAATTTGCTAAGAACATTTATGGTTCTGACAAAGGCGAAATCCGTCAAACTATTGTATGGCAAGATATGGAAACCATCTTAGCTAATAGTAAAGCAAGTTCTGCGCCACTTACAGTATTAGATGCTGGTGGAGGGATTGGCCAAGTATCTCAACAAATGGCCAAATTAGGGCATTTTGTTACTTTGTGTGATATTTCTTCAGAAATGTTGAAATTAGCGGAAGAGTCAGTGAAAGACAATGGTTTACTGGCCCAATACCAATTTATTCACTCTGCTGTACAACAAATTGAACAACACGGCGTGGGTAAGGTTGATATTCTACTCTTTCATGCTGTCATGGAATGGTTGGAAGATCCAAAAGCTGCATTGGATATTTTATTAGAACAAGTAAAACCGGGTGGGTATGCCTCGATTATGTTTTATAATCATCACGGTTTAGTATTGAAAAATGTGATTTGTGGCAACATTCCTCATGTTTTAGATGGCATGCCACATAGAAAACGGTTTAAGTTACAACCACAAAAAGGCTTAATGCCAAATGAGGTTTACCAGTGGATAGAAGACGCTGGTTATGATATTGAAGGGAAATCGGGGGTTCGCTCATTTCATGATTACATTGGTAACATGGAATACATGGGAGACTACCAAATCGAAGACGTGCTGAAGCTAGAAGAGCAGTTATGCCGTCAAGAACCTTATCTGTCTCTTGGTCGTTATATTCATGTATGGGCGAAGAGAAAATAATAATGATGTACACAAAGGATACACAATGAGTGAGTTTTCTAATGCTGTTACAGACCAAACGGTTGATGAACTGGTTGGCTGGGTAAAGCAGCACGATTTCTCATTGAACTTGCCGACCGAGCGTTTGGCATTTTTGTTGGCCATTGCTGTTCTCAGTAATGAAAGATTTGATGATGAGCTAGGTGAAGGTGAACTTCACGATGCGTTTGGTATCATCAGTGGTTTATTTGGTCAATCCAATGACACCATTGCTTTTCGTGCGAACAATGCAATCAATGAATTAGTAAAACAACGTTTAATTAGCCGTTTTAGTGGTGAAAGCACCGATGGAATGAACATCTATCGTCTTACACCATTAGCTATTGGCATTACGGATTACTACGTGCGCCACCGTCAATTCTCTAAATTGAAGCTTTCTATTCAGTTGGCGATGGTAGCAGAAGAAATCCAAAAGGCATCGCAAGCGGCTGAAAAAGGTGGTGAAGCGAAACACTGGCGTAAAAACGTATTTGGCGTTCTGAAATATTCTGTTGGAGAGATCTTTGATCGTATCGATCTAAACCAACGAGTTATGGATGAACAACAACAATCAGTCAAAGAAGAAATTGCAGAGCTGCTAAACCAAAACTGGCGTGAAGCAATTTCTAGCTGTGAAAAGCTGCTTGATGAAACCTCTGGCAACCTGCGTGAATTACAAGATTCATTGCAAGCGGCGGGCGATCAACTTCAAACTGAATTACTTAATATTCAAGAAATTGTTTATGGTAATGAAGAGTTAGAGTTCATTGATGCCTTGTTATACGCATTGCAAATGAAACTTGACCGCATTGTAAGTTGGGGACAACAAGCGATTGATTTATGGATTGGCTACGACAGACACGTACATAAATTTATTCGTACCGCGATTGATATGGATAAAAACCGTGCGTTCAGTCAGCGTTTACGTGATTCAGTTAAAGGCTATTTTGATGCGCCTTGGCTACTAACGTATGCCGATACAGAACGATTACGAGATATGCGTGATGAAGCTCTTATGCTACGTGATGACGAAGTCACCGGTATTGTTCCAGATGAAATGGAATATGAAGAATTAAGTGTAATCACAGATATCTTAGCAGAACAAGTGAGTAAAATGCTTCAACGTCATAAAGCGACGGGTGAAGCGATTGAATTAGGTACAATGCTTAAAAATTACCTAACGACTTATCCTCATTCCCAGCACTTTGATCTTGCCCGTATCGTGGTAGATCAAGCCGTGCGTCTCGGTTATTCAGAAGCCGATTTCCAAGCCGTTCAACCTGATTGGCAGTCTATTAACGAATTCGGTGCGAAGGTACAAGCAAATGTCATTGACAAATATTGAAGAATTTATGCCTGAGAAATTAGCAAAAGCAATTGCTAATCCATTATTCCCAGCATTAGACAGTTTATTGCGTTCTGGCCGCCATATTGCCAGCGAAGATTTAGATAATCATGCATTGTTACGTGAATTTGAACATGAGTTAGGTATGTTCTACCAACGCTATCATGCTGAATTAGTTAAAGCGCCAGAAGGGTTCTTCTACTTACGTCCGCGCTCTACCTCTTTCATTGCACGCAGTGTATTGGCCGAGATAGACATGTTGGTTGGTAAAGTATTGTGTTTCTTATACCTAAGCCCTGAGCGTTTGGCGCATGAAGGTATCTTTACTAATCAAGAGTTATTTGATGAGTTACTTGTATTAGCTGATGAACAAAAGCTAATGAAATTAGTGACTAATCGAGCATCTGGCTCAGATTTAGATAAAGAAAAACTGTTTGATAAAGTTCGTACTTCACTGCGCCGTTTAAAGCGCTTAGGTATGATCATTCAAGTTGGCGAACAAGGTAAATTCCGTATCAGTGAAGCGGTATTCCGTTTTGGTGCTGATGTTCGCTCTAATGATGATATGAAAGAAGCGCAACTACGCTTGATCCGCGATGGTGAAGCGGTTGTTATTCATAATGAAGAATCGAGCCAATCAAGTTTTGACCTTGATGATGACGTAAAGTTAGACGATATGCCAGCTGAAGAGCAGCATGAATTAGAATTGGAAGGTGATGCATGAGTATGATTGAACGTGGTAAATATCAATCACTCACCATGGTTAACTGGAACGGCTTTTTTGCGCGTACCTTTGATATTGATAATCTAGTAACGACACTTTCTGGTGGTAACGGTGCCGGTAAATCGACCACAATGGCCGCGTTTATCACAACACTAATTCCAGACCAATCGCTACTGCATTTCCGTAATACAACCGAAGCGGGCAGCTCGCAAGCGTCTCGTGATAAAGGGTTACACGGTAAATTAAAGCCGGGTGCCTGTTATGCGGCATTAGACGTTGTAAATTCACGTAATCAACGCGTTCTTTTTGCGGTTAAATTACAGCAGGTTGCTGGCCGTGATAAGAAAGTAGACATTAAACCGTTCATTATTGTTGGTCTTCCAAGTCATGTGAAACCAACCGAGTTAATGATCGAGGCTGTCTCTGATAATCAAGCGCGCGTACGTCAAATTCATGAAGTAAAAGACCTTGTTGCAGAATACGAAGGTGTTCAGTTCAAAGCGTTTAATTCGGTGACTGATTATCACGCACAAATGTTTGATTACGGCGTTCTGCCTAAGAAGCTTCGTAATACCAGTGATCGTTCTAAGTTCTATCGTTTACTTGAAGCGTCTTTATACGGCGGTATCTCAAGTGCAATCACGCGTTCTCTACGTGATTATCTACTGCCTCAGAATGGCGGTGTGAAAAAAGCGTTCCAAGATATGGAAGCGGCATTGCGTGAAAATCGCATGACGCTAGAAGCGATCAAAACAACACAGACTGATCGTGACTTATTTAAGCATTTAATCACCGAATCAACCAACTATGTTGCTTCAGATTATATGCGTCATGCAAATGATCGCCGTAAGAAAGTAGAGCAGACATTAACGCATCGTGTTGAGTTAATGAATGCACAAAGCAGCTTAGTGGGTCTATCTTCTGTATTAAATAACATGCAAGGTGAATTAGAGCTACTGACTGATTCAGAATCTGGTCTTGAGCAAGATTATCAAGCTGCATCTGATCATCTTCAATTAGTGCAAACAGCCGTTCGCCAACAAGAGAAGATTGAACGCTACTCTGAAGATCTAGAAGAGCTAACAGAGCGTCTAGAAGAACAAGTTATGGTAGTGGAAGAAGCCGCTGAACAACTTGCGATGTCAGAAGAGCAAGCACAATTAACTGAAGAAGAAGTTGATAGCCTTAAAACACAGCTTGCTGATTACCAACAAGCGTTGGATATGCAGCAAACGCGTGCGCTTCAATACCAACAAGCGGTTAAAGCACTTGAAAAAGCACAACAACTAACAGCGAATAATGATTTAACGCAAAACAATGCAGTAGATCTTCAATCAGAGTTAAAAGCAAAAGAAGAGTGTCAAACAACCGCACTTCTTGCGATTAAACATAAGTTGGACCTTTCTTCTGCAGCCGTTCAACAATTTGAACGTGGCTTAGCATTAGTTACCTCAATTGCAGGTCATGTTGAGCGCAGCGAAGCGTCAGATAAAGCCAAAGCGTTAATTGAACAAGCTCGCCAGTTCAGCAATATTGCAGAGCGTGCAGAGCAGCTTAAAGCACAGTACAAAGATTTAGAGCGTGCCGTTCGTTTGCAACGTCAAGCTCAAGAATTAGCGGCTGAATACGCAAAACGCTTTAACATCACGGTTGATTCTGAAATCGTTCTTGAAGAAGAACAAGCTCGTCATGAAGAGATGCTTGAGACGGTTCAAGAACAACAAGAAAACATTATAGATAAACGCTCAGAGCTGAAACGCCAAGAACAGCAACTTCGTTCTGAAACACAGCGTTTAGAATCGATTGCACCCAAGTGGATTGCGGCGAACGATGCATTAAACAAACTTAATGACCAATGTGGTGTTGAGTTAGAAGATAGCCACATGGTTATCAGCCAAATGCAAGAAACGCTAGAAAATGAGCGCGTGCTTTCAACCAATAAAGATCGTCTTTCTGCTCGTAAAGAAGAGTTAGATGGTGAAATTGAACGCTTAGCTGCCCCTGGTGGTAGTGGTGATGCTCGTCTTAAAGGTCTTGCTGATACATTAGGTGGCGTACTGCTTTCTGAAATTTATGACGATATCACACTAAGTGATGCGCCGTATTTCAGCTCGCTTTACGGTCCTGCTCGTCATGCTATCGTTGTCTCTGATTTATCGGGCATTAAAGAAAAACTGGTTGATCTTGATGATTGTCCAGATGACCTTTACATCATTGAAGGTGATATTGATGCGTTTGATGACAGTGTATTTGATGCTGATGAAATGGAGAATGCCGTTTGTGTTCATCTAAATGATCGCCAGATGCGTTACTCTCGTTTCCCTGAACTGCCATTGTTTGGTCGCGCGGCTCGTGAACAACGTTTAGACACATTACGTGAAGAGCGTGAAATCGCCGTTGAAGAACACGCAAAAGCAGCGTTTGATTCACAAAAACTTCAACGTCTATACCAAAGCTTTAATGGTTTTGTATCAACGCACCTAGTAGTCGCGTTTGATGCGGATCCAGAAGTTGAATTGAAAAAAGCACGTGAGCAATTATCACAAGCAAGCCGTCAATTAAACGAACTCGTTGCGGCAGAGCAACAACATAAATCTCAAATGATTGCTTCAAAAGAAGCATTGTCTCAGCTTTCTAAGATCGCACCACACATCAATGTGCTTGAAGATGAAACCATCTCTGAGCGCTTTGAAGAGATCAATCTTCAAGTTGAACAAGTATCAGAAGCCGAAAGTTTCCTACGTCAAAATGGCAAATCGATTGCTGAGTTAGAAAGCTTGCAACGTGCTCTAGAAGTGGATCCTGAGCAGTTTGATGCATTAAAAGCAGAGCATGAGCAAATTGATGCCCAGCTACAAAGCATTAAGGCTCAACTGTTTGCTATTTCTGATTTAGTAGAGCGTCGTCATCACTTCGGTTATGAGGATGCAGTGGCATTGCTTAATAAGAGCAGTGAACTAAACGAACAACTTAAAGCGAAATTAGTACAAGCAGAACAAGCGCGTACTAAAGCAAAAGAGAAGCAAAAACAATCTCAAGCACAAGCAAACCAATACAACCAAGTAATGGCGTCGCTTAAGAGTTCACATCAAGCGAAGCAAGAAACGGTTCAAGAGTTTAAACGTGAATTACAAGAGTTTGGTGTTCATGCGGATCACAGTGCACTAGAGCGTGCTGAAGTTCGTAAAGGCGAATTAAACGAGCGTCTACACAGTTCTCGCGGCCGTAAGAGTGAGCTAGAAAAAGGCATCACATCAAACGAGCTTGAGATTAAAGGTTTAGTTAAGCAATCTCGTAAAGTTGAAAAACTGTACAAAGAGCTACGTACTTTTGTGGTTAACGCAAAAGCAGGTTGGTGTTCAGTGCTACGTTTAGCTCGTGAAAATGATGTTGAACGTCGTCTACATAAACGTGAATTAGCCTACTTAAGTGCAGAAGAATTGCGTTCAATGTCGGATAAATCATTGGGAGCACTTCGTTTAGCGGTTGCAGATAATGAAGATCTACGTGATTCATTACGAGCATCGGAAGACACAAGTAAGCCAGAGCGTAAGGTACTATTCTACATTGCGGTTTATCAGCATCTTCGTGAGCGTATTCGCCAAGATATCATTCATACGGATGATCCAGTTGAAGCAATTGAAGAGATGGAAACAGAGCTTGGTCGTCTGACTGAAGAACTAACCTCTCGTGAAAATCGCTTAGCATTAAGCTCTGAAAGTGTTGCGAGTATTATTCGTAAAACGATTCAGCGTGAGCAAAACCGCATTCGCATGCTAAACCAAGGCTTATCTCAAATTGGTTTTGGTCAAGTTAAGGGGGTTCGTCTAAACGTAGGTATCCGTGAAACACACGCGATGTTACTTGCTGGTCTGTCTGAGCATCAAGCCCAGCATCAAGACTTGTTTGGTAACCCTCGCTTTACGTTCTCAGAAGCAATTGCGAAACTGTTCCAACGTATCAACCCACACATCGATGTTGGTCAACGTTCACCGCAAACATTGGGTGAAGAGTTACTGGATTACCGTAACTACTTAGAACTAAACATTGAAGTAAATCGCGGTACTGATGGTTGGTTACAAGCAGAGTCGGGTGCATTATCAACAGGTGAAGCGATTGGTACAGGTCAAGCGATCTTACTGATGGTTATCCAAAGTTGGGAAGATGAATCTCGTCGTCTTCGCAGTAAAGATATAGTGCCTTGTCGTTTATTGTTCTTGGATGAAGCAGCACGTCTAGATGGCAAATCTATCGCGACGTTATTTGAATTGTGTGACCGTCTGGATATGCAATTATTAATCGCGGCACCAGAAAACATTAGCCCAGAAAAAGGAACTACGTATAAACTGGTTCGTAAGATCTTCAAAGATCGTGAGCACGTTCATGTGGTGGGTTTGAAAGGCTTCGGGCAAGAAACAGCAGCAAGCCGAACTCAACAAACACTAGAAGAAGCAGAGATTGCTGAATAGTGAATTAAGTTTGTAAATAAAATGGCAGTCAGAAATGGCTGCCATTTTTTATGATTATACTTAAGTCACTATGAGTACTAGAATGTATAGTTATAACGGTTAGTTATTTAAATAAAATAGAGGATTATTATCAATGTGGCGAACAATTATTGTATTTTTAGCGTATTGGATAATGGCTGCTCATTTTTTACGAGAAGGGAATGTGATGGTCGTTTCTGTGCTTGTTGCATTGCCTTTTACTCTGTTTTTTAATAAAGAATTTGTATTTAGAATGCTACAAGCAGGCCTTATTATTGGGGTCTTTTCGGTGTGGCTTCCTACTATTTACCACATAACTGAATACCGTTTAGCAACAGAACAACCGTGGATAAGAATGTCGATTATCATGAGTTCAGTGATCCTATTTAATTTATTTTGCGCTTGGAATCTTAATTCGTTAATTAAACGATTAGAGCAAAAAAAGTGACGGATAATCGTTTAGAAAAAACGGATGGACAGTTTGAAAACCCGTTAGTGTGGCCTCTGTTTGAAGTATTACAAGAAACAGACCAAGAATGGAAAGTTCATACACTATCTTCTCATTTGATCGAAAAAGGCTTATTAACACAGCTTGATGAAAGCCCAGATAAAGATCTGTTTAAGCGTAATTTTTTAATCATGAATGCACTTTATCAGTTGCAAACAGAGTTGTATCCAGAGCAATGGTTGCAAGTCGAAGCCATGAACATACAGTTATTTTCTGTGGCGAAAACAGCTGGTTCAACACAGGTTATTGATACCACACATCCACTGCGAGAATATTATGTAGAGTGGACAAATTACCAAGTAGAAGAAGATGAAGTTAAGCGTTTATTGAACGATTTTTGGAGTAACTACCGTCGTTATTTAGGAGGCTCTAGTGCTATCTCTTCAATGGATCGCATTCAGGCATTAAAGTTGTTTGGTTTGTCAGAAAGCGCGACTGCAAAAGAGATCCGTAAACAATGGCGTAAATTGGCTATGCAGCATCACCCAGATAGAGAGTCGGGTAATGCTGATAAGTTTAGAACAATGTGTGAAGCATGGAATTTACTGCGTTAAATACTTGTTGTTTACCGTTTCCTCAAATAATAACCGTGCCCGTAAACCGGGATAGTTATCACTTAAACTGATTTTACCGTTGTGTATTTTCATGACGGTTTTTACCAGAGCAAGGCCTAATCCAAAGCCATGTTCTGTTCGGCTAGGATCTAAACGTACCAATTGATCTAATGCCCGCTCTCTATCTTCAGGCTTGATCCCAATGCCATTATCCGCAACTACAACACCAAAGCAATCGACAATGACTTCGATTACTCCTCCTTCATGAGTGTATTTAATCGCATTATCGATAATATTAAATACCGCACGAAAAAGCAGGCTTGGATTGGCGTACAGTGGGCAGGGCATCTCTATGGTTAAATATAATTTCTGTTGTTTATCTAAAGCAGTAGGCTCTGCAAATTCGATAGCATCTTGGACTATTTTACTCAGCTCACAATGTTGCTTATTAACAGGGGTTCCGCCATCTTCTAAATGGTATAACTCCATCATGCCATTAAAGGTATCAAGCAAAAGAGAGAAATCAGATTGTATGTTTTCTAATTTATCCTGATGATGATCGGTGACTGTATTATCATATAAAAGGTCTTCAATGCGTAACTTAATGCGTCCCATCGGGGTTCTTAAGTCGTGAGCAATATCTACGGTTAATGATTTAAGTTTTGCTTCACTTTGTTCCATTTGCTCAAGCATATTGTTTAAGTGAAGTGCCAATAAATCAAACTCATTCATATCAGGCCCCACTTTTAAACGTACATTTCGCTCACCAAGCATGACTCGGTTCATGGTTTGATTCACGAGGTTTAAACGTTTAAGAATATATACAGCGATTAGAATTGCGATCAAACATAATGCAATAAAAGGGAAAAACGTCCCCCAGATCACGGATGAATCTAACTGGTTTTTAAAATGTAAGTATCGTTCTTGGTCAATACCTATGGTTAATTCGGAACCGTCAGGAAGCTCAATTTTTGTCGCTCTCATTTCAGGAAGGTTATTTTGAGCTTGATATTGCTTTATTTGGGCAATGACAGGATATGTGGTGGCCGAAGTGCCTGTTGGGGTGGGATAAGCATGATTAACCAGTTGGTAAATGTATCTGCTATTATCCGTGTTATTGATATTTTGTTGAAGTGCTTCTATTCCGTCTGTTTTAGCGATGGTTTGAAGTTGCGATGTTTCTGCTTGTAGCCATTCATCTAGATTTTTATTATATAAATTAACAGAGGTTGAATACAGTTGGTACAGTAATAATGCCATCATTGAAAACAAGCCGATAGCGAACCAGATCAGTAATTTTAGAATAGAGGAACGATAAAGTTCATCGCGTTTGTCTAATAACATAACCCGCCCCACGTACTGTTTCGATGAAATCGATAGCCCCGCCTTGTTCTAATTTTTTGCGTAACTTTGCGATATGAACATCAATGACATTGGTTTTTGGATCAAAATGATAATCCCATGCGGCTTCAAATAAGCGCATACGAGAAACGACCTCATCAACATGTTCTACAAGAAAACGCAGTAAAATGAATTCTTTGTTCTGTAATACGATAGGGGCGTTATTTATCGTTACTTTCTGAGAGCGTAAATTGATGGTTAGATTATTTATATTTATCTCGTTTAATGTGTTTTCGATAGGACGGTTACGGCGCAAGATAATATTAATACGAGCTAATAATTCCGCTAAAGCAAAAGGTTTCGTTAAATAATCATCGCTACCCGCAGTTAGTCCTTGAACACGTTGTTCTACACTATCAAGGGCACTTAAGATTAATACCGGTGTTTGGTTATCTGTCGCTCTAATGGCAGATAAAATCTTTAAACCATCAAGGTTAGGCAGCATGCGATCTAATACAATTAACTGATATTCACAGCTAATTGCCATCATTAAGCCTTCTTTACCATCACCGGAACTATCGACAATAAAGCCTTCTTGCTCTAATGCTTTCGCAATAAAATCACGGGTGGTTTGATCGTCTTCTATAACCAATATTTTCATAAATGCATCTCAAATTTTGATTGGTGTAGTGTAACAAGAAAAGGGGTGGGATTAGATAACTAGTTTTGGAAATAGTGAAAATAGGAATACATCATAAAGAGTCTTAAAGGGGGAAGAATTAAGACTCTTGAGTTGTACTCCATAACATCTGGTACGAATATTATGGTGCTTATACCAATTTAACTAAATGTGGTTCGTATTTAATTATATTGCTATTCGACTTTTAAAATCACTTTCATTTCAGCAGCAACTTTATCTACTTTTCCTAAACCGATGATAACTTGTAAGCCACCTTTACCCATTGGAACAACACCTGCTGCACCAATTGATTTCAGTTTATCTTTATCAGCAAGACCAGAGTCTTTTACTGTTAAACGTAGGCGAGTAATACAGTTATCTACTTCTAGAATATTGTCTGCCCCA
Source organism: Aliivibrio sp. 1S175 (assembly GCF_001690985.1). GTDB lineage: Bacteria > Pseudomonadota > Gammaproteobacteria > Enterobacterales > Vibrionaceae > Aliivibrio. The sequence continues at coordinate 20,348 of NZ_MAJS01000011.1, forward strand.
CCAATGGCTTCAATGTAGGCATTGGTTACATCTGTAATGTTCTCTTCTACAGAGTCATCTTTATTCATGTCTTCACCACGACCTGGAGTTAGGAAGTTAAACTTCTTAATCGCGAATCTAAAGATTGTGTAGTAAAGAACAAAGAATACAAGGCCTTGTGGGATCAGCATGTACCATTTAACCGCTAATGGGTTTTGGCTTGAAAGTACAAAATCGACTAAACCTGCAGAGAAACCAAAACCAGCCATCCATTCCATGCTTGCAGCGATGAATAGAGATAGACCCGTTAAGATTGCATGGATCAGGTATAACCACGGAGCAAGGAACATGAAGCTGAATTCCAGTGGTTCTGTGATACCAGTAAAGAATGACGCCATTGCAGCAGCAAGCATGATAGAGAATACCGCGGCTTTATTACGTTTTTCAGCACAGTGGTACATAGCAAGTGCAGCACCAGGAAGACCAAACATCATGATAGGGAAGAAGCCAGCTTGGTACATACCTGTTTGACCAGGAATACCAGTACCGTTAGCAATAGACTGTGCGCCACCTAAGAAGTTTGGAATATCGTTAATACCAACAACATCAAACCAGAAGACAGGATAAAGTGCATGGTGCATACCAACACTTAGCATTAAACGGTTAAAGAAACCGAACAGACCAGCACCTACTGCACCCATCGATTGAAGTTGAGTACCGAAAGAGATTAGGGCATCAAAAATAGCAGGCCATACGTATAAAAGAATGAATGATAATGCCATACCAGCGATTGATGTCAGGATAGGAACAAGACGCTTGCCACTAAAGAAAGCAAGTGCTTTTGGTAGTTCAACCGTCGAGTATTTGTTGTAAATCTCAGCCGAAATAATACCAACAACAATACCAATAAACTGGTTATTGATTTTAGCGAAAGCGGCAGGAACTTGATCCAAAGGAATGTTTTCAAGCTGAGCCACAACCGCAGGAGAAAGAAGGGTAGTAACAACGGTAAATGAGATGAAACCTGCTAGTGCCGCCGAACCGTTTTTGTCTTTACTTAAACCAAACGCCACACCAATGGCAAATAGCATCGGCATCACATCAATGATAGCTCCGCCTGATTTAATTAAAAACGCAGCGAATACACTGTTGGCACCCCAACCAGTTGGATCCATCCAGTAACCAACACCCATTAATATCGCGGCAGCAGGAAGCGTAGCGACAGGAACCATCAGCGCTTTACCTACTTTTTGCATGTAACCTAATACATTCATATTGTATTCCTCAAAGTAAAAATAGTAATTATTTTTAAACTAAGAGAAGAATACAGAGGGAAAGATTAAGGAAAGGTTGTGTCAACATTAACTATTGTTAATGTTGACAGTAATATTAAGAATGTGTGAGTTGGATCTTGTTTATTCGTGCCGTAAATTAACCTGGATGACCATCAACACGTTTTTTGCATAGCATAGGGCCAAAATGCCAGACAAATAGACCAAATGCGAATGCCCAAAGTACAGCGGCAAGATTAATCATATCTATCATATATTCAGGGAACAAGATCACGCCGCCAGAGCGAACTACTGCAGCAAGGATAATAGCCGAGAAAGCTGGCCACATAACCGGTCCTTTATAGATCTCTCTACCAGTATGACCCATAGTGACACGAGCAATCATCGCTAAAATAACGCCGCCTAATGCACCAATAGCAAACAAATGAATCGCGGTGTGTGAAATGAAAAAATCATTGGTAAGTCCACGAATTAATAAGCTAAGAGGAATGCATAAATACCCCGCATGAAGTGACCAAACTAACGGCTCACTGAGTGTTTTATGGCCTTTCCAGCTAGCCATACGAATTAATTGTGCAGTGCCGGCAATCACCATTAAATATGGGCTAATTTCAACTGAAGTAAGAGGGAAAAAGCTAAGAATAAACAGCATAGCAAGTGGGATATTACACAGTGCTTCCAACCATATGACAGGTTGTGCTTTTTCAAACTGAAAACGACGAGCAGTAAAAAATGGGATAACTCGAGCCCCCATTACTGAGATTAATAGCGTAAACCACCAAAGCATGGATTCCCAAACAGCGGCAGAGGTAAATGGCGGCATGCCTTTAATCGTAGCGTAACTGGCGAAATTCGCGGCAATTGCGACTAAAAATAGAGGAATGAAGAAGAAGTTATGAACGCCTTTCGTCTTAATGACTCGGAATCCAACTTCATACGCGATAGCGAGCATGAATAAAGCTTCAATACTTGAAATGATCCAAAGTGGTGTTGCTGTCCAAAAAAGAACTCTTGGTAATACCCATAACAACACAATAAAACCGAGTCGTTTATCGGAGGTTCCTTTTACACCAGTCCAGTTTTGAACTGCGCTCAACACGAACCCTGCAACGATTGCCATTGAAAAGCCAAAGAGCATTTCGTGCACATGCCACCATAATGCAGGAACGGTTAGTTGACTAGGCTGGCCTGTTTGAAATGCCCATACCCACACAGTAATAGCAATAATTGCATAGATGCTGCCTAATAAAAAGAAAGGGCGAAAACCCAATCGTAGTACTGGAGGGATTTTTTCTTCAACAGCTTTATCAGTAATGTTCATGATGAATGATTCCAAAAATAGGGGTACAGAAGAAGTATAACGTAAAGAATAATTAATAACATGTATTTTTTATGCATGTTTAATTTCTGGTGGTTTTAGAACGTTTATAAATCCATATTTAACACGTCATTTGTGATCTAATTGTTAAAAAATAGAATGATTACTCGACAATTTAAAGGGTTGCGATAAGATAAATTAATAAAAAATAAATGGAAAATCAAAAATGAGTCAGAAAATTTATTTTGGAACAGAGAAAAAATTCAGCTTTAAACGCAGTGCATTGAATACTTTCACACGATTGCACTATATTTTAATTCCAAATCATGCAAAAAAAATGGGCCGTAAATTACTGCTGACTCCAGTAAGAACAAAACCAAAAAATGATGAACCAACAGGGCTAATAAAGAGTAAGCTGAAATCCTCAGAAGGAGAGCTTACTCTTTATCAATTAGGTAAAGGACCGGTATGGGTACTGGCGCATGGTTGGTCAGGCAATTCAAGTCAGTATTATCCACTGATGGAACACATTGCTTCTAACGGCTTTACGGCTGTTGCTTTTGATCACTCAGCTCATGGCCAAAGTGAAGGAAAGCATGCGCATTTGCCCGCTTTTATTGAAGGATTAAATGCGGTATTAGATGAGCAAGATGAAGTGGCGGGGGTCATATCCCATAGCATGGGAACGGCTGCGGTTTTAGAGTGTTGCCATATTAAATTAGAGCAAGCGCCATTACTTCTAATCGCACCCGTATTGAACTATACCGAAAATTTATTTCGCAGTATTGAGCGTTCAGGGTACTCAATTAAATTATTTCAAGCGATTGTGGGAGATATAGAAGAAAAGTATCAACGAAATATCGATAGTTTTAATCCATATCAACGACTACAACAAAGAACAACTCAAACGATAATTGTTCATGATAAAAAAGACAGATTCAGTAGTTTTGATCTTTCTAAGTCCGCATCTGAAAATATCAAGCATGTGACGTTATACCCAACAGAAAATCAAGGTCACGGACGAGTGATGGCAAGCAAAGAAGCAATGAAAGCTTTTGATGAGTTATGTGTCGGTAGATAGAATATTTTAAATATACCTAATAGAAAGAAACTAAAAACATAAGTATTTACCAATATTGAGACGTTATATTTATACACTACAACTACCATTGTGTAGGAAATGACCTATGGTTATTGTAGGTTATTTCTGAATGTCTGGCGTAAATAGGGTTTATAAGTACATAAATTATATTTTAATTTTAATTTATGCATTAATACCCCGTTCTGTGTTTTAAATAGTTTAGGTTTACTGATAATGACGCGATTTTCATATTTAAATAGTTATAGATTTAATACATTTTTAATAATGATATTTAGTTCTTTTATTACTTTAAATACACTTGCAGCAGATCTATCTGTTACGGTAACTACGGATTCGGCAGTTTATGAAAATAATACATCGGTTACTTATGACGTCATCGTAACAAATACAAGTTCTAGTACGATTGATGACATATCAATTATAGCTGATTTTATGTCCGTTACTTCCGGAACAGAAAATGCATTTCAATCGACATCAATATCAGGAACAGCAACATTCTTATCTAATCAAGGTAACTACGCTTCTTCAGGCGACTTAAATGCTACTGGAGCAAGCCTAAGAAGTGGCGGGACGTTAACTTATACCATTGATGCGTTAACTGCTCAGACTATAACTGAAAATATATCACTTATGGCTACCGTTGAATTTAAGCCATCATTAATATCGCCAACAGAAACTATTGATTCTACTCCAGTTGTTGTTGTTCCTGTACCATATGATTACGATTTGGATTTATCTGTAAATAAAGCAAATTATATCATTAACCAATCTTTAGATTACACATTAAAAGTAAGTAATACTGGCGATTATAAAGTTCAAAATCTCTCTATTGATCAATTGTTTGATTCTCTTCCTGATGGTGTATCGATCGATGGTTCATCGAGCTCTAATTTTTCCAGTGTCGTAATTAGCGCAACAACTAATGGTGTCGAATCTAATGCTGGTGTTTTTACAACGTCAGGTGATTTATCGGTAACTGATGCCATCATCGATGTGGGTGGAAGCATTATTTACACAATAAAAACGGTAGTTTCAGATAGCCTTATAAGTGACATTGTCACCTCAGCTAATGCAATGACTAAAGATGGGAATGTAGATAGTAATGAATTAATTACGCCTCCAGCTATCGGGGAGTTAGATATCACATTACATGAATTTGAAAGCACTAATAGCTATCTCGTAAATGATGAGATGCAGATTAATCTCACTGTTAAAAATACAGGTACAGGTATCGCTAGTGATTATGAAGTTCAACATAATATTAATGATCTTATTTCTGATTTAGGGAATAATTTAGATCAAAATCAATACGATAGCTCAGATGTGATCTCTAATCCTTATATTACTTGGACCAGTAAAGTCACGTCGATAGGAAGTAAATCAATATCTGCTTTGAATACAAGTGGAGAAGTGATTGATCAAATTTTTGATGACATTGTGTCAGTATACCCAGAAGAAGAAATTAGCTATGTAATTACGGCTAAAGTAACTCCCGCTACTATTGGTGAAATTGAAAATGTAACGGCAAGCGTATTTAAAGCTGATGGTTCATTGGCAGATCCAATTAATACTATTTCAGGAGTGGTAGATCCTGAGTATGTTTTAAATTTAAGTGATCCTGAAATAACAGTATCAAAAACAACAACCCAGAGTGAATATGTTCCGGGAGGAGAAGTTGTCTATGATATTACTGTTAATAATACATCGGATAAATATTTTGCGAATAATCTAACTATTGTTGATAAGTTATCTTGTATTCAAAGCGAGCAGGCTGGAGGAGAAGGACAAGGGAGTGCTTTTAGTTCGTGGAAATTAGATGTTGTTAATGGGTCAGATATAGAAGGTACGGATGCAGGAAGCTTTAATTACGGTGCAACTCAAACTGGAGATTTAACCATATCACCGGATATAGCTCCCGGTGAGCAAGTGAATTATAAACTAACAACGACTGTCAGTGATTCTAGTATAGGATTGATTCTTGATAACGGTCTTTTATGTAGTGATGATGTTTCAGAATCAGGGACTGGTGTTCAGATGCCTGATGATAGTCTTAGTGTAACAAAAGATGTGGATACTCACTATTATTCTTCAGGGCAGCTATTAACTTATACCATTAAAGTAACGAATAATGGAGACGGTTTTGCTGATCAAATACCGGTAGTTGATGATCTTGCGTCAGTTATGGTTATGGATATTTATGGAAATAGTGTTCCTGCTTATTCTTCTTGGCTGATTACGGCGAGCGCAGAAAAAATTGATGGGACTGTTGCCAGTTCTACAGATACAGGGATTACAGGCGCTATAACCTCCCCAACCATTTTAGATGTGAAAGCAACCATTGAACCCGAAACAATCGTAACCTATAAAATAATAGCAAGAACAATACCAACGGCGAATAGTGAAATTAATAATCTCGTTACTGTTGATGAAAGTATAATTGCAGACAGAGCTTCTGTGCCTAAAGATTTTGCAGTTTCAATCGAAAAACGAGTGAAGGTTGATAATGCAATTTCGTTTAGTAGTGAGCAAACCTATTATTCAAAACCAGAAGAGACAGTAACTTATCAACTTGTTGTTGGTAATGATAAATCTAATGGTTATGCAACTAATGTCAATGTGACTGATGAAATATCAGCTATTGAAGCAGATATGTTAGAACCCGATAACACGCCTATGCCTGTATTTATGAATTGGACGATAACTCATGAAGTTAATGTAATTGATGCGTCAGATCTGTCTGCTCAAGAGCAGGAAGATTTACTCGCTGCCACTGATGTTGGTGTTACGGAGGATAATAAAGACTTAGATACCGTAGCTCAAATTCCTCCTAATGTTGAAGTTATCTATACTATCGTCGCGAATATTGATCGCTCAGATGAAAATAAAATTGTCTGGGGTAGCTTTAATAATATAGCGACAGTAACAACACCAGATAACGGTGAATCTGACTCTGATAATGCATGGGTTAGATATAAAGATCCAGATGTGTTTGTTACTAAAACAACGAGTAACGATAATTTTGTCATTGGTGAAGAGGTCGTTTTTGATATTTATGTATTTAATAAAGGCGAAGGTTTTGCAAATGATGTTGATGTTTTTGATGATATCAATGGACTGGGGGTATTTGAAGCTGGTTGGGTAATCGAATCGTCTACGGATAGCCACTCAAGTTCAGGAAGTTACGCAGATGATAAATCAACCTGGCCAGATGGTGGGAACATTCAATCAAAAGTTGATATTGACCCAAAAGAGTCTGCTGGCGGTTACGATGGTATGGGTTATGTGGCATATAAAGTCACTGGTATCGTTAAAGATGATTACTCTCTTTCAGAAATATCTAACACTGTTGAAACTTTCGATCCTGCAACAAATACTGAAAGTTCTTCGACGGCTGAATTGGGAGAAGATGCTTTACTCAGCCGATTTAATGTTTCTATAGTAAAAACATCAGATAAAGTAAAAGTGATACCAGGAGAGGATATCACTTACAGTATTACGTTATATAACAACAGCTCAACAACGACGGCGAATAATTTAACTGTTATTGATTTAATGGCAGATATAGAAGGGGTATTAGCGAATGATAAAGATGGTTATTTTGAGGATGATAATGATCAATCTCCATTTGAATATTGGTCAATTAAATTAGATGGTGAAACCGAGTTTGGTGATCAAAACAACGATAACTTTGTTTATCCTGAAGTTGGGTCGTCAACGACGCTTAATTTAAACCCTTTAGAAGCAAAAGTATTTCAAATAAAAGCCAGAGTAAAAGATAACTTTGTTGGATCAAATAATACTTCTGGTGTACTTACTAATTTGTTGTCGAATGATGCTTATGTTTATCGTGATTATGGTGAAGTTACGGAAGAATCACATGTATCACACCATGACAATGAGCGTGTTGGGCAAGGCTCAGCGACAGAGCGTGAGCTTTATGTTAATGGGAATGTAGAACAATACTACACCCCTGGTGATACCTTAACGTATACGATTAAAGTTTCTTCTACTACTGGCTACTTAAACGACCATGAAATATTTGAAGATATTAAAGGGTTAAGTGTTCAATTAATGGATGGGACATATGGCAATCCATTTTCTGAACTTTTTAGTGTAAAGGTTGAAAAAGAAGATAGTGACGGTGCTTTAGGAACAACGGATGGTACGATGGATGGTATCGTACAAGATAATGAAAATATAGATACAACCATTGATGTTGCTGGGGGTGACTATGTTTTATATACGGTTGAAGGGATTGTTAGAGACGATGCCATTGGTAATATTGAGATTGGAGATGCTACATTAAGACCGAATGAATATCATTTAACTTTTTCTAAAGAAACAGATGAGGTTAATTATGAACCAGGCGAGACTTTAACTTATCATTTGGTGATCACTAATGATGGAAATGGGAACGCGTATGATATTCCTGTTTTGGACGAAATATCAAAAGTAGAAGTCGAATTAATTGACGGAACAACAGGCCCTGCGTTTGAACCTGGTTGGACAATAACAACCGAAGTCATTGGTGGTGCCGCAGGAAGCAATGCTCAAATAGGTACGGTTGAAGATGGTGAAGATATTGATACTAACGCATCGATACCAATGGATGCAACCATCGAATATATTGTTACTGCAACTGTCAGCCCTTACGCCGTCGGGGAAATCAACAATATACTTAGCGTCAATGGTGATCAAGTCAGTGCACTCTCAAAACCTAATACTCAGAAGTTTGAGTATGAAAAAACGATCCTTGCTTATTATGATACTGATGGAACAACGGTATTACCAAGTGGATTAGATGGTTATAAGCCTAATGGGTTTATCGAGTATCAAATTGAAATTCGTAATAATAATAATGTGCATTTAAATGACATCTCTATTGTTGATGAAATCAGCGAGATTGAAACTGAGTGTTATGATTTAACCAGTGGAACAACGGTTAGTTGTACCGCTTTTGATGCTTGGTCTATTAGTGCTGAATCAGATGCAAGTTCGCTCTCTAACCCTGGTACTGTTGAAAATAATAAAGACATAGATACAGAGTTTGACTTAGCATCAACAAGTTCAACATTACTTCAGCCATTTGTGCGTTACACCATTAAAGCACACATTAGAAAAGAGGCGGTGGGCAGTTTTTTTAATAAAGCTGATATCGATAATGAATACAAAGTAACATCAGATCGCTCAGTTATGTTACCGGTTAATCTAACAACAACCCACTTAGGTTATACCGACACTTCTTTATCGACGAGAAAAACGACGTATAACCATACAGTAGATGGTGAACAAGCAGTCTATCACTTACGTTTGGAAAATACTGGTAATGGTCTTGAGTACGGTAATGCATTAGTTGAAAAATTTTCTGATTTACAAGTTAAATTAGCTCAAACGTTAACAAGCCAGCCTGATAGTCAATATGGTGCAGTATATGAACCTGCCGGTTGGAAAGTTACCGCGACAACTTCAGATGAACCAATGACATCCATTGGTGATTTTGTTGGAGGAGACAATGTTGATATTGATTTGCCATTTGTTTCTATTGCACCTGGAGGGTGGATCGATTTTGTTATGGAGTCTCAAATCCGTGAGGAGACTCTAGATGATTTTAGAGTGGTTCCGACTTATGGTTCTAGCGATTTAGCAGCGGTTCGTTTTAATGTTGACCCATCAAATTTAGAAGTATCTAAAGAGATTATCTCTATTGATGGTAACCCTTATAGCGATGGTGACACTTATAAACCTGGGGATGTCGTAGAATATCAATTTACAGTGAATAACAATCAACCAGTATGGAATGACAATACGGTAATACAAGATCTAATTTCTAATATCACCGTTGAAGTAATAGGTGGAGATATAGAGCCTGCATTCATTAATACAAATATTAGTCACGTTATCACAAGGGGCCTAGATTTAAACGTAGATACTAAGACTCTAAATTATGATCCTAGCAGTGATTTAGATATTCAAGAAGCAGATGGTCTTGATATAGGTCCGATGGAAACAATTACATTTACAATAACGGGTGAGATTCGTACAGATGCGGTTGGCATTATTGACGGGAATACAGCCATTGGTGGAACCGACAGTGTCACCACCAGTACTATTCCACCGACAGACCCTATATTGGTCTTTGAAAAAGTCGTGACTAATACAACCGCAGACGGTAACTCTTGCTCATTCCCTTCTAATACAGGAACAGGATGCGAGTATAACCCTAATGGTCAGGTGACTTATCAGATCACGGTAACCAATGAAGGGGAAGGTATTGCTAACGATGTATTGATCCAAGATCTTATTAGTACGATTAATACCTCGGATGGTGTAACTGCATTTTCTTCAAATAGTGTTAACTTAATTGAAAACCCAAGGCCTGCTCGTTTTTCGATTAGCGGTAATTATAATGGTACTGGTGATTTAAATGCGACCTTTGATCTTATGCCAACGGATACCGTAGTGTTTGAGATTAGTGCGTTAGTTGCTGGGCCAGCCACTGGTTCAATAACAAATACAGCCACGATCAATAGTGATACGACTAATGCCATTATATTAAATGCAGGTACAGCAAAAATTCTAGCGACAAAACAATCAGATATCAGTACGTATACACCAGGGCAAGTCATTAATTATACAATAGGAATTCTTAATAATTCAGATACAAACTCTGAAGTTGCCATTATCGATGATATTTCGAGTTTCCTAGTCGAGACCGCAGACGGTTCAATGCAGCCGGCATTAGATTCTTGGTCTATTGATTCTCGTATAGTTTCTGATGGAGATCATGATTCTGCGCCTAGTTACACAGATATTAGTACATTATCCACTTCTGGAGATATTAACTCAACGATCAAAATGGCGGGTGAAAATGCCGATTCAACAAGAACTTTAGTTGAGATTATCGTTACAGGGGTTATTCGCGAAGATGCTATTGGTGAATTCACGAATGTTGTTGAAATTGATGGTAATAACTATCGTGTTAACGTGGGTTACGTTGTTCCTGAAAAAGGAGAGCTAGCAGTGACTAAAACGACAACTAACATACCGGCAACCTATATACCAGGAGAGTCTATAGGGTTTGATGTGGCGGTTGAGAATATTGGTTCAGGTTACTTAACTGACGTCAATATCACTGATTTAGTTAATAATATTAAAACTGACTTTGCAGCACAAGCACTATCAGGCCAAGCTTTTGAACAGTGGGATATAACTGATGTCGTTGTAACCGGTACTGATCCGTCATTGACTCAGCCAGTTGCTGGTACTGAAATTACAGGTTCAAATGGTTATGCCATTGATTACAATATTGCCCCAATGCAAACGGTTAACTTACATTTAGAAGGTAAGGTTAATGACAAAGCAATGGGTGACATTACTAATGAAGTTGTTGTCACAGACAGTGATGGAAATATAAAAACAGCACAAGCCACGTATACACCAGAGGAGGCCGCATTAGTCGTAACAAAAGTCGTAGATAAACCAATATATGAGGCTGGCGATACACTGACTTATACGATTGAAATAACAAACACGACGGCAGCTTGGGCAAAAGACGTAAAAGTAACCGACTTCTTATCGACCATAGAAAGTACAACTATTGATGGTTCAGTCGTCACTGCATTTGTTCCTAATTCAATTGATATTATAGGGACGTCTTCAACGGGAAATTCAGTTATACCGGTCATTAGTAATAATGATATTAATGGCACAATTGAAATTGCGCCTAATGATACCGTGACTATTATTGCGAGCGGTCAACTCTTGGATAATCTTCATGGTGAAGTTAAAAACATTGTTACCGTTGAGTTAGATAGTGTTATACATACAGCAGAAGCGATAAGTGTTCCTATAATACCTACGGTTACTTTAACAAAAGAAGCGCCTGTTGAGTTTTATACCCCTGGTGAAGTTTCTGATTATGTTCTTACGGTAACAAATGAAACTAATGGCTTTGCAGACGATATAAAACTGCAAGATATTATTTCAGGTCTTACTGTTGAAACTATCGACGGAGCAACAGAATCCGCTTTTAATTTTTGGATTCTTGATGTTGAAGTATTAGATTCTGATACGGTAATTACAAGGTCACGTTCAACTTTTAACGAAGATATTGATGTAAATATAGATCTCGCTCCACTAGATACTGTGACATTTACTATTAGTGGAAACGTTAATAAAAATGCAATTGGTGTCATTAAAAATACGGCAACGATGGAGTTTGATGGTGTATCTATTGATAAAGAAGCAGAGCTTAAACCTGAAGATCAAAAAGTAACCTTCAATAAAACACTTAAGGATGGCTCAAAAGAGGGGTCATACATAGCAGGGGAAGAATCAGAATTTTATATTACATTAGTAAATGATGCTGCAAGCTTCGCACAAAATATTCAAATTACTGATTTAATAACCGATCTACAAGTCGACACCGTTTTTGGTACCACAGAACAAGCCTTTAGTTCATGGAGTATTGATTATCATATTTACGATGATAAATACGATACGACAACGATTAACTCACTTCCTATCGGGGATGATATCGATGTTGTTGTCGACTTAGCACCTAGTGCAACGATTGAATTTGTTGTTAAAGGGGTGGTAAATCCCAAAGCATTAGGGGAAATCAGCAATACAGCTACAATGAATGATGGTATATCAAGCATTGATTCTACGGCCGTATTGCAACCAGAAAGTGTTGTTCTTGTTGTAAAGAAAATTGCAGATAAAAGCGAATACACAAACGATGATGATGAAATCACTTACACGCTGGCGGTGACTAATAGAGGCTCATCGGATGTATCGGGTGTTCAATTAGTTGATGAAATTTCGACGCTTCAAGGAGCGAATGGAAACCCTTTATTTACTGAATGGACAACCACGATTAAAGAAGTTCCTGGTTTATCAGTAGTGACGACCGAAAATTCGATTGATCTTAATTCGACTCAAACCTTAAAAGCGTATGAAGGTAACGGATTTATTATTACCGTTGTAGGAAAAATAGGTAAAGGGCTTGATGATAATATTACGAATACGTTTATCGCAACAGCACCTGGTGGAGAAACCGCTCAAGATAGCGTGACAGTTCATGTGAAAAAATTTGCAGATAATGAAGGTCAATTAGAGGTAACAAAACAAGCACTTAAAGACTCCATTCAGGTAGGAGATGTCGTTGAGTATGAAGTGGTTATCGAAAATAATAATGAAGCTGAATTTAAAAGTGTCAAGTTAGAAGACCGATATCCATCAGGTTTCCAATATGTTGAGAATTCGACAGAAGTTACAAACAGTGGTCCTGATGGTGTTTTTGATACGGCAGATGACGTGTTTAGTAATCAAGAGCCAGCAGTAACTCAAGTTTTATCATTTTCTATCGGCGATATGCTTGCGTATGGATCGAGTGGTTCAACCGTGCAAGAAAATGTCAGGGTCCGTTATCTATTACGAGCCACAGTAGGTACTACATTTGGTCAATACGTCAATACCGCTTATGCAATGACCCCTGCGGAAGGAATGACAACAGGACCGTTAGAGATCAAATCGAACATGAGTAGTGCGACTGTTGAAATTACACCCGATAAGTTATTCGATACGGCATCGATTATTGGCAAAGTTTTTGAAGATAATAATGGGGATGGATATCAAGCTGATGCAACCGCTTTTGATATTAAATTAACCGCTAATATCGATCATAGTCATTACGTCACGGGTTCTACGACGATAGAAATTGAAGGTGAAAAAGAAAGCCTAAAAGAAAAAGGCATTGTTCCTATTAATCAAAGTATTGTCATTGATCATCTATTTGGCTTATCGAGAAACAGAACGCTACCTGAAGGAAATATAGCGGTTGTCCAATTTGCGACAAAAAATAAAGACAAATTCGATTTTACCGTAACAACGACTGACGGTTCTCATATCTCATTCAGTAAAAGTGGTGTGATAAGCATAGATCATACTGGAAACAAAAAAGATGGGCTTTCCGCAGAAAATTTAAAAATAACTCGTAATCTATACAAGGATAATAACCAGTATTTATGGGAAATTGTCATTGAAAATATGGGGATCTATGAGGATGGTATTCCAGGCGTAAGATTGATTACGGTTGAAGGTATCGTTATTGAAACTGATGAATATGGGCGTTACCACGTACCCGATCAATGGGTTCTTAATAATAAGGGAAAACAATTCTTAGTTAAAGTTGACACGGATTCATTACCGACAGGAATGAAAGTAATTAGTGAAAACCCGAAAGTATTAAGAATTTCCCCGAATCAATTAACGAAATTTAATTTTAGTATTCAAAAATAAATAACTCAAAACTATAAAAATAAAGAAGTTATTAGGAGATGTATGAAGTTATTCAATAAGAATCATGCAACGTTATATGCATTGTATGTATTCCCATTAATGACGCTAGCAAAAGAAACAGATGACTTACAACAGCTGGATTCCAACGCGATGGATATTTCAGTGGATGTTCGTGAGCAAACAGACAGTTCTCGTATTTATTTAGATGAGGGGGCCATCTGGGCGAGTCGTGATATTACTAAGTTTAATCCTGTTTTAGATTTAAGCGCGACGGATGAAGTTGAAGTCGACGACGGGAAACTTATTAACCCATTAAACTTTTCCGTTGACACTAATTACAGTTATTACATTAGCTCTTGGCAGCTTGAAGTATATCGTGGTGCTGATCGCCACCTGTCTCAGCCTCTAGCTGTGATGAAAGGTGAAAAGCTTGCAAACAGTACCGATATTGAATGGGACGGCTCAACAGACGTTAATTACAGATTTAAGCTTGGGCAGCAATTGCTGTTTCGATTAAAAGTGTGGGACAAAGATGGAAATATGGATGTCACAACGCTAGGTGTTGTCGATACTGTACGTCCGAATAAAGAATTATCTATTGACAAAAATAGTAACGAATCAACAAGTGGTCATAGTTTTGGTCGTTCTACATTAATGCGTCAGAATATACCGACGTCCTCTGGTTTGGCTAAGTTTATCGGAACTGGTTTAAATGGGGTTGATAAGGTTATTATTGGTGAAGATGAATTTGATGTTCTCGAAGGGGAGTTGTATGCAGAGATATTTCTTCCAACGGACGCGTATCGTTTTCCTACAACGGTTATTTTTGATTCAGGAGAAGAACGCCATTTCTCTCTTTATGCCCGTATTCCAGATACTTATTATGCGCAAGCTGGTTTAGCTGACTTTTATGTAGGAAAAAATCATGTTGGAGGTAGTGCTGGTGCTCTTGAGGTCAATGATCAATACGTAAAGGATATTTATAACCAAGGTAGAATCGCTTATTTTGGTCAAGGTAAATTTGGCGACAAATTACGTGTTGTCGCTCATGTAGATACTCAAGAAAACGCGATAAAAGATATGTTTAAAAGCCCCTTTGCTGCAAATGATAGTTCGACTGTTTTTGATATCGTCGATGGCGATGATGAAATGATGTATGGAAATTATGGCGATGGGGCTAACATTCAAAAAATTGTAAATACAAAAGGTAAGGTATATTTAGATGTTCAATATGACAAGTCCCAGTATTTATGGGGAAATTTCAATACTGGTGTAACTGGGACAGATAATGCTGATTACAATCGGAGCTTATATGGTTTTAAAGGTGATTATCGTACTCGGTCAACAACAAAATTTGGAGAGGATCGCTTAAATGTCGTCGGCTTTGCTTCGCAATCAGATTCATTATATGCACATGATGAATTTCTTGGTACTGGAGGCTCATTATACTTCTTACAGCATGGTGAAGTAATTCCTGGAAGCGATAAAGTATCTATAAAAATAATGAACAAAGACAGTGGTATTGTTGAAAATGAAATATCACTACAATCTGGTCGTGATTATGAAATTGATGAATATCAAGGACGAATAATACTCACAAAACCACTGTCTGATATTGTTTCTGATAGTTTCAGTTCAGTGATTGATGACTCTCCTCGTGGTGGCTATGAAAATTATTTAGCGGTTGATTATGAATATGTACCGAGTGGAAGTGATGCACTTGACGCAATGGTCTATGGTGGAAGAGTTAAAGGATGGTTAAATGATTATATTGGCGTTGGTGCTACCTACGCATCAGAAGAAAAAGACACACAAAACTATGAGTTATTTTCAACAGATCTAACGTTACGAGCAACAGAAGGAACATATTTAAAGACGGAATTTGGTCGAACGCAAGGAACACAAGTTGACAGTAACTTTGTATCTTTTGATGGTGGTTTAACATTTACACCAATTTCGTCTGGCGTAAGTGATGATGATCGTGAAGGGGATAATATTCAAGTTCTTGGTGTCGTTAGTCTTTATGATTTAGCCCCAGATCTTTTCGGTGCAGTTGGTAATGATGTGAAAGCTTGGTACAAATCAAAAGATGCGGGTTATTCATACGCGAGCCAAACTGACGATCTTGAACAAGAGTCTTATGGAACCGAAGTTCGCTTACAAGTTAGTGATAGGGTTCAAGTATCTACTCGATTTACATCAATGGAAGAAACTGAAATTGATGGCACGTTAGAAACAGATACAGAGCAAATTGATGTTGAAACACAAATTTTAGTGACTGAAAATATTAAAGTTTCTTTTGCTGGTAAACACATAAAAGAATTGAATCAAAACAATGAATCAGGCACGGGTAACCTTGCCGGTGCAAAAGTTGAATATCTTTGGGATAACGAAAACAGCGTTTATATTAAAGGTCAAAAAACTGTTGATGCCACTGAAACTTATGATGATAACGACAGTGTCACTGTTGGTGCAGAAACTCGCGTATTAGATGACTTGAGTCTTGGTGGTGCCTATACCGTCGGGAGCCGAGGAGATGCCGCAGAAGCAACCGTTACTTATGATGTAACTAACGATTATTCAACTTATGTTACTTATGTTGATGATAATTATGAAGACCAAAACAACGTTATTTTAGGTCAACGAGCAACATTGACGGATTCTGTTGATTTCTACCAAGAAAACCAGTTTGTTAATGAAAATAACGGAAAAGGTCGAGTTGATTCTTTTGGTTTTGATAATGAAGTTACCGATGATATTGATATTGGAATTGCTTATCAACAGGGGGAGATTGATTATAGCGATGATCCTGAAAACACCATTACGGGTATCGTGAATCGAAGAGCTGTTAGTTTTAATATTGGTTTGGATCTCGATTACATCGTTCTAAAGCATAAAATTGAGTATCGAGTAGATAAAACTGAAGAGACAAATGAAAAAAT
Source organism: Aliivibrio sp. 1S175 (assembly GCF_001690985.1). Lineage (GTDB taxonomy): Bacteria > Pseudomonadota > Gammaproteobacteria > Enterobacterales > Vibrionaceae > Aliivibrio. The sequence continues at coordinate 37,283 of NZ_MAJS01000011.1, forward strand.
TGAACAATGGGTAACTACCAATAGTTATACACACCATCTAACGGAAGAATATACCTTATTTGGTAAATTTAATTACTCTAAAGCGATGAATGATACGAATAACGAATTACTTGAACGCTTTATTGAATCAAGCATTGGTCTTGCTTATCGACCTATTTATAATGATAAATTAAACCTATTAGCTCGTTATACCTACTTGGTTGATTTTGATAATTTAAACCGCGATGTCGAATATTCTGATACTGAAAGCCATATTGTGGAAACAGAAGCGATTTACTCATGGGATGCAAATTTAGATCTTGGTACTAAGTTCGCATATAAAGATAAATTTGAACGGTTTGATAGAGCATCAGGTGTCGGTGTTGATGTAAATAGCCAAATTTACCTTACTGGTCTTAGCGCCTCTTACCGAATAATGAAAAACTGGGATGTAACGGGCGAATATCATTGGAAAGTCGATACTCAAAATGATGAGTTAGAAGAAGGGGCTTTACTCTCTTTTAATAAATACGTTACCGAGAACTTTAAAATCGGGGTAGGTTATAACTTTTCCAATTTTGATGATAATTTAACGAATGATGATGGCTATAACGCGAGTGGGGTCTTCATTAACCTCATAGGTAAGATTTAGGATATGAGAAGTGTAGATATGAAACATTGGATGTTAGGGTTAAGCCTACTTTCTATTTTTGGTTGTAGTACAGAAACTTATGTAAGCCAAGAGAATGTAGATAAATATGACGAACGAGTTCAAAAATTTTTGATTGCTGAGTGTTTGGTACCACAACGGGAAATACAAGTGGCTGTGGCTGAGCATTTTGAATTTGATAAATCTGAATTAAAAGAGACGGATTATGCCTCTTTGAATCAATTTATAGCTAATATAGATAAACTTAAAGGGCGCATTGCTATTGTTGGTCATACTGATTATCAAGGTTCGATCAAATATAATGAAGATTTATCTCGTCGACGTGCTGAATCCATTAAAGCGTATTTATTAAAAACGTTACCAGTAAACAATTATGAATGGGAAGTTAAGTTTTATGGAGAAAAACAGCCAATAGCTAAAGGTCGGAGTCTAGAAGCAAATGCGGCGAATCGACGTGCTTATTTAGTTTTTGAGCAAACCGTAGGTATAGAAACTAATCCAGCTTGTTTACCACCTGAACCGAAACGAAAAGTATATGCGACAATGGCATCACATTTTGATTTTGATAAATCAATATTGAAGGATAAAGATAAGATAGAGTTAGATAAATTGGCATTAAAATTAGAGGGGCTAACAGGCCGAATTCTAATTGCAGGTCATACTGATTATCAAGGTTCACTTAGCTACAACGAAAAATTAGCTAAAATGCGTTCAATAGCAGTGCAAGAATATTTAAAAACCAAGGTTGATCCCGATCAGTTTGTTTGGGAAGTGAAATCATTTGGTGAAAAATCCCCTATTGTTGAAGAAAGATCGTTAAAAGCAAATGCAGCTAACCGACGAGCATTTGTTGTTTTTACAGAGGGGAATTTACCAGACAAGGATATTAAGCCATTAACCAATGAGTAAGTGTAATGGTCAACAAAAAGCGGACACTAGATATCGTGTTTCTTTCTCGTATTGGAGCGGTGACAAATACCCATTAGCGGTATGGGGCCGCAGCCATTATAATACGGCAAGTAATCTAAAATACTTAGCTTCGCTTCTTTTTTAGTTTTAAACATTTCATCATTCAAGTGTTCGTGTTTGATACTGTGAAAAAACGCTCTGTAGGAGCGTTATCCCAACATTCCCTTTTTCCACTCATGCTGATATATATAAATCCATAACACCTTGCTCTGTAACTAATTTAACGGCATCTTGTTTATATTCAAGAGTAAACGTTCTACGTGTATTTTCCTTATCCATATTCACCGCTAGTGACATAATTACTAAAACTTATAGAGGTGTCCTGAACGATTAGATCATTACAGCCGCTTAAGGTCAGTATAAACGGCTCATTAAGTTTATGGGGTCGTTTATCTAAATAACACTCGCTTTAATGGCGTTTTATTTACCCCTAAAACAAATAAGGTAGATAGCGTTGCTGTCCCAAATACAATCACAAAGTCTCTCATTGCCAAAGTAAGCCCCATCATTCCAGTAATATTTAAGAAAACAACGACAAAGAGTAGATGGCATACATAAATACCAAGAACGTGTTTGCTTAATTTAAAGGTTATCGGATGATTTCCTAAATTTGGTTTTGATAATAAAAATAAAAATAACCCTATACCTATTAATGGGGTTCCGATTAAGAAATCATGCAAGTTAAAAGGGATGTCAAATTTTGTTAACCAATATGCTTCGCTAAAGTGAATGATTAAACCAACAATCAGTAATAATAATGATTTAGTTGAGGATAGGGAGATATTACGGCGTCTCAATTCAAAACCAATCACAACCATCAATGTACTAAAGAAAGGACCATTACGAGTAAAGAAGGGCGTCCATACTTCAGTTAATGTTTGATAGCTGCCGCCCATAACACCATAAGCATACAAGATAACTGCAACAGGAATAAGCAAAGACGATTTATTAAAATGAATGATTATTGCGGTAATTGTAACTGCGATAACCAGTGCAGGGATAAACCATAAATGCACCATCCCACCTTCCATTAAGGCATTTAGAGGGTTTTGAGTTAACCAATTCCAATAGCCTGTACGCTCAGCCAAATACCCATCCGTTGCTACTCGTTGCCAATTAAATGGCATTGCTAGGCATAATAGGCTCCAAACTAGCCAGATTTTGATTAATGGTGATGAGTAATGCTTAAGCGTATTGAACGGTGATGTTGATAACTTAGGTTGAATTAAGTAACCAGAAAGAATAAAAAAGAAGGGAACAGCAAAACGGGTTAATTGATTAAAAGCATAACCCAAAACGGGAACATCATCGACTAATAAATACGTCATGAAGATTTGAGAATGCAAAGCAATAATCGCAAACAGAGCGATCAGTCGCCCTAGCTCTAAACTCGCGATTTTATGAAGGTTTTTCATTAAAAGGACATCCTTGAATTTTTCGCTAATCTAGCAAAAGTTCCCTTTTGAAAATATGCGTTACGTTAATTCATTGGCGTTTCGTAAGCGGTTGATTTCAAATTTGAGACGTTTTTCACATAAAATCATTGACCTTCCCCCTAGTGGAAGCCTTATTATCTGACTAATTCATTATTGTTGGATGTTATTTGTGTTTACTTCTTTTTCTAAATGGTTAGTAACAAGCGTTACACTGATGGCATTAGTGCTATCTAGTGTTGCTTACAGCTATCCAATGAAAATGGAAGGAATGACGATGAATATGCAGATGAATACAGCTCAATATTCTGATGCTATGTATGACTGCATGCCTGAGCACCATTCAACGCAAAGCAATACATCAGACAATGACCCAAACAATTATATACAATGTGATACGTCATCAATGTCGATGGATAGCGGCTACCCTTGCTCTGAACAAGGCGATAGCTGTTGTAAAACCATTTGTGTTGTCTCTGTTTACGCGTTACCTATCGGACTTACCGCTTATACTAATGCAACGGCATCCGTAATTGTATATGCTCAATATAACGAGCAAATACGTTCATTTACCTCTTCTTCGCTTTACCGTCCTCCAATAGCATAATTCCAATTAAATCAACTCTCTAAATAAGATATTTAACGCTTATTTATCGGTTTAATCATGGCAGTGATCCATCTTTATTATCACGTCATTATTGGAATGATTCCATGAAAAATACATTACGTACACGCTCTAAAAAGGTGTGGTTAGCTTCAATGATCTCGCTAGTACTCTCAGGTCAAGCCTTGGCAGAAAGTCAATTGACGCAGCTTATCGAGCAAGCGTTGTCTTCAGATGCAAGTCGAGAGCAAATATACGCGCAATCACAAGCACTACGATCCACTGGTATTGCAAGTTCAACGCTTGCTGATCCTACTCTTAAAGTCGGATTTGGTGGGCTACCAGTAGACAGTTTTAAGTTTGATGACGATCCAATGACCAATATTTCTGTCGGACTCATGCAGAAGTTTGGGCGAGGCTCCAGTTTAGATTTGCAACAAAAGCAAACTGGGCAGCAAGCGGATGTGCTGGCGATGAAAATTCAAGTTCGTGAACTCGATGTCGCAAATACAATCACCCAACTGTGGATAGAGCTAGGCTTCTTACAAAAAGCAGAGGCGATTTTGCATGAAAACCGTCAGCTATTGTCTGAAATGGAAAGATACATTAATACCAATTACGCCATTGGTAAAAGCGAAAGTCAGGATCTTCTTCAAGCACAGCTTCAGCTAACTCGACTCGATGAGAAGTTGCAAACAAATCGTCAATTACAAGGACGAATTTATGCGCAGCTTAGCGAGTGGTTACCTAACTTAGCGGATCAAAAATCAAAAGAAATAACACCACTAGAGTGGTCTACCTTAGAGCGACTATTAGCGAGTAAATCACCTCAACAAACTGAATTTTATGACTTATTAAATTCAAACCCAACCGTAAAAATGAGTGAACTCACGATCACGGCAACAAAAACAAAAGTAGATATTGCCAACGAATCTTACTCACCACAATTTGGTGTCGAGGTCATGTACGGTTACCGTCAAGCGAATGGAATGGGGGGACAACCCGCCTCTGATTTAGTCAGCGCTTATTTAACTATGGACATCCCTCTGTTTACCGATAAACGTCAAGATCAAAATTATGCGGCTGCACAATATCAAGTGGGTTCTGCGAAGTCACAACGTGATGTGCTATTACGACAATTGAACGCCAAAGTGAATTCATTGTTGGTGGATAAAGTGAATTTTGAACAACGTCTTTCTCGTTACAACAATACGTTATTGCCTCAAGCAAAAGAAAGAACCAAAGCGGTAGAACGAGGTTATGAAAATAATACGGCACAATTTAATGACGTGATTTCCGCAGCCAATGATGAGCTGAGTATTGAGTTAGAGAAACAGCGTTTATTCAGTGATTTAAGTAAAACATACAGTAATTTAGCTTTTTATTTAAATGGCTTTGATTATGCCGTATCTGCACCACAAATAACCCCGTCTGAGCATTAAGGAAGAGAATATGAAACCAGTTAAAATAGCATTACTTTCACTTGTTATTGGCGGTGTCGTTGGTGCAGCGAGCATGAATTTATACTCGGGGCATACAATGAGCGCAATGGCGATGACGGCTCAAGAAAATAGTGCATCATCAAGCAGTGAGCCTTTGTATTGGGTTGCCCCTATGGATGCCAATTATCGTAGAGATCAGCCGGGTAAATCACCAATGGGTATGGATTTAGTGCCTGTTTATGCCGACGATGCACAAGGTGAGAAGTCACCAGCGGGTACCGTAACAATAGATCCAAGCGTGGTGAACAATTTAGGTGTAAAAAGTGCTTTTGTTGAGAAAACGATCCTGTCTCCAAATATAGATACCGTGGGTTATATCGCGTTTGATGAAAGTAAGTTGTGGCAAGTAAACGTACGTGTAGCAGGCTGGGTTGAAAAGCTAAATATCAATGCCATAGGTGAAAAAGTAAATAAGGGCGATGTGTTATTTACTCTTTACTCTCCTGAATTGGTGAAAGCACAAGAAGAACTACTAAACGCGTATCGAACAGGTCGAAAAGGACTGGTCAAAGGCGCAAGAGAACGGTTGCAGTCATTGGGTGTGGATAAAGCTCAAGTTAATTCTATTGTTAGAAACGGTAAAGCAAATAAAAACATAGAGATAAAAGCGATCTCAAGCGGTGTCATTGCGAGTTTAAATATTCGAGAAGGTGGTTATTTATCACCCTCTCAAATCGTTATTAGTGCAGGACCTTTAGAAAATGTATGGGTAGATGCTGAAGTTTTTGAACGTCAGGCTCATTGGTTATCTTCTGGTAATAAAGCGGTGATGACGTTAGATGCGGTCCCCGGGAAACGATGGGAAGGTGAAGTGGATTACGTTTATCCGATTTTGGATCCAAAAACACGAACCATGCGCATGCGTTTAAAATTCGATAACCAAGACGGTGCATTGAAACCAAATATGTTCGCAAATATAACCATTCACCCTAAAACAAAAGAAGAAGTATTAACGATACCTCGTCAAGCGGTCATCCGTTCAAATGGCATGACGCGGGTGGTATTGGATGAAGGAAATGGGAAGTATCGCTCAGCCCGAGTTATCGCCGGTCGTGAAGCAGGCAATAAAGTAGAAATAGTTAAGGGATTGAAAGAAAACGATAAAGTAGTCACGTCAGCTCAATTCTTATTGGACTCTGAATCAAGCAAGACGGCAGAATTAAGTCGAATTAATGGCCCTGAAAACAGTGTTTGGATTTCGGGCAATATTACTACGTTAATGGCTGATTTTGGAATGGTTACCTTTGATCATAAAGCCGTATCACAATGGGCTTGGAAAGCGGGTGAAATGAATTTTTCGGTTGATAAAAAGATTGATTTGGCTTCTTTTCGTGAAGGCGAAGCGGTTCAGTTTTTAGTTCAAAAAGTAAATGATGAATATCAATTGCTTGAGATTGAAAAAGAAGGGGCGTTATTATGATCCCCGCCATTATTCGTTGGTCGATTAAAAATCGATTTTTAGTTCTCGTTGCAACTTTTGCTCTAGTTGTTGCAGGAATTTACAGTGTAAAGAATACACCAGTCGATGCTTTGCCGGATCTTTCAGATGTTCAAGTGATCATTAAAACCAGCTACCCAGGTCAAGCCCCTCAAGTGGTGGAAGATCAGGTGACTTACCCGTTAACTACCGCCATGCTTGCGGTTCCGGGAGCGGAAACGGTTCGTGGTTTTTCATTCTTTGGTGATTCCTATGTTTATATCATTTTTAATGATGATACTGACATGTACTGGGCGCGTTCGAGGGTGTTAGAGTATTTAAGCCAAGTTGCGCCTAGATTACCCGCAGAGGCAAAGCCCACATTAGGGCCCGATGCGACAGGGGTGGGCTGGGTATACAGTTATGTATTACAAGATAAAACCGGTAAACACGATTTAGCCGAATTACGCAGCTTGCAAGATTGGTTCTTAAAATACGAACTGCAAACGGTCGATGGCGTATCAGAAGTTGCGACCGTCGGCGGGATGGTGAAGCAATATCAGGTGGAAATTGATCCTGATAAACTACGAGCTTATAACCTAACGCTACAACAAATTAATAAAGCCATTAAAGAGGGGAATCAAGAGGCGGGCGCTTCGGTTATCGAAGTCGCGGAAGCTGAACACATGGTTCGTACATCGGGTTACTTAAGCAGTATTGAAGACATAAAATCATTGCCGCTAAAAGTAACCGATAAGGGAACGCCTTTATTGCTTGGTGATATCGCTGATATTAATCTTGGACCACAAATGCGCCGTGGTATCTCTGAATTTAATGGAGAAGGCGAAGCCGTTGGTGGTGTGATTGTCATGCGCTTTGGTGAAAATGCCAGTAACGTCATTTCAAATGTAAAAGAGAAATTGGCTCAATTACAAAAAGGCTTACCGGAAGGGGTAGAAATTAAAGCGACTTATGATCGCTCTAAACTTATTGACCATGCAGTAACAAATTTATGGGAGAAATTGGCTGAAGAGTTTATCGTCGTTGCCATTGTTTGTGCTTTATTCTTATTTCATATTCGTTCTTCGTTGGTTATCGCATTAAGTCTGCCTGTTGGGATCCTTTGTGCTTTCATTGTTATGCATTGGCAAGGCATTAATGCCAACATCATGTCATTAGGTGGTATCGCAATTGCCATTGGTGCAATGGTTGATGGTGCTATCGTAATGATAGAAAACGTTCATAAACACATAGAAAAAACACCATTAACGGACGAAAATCGTTGGCAGGTAATAGGGAAAGCGGCAGAAGAAGTTGGACCTCCGCTCTTTTTCTCATTGCTTATCATTACCTTAAGCTTTGTTCCTGTATTTGCATTAGAAGGCCAAGAAGGGAAGATGTTCTCTCCATTAGCCTTCACAAAAACCTTTGCAATGGCGGCTTCTGCTGGCCTAGCAATTACCTTAGTACCTGTATTAATGGGCTATTTTGTTCGAGGTAAAATATTGCCTGAGAACAAAAATCCAATAAACAAAACGCTAGTGGCACTTTACCAACCATTACTGAATTTGAGTTTACGCTTTCCAAAAACGATACTTCTGGTTGCCGTTATCTTAATGGGATCATCATATTATCCAATCTCTAAAATGGGCAGTGAGTTTATCCCGCCATTGGATGAGGGCGATTTAATGTACATGCCAACAACGTATCCAGGCATCTCTATTGGTAAAGCGCGTGAACTATTACAGCAAACTAATAAATTAATTAAAACCGTTCCAGAAATCGATACCGTGTGGGGAAAAGTGGGTAGAGCAGAAACCGCGACCGATCCGGCACCATTAACAATGATAGAGACGGTTATTCAGTTCAAGCCTAAAGATGAATGGCGTGACGGTGTAACTACTGAATCAATTAAAAAAGAGCTAGACCAATTGATTCAATTCCCTGGAATAACGAATGCGTGGGTGATGCCAATCAAAACGCGTATCGATATGCTAGCAACAGGAATTAAAACACCAATAGGGATAAAGATAGCAGGGCCAGATCTTAACGTAATAGAAAAGATCGGCGCAGAGTTAGAACCTATTTTAAATAACATTCAAGGTACAACGTCTGTTTATGCAGAACGAGTCGCTGGTGGGCGTTATATAAATATAGATATAAAACGTCGCCAAGCCGCTCGATATGGATTGAATATTAAAGACATTCAACAAGTTATATCAACCGCTGTGGGTGGAATGAATGTAGGAGAAACCATTGAAGGGTTGGAGCGTTACCCAATTAATGTTCGTTATCCACAATCGTATCGTGATTCTGTTGTTAAGTTGCAGAACTTGCCATTGATAACGGCGAACGGTGCTCGAATTGCCTTAGCTGATGTCGCGGATATTCGTTATGAAGATGGTCCTCCGATGATAAAAACAGAAAACGCACGACCTAATGGTTGGGTGTTTGTCGATATTGACGGTCGAGATCTAGGCTCATATGTGCATGACGCTCAACGAGCAGTGCATGACCAATTGGATTTACCCGCAGGCTATTCCCTTGGTTGGTCTGGCCAATACGAATACATGGAACGAGCAAAAGAGAAATTAACGACGGTTATTCCTGTAACCATCGCGATTATTATGCTTCTTTTGTATTTAAGTTTCAAACGAGTTGGTGAAGTGTTAATTATCATGGGGACATTGCCGTTAGCTATGGTTGGCGGTCTGTGGCTAATGCACATCTTAAACTTTAATTTTTCGATTGCCGTTGGTGTAGGGTTTATTGCTTTATCCGGTGTTGCGGTTGAGATTGGTGTGATCATGTTGGTGTATTTGAACCAAGCATGGGATGAAAAACAAGCGACAGCAAAAGAAAACAGTCACTCGGTAACACAACAAGATTTAACGCTAGCCATTGGTGAGGGCGCAGGATTACGTGTTCGTCCTGTCATGATGACGGTACTGACAGTGATCATCGGTTTAATTCCAATTATGTATGGCTCCGGTACGGGATCAGAAGTAATGCAGCGTATTGCAGCCCCAATGATTGGTGGGATGGCGTCGGCATTATTATTGACCTTAGTCGTTATTCCTGCGGTATTCAAATTATGGAAACAGCGTTTGTGTAAAGATTTTTCAGAATGAAATTTACATATAAATACGTTAAATAAATAAGAATATTAGTGACTTATACCTGTAATGGAATAAGTCACATAATAAATAATTAAACAAAAAAGGAAATGAAAATGAAAAAAACAGTATTAGCAATAGCATTATCATTGGTAGCGAGTTCTGCAATGGCAGAAATGGATCACAGTAAAATGGATCACGGCTCAATGGATATGAAAGGAATGGACATGAGTAAGATGGATCATTCCAAAATGAATATGAAAGACATGGATATGAGCAAGATGGAAGGCATGTCTATGGACGATATGAATGCGGTAGGGATGCCAGCAACTGGCATTAAAGCAAATAAAGTCGTTCATGTCATTTTATCTGATGATATGAAAATTACCTTTAAAAAAGAAGTCGATATTGAACCTAATGATATCGTTCAATTTGTGATTATGAATACAGGTAAAATCGATCATGAGTTCTCAATTGGTAATGAAACCGAGCAATTAGAACACCGTGAAATGATGAAGAAAATGACATCAGGTCATGCGCATGACAGTGGTAGTACAGTCACAGTTCAACCGGGTAAGGCGAAGCAAATTACGTGGCATTTTCATGGTGATAATCACGTAGAGTTTGCGTGTAATATTCCAGGGCATGCAGAAGCAGGGATGGTAAAGAAAATAACGTTATAAACGACTGTTTTTAAGATAACAAAGCGGTAAGGTGGGTGGCCTTACCGCTTTTTTTATTGTGCCATCAAATTATAATTTGAAGAATGACAATTGTTGTTTTTGTTCTTCTGCTAATCTTGATAACTCAGAGCTTGCACTTGCACTTTGGCTAATGCCCGTGACGTTTTGATTCACAAGCTCAGACATATTAACGACATTGCGGTTAATATCTTGAGTTACTTGAGATTGCTCTTCAGCCGCAGTTGCAACTTGAGTGTTCATATCATTAATCGCATTGATAGATTCGGTAATACCAACAAGAGCATCACCTGCTTTTGCTGTTAGCTCTTTATTTAGCTCTAACATATCAAGGCTTGATTGCATGCTGTCGTTAGCTAAACCTGATTGCTCTTGAAGCGCTTCAATGATCGTTTGAATTTCTTGAGTTGATGATTGAGTACGAGCAGCAAGTAAGCGTACTTCATCAGCAACGACGGCAAAACCACGACCAGATTCACCCGCACGAGCAGCTTCGATAGCCGCATTGAGTGCAAGCAAGTTAGTTTGGTCTGAAACCCCACGAATCACTTCAACGACATTATTGATTTGTTCTGATTGCTCTTTAAGGCGATTAACAACAACAGCAGCATCGGTCAATGCTGAAGCCATTTTTTCGCTTGCTTCAGTACTTTGAGCAAAGATATCTAAACCTGCATGCGCTAATTCATTGGTTTCACGAGCTGTTTTATCAGCGGCAAGCGCATTATCACTTACGTTATCAGCAGTGCTTGATAGTTCATTGACTGCTGAAGCAACTTGTTCTATTTCGCTTAATTCTTTTTGCGAGTTTGATTCCGCTTCACTCATTACAGCGGCAAGTTCAGTAGACGCTGAAGCTACGCTTTCATTAATATTACTTAACTCTTCAATAGTTACTTGAAGCTGACGAGCCGTTGTATTGATGTCTTTACTCAGTTGCGCAATTTCATTATCACCATCAGACTCTGCTCGTACTGCTAAGTTACCTTCTGCAAGCTTACGGATAACTAATTGTAGTTTTTGAATAGGGTGGACGATTAAGCCTGATAACCACCAAGATGTAAGTAAAGAGACAATAAAAACAAGCAGAATGGTAATGATTGCATTGTGTTGTACTTGAGTATTTCGTTCAGAACTATTTGTTAACTCAGCCGTAGAAATATCATTTATTTTTTGTGATAAGTTATTAATTGATCCCGCCATAATATTGCCCAGCTTACTGTATTGTGCAATTAATGAACTGTAATTATTGTCTACGGTTAACCCTTGTTCTTTCTGCTCTTGATAGGCAAGTATTTTTTTTGAAAACTCTAAATAATCATGAACCGATTTTTTAACTACATTAGCATCAGAGCCGAAGGTTTTGTGCTCAGATATTTCTAAAAGAAGTTGATTAAGTATTTTTTCATTCTTATCCAGACTTTTTAAAAAACTAACTCGATGAGAATGATCATAAATTGCGTACACAGCATTGATTCTCATTGGATACATATGATCATCTATCTTCGCTAGCTGGTCTTTATAGAAAATAAATGAAGTCGTGTTGTCATGCAGGATATTTTGTTCTTTATCTAAGCTATAAGAGGTATACCAAAGAGAAATTAATAGAGCTAGTGCTGTAAAGAATACAGGAAGTAGAACTTGAATTCGTATAGATGTGTTTTTTAATGAAAATTGCATTGTCGCCTCGACAAATAAACAAAAGTAAAGAAAGTTCATCCATGAAATTATATTTTCTCGAAATATAGACTCTTGTCACACTTATGTCGATCTTTAATGTAAGTAAATGTGTATTTGTGATTGATATTCAATGCATTTAGGTGACTTTATAATGAGCGCTTTGTATCTGCGATTCTAAATATTGATCTTAGTTATGCTTCTGGCGAGTGTTTAGGTTTAATTTAGGATAAAGAAGGTGGGGATAATGCGGCAAGGAGATTACCTTACCGCGTTATTAAGTAACTTTATAGTTTAAAGAACGCTAATTGCTCTTTTTGTTGTTCAGCTAAACGAGATAGCTCGTTACTTGCACTTGCACTTTGACTAATGCCTGTCACGTTTTGGTTTACCAGTTCAGACATGTTTACTACATTACGGTTAATGTCTTGAGTTACTTGAGATTGCTCTTCAGCAGCTGTGGCAACTTGAGTGTTCATATCATTAATCGCAGTAATTGATTCCGTAATACTAACTAACGCGTCACTTGCTTTTGTTGTTAACTCTTTATTTAATTCAAGTTTATCAAGGCTTGCTTGCATACTATCATTAGCGAGACCTGACTGTTCTTGCAATGATTCAATAATGGTTTGTATTTCTTTTGTTGAATCTTGAGTTCGAGCAGCAAGTAAGCGAACCTCGTCAGCAACGACGGCAAAACCTCGGCCAGATTCACCAGCTCGAGCCGCTTCAATTGCGGCATTCAATGCTAATAAGTTAGTTTGATCCGAGACACCACGGATCACTTCAACGACGTTATTAATTTGCTCTGATTGTTCTTTTAAGCGATTAACAACGATAGCGGCATCGGTTAATGCATTCGCCATGTCTTCACTTGCTTGATTACTTTGAGTAAAAATATCAAGACCAGTTTGAGCTAGTTCACTTGTATCTCGAGCTGTTTTATCAGCAGATAATGCATTATCACTTACATTATCTGCTGTGCTTGATAGTTCATTTACCGCAGAGGCAACTTGTTCTATTTCACTGAGTTCTTTTTGTGAATTTGTTTCAGCTTCTGTCATAACTGCTGCTAATTCTGTTGATGCAGCTGCGACATCTTCACTAATGCGAAAAAGAGCTTCAACCGTTGTTTGTAGTTGAATCGCTGTCGTATTGATATCTTTACCTAATTCAGCAATTTCATTATCACCATTTACATCAGCACGGACAGTTAAATCTCCCGCAGCTAAACGACGTATGATTAATTGGATTTGTTTAACAGGAGTAACGATAAGGCCAGACAACCACCATGCACCAATCATTGAAATGACAAATACGGCTAAAATAGCGAAACCAGCATTCAATTTAATTTGAGTGTTTTTCTCATAGCTTTCTTTCATGGCAGTGTCAGAAAACTTATTTACTTGTTGAGAAAGGTGGTTGATAGATTCAACCATGCTGTTACCAATATTTCGATATTGAGAGATCAACGTTTCATAATTATCTGTAACAGTAACGCCGCTTTCTTTCTTGTTTAAGAAATCAACAATCTTATGTGAAAATTGAACATATTCATTAATGTTTGAGCTAACTTGTTTTACTTCACTAGCAAATGTTTTTCTTGCCGCGATGTCATTAAGCAAGCCATCAATAATATTGGTTTTGTTTCTTAATTCGTTGGTAAAGTTATCTCGACGATTTACATCATAAATAGCATAAACAGCATTGATACGTAATGGATAAATAATATCATCTACTTTAGCTAATTGGTCTTTGTAAAAAACAAAAGAATGGGTATTACTTGCTATGGTATTTTGTTCTTTTTCTAAAGTCGAAGCGGTAAAACCGAGAGAGATAAATAAGGCCAAAGCAGTAAGAATGACAGGTAATAGGATTTGAATACGTATAGACGTATTTTTTAAAGAAAATTGCATTGAAGCCTCTTAAATTTGAGATTGACGTAAACAATATGGAGTTTATGTTATATTTTCTCAAATTTTAGACTTTTATCACAGTTTTGTCGATAAGAATTGTAACGGATTGTGGTTTTTTGTCTTTTAAAGTTGATTTATCAGTTAAAAATTTGTTCTGAATTTGGATGTGCATCAGTGATATTAATTCTCAATCATTTCAATCTCATAGATTTCATCAGCGATATCTTGTGTTTTACGCTCGATAATTGTTTGAGCATCCGCTAAGCCTTGATTATAAAACACAGGGCCAGTTTGTTTGATAATAAAATCTAACAAAAACTCACCATCAAACTGACCTAATTCCATATCGAGTTCTTGTTCAAAATAGCCTTGAAATTTGTGAATTAATTCATCTCGTTTATTTTTTGGTATCGTAATGGTGGTCATTCTATGTCCTTAGCGGTTATGTTTTTTTTGAAGGTTATGAACGGCTTTATTGTACATTATCCACGCCATTATCCCTGCCATCGTATTACCCACTAATGCACCCATGAATACACCATGTAACCCAAACAAGGTTGAACCTAGCCATATCATCGGTAAGAAACAGGCAAAAAGTCGCAGTATAGAAATGGTTAACGCTCGCATTGAAACCCCAAGCGCATTACAAACAGACACCATCAACATACAGATACCCAAAGAACTGAGGCTGATCGGAACCCACATAAGATAGGCCTGAATAACGCTGATTACATTACTGTCAGTGCTTAATAGGTTTGCTAAGGGTTTGGCTACAATGAATAACAAGATAGCAAGGCCGATCTGCCACGTTAATACAAACTTAGCGGCAATACGGATCAGCTTTTGAATATCATCGAACTGTTTAGCGCCTAGCATCTTTCCGACCATTGGTGGAATCGACATGGTTAACGCAAGTACAACAACAATAGCAAAAAATTCGATACGAGAAGCCATTGCCCAACCAGCAACCGCCGCTGCGCCAAATCCTGCAATGATTTTAGTCGCCATCATTGAAGAGAGTGGTGGCAATAATTGGCTCATCATCGCGGGTGACATAACAGCATTCAATTCTTTAATCGATTGAGCGATTGGCAGATCATGCCAAGAAAAAGAAATCCAATGACGTTTGAAAATAGAAGGAAGAATAATACAAAAGCCAATACTGAAAGAAAGGATCGTTGCCCACGCTGCGCCGTTTAACCCGAGATCAAAATGAAAAATAAAAATAGGGTCTAAAATCATGTTTAATATACTGGTGATTACCATCATTAAACCGGGTAACTTGGTGTCTCCGTTTGCTCTACACACACTGTAAGCAAAGTAAATCATAGCACCAGTCCAACAGCTTGCTAACCAAACCGGCCAGTAGCTATCAATAACGGGGAAAACATCGGCTTGTGCTCCCAGCAACGAGAGAATAGGCCCACGAGAAAACCAAATAACCAAGCACATAGTGAATACCATTACGGCACCCAGAATTATGACTAATCCGCCTAATTGTTTTGCTTTTTGAGGTTGTTGGGCGCCAAGAACTCGGGCAATAACGGCTGTCGTTGCTATGCCTAACCCAACTTGCAGGCCAATAATTACCATTTGTAATGGCATGGTAAAACCTTGAGCTGCAAGGGGTAAAATACCTAGTTGTCCAATGAAGGCACTGTCGACTAATTGAAAGCTCATTAAAGAAAGTACACCAAACATCATTGGCCATGTCATTTGAAAAAGCTGTTTTGAAAGAGAAGGGGTTGGCATGATTATGAGGTGCTCAGTAAGTATTGATTGGTCATTGTACTGATTATAGAGCAAGACACAAATTCAGAAAGAAGATAGTAGAAAAAAGCCCTTATTAGCGAATCGACTTCGGTTTAAATAAGGGCTAAGTTTATCTGTTATTTATAAAATCAAATACTTGGCAATAATGATTCAGGCATTAGTTGATTGTATGTAGCCTCTAGCAATAGGGCGTTTGCTTTGGCAATGTCTGGTGCGAAATAACGGTCTTTGTCATAAAAATCGACACGTTCACGCAGCATAGCTTTTGCTTGTTCTATTTTTTCTGAGCTTTTGTTTGGAGCTCTGAAATCTAACCCTTGAGCCGAAGCGAGCAGTTCGACGGCTAATATCCCGCGTGTATTTTCGGCCATATCCCCTAAACGACGGGCTGCAAAGGTTGCCATTGATACGTGATCTTCTTGGTTTGCAGACGTTGGTAAACTATCAACAGAAGCAGGGTGAGCAAGGCTTTTGTTTTCACTGGCTAATGCCGCTGCGGTGACTTGCGCGATCATGAAACCTGAGTTTACTCCGCCGTTATCCACTAAAAATGGCGGTAATTTACTTAACCCACTGTCAATGAGGAGTGCCATTCGACGTTCAGACAAACTGCCAATTTCTGCAATGGCTAACGCTAGATTATCCGCAGCCATTGCGACAGGCTCTGCATGAAAGTTACCGCCAGAGATAATGTCGCCATCTTCTGCAAAGACTAAAGGATTATCCGATACAGAGTTTGATTCTATCTCTAATGTATCGGCAGAGTTTCTGATCTGTTGTAAACACGCGCCCATCACTTGAGGCTGACAACGCAGTGAATAGGGATCTTGTACTCGTTCACAGCATTGATGTGATAAACCAATCTCACTATGTTGTGCTAATAAATGACGATAGCCTAATGCGGCGTCCATTTGACTACGATGCCCACCAACACGACCTTTGTTACGAGAAACGCCTTCGTCACACGCAAAGCCAATAAGGGTGATCCCATGGATAGATGAGTGAGTTAAAGGCGTTATTTTTTGATGCCAACGTAAACCGAACTCACCATCTTCGGAATCAACTCTGCCGTGCCAAACGGACATATCAATCGTATGACAATCAATGAACCCAGGTGTGACTAAAGCATTACCACAATCAATAACATCAGGATGACCGTGAAATATCTCGGGGCAAGAGTGGCCAACGTATTCAATTTTTCCATTTGTTACGCCTACCATTGCATCTTGGATAACTTGATAGCCAGCGTTTTGGTTAAACAGATCTGTCTTCATTGTGACTAGGTTAAGATTCGTAAAAATTCTATCCATGAGCATCTGCCTATGTAAATTAACGGATAAGTTAATATGTATATACAAATAGATAATCTTTTTTATTGGTTAAGACAAGGTAGAGTGTAATGGAGTTGTGATCAAAAGAGCAATTATTGACCATTAAATGTCCAGTTTTGAGAAGATACTACGCGTCAAAGAGGGGGGGGCATCTATCTAAAATAATTTAATAATATTTATACGGTGTAGGTAACGTTAAGCGGGTGAAAAGCAGAGCGGGTAGGAGTACACTCTCTGAAAATAAAGACAGAGCAGGTAACGACGTGCATTTATTAGATAGGCTGACGATTCGCCTTTTTCATGATGAAAGACAAAAACAATTCTCAGGTGATCACGCGAGAAGTTTAGGCTGGAATTCGACTGAGTCTCAGTTTTTACGTTTTAAAACGATAGCGAATGCATTGAGTTTTGAGAATAAGCGCGTACTTGATTTAGGTTGCGGCTATGGTGATCTTAAAACCTTCTTGGACATGAGTTGTCGTGTGAAGTCTTATGTTGGGATTGATCAACAATCAAGTTTTATTAAACAAGCCAAGAAACAGTTTGAGCAGCAAGGTAATTGTGAATTTATTAAAGGGGATTTTTCTTCTGGAAAATTACCTAATGCCGATATCGTAGTGGCGAGTGGATCGTTAAATTACCGTGCGAGAAACAAAACCTATCATGCTAAAGTTATCCGCGATATGTATGAAAAAGCGGAAGAGGCTGCCATTTTTAACTTGCTAGATAGTAAATACGTTAAGAATGGCCGATTATTAGAAGCTCATGATCCAGAACAAGTGCTTAATTACTGTTTAAGCTTCTGCCCAAACAGCCAGTTAATTAAAGATTATTCAGATGAAGATTTTACGATAGTTATGCGTAAAAAATTCTAGACAGTTAAGATGAAAAAATGGCTAATCAAAGGATTAGCCATTCTATAATTTTCAATTTAGAAATAATTATTTAAAATCTAATAATTCAACTTCAAAAATCAAAACTGAACCCGGCTGGATAGAGCCTGCAGAGCGATTACCATAAGCTAAGTTACTTGGAATAAAGAAACGCATCTTTTGGCCAACAACCATCAATTGAACACCTTCCGTCCAACCTTTGATTACTTGTCCTAAGCCAAATTCAATTGGCTCACCACGCTCTACTGAGCTATCAAATACATTACCGTCAATTGTTGTACCGTGGTAATGCACTTTTACTTTGCTTTTTGCTGTAGGGTGCTCAGTGCCCGTACCTTCTTCAAGTACTAAGTATTGAAGACCTGATGCCGTTGTCTGAACGCCTTCTTTAGTTGCATTTTCAGCTAAAAATGCATTTCCAAGTTCAATGTTTTCTTTTGCAGCTTTTGGGTTGTTTACAAAGTGTTGAAACAACATATAACCAAGAACGATAAATGCAATAGTGATGATGATTTTAGACACAATATTTCCTTATATAGACACCAACTGAGATAAGTAATAATGACTTATCTCTATTGATATTAGTTAATTACTTTTCTAGTAGGTAACGGATAGTTTCAGCGATTTTCTTAGGATCGTCATGACCACCAATTAACACGTTGTATTTGCCGTTAACTACAAAAGTTGGAACAGAACTGATACCTGATTGCTCAGAAAGCATTTTTGCATTATCTACTTTTTTGATCAGAATATCACGCTGCTCTTCATTAAATTCGTAAGGACTTGTTAGGCCTCGAGAGGTAAATGCTGTGGAGTATGCTTCTTGCTGTTGAGTCAGTGTGGTTCCGTCACCCATTTGTGTTGCTGCAAATAAGTCTTCCATAAACGCGTGGTCAGGAGTGCCTTCTACCTGCATTTCTGCTGCGTAGTAGAACATAGCAGCAACATGAGCGGATTGGTTAAACGTTATGTGCATTTTACTGATATCAGTGCCTGCTTCTTGGCTGATCACAGGTAAAAAGTTTTCCATGTTACGGCAGTGGCCACAAGATAGGGCAAAAACTTCAGTTACTGGTGCAATTGAATCTGTAGGTAATGTGGTAGAAAGCACTTCATATTGAACGCCTTCTTTTGGTTCGTTAGTATCGCCACATGCTGTTAAAAAAAGAGCTGAAGAAAGAACAAGTAACAATGGTTTGATAATGGATTTCATGTGAATTCTCATAGGTTATTATTTCGAGTGAAAATAGCATGATTTTAAAAAAGTAGAAATAAAATAGGACAACAATTGTTGTCCTATTTAGTAAAACTATGTAAAGAAATTACGATGTTATACTTTACGCACTTGGATGATCATGCCCATTAGTGGGTGATCAATATAGTGAGTTTCACCACTGCGCATTTTACGTCTTTCTTCCATGCGGTAAGATTTTAAAAACTCTTTAATTTCAGTTTCCGGAGTTACGTCTTCTAAATGGCCTAACTGAACATCCGCATTTGGATCTTCAATTGCTGTCGATTCAGTAGACAGTTCTGCGGTTTCCGTGGTTGTTACTTCGTCAGAAGAAGTAGAGGTTGTTTCTGTAATAACGTCTTTTTCTTCTTTTGGTGTGCTGACGATAAATTCGTGTTGACCAGGAACTTTAAGATCTAAAATCGTATTTACGTATAGGTAATGTTGAACGTAAACTTGCATTGTTCCATCTAACTCAAGAAGAGGGCCAGAAGATGGTGTTGCTACTGTTGTATCTGCCTCAAGAGTTTCTGAGCCTTCAATAAGCGCAGGTTTTGGTGCGTCTAAAGGAACCAGTGATAAATCAGCGTTTGCATCTTCAATCGTTCGACCATCAGCAACAAAACGATCAGAGAAATCTTGTCCTGCTTGAATATGGAAAATAGGAGAACGAGATGAGCCTGAATCACCTTGGCGCCAAGCAACATGTACTAACGGCTTAAATCCAGCGTGATTTTGCAGTTTAGTATAAGCTTCATTTAACTTGTAGTAGCCAGAAGGAAGTAGTGATGCACCATTACTGTTCATCATCTTTTTATCGCGATATGAGAAAGCACGATCTAAATTGATAGGCGCAAGAATGTCAGGCCAAGATTCTTGATAAGAAGATGGCTCTACATTGCGTTTAAAAATGATGACTTCGACGTCAAATTGACGAGCAAAAGAAGGCCAGCTTGCCAGTAAAATTAACGCATAAATTATTTTTTTCATTCAAACTCCAGTGAAATGGTTCTTTAAAGTCTTGGTTGTCCATAATCAAGACCAAAAATTAGTATTTTCTTATTATTTAAATCTAATAGTTAGATTCTATTTTCGTAAAACAATTTGAGCAAGTCCATTACGTATTTAATTCGCACTTGTCTCTCAGTTAAGTCTTTTATAAATTTAACCTTGGTTGGGCCATCTAGCGCAAAACCGGTTGGATCTTTTTGCAATAATGACACAAGGAACATAGGGTTTATGTCAGCGGTAGGTTCAAATTCAATATAACCACCATTACCATGTGCTTCTAATTTCTTCACTTTTAATGACGCAGCAAGCATTTTAACTTCTGAACTAACCAGTAGAGTTTGAGTTGCTTCTGGTAATGATCCAAAGCGATCGATAATTTCTACTTTAAGTTCATCTAATTCACCATTGCTTGTCACACTCGCAATTCGCTTATATAAAGATAAACGCGTGTTTACATCCGGAATGTAATCTTCTGGAATTAATGCAGGCAAGCGCAGTTCTACTTCTGTTTGCTCACGTAATAGGTCATCAAGTGAAGGCTCTCTGCCTTCTTTTAATGCTTCTACCGCTTGCTCTAGCATTTCCATGTAAAGGGTAAAACCGACAGATTGTATCTGACCACTTTGACCATCACCCAGTAATTCACCAGCGCCACGAATTTCTAAATCGTGTGTTGCTAGAGTAAAACCGGCCCCTAAATCTTCAAGAGATGCGATAGCATCTAAACGTTTAACGGCATCCTTACTAATAGATTTTGGGTGTGGGGTTAATAAATACGCATAAGCTTGATGGTGTGAGCGACCTACACGACCACGTAATTGGTGTAGTTGTGCTAAACCGAGCTTATCGGCGCGATCCATGATAATGGTGTTGGCAGTTGGAACATCAATACCGGTTTCAATAATCGTTGTACAAACGAGAACATTGAACCGCTGATGATAAAAATCACCCATGATGCGTTCTAATTCACGTTCGCGCATTTGACCATGAGCTAAGGTAACTCGAGCCTCAGGGATCAGTTTTTCAATCTCTTCAGCGGCGTTCTGAATCGTTTCTACATTGTTATGCAGAACATACACTTGCCCACCACGTTTGATCTCACGAAGAATCGCTTCTTTGATCACGTCATCCGCTTTTTCACGCACAAAGGTTTTAATTGCTAATCGACGAGCCGGTGGTGTGGCGATGATGGATAAATCACGCATTCCACTCATTGCCATATTCAACGTTCTTGGAATTGGCGTTGCCGTTAACGTTAGAATATCAACGTCCGAGCGCATCGCTTTGACTTTTTCTTTTTGACGCACACCAAAGCGGTGTTCTTCATCTACAACCAGTAAGCCAAGATCTTCAAACTTGATACTGTCTTGCAGTAATTTGTGTGTGCCGATTAGGATATCCACTTTCCCTTCCGCAGTGGCAGCTAATATGTCTTTTTGCTCTTTGGCGGATTTAAAGCGAGACAACACTTCCACTCGAATTGGGAAGTTAGCAAAACGATCTCGGAAATTCTCAAAATGCTGCTGCGCAAGTAGAGTGGTAGGAACTAATACTGCCACTTGCTTTTCATTGTGCGTTGCTAAGAATGCTGCACGCATTGCCACTTCTGTTTTGCCAAAACCAACGTCACCACACACGAGGCGATCCATTGCTTTGGCTTGGCACATATCAGATAATACATCGTTAATGGCTATTTCTTGGTCGTGTGTTTCTTCAAACGGGAAGCTTGATCTGAAATCAGCGTAAGCATTACGATCTTGCTTAAAGGCAAAACCAGGTTTAATGGCGCGCTTTGCGTAGACATCAAGTAATTCAGCGGCCACGTCGCGCACTTTTTCAGCCGCTTTACGACGGGCTTTACTCCACGTTTCACTGCCTAATTTACTGATTGGTGCTGAATCGTCTGCGCCCGCAGAGTATCGGCTAATGAGATTTAAAGAAGAGACAGGAACATACAGCTTAGTTTCGTTTAGGTATTCTAACATCATGTATTCAGCTGGCATATCGCCAACGTCTAATGTTTGAAGCCCCATGTAACGTCCAATACCGTGATCGATATGAACGACTGGCTGTCCAATTTTCAGTTCAGCTAAGTTACGGATTAGTGTATTGCTGTTGATTGATTTGTTATCACCACGACGGCGACGTTGAATTACTCGCTCACCCAGTAAATCGCTTTCACAAATAAAGGCAACACATGGATTTTGAAGAATAAAGCCGTGTTCAGCCGAGCCAATAACTAAAGTTGCTTTATTTTTGTGCGTAACCGCGTCAGTCATTGAATTACAAATAGCTGGCTTTAACTTAATACGAGCTAGTAATTCAAGTAACGCTTCACGACGACCTTCAGATTCAACAGAGAAGATAACCTGACCACTGAATTTCTCATAGAATTGACGAAATTGAGCGAAGGGTTCTTTATTTTGGTGCTGAATTGCAATCTCTGGTAATTCTAATAAATCAGGATTAAATCGACCTGCTTTTTCTATTTCGGCTTCTTTAGATAACTTAACTCGTGGGTATTGTTTGAATAAACCAAACATATCCGTCGTTTGAAGCCACAGCTCATTTACTGGAAGAAGAGGGCGTAATGGATCCACTCGACGTTGATCATAGCGGTATTCAGCATCGGCTAAGAAATCATTGGCTGCTTTTTCTATATCACCAATAGTAACCAGTAATGTGTTATCTGGCAGGTAATCAAACAAAGTTTCCGTTTCATCAAAGAACAGCGGTTGCCAATATTCGATACCCGCAGGCCAAGCGCCTTTGCTGATCTGTTGATAAACCGACTCTGGCTCACGACGTGCATCAAAGCGTTGGCGCCAGCGAATACGGAAATCTTCAATCGCTACATCATCGGTTGGAAACTCATGCGCAGGCAGTAGGTTGATTGATTTTACTTCTTCAATAGTACGTTGGTTATCAGGGTCAAATTGACGAATGGTGTCAATTTCATCATCAAAAAAGTCGATACGATACGGGTGTGCATTACCCATAGGGAATAAATCAAGAATAGAACCTCGGCTTGCGTATTCACCGTGACTCATTACTTGGTCAACGTGTAAATAACCGGATTTTTCTAGCTGTAATTTTAGCTTATCAAACGATAGGTGATCACCGACGTTTACAACTAATGCGTGCTTGTGTAAGAAAGATTGCGGTGATTGACGTTGCAATAAGGTACTAACAGGAACGATTAGCGTGCCATCTTTTTGCTGAGGCAAATGATATAGGCGTGATAAACGGTCAGAAATGATGTCCTGATGCGGAGAAAAACTGTCGTAAGGAAGGGTTTCCCAATCAGGAAAAACCTCTACTGAATGTTGGCTAAATTGGTTAATTTCATTTTGTAAACGAAACGCCAATTGCGGCTCAGTAACCGCAACCACGACAGGACCAGTGTGTTGTTGCTCAATCTCTGCAATTGCAAGTGCTAGAGAAGAACCCGTTAAGTTACCAACAGAACGAGTGTCGTTCGCTTTTGTCGGTAATGTTAATGACAGTAAGTTTTTTATAGGCATCAGGATATTCAGTTATTAGGTTAAGTTTCGTTCTAGGGCGCGAAGTTTTAGCACTTTTTGTTGCTGGAACAGCGCGGCTTTGATCAGTAAATCTTGGTCAATATCACGAAGGAGATCATAACTCATCTCAATCGTATACCCAGTATCAGTCTGAGTACATTGTGTTACTTGAGCATAGCAATAAATTGCAGAAGGTGGATGCTCAAGGAACAGTTTTACTTTGGCTTTTTGAGTAAGAGTTAACGCGACCTTACTTTCGTAGGTGAACTTACTTGCTCCAAATGAGACTGTTTTATGACGATAAGTTTTATTATCTTGTTGAATTAACAGATAAGAGAGCAATAAATTGAGTTTTTGATTTTGATTATTAAGGTAATTAGCTAAACGTTTACCGTCATCTAATTTTAAGAAAGAAAGTTCGTTTTCAGAAACATCATCGAGTGAGCTACATTCTTGGGCAACTCGAAATGGTGCAGGGATCTCGCGTTCAAACGTTACTGTATCAGGTAGTGTCGTGTCTAAAGCAAGAGGCTCAACATTGATGGTTAAATCGTAATGAACTGAAAAGTATTCATCATGTGACATAAGTGTCCCTTTATTTATTATTATTCTCTGATTATGGCGAAGTCACTGGGTATCAGCAAGTGTTTAATATGTAACTTTGAGTAAGAGTAGAGTAAAAAAAGGAATAAATACCAGTATTTTACGTGATAGAATGAAAACATTGTTATAGCTTGTAATAAGTGTGATTGAGAGAGTTTATGTTTCATCCAGTATCAGTGTTTATAGGATTGCGATACTTAAGAGGGCGTTCGGGCGATAGATTCAGCCGTTTTATCTCTTATATGTCTACAGCAGGTATCACCATTGGAGTGTTGTCTTTAGTGACGGTGTTATCTGTAATGAATGGTTTTGAAGCACAACTAAAAGATCGTATTTTAGGGGTATTACCACAAGCGGTGATTTCAAGTGCTGATGATCAAATCACACCATCAGATGATGAAAGAAATTACGTCGCAAGTTTACCTCATGTCACTCAAGTTACCCCGGTTGTTCGTGGCGAAGCTATCATACAAAGTGCTCAAGGTTTAAGTGCAGGAATACTCGTCGGGATTGACCCTAATGAATATGATCCTATTGCTTATGAATTAGTTTCAGGTAATGTGCGCCAGCTTAAAGCCGGTGAATATGGCATTTTCTTAGGTTCAAAATTAGCGCGTGAGTTGAATGTTAGGTATGGTGACACTGTGCGTATTATGGTGACCAATGCCAGCCAATATACACCATTAGGGCGTATTCCAAGTCAACGTAATTTTAAAATTGTTGGTGTATTTAATACAGGTTCTGATGTTGATGGCCAGTTAATGGTGGCGAACATTCAAGATACCGCTCGATTGATGAAGCTAAAAAAAGGCAATATTACAGGGTGGCGCTTATTTTTTGACGACCCGTTCCAGGTGACTGAATTAGCAAAGCTGCCTTTAGAAAATGATATGACATGGAGTGATTGGCGTGATCAGCGCGGTGAATTATTCCAAGCGGTAAAAATGGAAAAAAATATGATGGGCCTAATGCTTGGTCTGATTGTTGCCATTGCTGCATTTAACATTATCTCTGCACTTATTATGGTGGTGATGGAGAAGCAAGCTGAAGTCGCGATATTAAAAACACAAGGTATGACAAGTAATCAAGTACTTTCTATTTTTATGGTGCAAGGTGCAAGTAGTGGGGTGATTGGGTCGCTTGTTGGGGGGGCGTTAGGTGTACTGTTTGCCAGTAATATTAACGTTATTCTTTCTACATTTGGTCTGTCTCTATTTACCGTTGGTGGCTCTTTACCTGCACAGGTTGAACCGTTGCAAGTTTGTGTAGTGATTATTCTAGCAATTTTATTAAGTTTATTAGCGACTGTATTCCCATCTTATCGAGCGGCAGTCGTACAACCAGCAGAGGCATTAAGATATGAGTAAGCCATTATTAGTTTGTCAGGGTATTCATAAGGTTTACCAAGAAGGAACAATGGAAACTGAAGTGCTAAAAGGGGTTGATTTTCAGATTAATGAGAGCGAATTGGTGGCGATTGTTGGGTCATCAGGCTCTGGTAAAAGTACGCTACTACATATTCTTGGCGCTCTTGATGAACCAACTGGCGGTACCGTTCGCTTTCAAGAACATGAATTGACTAAACTCAGTGCTAATAAACAAGCTAAGATCCGTAATCAACACATTGGTTTTGTATACCAATTCCACCACCTTCTTTCTGATTTTAGTGCGTTAGAAAATGTCGCAATGCCGTTACTTATCGGCGGGGTCAATAAGAAAGAAGCGGCGAGAAGAGCGACAGAGTTGCTTGAGAAAGTCGGACTTGCTCATCGGATTGAACACCGTCCTTCTGAACTGTCAGGTGGTGAGCGTCAACGTGTGGCGATTGCACGTGCGTTAGTCAACAAGCCTGCTTTAGTTCTTGCTGATGAACCAACAGGTAACTTGGATCATAAAACAGCATTAGATATTTATAATTTAATGCGAGAATTGAACCAAGAATCAGGCACTGCCTTTTTAGTTGTTACGCATGATAATGAATTAGCTGGAAAATTAGATAAACAGTTAAGTATGCAAGATGGTCGATTTATTACAGAAACGATTCGCTCAAACAGTAATCAAGAGCAGGAGGCGTAATGTTTTCACCGCTTTCTCTTTTTATTGGTAGTCGTTTCGCTCGTGCAAAGCAGCGTAATAAAATGGTGTCGTTCATTTCTATCTCATCAACCCTTGGTATCGCTATCGGTGTTGCCGTTATTATCATCGGCCTTTCTGCGATGAATGGTTTTGAACGAGAGTTACAAAATCGTGTATTGTCTGTTATTCCTCATGCAGAGCTTGAAGGCGTCAAACGACCAATTGATGATTGGCAAACTATGATGAGCCAAGCCAAACAACACCCTAAAGTAACGGGTGCTGCACCTTATGTTCGGTTTACGGCGTTATTAGAAAGAGGCAGTAAACTAAAAGCGGTTGAAGTTAGAGGGGTTGAGCCTTTATTAGAAGCTTCGGTGTCTAAGTTACCTCAATTCATAGATAAAGACGCTTGGGAAAAATTTGAAGCGGATCACCAAAGTGTGATTTTAGGTAAAGGTGTAGCTGATACTTTAAATGTTAAGGTTGGCGATTGGATCACGGCGATGATCCCGGATGAAAATAGCGATAAGCAGCTGCGTTCACCAAAGAGGCAACGACTGCAAGTAGTGGGTTTACTCTCATTGGGTGGGCAAGTTGATCATGGTTTAGCGATTGTTCCTCTAAAAGATGCACAGCAATATATCAATTTAGGTGACAGCGTCACTGGTGTGTCACTGCAAGTGAGCAGCGTTCTTAATGCTCAAGATATTGTTAGAGAAGTCGGTGGAACACTAACTGAATATGTTTACTTGCGCAGTTGGATTCAAAAGTATGGCTATCTATACCGAGACATTCAATTAGTACGTTCTATTATGTACCTTGTCATGGTTTTAGTGATTGGAGTTGCCTGTTTTAATATTGTGTCTACGTTAATGATGGCAGTAAAAGATCGCTCTGGAGACATTGCTATATTAAGAACCATGGGCGCGAATGATGGGTTAATTAAACGTATCTTCGTATGCCAAGGGATCTTCTCGGGAGTAACAGGCAGCTTAGCGGGTTCAGCTCTTGGTTCATTTGTGGCATTAAATTTAACGCCCATGATTAAGGGGGTAGAGTCACTAATAGGGCACCAGTTTTTATCCGGTGATATCTATTTTGTTGACTTTTTACCATCAGAATTAGTGTGGAGTGATGTGGCTATCGTAACGGGAACGGCCATTATTTTAAGTGCCATTGCGACATGGTATCCAGCCAGAAGAGCAAGTCGATTGCATCCCGCAGAGGTATTAAGCGCCAAGTAACGATCACTTAAATGGTGGTATTGTTAATTGTATTTGTGCGTAACTAGAGACCGTTTAATTATTATTCAGACTGTTTTGTTTGAAAATTAATTAAATGGTTTTTTTTGTGCTAAAGAAAAATACTTCACTATACTTATAAAATAATAATTACAAGTATCTGTATTTTGTTGGAGGAGAGCACTGAGGTTTGTAATGGTATAAATACTTTATGGAGTTATTGTATGGAGATAGAAAAAAATAACCATATATCAGCGTATGCCATTGGTAATGATATTCCTATTACGAGTAATGAACTGACGCTAATATATATTAATAACTTAGAAGAATTAACATTATTAACCCCATCAATTCTTATACTTTGCTTAAATCCAAAGCAGCAAAACCAGATACTTAAGACATTGCATTCTGATTATTCAGTTTGGAATTGTACCATCTATGTTCTACAAGAAAGTACCTTGAGCCCGTATTTATCTGATGGCGTCTTTGAACCTTCCAATCTTGATGAACAATGGCAACGGCATTTACATAAACTGACCCTTGTTAAAGAAGCCCCCATTGATAAATTACTCGCTTGGTTATGGCTTGGGGCTGATCGTAAACTATTGCCTTTATGTCAAAGTGAACGAACTGATCTGTATTTTTATCCTTTATTAGCGTGTTATTTTGGTGACGATTATGAACCTTACCATTATTTACAATTAGAAGAAAAAAGAGGGTATTTAGAAAAAGAAAAAACCATAGATAAAATTAGACTATGTACTTTTTGTCATAGTGGGCATTTAAACTATATTGAAACTTGTCCTGATTGTAAAAGTACTAATATTGAGGAGTCGACATCATTACATTGTTTTACTTGCGGGAAAGTTGATAGAGAAGAGCACTTCTTAAAGCAAAGTATATTAGCGTGTCCTAATTGTTTTACTCAATTACGTCATATTGGCGTTGATTATGATAGGCCATTAGAACTCTATAAATGTGGGGATTGCCAACTCGCCTTCTCCGAATCTCTTGTTCGAGCTCGTTGTCTATCGTGTTTTACTATTAATGAAGTGAATAACCTTATTGCTCGTCCTATCAGTCAGTTTAAGGTCGGCGAGCAAGTTAAAGATCTTATGCTTTATGGGGGAAGACCCGTTGAACAAGCGCTTACGTTAAATAGCCTAATCGATAAAAACTCATTTCATAATTTATTGGTATGGGTTAATAAACTTGCGATAAGACATAAGCAAAGCCATCTTTTAGTTGGAGTTAAACTGTCAGGCGTTGATGATTTCTCTCAGACATTTGGTGAAGTTAAACGTTTACAACTTATTGCTGAGATATCCAACCATTTTAATGGTTTATTAAGAGATACCGATATTTGTTGTCAGTACAGTTCTGAATTAATGTTGCTTTTAATGCCGATAACGCCGATTGACTCTATTGGTATTATTGAGAAAAAAATCGCTGATATTTCAGCGGACATTGAATCGGATTTAATTACATTACATATTTATGCTTGGTCACTTCCTGCTAAGTCATTAACTCATAGTGCATTGACTTGGTTAAATGGTGTATTGGATGGGGTTGACGATGAGTGAGTTCCAGCATGTACTAACCTTAATTTTAGGGACATTAACTAATTATTGGGAGCTTATTGCTACCTTTTTACCTATTATGTTGATTGTGGAAGTACCACTGTTGTTGTTTGTCTTTATTGGTGTTTTACATTGGTCATGGAAAGACAATCAGATAACAGAGACGACTTACCCTCCTATAAGCTTCATTATCACCTGTTATTCTGAAGGCCATGGAATTGAAAAAACAATCAATACCTTACTTGAGCAAATATATCCGAGTCCAATAGAAATACTGATTGTTATTGATGGTGCTAAACAAAATAAATACACCTATGCCTCAGCGATGAAATATGTAGCCAATTCAAAGCAAAAGTCATTATCTCGAAGAAATAAAACAGTCAGATTATTACCAAAATGGCAGAGAGGAGGAAGAGTATCGACATTAAATACAGGGTTATCAGAGGCAAGATATAATCTTATTATTAATGTTGATGGTGATACATCTTTTGATAATGATATGGCACTTAAAATGGCCAAATCTTTCCACTCTCAAGATGTAATCGCATGTGGTGGAGCATTAAGGGTTAGAAATCATAACGATAGTTTCTGGACTAAAATGCAGGCACTAGAGTACATGATGTCAATGCAAACCAGTAAAACAGGAATGGCAACATGGGGTTTACTTAATAATATATCAGGTGCGTTTGGTGCGTTTAGAAAGCCAATATTAAAACAGGTGGGTGGTTGGGATACTCACACCGCAGAAGATTTAGATTTGACGATGAGATTAAAGCAATATAAAAAACGGTACCCAAATCTTGAGTTGAATTTTTCACCGCGCGCAATAGGGCATACCGATGTCCCTGATACTTTTAAAACATTAATAGATCAGCGACTACGTTGGGATGGGGATCTTCTGTTTCTTTATTTAAGAAAACATAAGCAAGGGTTGAATCCTAAGCTCTTGGGTTGGCCAAGTTTTTTATATCTACTCTGCTACGGGGTTCTTCAAGCGGTACTTTTCCCGATTCTAATTACGTTATTTAATATCTATTTATTTCTTTTTTATCCCACCACTGTTGTCTTAGCAGTGTTGAGTTGTTTATATGTTGTCTATTTGGTTTTTGTAATAATCACATTTTTGGTTTATATGTTTCTAATTTCAGAACGGATAAAAGAAGACCGTGAAATGATTTTATGGTTATTTATTTATCCTTTTTATGCCTTATTTATGCGAGTGGTAACCGCATTTTCAATGATAAATGAAGTCGTTAGGCGAAGTCATGAAGAATCTAGCATGGCTCCATGGTGGGTACTTAAACGCGGAAAAAGGTTTTAGTGATTATGGACGTTAAATTTCATTTAGATAAAAAGAAAAATCCCACATCAGAAAAAGGAATGAAAGTGATGTATGGTAGCGAGAAGCGGGGCGGTTATCGTATACGATGGTATTTGATCTTAGCTATCATTTTTAGCCCAATTATCTTCATGATTTATACGTTCGCTAAGCTGCATTTATTTACGACTGCGCTTGGGATAATAACGACGGGTCCTGTCGTAATAACAGCGACTCAATCTGGTATCGTCGATGTGATTGATGTTAAAGACAGCGAGTTTGTATTAGAAGAACAACTGTTGATAACATTAGAAACGCCAGTTTTAGAGGAAGAAATTGCTTTCATTGAAAATGAACTGGAGATGTTGGCGTATGAGAAGAAAGAAAAAATAACCGAGGATTTTTCACCTTATATCTCTGCAATTAGTGCAGCTAAATTGAATTTAGCAAAAATTAGAACAATTAAAGGAAATTATGATAAATATGCCAATGAGGGAAAAGTATCACAAGTTGATTATGCTTCGATTATTGGGCTTTATAATACAGCTCAAAATAACTTAACTAATGCTTACATCGCATTAAACCAAGCTAAAATTGCGCAAAAGCAAAGGTTAGTTGCTGGTGGGATAGCACAAGTAACAAGGCAACTAAATCAAAGCCTAACAACTAAAAAAAACCAAATAAATGAATTGCTTATAACTGCACCTTATATGGGAGTGGTTATTGATATTAATACCTTATTGGGACAACAGGTTAATGTAGGTGATCCTCTCGTTACGATATCACCTGATGTTGCTCCTTATGTGATTAGTTATTTAGAACCCAAACATATTGAGAAGGCGACATTAGGAACTCTTGTCACCGTGACTCTACCTAATGGTAAAAAAGTGGATGCAAGGGTTTCATCCTCTATAGGATTAACGTCGAAACTTCCAGCGCAGTTAGCAAAACCATTTGAAGGAACAAAAGCATTACTGAAAGTAAAAATAACCTTTGTCGGTGGGTTACTCGAACATGAATGGGTTGAAGGCATGCCGGTAGAAGTTTCTTTTGATCATTGGCATCTTCCTAAAAATTAATGTCATTAACTTAGGATAAAAGCCGCAGTTTAATTATGGGCACTTGATCGTTCGGTTTTGCCTATCAATATAATAACTAAAATTGATTAGTAAAATTACGTTATTGTTTCTATTATAGATAAATACTTTGATGTCTACCGGATAGAAAAATAATGACAATATCGGACAACAATACCATTGTAATTTTTGGGGCTTCTGGTGATCTCACGTACCGAAAGCTTATCCCCGCTCTATATCATTTATACGCTAGCAATCAACTCTCTGATTCTTTCTCTATTTTAGGCGTTAGCCGAACTCAATATGATGACGAGTCATATCGAGAAAAAATGAAGAATTCTCTGCAAGAAATGGAGAAAACAGATCCTGAAACATTAGTTAAGTTTTGTGAGCATTTGCATTATCAAGCGTTGAACACTTCAGACGTTCAAGACTATGGTCTGTTGGTGACAAAGTTAGATTTATTAGCTGAAAAATATCAACTAGAACAGCAAAATACGCTTTTTTATTTAGCAACACCACCAAGTCTTTATGGTGTAATCCCATCATGCTTAGCTGCTCATGGCTTGAATGATGAATCAAATGGCTGGAAGCGTTTAATCATTGAGAAACCTTTTGGCTACGATTTAGCTTCTGCATTGCAATTAGGTAAAGATATTCATAAGCATTTTGAAGAGCATCAAATCTACCGTATTGATCATTATTTAGGTAAAGAAACGGTTCAAAACTTATTGGTATTACGATTTTCTAACGTGATGTTTGAACCTCTGTGGAACCGTAATTTCATTGAATACGTAGAGATCACAGGTTCAGAGTTTTTAGGTGTAGAAGAGCGTGGTGGTTATTACGATGGCTCTGGTGCTATGCGTGATATGTTTCAAAATCATCTGTTACAAGTATTGGCAATGGTTGGTATGGAATCACCTTCAGCGATAAATGCAGATGCAATGCGTGATGAAATAGCAAAAGTGCTGAAAAGTTTACAACCTATTTCAGATGATGATTTAAGAAATAACCTCGTTTTGGGTCAATACACTGAGTCTGAAGTAAGAGGTAAGTTCTTACCAAGTTACCGTGATGAACATGGCGTTGCTGATGATTCACGAACAGAAACGTACGTTGGTTTGAAAATGTTCATTAACAACTGGCGTTGGAATGGGGTTCCTTTTTATGTTCGTACTGGTAAGCGCCTTCCAACTCGTGTCACTGAGGTTGTTGTTCACTTTAAGAAAACACCGCACCCAGCGTTTGCAGCAAATGCGCCAGAAAACAAATTAGTGATCCGAATTCAACCTGATGAAGGGATCCAAATGCGTTTTGGTTTAAAAGAGCCGGGTTCTGGCTTTAAAGTAAAAGACGTATCAATGGATTTTCATTATCAGTCATTAACTGAAACAACCATGTTAACGGCATACGAGAGATTACTCTTAGATGCGCTAAACGGTGACGCAACACTTTTTGCTCGCAGTGATGCGGTAAATGCATGTTGGAAGTTTGTGCAACCGATACTAGATTTTAAGCAAGATCCTCAATCACTATTTGGCTACGCTTGTGGAACGTGGGGGCCAAAAGAAGCGGATCAATTGTTAGAGCGAGACAATCGAGCATGGCGCTTTCCTTGTAAAAACTTAACTGATACGGATTATTGTGAATTATGATAAATCATCAAATATTTCAAACACCGGAACAAGTTGTGGTTAGCCTTGCTGATGAATTAAAAGCGTTAAGTGAGCAAGGTAAACCAGTGCATGTATCACTTTCTGGTGGCAGTACGCCTAAGATGCTGTTTTCATTGTTAGCATCTGAATCATACGCAAAGTCTATTCAATGGGATAACCTCCATTTTTGGTGGGGGGATGAACGTTGTGTTGCACCGGATGATACAGAAAGTAATTATGGCGAAGCGAACGAGTTGTTGTTTTCACATATCACAATTCCTGAAGAGAATATTCACCGAATTCAAGGTGAAAATGACCCAGAAAAAGAAGTGATTCGTTTTGCACAAGAAATGCGTGATGTCATTCCGCAACAAGACGGTATTCCAGTATTTGATTGGATCCTATTAGGTGTTGGAGCTGATGGTCATACGGCCTCTTTATTTCCAAACGTTACCGATTATAGTGATTCAAATCTTACTCTTGTCGCGATTCATCCAGAGTCAGGTCAGCGTCGAGTTTCAAAAACAGCCAAAGTATTGCAAGCCGCAAAACGTATTAGCTATTTAGTTTTAGGTAAAGGCAAGGCAGACATCGTACACGAGATTAATACAACACCAGCAGAACAGTTGTCCTATCCGGCAGCAAAGATCCAATCAACCATGGGTCGAACTGAGTGGTTTTTAGATTTAGATGCAGCAGCGCAAATCATTTAATAAATAGAGTGCTTGCACAATACAAATTTTGGAGAAATATATGAAAGGTGATATCGGTGTAATCGGCTTAGCAGTAATGGGCCAAAACCTTATCTTAAATATGAACGATCATGGTTTTAAAGTAGTTGCTCATAACCGAACCGCGGCAAAAGTAGATGAATTTTTAGAAGGTCCAGCAAAAGGAACTAACATTGTAGGGGCTTATTCTTTAGAAGAGCTAGTTGAGAAGCTAGAAACGCCTCGTAAAATTATGTTAATGGTTCGTGCTGGTGATGTTGTTGATGCCTTTATTGATAAGCTTGCTCCTTTACTAGATAAAGGCGACATTATTATTGATGGTGGCAACACGAATTTCCCAGACACAAACCGTCGAGTTGCAGCATTAAAAGAAAAAGGCATTTACTTTATCGGTACCGGTGTTTCTGGTGGTGAAGAAGGCGCGCGTTTTGGCCCTTCAATCATGCCTGGTGGATCACCAGAAGCATGGCCATTTGTAAAACCTATTTTCCAAGCTATCTCTGCAAAAACAGAGAATAATGAACCTTGTTGTGATTGGGTTGGCAATGACGGTGCTGGTCATTTTGTGAAAATGGTGCATAACGGCATCGAATATGGCGATATGCAATTAATTACAGAAGCGTATCAGTTCATGAAAGACGGTTTAGGCATGACGCATGATGAGATGCAATCTGTCTTCATGGATTGGAATGAAACCGAACTAAACAGCTATTTGGTTGAGATAACAGCAGATATCTTAGGTTATAAAGATACTGATGGTGAGCCATTAGTTGAGAAAATTCTTGATACCGCGGGACAAAAAGGCACAGGTAAATGGACGGGTATCAATGCACTTGATATGGGCATACCATTAACGTTAATCACAGAATCTGTTTTTTCTCGCTGCTTATCTGCATTGAAAGATCAACGTATAGAAGCGGAGCAATTATTTAGTAAAACAATTACTCCAATTGAAGGGGATAAGACCGCGTGGATTGACGCATTACGTCAAGCGCTGCTAGCTTCAAAAATTATCTCGTACGCACAAGGTTTTATGTTGATGCGTGAAGCGTCGAATGAAAACGGTTGGGATTTGAATTACGGTAACGTAGCGTTAATGTGGCGTGGTGGTTGTATTATTCGTTCTGCTTTCTTGGGTAATATTCGTGATGCGTATGATATCGATCCGGAATTGTCATTCCTGGGCTCAGACAGTTACTTTAAAGGGATTCTAGAAGACAGTTTATCTGCATGGCGTAAAGTTGCATCTAAATCAATGGAAGTTGGTATTCCAATGCCTTGTATGACATCAGCATTAACATTCCTAGATGGATATACAACCGCTCGTTTACCTGCAAATCTATTACAAGCTCAGCGTGACTACTTTGGTGCGCATACGTATGAGCGTTTAGATAAACCGAGAGGCGAGTTTTTCCACACGAATTGGACTGGTAAAGGTGGCGATGTTTCATCAACAACATACAATTCTTAACGTACATTTAATAATTAGATAAAATCAAAGCCAAGTGTTTAAGACTCTTGGCTTTTTTGTGAACACGAGTTTAAATAATAGAAAGTTGCATCCAGATAGGTTCTATCTAAAGTGATAATTATTACTTTTAAATCAATCTATTAAATAATTAATTATATCAACGCAATTTATTCCTGATGCGCTTGAGAGTTGGCGTTATATTGTCTACAATGGCGCACTTTTATTTTCTATAGGTCACGAATATGAGCGACATTAACGCACAACCAGCTTTACCAGATCACCTTTCAGGTAATCCTCGCAGCCCACATCATGTGGCAGAATGTTTTGAACACCATATTGGTATTCGACTTAATGGTAAAGAGCGTACAGATGTTGAAGAATACTGCATCAGTGAAGGTTGGGTAAAAATTCCTTCTCCAAAAGCATTAGATCGTCGTGGTCAACCTCTTATGATTACCCTAAAAGGTACAGTTGAAGCTTTTTATAAATAAGAAAGTAGATACGAATAAATAATCATACAATCAGTCGTTATTTCACTGATAATGTTATTCCCAAAAGAGTCTAAAGAAATTTAGGCTCTTTTTTTATGTTTAATAAATGAAGCTAAGCAATAATGATTAGACATAAAAAAGGCGAACTTTAAAAGTTCGCCTTTGAAAATGTTAACTAAAGTGTATCACTGATTAAAAAATCAAATGAGCCATACCAGCAATAACAGGTAACGTAATCAATGTACGTAGAATGAAGATTGCGAACAACTCAAAGATGTTGACTGGAATTTTACTACCAAGCAGTAATGCACCCACTTCAGACATATAGATAAGCTGTGTTACTGACATTGCAGCGATAACAAAACGAGTCATCTCACTATCAATCGATGCTGCGATGATTGATGGTATGAACATATCAGCAAAACCAACAACAATTGTTTGCGATGCTTCTACCGCATAAGGAACACCAAGTAATTCTAAGAAAGGAATAAAAGGTTGACCCAAGGTAGAAAACACAGAGGTGTATTCAGCGATAACTAAAGCAACGGTACCAAGTGCCATTACGACCGGTAATACACCAAAAACCATATCAACTGCGTTTTTAACGCCTTCACCAAATACACTTCTAATAGAGGTTACTTTTGATGCTTTATTCATTGCTTGCTCAAGACCCCAAGAGAAAGTGGTATAACCTTCAGGGATAACTTCAGCATCTGCAGCACGTTCTGTACCATCGATGAATAAATCTTTTTTACGGCTAAGAGGAGGTAAGCGAGGAATAATGATTGCCGCAACAACACCCGCTAAACATACTGTTAAGTAGAATGGTAAGAAGTAACTTTCTAGTTCAACTTGTGCGATAACTACTAAGCTAAAAGTAATTGAGACTGCAGAGAATGTAGTACCAACGACGGCAGCTTCACGTTGAGTGTAAAACTTTTCTTCGTATTGTTTGCTGGTTAAAAGGATACCAACAGAGCCATCACCTAACCAAGAAGCCATACAGTCAATTGCAGAGCGGCCAGGTAAATTAAATACAGGGCGCATTACTTTACTTAGAAGAGCACCAAAGAGTTCAAGCAATCCGAAGTTAAGTAATAATGGGAGTAGTAATCCTGCAAAAATAAATACAGAGAAAAGTACAGGTAGAAGGTCATTAAGAACTAAACCACCGGTGTTTGGTTCCCAAATAACTTCAGGACCAACCTGAAAGAAAACCATTGCAGCAGCTACGCCACCAATTAAGCGAACCACAAACCAAAGAGGGGTAGGGTTTAGCAAACCAAATAAAAAGGCGTTGTTTGTGATAATGCTAGGCTTGATGATTTTAGCAATAATCGTGATTACAGACATAAAAATAATGATGCCAGTAACCATCGCTACTAAATGCTCACCAAATAATGCTTGAATCGTTTTTGCTAATACAGCAACAGGAATTGTAATATCACCATTGTAAGTGATTGGCGCCATAAACAGGAACAAACCAATTAGTGATGGGATAAGGAACATTAGAAGATTCTTCTTCTTACTCATTTGTGGTATCTCACTTGAATTTTGCATAAATCTCTCGATTACTACTAGTTAATAAAAAGCTAATCCTTAGCATTATTATTCACTAAACTTCCGTATTCATTCAGTAATATGGAGGTTACACTGTTTTATTTTAAAGTGGAATACTATTCATTAAAAAAAAGTAATTATTCACTTTTATCTAGTGTTAACTCATGGTTTTCTCTTTAAATGCAACTTATTTGTTTGGTTTTTGTTAAATTAATGAAATTAAATACAAAAAAAAGCCCCCGAAATCGGAGGCTTAAATTATGGATGGAATTACTTAAAATCAGCAACTCGCATTCTGTTTAATGTTGCCATCACTTCGATAACACGAGGCTTAGCTAGGTCACCATGTTTTGGCATTAATTCATGCCAATTATCATGAAGTTGTTGAGCAATAAACTCAATAGGGTTTTGTTCCCAACCTGGGGTTTGAGATAATTGGAACCACATCCAACCAATTGCGTGAACTTGTGCAGAAGATTGAAGTTGAGACATCGCGGTAATATCAACCAATTCACGACCAAAGCGCAATGTATTCTTGTTTCTTGCTTGAATACGGAATTTACCTTCTTGCAGGATAGCCTGAAGAGAAGAGCGGTTTAGTTGGCGAGTTTGAGTTGGAAGTAAATGCTCCGACCCCTCTCTAACACGTGTAGTAGGGTGAGAAATAACGACTTCTTTTGCTTTTTTAGTGACATCAACTGCTTGATAGTCGTGCATTTGAATTACGGTATCAGCAACATCAAGGTAATCACCTGAACCGCCCATAACCAAAATAGTAGAAACGCCCATTTCATCACGTAACTGGCCAATGCGGTCAACTAATGGAGTGATAGGTTCAGCACCATTATTAACTAATGCTTGCATACGTTCATCACGGATCATGAAGTTAGTTGCAGACGTAT
This sequence comes from Aliivibrio sp. 1S175, assembly GCF_001690985.1. Taxonomy (GTDB): domain Bacteria; phylum Pseudomonadota; class Gammaproteobacteria; order Enterobacterales; family Vibrionaceae; genus Aliivibrio. Next base: position 75,740 of record NZ_MAJS01000011.1, read on the forward strand.
CTTCATCAATTAATAGCGTTTGAGCTTGAGCTTCTAATGATTCTTGAAGCCATGCCGCTTGTGATGTAGAACCCGACGCATCTTGAGTAGAGAAACACGTCGTATCTTTACCCATTGGTAGGTGATTAATGTAGTTAGATAGGTTCAAACTATGAACACAGCGTCCATCTTCCGCTTGAATTTTAGTGGTTGATTCTTCGGTTACGATATATTCACGGCCATCTCCAGGGATGTGGTCATAAATAGATCGCTCTAATGCATTCAATAACGTCGATTTACCGTGGAAACCACCACCAACAATTAGCGTGATCCCTTTAGGGATCCCCATGCCTTTAATTAAGCCACGGTTTGGTGTCGATAATTCAATTTCTAAAGATTCAGGGCTTTGAAAAGGAATGGCTTCTTTCATTGGACGATCATTATTACCTGCGATACGCGGTAAAATACTGCCGTTAGCAACGAAAGCAACCAAGTTATGTTCAGCAAGCTGGCGACGAAGGGCGACTTGGTCAACAATAACTTTACAATGTTCTTTTAGCTCTTCAATTGGCAATTCACGAGCTAATAAAGTACGACGAACGTATTTTGGCATATGGAATGTCAAAATATTAATTGCTCGTTTAGCTAAAATCTCACGACCATCAGCCGGTAGATTCATGTTATAGCGAAGCTCAATACCTTCATCATCAAAAATAACAGAAGTATGGTCTAAAACAGTTTGTCCTGATAATGCAATAGATAGCGTTGCGTCTTTCTCAAGTAATGAACTAAAGTGGCGAGCAAGGAAATCACGAGCAGCACGTTGATAATCAAGAGACGTCTCTTGTAGCCACTGAAGGTGAGTTAATGACCAAGCACGTTTCGCTCGAAGACGAGAAGGTGGAGCGTATGGGTCAGATTGAACGTTATCAATATACAAAGTGAAGTCGGTAAAATCGTACTCACCCTTAATAGAGGTGTAGCTACGGTAATTTCTTTTTTCTAATTTTTTTAGTTTGGCTTCAAGCTGTTCCATTACATTCACATTATCAAATAAAGTTGTGAGGAGTATAACAAAATCCCAGTCAGAATAAGAACATCTTTCCTCCTGATGTGGAAAATAACTCTAAGACTATTGGCTAATTTACATATTTACAACTTTCAAGTCATAGTAGTGCTAATAATACGTAAAGGAGTACGGGTATGAATGTTATTGTGACCATTTTAGAGAATCTTTTAATCGGCATTGGCGTTATCTGTCTATTACTTGCTATTACCCAATATGGAAGAAGAACATCAGATTGGGGTGGTGCGTGTATCTTATTTGTTAAACGAATTGATTTATCAATACAAGAGCACAAATGGTACCGAATTGGGGTTAGCACATTTTTTCTTGGGGTTGTGGTTCGAATTTTAAATCTAGCCTTTTTTGGATAGACAGTTACTCACAGTTATCCACAATTTCTGTGGGTAACTATTTGAATAAACGCTTAACTCATTGAATATTAAAAATATAAAGTATGAAGCAAGCTTTTTTTTACTATATCCTGTTATTTTTTTGTGACGCGAAGTAAAATAGCTAAGTCAATAAGAAAATAGCCTTGGATAGATAAAAATAAGATGGATAAAACGCATTTACGTAAAAAAATAGCCATTATTGGTGGCGGTATTGCAGGTTCTAGTATCGCAATGTATCTATCGCAATACGATGTTGATATTGAGGTGTTTGAGCAAGGCACAAGTCTAGTGAATGGACCACCAATTTGTCACCTTCATGCGGGAGGAAATCTTTATCGAGAAATCTCTGATGAACAGTGCATCACCTTATTAACTGAGTCTATCGAAACCGTTCGTTATTTTCCTCATACCGTGAATATTCGTCCTACTGTGATTGCGGTACCTAAAAATGATCCCGGGGAGCCAAAAGAATTATTGCCGAGATTAAAATTATTACAACAAACCTACGGCCAATTAATTCAACAAAACAGTGCTAACCAAGTTTTTGGGCCTGCTGACGAGTATTTTAAAACATACAATAAAGTGGATTTAGAAAAAATTGCTCAACGTGCGCCAACACAAAATCCTACCTCTCTTGATGATTGGTTAATCGCCTTCGCAAATCAGGTTGATTTAAATGAATTAAAATACCCAATAGCACTTGTTCAAGAACACGGTTTGAGTGTCTTTCGTATGGCAGCAACCGCCCAACTTACCTTATCAAACCTTGCTAACCTCAAATTACATTTTTCTTCAAGTGTAAATAAGCTTTCTAGAACGGAAAATAAAGGCGTCGATTCTCTGTGGGCGCTAAGTTATTTGCATTCAGGACAACAACATTCTAGTGAGTTTGATTATGTGATTAATAGCGCGGGCTTTAAAACCGGTATTATTGATGATTTAGCAAACAAGTACCGAAAAAGGTTGGTTGAATTCAAAGCGGCGTATGTTGCTCAATGGGATAAACCACAATTTGGTAAATGGCCTGAGATTATTTTCCATGGAGAGCGTGGAACACCACAGGGCATGGCTCAATTTACGCCATATCCAAATGGTTATTTTCAATTACACGGTATGACCGAAGAGATCACTTTATTTAAAGATGGCTTATCTGGTTCTTGTGACCTTTCTGCACAACCTAAACTGCCAGAAGCATTTAATAAGAAGTTGACCAATGGCTGGGAAATTTCACTTCAAACAGAAAGAACACAGAGAGCGATTCGTCATCTATCTCAATTTATGCCTGATTTTATAGAAGCAACGCCTGCAGGAAAGCCTTTATATGGCGCACAACAGATCCCTGGAGATGATGTTACCTTGCGAGCCGCTAATATTTCTTATACTGAAGATGGCTATTTTAGAGCTGAAATAGTGAAAGCCTCTTCTGCAATTGAATGCGCCAAAGAGATAGAGCGTATTATTAAACTTAATAATCAGGTGTCGAACATACCTGAATTTGCATTATTAGACATTGAAAGAGAAGCAGAAAGATTGGCACTAGAAAGAGGTTATCCAATAGAATTAGCTCAAGTTTATTAAATTAAATGGGTTTAATCAGGCTATTTAATGATTAATTTCATTTATATTTATAATATGTATCGATTTGGTTAATTACTCTTTGAGCCAAAATAGAATATGCCATACGCACAAAAAAGGAGGATAATTTTATTGAATTATCCTCCTTTTTTGTTGAAAATAGGGGCATAGAGACTTCTTCAAGGTGATATGTGGAATTTTTACTGAAACGCCGTTGGCCTAGATTTGTATGTAAAAAATCGGTTAATGCAAAAATATTTTGGGCTCATCGTTTAATGCCATTCGTTAGTATTAAATTAATGGACGTTTCCAAAAAGGGTTTTGGTTTTACTAGTGAACGGAAATTGCAAGAAGGCAGTTGTGAATTAAGAATTCGATCTTTTCCGAGTATGATTGGTAACATCGTTTATAGAAAAGAGTGTAAAACAGATAACGGTGCAACTCGTTACCAGTATGGTTTTTACTTAAATACTCAATTACATAAAACGCAAATAGAGAATTTAGGTTGTAAAGGTGTCATTAATTTAGAACATATAATTAAAGAACCAGAAAAAGAATCGTTAGGTTAATAAAAAAAACGTATCCTGATTTTTTGGATATTGAAATAAGGCAAAGCATAAAAAGTATTTAAGCAAAGCATGCTGTTGATTCGACTCTAGCGGATGATATATAGAGTGATTAAGGCATGCTAGCTCAAACCGTTCTTCAACGATAGCTGCAAAATTATCTTCTGAAGGTAAATGTTGAATCCCTTGCTCAGCATAAGACTCAAAAGCTGCTGGTAAGTGACCGTTCCACCAATGATATAGCGCTTTACTACTACGAGTTCTATCAAACCAGTGATCACATAATACAGCAACGTAATCTTCTTTATGTAGTTCGCCATCGTTTAACAACTTATTAATCGAAAGTAATATTTGTGTTTTAGCTTCCGTTTTGGCATTAAGAAATAACGGATAAATACACCATACTTTTTTAGTGTCGATTAATAGTGTGTATATATAGAGGTGATGATCGACATCATGTAAAAAAAGCGAACAATTAATCGGTAGTCCTTTGTCTGTTGCTAAAGATGTCAATCGACGATGAAATGCAGAGCTTAAGTGAGCTGGTGACATTCCCCGATTATGAATTGTTGGATAATGATGCTTACACAGTGCCTTGTAATCATCACTGAACGCATCAAGAGAATGTTTAAATAACGATTCTAACAAGAAAAGTTTCCTTTTTTTAATCCAGAGGAACGTGAAGTCACTAGCTTTTCAGTGAGCAACAGTCAGAATTAACGATTTTCAAATCGATTGTAATCTAATAGGCCAGCTTCTACTGGATAATGTACCCTGTACCACTCTATTAATTCATCACTATAAGCCCAAAATTTATCTGAGCTGCGTCTAATTGCAAAATTATCGAGAAGTTTAACATAATCTTCTTCAGTACTAATGCGATTCAGTTCGCTAACAAAGCGAATTAATTGAGTTTCTTCTAGTTCTAAAAAGGCGGCAGGATAACTACCTACCACGCCATAGAGAATGGAAAAACGGTCAAGTAAGGGATCTCGGTTCTTTTCTTCATTAAACAGTGACGAAATATTGGTATGGGCACTTGTATTGAGTAGAGTGAAAAACTCACTGCGCTTATCAGAATTCGCAATAACTTTTATGGTGATGATTTGAGGTAAATATTGTAAACCATTACCTTTAATCGTCTCTATTTGATGCAATGCAAGCAAAGAGGCATCGTTTAAGTTTGAATTTGATAGATTGTAACGTCTTGAAGCGTTATTACCGATGTGTTTGCGTAATAAAGAGAATAACTCTGCTTTAGGGTTATTCGTTAGATATTGAATTTTTGTTGGTTGTTCAAAAGGCTGAACATCACGTTGCATATATTTACTTAGCTGAGGTGGTGGGTTTTGATACCAACTTTGCCATTCTTCCTGACGGATCTCTTTTGGTAGTAAGGTTAAAAAATTACTCTCACCTTCCATTCGTAAAAAATCCATATACATACGCGTCATTAGTTGATGACCAAAATTACCATAAACATCAAAACCTGCGACTAATAAGTAATGAATTCGTTCTAACAAGGCGTAATCAATGATCCAAGCGGTTTTTGGTGTCGGGCCATTCAATCCTTTAATTACCGAAGCACTATCAAAATGTCGATAAATTGTTAATGCGGCATTATCATTATTTTTATCACCACTCCAAACGAGTTCTGGTGTTAAATGCTGGCCATTACTGAATACTTGATTTAAATAGGTATTTTTTGCTTCTAAATAACGAGCTTGATTACGTGAGTATTGAATCCAGCTAGTGATGGGTACCGTTGTACTGTCTAACTCAGCAGGAAGCGTTAAGTTATTTTTTTGTTCTCTGTAAAATTTAGTGACACCTGGGTTGTCTGCTTTTTCTGGATCGACAAAGAACACCCAGAAATGATCGTTAATCACATTCAAAGCTAACTGACCACGGCAGACTGGACCTTTAATAAAGCCTTGAATGGTGTCTTGCGCTTCATCTAATAAATAGTGATAACGTGAATTTACGGGCAAATCTACAAATGTCGTTAATGGGTTTGCCGCTATATCAGTAGAATAACTTGGGAGTTTAGTTACAGTGTAACTTGAATTTACGAACCATTTTTGCCACTTATCAAATCGAGATTGGTCAAGTAAGTAGGGCATGTGAGTTTTATCGACTGTAGTACTACGAACGGCGGTTATGCGATAATAAACACGCTCAACTTTTGGATTATCATAAGGGCGACGAGTTGCAATAAGAGAAATAGGTTCTCCAGGTGGTGTTGCAGAACGTACCAATTTGAAAAAGCGTAACGCATTAGGATTTGTTGAAAAATAAAGGTTATTTAAAAATAGATGCTCAAATAAATAGCGACTTGCGAGTTGTTGCTTTAATGAATCGCCATTAAAGAACGCTTCCCAACGAGTTATTTTTGTAATTTCGTCTTCCGTTAAAGGTGCTATGTCACTCATTTTTGCGCCTTGTTCAAGCCATGACATAAGTAAGTTATGCTCTGAGTTATTTAGCTCTGGCATTCCATAAGGCATTCCCCAGCTTGGATATTGAGATTCATAATCTGCCATTTCTTCAATGGTTGGGCATTGTTGCTCACGATCGATAGAGAAATCATAACCACTTAATTGCGCTTCTTTTTCTAATGGATTGTTTTGTTTTAGGTTTAACATACGAGCCATTACACTGGCATCTGTATTCGCTATCTCTGTTTGCTCTCGTTCATTCAGAATAGGTGTGAACCCAATATCACGCCATTCTTGAGTGGTTTGAGCATCTTCAAACAGACGAGTAGGATTAGCTGCAACTAGTCGTGTGCCTTGGTATATAAGCGATTTATGTGCTCCACGATCCATCCCTTCAGCAGAAGACATTTTTAGCTGGCAAGGCGCGTCATAACACGCATGACAAACAACGCATCGTTTATCTACAAGAGGTTTAATGTCAGTTAAATAGTTTAGGCTTTCAGGAGAATCATACTCATGCATTCTGGGCTGAACATTTTGCTTACCGAATAATTGATCATAATTATAACTTGCATAGGTAGCACATCCAGAGAATATGACGACAAAGAAAATAATTAATGAGCGTTTAGAAAGCATAAGCACATCCATGAAATAAAGAGATAGTTTTATTGTAATAATAAATAAGGGAAAAAACAAAAAAAGCCCGCTTACCTATAGGTAAACGGGCTTGATTTTATTAAGAATATTTAAGCAGCAGTAGCAGGGCTTAACTGTTGTGCTTTTTCTTCAGAGATAGGTTTTGTTACTAACGCTAATACAATAGCGATACCAACCATTACAGCAGAAATTGTGTATGCTAATGCGTAATCACCGCCTTGTGTCATTGAGTAACCAACAACAGCCGCACCGATTGCACCACCAATCCCCCATGATGTGTAAAGTACACCATAGTTTGTACCGTAGTTTTTCAGGCCGTAGAATTCGGCAGTTAGCGATGGGAATACAGCCAGAAGCGTACCATAGCCAACAGCAGCAACAGCAGTACCAATAATTAGCATTACTTCGTTGTCATACATGCTAAATAAAGCCATGTTTGCTGCTTGAAGAATAAATGCAATAAGTAATGTTTTCACACCACCAATTTTATCTGAAAGCATACCAGCAGCAACACGGCCGCCTGAATTAAATACAGCAAGAAGAGAGGCTAAGTAAACCGCGTTTGGAAGGTTAGCTTGCATGCTTGCGATAGTAGTAATGTTACCGATGATCATAAGACCAGCAGAAGCTGCAAATGCATACATAATCCATAATGAATAAAACTGAGGCGTTTTAAGCATTGCCTTCCAATTTAGATCCGTTGGTTTACGTGTAGCAACAGGTGATTGACCTGCTTTTACTTTTGGCTCTTCTGGTTGGTAACCTTCAGGTGGATTATTAATTGTTGTCGCTAGTGGAACAGCAATAATAAGAATCGCAATACCAAGAACTAAAAAGCTAGTATGAATACCGTACATTGAAATAAGAGCAGAAGTTACTGGAGCTAGGTAAATTGCAGCAAGACCGAAACCCGCCGCGATTAAACCATTAACCATTCCCTTCTTGGAAGGGTGGAACCATTTCATTGCAGAAGGAGCAAGGCAAGCGTAACCAAAACCAATACCAGCACCTGTCATCACACCAAACGTTAGATTTAGCATTAATACCGTGTCAGCAAAGCTTGATGCGATCATACCTAGGCCTACTAAAACAGTACCAAAGATAAGAATTAAGCGCGGACCCATGCGATCTTGAAGAATACCTGCAACTAAAAGACAGATAGAAAAAGTGATTGTTGCAGTTGCATAAGGTTGGGACGCTTGTGAAGCAGTCCAGCCCATATCAGTAACAAGAGCCTTGTTGAATACGCTCCATGCGTAAAGAATTCCTAAACATAGGTTAATACAGAAGCCTGCTAGCAGGATACGCATTGCTTTATCGATATTTTTCATCGCAATCTCAGTGAGTTGAAAGTTTATTACAATTAAATGTATGTTTTTTATGGTTCTTTATTGGAAGTATGACATTCGTCACGTAAATCTGGGCGGAGTCTACCAGTAGTTGATATGTATTGGAATACTCTGTATGAAAATCACACCACATTTTTACAATCTAATATTTCAAATTTGGCAGTATCATAAATTTGACGCTAAACCACATTTTTTTGTCATGTTAGTGTAAATTAATGATATTAAGGCTATTTTTATGATCAATTGCTTGATAATATCCGCCGCGAAAAAACATTACTAAAAATATGGATAAACATGAATATTAAGAAAATTAAATTAGCAGTAGTATTAGCATTAGGCGTAACAACGTTAACTGGTTGTATGGGTCAAATGGGCGTGTCAAAATTAGTTGCATTTGGTAACTTAAAAGCAGTAGATAACCGCTATGGTCGTGCTGGACTATATGTTTTATTAGCGCCTGTATATGGTGTTGCAGCATTTGCCGATCTGTTTGTTTTCAACTCAATTGAATTCTGGACAGGTAAAAACATTATTACAGGTAAAAGTCCTGCAGTTGTAGATAGCGATGTTGGTGGTGCGGTATTTAAAGTTAATGATAAAATTGACGCATCAATGACAAAAGCACCAATTGCGCCGCTTCAAGTGAATAACAATGTAAAAAGCGCATCATTTGAGCAAATTGATGAAAATACATTAGAAATGCATGTAGCATTACTTGATGGTACGCAACAAGTTTTACGTGGCGAGAAAGCGGAAGATGGAATTGCTTTTTACCTAGATGGTAATTACATCACAACAGTGCAAGTTGAAGAGTTAGAAAATTACGTAGCAGCTTCTCAAGCTTAATTTTTAAACTTATTTATAGCATTAATAAAAAGCACTCAAATTTGGGTGCTTTTTTTGTGTCAGTTCAAAATAAATTAATTTATTTATGTGTTTTTTTCTGTTGGGAATAGGCTAAAATTAACAATTAATTTACATTAAATGTGCCAGTTCTAAGAAACTAAAATTACAACAGGTCACTCTTATTTCTTTTCAATGTAAACTGATATTATTGTAACATTTTTTTTACATTTCGTTGTTTTTCATATAGTTGAATTTAAAATAGAAAGCGATAGAATATACCGGAAACAAAGATTCCAAAATTGAAAGGATGCTCTCAATTTATCTTCGAGGTATATTATGAAATTATTTCTTATTTTTTTAGTTTCAACTTTAGGTGGCGTAGCTGCTGCTGAGCATTTTCATTCCTTTATTTTAGGGTTAAGTATTGCTTCGTTAGCTGTTGGTTGTTGCCATTGGTTTGCTTTTAGAACGACTAGATACCCACAAATGGCACTACTGTTACTGATGTTAGGTTTATTTTCTAAGATTGCAGTAACTGTTATTGGCGTTGTTTTTAGTATGAAAGCGGATCTAATCACTTCGCCATTTATATTCTCAGTATCTTATTTATTCTTCTTAATAGTGACTACATATCTTTGGTTCAAAATTAAAGATGCAAAAATATCTGCAGAACTGCTTAAGAAAAATCAAAAAATAGCTTAACCGAGACAATCAGTTTTAAAACAAGAAGAGGAGCCTTGGCTCCTCTTCTTGTTTTTGTATTATGCTATACCGTATCTATGAATTAGATTTCTTGCTATAGTCTTGATAGTTTTACTTAAAAAGGGTTTCTAGATGGCAATTTCCATCTTAATTTGTGATGACTCTGCATTAGCTCGTAAGCAATTATCTCGAGTTATACCGTTATCATGGGGAGCAAAAATAGAGTTTGCTCAGGACGGTTGGGATGCGATTGCTAAACTTGAAGTTGACTCATACGATCTTTTATTTCTTGATTTAACGATGCCAGAACTTGATGGTTACGGTACGTTAGAACAAATTAATATCCGTAAAATCAATACCCAAGTTGTTGTCGTTTCCGGTGATATTCAACCAAAAGCACAATTACGAGTTTCGGAACTTGGTGCAAAAGCCTTTATAAAAAAACCGCTAGATAAAGCCACTTTAATCTCGACATTAACATCAATCGGGATCCATCCTGAGCGTCAATTAGCGTATTCACCACAGCCTGTAATGCCAATTCAATTACGTCGTAGAGATGTTTATTTAGAAGTGGCGAACGTTGCAATTGGTCGTGCAGCAGATTCTTTAGCGCGCCATTTTGATGTTTTTGTTAATATGCCTTTGCCTAACGTTAATTTATTTGAAATGAGTGAATTACAAATGACATTACGTCATTTGGCCAGTAATGAGGATATGTCAGGCGTGTGCCAGGGGTTTAGTGGTGAAGGTATTGCAGGAGAAGCATTAGTATTATTAAGTGACTCAAGTGTAAGTGACCTTGTTAAATTAATGGATTACCCTGAATCCAATGATACAAGTTTAGAATTAGAACTGTTAATGGATGTGTCTAATATATTAGTTGGTGCATTCTTAAAAGGCATCGGGGAACAATCGGAGGTTCGTTTTTTCCAAAGTGCGCCAGTATTGCTTGGGCAACATATTTCTATTGATAGTGTTTTGGAATCAACAAAAGGGTCGTTTAATCGAATAATGGCATTTGAGGTCAGTTATAATATTGACAATACAAATATTAAATGTGACATGTTATTAATGATAGTGGATGAATCACTTCCAATTTTAGATAATAAACTTGCTTACTTATTGGATGATGAATAATGAATGGGATCCCTGTCGAGTTCGAGCAGTTTCATTGGATGGTTGATATAGTACAAAATGTTGATGTTGGTTTAATCGTTGTAGATAAAGAATTTACTATCCATCTTTGGAATGGATTTATGATTCATCACAGTGGAAAACAATCGCATGATGTCATGGGTAAATCATTATTTACTGTTTTTCCTGAAATACATGAAGATTGGTTTAGAGCGAAATCAAAGCCCGTTTTTGAGTTGGGAACGCGGAGTTTTGTAATTTGGCGGCAAAGACCTTATTTATTTCGTTGTCGTAATGTCAGACCTATTACCCAACAAAGTGAATTCATGTATCAAAATGTCACGCTTAATCCAATGCGAAGCACAACCGGTGAAGTTAAATCAATATTTATCTCTGTTGACGACGTAACACCAGAAGCTCTTGCAGAAAAATTGAATAAATAAAAAATGGAGGCCGAGGCCTCCATTTTTATTAAGAAAAATATTATTTGTGTGCTTTTTTATCAGCTTCTGTAAGATCGCGGATCTTACGGCTGATGTCACGGCGAGATTTTGAAATTTCAGCGCTTTTAATGATGTGGTCATCTACGCGGTCTTCGTAATCTGCTTTCATATTCTGTACAACAGCAATGATTTCGTCAGTAGACATAGTAGGGTGAATATAATCAAGCATGTTTTCTAGCAATGTTACACGCTTTTGGTTATCACGAATTTTCTTTTGGTTGTCTTGTAGTTCACGTTTTAGTTTATTTTTACGACGAGCTTGGTTGATAATTTCAAAAACGTTGTTCATTTTAATTTCCTATAATATTTAATAGCTACTATCTTGATTAAATCATAAATGCAGTAATGAAAACAATAACAAGATCAATACAGTGCTAAAAAAATTGAATTAAGCCGTTTATTAACTGGCTTTACTTTTAGGTTGATTTTCTTGGTTGTTTGGAGAAAGCTTTGTCACTTTTTCAACTTCCACAATCTCACGGTTTTCACCGATAAGCAAACCACCTTTTTCAATCGTTAGCTGCTGAGTTTGCATTATCCCTTTAAACTTTCCTTTCGGTTGGATATTTACTTCTCCGCCCTGACATGTACCTTCAACTAGCCCATTGATTAATACTAATCTTGCTTTGATGTCACCTTGGACTCGACCTGTCGGAGTAATTATTACTTCCGCGTCTGTAATGATATTTCCCTGAACGAAACCATCAACTTGAATGCTTTGATCTGATTCGATATTGCCAATAGCACGACAACCTTTAGCGATAATAGATAAAGAGGCAGAGGTAGACCTGCTACTAAAAAGGCCCATGTGTGTTTCTCCAATTGATATTAAACTAACGAAAGAATACTATCATGAATAGAACAGGGGATAGCTACTAATTACAGAGTTAACAGTAGTATTTGGTAACAGAGCTCACACTTTGTATCGTATGCATAATCGATTAAAGTAAAGGAAGTAAAGAATGAGAATTATAACCCAAGCAGAAATTCGTATTATTGGCTGTTTAATTGAAAAAGAGATCACAACACCAGAACAATACCCTTTAACGCTCAATGCATTAACAACTGCATGTAATCAAAAAAGCAACCGTGACCCTGTCACATCAATGACCGATTCAGAGGTTCTTGATGCGGTTAATTCATTAATTAATGATCGATTAGTTACTGATGAAACTCGTGGCAATGCACGAGTTGCTAAATATCAGCATCGTTTTTGTAATACCGAATTTGGTAGCCTTCAATTATCAAAACAAGAAATTGCTATTCTATGTGTTTTATTTCTACGTGGCCCTCAAACTCCGGGGGAATTACGCACTCGAACTCAACGTCTGTGTGATTTTGATAACGTTGCTCAAGTAGAAAGTGTATTAAATAAATTATGTTCAGAAGAGGCATCACCAAAAGTTGTGAAACTTGAGAAAGAACCAGGAAAACGAGAAGCAAGATATGGCCATTTATTCTGTGGAGAAATCGAGGACAGTGTTGCCGTCAATCATACTCATACTCATACTCATACCCATTCAGAGCAGACCAGTAATGACAATACGCAAAGAATGGATGAACTAGAACAAGAAGTTGCATTACTGCGAGCTGAAGTCGCAGAGCTAAAGCAATTAATTAATGATGTTTTAGCTTAGTTAACGTGACGAAAACAAATACAGAGTGGAGTATCTATTTAGTTCGAACTCGACTAGATACTCTATATTGCGGTATTACTAATGACTTATCTCGTCGCTTTCTTATGCATCAGACAGGAAAAGGAGCGAAATATTTAAGAGGTAAGGGACCTTTAACGCTAGAGTGGTCACATCAAGTAGATTCTAAATCGCTAGCGTTGCGATATGAATACCGTATAAAAAAAATGACCAAAGCCTCAAAAGAAGCCTTGGTCAATCAAACAGGTAGTCTTCCTATTCTTTGCGACTAATCGTAAATCGTTGGAATAGGTAGGCGTTTATGCTGAGACAGTTGATAGATTCTAATTAATCTTGCTTCTGCCTCGGCATCAATTTTTTTGCCTTCCAAAAAGTCATCAATTTGATCATAAGTGACACTAAGTGCGTCTTCATCTGCTTTTTGTGGTGCTAGTTCTTCTAAATCCGCCGTTGGCACTTTTTTTACTAATTGTTCAGGTGCGCCCAGTGCAGCGGCAACTTCTCTAATTTGGCGTTTATTTAATCCAAATAAAGGCGCTAAATCACACGCACCATCACCAAACTTAGTATAAAAGCCAGTAATGTTTTCAGCTGAATGATCAGTACCTAATACCAAACCACCGACATAACCAGCAACTTCATATTGCGCAATCATACGCGCTCTGGCTTTCACATTGCCTTTTACAAAATCGACTTTAGACTTATCTGTTGGTAATAAACCGGTTGATTCAAGCCCGATATGATTGGCAGCATGCAAGCCGTCAACACCGTCTTTTATATTGATACTAATAGAATGGCTTGGTTTGATAAAAGAAAGAGCAAGTTGAGCTTCATCTTCATCTTGTTGTATTCCATAAGGCAAACGAACGGCGATAAATTGATAGCTTGATGATTGAGACTCTTCATTTAATTCATTCACTGCAATTTGTGCTAAGCGTCCACACGTCGTTGAGTCAACACCACCACTGATCCCAAGGATCAATGATTTACAATGAGATTGAATAAGTTTAGATTTAATAAAATCGACACGTTGTTGTATTTCTTGAGTCGGGTCAATTAACGCTTTTACTTTCATTTCTTCAACAATCTGCTGCTGCATTCTCATTCCTTTACTTTATTGAGACAGTTCACACTTAATTAGAATAATCATACTGAATTTAACCAATTAATGACAGTTTAATAGGGGGATAGGATGGTCATCGACGAAATTTTCACTTATGCTAATTAATAATATCGAAAGTAAAGAGACCCATTAATGAAGATAGCTGTATTTGGTAGTGCCTTTAATCCCCCGTCCCTTGGGCATAAAAGTGTTTTAGAGCGGTTAAGTCATTTTGATAAAGTATTGCTAGTTCCAAGTATTTCTCACGCTTGGGGGAAATCAATGCTTTCATATGAAACTAGAATTGAGATGGTTTCGATATTTGTTAATGATCTAAATATGAATAACCTTGAGTTATCAACATTGGAAAAAGAGATCTATATCCCAGAACAAAGTGTGACTACGTTTTCTTTGTTAAAAAAGCTTCAAGAGTTACATCGTACCGCCGATATTACCTTTATCATTGGACCAGATAATTTACTTCAATTTAGCAAATTTTATAAATCAGATGAAATAGTACAACGTTGGAGTGTGATGGCTTGTCCTGAAACATTACCAGTAAGAAGTACGGATATTAGAACAGCAATACAAGATGGTGAGTCGATTGCTCACTTAACAACAAAGGGTGTAGAAAAATATATTTCTGCGCACCGCTTATACGAGTAGTTATTTATGAAAAGACAAGTCAGCTTATTAAGTTTGATGATTGCGATACCACTGCATGCGAGTGCAGAGGATAAAGCGACTTGTTTTCAAGAAAGTTATGACAGCTATTCTCGTCAAATTTATTCAAGTAATTCAAATTGTTTAATACCCTTATTCGAGGTTAATCAGTTCATTACTCAATTAACAGACATGACTCAGAAAATTGAAGATGATCTTTTTGAAGAAAGTTACTGGGATAAATGGGCTTACAGCACTGGTGATGATCCATTACTTACAGGGTATTTGAGTGATAGTGCAGTAGGGTTTACGGTTTGGCAACCTGAAGAATATTACGATAAAAAAATTGAAGAATTTAAATCTTACGGAGAATGGCTAGAAAGCTATGGTTTGCAATTAAGCTTAGCATTTGGCGGGGAAGATGAAGGTAAAACGCCTCGTTTCCGTATTGATTATCGCTGGCATGATAGTGCAGATGACCAAGTATTTATGCAGTTTGAGATTCCATTCCAATAATACACCTTGTTCGTGAATAACTGACTTTAGTCTTTCACGAACAATAGTGTTTCTGATTAAGCCAATATAGAGCAAGCCTGCAACAGAAAATCCACATTTCCAGAGAAATATCGTGCAGCAATCATGTCATTCTTCACACCTGATTTACGCATTTTATCTGCTTCTCGTACTTTTAACGCCATCATCATATCAGGAGAAACCGAGTATCCAGTGGTCGTCTTATTTTCTGTTAATGCCGATAAATAAGCGTTAATGCTTTTAGATTCGTCAGATAAATCAGTATGTAAAGAGGCTTCTAATAACTCATCTTGAATAACCAACAATAAACGTTGTTGAGCTTGCTCTAGCATCGTTGGTGATTGTAGTTTATTTAGGCCAGCGATAAGAAGAGGTGTCATCTCAACATAACCACCTTGATGAGGCAGAGATTCTCTTGTTCTAATAGAAAATTGAGTGGTCGAGATGGTTGAGTTAGGAACCACGGTCATGGCGCTTAGTGCATCAAAAGGTAACCAGAACGATTCACCAGGTAGCACTAAATATTCCCATTTTCCTAGGCGAATTAGAACCGCACCGGTTTGTACCGAAATTAACTCATAATGATTCTTTTTTTTACGAGCAGTATAAAGAAGATGAGAATGTGTCTCTGATTGAAACGTAATTGCGTTTTTCATAATAACCTCTAAATTTAAGCCCGTAACTTTACTGATTTTAGCTCAAAAATCAACGGATTCTCTGTGATAAGTATTATATTTAGTCATCAATGGTATGACCTCTGTAATTGATCACGTACAAGAGGGATAAAATCAAGTAGAATAGGCCTTACTTCCTTTTTCGGTAACCAGAAGTCTAAAAATGACCACACAAGATATCTATCAAGAAATTCGCCCGTATAGTGATGATGAAGTTCCTGCTGCAATTGAGCGTCTAATTTCTGATGATGAATTCATTACCGCGATCCTGCATTACAAGTTTCCATCAGCGTCTAAGTTTCTATTTTGGTTTTTAGCACCGTTACTTCGCTGTAAATTACGCAGTTCATTGTCAAAAATCACAACAATAGAAGATGTCCAACTTAACGTCGCGTCTTATTTAAATAAGACCGTTAAAAAGACAACTAATGGCATTACCTATACAGGATTAGATAAGCTAGACCCAAATCAAGCCTATTTGTTTGTCTCTAACCACCGTGATATTGCAATGGACCCTGCTTTAATGAACTGGGTTTTATATAACAATAAAATGCAAACGGTAAGAATTGCAATTGGTGATAATTTACTGAAAAAACCTTGCAGTACTGAGTTAATGAAATTAAACAAAAGTTTTATTGTTAAGCGCTCAGCTAAGGCTCCACGCCAAATGCTAAAAGCTCTTGGTCTTTTGTCCTCTTATATTAAGCATTCCCTAGAAACAAATAACTCAATTTGGATTGCTCAAAAAGAAGGACGAGCGAAGGATGGGAATGACTTTACCGATCCAGCTATTTTAAAAATGTTCCACGTTGAAGGTAGAAAGCGTAAAGAAAACTTTTCTGAATACATGAATAGTCTAAAAATTGTTCCTGTTTCTATCTCTTACGAAAACGATCCATTAGATGTTCAAAAAGCCAAAGAATTAAATGCAGTGGCAACACTTGGCTCTTATAAAAAAGGTGAGTTTGAAGATATAGATAGTATTATTAAAGGAATTATTGGACATAAAAAACGTATCCATATTCATTTTGGTGATGTTGTCATTTCTGCGCCAGAGTCTGCTGATGAATTAGCAGAAATGATGGATCAACAGATTAACCAGAACTATCATTTATTCCCAATTAACTATGCCGCAGCAAATGTTGAGTCGGATGACGTTACTGTTGAAGTTAAACGTGAGCTAGAAAACAAACTGGCACAATTGTCTTTAGAAGAGCAACCATTCTTACGTGCGCTTTATGCTAATCCAGTAAAAAACGCACAGTAATAACAGCAACAAAAGAATAGAATTAAAGAAATAGTTTTTTATCCCAATGAGGAGGGTTACCAACTTGTTGGGATAGAAAATCAATAAAAGTACGAACTTTTGGGGGCAAGTGCTGACGCCTAGGGTAGACTGCATAAATTGGCAATACCATGTCTGCTTTCCACTCCGTTAATAGACGAACCAAGCTTCCATTTTCAAATTCATCTTCCAACAAATAACTCGCTAAATACGAAATTCCCGCACCGGCTTTTGTTGCATCTAAAATGGCAGAGGCATTATCTATTTTAAAAATACTTTGAATCTTAACTACTTGATGAACGCCATCTCGAGTAAATTCCCACTCATTAAATTTACGTTCATTGCTCTGATAAGCGATGCATTTATGTTGTGCTAAATCAGCAGGACGAGAAGGTAGGCCATGCTGTTCAATGTAGCTAGGCGCCGCAGCGACAATGAAGCGACAATCAGCAATTTTACGAGCCACCATACCTTCTGGGATATTATCGTGAATGGCTATCCAACAATCTAATCCATCTTCAAGTAATTTTGGCTTGTGGTCAAAAAGACTGACGTCTAATTCTACTTCTGGAAATTGTGCTTGAAAATCAGCTAACGCATGAATTATATGGCGGTTGCCAAAAGATTGTGCGATACCGACTTTAAATACTCCAGAGATGCGGCCATGATGAGCATCAAGTAAAGCATCTGCTTCATAAGCTGTATCAATGAGCTTTTGACTGTATTCAGCGTATTGCTGGCCTAATTCTGTAATAGAGACTGAGCGATTATTACGTTGAACGAGTTGGCAATCTAGACGGGTTTCTAATGCTTTAATCTGTTTAGATACGTGGGATTTCGATATCCCCAATTTCTCGGCAGCACGAGTGAAATTTAACTCATTAGCTACTGTCGCAAAGATCACCATTTGATGTAGATTGTCTAACATTATTGCGCCTAAAGAAGAATGATGACTCTATTGTAATACTACTTAAAAATATAACCATCTACTTTTATTGATTCAGGAAAATCAGTAATTTGTTGGCCACCAAGGTAGATATTACCTTTCACAATCAGATCATCAGGCAGGGTGGTAACTTTCGAATACCCAAGGTATAGATTACCTTTCACGGTCAGTTGTTTCGGTAAGAGAGTCAAGGGCGTTCTAATCACGCTTAAATCCCCATTTACGGTTAAGCGTGGTGGCAATTTTGTGAGTCCGGAGCCTGCAAAGTTAATAAATCCATCAACCTTAATACCACGAGTGTAGCGTTTAAGTTGAGTTGTACCTGCTAAATTTAAATAACCTTTTACTTGTGTACCACGAGGGATTGTTTTGATTACTGTATTTGCTAGATTTAGATTGCCATCGACAATAAGCCCTTTCGGTAATTTAATTATCTTACTATTGGCTAGATTTACGTTACCTTTAAGCTCTAGATTATCTGGTAGCTCTGTATAATTTGTATTTCTTAAGCTGATATTCCCATAGCTATCAATATGATTAATAAGGCGATGTTTATTAAGTGTTTTAGCCATTGATAGTGGAGAGGTAGCACTTGATATAAAGATGATAATGAGAGCAATATTTAATTTAGACATATAAAAGGCAACTTAGGTTTATGGCTTACTTTCAATATCGGCAAGATAGGAAATAAGTTTAATTTCAAATCAGTGATAAGGGTCGTGTTTTTGCATTTTTTTTATGAAAATACATTTGATATAGTGAAATTCGGTATTTGATACCGGCGCGATAAATAAAGTCGCAAGTAATTAAATTTAAGATTAAGGAGACGTAATGTCTAAAGCAACTGGTACTGTAAAATGGTTTAACGAAGAGAAAGGTTTTGGTTTTATCGCACAAGAGAATGGACCAGATGTGTTTGCACATTTCAGCGCGATTCAATCAGAAGGTTTCAAAACGTTGAAAGAAGGCCAAGCAGTAACTTTTGATGTTGAACAAGGTCCAAAAGGCCCTCAAGCAAGCAATATTCACGCTGCTTAATCGGCATGTTACATAAAAAGGCTCTCATAAATGAGAGCCTTTTTTATATTGGACTATTATGCTTCTTTATTATCGAGTAAGAGAGCGTGTTTTCAATTCATAAATTAATTTTTCAGCACTGCAAGAAAACTTTAAACGAGCGTGTAGCTCTTTTTCATCTTCAGATAGTTTAATACTGTGTTCTACTTCGTCACATACTTCTTTTGCAAGAGACAAGTAATTTGCGAATTCGGTTTCTAGTTGTGCTTTGTTATCTGCAAAGATGCTGACTTCAGCAACATCATCGCCTTCTTTAATAATAAACCCCATTTCTGCGCTACAGCCACAAGAATCACACGGTACGTTTTGTTCAACTTCAGAAGTCATTTTTATATCCTTAGTAGTATCAATGTCTTTATATTATTCTTCTTTGTATCAGAAAACTATCATTTATAGTGGTATTGTTAGTAAATACGCATTAGTAACATTTAAGTAAATATTCCATTACAGTATTGTTACTTGGGATGAGAATCTCAAAATATGAACCTTTATGACAAATCTTTGTCATAATCCAGAGCGGTGTATTGTAATTCCATACTGTATAACGCAGAATGAATTAATAACGACTGGTTGCATGAGTGAAATAGTGATCTAAAATTCTGTTAAATAACGATTCTTAATTTTGAGGCATCATTAGCAGTTAGGTTACGATATGATATTTATCATGCAAAAAACTATAAAAAACAGACAAATGGAGTTGAATCTTATAAATTAACCCTATGAAATATTTAGTTAATTTTTATGATTGATTTCTTAATGGACTAATTACATTAGAAGAGCTTTATTATGCCAAAAAGAAGTAAAGAAGATACTGAAATCACTATCCAAAAAATCATGGATGCGGTTATTGATCAACTATTACGCTTAGGCTATGACAAGATGTCATATACGACGCTAAGCCAACAAACCGGTGTGTCGAGAACGGGGATTAGCCATCACTTTCCAAAGAAAACAGACTTTACTGCTGCATTAGACGGTCGTATTTTCCGTTTGTTCGCTGAACGTCTTGAGATGCAAGGTGATAAACAAGCATTTATCAACAGTTGGATAGCATCTCTAGAAGATGAACAATTCCGCGCAATTCTACGTCTTTTATTCCACCATATTGTTACTTCTGCGAATGCACATGAGTTTGCAAATAATGGTATTGAACGTCTATACGGTATGGTTGAAGATTTATACGGCGAAGAGAGTCGTAAAGATCTAGAGTGGCTAATTGGCTTATCTCTAATTCGTATGACGAAGTAATCATCTTTATTTTTTTAAAAGCTTATCGATACCCTCGATGAGCTTTTTTTTTGCATCCTTAACTGTTTAGAGTTTATACTCTATTAATTGGAGGGTTTATGCTTAAAATTTCACGAATATCTGCTTTATTTACAACATTATTTTCTCTGTCTGTGTGCGCTAAATCAGTCGATTTTGACAGCGCATGGCAAAATGTACTCAAAAATCATAATGGTATTGCTGCCGAGCGCGCTAATGTTGAGCGCCAGGAAGCGTTAGCCTCTGGCACTTCTGATCTTAATCTTCCTTCTATAACCTTAAGTGCAAATTATACTTATCTAGATGATGATGTTACGGTTTCTGGCCAACAGCTTATTGATAGTACAGGAACAAGTTCACCATTGCTCAGTCAATTAGTTGGTCCTGTTACGTCAACATTAACTGAACGTGATATTTTCACTAGCTCAATACGCGCTATCTGGCCAATCTTTACTGGTGGCCGTATATCTGCAGCAGAAAGTGCCGCTGAAGGTAAAACAGAAGAAGCTCGTAATCAATTATTAATGAAGCAACAAGCGTCTTATGAAGATCTGGCTAAGTATTACTTTAGCGTGGTTTTAACAAGTGAAGTCGTTAAAACTTACAGTGAAGTAGAGCAAGGTCTTGCAAAGCATCGTAATAACGCCATTAAATTAGAGCAGCAAGGCCAAATTGCTAAAGTAGAGCGTTTACAAGCTGAGGCTTCTTACGACAAAGCAAAAGTTGATTTACGAAAAGCTGAACAAGATCGCGATATAGCAAATGCAGCGTTAATACGTATGCTACAAGAAAGTGACGCCGTCACCCCTGAAACCACTTTGTTTATTAATAAATCACTTCCTCAACTTAATTCGTTTGTTGATAGCACACTAGATACGTATCCAGGCCTTGCATTATTAGATGCTAAAGAAGTTCAAGCTAAAAGCTTAGTTAAAGCAGAGAAAGGTCGATATTATCCAGAAGTGTATCTGTACGGTAACTATAATCTGTATGAAGGTGATAGTTTGTCTGCAGAAATTGCACCTGATTGGATGGTAGGAATAGGTATGAATGTTCCTTTATTAGATAACAAAGGACGTTCAGAAAAAGTAGTAGCAGCCCATAGTGCAATTCAACAAGTTCAGTATTTAAAAAAACAAGCGAAACAAGATCTTTCCTTACTGGTAGAAAAAACATATCGACAAGCACTTCAAGCAATAGATGAATATTATGGACTAGCGTCTAGTATTGAATTAGCTCAAGAAAATGTAATTCTAAGAGAGAAGGCATTTAAACAAGGGCTATCTACGTCATTGGATGTAGTTGATGCTGAATTATATCTAGCTAGTATTAAAACTCAACGTTCATTAGCATCGTTTAATTATGTCATTTCACTGGTTAAATTATTGGCATTAAGTAATCAAACTGATACGTTCGTTCAATATCAACTTCAAGCGAGACAAGGGTAATATAATGAGTACATCAAAGAAAATTTTAGGTGCCTGCGTTGTCATTGGTGTTATTAGTTGGGTTGGGTATAGCTTTTGGGCTGCGTATCAACCTCGACCTGAATTGTTGCAAGGGCAAATTGAAGCTGAACAATATAATATTTCGTCGAAAGTTCCTGGCCGTATAGAAAATATATACGTTAAAAAAGGCGAGATGATTGAAAAGGGGCAAGCCGTATTCTCACTGTATAGCCCTGAAATTGAAGCTAAACTAGCCCAAGCTAAAGCGGGTGAAGCAGCTGCGAGTGCGTTGGCTGAAGAAGCTGAACAAGGTGCAAGAATACAACAAATTGCAGCGGCAAAAGATCAATGGCAAAAAGCCAAAGCAGCAAACAAATTGCTTGAAAAAACCTATGCTCGTGTAAATAACTTATATAAAGATGGCGTTGTTGCTGAGCAAAAGAAAGATGAGACATATACTCAATGGCAAGCGTCAAAGTATACAGAAAGTGCGGCTTACCAAATGTATCAAATGGCAAAAGAAGGGGCTCGCTCTCAAACAAAACGTGCAGCCAATGAAAAAGTAAAAATGGCTATGGGTTCAGTTGCTGAAGTTGAAGCTTATGTAGCAGATACAAAAATTGACAGTTGGTATAACGGTGAAGTATCTCAAGTCATGCTTAACGCTGGTGAAATTGCACCTCAAGGTTTTCCTGTTGTTAGTGTGATTGATATTAAAAAAGCATGGGCTGTCTTTCATGTTCGTGAAGATAAACTAAAAAATTATAGAAAAGACCAACAAATAGATGTGTATTTGCCTGCATTAGATCAAACGGTTCCATTCACAATTACTCATATTTCTGTTATGGGTGATTATGCAACGTGGCGTGCGACTGATAATAGCCAAGGCTTCGATTTAAAAACATTTGAAATTGAAGCGCATCCTGTTAATGAAGTTCCTAATCTGCGAGTAGGAATGAGTGCCATAGTTAAACTTGATTAACTCAGCACATCAATCGGTTATAGTTGATTTTTATGAAAGCATTTTGGCGTTCTTATTGCTCAAATCCATGGTTAATTGCTGTTACTTTTGGTTTACCATTGGTGTTGTCGTTGATTATTTGGTGGGTATTCTCTGCATCTGTTGTCCGAGACCTGCCTATCGATGTGGTGGATCTTGATCAATCAAGTTTATCAAGAATGATCACTCGTGATTACGATGCGACACCTACACTAGCGGTTCGCTCTATTCAACCTAATACGTTGATAGCAAACCAGGCGCTAAAGAATGGTGATAATTATGGTTACATCGTAATTCCACGAGATTTTGAACGAGATGTATTATTAGGAAAGAGTCCACAAGTGTCCGGATTTTATAACGGACAGTTTATTCTTATAGCAAAGCAAATCAGCTCAGCCTTAATGCAAACGGACATGACGACACAAGCAAAATTAGCGGCTGTTAAAACATTAAGTACAAAGACGTCTACGTGGACTCACGCAATAAACTCAGCTGTACCTATCAAAGTCCAAGTAACGCCTTTATTCAATTTAGGCAGTAGTTATAATCAATTTTTGGTTTCTGCAATCTTACCTGCGATTTGGCAAATGGCTATTATTGTAGGGATGATTTGGGCAATGAAAAATGAAATGGTGCGCAGTAATAAGAATAGTATAAGAGAATGGTTTGACTCACAAACATTGAGCAGTATCGCGCAGTTTATCTGCGTGTATTTTATTGTTGGAATGTCATTAGGAGCAGTTCTGTTTTACTTCTTGTATGGTATTTTACAGTTCCCGTTTGATGCTCAAATAATCTCTTTTCTTGTGACGATGAGTGCAATGACACTGGCAAGTATTAGTTTAGGTACTGTAATTGGTTATGGAACAAACGACATAGTCAAAGCAATGAGTATATCGGGTGCTTATACTGCACCTAGTTTTGCCTTTCTTGGGGTTACTTTTCCGGTTACGGATATGAACGGTCTAGCTACATTCTGGCATTCTATTTTACCAGCAAGTCATTTTGTCCGTTCTCAAATAGAACAAGCTAACTATGGCTATGTTTTTAATCAAACATTATCTCATGTTGGCATTCTTTTGTTATTTACATTGCCTTTACTACTGCTTATTTCGCGACTAAGGAAGTAATTCATGTCATTTCTCACGTTAGTTAAAAATGAAGCAAAGGCTATATTCAGTAATAGTACGATTGTACTTGCGATGATCGGTGGCGTATTATTTTATGCATTTTTATACCCATTGCCTTATTTAAACCAAAGCCCTGAAGAGCAAAAAATCACCGTTGTCGACATGGATAAGTCAGACCTAAGTCGAAAATTTATTCGTATGGCCAATGAATCTCAACAACTCAATGTTGTTGAACAAGCTGAAAGCATAAATCAAGCAAAGCAACAATTTTTAGATAATACAGTGAGTGGCTTTCTCGTAATTCCTTACGACTTTTCAACTAACTTACAATTGGGTCAAGCGCCAACGGTCGCTTATGCCGGTGATGCATCGTACTTTCTAATTTATGGAACAATTATTGAGGGGTTAATGAAAGCGGGAGGAACTCTTGCCGCTGAATATCGTGTAGCAAATATGACGATAGATGGAACGCCTATTAATACTGCAATAGATACGTTTCAACCGTTTAAATCAAATTATGTTCCTGTGTTTAATCACAATATGGGTTACGTTCAATACGTCGTTCCTGCTGTTTTTGTATTAATTTTACAGCAGACATTATTAATGGCGGTAGGGGTTCGACAAAAAGCGAGCAAGGTATCTGAAAATACGACGTCACACTTAATCGTACGCTTTTGTATTTTCTTATTTTCTGAATTAATTCTGGCGTGTTTTTACTTTGGTGCTGTCTTTAACCATTATGATATCAGTCGCTTTGCAACGGCCTTAGAATTAATCGTTTTATTGGTTCCATTTATTTCATCGGTTATCTTATTAGGAATGTTGCTTGCTCGATGGATGCCAACAGCAGAAAGCCTTCTTTTGGTCGTTTTATTTAGTTCTATGCCTATCGTATTTAGTGCTGGGTTTATTTGGCCGACAGAACTTATACCTAGTTTAATAACTGACTTAATGCATTTATTGCCAAGTGGTTTTGCGATAAATGGCTTTTTGAAGTTAAATCAACAAGGTGCTGGTTTGCCTAGTGTGCTGTTAAATATGAGTGGGCTTTATGGGTTAAGCCTTCTTTATGCTCTCTTATTTTTTATCAGTAAACGAAAATAAATCTTAATTATGATACTGAGTAACAACACAATTTCAGATCAAATTGAAGTGTCTCGATTTCATTTTTACTGAGCAGGAAACTGTAATCGAAGTTTGTTAGATTATCCCATAGTTGGACTAGGGATTTATATAATGAAAAAACAAATACTGGGATTGATTATTGCGGCAAGCTTTTTAGTTGGCTGTCAAAGCACATCCGAAGATGAAATAGCGGCCATTAAAGAAACACCGACAATTGAAAGCTTTGTTGATTATCACAATGAGGAGTTAAACCAATTCATCACAAGTGATATGGGAAGTATTGCTCGAACGAATAACGAGATCGTCCTTCTTCTGAATGGAGATAAAAGTTTTGATTCTGGCAGTATTACCATAAAAGAAGAAAGCAAAAATGTCTTATCAAATTTAGCTAAGTTATTAAAAGATAAGCCTGAATCTGAAGTCTTTATTGCTGGTCATACTGATAGTCAAGGCAGTAAAAAGTTTAATATTTCACTGTCGAATAAACGCGCTGATTCTGTTCTAGATTTATTGACTAAAGAGGGTGTTGATTCAAATCGAATTAATACTTATGGTTTTGGTGAAGCGGAACCAATTGCAACGAACATGAGTGCTGATGGACGTAAAAAAAATCGCCGTATTGAAATTCGTATTACCCCAATCAGTGAAATGTTTGACGAAAAAGAATAACGATTAAATACTGAGCGTCATTGGTATCAATATCACCTAACTTATAATGAAATAGTTGTTATTTAAATCACTTATGGTTGGGGTATAATAAGCCTTATTTCAAAAAGGAAAATGAAATGGGGCTTTTTTCACGTCTATTTGGTTCTTCATCTAAGAAAGAACCTGTCATCGAAGCAATCGAATACAAAACCTACCTTATTTATCCTAATTCAGAAGCTGATGGTTCTCAGTTTCGTATTGCTGGCAAAGTAACAAAAGAGATTAATGGTGAGCTAAAAGAGCATCGTTTTATTCGTTCAGATGTGATTTCCTCAAAGAATGACGCTGATGAATTAATGCTTCGTAAAGCAAAAATGTTAATTGACCAGATGGGCGATTCAATCTTTAAATAAACGTAATAGAATTGATATAGATTAGAGTGTTGTTTGTTTTTTGCTCTATACTTATTCTTCAAAATCAATCAGTAACAAAAAGTGGTTCGACCTCTGCTTTGTCATCAAAATGTTGTTTTTTTACCTAATAGAGGTGAGAATAAGCAGATATTAAATTTAATGTAATGAAATTATGTCATTTTATTACAAAACACTTGAATTTATACTCTATGTCCGATAAAACGAGAGTATAAATTCATGCCAATAGCCAAGGAATAACTATGCAAATTGGTGTACCTAGAGAAGTATTCGCGGGTGAGACCCGTGTTGCTGCCACTCCTAAGACAGTTGAGCAGCTATTAAAGCTTGGTTTTACAGTTGCTGTAGAATCAAACGCTGGTATTTTAGCAAGTTTTGATAACTCAGCATTTGAAAAAGCAGGCGCAACGATTGTCTCTGTTGATGATGTTTGGAAATCAGAAATTATTCTTAAAGTAAACGCACCTCAAATCAACGAAGCAACAAACGTTGATGAGTTTGAATTACTTCAAGATGGCGCAAGTTTAATTAGCTTTATTTGGCCAGCTCAAAATGAAGATCTGCTTGCTAAATTAGCAACAAAGAACATTAATGTTTTAGCGATGGATTCAGTTCCTCGTATTTCTCGTGCACAAGCATTGGATGCGTTAAGTTCAATGGCTAACATTGCAGGTTACCGTGCAGTTGTAGAAGCGGCGCATGAATTTGGTCGATTCTTCACAGGTCAGATTACGGCTGCTGGTAAAGTTCCACCGGCAAAAGTTCTTGTCGCTGGTGCGGGTGTTGCTGGTCTTGCTGCTATTGGTGCCGCTGGTAGTCTTGGCGCTATCGTTCGTGCCTTTGATGTTCGTCCTGAAGTAAAAGAACAAGTGCAATCGATGGGTGCAGAGTTTCTTGAAGTTGATTTCAAAGAAAACTCTGGTTCAGGTGATGGCTACGCAAAAGAAATGTCTGATGAGTTCAACAAAAAAGCAGAAGAACTATATGCTGCTCAAGCTAAAGATGTTGATATCATTATTACAACCGCTCTTATCCCAGGTCGTCCTGCACCAAAGCTAATTACCAAAGCAATGGTTGATAGTATGCAAGCGGGCAGTGTGATTGTTGACTTGGCAGCCGCTAATGGTGGTAACTGTGAGTACACAGTAAAAGACCAAGTGATCACAACTGAAAATGGCGTAAAAATTGTAGGTTACACTGATATGGTTGGTCGTCTACCAACGCAATCATCGCAACTTTACGGTACAAACTTAGTTAACCTTCTTAAACTTCTATGTAAAGAAAAAGACGGTAACATCAATATCGATTTTGAAGACGTTGTTCTTCGTGGTGTAACTGTTGTTAAAGAAGGCGAAGTAACATGGCCTGCGCCACCAATTCAAGTTTCAGCTCAACCTCAAGCTAAGGCAGCACCAAAAGCGAAGGTAGCTCCGAAAGTTAAAGAACCAATGTCACCAATTAAAAAATTCGGAATGATTGGTGCTGGTATTGCTGCATTTGGTTGGGTAGCTTCAGTTGCTCCTGCTGCATTCTTAGCTCACTTTACCGTATTCATTTTAGCATGTGTGGTTGGTTATTATGTGGTATGGAATGTAAGCCATTCACTACATACACCGCTAATGTCCGTAACGAATGCCATCTCTGGAATCATCATTGTAGGTGCATTACTGCAAGTAGGTCAGGGTAATGGTGTTGTTTCATTTTTAGCATTTATTGCAGTTTTAATCGCGAGTATTAACATATTCGGCGGATTTGCTGTGACCAAGCGTATGCTTGAAATGTTCCGTAAAGATAAGTAAGGGGTAGAATAATGTCAGCAGGATTAGTTCAAGCAGCCTATATTGTATCTGCCGTTCTATTTATCATGAGTTTAGCAGGTCTGTCTAAACAAGAAACCGCACGTAACGGTAACTACTACGGTATTACTGGTATGGCTATTGCTTTAATCGCGACTATTTTTGGTCCTGATTCGGCGGGTACAGGTTGGATCCTCGTTGCGATGGCAATGGGTGGCGCTATCGGTCTTTACTATGCTAAGAAAGTTGAAATGACTGAAATGCCAGAATTAGTGGCAATTCTTCACAGCTTTGTTGGTATGGCTGCGGTGCTTGTTGGTTACAATAGCTATATTGATCACGGTGAATTAACTGGCGCACTACTAAATATTCATTTAGTTGAAGTGTTCTTAGGTATCTTCATCGGTGCAGTAACATTTACAGGTTCTTTGGTTGCATTTGGTAAATTACGCGGCGTGATCAGCTCGTCGGCACTTCAGTTACCACATCGTCATAAATTAAACCTAATCGCATTAATTGCTTCTGCCGCACTTCTTTACTACTTCGTTAGTGTTGAAGGCAGCATGTTTGCAATTATCTTAGTGACTCTAATTGCCTTTGCATTTGGTTACCACTTGGTTGCTTCAATCGGTGGCGCAGATATGCCAGTGGTTGTATCTATGCTTAACTCATACTCTGGTTGGGCAGCAGCAGCAGCAGGTTTCATGCTATCAAACGATCTTCTGATTGTTACTGGTGCGTTAGTTGGTTCTTCAGGTGCGATTCTGTCTTACATCATGTGTAAAGCAATGAACCGTTCTTTTATCAGTGTTATCGCTGGTGGCTTCGGTCAAGATGTTGTTGCATCATCTGGTGATGAAGAGCAAGGTGAACACCGCGAAACAACGGCTGAAGAAGTTGCAGAAATGCTTAAAAACTCTAAGTCAGTAGTTATCACACCAGGGTACGGCATGGCTGTTGCTCAAGCTCAATATCCAGTTCATGAAATTACAGAAAAACTTCGTGCGCAAGGTATTAATGTCCGTTTTGGTATTCACCCAGTTGCAGGTCGTTTACCTGGACACATGAACGTATTACTTGCAGAAGCAAAAGTGCCTTACGATATCGTTCTTGAAATGGATGAGATCAATGATGACTTATCTGAGACAGATACGGTTCTTGTTATTGGTGCGAACGATACAGTTAACCCAGCAGCGATGGAAGATCCAAACAGTCCAATCGCAGGAATGCCAGTTCTTGAAGTGTGGAATGCGAAAAACGTAATCGTATTTAAACGCTCTATGAATACAGGTTATGCTGGTGTTCAAAACCCACTATTCTTTAAAGAAAACACTGAGATGCTTTTCGGTGATGCTAAAGAAAGTTGTGTAGAGATCAGTAAACACCTTTAATATTCGTATTAATTGATTAGCGAAAAAATCCCCGTCAACTCTGTTGGTGGGGATTTTTTATGTGCAGTCAAAAGTAAGTTAAGAGAAAGGTTTTTTATGTGAGTATCGAATGATAGGCATAAAACTATTTCATCGAATTATAGTCACCAATTGAAGATGGTAGGTGGGGTAAAAGGTGAGGGATGTTAACTGCCTTATTTAAGGTACTATTTTTGATGGATGTTGCGGTGTATTAAAATATAGCTCATGAGATTAGAGGTTTAATATATCAAAAAAAGGGCGAATGCGTTCGCATAGGCCCTTTCTGTTTTGTTCAAGTATAAAAATCAACGTTTATACGATGATAACATTATCTGAATACTTTGTTCCTTAACCACTACCCAATAAAGCTAATGTAGGTTTGTAGGATGATTAAATTCACTATATCAATGAAGAATGCACCTACAATTGGAACCACCATAAATGCTTGTGGTGATGGGCCAAAACGAGATACAAGTGACCCCATATTCATCACTGCCGTTGGTGTCGCGCCTAAACCAAAACCACAATGACCACCTGCAATTACAGCAGCATCATAATTTGACCCCATCACTCTAAAAGTAACAAAGTACGAAAATAGTGCGAGTACGACGGTTTGAACCGAAAGAATAACGAGTAATGGGATAGCTAAATCAAAGATATTCCATAATTTTAAACTCATTAGAGCCATTGCTAAAAATAAAGCAAGAGAAACCGTACCTAAAATATCAACCGTTTCGGTATCAATCTTATGAGCTTTGGTTATTTCTGTAATATTCGTAATAAATACGCCAATGAATAACGCATAGACAAAATCAGGTATTTTTAACCATGAAATATCAAACGTTGCAACGAAATCACCAAGATAGCCAGCACCAACGACACAAAGCAAAAGAACAAAGAGTGTTTCGATTACTTTCTTAGCTGTAATCTTATCTTCCTCACGCTCATTGTAAGTGACAAGTTCAGGGAAACGGCTATGTGTATCAACACCAGTACCATATTCTGATTCTAGTTTGTGTTTATGGATCAGTTTTTGTGCAATTGGACTTCCAATTAAACCACCCATAATTAGACCAAAGGTCGCCGAGGCCATTGCTAGCTCAAGTGTGTTTAAATGATAAGTCTCAGCAAATGTTTGAGACCAAGCAGCACCTGTTCCATGACCGCCTGATAGGGTAATTGAACCTGCAATTAATCCCATGAGAGGGTCTAGTCCCATCATACTTGCTAAACTTACCCCAATTCCGTTTTGGATAATGATATAAACAGAAGCAACGGCAAGGAAAATGAATACTTTCGTTCCCCCCTTGATTAATTGCTTATAGTTGGCAGCCAAACCGACTGTACTAAAGAACATTAGCATGAATGTACTTTGTAAAGGCAGTGAGAACTGTAAGTTAACCCCTTTAAAATGGAGGGCAGTGATAGCAAACGCGACGATTAACCCGCCAACAATTGGCTCTGGGATATTGTATTTTTTAAATAGCACAACTTTTGAATTGACCAAGTGTCCGAGAAAAAGAACTGCGATGGCAATTAAGAATGATTCAAGTGCGCCAATAGATAGAGTGTTTGTCATAGAACTCCTAAGTTGAAATATCAATCTTTTAATTTCGTAACATAAACGGCGTTATCGAAAGAAAATGAAGAATAAATGTATTTTAATGCATTATTCCAAATGATATTGTCTAATTTCAGGGACTGATAGTAGCACTTTTATCAATGCTATTGGGTTGCGGTAAAGTAAAATATATAGATCTGGCGTTGCTGATATAGATTAATCTAGGGTAATTGGTGACTATTCATCGTAAAAAAGAACAATACTTCCCCCACGTAAGGCACTGCCTACGTTAAAAGTGAATCCAATGCCTACATTATCAACCAGTGATATCCATTTTCTCGTATCGATTAACCATGCAATATTGAATTCATAATAGTAGTCAGTACCAAGAGTATCATTGACATCACCACCAAGATCTACTCGTTTTGCTTTTAAGTATAGAACCTGAGCAAAGCGATTCCAATGAGCCATGTTGTATCTTAATTGTAAGCTGTTTACAAAGCGCCATACCTCTGGGTTGACGTCTGAACTAAAATCAGCAGAGCCTCCAAAACCTTGACCATAAGCGTAATGATAGCTGTTGTTAAAACGCCATTCACCCCAGTCATTTTCTTTTTTATATTCAAATGTTAGTTTAGGTTCAATAATGAAGGTGTTACTTGTTAAATTGTAATAGGTTCCATCAAGGTAAGGAGAAAAAGACTGGCTAAAACTAGAGTTATACGTATGGGTATTTTTGTAGTGCATTAGGTGAAGCGCATTACCAAATGAAATTGTCCAATCTTTATAAAATTCATAGCTTTGAGCGTATTCGGCGTATAAACCGAATATTTCATCTACATCTGAATCTGGAGAGGCTTTGTCTCCAACTTCAACATCAACATCAGTGTTAACGTAAGACGCACGCACTGTTATATCATGAGACCACAATGAGTCAGGATCATCGGTTAATTCAAATGTGTAAGGAAGAGCATATACAGTTAATTGATTACGAAGTTCAACAGAGTTAGAGCTGCCAATACTGTCGTTATCCTTTTCTAAGTAGTTATTTGGATTAAAATCCGCGATCCCGAAGGTAATCATGTTGCTATCAGATAAAACGAGGGAGGTGGCAAACGCCTGCTCTACTTGTCTTTCTGGCGTGAGCTTACGAGCAACAGCCTTCTCTATTACGAGGGGTAATAACAATATAATAAGAAGAGAATGTAATCCGCGCAATGTTTCAAGCCTTTTGAGAATATATACACATAATGTAGTGGATAAAATAAGAATTATCTACAATAAATCAGAATCTTATCAATCATTTTCGCAAAAGTAATACTTATAAAATGAAAACACAAAAAGAAAAATCAGATTGTGTCTTCATTTATAAAGTTATGACTTAATCACTAATAAAACCGCCGGTTTGATGGTTCCATAGTTGAGCATAGATACCGCCCAATTGAACTAACTCTTTATGTGTGCCTTGTTCTACGACTTTACCTTGATCCATCACCAATAGTCTGTCCATTGCCGCAATAGTTGATAGTCTGTGAGCAATGGCGATAACGGTTTTTCCTTCCATTAGCTCATCAAGGCTATCTTGAATTGCCGCTTCAACTTCGGAATCTAAGGCTGAGGTTGCTTCATCTAAAATTAATAACGGAGCATCTTTGAGTAGAACTCGAGATATAGCAATACGTTGACGCTGACCACCGGACAGTTTTACTCCACGCTCACCGACTTGTGCATCGTAGCCTTTTTTACCATTTGAGTCGGTTAATGTTTCGATAAACTCGTGAGCTTGAGCTTGTTTGGTTGCCATAAATAACGCTTCATCACTTGCGTCAGGTCGACCGTATTTGATATTTTCTCTGATTGAACGGTGTAATAGGGAGGTGTCTTGACTTACCATGCCTATTTGGCTGCGTAATGAATCTTGAGTTACATCTCTAAGATCATGACCATCAATAGAAATAGATCCTGATTCAATATCATGGAAACGAAGCAACAAGTTTACTAATGTTGATTTACCAGCACCAGAACGTCCCACTAGACCTATTTTTTCTCCTGGTTTTATATCAAGATTTAGATTATTGATAATTCCCTTGTTCTCGCCATAATGGAAGTTAACATTCTTAAATTGAATATTTCCATGTTTAACAGAAAGCTCTGTGGCATCGGGTTTATCATTAATGGTAATTGGTTTGGATAAAGTATTCATTCCATCTGTCACCGTACCTAGATTTTCAAATAGAGAACTTATTTCCCACATGATCCAATGAGACATACCATTGATACGTAACGCTAAACTGATCGCAATCGCAATAGCACCAACAGATAGCTCATTATCAATCCACAGCATGATAGAAACTGCAGTAATTGAGAAAACCAATAAGTAGTTAATGATCTCTACAGAGATATTAATGCCAGTTGCTAAGCGCATTTGTTTATGAACCGTCACTAAAAAATCGTCCATGCCTTCTTTTGCGTATTCAGTTTCACGCTTACTATGGCTAAACAATTTGATCGTATTGATGTTGGTGTAACTGTCAACAATGCGTCCTGTCATTGTAGAACGAGCATCGGCCTGCTTCTCTGAAACGGCTTTCATTCTAGGAACAAAGTAAAACTGAATCGCAATGTATGCCGCAAGCCAAACAAGCATAGGCAACATAAGACGCCAATCTGCTTTTCCGACCATCACAATCATGGAGGTAAAATAAACTGAGATATAGATAAGGACATCAAGTAGCTTCATTACGGTTTCACGGACCGCTAATGAAGTTTGCATGACTTTTGTTGCAATACGACCAGCAAAATCATCTGAATAAAAAGAAACACTTTGTTTTAAAAGGTATCGATGCGCTTGCCAGCGAATAGCCATTGGATAATTACCCAATAACGTTTGGTGTGTAATTAATGAATGGATCAAGATTAAAATTGGCATTCCAATAACAACAAGAATACCCAACCACATTAAGGTTTGTCCTTCCTGTGCTAAAAAGGTCTCTCTGTCATGAGTGGATAACCAATCAACTAATTGTCCCATAAACCCAAAAAGAGAGACTTCAACCATGGCGATGATAGCACTAAGTGCTGACATGCCGATTAAAGGAACTCCGAACCCTTTGGTGTAATGGCGACAAAAAGCATACAACCCTTTTGGTGGTTGTTCTGGTTCTTGTTCAGGGAAAGCGGTAGTTATCCGCTCAAAGAAGTTAAACATACATTAAGCCTTTAATTATTATATTGTTTAAATTATTGTTAAAGTGGGTTTGGCGAGAAATAACAGAGTATTTCTATATGGTTTTAACATAACTCAAAAGCCAGATTTATGTAATTTATTTTATACATTATCAATAAGTTTACCTAAATAATTAGCGTGATGAGACGCAGTAGAGGTATCATCAAAAGGTTTTTATTAATTGCGAGCATTGTTATGAAAAAAATACCAACCAATATCATCACGGGTTTTCTTGGTGTCGGGAAGACGACCACTATTTTACAACTATTAAAAAATAAGCCAGAAGGTGAGTCTTGGGCTGTTTTAGTGAATGAATTTGGTGAAGTCGGTATCGATGGTGCTTTTCTAACAGAAAGCGGAGCGATGGTAAAAGAGGTTCCGGGTGGTTGCATGTGTTGTACTGCCGGTTTACCGATGTCTGTTGGTATTAATGCATTATTACGTCAAAAGCCAGACCGTTTGATTATTGAACCTACAGGGTTAGGTCATCCCAAGAAAATCATAGCGATTATTCAATCTGAGCATTACGAAAAATACATTGATTTGAAATCAACCATTGGTCTTGTTGATCCCCGTAATCTGTCCAACGAAAAATACACAAGCAATCAGAATTTTAATGACCAGTTAAGTATCTCTGATGTGGTTGTTGCGACTAAGATGGATATTGCGTCAGAGTATGATGAATGTTTATTCTCTTCATGGGCAAAATCATTACCACACCAGCCTAAATTCACCACTATTAATCATGGTGAGCTGCCTTTACATTGGCT
Source organism: Aliivibrio sp. 1S175 (assembly GCF_001690985.1). GTDB lineage: Bacteria > Pseudomonadota > Gammaproteobacteria > Enterobacterales > Vibrionaceae > Aliivibrio. Next base: position 110,696 of record NZ_MAJS01000011.1, read on the forward strand.
AGATGAAAATCGTACAGTTGAAATAACGATTGAAGAGCATCACCACCACCATGCAGAGCAAGAAATTGTTGAAATGGTGTTAGAGCCGGGACAAAAATTCTGTCGTAAAGAAAATAAAGGGCAGGGTTATGTCAGTTGTGGTTGGTTCTTTGGGGCTGAATCTGTATTTGATTTTGATGAATTGTTTTCAATGTTATCGGCACTTACTGCTGAACGTGTTAAAGCTGTAATTAATACTAACAAAGGGTTTTATGCATTTAATGTCGCTAATGGTGTCGTTTCAGTCAATTTATTGAGTATTGATGGAATGGAATCAAAATTAGAGGTAATCGATACTCAGTTATTACCTTGGGATCAATTAGAAGAAGTGCTATTGAGTTTACTTATTGAAGAGTAATAGGTAAGTGAGCAAAAAAAGAGAGACTAACTTAGGGTAGCCTCTCTTTTTATTTATGAGTTAAAAAAGAATTAACGTTTGTTTTTTAAGTAACGCTTACGACGTTCTTCTTTTTTCTTAATTTGTTGCTCAACTTTAAGCGCAGCTGCAATTTCAACAGCTTCAAGTTCTGCTGGGATCATTTCTGGAAGTTCCAGAGTTAATTGACCTAATGTGCCCGAACGAAGTTCATGAAGAAGAATTTCAGACGCTTTATAGATATTAATTCGCCCACCAGTTTGTAAACAACCACGGCTACGACCAATCGCTTCCATTAGTTCTAAATCATTATCTGGTAATTCATCCAAGTTGTAGCGTTCTTTTAAACGCTCTGGATATTGTTTTGCTAAGTACTCAACAGTATAGAAAGCGACTTCATCGTAATCCATTGCTGTATCTTTTACAGCACCAGTCGCAGCAAGACGGAAACCACTGTGTGGATTTTCAACTTTAGGCCATAAAATGCCAGGAGTATCAGAAAGAACAACCCCATTTTGCAAATTAATACGTTGCTGACGACGAGTTACTGCTGGTTGGTTACCGGTTACCGCAATCATACGTCCTGCTAACGTATTAATGATGGTTGATTTGCCAACATTGGGAATACCCATAATCATGGTACGAACGTTTTTTCCCATGGCTTCACGGTGCGGAACCAATTTACGACATCTTTCCATAATCTTATGGATTTCATCGGGGTTGCTGGTTGTCACTGCCATTGCTGTGACGCCTTGCTCTTTCTCAAGGTGTTCAATCCAAAGTTGAGTCGCTTCAGGATCGGCTAAATCACGCTTGTTCAAAACTTTAATACAAGGCTTGTCTTGACGTAGAGAGGCGATCATTGGATTCTCACTACTGAAAGGGATACGAGCATCAAGTACTTCGATGATCACATCCATTTTAGGGATCACTTCAGCGATCTCTTTTTGAGCTTTATGCATGTGACCAGGGAACCATTGGATGGACATAGCGTGAATCCTTTAAAAATCAAAAACGCTATTTTAACGGCAAAGTCAAAAGAGTAAAGGGAAGTTACGCAGCTTGGTGATTTTGTTGTTGTAATGGCAAAGGTTTACCCAATAAAAAGCCTTGAAAATAATCAATACCGAGTAATTTCATATCTTCATATTGTTTGGCGGTTTCAACGCCTTCAATAACAATCAATGCATTTTGATTTCTGGCTAGGGAGATTGCAGAAAGAATAGGTTCAATATCGCCATTTTCATACTTAAGATTATCTAGTTACAACTAATAGCTGTATGCTAAAGATGTTCCATTGGAATATCTACCTCAATAAGTTCTTTTTGATCTATCATGTATAATTAGATCGTTATGCAATATTCATTTTATATAAGGCGTTAATTGACTTGAGTTTATTAACGCCTTTTTCATTTAAGTTGTCTTTAACTCAGTTCCAGTGGATTTTTCGATGTTAAAAATCATGGAGCATAGAGGAGCGTTCAATAAAATGGAACACAGGAGGCTCGTGCATTAAAAAGTTTTGGTGTGAAATATTCCAGGCGTAAGCTCCTGCTAGAGAAAAGATCACATAATCACCGATGTCGATATGCTCAATATATTGATTTCGTGCTAGGACATCTTTTGGTGTACATAGCTGACCAACCAGCGTAGCCGTAGTATGACTTATCGAATGTGAAATTTCGGGTTGCAGGTTACTTTCCACAATCGAAAAAGGGTGATCATGGTTTTGTGCTGCGGGCGTGCGAAAGTGATGAGTACCGCCGCGTGCGATCACAAAATTCTCGCCAAGATTTTGTTTAATATCTAGCACTTCCATTACGTAGTAGCCACAAGATGCAGAGATGTAGCGTCCACACTCAAAACGCAGTGTCCAATCTTGTAGTTGTTCTTTGGCAATCAACAATTCCAATTTGTCACAAAACTCCATCCATGGAAAATGCTGTTTAGGATCTTGATAATTGATCCCCATTCCCCCGCCGAGATTAATTGTCAGTTCATCGAGTGAAAATGTATTTTTCCAAGAGTTCACCACTTGGAAATAACGTTGCATTAAGGCGAGGTGGCGTTTGACGTCAAGTTGGTGTGACATCAAATGGAAGTGGAAACCTTTTAGCTTTATTAAGGGGAAATCACGTAAGTATATCAGCGCATTGTTTAACTCATTCTCATCTAAACCAAACGGGGTCGGTTTTCCGCCCATGGCTAATTTACTAAGTGTGATATCACCAATGTCGATATTCATACGTAGGAAGATCGAGGCAGGGCGATTTAACTCCTTCGTCAGTATACCAATGCGTTGTAACTCTGTGAGGCTTTCTACATGAATTGCATCAACATTGAGTTCTATCGCTTGTTTTAATTCACTTGGCATTTTTCCCGGACCACCAAAAATTAGTGGTTGGTTGAGTTGTTGTTGGTGTAGGTGAGTAAGCTCTCCACCTGACGCCGCTTCAAAACCATCCACATAAGGAGCTAGAGTTCGTAATATTGGCGCAGAAGGGTTCGCTTTCGCGGCATAAAACAGCTCAACGTTTTTCGGTAAGACATGGCGCATCTGTTTGATATGCAGTTCTAATGCGTTAAGGTCATACAGATAAGCACACAGTGGTTGCATTTGTTGTTCTGCCAGTCGCTGAACTTCTTGCTGAATATGTGTAGGGAGCAGGCGAGAATTAGGCATGAGAACCTCCTTGCTTTTTTGTTGTCCAGGGCACCGAAACTAGAGTGTAGCCAGATTCTTTATCGGCATTTTTCATCAAACGTGTTGTGAAGTTATTTTTACTTGGGAAGTAGCCACCATTGAGTAATGCAATCAATTCGGGTTGTTTACCATTGATTGACTGCCAGCGAGTAATGGCGTCTTTTAATGCTTCCCATAATGCCTCTTCAAGTACTGAATTCCCCTCTGCGATAAAGAAAATAGCTTCACTAATGTTGTTAATGAAAGTGCAGTAACCGATACGATTCCAGCCTTGTTCACGGCTGTAGTAAACAGATTGACGAGCACAATCAGATAGTTGATGTAGAGTCTCTGGCGACCAAAACTCTGGCAGTAATTTGGTGCCTTCTAAGTCTCGAATCCATACACAGCATGGCATATCTTTTTCAAAACCAATCAACGTATTTTGTAAATGAGGTTCAAACGCCACACCATGCTTAAAGTAGTAGTTAAATATACCCGGGATCAAACAATGTAAATAGCGCTCGAACCACAATGTTGCCAAACTTTCATACTGGTTTTGTGTTGATTTTGCCTTATGTTTGAGTTGAGTAGCGATGCAACTGTTTCCGTCTTTGTCGTAGGCAAAGAGGGATCCGGCTAAAGTCGGTTGCAAGATATCAGTTTCACCCAAGGTGAAGTTTTCTCTATATAAAATACCAAATGATTCACGAGCTTTTATGATATCGCTATGTTGTTGCTCCGCGATAGACTCTAGATTTAATGTGGTGGCGTAAGGTTCTGTCATTACTTTAAATACAGGGTTGTGTAGCTGTTCGCTTTCTTTTATTGGATGAAGAATCGAGGTTAATTGAACCGCACTATCGAGTTCATACCATGCATTTTTACGTACACAGTTAGTCAAACGTACGTTGATAGAAAATTTAGCGAACCAATCCATATCAGGGTGATAAAGAGTGCGTACCGATGAGGTGGGTAAGAGCTTTTCACCACCTAAACCCAGAGGAGTAATTCTCCCTTGTTCGATAGCTCGTTTGACCGCAGGATTTTGTAAAAGGGTGTAATTTTCCCAAGGGTGGCAGGGGTAAAGCATGGTTGCCGCAGAATGACTCTTTTCTGGTGCGAGTTTCTCCAGCATTTTTTGTGGTGAAGTTCGATTGTCTGAGCTCAAGACATCGAGCAGCGCGGTATCGACTTCAAACCAATACAGAGGAACTTTAGCTCCAACCTCAGGGGAGCAAGAGAGTAAATCATCGATACTGATGCCTGAGCGACTCTTTGGCGTGGGATGAAAAGTATGCCCCCACAGCAATGATTGTTCTGATGCGATAAACGCATTGTGATACTGAGAGGTATTGCCTAAGTTGAGAAACTGTTCGGTGATCAACAAACTGTTTTCCATTTGTTCGACTAACTCGTGATTGAATGGAATCACTAACACTTGTTTTAGATAATTGAGTAGAAGTGTCAGAGTTTGCGTTGCATCCAGCTTGCACCAAGTTGTGCCGGGCATTTTAGCCCAAGGTGTATCACTGAGTTTTACTTTTCCCAGTTTGCTGATGTACTCAACGGGTAAAACCAACAAACCATTCTTCTGAGATTGGTTTTGGTGAGGTAAGTGAATAGCTACACGTTGATGAGCACAATAGTTTTTTTTCAGAGTCTGAGGCAGAGAGGCTGAGCTAAAGTGCCAATCGACTTGATTTTTCGGTATCGCGTATTCACGTAAATAGCAGTTAACCACACCCATAATAGTATTGATTTGGGCTTTTTCACGATTGAAAAGCATTTTTTTACGGCTTAAAAGTTCTGTGTTTTTAGCTGAATGTTCAGTCGGAAGTAATTGAGTGAATAACATTTTTATGTCCAAATTTAGAATGGATGATCAGTGCAATAACGGTACCGCCACTGACCAACGTAGAAAGTAAGAAAGGAACCTCAAGCCAACCTAAACTTGAGACGAAAGATGCACTTAACCCTGCTCCAACTCCGCCCCATTTAGACATGGCATCAAAGCGTGAAAACACTTTTCCGCTTTGTCGTCGATCAATTTGGTTTGCTAAAGCTTGGTGTAAGCCGTGATAGCAGCAGACCATGCCAAGGCCAAAGACAATGCGAGCAACAATCAACATTTCTTGATAAGAAATCAGATGCATTGCCGCGCTGAATGACAGCAAGATAAACCCTAGCCACAAAATACACTGTGGATGGTGTCGATTAATCAATTCTGAGAACAGATGAACTTTCCAAGCAAAGATCAAGTAGATACCATGTGGTAGAGCGTATAAAAAACCAATCCATGCTTGATTTGTCACGCCGTATTGCTGCACATAAGGTGAGAAATAAGGGAACGTGACTACCATGGCAAAAGCAAAACTAAATTGTGCACCGAATACCCAATAAAGGGCACTTAATGGTTGAACTTGAGTGCATTGCTCTTCATTAGATGATTGGTCTTTTTTAGTTTTTCTTTTTGCAAGGTGATCGGCTGGCAGTGTTAAGGTGATCGCTAGTGCCAATAAAGGCAAAGCGGAGAGCCAAAGATAGGCGTTAAGTGGGTTGGTTTCTGATAAACTCCAACCTAACCCAATCGGTGCAATGATTAACGCTAAACGGGCAGAAAGCTGAGTCTTATTTAGTGACTTACCCAGTGTTTTTACATCTTGAATTTGGCTAGATAAATAGCTATTTGAGGCAGCCATGGTGCCACCAAAGGTTCCTTGAACGACAAGACCAAACACAAACATCGTTAGGTTATCTGCTAAACCACACAGTGCGAAACCTGTTGCAAGTCCGAGTTGAGCACGCAATAAAGAGCGACGTCTGCCATATTTATCAGCAAATTGTCCCCAAAAACGAGCCGCCACAGCAGTGCAAAAGGTTGGTAGAATAAATAATATCCCCGCCCAATCGGTATCAATATTCGCGTCAAGTGTCGGTAAAACCATCGGTAAAAACAGAGGCATTCCCAAGGCTGCAAACGCCGCAATAAAGTGGCAGAGCAGCACGCAATAGATGAGTTTGGTCATGATGAATTAACTCACGCTCTGCTTGATGGTTTCAAGATAAGCGTGTTGTGCTTCTTCACTGGTAAGCAGCAAGAAATTTGGTGCCGACAAACCATAAAATTTATTGATATCGCTTGCGCCAGATGCTTCTTTTGATAATAAGCTGCCCGAACTTAATAAATACTTGGCGTACAGGTTTGGGGAGTCAAATAACATCTTGTGTGCGAGTGTGATGTCGTGCTCTTGGTTACCTAACTGGTAAAGTTGTTGTGAAAGACTGTTTGCGACCGTTGCATATAGCGAAGCCGAAGATGTAATTCCTTTCTCAGCCATTGCCTCCACAATTGCAGCTATGTCTAATTGCAAAGTAATAGTGGTAAACATCTGACCAAGAGCCAGTTCGTTGTCTACTATGATGCGATGATCTAGTAGTTGGTCGCACTTTACAGGAGAGTGCTGCTCAAACGCTTGGAAACGATCTGGCCAAATACGTGCGGCATCATTATCTTTCATAGCTAAGGTCATCTTACCTTGTTTATCAAAGGCGATGATGGCGTTTTGTTGATTCGATTCCAAGGCGATGCCGTAGCGGATCCACAACGTGAGGTGTACTTTGCACAACAGGTCAACATAATCCTTAAACCAAGCCAGTGTGTCGTGTTGATAATACTGATCGGAAAGATGCTCTAAGAATAAACGGCCATCAGGCATTGGACTGGCAAGAGCAGCAACTGGCACCAACGCTTTGTCTTGGAAGTGGCTCAGTGGATATTCACGTACGATGTAAGCGAAGGTTTTATCGTCTCCAACGTGGCCGCCGTGCTTCTCATTGCAATGAAAAAACGAGCCGTGTAAATCTTTATCATTTTGTTCTAAGTGTGTTAGCAAGCGTTCAAACCAGTGACCATCATAGAGCGTGGATGGCTTGATTAATCGGATGTTTTTGGTACCCAATGAGCGCATGATCAATGGCACTTTGATGTGGATATGTGGTGCTTGTTTTACGACTACGGTACGTACGGATAGGGTCGGAGTGACATCAAGGTACGCCAGAGGTGCTTCAATGACACCTTCTGGTAAAGAGGAGAGACTTTGCAGCGTTAGTGGATGCGCAGGGAATAGTTCATGGCTCAGAGAAAAATCTTCTGGAATTCCCACTTGTTCCATTGTCGGCCAGCATTCCGGTTGTGGGCAGGTCAAAGTAACGAGTGACTTTTCAATCGCAAGCCAACGAAGAGTAAAGCTTTGTGCAAACTCTGGTGCGTACTCTTTGAGGTCTTGATCGCTCAAACCAAACTTAGCGCGAGCTGTTGGGTAGTAAGGGTGATCGAGGTAGGACGCAATTTGATCAGCACGTAAGAGCTTTTGTTCCCAACGATCCAGACGCGAGATAGGCTGCATGAGTGATTGAGAATGTAGAGAGAAGGCTTCATCACACATACCTTTGTGTTTCTCTGCGCATTCGAGTTCTTGTAAGTAGCTATCTAGCAACGAGTGAGAGCTTTTGTCAGCACTTTCTTTTAGTAATTCAATCCAATCATGGTAATCCTGTTGCTGCTCAACACGGTCATTTCTCTCGATAAACCAACCATTACCGCCAGAACCATCTGGTTGTCCGTATACCCATCTTTGCATGTAATAACTCGGAGTGACGGGTAAGTAGAGTGTAAAATTCAAACCCGTAAAATTGAGCCATATTTGCGCGCGAGGATAGGAAGAGATATTGAGCTTACTTGGGATCTCAGTGTTAAATCTACTTCGAGACACTAATTCAAAGAGGTCTTCACGTAGGCAAGTGTCGATTAAGCGTTGAGTTAGGTATAAAGCGTTGTCGTTCATGCTGTCACCTCGCTGACTGATGTGAGATTAAAGCTAGATATTGCTTGTTGGCGTGTAAATTCTAAGGATTGCTCAGAAGGAGACACGATTGAAATTCTTGCTAAGTAATCTTTGTTGGAGAAGCTTTGTCGGAAAGTATCTCCCGCCTGTTTAAGCACTTGCTGCTGAGTGACGATATCGCCCTCTTGGTGAGTGAAAGAGGTTGATGTACCTTCAATAATTCCGTCTTGTTCTGCCACCACGTAATGTATATGTGCACTACCATTTATGTGGAATGCCCGATCAATTTTATTACCAAGATGAAGATTTAAGATGGTGGAGAACCAATTTCCACTGCTGAGGTTATCGAGTAAGAACTCTCGCCCATCGCCAATACTGCGATAGTTAATTTCGACTAATACTGGACCCAATTCAGTAATGATGAATTCGCTATGGCAAATGCCAAAACCAACGCCAAATGTTTGAAGCTGATTCACACACTCATCACGATATTGAATGCTATTGGGTCCATTCCAACTAGCCGCAGTCTCTATGAAATAAGGAGGAGCCGAAAGCTCTACATCGAATCCACCTAGAGCAATCAGTTGCTCGCCATCGCCCAAGGTTTCTACCGTAATAAGAGGTCCTTGTAGAAATTCTTCTATTAAGATCGGGGTCGTGGAGTGTTTTTGCCAAAACGCATCGCAATAGTTGTCTAGTTCAGCTTTATTGTTGCAGCGCTGAACATCTATGCTAGCGACACCTTCTTTAGGTTTAGCTACGACAGGGAAGGTCAATTCAAGTTCAAGCACGGTATCTCGATGTAACAGCGCACTCTGAGTGTTGGGCAGAGATTTTTCGCTTAATACTTGGCGGGTTAAATGTTTGTTCTTCGCTTTTAATGTGACGGTCCAATCTTTTGCGGGTACATCAAAAAATTGACCACAGATAGCCGTGGAGGTTTGCAGGTGGTCGCTGTTGCTAAAAATGGCATCTGGTTTCAGACCATTTTCGGTAATGATCTCTATGAGTTCAAGCGGATTGAATACATCACATTCCAGAACGGTATCAGGGTTGAATTGGTTATCTTCACTGGCCAATTTTAAATGGCTGAGCTTATGATCGGTGATCAAAACGACGTGAAGGCCCATCGCTTTTGCTACGGGTACGAAGCCGTGGATGATGGCATCATTCACGACATGACTTACGATTATCATTGTTGATTTCATGGGGTTTTCCTAGTTTTCCTAACGTTGTTACTGCCTGAATACAATCAGTATTTACTCAATTTTTTGGTAAGAATTTGTAATTATTATTTTATCTTATTGATTATCTTGTCATTAATTTCACACTCTGATTTATAAGGGAAATCAATATAAGACATAAAATTAATAGTTGCAAATACAAATGATATTTGTTTTCATTCGCGTATTGGTGGTGTTTTATAAACTGAAATGGAATTAGAAATGAACATGAAATTGACTTTATCTCCTCTTACTTTGGCTATTGGAGCTGCATTGGCCGCAACAGTCGTGACTCCTAATGTGTTGGCGGCAGAAGAGGTAACCACGAATGAAACGATGCTAGTTATTGGTCATCAATATGAAGGTTACGCCGAACATATGCCGCAATCGGGAACGAAAACGGATGTCGAGTGGTTAGATGTGCCGCAAGCCGTCTCTGTGGTTACTAAGACAGAAATACAAGACCGCGGTGCAGTGCGTTTAGTCGATGCTCTTGATGGTGTGGCTGGGGTAAATAATACCTTAGGTGAAGGGAGCCGAGACCAATTTGTGATTCGTGGTTTTGATGCGCTTAACGACATGTATCGCGATGGCATGCGTGATGACGGGACGCTGCAATCATATCGTAGCCTGGCTAATATCGAACGCGTTGAAGTGGTAAAAGGCCCTGCGGGTGCACTTTATGGCCGAGGCTCTGCTGGAGGCATTATTAACTTGGTGACTAAGCGGGCTAACGGCGATAATTTTACCAGCGTTAACGGCAGCGTTGGCAGTAATAGTCAATTTGTTGGGCAGATCGATAACTCAATGGCAATTACAGATAAGGTCAATGGTCGGATCAACGTGGAATATCGACAAGCGGACTCTTATGTCGACCATGTTGACTCTAATGACTTTTTTATTGCTCCTACTATTCGAGTATTGCCTGCTGAAGGTCATGTTATTGATTTAGATGTTGAATACGCGCATCAAGAGTTGGTGCCATATCGTGGTGTACCATCGAAAAACGGTAAGCCTGTCGATGTTTCGAGCAGTACTTTCTTTGGTGGAACGAACGATTATCAAGAATCGGACAATATTCGACTTGCGGTTAATTACGAGTGGCAATTGAGTAATAATTGGATATGGACAAACCGTGCATCCTATAGCCATATCGAATTAGAGCAAAAAGGCACACGTCAGGGCACAGTAACAGGAGATAAAGTTTCTCAAACCGTTAACAATTTTGGCTATGACCCTCGTACCACTACGACGGTGCAATCGGAATTAGTTTGGGAAACAGAATCTAACCAAATGATGATCGGTGCCGATTATAATCAAATTAATATCGATCTCACATTGGCAAGTGATAAAACGCTTCCGCCGAAAGATATTTACGATCCTGTCGTTGGTCCAACGCCTGATCCGGGTTTTAAACCTTTCCGTGATAATACGACAACGACGACTGGCGTTTATATTCAAGATGTTTACACCTTTGGGGATCTTTCTGTAATTGGTAATGTTCGCTACGACTCTATGGATCTTGAACAGCAAAAAGCGGGAGCAGCAAAAGAGAACTTAGACGATAACAAAATGAGTTACCGTGCAGGGTTGGTCTACCGCCTCAACGATGATATGTCAGTGTACGCAAGCATGGCTCGTTCATGGCAGCTACCTTACTCTGGCATTTATATTAATCCTAAATTAGCAGAGTTTTTCCATACCGATCTGAAAGAAGTGGGCGCAAAAGCTTACTTATTAGACGATGCGTTGATGTTAAACGCAGCGATCTTCCAAATTGATCAAGAACAACCACAAACCAATGTGGACGGAGATGTTATCAACAAGATTGAAGCCCGTCATCAAGGTATTGAGTTGGAAGCGCGCGGTCAGTTTACAGATAAGTGGGATATTTCGGTGGGATACAGCTACCTAGATGCGGAAGATAAAGAAACAGGTAAAAAACCGAATGATGTTTCTGATCACCTGTTCTCACTTTGGAGTACTTATCAATTAGGTGACAACTGGCGATTGGGTGGTGGTGTGAAATACGTAGGTGACCGTTATGCGGGTAATGATGAAGCTGTAGCTTTAGGCGATTACACCACCGTCGATTTGATGGCAGCATACACTACAGGCCGTCACAAAATCCAAGCGAATGCTTATAACGTGTTGAATGAGGAATATATTCTGGGTGCGACGAATGGCAAGTCTGGTTTGAATCAGATCGGTTACGGTGCGCCAGCAGAATTCATGCTTAGTTACGGATACCAGTTCTAAAATCATTGCCCTTAACCTGCTTATATATAGGAGATTTTCATGTTTTACCAGAATTTGGACGGTAAACTTCAAATACAACCCCAAGTACAATTTAAGCTGCGCCTGAGTGTACTTGCGGCAGCCATCGCATCAGTAACTTCCATGAATGCATTCGCTGCATCAGAACCTAAAACGACAACTATGGAAACGATTGTCGTGACTGCGAGTTTAATCGATAACTCAGAAGTCGAGGATGTGAAAGAGTATCCGGGAGCTCGTACTGTTCTTACTAATGAGCAAATTAAAAAGACCGCTGCGCGCTCTATTGATTCAGCATTTCAAAGCGTTCCTGGAATTAAAGTTCAAGATGAAACTGGCACGGGTGTTCTACCTAACATCTCGGTGCGCGGCTTAAAAGCAAGCCGCAGTGGTCATGCTCAATTTCTAATGGATGGTGTCCCACTAACGTTGGCACCTTATGGTCACCCCGGACAGTCGATTTTCCCTGCAACACTGTCTATGCTTGACCGAATAGATATTGTACGTGGCGGTGCTGCCGTACAGTACGGACCGAACAACGTTGGTGGTGTGATCAACTTGGTGACAAAGCCTATCCCAAACTCTTGGGAAACTGAAATCAGTAATCGCCTCACTGTATTTGAAGATGGTGATACACCACTTAACGATTTTTATTTGCGCACCGGTGGTTGGTTAACAGATACGCTTGCATTACAACTAGAAGGTAACTTTTTAAAAGGCGAAAGTTTCCGTGAACACTCTGATACTGAGGTAAAAAACTTCCAAGCTAAAGTGCAATGGCTGATGAGTGATACTCAGGAACTACAAGCTTTCATTCAGCGCTATGATGCCGACACGCAAATGCCAGGAGCGCTATCACCAGAAGATTATAAGAATGATCGAACTCAATCAAAACGACCTTATGACGAGTACCAAGGCTCATCAACGCGTTGGAGCGTGAAATACCTGCAAGACTTGAATATTGCGGATAGCGCTGAATTGGAAGTGCTGACATTTGGTCATAATTCTGAACGATTCTTCCAATGGGGGTTTAATGGCGCGGGTGGTCATTGGGCGGATCCAGCATTACCCTCAACCGATATTCGTACTTCACCGCGTGAGTTTACCGTTTATGGTGTAGAACCTAAATTAGCGATGTACTTTGACAGCAACACAGTGACGCAAAACTTAATTGTGGGTGCGCGCTACGTCAATGAAAATATCGATTACAAGCTGACTCAAACTCCAATTGCGGGTGGTGCGACAAGTGTACCTCGTGATTGGCATCTTGATACCGATGCTTTTGCAGGTTACATCAGCAATGAAATTGGCCTATTTAATGATGCATTAAAGGTAACGCCGGGCATCCGCTACGAGTCAGTTGATATGAAATTCGATGATCTGGGTAAAGCGCAGAGTACAGATAATAAGGTAACAGAATGGTTGCCGGGTTTAACGGTGGCGTACCATCTAACGGAACAATGGGTCGGTTATGTTAACGCACAGAAGTCTTTGCGTGCACCACAAATTGCTTATATCCGTGGTTTAGGTGAAAAGGGCAGTGAACTGGCATGGAACTATGAACTGGGTGCTCGTTACAATCAAGATTCAACCAGTTTTAGTGCAGCACTTTATCGCATTGATTTTAAAGATCAGTTGCAATGGCAAAGTGCGACGCAAACTTTTGATAATATTGGTAAAACGCTTCACCAAGGTATTGAAATTTCTGGTCGTTATATTCCCCAAAAACTTCAAGCTCTGAGCTTAGGTGCTAGCTATAACTACTTGGATGCGACTATGGAAGAAGATGGCACAAATAAAGGCAATCAACTTCCTTACACATCTAAACACCAACTGAATTGGGATGCAACTTACGCCTTTATGGGGGTAGACACTACGCTATCTGGTTACTATTTCAGTGAGGCTTACTCTGATAATGCGAACACAAGCGCTGAGGATGCAACGGGTGCGAAAGGTAAAGTACCTGCCTACATGGTATGGAATTTCAATCTAGGTTCCGATTTATATAAGGATGAAAATGGCAAGCTACGCATGAATGTCGCGGTGAACAACCTGCTTGATGAGGATTACTATTTCCGTGGTATTGATACTAGCCCTGTAGGTCGTTATCCCGCTCCAGGACGATCTTACACTTTGGATCTAAATTACCAGTTTTAGAGCGTAACTAATTGAAACTAAATATAAATAAAAGTCGCCAATAATAATTGGTGACTTTAACCGCTTTAGTGTTAAGGAAAATTAAATATGAAAAACAATTCTCGATTCTTGTCATTGAACGGATTGGTGGTAATTTTCACTTCATTATTTTTCAGCTTGCTCTCATTTTCGAGTTCAGCAAGCTCGCGAGTAATACAAGACGAGCAAGGTCAGTTTGAGATCGCCACAACGCCACAACGTATTGTCGTGTTGGAATTTTCATTTGTGGATGCCTTAGCTGCTGTGGGGGTTTCTCCTGTTGGTGTGGCTGACGACAATGATGCTTCGCGAGTGATTCCTGCGGTGCGTGAATTGATTCAACCATGGAAATCGGTTGGTATGCGTTCTCAACCGAGCTTAGAAGCCATTGCAGTATTAAAGCCCGAGCTGATCATTGCTGATGCTGAGCGCCATCGTACGGTCTATCAAGATTTACAACGCATCGCGCCTACACTACTGTTAAAAAGCCGAGGTGAGACTTATCAAGAGAATTTGAAGTCCGCACTCAAGATTGGAATAGCTGTTGATAGGCAATCAGAGATGGAGCTGAGAATTCAACAGCATCAACAGGCGATGGCTGACTTCAAAAGTCATTTTTCCCTTAAGGAAACCATCCAATTTGCGGTGGTGTCGGACAAAGGTATGTGGTTACATAGCCCTGCCTCTTACGCAGGAGGAGTGCTCACCGCATTGGGCATTGCCAGTCCACTTGTTGCATCAACAGAAAAAGCGTATTTACCAACCAGTTTTGAGTTATTACTGAAAACCAACCCAGATTGGCTACTTCTAGGGGCTTATTCTCATCCGAATATTGTCGACGATTGGCGAAAAAATTCGCTATTTAATGCACTAACATCGGAGAAAAAGAAACAACTTGTCGAGGTTTCACCAGAGCTTTGGTCATTGAATCGAGGTATGTTGGCTGCTGAGCAAATAGCTCGAAATCTTGAGCAGATTTTGGATCGATCATGAGCTCTTTGCTGCTTTCTGGTAGTAAACTTGATATTAAGAACCAACGTCAGTCGATACTTCAGTGGCGAGGGCTCTTGTTTACGATGCTGGTATCGAGCCTAGCGCTCTCTGGTTACATGGCTTCTATGTTGGGGTGGTCTAATTTCTCGCTAACGTTTAATGATTTGATTCAGTACTGGTTTACGTTTGATGAAAGTAATATGACTCATCAAATCTTAGCGACATTAAGAGCGCCAAGAGCTTACGCAGGATTATTGATTGGGGCGAGTTTGGCTGTTTCGGGGTTATTGATGCAGGGATTAACGCGTAACCCGCTCGCGTCTCCTTCGATTCTCGGGATTAACGCTGGTGCCGCTTGTTTTATGGCGTTAGCCGCAATTGGTATACCTTTGGTTAGTGCAATCAATCCAATCCTTAATGCCGTTTGTGGTGCGTTATTAAGTGGTGTTACCGTGATGCTTCTCGGGGGATTTTTTTCTTCTCGTTCACATCCTTTACGTTTGATTCTGGCTGGTATTGCCATCAGCGCATTACTTGTTAGTTTAACGCGAGCGGCACTGATCCTTGCTGATGATATGGCTTATAGCGTGTTGCACTGGCTTACAGGCTCATTGTCTAGTGTGAACTCTGAACAATGGCAGCAGCTTTGGCCGCCAGTATTGATTGGTTTGATATTAGCAATGAGTCTTGCTCGTAACCTTAATTTGTTGGCTCTTGGAGAAGAAGTTGCCGTTGGATTGGGGAGCAACATTTGGCTTACTCGTATTGTTAGCGGAATGACTATTGTGCTACTTGCTGGTTCGAGTGTTGCTATTGCTGGGCCTATTGGTTTTGTGGGTTTATTAGTCCCTCATCTTGTTAGGCCTATAGTGGGTCATAATTACCATTTACTTATTCCAATTTCCGCATTGGTTGGCGCAGCGTTGGTGGCATGGTCAGATGCGTTATCACGAGCAATTGCTTTTCCAACTGAAACGCCGGTTGGTGTTATTACCGCCTTGCTTGGAACGCCTTGTTTTATTTTGATTGCGACGAGGAGGTCATGATGATTCGCCAGACGAAGATTCTCTTGTTGTTTGGAGTGCTAGTGATAGTGGCATCCACAGGTTTGTTTATTGGTGCAGCTTCACTTTCTGTATCTCAAGTTGTTGAACATTTAATAACATTTTCCAATGACGATTTTATTATTCATCAATACCGATTTCCACGTATGTTGCTTGCCATTGGTGTGGGAGCAGGGTTAGGGCTCTCTGGCGTATTAGTTCAAGGAGTGATACGTAATCCGCTAGCATCCCCTGATCTAATGGGTATCAGTGCAGGAGCTGGACTTGCCGCGACAGCGAGTTTAGTTTTGTTTCCTAATGCACCAGTTAGTATGCTTCCTCTGATTGCAATGTTCGGTGGGGTTTTCGCCGCTGTGCTGATTGCAGCACTGGCATGGTGGACAAAACCAACCCCTGCAAAATTAGCGTTAATTGGTATTGCAGTGAGTGCATTTCTTGCTAGTAGCATCGACTTCTTACTTGTCACTAATCCCATTGAGATCAACACGGCGATGGTATGGCTAACAGGTAGCCTTTGGGGGCGAAACTGGCAACAAGTGCCCTTTATTTGGAGTGCATTACTCTTGCTATTGCCAATCGCGTTTTGGTTGGCTTGGCGTTTGGATGTGATGGGACTTGGGGAAGAAAGTGCGACAACACTTGGTACTAAACCAAAACAGATACAGGCTTTCGCGTTGTTGGCCGCAGTATTACTTGCCAGTATCAGTGTTTCGGTTGCAGGGACGATCAGTTTTGTGGGTTTATTAGCTCCTCATTTAGCTCGTTTATTATTTGGACACAATCATAAATTATTGGTCCCTAGCTCTGCATTGTTAGGCGCGATTCTAGTGACTTGTGCTGACGGACTGGCAAGAGGATTACAACCACCGATTGAACTGCCTGCTGGTGTACTTACCTCTGTGATTGGCGCGCCTTATTTCATCTTTCTTATTTATCGTTATCGAGGTTGGTAACCATGCTTGAAACACAGAACCTTTCCGTCGCGTACGGCAAACAAACAATTATACCGAACCTTTCGGTTTCAATTCCTAAGGGAAAAATTACCGCCTTAATTGGACCAAATGGATGTGGTAAATCCACCTTGCTAAAAACCTTGGTTAGAATTAATAAACCAATAGCAGGAGATGTACTGTTTGAAAATAAATCGTTATCTACCTATGGTGATAAAATACTCGCACGCTCGTTGTCACTCTTACCACAAATATTGATAAATCCGGAGGGAATTACAGTAAGAAAATTGGTCGAGTATGGTCGCTCTCCTTATGTATCTCACTGGGGAAGATTAGGGCAAGAAGATCAATTAATTGTCGAACAAGCGATGCGCGATACAGGCGTATTTGAGTTTGCAGATAAACCCGTAGAATCACTGTCTGGTGGTCAACGTCAAAGAGCATGGATTGCGATGGTGATAGCGCAAGATACGGATGTTGTGATGCTCGATGAACCAACAACCTACCTTGATATGTCGCACCAAGTTGAATTAATGAATTTGATGCAGCAGATGAATGCCAAAGGAAAAACGGTGGTTGTTGTACTACATGATCTCAATCAAGCGTGCCGATACTGCGATCACTTAGTCGTCTTAGACCAAGGACGCCTCGTTACCGAAGGATCACCCGATCAGGTGCTGACAGAAAATATGCTCAGTTCTGTTTTCGATCTCAAAGCTCGTGTATTTCGTGACCCTATTTCAAATACGCCGATGTGTGTGGCGATTTAGTTTTGGCTAATTATCGGTAATGAATAATCGTTATACGACGTGAATCACGTTTGAGTTGTACTTACCCTCACAGAAAAGATAAGTACAACCGGACTGACTTGAAAGTTACGCTGTCACTGTTACTTCATAAGACCCGAATTTG
Source organism: Aliivibrio sp. 1S175 (assembly GCF_001690985.1). GTDB lineage: Bacteria > Pseudomonadota > Gammaproteobacteria > Enterobacterales > Vibrionaceae > Aliivibrio. The sequence goes on from NZ_MAJS01000011.1 coordinate 128,235, forward strand.
CGAATATTAATCACTCCGGTATCAAACAGAAGATATTGGCCTTTAATGCCATTTAATACACCCGTAACTTCAGGGTTCTTATCAAAGTTATGACTGACTATTTTGACGGGAAACTCGTTAACAGGGAAGGTAATATCTAGAATGTTTTCGTCCAGTAGTTCAACGGAATCGTTACCGTGCTCTGCTTGAATTTTAGCTATCGCGTCTTCAATTTGTGGTAATAGTTCTAATGCTGCTTCTTTTAGAGCAAGTGGTTCATTATTACCTTTTAGAAGTGTGCGCCAATTGGTTTTATCTGCAATCAGCTTGGCTAATTCAATTTCAACCAAACCTGAAATTAAGCGGTTTTTAACTTTAGCGATAGGTAAGCCCTGCGTAGCCCCTTGATCAATCCAGCGAGTCGGGATTTGTGTATGGCGAGTAATACCAACTTTTAAACTTGATGTGTTTGATAAATAAACGTAATGATCTACAAAACAGTTATCTTCTCCCCATTGAGGCTCACGGCAAGTGCCTTCTGCAAAATGACAGGTTTCAGGTTTCATTATGCACATATCACAACTTGCTAATTTTCTCATGCAAACAAAACAGTGACCTTGTGAATAGCTTTTCTTGGTTTTTTTTCCACAAGAGCAACAAAAGATATTGCCCGTATGAGTTAGGGTGAGCGTTTTACCAATGAAGGCGTTAAGTTCAATTTCTTCATCACCGACAGGTAAACGATATTGAACTTCACCATCAAGCAGTGATGCTCGCATTTTTGCTAGTGTTCCAGTAATTTGAATGCTCATAGACTTTTTCTACTTTCTTTTTATTAGGTTAGGATTTTTATTTGTTAATTATATTGTAGCAAAGTGGTGGGAGAGTATATACCTAAGCAATTCTCTCTGAATTTAGTTCTTTAGTTCAATTAAGCATAGCCGTTCAAATGAAGATTTATATGCAAGGATAAACGACACTTATGTTATAATGCGCCGCATTAGACCAGAATGACTGGTTATTCATCAATAATACTCGAAATCGGAGTGCAAGCTTTTGCAATTTAAAGATTTAGGTTTAGATAATCGCCTATTAAAAAATCTCGCTCACCAGAACATCAAAAAACCAACAGAAATTCAGCGTAAAGCCGTACCTGTTGCGATGGCCGGTAAAGACATTCTTGCGTCATCAAAAACTGGTTCAGGTAAAACGTTAGCGTTTGTATTACCAATGCTTCATAAATCACTGAAATCAAAATCGTTCTCGAAGAATGATCCTCGTGCAGTGATCTTGGCACCAACGCGTGAATTAGCAAAACAAGTTTATACTCATCTCCGTAGTATGTTAGGTGGCTTAAGTTATGACGCAACCTTGATTACCGGTGGTGAAAACTTTAATGACCAAGTAAATGCATTACGTAAATTCCCTAAATTTATCGTAGCAACACCAGGGCGTTTAGCTGATCATTTAGAGCATCAATCTTTGTTCTTAAATGGCTTAGAAACGCTAATTCTTGATGAAGCAGACCGTATGCTTGATCTTGGCTTTGCTGAGCATTTACAAAAAATCCATAAAGCAGCAAACCACCGTCGTCGTCAAACATTAATGTTCTCTGCAACATTAGACCACGACGCAGTGACTCAGTTTGCTGGCAATATGCTTGATAATCCTAAATTTGTTTCTGTTGGTTTATCAACAGATGAGCATACGGATATTACGCAAAGCTTTTACTTGTGCGATCATTTAGATCATAAACAAGCATTGTTAGATAAAATCATTGAAACAGAAAAATATTTCCAAATCATGATTTTTACAGCGACTCGCTCTGACACTGATCGTTTAACCGAGCGACTTAATGAGCGTAAGCTTAAAGCAGTAGCACTAAGTGGTGACATGAACCAAACCGCTCGTAATAACATCATGAGTCAGTTTGAACGTCGCGCACATAAAATTCTAGTTACGACGGACGTTGCTTCTCGTGGTTTAGATTTAACTAGCGTAACTCACGTTATCAACTTCGATATGCCAAAACATATGGAAGAATACGTTCACCGTGTTGGTCGTACTGGTCGTGCTGGTAAAAAAGGGACAGCAATCTCTTTAGTTGGTCCAAAAGACTGGGAAAGCTTTAAACGTATAGAAAACTTCTTACAGAAAGAATTAACGTTCTCTGTATTTGAAGATCTAAAAGGTAAATTCAAAGGTCTTGTACCTAAGAAGAAACGTACGTTTGTTAAGAAAGACGACGCGAAGAAAAATACAGCAAAACGTGGAACTCATAAACCAAAGGCTGCTAAGAAACGTGATAATTCATTCCACACAAATGTGGCAGTGGGTGATCAAGTATTTATGCCAAAGAAAAAGCCAAAAACATTGGTTGTTGATGACGAATAAAATAAGTATTTATTTTAGATAAAAAAATGGCTAATGAGGTATCTCATTAGCCATTTTTGTACATTACATCATTAATATGAAATTATAAGTATTCACATAAGTAAGCGGTTTCAATGCTCACTTTCACATCGAAAGATGAATTGCCTTCAACTGAAAAACTCTCTCCTGAAGAAAATACAACCCAATCAATGTCTGTAGTACGTTTGATTTCTAACGCGCCAGTAACGACTGTCATTTTCTCTGCAGCATTTGTTCCAAATGTGTAGTTACCTGGTAACATAACGCCTACAGAAATAGCATTGCTATTTTGTTCAAACCCAATTGATTTTACTTTATCTTCAAAATAGCTATTTACACTTAACATGACGCATCCTTGTAATTAAATTCAATTTAACAATAGGTTATTCATTGTTTTTTTTCAACTGTTACTTTACATAACCTAATGATTGAATTTTTTGGATAGACGAATCAGAGTTCATATAAGAAATGAATTCATTAGATTGTGTCGATAGCTCATCATTTTTGAAAACAAATAAGAAGGGACGAGAAAGTGGATATTTATTGTCAATAATAGCTTGGGCTGTTGGCAGAATATTATCGATTGTAACAATATGCAGTTGAGCAAGATCGCCAATAGAACCGGCAGATGTATAACCAATAGCGTGGGGGTTACGAGCTACGATACTTTTCACCATACTTGTCCCATTCACTACAATTGCGTTTTTGCTGATATCTGAAACCGTAAACGAATTTATCTCTTTAGTTAATCCTAAATTGTTCTCAAATGAAAATCGAGACCCGGATGCTAACTCTCGAGTTACGACTGCAATTTTTTTATCTTCACCACCGACTTCTTTCCAGTTTGAAATATCGCCGTGATAAATCTTCCAGATATTTTCAGCCGTAAGATTTTTAATTGGGTTTTCAGGGTGTACAACAACAGCAATAGCATCATAGGCGATGAGTTTTGAAGAAAGAGTTTCTTTTTCTGTATCGGATAGTTGCCTTGAACTAATAGCAAGATCAACAGCGCCAGTGTTTAGCATAACGATGCCAGCACTAGAACCAATACTTTGAAGATCAATATTATGCTCAGAACTATGATTATACTGCTCAATAAAAGGTTCTAATAAGGTTGATACCGACGTTGAACCTGCGACAGTTGTATTGGAATTTGCAGCCATTACCGTTGAACTAAGCAGAACGGTTGCCATAAGGCTAGTGTAAGATAACGCTTTAAACATGATCTAGTCTCGTAAAGAAAAAAAACATAATAAAACGAGAGTATTACATCTCTGTGACATTTATTTATTTAAGCGTGTATTTGTTCTCTAAATTCTTTTGGCGTCATTTTTGTTACGGCTTTGAAAGTGGTGCTAAAATGGGCCGCTGTTTTAAATCCAGTTTCGTAAGCTATTTCCGTTATTGTTTTTCTTGTAACTCTAAGCTGTGTTGCTGCGTGGTTAATTCGTTTTACTTTAACTAAATTTGCAAACGACAATTTATCTGATTGAAGTTTTCGCTTTAATGTTGATGAAGACATACCTAATTTAGGAGCAACGGTATCAATAGTTAAATCGGACGCAATATTTTGCTCTACATAACGAATTAATTGCTGAGATATTGTTAAGACTGAAATTCGATATATAAAATCAAGTAATTCAGGATGCAGATTAACCATTTCACTTAAAATAGTTAAGGTCATGAATTCAACAGTATTCGGAGAGGGATTATCAGCTAATTGTTCTTTTAATATAGTAAGAAGAGAAACAAGATGACGATCTGATTGGTTGAATTTAAACGATTCTCGAGTTGAGCCTATGTGATCTTCAGCGTTAGTATAGCTTATAAATCGTTGGAAAATAGAATTGTCAATAACAAAGGATTCAGCCGTGAAATTACCTGTTGAAGTTGAAATATCAATTTTAGATATATCACCAGAACTATAAAGTAGAAAATCACCACCAGTAAGAGTGATGGATTCTCCCATTTTATCTTGGTACATCAATTCACCAGACTTAACTAGAAAAATACCGTTACGAACGACAGGATAACGATCAGATTTTCTTCTCATATGAGAAGTGAATTCATGTAATTGAACTGGGATCATCTTGAATTTCCTCTTAAATACTCAAAATTTAGTGTAAACTTAGTTATTGAAAAATCAAGAGCATAAGCTCAAAGTCTCAATGTTTGAGTTCATATTAAGACTTATATCAACCAAATGAACGGTGCTTTATGGGTAGTCCACGTTTACGTACACAATTTGAAAAATTGCATAAGCATTATCATCGCAGCTCTGCTGGAGTTCAAATCGATGACATTGCTGACTTATTATGCTGTACTCGTCGAAATACTCGTATGGTTCTTAAAAAAATGTCTGATGAACAATGGATTGTATGGCGTCCAGCGGTTGGGCGTGGAAAAAGTTCGATCTTAGAATTTATTTCAACACCTGATCATGTTTATTCTGCATTAGCAAAACGAAGTATTGAAGATGGTAAACTTGATGTTGCATTAGAAATTTTAGATGGCAACCAAGATGCATTGCTTGAGCTTATCCATAATGTGCTTGGTGTTTCTCATGAAAAGGGGAAACAAGTTGTAAAGCTTCCTTATTATCGTCAACTTCATATTCTTAAACCTGCATTAGCGATACGTCGCTCAGAGCAACATTTAGTCCAACAAATCTTTAATGGATTAACTCAGTGGAATAAAAGAGGAGATATCGAAGGGGATATCGCTCATCATTGGGAAATGTTAGCTCCTACGCACTGGCGCTTTTATATTCGCCCAAGCGTGAGCTTTCATGATGGTAAACTACTGTCTTTTGAAGATATTAAAGAGACATTCCTTTCATTAAGATCTAACTTTGTATTTAAACATATCAAAGAGATTGTTAGCCCTAATCTTAATGTGATTGATTTTTTATTAGATAAAGATGATCACTATTTTGACTCAAAATTAGCGCAGTTTAATGCGAAGATCATTCCTGCATCAGTACATATTGCGCAAGATTATAGCCGTTTACCTATTGGTACCGGGCCATATAAAGTGAGTGAAAATACAGAAAAGAAACTCATCCTTGTCGCTAACGAGAACTATTTTGGTTATCGACCATTAATTGATTCTGTCGAAGTTTGGATCTTACCTGAAGTCGCTCCAATTCAATTGAAGTTGGGATTGGAGGTGTACGAAAATTCAGAACTATCTCCAACAACCGCTTATGGCGAAAAAGTTGATGTGGATAGGGGATGTAGTTACATTCTATTTAATCGAAAATCAGGCTTACCTCAAGATGAGAATTGGAAGACTTACTTAACTCAAACAATTACGCCATTATTGTTATTAAGTGAGCTAGAAAATGCAAATATGAACGGTATCGGTCTTTTTAATGCGTATGGATTACTGCCAGGTCTACAACATTGTTTAAATAGACCGCAGAAAAAATGTGAAATTCCAAATAAAGGAAGCGTTGTACATTTAGGTTATGAGAATGAGCATCCATTGTACCCGTTGCTTGGAAAAATCATTAAACAGAAATTAGCGAATGATGGCATTGTATTAAAAGTACACCCATTTGAGACGCTCGATCTTCTTGATGAAGAAAAAACAGCAAATATAGATATTTGGCTGCGAGGTATGAGCTTAGGAACACAATGTCCTGAAGCATTATTATCATGGTTATTTGCGTTTAATGAAATTGAACGTGTTATGCCAGAAGATGATTTTAACCATATTTCGTTGTTGATTGAAGAATGGCAATCTTCACCTCAGCGATATTTCCCGGTAAATGAAATATGTCGATATCTAGTTGATTGCGGCCAAATAACGCCATTATTCCATGGGTGGATGGGCATAAGTGAAGATGTAAATAACAGTATTCAAAACGCATCATGTAATGGATTAGGGTGGTTTGATTTCAATACTGTTTGGATAAAACCCAATATATAGTTATTAAAAAGAAAAAAGCCAGCAATAGCATCAATTAGTATCACTGGCTTATTTCTATCAACTAAAAGAGTCGTTATTTTTCATAGAATCTACGTACAGCTTGAGCTAACTTTGCTTTTATATCTGGGGTTATTGAACAAATACTTTGCTTTGGTAATACGTTTAACAACTCAGATACTAATGAGTTAATTGGTTCAGGAGAGACCGACTGCCATTCTTCTAATAAATCACGATTAATGTGAGACGGCAAAGAACCTAATGTCCCAACATCATTTTGGTTATGTACTAACAAACCGGCAGTGGTTCCTTTATCTAAAGTGAGTACCTGATATAAATAAAGAGTGTGGTAATTCAATTGTTGCTGTATCTGCTCGCTTGTTGGCGGAACAGCCATAATAATATGTGAAGTCAAAAGGTGACAGTAAGTATTGATGACTTCAATAACAAATTGATGCGCAAACTCCGTTCCATCTGTATTTATTGGGTTAAATGCTTCTAAGTAAAAATGACTTACACCTCTGCGCTTATTTAACGTCGGAATATCAAAATATTGATTACCAAGCCTTGTTCCTTCAGAGTAATACTCCTTTGTTGCCACTTTTAATGTTTGATCGAAGTACTCTTTATCGTCTTTATCGAAATGGGATGGATTAAGGTCCGCCATTATTCTCCAATAACTTGTTCCATCCTTTAAAGCCGTCCAACTTATATGTATGTGTATAGAAGGAGCAAGAGGATGCAATGGGTGAATGATAGTAGAAAGAGCGGTAGCGCTATTATAATGTTTGTCTTTTACATCTTCATAATGGATTTGAGATACGTTAATTGACGCTCGATTGAATAACCCACCTCCGACTGATTCAAATCGCTTCCCTCCGCCATGAATTCCTTCATCTCGTAGCCATTCTATCTCTGAAAATTCTGTAGTAGCATTAATTAGATTGCTTACTTTGCTCAGTTCCATTTTAAAATAGGATTGAACCTCAGTAAGGCACGTTAATACTTTTTGAGCATGAGGGTGTTGAGCGTAATTTCGCATGAAAATCCTATGAGGTACAATAAACTAAAAAGACACAAGGATTTGAGTGTAAAATAAAATACTTATTGATAGCAACCAAAGAGCAAAAATTATCGATGGCAAAACCAAATAAGAAAGGGCCAACAACAACGGTACAAATTTATTGCTCTAAATGCAGAACGTTACTTTATAAGTATCGCAAAGGAGGGAAAGGCGCTTTAGTTAAATGCTTTATTGAACGCATTGTTGAAAATCATACAAAAATAGCATGCTCGTGCCCTGAATGTGGCGTTACTTTTGCTCGGGAAACATTAATAAGAGGGATCCCTGCATATAAAATGATTGGTGGGAAGGTAACAATGAAGTGAGATAAACTGTTCGTATTCTAACTAATTTATAATATACTGAATAAATTGATCTTTATTTTTACTGTATTTAATAGGATTCTCTGTTGATAGATAAACGCTTGTTATTTTCATTGTTGTTGGTAATTAGCTTCCCTTCATATGCGGTGAGTTTAGCAACAAAGATCGATAGCTTTAAAAAAGCATTTAAAAAAGAGCAAGCAACCGAAATATATGACATTCGCTTGATACAAAAAGAATATCCCACAGTATTATTGTCACCTGATACGCTTTTGCCACAAACAGCGTCGTATCCTTATAGCCAATTACAAAAATTATACAAAAATGCACAAACGTGTACTGGACCATGGCCGGTGAGTCCATTGGTTGGCGAGCCATTAGTTCTGATCCGTGCGCTATGTAAAGGAATAAAACTGCCCACGAATTGGTTTGCTCGCTCTGGAATGATACACCCAGGTGGTGGTTCTTACGCATATCGATATGTGCAAGCTCACCCTAATAGATTGACTCAATTAGAGCCTTATATGCACATAAAAGAAAGAGCATTAGGGGCAGAAGGAACATTACTACATCATTTACAAGACATGGATGATACAGCGATAAGAGCCATTATTAGTGGTTCTGATACGATTATTGCCGACAAACTTTTATGGATAAGAAAAGGCAGTCGATATTATTTATATCCATTGAGCTTAAAACAAAAGAATTTAGATAAATTTGAACTTGATATGGCAGAGTTTAAACAAGGAGATAACTGCTACGTACGCAACGGTAATGTGTGCTGGCAGGAAGAGAGTAACTCGAAGACTCTTTTTTATAGTGTCTTAATCTTAGTGTTTGCAAATTTATGCTTAGCTGTGGGTTGGGGTATCTCTCAATGGAACGGCAAGCGAAGAGAAATGAAAAGTCGAATGTTAGTATTGCAAATATTAACACATGAATTAAGAACGCCAATTGCGAGCTTAGGACTCACCGTTGAAGGTTTCCGACGACAGTTTGAATCATTACCTGAATCTCTCTATGACGAATTTAGACGTTTATGTGAAGATTCTAGAAGATTGCGCCAATTGGCAGAGGCAAGTAAAGACTATTTACAATCAGACGATAAAGGCTTTGCAACTGAATGGATCCCATCGGTTGAAGAGTGGCTCAGTTACCGTTGTATGGAGTATCGCCAACCAGTACAATTTAAAATAAATAAAGACTCAGCAATAAGGGTAAATATCTACTGGCTGGGAAACTGTATAGATAATTTAATAAGTAACGCACATAAATATGGGGTTCAACCTGTCATTTTAAGTGTTACAGTTGAAAATAAAAAATTAAAAATTGAAGTCATTGATGGCGGTCAATTAACAAAAGCAAATTGGAAAGAATTAAAAACCCCTTTTGTTAGTAAAGCAGGGTTAGGTTTAGGCCTAACGATTGTTGAATCAATGATCAAAAGAATGGGAGGCACCATGACTCTTCAGGGGCCACCAACAACTTTTATACTGGAGATACCTTGTGAAACAGACAATCCTACTTGTTGAAGATGATAAAAATTTAGCTGATGGTTTAATCGTTAGTTTGGAAGAAGCGGGATATCATTGCCTTCACTCAGAAAATGCAACAAATGTATCAGGTCTATGGGCTGATGCTGATATTGTTATTCTTGATCGTCAGTTACCTGAAGGGGACTCATTAACTTGGTTACCTCAATGGAAACAAATTAAAGACATCCCAGTCATTCTATTAACGGCATTAGTTTCTGTAAGAGATAAAGTGACAGGTCTAGATTCTGGGGCAAATGATTATTTGACGAAACCTTTTGCGGAAGCTGAATTATTAGCGCGTTTAAGAGCCCACTTGAGATCGCCTGAATCGGAAGAAATAAAAACCAAATTGGTTGTTGGACATCTATCAATAGATACTTCGACAAGAGATGTTATTAATTCAGGTGACAGCGTAACGCTAACTAGGACCGAATTTGACCTATTGCTCTTTTTAGCAACCAATTTGGGTAAAGTATTTACTCGAGATGAGTTGCTTGATCAAGTATGGGGTTATAACCATTTCCCAACGACACGAACGGTTGATACTCACATTCTTCAATTACGTCAAAAGATTGTAGGAATTGAGATTGAAACTCTTCGTGGTGTTGGCTACAAAATGAAAGCGTAATGATGAATTTGTTTCAACAAAAAATAGCTACTGTTCTGATTGGTTTTTTTTGTTTAACTCATTTTCCTCTAGCGCATTCAGCGGATTGGTTTAATGAACAATCTGCTCTTTTTTCTGCGCATAAACAATTTCTTGAAGGTCAAACACTAAAAGGATTTAGTACTTCAATCGAAGTGTTGCAAAGCACAACAGATAATAACGTTATTCAAAATATTGATAAATTGATGGGCGTTGCAATTTCAGACAGTTGCGGTCGTGACTTATCAACAATTGTAATTCCTAAATGGTTAACATCATTAAGTGTTCAAAGGATGGTAATTCAAAGTCCTGGCCGATTACATCACCGCTTGATGGTTCAATTTGACAGTAAAAAAGAGATATTCTCCTTATCATTTATTAAGTGGCCTGATGAAGAGCTTCTTATTAATCCATCGATCAGAAAAATACCGACTCAAGATGAATCGGTGACGCAGTATATTTATGGGAGTGACTCCCTTAATAACCGAGTCAAGAATGGATTATATAAGCTCATAATTACCGCAGATGATAAAGAAAAGACGCAATGGGAAACATGGATAGTACTTAGTACACCTAAAACGGAAATGACGGTGTCTTGGTTAGGGAAAGAAAAGTGGAAGACAACGCAAACAGGTTTGCTTAACTCTAACTGCCCATTACCCGAAATGTCTGTTGGGATTTATGACCATCAAGATAATGAATATATAAAATTATGGGAAGAATCGTATGAGGAAAAGTTTCCTAAAAGCTTACCTTCTACGAATGTTTTACCCGGAAGCTATATTTTGAGTGTATCATTTAACCATAAGCGCTTCCAAGGGCCCATTTCGATTCAAGAAATACAAGCAATAACTAAAGTCATCAATTTTGATGGACTAGAAAATGTAGAGAGAAACTGATGTTAGATGTACCAACGTTAACTCATGAAGAACAGCAGAAAGCAGTAGAAAAAATCCAAGAGCTAATGCGTCAAGGTGTTAGTAGTGGCGAGGCTATTAAAATGATTTCAGAACAAATCAGAGCAGAAATAGCGGAAAAAGCGAAGAAATAAAATAAAAATCGAGATCTTAGTATCTCGATTTTTTATTTATGAATAAAACGACTACGATTTCACACCAAGCTACCGTCCTTTATATTTAAATACTTCTATAAATATCTAGTTTTTCCTAAAGTTACGACCAACAAAGTCGATAAAGGGTTAACTATCTTTTATTAAGTTTATAAAAAATGAAACAGTGGATAAAAATTGGCTTACTATCGTACAGCGCAGTGATGTCAACTCAATTACATGCGACTAACTACAGTGTTGATGGTCGAATTGATGCAATGGGTGGGGCTGGTACTGCGTCAGCTGATTATTTGACTGGTGTTTTTTATAACCCCGCATTGATTGCTATTTACAGCCGAAAAGATGATGCAGGTTTATTATTACCAAGTTTTGGTCTTCAGGTTGTTGATAAAGACAACATGGTTGATGATCTTGATAAATTAATAAGTGCTTACGATAAGATAGATGTACCTGGTGCGACAAAAGCACTGTCTGATTTATCGGGTGATACGGCACAAATTCAATTAGGCGCTGCAATTGCATTTGCGATTCCAAATCGATACTTATCTATGAACTTTTATGCAAAAACGTCATTAGAGTCTGTTGCTATTGCTGATGTAGAAAGTCAATCTTATGGTACTTTACCTGATCCTGCATTGGCGGATCTGCTGGATATATCATACGCAACTGTCGATGCAGCTGCTATTGGTATTACAGAAATTGGTGTCGCTTTTGCTGGATATACGAATTTTTTAGGGCAAAATCTAACTATTGGTATCACCCCTAAAATTCAACAAAGTTACACGTTTAATTACAGTGCATCTGCTGTTGATTTTAAATTTGATGACATTAAAGATAATTATGAAACCGGCGAAACCAATTTTAATTTTGATGTTGGTGCCGTGTGGTTTCATGGACCGTGGCGATTCGCTCTTGCAGGTAAAAATTTAATATCTCAAGAGATTAAAACAAAAGAATCATCAATAACGGTAGGGTTGTCTGATGCTGAAATAGGTCAACTTATCGGAAACTCAGCTTATACCGGTGGGCCAGGAAAACAAACTCGCATAACTCAATATACGTATAATATGGAACCAATCTATACGGCGGGTATTGCTTTCATGACTAATTATTTTATTTTGACCGCTGATGTTGATCTCAATGAACAAGAACGTTTTGTTGAGTTAAACGATAATATGCAGATGCTAAGAGTTGGTGCTGAATTTGATTTATTGTATCAAATTCAATTACGTGGTGGTTTTAAGAAAGATTTAGTGGGTACATACGATGATGCATTTACCGCAGGTATTGGTTTCTCACCGTTAAACATGTTCCATCTTGATTTAGCTGCAATCTATTCAGTAGATTCAACGTATGGTGTATCTGTCAATATGGCTTACGAATACTAAATCTGTAATAATGGTACTACCTTACATCAATAAGAATTCATTATGACTAAAAAAGCAAAAATTGGCATTGTAACCGTTAGTGATCGTGCAAGTGTTGGTATCTATGAAGATATTTCTGGTCCAGCAATTATGGCAACATTAAATGATTATCTAACATCTGAATGGGAACCTGAATATGTCGTTATCCCTGATGAACAAGATATCATTGAAAAAACACTAATTGAATTAACTGATGAAAAAGGTTGCTGCTTAGTTGTTACTACTGGCGGCACTGGTCCTGCAAAACGAGATGTTACACCAGAAGCAACAGAAGCCGTATGTGATCGTATGATGCCTGGGTTTGGTGAATTGATGCGTGCAGAATCATTAAAGTTTGTACCAACCGCTATTTTGTCACGTCAAACGGCAGGGCTGCGTAAAGATTCATTAATTGTAAATTTACCTGGAAAACCAAAATCTATTCGTGAATGTCTGGATGCTGTTTTTCCTGCAATTCCATATTGTATTGATCTAATGGATGGTCCATTTCTTGAATGTAATGAAGAAGTAATCAAACCTTTTAGACCAAAAGCAAAATAGGTTTTAGTATCAAATTCTATTAATATTTAAAGCCAATACATAAGTGTTGGCTTTTTAACAACTTTTCTCTTTTCGTAATTTTTTCAATGCCTTTTTTTCCTTCAACCTTTCTTTATATGCGTTGCCTTCGCTAAAACTCAGTAATTTATTAACATGAGTGAGAACTCTATTTAGAGTCTCGCAGCGCTTTGATTGATGATCCTTATAATATTTAGAAACACTTTTCGCCTGACTGGATGAAGAAAAGAGTAAGATAATTAAAATAACAGCTAATTTATTCATGGTATCCTCGCAATAAAATAATGTAGAGGGTAACTCTATTTTACATAAATAGTCGTTTCATCTTATTATTCTGAGTTCGATACTAAAGAACTAAGCAAAGGATAGTAATTGATAGAAACCTAAGTGTTAACCTCGTCGCTTCAACATCAAGTGTATTATGTTTAAGAAAACGTAATGTATCTCAAAAATTGTGACAGAATGTTTACAAAATTGGGTCAGAGGTATTTAATTTATTTTTATTGGTGGTATATTATGCAGGTTGATTACTTTTACACTAAATAGGATAAGTTAATGGAAGTTTTATTGTTAGTTGCATTTGTTATTGCTGGTGCAATTATGGTAAAAAAAGAAAAAACTGAACAAGCTAAATAATATAGATAACCCTTTTTAAAACACTTTATATCTATATAAAAACCAAGATAAACACTGTTTATCTTGGTTTTTTATTTTAGTAAGCGTTAATCATTTAAGATAAGATGCATTTCAACAACACCATCAGCCATTTGAATATCGATGTTAAATCCAAAATGTCGAGCCAATCCAACCATTCCTTGATTAGATGGCATAGTCATACCTGTCATTACTTTTATGCCTTGTCCCCGACAATAACGAATGATTTTATCCATAAGGATCTTTCCTAAGCCTAATCCTTTTAGATCTGATCTAACTAAAACTGCAAATTCTGTATTGTTGTTGTTAGGATCAGACAGTGCACGAGCAACCGCTAATATTGCTTCTTCACCTTCTATTTGTTTTGTTGCAACAAAAGCCATTTCTCGATCATAGTCAATTTGCGTGAAATTGGCTAAGGCTTCATGGTTAAACTCGCCAACATCAGAAAAAAAACGTTTATATAAATCTTCATGTGAAACTTGAGAAATGAAATCAGCGTGCTTGGGTTCATCTTCAGGAAGAATAGGGCGAAGCAACACCGAGCTGTTATCTTTTAATTGTGAAAACTCTTCTAGTTCATTAGGATAAGGTCGAATAGCCAAACGTTTATGTATATCCCCCGTAAAATGCTGTACCTTCATTGATGAATCAATAATAGTGAGATCCATACCAGAAATCAGCAGCGGATGAATATCGAGCTCAACAATTTCAGGGCAATCAAGTATCATTTGAGACAGGCGCACAAGAAAAGCACTTAAATCAAATAAGCTCATTTTAGTCGGTGTGTTTCTATTTTGAATGATATTTTCTTTAATTGCGTACTTTATCAAGTTCTCGGCTAACGCCATATTAAGTGGCGGTAAAGCGACAGCAGCGTTATTGTTTAGATCCCACTCAGATCCACCCTCACCCAATAAGATCACAGGGCCAAAGACGGGATCTTGACACACTTTAATTCTTAATTCTTGAGATCCTGCTCGCTGAGCCATTTTTTGTACACTAAGGCCTGAAATTCTTGCCGCTGGGTAACTTAGAGAGACTCGGTCAATAATGGATTGTGCCGCTAAGATAACTTCCTCTTTAGTATTTAAATTTAGCATCACACCTTGGACATCAGATTTATGTGGAATATCTGGAGAGCGAAGCTTTACAGCGACAGGGTAACCAATGCTTTCTGATATATATCCAGTTTCTACTGGTTCTTCAGTTATCCAAGTATCTACAGTTTTAAATCCATAGCATGAATAAAGGGCTTGTGTTTCATGGGTATCTAATTCGACGAGATCATGTGATACACAATCATCTAACCATTTCCGGGCCATTTGAGCATCATGTTTATTTATATGGCCAGAGGATACTGGAGTTTCAATTAATAATTTTTGGTTACGGTGATATTCAACCAAGTGAAGAAAAGCCGAAACCGAGCTTTCAGGCGTTCGATACGTGGGAATTCCCGCTTGAGTAAAGCGTAATCTTGCTTCTTTAGATGATGTTTCACCAGACCAATTAGTTAAGATTGTGAATTTTGATTTTCGTTTGTGGCTTTTAATTAACTCAATAAGTTTTACAGCCGTATTCGTCGCATTAGAAATAGCAGACGGACTGTGCATGATTAAAATAGCATCGCAATCATCACTATTTAAAAGAGCATTAACAGATTCACAGTACCTTTCTTCATTAGCGTCGCCCCCAATATCAATAGGATTAGAATGTGACCAATTTAGTGGTAATTTTTGATTAAGTGTTTCAACTAGTGGCTCTGTTAATTGCGCTAATTTCCCACCTTGTTGCATTAAGCTATCAACGGCCATAATAGCAGGTCCGCCACCATTTGTTATGATGGCTAAACGATGTCCACGAAAAGGAATAGGGTGCGCAAGGGTTTCTACTGCGGCAAATAATTCATGAGTATTAGATACTCTTAACATACCAGCACGTCTGATGGCTGAATCATAAACAGCATCTAGACTAATTTCACCATTGGTATGCAGTTGTGCAGCTTTACTTCCTGCTATAGAACGACCACTTTTTACGACAAGAATACGTCGATTTCGTGCCGCTGCTCGTGCCGCAGACATAAAGCGTCGGGCATCCTTTATTGAATCAATATAAAGTAAAATGGCGTCTGTTTTAGAATCGGAGCATAAGATATCAAGCAGTTCACTAAAATCAATATCAATGCCATCACCTAGAGACACGAACGCAGAAAATCCAATCTCTTTCTCTTTAGCCCAATCGAGAATAGTGGTACAAACTGCAGCAGACTGAGAAATAAAAGCAATATTTCCTTTATTTGCGTTAATAGGAGAAAAAGAAGCGTTAAGATTGACCCAAGGCAAAATAATCCCAAGACTGTTAGGGCCAAGAATACGCATATTATATTGAGTTGCGATTCGTGCAGCTTCATAAGGTAAAGGTTCGCCAATGCCATTACAATGCAGATTCATATCAGATGATAGGATAATAACAAGTTTGACTCCTTTTTCACCCAATTGCTCTAGTATCTTTATATTCTCTTTAGCTGGGGTGCATAAGATCGCAAAATCAGGCGTAATAGGCAGCGATTTAATATCATTATAAGCTAAGATCCCGCAAACCGAATGATAATGCGGATGTACCGGCATAATAGGTCCATCAAACTCACCATCAAGAAGATTTCGCATGACAATATGACCAGCTCGATCAGAATGAATTGACGCGCCAATTACCGCAATTGAGCGGGGCCGTAACAGTGTTTTTAAATCAGACATTACACACTCCCTTAATCCTTATATAAGAATAAGATAGCTGAGATTAAATAATTTAGTGTCATAGAGTAATATAAACAAAACACAGCGCACAGAAACACCTAATTTATTGCTATTTACATATAAATTCTGGAGTAATTGAACAGTTACAAGGCTAAAGACTTGATTGTAAGGAATATCAGGTGCAGAATTAGGAAATCAGCATCAATTATAAACTGTGAATTAAAATGAAAAGAATCATTCCTATTACGTTAACCATGCTACTAGCAGGGTGTACAAGTAGTTCGTATACCACAAATATCACAACAGAATCTTCAGAAGAAGTTTATCAAGTATCTCAACCTATTGAGCAAGAAGAGGTTACTTTTGAAGAAACTGAGGTTGCTGCAGTAGAGCAAGCTGACGCTGAAAAGCCAGTTGTTAAACTCACTCCAGAAGATACAGCCGCTGTTGCTGAATCTGATGCTGCAATCAAAATATTACCACCAACTCAACAACAAAAAGAGATGCATAATCGTTATGGGTACACATTGCAGATTTTAGCATTGAGCCGAAAAACGGATCTTACAAAATATGCAGAAAAACTTACTGGCGAACAACCAGTTTGGTTGAACCGTAAAACAGTAAATAATATGCCTTGGTATACTATATTATACGGCGATTTTGCAACACCTGCAGAGGCTCGAGAAGCCGTTAAGCAACTACCAGCAGACATTCAAGCGTATAAGCCGTTTGTTCGTAGTATCAATAGTATTAAAAATTCAGATAATCCTGAATTACATAAATTAAATTAATATTTAATCGGTGCGCTTCTAAGCTCACCGATTGTTTTTTATAGTGAATATTATGACTCATATCCTTTTACTTTGTGGCGGTAGCGGTACTGAACATGAAGTTTCTTTGGTTTCTTCAAAATACATTTCTCAACAGCTTTCTGAATTAAATGACTTCCAAATCACACATCTTGAGATAAAAGAAGGTGCTTGGTTTCATATTGAATCAGGTCTGAAATATGAACTACGCTCTGATAAATCATTACTTTGTGGTGAAGATAATTTAGGGCTTGTAGATTATGTTATCCCTTGT
Source organism: Aliivibrio sp. 1S175 (assembly GCF_001690985.1). GTDB lineage: Bacteria > Pseudomonadota > Gammaproteobacteria > Enterobacterales > Vibrionaceae > Aliivibrio. The sequence continues at coordinate 145,670 of NZ_MAJS01000011.1, forward strand.
ATTCATGGGTATCCAGGAGAAACGGGTGACATTCAATCAATGCTTGATATGTTTGGTATTCCGTATCTAGGTTGTGACGCTGAATCAAGCACAAATAGTTTTAACAAAATCACATCAAAGCTTTGGTATGACGCAATTGGTATACCAAATACTCCTTATTTATTCTTAACTGAAAATAATGAAGAGACTCATACCTCTGCATTAGCTGCATTTAAGAAATGGGGTGGGTTATTTGTTAAAGCCGCTTGCCAAGGTTCGTCTGTTGGTTGTTACAAGGTAACGTTGGAAGATGAGTTATCACAAGCAATTAATGATGCTTTTGGATATTCAGCTCAGGTTCTTGTTGAAAAAGCAGTAAAACCAAGAGAGTTAGAAGTTGCTGCTTATGAGATTGATGGGCAATTGTTTACAACGCCTCCGGGTGAAGTAACCGCCCCAGATGGTGCCTTTTATTCTTATGATGAAAAATATGGCAGTGGTAGCCATTCAACAACAAGTTTAACGGCGACTAATTTATCAGATGAGCAGTTAATGCTGATCAATACATACAGCCAAAGAGTATTTACTCAAATGAAGCTGAAAGATTTATCTCGTATTGATTTCTTCTTAACAGAAGACAACGAGATATATTTAAATGAAGTGAATACATTCCCAGGAATGACCCCAATTTCTATGTTCCCTAAATTATTAGAACATAATGGTGGTGACTTCAAAATGTTCTTACAAAAAGCGATATTAAACGCGATAAAATAAGAACAATGTGAGTGTTAAATGATAAATAAGCCTGATATTAATCAGGCTTATTTGTTTTAAATCGAGATTTTTGTCGCTCAGAACGTTCGATATTACCTATGTATTGGTTAGGCATCGCTGGACTTACCCAACGGCCCATTTCTTGGATTTCATGGATAGAATAACCACTTTTTGCGAGTTCTTTCGTCGCTCCTACACGGGCTGATAATCCTGAAAATTGAATATCTAGATCCAACAATTCATTCGCACGGCGGAAAACACGATAGATGGATGAATCGTTCAAATGCTTATTTGATACATTCTGGTGGCGATCAATCGCTCTAAATAAATACCCATCTGTTATTTTCGATGCGTTGATCCAATTCGTCAGAAGGTGGTTTGTACCATCTGAGAGTGGGTAATAGCATTGTTGCAATTTTACCATCCCATGGTTAGATTCATCGAAACATACATCATCCAATTGTAAATCTCGGAGTTCTCCACGTTTTAGAAGTAACTCAAACATTAAATGCCAAATACATAAATCACGAATATCCTTCAATTCAACCGAGTGAGAAAACAAAGTTTCTAACTTATCAAGCATCATCGCCGTAATACCTTCAGTCTGTTTATTGTCATCTTTTTTATCTAAACGGATTTTACCCAAAGCGACTTTTACCTGAGCTGTTTTAGTTGGGTCCTTCAAATCAAATGCAGCATGTATATGAGATATGGATATAAGTGAACGCTTAATAGAAGACAGTTTTTTTTCTTTAGCTTGCTTCTCTATAAAAATACGAATAGCCGTCGTTGAGGCAGGAAGAGCAACAACATGATGAAACTGACAAAATAAAACAAAATTATTCCAGTCATTCTTAAATGAAAGTAGACTATTATTGGAATAGTCCTTTTTTAAATGAGTGTTTAATGTCGCAATATCAAGTTCCGTTGAAAGGAATCTTTTTTTATCCATCCTGATGCACCATAACCTTTAATTATACTGTGTTGACTATACCATACTATTAAAATTGACATAAGATCACGAAATCTAAGTTTTTATCTAGTATAAAAGAATGAAATAATTGAACCTAGTGATTATCAATCAGGACATTAAAAGAGTAATTAGTATGAAGAAATCATTATACAGAGGATTCTTTATTGAAAATAAAACAGATATTCCTGATGATTGGAAAGTATTAATAAAAAACAAAGTGTTACATGGACATTTAAGTGCAGTAAAGAAAAGCATAGATTGGTGGAGCGACACCGGCTCTATTATTCAGCCCAAAGAATTTGGTGATATGGGCGAAACAGCCGTTAATGATCAAAAAAGTAAAAGCCAATCTGAAGGTTATAAAGGCTTTGCTATTAAAAATGACACTGGTGAAGCTAAGAGTTGGTATTGTTTATATCACGGTAAGTTAGCAAAAGGTTCATTACCTGCAATAAAAAGGTTTTTGGATAAAAACGAAAAATAATTTACAATCACATATCATTAAAAAACGAGATTAATTATGTCTTTAGTATATTCAACGGATGTCGGCCGTATTAAACAAGAAGAAGTAAAACAAGAACGTCCTAAAGGTGACGGTATTGTTCGCATCCAACGAGAAACCAAAGGTCGTAAAGGTAAAGGTGTTTGTATCATCACTGGCCTTGATATGGAAGATACACAACTTAAATTACTGGCAGCACAACTTAAAAAAGTGTGTGGTTGTGGCGGCGCTGTAAAGGATGGCGATATTGAGATCCAAGGCGATAACCGCGAAAAAATTAAAGACTTTTTAACTAAGCAAGGTCATACCGTTAAACTTGCTGGCGGTTAATCTTAAAGCGTTAAAATGAACGCTAATAATCAAACGATGAATACGAAGTATTATTGAATGATTATTAGCTATTTTATGGTAAATAGGATTATGGTTAAATGAGAGCAGGTTAACTGCATAAATAGATAGGGTGTAGGTTTAGATATAGATTATAGTTCTACTGAACCATATTTAACATAAGATATATAATGCGCACTACAAGATTAGTTAACTCAAGGGGGACTTCTGGTATAAAAAAGCCCACATTTAAGCAGGCTCAATCTTTATTGTTGATTTCATATTACAGAGTTACAGCTTCAATCGCAGTATTATCATAAACATACTCGTTTATTTTTTCTGATCCGCAATCGCTTTCATACAAAGCGTATTTTGATTTTAATTCTATGGCATTTATAAATAATCTAGGGTCATCTATATTGTTTAGTATTAATGGCTCTGGTAAACAATCGTCATCTATGTAGTCAACAAAATCTGCGGCTGAATCAAAGGTTAAAATATCTAATGCTAATCGGTCTAATCCATACAAACCACGATGTATCATATCCGCTGAGAAAACCAATAAATCACCAGCAGCAAGTGGGATCTTTTTTCCGCCTGATATGTCTTCATGGCTTTCATGTCCATTCTCTTCTTGTCTAATATCAAATTCTTCTGCAGTGTCCCAACGCTTATGTGTCCCAGGGATTAACTCCATGCCGAGTTCATCAAATAAAGGAACTCGAAGATGCACGACTTGCGTATCGTGGATTACTTTTTTTTGTATTTCAACGTCATGATCGTACTGACAATCTCGGTGCCAGAAATCTCTTTGTTGAGGCTTTACTGGATTAAAGAATAATTGAGTATTCATGAAAACAGGATTCGTAGGAATAACTAGCTCTACAGCATTCATTATTTTCTTTGAGCTAATGAAGTTAAACAGTGTCACTCTATCGTTGAAGCCTAAGTATTGGCTGCCAGTAATTAAAGACGAGTTAAATGCTTCTTCTTGATAAAATTCTGCGTTGTCTTTTTTCCATAGCTCATGAAACTTTAATATTATTTCTCTAAGAGATGAAATTTCAGATGCCGTAAAATAATTTCTAATAACAAAATACCCTTGTTCCTCATAGCTACTTTGCAACTGATGTTGATGTCTTACCATTTAACGACGATGACCTCTATTGGATAATGGGAACGAAACTGTCATTAATGATGTCAGTCATCATTCTTGGCTGCTGCATAGTACTGGTTAATTGAAGTCATTCAAGTTTAATCAGATAAAAAGGCTAAAATAGAACGCTAGATCCGCTTTAATTTTAGGTTGTATGCGCGAATTTAGACAAATTTTCTTTAAAAAACTGAATTTATTAGATTTACTCTGCGTTAGATTATTTGTGAATAGCCGATAATTTTAACGCCATTTACGATTATGTTTTACCTCTTTGAAAACCTATGTTTACGCTTGTGATACCAAACCCCCGATTAAGAAGAAAAATTACAGTATTCTCACCGCATTCCTTCTTCTTATGGTATAAACTTGGCATAATATAAACACAATTAAATAAACAGGCATTATTATGAGCACTGCAAAAACGCTATTAACTCGTTGCGATTCTAAATGTGAACTATGTGGTTCAACTTCTTCACTTGCACCATTTGCTGTGCCGCCAATGACAGATATCAATGTAGATAACTGTGTAATGATTTGTGATACTTGTACTTCACAAATTGAAGATCCAGCAACTATGGATGTAAATCACTGGCGTTGTCTAAACGACAGTATGTGGAGCCAAGTTCCTACTGTTCAAGTTATGTCTTATGTTCTTTTAAGTAAACTAACAGAATCATGGGCTCAAGATGCTCTAGACATGATGTATGTTGAAGAAGATGTTAAAGAATGGGCTGAAAAAGCACTTCTTTCTGATGGTGAAAAACCACGTGACATCAATGGCGTTGAACTTAAAAAAGGTGACGACGTAACGGTTACTAAAGACCTTCCAGTTAAAGGTACTAACCAAGTTATCAAACAAGGTACTGTTATCCGTGGCATTAACCTTGGCGACGACCCTCGCCTAGTTTCAGGTAAAGCGAACGGCGGTCAATCTATGTATGTAATCGCTGAATTCTGTCGTAAAAAGTAATTCGTTACTTAGTAACTAGATAAACAAAAAGACGCTAATATGCGTCTTTTTTTATACCTAATATCTAAATGACTATCTCAGTCCCTGCTCCATTCATATACAGTATCGTCCCCTTTATCCTTAAAGAAGTTTGAGTGCTTCTGAATGAATTGATCTTTTTTTAATTCTTCAATTGGCCAATTAGAGAAATCTTCTGATAGATTAAAATCTAATGTCTGTAGTTTAAATGTTGAGAGGTGTTTTACTACTTCTCTTAACAGGTAAGATTTTCCATTATCTTCACACACAAAATTAGCACTTTGTTCGGGTAAATCATTTAATTGGACTGTGGTTGGAATGATGGCTTTTGGTTGGCAATATTGTTCATGGATGACAATAATTTCAAATGTGTTTGTGTAGGTAACATCAACATAAGTAGATATCTTATTTATCGTATCAACACGCCTGAAGATGAGTTGTTTTGTGTCGTTAGTTCTTGATGTCTGAATGCCGTTAGAAAACGGTTCATAGTATGCCCAAGACCAGCTCCATACCATATCGCGCTTTAAATAATTAAGCTGCGATGATGAGTGTTGCCACAACAGTCCTAGTATTAAAAGTGCACTTACAATGGTAATGGAAAGAATCGATTTAAACATGGTAGTGTCCTTTGGTTAGATCCCATATAGAACGGTAATATAATAAAAGCTACTACGTGTTCTATTTAAAAATATGCATATATAGTCAAATTCATTTGTATTACCCCCGAGGATTTTCTAACAAAATGAATTTTTATTGAATTTATTACCAATATGAATACTAAATAAATATCATGTTTTTATGAAAAAATAGCTGCTTTTCAACGATGTCAATCAGGATACTCAGTTCTGATAGCAACAAATCTTGGTATGTTATGTAAAAATAATTTGCATAAGTTAGGGTCAAATTGTTTGCCACATTCTTTTTCAAAAAGCATTATTACCTCATCCAAAGACCAAGCTTCTTTATAGCAACGTTTACTCATTAACGCATCGAAGACATCAGTAATCGCTGTTATGCGAGCAAAAATATGAATTTCCTCTGCTGTTAGTTTATTTGGGTACCCTTTTCCATCCCATCGCTCATGGTGCTCTAGTGCAATTCTCGCAGCAGATTGCATAATCTCACCATCGCCAGAGGTTAATAATTTATAACCCAGTATGGTATGAGTTTCAATAATGGTTCTTTCTTCTTGAGTTAATTGATCTGGTTTGTCTAATATTGCTTCTGGAATGCCAATCTTACCTACATCATGCATTGGACTAATCACTTCTAATAGCTCGTAATCTAATTTAGGTAATCCATAAATACGACCTAGTAATTTTGACATTTTAGCTACTCGGCGAACATGATTCCCTGTTTCACCTGAACGGGTTTCAATCGCTTCTCCAAGAACTTCAATCATTTCTTTTTGAACGGTTAGCGTTTTATTTTGTAATGCTAATATGTGAGATTTGTTTTCATTTAATTCCTTCTTACGTAATATAGCTACATATTGAGTAATAATGATCCCAAGCATCATGGTTACTAACAAAGTAATAACCGTAATTATATTTCTATTCTTATATAGATAAGAAGAAGGCTCATTAACAATACTAGAGGCATAAGGAAGGTTTTTCTTTTTTAAGTTAAATCTGTCTATCATACTCGCGTCAAATAAATAGCCTTCCCAAGCAGATGCTATGTCCGATTTATTTTCTGTTATGGTAAATTTCAATTCATTACTGAGAGAAATAATGGATTGAACGCCTAATGAATACGAGCGATTGACATACCCACCTAAGATCCCGTGTCCAATGTAATGCTCCCAAAATACAAAAATAGGGATCGAACTATTCTTTGATAAGACTGAAGCAACAACTTCGTAGTCATAGTATTTGTTTTTATTTAACTCGGTATTATAGTGCGTTAGAAATGCTACCGAGTCTTTTGGGGCTTTGGAAAGAAAGTCAGCAGCCTCAACAAGTGATTCATTATTAATGATTTGAGTCGTTAAATTTGGATACTGTTTTGCTTTAGCTAAGAAATGGTGTCTGATTAATTGAGAGGTTAAGCTATTGTCACTCAATAAATAAATCGTTTTAGTGTTAGGGAATAATGATTGAGCCAGTTCTAAATTTTTAGTTATATGGTCATATTCATAATAGATGGTCGTTCGTTTTTTTAAAGTACCTAAATCAATAAAATGATTATTAATACCGATAGCAACGATTGGAATATCTGGATATAAATGGTCTGCATTTTGAATTAAAAAGTTAATCGCATTGTCATCAGAGGCAATGATGGCATCAAAGTATTTGTCTGCGTATTTATATTGTAGGTAGGTTTGGAGCTTTTCGTGGTACTCACTTCCATTAACTCGTTTTGAATCCATATATTCAATAGATAGGCGAATGCTTTTATCTGATTTTTTTATTGTATTTTTAATCCCTTGCTCTATGTTCATCGTCCATTCATAGGAAGGGCTATAGGAGTGTAATACAAGAATATTAATAGGTTTCTCTGTCTCAATAAGTTGTGCAAAAACGACTTGTGAGATTAAAGAAAGAGAAACCCCGAATAATAAGAGAAAATGGCGCATAAACTTAGCTCGTTCAAATAAAAATAAGCTTACGTTCGGGTACAGGAGATAAAAGTTTCCCCCGTTAAGGCCGTCTGTTGTTCCATCACTACACTTAAAAATTCATTAATATCTAACGCATGACTTGTTATGGAAACGTCAGAAACAAACATTACGTTTTCTGATATTTGAGTTAAACAAGCACCAATCGGTTGCATACCATCAAGAGCAATGAATAATTGATAATCATCACACAAGTCAATCTGAGTTAGAAATTCAAGGACATGATCGTACTCGGCATTCCACTGTTTTGCGACGGTCATTGCCCATCGAATGGTTAATCGATGTTCTGTAACCTGTAAGATTGATACATTATCGGCTAGCGTAGAAGAAACATAGTTGTATTCTTCAGGAACTCTAACTTCTTGATTTAGGTAGATATCTCGGCCTTTTACGCTTTCCGGTGTTGGAAAGTCGACATTAACCTGACTTGATAACCAAGCTGATTTTTTTTGGTTGAATGTGTTCAAATCTATAGACATAAGTACCTACAAAAAAGGATGGTTAGCCCATCCTTAAATAATCGAAAATTATAAGTTTAAGAAAGCAAAACCCGTTTCATACGCTTCTTGCTGAAAACCTTTAAGGCCAATTTCTTTTACTCGAAGCATTTCAGGTGCGCGCTTAAGGCTCGCTTTTTGATCCATTGCTGGTAATACTTCAACTTCAACAGTTTCAATCAACTGAATAGCTGCTTCTAGTTTAAAACCAACAGCACCACCGGCAAATTTACCTTTCATTACGCGTTCTTTAATAACAACGGCATCTACTTGGTAGTCTTCCATTAATTTTTTAAATTTAAACTGAAAATCACGGATAGATTCCGTTTTAGATGGCTCAGTAATATCAAATTTAGCAACACGACAATCTGGTAGGTCAATCATGCCATCTGATTTGTTAATTAAACAGATGATTGCTTCATTACCTTTAAGCTCTACGCCACATACTTTCATTTTAAAATCCTAACAATGTCTTGAACTGGTTGATTATAGCCTAATTTAATTAAATAGATACGTTGAATCTAACAATAAAAATCAAGCATTAAAAATCATTGACCCCAGATATTACAAAAATCTGGAACACACATTCTTTGCTGTGATGGAGAGCTACAAGCACTTAATAAAAGAGCCATAAGAGCTACAGTAATCATTTGTTTTTTCAAGGTATATCTCCACACTTGCATTGATAGAATAGATATTAATACATTTTTAACTAATTCAGAAACCAATTTGCGATTTAATCGCGATGATCGCCTTATATGATTTATGCTAAAGTAATGACATCATTTATATTTTTAGCATAAAGTCCATGCTCAAATCGACTAACGCTTATGCTACACTCTTTATATATCGTACAAAATAAGAGAACCTTTAATGAAAAGAATCATTTTTGCACTAAGTCTCACGACAATGCTGGCGGCCTGTTCAGATAATGAAGTTGGTGACGTATCACTTGGCATGTTCACCATGAAAGACATAAAAGTATCAAACTTGGATGATGAAAAAATTCCAGGGGTCACCTGTCATATCGCTTCAATTGAAGCAAACTTGAGCTTTTCTGACCCAAGCGACTCTTCAATCTCATGCCGTCAAACGGGCGAGATTACGCCTGATATGATAGCTCAAATCGATAGAAGCAAATCGGGTGAAGTGGTATTTAAGCAGTCGAAAAGTATCTTCTTCAAGTCGATGAAGGTTAGGCGTATCTATGATGCAGAGAATCAAACCCTACTCTACTTGTCTTACACGACAAAAGAGACAGAGGGTAGTTTCAAGCACAGTCTTTCTACAGTGCCATTGTGGGGAACTAAAGCGTACCAAGAACAACCGGTTTCAGTTCAATAAAATAATAGGAAAAGGGATAGAATTACGTTCAATCCCTTTTCTAATTCTTTGCGTCGGTTACCAATGAATCTTTAATACCGTAATTTCAACACGGCGATTGCATTTACGACCAAGAATCGTTTCGTTATCACACAAAGGAAGGTATTCCCCAAATCCACGCGAATACAACTGGCTTCTACTTAACTCATTATCCAATAAATAGCGGCGAACTTCACTCGAGCGCATTTCCGATAAATTTTGATTATTTATTGAATTTCCTGAAGCATCAGCATGACCATCCAGCACTAACGCTAATTCAGGTTTTGTCGCCATTACTGAGATCAGCTTATTTAGAAGGTTTCTAGCTAATGGCGTTAATTCAGCTTTGGCACTTGAGAAATGTACTTTTTCTTGGATTGTAATAACAAGCTGATCCCCATTCATTTCATGATAATTAATACCCAGTTCTGAAAATTGCATAGCCACTTTTCTCATGACGTCATCTTTCAATTCGCCATTGGGTCCAGTTAATGGACTAATCGCGGTATCATTAATTAATCCACTTTTTTCTGATAACTTATCTATAGGATCTTCAAATGTTGGATATGGAGTGTCATTTTTAGTTTTCGGTGCAGTATCTAATAAATTATTCCCCATTGGTGCACAACCGACTAGTATTAATGAAGTACATAATGATAAAACTTTAAACATGATTAATCCGAGTAATAATATTCCTATCTCTTTTATCGACATTAGTGGTTATATCTTTACTTAAAAACGTGTTTATGTGAGTCTTATCTTGTCTTTTTGCTTCTAAATAGAACAATTAGGATGCTATTTTCCTATCCTGTTATGAATAGAATTGACATTTTTTGTGGTCTGGTTACCATTTATTTTTTATATGACGAGAAATGCCCATGTCTGAAGTTGAAAACACACAAAAAGAAGCTATTGATTTAGCAACTATCTCTCCAGAACTTAAAAAAGTAATTGAGTTTGAAAGCGTTCCTGAAGAAATGTGGCACATGCTTGTTTCTGTTCATGAAGTAGCTGAGATTGCAGTTCGTGAATCTTGGGATGAAATGCCAGCGAGTGCTCAACAAGTATTAGATAACTTTGAGCAATTCCATGCACTAGTTTCTTTAAGCCAAAGTTACGCTGGCTATGATTTTATGGCGGAATTCGCAACTATCGATCTTCCTGAAAATATGGACGAAGATGCACAAGCGGAATACCGTTCTCAGCTGCTTGACCAAGTTCTTCACAATTGTGTTAAAGATCTTGTTAAGCAAATTAAAAAGTCGCGTCGTGATCCAATCATGAGACGTGAACTGGCTGAAATCTTCAAGAAGTAATTAAGATAAGGATGGTTTCGACCATCCTTTTTCGAGGAATAATAATGGCTCGTACTGTTCGTTATACTTATAAATCAGAAACGAAAGAGATTGCTTTTTCGTTCCGTGAATTTCACGGTCCATTTGAAGCTGCAGCAGCGGCAGAAGGCATTGATATCTCTAAATTTGATACCATGCTAAAACAAGTAGAAATGGCATCAAACAACCCTGGTGCTGTTAAAGATTTTCGTCACAGCTACTTCTCTAAATTAGGTTTTAGTAAAGTACGTTTTGTGAAAGATGAAGAATAACGCTCTATCTGATTTGCGTTAATCTACCTAGCATTGATGGATGATAAGACCATGTATGATCAAACATCGCCATTAATGCTGGATTTCCATATTTAGATAAACAAACTGCATGAAAACGATTCTTATGCTGTTTTACTTCTTGAACCATCGTATCAATGTGCTCTGATTGTGTTGGTGCAATAAAATCAGATAACACAACTAAATCTGCATTTTTATATTTATCGCCATGCATTAGTTGAATTGACTGCTCAAGTACAGGCTCTAAATCTGTTCCTCCATGAAATGTATACGATAAAAAATCCGCCACTTCTTTTAGGCCATCTTGCTTTGTTAGTTCATAAGTAATTTGTTGTGTTGAAAAGAGAATAACATAACAATCTCGCCCTTCTGCCAATGCTATTTGCATCAAACCATAAGCTAATGCCTTAGCGCATTGCTCAGGGAAACCACTCATAGAGCCGGATGCATCCACACAGACGACAAATGGCCCCTTTTCGATTAAGGTATCGCTAGATGCTCTTGAGTGTGCTGTCACTTTACGTAGCTTTCTATCTGCCCCTTCCATTCGATAATTCATTAAACGCTTATCAACAAGATGCTGATAAAAAATAACTTCAAGTTCGGGATGAGATAAAAATAAGGTTTCGTTAGGTAATAAGCGGCTAAGATCGTCCCCTTCTTGTATACCTACGATATCGTCAGTAACAAAATCGCTCTTTTCTTCCACCACTTTAACTTCTTCAGCTATGGCTTGGGAACGGTCATTATCTGGGGCTTCATTTGCCATGCGACCAAGTTTAGACGCAATGTCTTGAAGGCCTTTATTTTTATTTAAAAAACGAGCGTGAAGTTTCATAATATCGACATTAGATTTAGTCAACTTTGCAGAGGCCATATCCCACAACTTGCCTATTTGAGCCTCGTCGCCTTCTACCGTGACAGATTCCATTGTTTTTAAGGTTTCAATACGTTGGTACAAATCGGCAAGTAGCTTTTCTTTATCTTCTTTTAATTCGGTTAATTGTGCTTTTTTTATCGCATCAGAAAGACTTTCATACCAACGCTCACAAAAAAAACGTGGGAACATTGGATTAAACAAGCCTTTGTTATTTTTTACTAATTTACTGGCTTCAATATAGAATGATGAATGCCATTCTAGTTTGATGATGATGCTATCAATCTGCTCGTAAAACTCATTTTCGCTCCAGTGAATAACTTCTTGATATAAAGCTAATTCTTCTTGGATCCGTTCCGTTTCACACACTTTAGTCATTTTGTGTTTTACTTTGCCACGCCATTTCAAAATATGATTTTTAATGGTTGGTTTAATGTTAGGATTTGACTTAGCAGCCGTTAAAAATTGAGGCCGAGACAAGACCTCTGCAATTGAGGAGTCAATCATCCCTGACTCGGCAACCATCATAACTAAATTTAACGCGTCAGCACCTAACATACATTTCCTTGTGAGTAATAATACATATTATATTAAGAGTAATATTCTCTAAAATTCAACACTCTACGACTTGTGCTCTCAAATTGAGTTTTACAATCTTCAATACGTTGAGCCAATAATTGTAAACTGCTTTCAATGACAGAAGGTAAATTCTCTTCAATAAAGTTATGTGGAAGTGCAGCATGAAACTGAGTTCGACTTTTTCTTAATTGATGTTCTGCTTCTGTTAGCTTTGCGTTATTCAGCGCAATGCTTTTTTCCCATTGTTCAAATTGGTTTTGCTCTGGGTTATTATGACCGACCATACCAACAAGAACAGATCGATTTGCGATATCTTTGATTACTAATCTAGAATCAGCATCTAATTCAAAATTTAAAACGCATAGGTTAGGGTTTTGATTTACATAACCGTAAACCGTCGCTTTACCTTCTTTCATCTGCTTTGCAATATCATCAGGATTTACAAACACCCAACGACTATCACCCTTCTCACTTTCTGAAACCGACATGTTTGATTGAAGCATGACTAGTTTAATCAATTGATGTGCAGAGCCAACACTGTATCTTTTGCCTTTATTAAAATCGAACTCATAGCTTTCTTTTTTCATTAGTCGATTACCGCTGGCTTCGATATGAAAATTAATACTTTGTTCAACCAATACTGACGATTCCATTTCAATTATATCTGTTTGGATCATGTCAATGTTCAACGAAACGTTTTTTTGATCAAAGGCTTTTTCTGATGCAAATGTTCGAATATTGTCTCTTACTTGTTCACGGTTTTCAGGTGTAGTCCATAAACAATCTTGTAGTAATAAAAGATCCATTGGATTAATTTCATCACGACCACTAAAAAATGCGGATGCTTTAAGGAGTTTTACTGATTTTTTCCAGCGACGGTCAGATACATAAAGGTCATCATCATAAGCGGAGCTATGTTTCTCTAGCATTGATTTAAGCTCAAAAAGCTTTTCAAATACGTCTTCAGATAACGTTAATCCATCAAATTCTTTTTGCCATTGATGATATTCAGCATCTGTAACAACTAAAGAGGGATCAATGTCTGTTTCTTGTATTGTCCCTGTCATTAACATGGACTTAAAATTATTTTTATTTTGAATACGATTTACAAACACACGCACTAACATTCGATCATATAGTGCATCTAATCCACTGTCTTCATCAGGGAGTTCATTAGACGCAGAGATAAGTAGTCGCATAGGAACAGGGAGGATTTCACTGCCATTTTTAAATGTTTTTTCATTAACAACGGTTAATAAGGTATTTAAGATCGCAGGCCCAGCTTTCCAAATTTCATCTAAGAAGACAACTTGAGCATTAGGTAGATAACCTTCCGTCAAACGCACGTATTTCCCGTTGTCTTTTAATTCCTGAATCGATAATGGTCCGAAGACTTCTTCTGGGGTAGAAAATCGTGTCATTAAATATTCAAAATAGCTGCTGTTATCAAAAGCTTTAATCAGACGCTTTGCAATTAAGCTTTTTGCGATACCTGGAGGCCCAAGTAAAAAAACACTCTCTCCAGAAAGCGCAGCAAGCAGACATAACCTCATTGTGTCTTCTCTTTCATATACACCATCAGACAAGGCTGTTGTCAATTTTTGGATGCGCTCTGATAACAATGCACGTTCAGCACTAGTTCTAATTGAGTTACATTGCATTACATTCCCTTACAATTCTGATGTCATATGATATTGAGTATAATGTAATTTCAATAGTCATTATAGTTACATATTTACATAATTGTTTGATAAACAATCATTTTAACTACCTAATTAGTCGTATTTCCCAATTTATGACCTTTTTATTCGTTAATAATAATGCTTAAGCGTTGTTATTTGATCATGGTAAGGATGTAAAAATGAGGTTGATTTCCGTTGAATTGAATTAACGACTATGACATTAAATTCAAATACATGTGTTTTTAGTGATGGATTGTTACATTTATAAACACTATTATAGCGTTGTTGAAATATAGAATAATGGCAAGAAATCCTCTCTAGTAATAAATGGTAATCAAGGAAGAAGCATGATTGATTTTCGCTCTGACACCGTAACTCGCCCAACTCAAGCTATGCGTGATGCTATGGCTAATGCCCTTGTTGGTGATGATGTTTATGGTGATGACCCAACTGTAAATGAATTAGAACAATGGACAGCTGAACGTCATGGATTTGAAGCAGCATTGTTTACCTCTTCAGGTACTCAAGCTAATTTACTCGGTCTAATGGCGCATTGTGAACGTGGTGATGAGTATTTATGTGGGCAACAAGCGCATAACTATAAATACGAAGCTGGCGGAGCGGCGGTTTTGGGTTCAATTCAACCTCAACCGATTGAGAATAATCCCGACGGTTCGTTGTGTTTTACGAAACTAGCGGCCGCTATTAAAGCGGATGATTTTCATTTTGCTCGTACAAAATTGTTAAGTCTTGAAAATACAATTAATGGAAAAGTGTTGCCATTGGCGTATCTCGCTCAAGCTCGTGAGTTTGTTAATAAGCATAATTTGGCGCTTCACTTAGACGGTGCTCGTGTTTATAACGCAGCAACAGCACTTAATGTTGATATTAAAGAGATCGCACAACATTTTGATAGCATGACAATCTGTTTATCAAAAGGCCTATCCGCTCCCATTGGTTCTTTATTGTTAGGCCCTAAAGAGTATATCCAGAAAGCACGCCGCATTAGAAAAATGTTAGGTGGTGGCATGCGCCAAGCGGGTATCCTTGCTGCCGCGGGTAAATTGGCATTAACTGAGCAAGTTCCTCAGTTAGCTATAGACCACAGCAATGCAAAATACCTTGCTGAACAATTGAATACAGTGGATGGTTTTTCTGTCAATGTTGAACATATTCAAACAAATATCGTTTTTGCAAAATTAGACATGAATGTTGATATCCACCACATTGAACAAAAAGCTCAACAACAAGATATCTTAATCTCTGCGGGTAACCCTATCCGTTTTGTGACTCATAAAGACATTTCAAAAGATGATATTGATACGTTTATTGCTTTTTTAAAGGTATAACTGTTCGATTATAGCCAGTATTGATACAGAAAAAGAGCATGTTAAGGATGCTCTTTTTTGTATGCTTTTTATCGTATTATCTAAAATAAATAATGTGTTAAATTACCCTTCAATCACTTTCATTAATAATGAACCATCAAACATTGCTTGTTTCACTAGTGCAGCTCCGGGCATCGTTGCTTGAGTGTAAAATCGACTTTCTTCTAATCTCGTATCTTTGGCATATAAAGGAAGAACTTGGTTCTGAATACAATCCATTATCGCTGGATATAAAATGTGCTTAGAAAGGTTTATTTCGCCTCCAATCAATACTATTTCAGGATTAAACAAATTAACCATAATTGCGACTGCTTCACCTAAACTGTGTCCAAGCTCTGTGATGACTTGCTTGGCTAAAATATCGCCTGCGTTTGCAGCTAAGCAAATATTCTCAATTGTGATTACTTTGTTTTTTAGCGAGGTCTGGTGACCGCTGTTGATTAAATTTTCAACTTGATCCCGTAAGGCTTTTGCGCTGGCAATGGTTTCTAAACACCCTGAGTTACCACAGTGACAACGTAACCCAAGTTTGTTAATTTGAATGTGCCCCATTTCACCGATATTACCAGTTCGACCTTGCAGCACTTCTCCATTCATTATAATACCGGCACCAACACCGTGATGAATGGATACAAGAATTGAATTATCAAACTCTTGTGAATTACCAAAGAGCTTTTCAGCTAAAGCCCAACTTCTTGTGTCATTACCAACAAAAACAGGTAAGCCTGTCGCTTCGTAAATTTTAGGACCAAGAGGAAGGTTATTCACATTATAATGTGGCATCTGAATCACTAACCCTTGAGATGACACAACTAACCCAGGTAAAGAAATCGCAATGCTGGTAATTCTTCCTAGAATTCGAGCGTGCTTTTGGAAAAAACATTCAATTTCAGTCAATAGCTTGGCTAATAGCTCATCTTGCTCTCTTTCTTTGATGTTCTGCTTTTCTTCAATGATTTGCTGACCGCTTAAGCTGTGCAAAGCAATGGTTAAGTAACCTCTACCTAAACGAAGTGAAAGAAATTGCCACCCATCATTATCTACTTTTAATCCAATTGCAGGGCGCCCTCTACTATTTCCTTCTTGTACCTCCGTTTCTTTGATAAGGTGTGCATCAAGCAATTCACGTGTAATTTTAGTTATACTTGCAGGAGCTAAATTGCTCTCTTTTGAAAGATCAATGCGAGAGATAGGGCCACGTTGGTCAATTAGTTTATAAACCCGTCCTGCATTTACTTGTTTTAAGTGATCAATCTGTCCGGGTTGGGCCACGTACATGGGTGTCTCCAATGAGAAAATGTAACAATAAATCATTTTTTTACTTTGCGAAGTAATTGTGAAGCTTAAGAGTTAGCCTACGTGACCCTAATCACGAAGTTTATGAAATATTTACTGAAAATGCGACTTTAAGCCGTATTTCATCCACCAAAATTTATAGTTTTTTATTTGAGTAAAATAATTATGTCAGCGCCATCATTTAAAATTAATGAGTTATTTGAAACTATCCAAGGTGAAGGGACATTTACTGGAGTCCCTTCTATTTTTTTACGTTTACAAGGTTGTCCTGTGGGGTGTTCTTGGTGTGATACCAAGCAAACATGGGACGTTGAATTAAGTGATAAAACTGATTTAGCAACGATTCTGGCTAAAACAGAAGATACGCCAAGTTGGACAGAGTTAACAAGTGCTCAAATTATAAATATGTTAGAACAGCAAGGATATACAGCTAAACACGTGGTTATCACTGGTGGTGAACCATGTATGTATGATTTAACCCCCCTAACAGTAGAGTTAGAGCAACATGGTTATCGCTGTCAAATTGAGACCAGTGGAACCTACCCTGTTTTAACGTCTAATGACACTTGGGTGACAGTGTCACCTAAAATAAACATGAAAGGTAAATTGCCTGTATTAGAACAAGCGTTAATGCGCGCTAATGAAATTAAACATCCTGTTGGTACAAATAAAGACATTGAACAACTAGAAGCGCTACTGGATGGCGTTAATCTACTATCCGATGTAACGATTGCATTGCAACCTATTAGCCAGAAGCCACGCGCTACTGAACTGTGTATTGAAACTTGCATTAAGAAAAACTGGCGACTTTCTATACAAACACATAAGTATTTAGCAATTGCGTGATAAATTTTTACAATTTACTTGTTTGAATCATGGAAATGTAATCATTCTCGATATATGTTTATCTGATAATGAAACAAATACAATAACATCCTCTTGGAGATAATATGTCTAACAGACTACGTAGAACAAAAATCGTTTGTACTCTTGGCCCTGCAACTGATCGTGATAATAATCTTGAAAAAATCATTATCGCTGGTGCAAACGTTGTTCGTATGAACTTTTCACACGGTAGCCCAGAAGACCACATTATGCGTACTAAAAAAGTACGTGAAATCGCGGCTAAGCTAGGAACTCACGTTGCTATTCTTGGTGACCTTCAAGGTCCAAAAATTCGCGTTTCTACTTTCAAAGACGGTAAAATCCAATTAGCTATTGGTGATAAATTCACACTAGATAGCGATTTACCAAAAGGTGAAGGTAACCAAGACTCTGTAGGTCTAGATTATAAAGAACTTCCACAAGACGTTGTTACTGGCGATGTGCTGCTTCTTGATGATGGTCGTGTACAACTTAAAGTAACGTCAGTTGAAGGTAACAAGGTTCATACTGAAGTAACAGTTGCTGGTCCTTTATCAAATAATAAAGGCATCAATAAACAAGGCGGCGGTCTTTCTGCTGATGCATTGACTGAAAAAGACAAAGCGGACATCATCACTGCTGCTGCGATGAAAGTAGATTACCTAGCCGTTTCTTTCCCACGTAACGGCGAAGACATGAACTACGCTCGTCGTCTAGCTCGTGAAGCTGGTCTTGATGCTAAATTAGTAGCAAAAGTAGAACGCGCTGAAACAGTAGCAACAGAAGAAGCAATGGATGACATCATCATGGCGTCTGACGTAGTAATGGTTGCTCGTGGCGACTTAGGTGTTGAAATTGGCGACCCTGAGCTAGTTGGTGTTCAAAAACAACTGATCCGTCGTGCTCGTAGCCTTAACCGTACGGTTATTACCGCTACACAAATGATGGAATCAATGATCACTAGCCCAATGCCAACTCGTGCTGAAGTGATGGACGTTGCTAACGCCGTACTTGATGGTTCAGATGCGGTAATGCTTTCTGCAGAAACAGCAGCAGGTGATTTCCCTGTTGAAACCGTAACTTCAATGGCAAGTGTTTGTATTGGTGCTGAAAAAGTGCCAACAGTAAACGTATCTAACCACCGTTTAGACCGTCGTTTTACTACACCAGAAGAAACCATTGCAATGTCTACCATGTACGCAGCAAACCACATGGAAGGCATCACAGCGATGATCACGTTAACTGAATCTGGTCGTACACCATTAATGATGTCTCGTCTAAGCTCAGGTCTACCAATCTTCGCTTTATCACGTAACGAAAGCACACTGAACCGTGCTGCTCTTTACCGTGGAGTAACGCCTGTATTCTTTGATGAGGATGCAGGTTCTGGTCTTCCATCAACGCACGCCGCTATCAATGCACTAAAAGACAAAGGTCTATTAGTAAAAGGCGACCAAGTTATTATCACTCAAGGTGATGTAATGGACATTGTAGGCTCAACTAACTGCATGCGTATCATTACTGTTGAGTAATAAAACTCGCTAAATTAAAGTATTAAAAAGCCCTGAGAGTCGTAATGATTTTCAGGGCTTTTTTTACGTCAATTCAGTGCTTGTAGCTTATCATTTACATTACTTTTGGATTAATACAACGCGGCATTCATACGGACGCAGCATCCCATTCTCTTGCGGCGGTGTAGATCCGACATCATCGTAGTTAGCTAAAATGTACTCCGATTGCTTCCCTGTTAAATCTAAAGTAACAGGAACGTCATTACCGTAAAAATTATGTACCGCAATCAAACGATGCGTCGTATTTTCACGCTGGTAACAAAATAGAGATTTATGGTCAGGCATTAGATCGCGATAATCCCCAGTAGTAATGACATCAAGACGCTTACGCAACTGAATCAATTTCTGATAAAAGTAAAACACGGAACTTGAATCACTGACTGCTTTTTCTGCATTTATACTCTTATAGTTAGTCGCAATCGACAACCATGGTTTTCCTTGAGTAAACCCAGCATTGTCCGAATCATTCCATTGCATTGGGGTACGTGAATTATCTCGAGATTTCTGGTCTAAAATCTCAAGCATCTCATCGTTTGAAACTGACTTATCTTGGTTCACCATGATGTTGTACATATTGGTACTTTCAAGATCACGATATTGTTCAATAGACGTATAATGTGGGTTGGTCATCCCAATCTCTTCACCTTGATATATATACGGTGTTCCTTGCATCATGTGTATTGAGGAAGCAAGCATCTTGGCTGATAATTCACGGTACTCTTTATCATTACCTAAGCGACTCACCACTCTTGGTTGATCATGGTTGCACCAAAAAAGAGCGCCCCAACCTTTGCCATTTAAGCCAGTTTGCCAATGATTGAAGATCGACTTTAACGATAAAAAATCAAACGGAGCTTTGGTCCACTTTTCTCCATTTTTGTAATCAGCTTTAAGATGATGGAAATTAAATACCATCGATAATTCTTTACCATCTTGAGCAGAGTATTGCTGACAATGTTCTAACGTGGTTGATGACATTTCACCTACAGTAACAGAGCCGTACTTTTGAAAAACGGCGTCGCTGATCTCTTGTAGATATTGATGAACTTTAGGACCATCGGTATAAAAACGACGTCCATCGCCACTTTCATCGTTAATAAATTCATTCGGTTTTGAAATAAGGTTAATAACATCTAAACGAAAACCATCAACCCCTTTCTCTGCCCAAAAACTAATGATTTCTTTTACTTCTTGGCGAACCTTTGGATTTTCCCAGTTTAAATCCGCTTGCTCTTTAGCAAACAGATGTAAATAGTATTGATTTGTCGCTTCATCTAGCGCCCATGCATTGCCACCAAATTTGGATTGCCAATTAGTTGGGGCTTTTCCATCGATTGGATCTTTCCAAATGTAGTAATCACGGAATTCACTCTCTTTATTTCCCAAAGCAGATTGAAACCAATGATGCTCTGTCGAGGTATGGTTAACCACAATATCCATAATAATGCGTATACCACGAGACTTTGCTTGTTCAAGTAGATTATCAAAGTCAGCCATGGTGCCAAAATCTGGATTAATTGAGTAATAATCAGCGATGTCATACCCATTATCGATCATCGGAGATTGATAAACGGGTGTTAGCCATATTGCATCGACACCCAGTTTTTGAAGGTAATCTAATTTAGAAATAACACCTTGAATATCACCAGTCCCTTTATCGCTACTGTCACAAAAACTTTTTGGGTAAATTTGATAGATAGTCGCTGTACGCCACCATTCTGAATTTGTCATGTTTATTCTCTCAACCACTGAAAAAGAGAACACCCCTGTATTTATTCATATCATGCAGAGGTGTTATTTTATATTTGTTTATTACGGCTTATGCCGCTGATACATCTAGCTGATCTTTTGCCTGTGCGCGTTTATACATCGCTAATGTTAAAATCGCTGGAACAAAAATAGCGACTAGCATGGCAATACTATAGATCCCCCAATATTGTGGCTGGATAGAAAGAATACCGGGTAAACCACCAACACCAATACCATTTGCCATCACACCGGCCCCACCACAAATAGCCGCAGCCATAGCAGAACCAATCATTGCGCTTAACATTGGAAATTTATATTTTAAGTTAATCCCGTACATCGCAGGCTCAGTCACACCAAGATAAGCTGAAATCGCGGCAGGCACTGAAATGTCTCGCTCGCCACTTTTCTTACTGATAATGATAATCCCAACAACAGCAGACGCCTGAGCAATGTTTGATAATGCAATTAATGGCCAAATAGGTGTACCACCTAACTCTTGCATTAACTGTAAATCAACCGCATTGGTTGTGTGGTGAATACCCGTAATAACCAATGGCGCATAGAAGAAACCAAAGATCACAGACCCAACAATCGCAAAATCTCCAGTCATAGCCGCTTTAGCAGCCATCGCAACACCGTCACCAAGCACTCGACCAAATGGACCGATGAATGCGTGAGCTAATACGACAGACAACAAAATAGAAACAAATGGCACAACTACAAGGTATAGATAAGAAGGAACGATGCGCTTTAAGTTGGTTTCAATAAAAGCCAGTGCAACCCCTGCTAGCATTGCAGGAATAACTTGTGCTTGATAACCGACTTTCTCGATAACAAACAAGCCAAAATCCCATACCTCGGGAACTTGTTTACCTATAAGATAAGCATTCATCAATTGTGGTGATACTAACGTCACCCCTAATGTAATACCTAAAATTGGCGTACCACCTAACTTTTTCACCGTTGACCAACACACGCCAACAGGTAAGAAGAAGAATATCGCTTCACCAATCAACCATAAGAATGAATGAACGGTTGCCCAAAACTGGCTGATTTCAACCAAGGTTTGGCCATCAAACATTTTTAGATCGCCAATGACATTTCTAAAACCTAGAATCAAACCACCAGTGATAATAGCAGGCAGTAATGGAACAAATATTTCAGCAAGATGCGAAATACCACGCTCTAATATATTCATATTTTGGCGAGCTGCGAGTTTTGCATCCTCTTTTGACTCACCTTTATCGCCCGAAAGTTCATTCAATATCTTAAAGACTTCATCCACTTCAGTGCCAATAACAACTTGAAACTGCCCTGCGTTGGTAAAACACCCTTTTACCATTGGGATTTTTTCAATCGCTTTTACATCAGCACCTTTGGTGTTATTTAATACAAAACGTAAGCGAGTCAAACAATGACTTACGCTAGCAATATTTTCTGATCCCCCGATCAGTTCGATCAAACGTTGTACGTCCTTTCTCTCTATTTTACTCATACCTTTGTCCACGTTGATTGTTATTTTATATTTATGGGAATGTTCCCATTCTCGTTTTAAGTATAATTACAAAGATGAAACAAAAAATAAATGGGAACAATCCCACAAGGTGAATCAGATCACAATAAAGCGGGTTTTTTAGACAATATTAAAGAGATAAAGGCTGGGTTAAGTGTGCGATACTTGCGCTCGATTCTAATTGCTGTAAAAGCTGCTTGGCGGCACTCTCCCCTGCATATTGATAGCCTGGGTTAATACTAATAATGTTGGGGAAGAGAAATGAAAGCAGCTCATTACCACCGACACCAGTGATCTGAATATCATTGCGTTGCAACTCTTGAAGACGTTTGGCAACCCCTAAGGCTAACGTATCACTAGCACAAACAATGGCTTGAATTTCATCATCAAGAACCGAATCAACTAACGCATAAGCACTTTTGTGATCTAACTGACCTGTGGCAAATTTTGGTAAAATATCATGCTCTTGGCACCATTCAAGGTAAGCATCCAAACGTAATTTACCCGTTGTTTTATCGCTAGGATCAACACCGACATACGCGATATTCGTTAAGTGTAGTTCAGAAAGGTAATGTAACGCTTGTCTGATAACGCCATGATTGTCGTAATTAATTGAGCTCACCTTATCCGTGTCCATTGCGATCACAATAATGCGCTCATTCCAACGCTCAATTTCAGCCATATCACAGTCTGTAAAACCAAATAGAATGACGCCATCTACACTCCGTTTTCTTAAGACCTCTAAGTGCTCGTTGGTTTTTTGAGTATCAAACTGGCTCTCCATGATCACGGCATCATAACCTTGCTGATAAATAATCTCTAAAATGCCGCTAATGGCTTTATTTTCTGAAGGTGAATCAAGGCGAGATGTGATGATCCCTATTACTTTTTGACTGCCACCACGCATGCTTTGAGCCGACTTAGAGGGAGTAAAACCAGACTCTTTGATTATCTGTTCTACTTTGAGGCGGGTTTCTGGCTTCACTTTTGGATCATTGGTTAAAACACGAGAAACCGTCGATTTTCCAACACCAGCCATTTTAGCTATATCAAGAATCGTCAATTTTTTCGTCATCTGTTCAGTATCCAATAAGTAAAATTCAAAGATCGATTATAGCTTATCTATGAAAATTCTGAACTGAAAAGAAAATACTTACCTAAAAATCTCTAATTTTCATGTCATATACAACGGAGGGGCTTAATTGATATTTGTAATATTACATTCCTATTGATATTAAGTTTGAAGCCAATCGAAGGTTATTTATTTCAATATCTAACTTCACCGCGAGTTTAATAATCTCATATTGAAATCATTAAATAATGTGATATTACTTCAAAATACTAACCAAAATAGAGGAATATATATGTATAAAATTTTAACTCTTTCTATTGTAGCCCTTCTTGCTGGTTGCGGTGGAGATAGCGATAGTGGCGGTGGAAGTAATGGCGGAAGTTTACACGTATTCAGCTCTTCACCACATGTTAGCGTACAGGGTAATGCGACAGAATCAACACGAGTCATTATACCTGTAAATTCAAGAGGAACGACCTCAAAAAACCTCTATTTTGGTGCGTTTTATGACAGCATCGCTATCAAATCAACCTATATGAATATCACCTCAGACAGCACTG
The DNA here is from genome assembly GCF_001690985.1 of Aliivibrio sp. 1S175. Classification (GTDB taxonomy): domain Bacteria; phylum Pseudomonadota; class Gammaproteobacteria; order Enterobacterales; family Vibrionaceae; genus Aliivibrio. The sequence continues at coordinate 169,626 of NZ_MAJS01000011.1, forward strand.
GTAATCTTGAGGTTGATTTTATTCCTGGTTACGCTGTTGGTGATGGCCAATCAACACACAATATCTCTATCAATTTTTGCTATGATGAATATTGTAATGAACAAGTGTCTGGCTCTCCAATTAATGCCTCCATCAATTATAACGTAAGCTTAGACGATGAAATTAGGATGGTAAGTGCAGAGTCTACAATAAATCGAGAATACAATTATGATGATGCTAATATTACCGATAACTTCACCTCAAAAGAAATTTCAGTTACTGGCAGTAATAGCAATTCAATTATCTTTAATCGGGGAAACGATAGCGAATTAATTAATAAATTTAATGTCACACAACGAACGGGGTATTTATTTGACCTTGACCTAGGCTTAAAGTTACCCGGTAACCTATTAATTGATACGCATAGTAAAGAATTTAAGCTCAATGCTTGTTATGATGCCGAATGTCTCTACCCAGTCAAAGGAAGCCCACTGAGTATTCCTATGACCTATAAAGTTAACTCTCCTCTTGCTAGTGGTGACGAATCAATTGCCATAAATGCCCCTCTAGCATTTGATTTCATAGTTAATGAAGCTGAATATATACAAGGGTTAGATGTTTTAGTTATGACATCAGAATCCCCTGAAAATGCTATCTACGTTTATGACATAAGCAGTAATACAACAGAAAAATTTGCACTTACAAGCTATCCTAAAAATCTATCCGTTGATCATAGTGAAAAACAAGGCCGAATTGCAGTTAGTCAATATTATGGTGTTTTTGTTATAGATTATAATAAAGCAAGTCCATCAACCTCTTTCCAAAAACTTTTAAACTCAAATTCCAGCCAATCAAATATTGCAGTAAAAGGAGATCACGTTTATACGATAAGTACTGGGTATAATTGGCAGGCTTTAGAGCGAATAAACATTAATACTGGTGATATTGAAACCAGTAATTCAAGCGAGTTTTATGGCGGACCAATATTAAAAGTGACGCCAAATGGTGAAGCTTTGTATACACAAGATATAAACTCAAGCCCTCGCTCATTCTCAAAAGTTATATTAGATTCAGAACGTTGGGATGAGCAACCAAAATCGGATGTTTATCATGGTACTTATGATCATGGTGATGATTTTTGGTTTGACCGGACTGGAAATTATTATTATTCACAAACAGGAGATTATTTTTTCATCTCTGACTTTGAATTTATGGATATGACTCACGTAGGACAACTTCCATTACAAAATTATGTGAGTGATGTAGAGTTAAATGAAACGGCTAAATTAAAACATCTTTTTGATACAGGCGCTTATCTATGGATTATTGAAGAATACCCATTTAACATGATCAGACAACTACAAAAATCAAATAATGCAGAAATCACGCGCTATGAAGAAACAACCTCTATGATAGATGGGAGAAATTACACAGAGTGGCCATTTTTTGTTTTTGAATCCAATAATCGTCATATTTTTACATTACAAAATGCTTATGACGGAAGCGATATAAAGAGAACATCGCTGCTTAGACTTCAATAAATAAAATAAACGCACAAGTATAAATCTTGTGCGTTTTTATTTATCTCTAAAAGCTACTCATTACTCAAGTGATCACTTTTTCCAGCGATCATAAGCGCGGGTAACGATCTCATTCGCACTTTTCCATTCCTTACTACTTAATAACGTTTTTCTATCGAAATGTTGTGTTTTCAATAATAAATTAGCTTTTTCTACCGTTTGAATAGCTAGGTTATCTAATACTTCTACGGCTGATTTTCGATTATTGCACATCAATACCATGTCACAACCTGCATCTAATGCTTGCTGAGATCGCTCTGCTGGCCCACCCATGATCGTGGCACCTTCCATGCTCAAGTCATCAGAGAACACCAAGCCGTTAAAGTTAAGCTGTTTACGCAGTACGTCTTTCAACCAATATGAAGATCCACTCGCAGGTGATGCATCATACTCAGGGTAGATAACATGAGCTGGCATCATCGCATCCAAAATACCCGCGTCGATTTGTGCTTTAAAAATCGCCATATCGAGTTCAAAAATATTATCACGGTGATCATAAGGGGTTTCTAAATGAGAATCAGCTATCACACCACCATGCCCAGGGAAATGTTTCCCTGTTGTCGATGTTCCTGCTGATTTCATGCCTTTCATAAAGGCCGTGCTGTATTTAACGATGGTATTAATATCGTCACCAAATGCACGGTTGCCAATGGCTTTACAATCAAAACCATTATCAAGCACTGGTGCAAACGTAAGATCGATGTCATGAGCAACGAGCTCTGAACACAATAACCAGCCTGCCGTTTTCGCTAACTCAAGACCATTATCCATTTCAGCATACGCTTGCGCTGGTGGAATAAGCGTAAATTCATCTCTAAAACGCTGAACTCGACCGCCTTCTTGATCCACTCCAATAAGGATTGGACGCCCTGCCGCTTTACGAATAGAAGCGGTTAATGCTGCTAATTGCTTTGAGTCATGATAATTACGAGCAAAAAGGATTAAACCTCCCACAGTAGGATGCTGAAGTAGCTCACGCTCTTCTGCATCAATTTCATACCCTTCAACATCTAGCCATAACGGACCCATTACATTCTCCAAATCATCTTAATTTTTATAGGCTTAAAGTATCACGCTCTTTGTCGTTTTAAAATCTTATATCTTGAACTTAGGTTCGAAATCTCAAACAAACCCTAGGTATATTTCACTTATTCTATGGCACAATGAGTTTCAGTTTTATTGACCATGATAAAATGCAGATAGCGACATTAAATATGGAGAGATTAAGATGGAAAAATACGTAGGCTTAATGTCAGGCACGAGTTTAGACGGTGTAGATGCCGTATTAGTTGAAACCAACGGTACAGAAATTACACTTCTCGGTCACGCAGATTACCCAATGGATGCTCAATTAAAATCCGATGTATTGTCTGTTTGTACTGGGCAAGCCACCAATTTAAAAATGATTGGGGAAATAGATCATCGCTTAGGGCATTTATTTGCAGATGCGACCTTACATTTACTCAACACTCTCTCTGTTGATCCTGCCAGTATTACTGCGATTGGTAGCCATGGACAAACGCTCTTTCACTCCCCTGATACTCAATACCCATTTACGACTCAATTAGGAGATGCCAATATTATCGCGGCGAAAACGGGAATTAATACGATTGCCGATTTTCGTCGCAAAGACATGGCGCTTGGTGGTCAGGGCGCACCATTGGTTCCTGCATTTCATCACACTTTATTTGGCAAGCCAGAAAGTACACTTATTGTGCTAAACATTGGCGGTATTTCTAACATCTCGATTCTTCAAAAAAATTCGCCAGTCATTGGTTATGATACTGGCCCTGGTAATATGTTGATGGATGCCTGGATATATGAGCATAAGCAAAAGAATTATGATCACAATGGTGAATGGGCTCGCAACGGCATCATCATTCATCCATTATTAAGCAAACTAAAACAACACTCGTATTTTGCTCGACCTTATCCTAAAAGCACAGGGCGTGAGTTGTTTAACTTAGAATGGTTTACTCAATACATTGAAAATCAATCCTATAAAGCACAGGACGTACAAACAACTTTATTAGAATTTACCGTCACGACCATTGTTGACCAAATAACTAAGTTTCGCGTTGGTAGCGAAACCAAATTACTGGTATGTGGTGGTGGCGCGCATAATCAATATTTGATGGAACGATTGCAACACCACCTTCCTAAGTGGGCAGTATCCACCACCAACGACTACAATGTAGATAGTGATAACATGGAAGCGATGGCCTTTGCTTGGCTTGCTCACCAACGCGTTCACGACCTAGCAAGTAATGAACCGGATGTTACCGGTGCTTCACGTTATGCAAGTTTAGGTGTAATCTATCCGGCGTTTTAAATACAAATAAGAATAATTACTAAGTAGTCCCTTTATGCATATTTCAGCTCAACTACAGCCAATTTGGCACAGCAAAAAGTCATCCGATCCATGCCATACTTTAGAAGAGCAATTGGCATGGCTGCGCAATGCTGACGATAATATTAAACTTAAAACCTCTGATCCAAAGAAGATACAGAAAGATCATCTAGCTTTAAATCAATGGTTACCACAACACTTACATTCTGCCATTGAGTTGTTTGCTAAAAAGAATGAGGTTAATCAAAACGTTGCGGCTTCTATGTGGCTAAAATCATTTAACAACCAATTTTTCACCAGTTTGGTGGCTCTGCGTCTAAAGTTCAATCGTGTTCCTATTATTCAGTTTAATGATATTTTCATTTCAACCCCAAATGGTGAGAAAATAAAATCATTACAAATTAATAAACACTGCCCTTTTGTTTGTCTTTCTGATGATCCTCTTTCTTCTGAGTCTCAAGCGACAACCGTAAGCAATCATGAAGAGCTGGATCTGGCCTTTACGCACCTTTTACAACAAGTCGGCGGTGGATTAAGCGTTCTCTTTGAACAAGAAAAATTGAAACATCGACCATTTTGGGGGGCCGTATCGTTAGCTGTCAGTGTTTTCTTTATGCGTTTAACCGAAAATGGCATATCCCATAAACAAGCGAATGATATTGCCCCAGAAGCCGATAAATGGGTCGACAACATCATGCCAGATATAGGCAAAGGATTGGCTCATGTTCGAGTGGCAGAAAATACAACTCAAGCCATTTTGTATGTGCAACGCGAAACCTGTTGCATGAAATACAAAATCGATGGCAAGAAGAATTGCGCGACATGCCAATTACTTGATGAAGACAAACGTCACAAGAAAAACATCAAACGGATCCCTTCTAAATAATACGCATCTTATCAATGGTAATGTGTCGGTCATTTTACTGACACATTACTTTTATAAATCTTAAATAAAACTTACATCAATCTTTCATATAGTTTTTTTATCTTAGATACCAAGCAAACAATTACACCAAAACGGATTGTTTTGGTTACTTTAAAGGTATGGAATCTAATGAAAAAATTACTACTATCAACCGCTATATTGTCGTCTCTTGCATCAACTTCACTTTTCGCTGCAACCGTTTATGATCAAGACAACACTCAATTGAAAGTTGGTGGCAGAGCCGAAGCACGAGCGAATATATCCGACAATAATGAAACAATAGACAACAGCTCATTTAAAGATAAAAGTCGTGCACGTATTAATTTAAAAGGTAAAACAAAAATCAATGAAAGCTTAGGTGCCTTTGGTACTTATGAAGTCGAAATTGGGAGTGGTAAGAATAATACGGTAAATACCCGTTACTTATTTGCAGGCTTAAGCACTACCGTTGGTAATTTCTCTTACGGCCAACAAGATTCAGCGCAAGTTATGCTGACTGATTACACCGATATTCTTGCTACGTTTGGTGGTGATGCTGCCGATTTAACGACAGGCAACCAAGATAAGCGTGAAAACAACTTCTTATACTCTGGTGAATTTGATGCGTTAACAGTGCAAGCAAACTACATTGCCAGCAATGAAAAAGACGATGATAGCTTTGGTATTTCTGGTATGTATGCTTTGCCTATGGGATTGGACTTTGGCCTAGGTTACACATCAGGACAGCAAGCCTCTGCAGGCTTAAATTCTGTCGATGCCGACCAAATAAATCTCGCGATTCGCTATACAGTAAATGCCTTCATGGTATCAGGCTTATTTACTACTGGTGAAATCGATAATAAAGACGCCAATGGTTACGAACTGGCTGCGGCTTATAAACTCGACCAATGGGTTTTCCAGGGCGTATATAACTTTCAAGACGTAGACAGTACCGATACAGAAAACAATGTGGCTATTGAAGCCATTTACAAACTCAATAAAAGTTTCCGTACTTATGCAGGCTACAAATTTGAACAAATCGACAATAAAGACGACCAACTGCAATTTGGCCTACGTTACGATTTCTAAGTAAAATCGTTAACAATAATAAACTTTAGTACTCTGGGTGGAGGCTAAATACAAATCCGAAACGGTTATTTTACGGTTTCGGATTTTCATTTTGGCACATCGAACCAATTTCTGTTATAACGTAGCCTCAAATCACTATTTAACGGTTAATCATGAAATTACTAGTTCGCAATTTACCTCGTACAATGACTGAATATGAATTAAGAGAAATGTTTAAAGCTCACGGTTCTCTTGGTTATTGCACATTAGTTTTAGACGAAGCGACTGGCGAATCTAAAGGTTTTGCCTTTATTGACATGCCAAACGATGAAGAAGCTCTAGCCGCTATCGAAGCTGAAAATGGTAAAAAGTTTGATAAAGACAAAATTCGCGTAAAAGCAGCAGAATAATTTCTTTATTTTGTATCTAGTGATTCAAATATCATGGCTCTCAAGCTGATATTTGAATCACTTATTTTGTTCACCTATTCCCCTACAAACTCTGCTAATTAGATAAGATGATGCCAATGTCTGATCCTTGCTTTACTTCTTTTTTACACCCTCTCGATAGCTACTCTTTACCTGATCGATTCACTTTCCCGTTTTACTATGAACCGCATCCATTATGCGAGCTAGCAGCTAATCAGTTACAGGGTCACTTGATATCCCAAACAGAATGGCAACACAACTTTGGATTAGAAGAAAGCAACGATAAAGCCATTGGTAAAATGTTTGGCGTATTGCTTGTACGCCACCCTTCTGGTGAAGTCGGATTTTTGTCTGCTTTTTCAGGAAAAGTGGCTGACAGTAATCACCTGCCTCATTTTGTTCCGCCTGTTTTTGATATGCTTGAAGATGATGGTTTCTTTAAAACAGAATTAGCTGAAATTACTGAAATTAATACCGTAATAAAACAGAAACAAGCAAATCCATTACTTACTGATTTAACCCTTGAACTACAAAAAGAAACGGTTCTTTCTAAGGAAAAACTTGAAGCTCAACGCCAACGGATGATCGATGGAAGAAAATCACGAAAAGAACAACGAGCAGAGGCAGAAAGAAAAGTTAAAGATGGCTCTCAAGAAGTATTAGAGCAATTAAAAATACAGCTTGGCAAAGAAAGTGTACAAGAAAAAAACACACTAAGAGATTTAAAAATCTTTTGGGATGAAAAGATACATCATATTCAGCATCAGCTAGATGTATTAACTAGTGAACTGTCTAATTTCAAGACAGCGCGTAAAAATCTATCTAACGGATTACAAAAGAAACTGTTTCAACAGTACAAATTCTTAAATACATATGGTGTAGTAAAAGATCTCAATGATATCTTCAAAGAAACACCGAATCATATCCCCCCTGCAGGTTCAGGTGAATGCGCCGCCCCAAAATTACTTCAATACGCTTTTGCTCATGGTTTTACACCTTTAGCCCTAGCTGAGTTCTGGTGGGGTATCGCTCCTAAATCAGAAATACGTCAGCATAAAAAATTCTATGCCTCTTGCCAAAGTAAATGTTTGCCTATTTTAGGCCATATGCTTGATGGGATAGATATGGATGAGAATCCATTACTAATAAACCCAGCAGAAGGAAAAGACATAGAGGTGATATATGAAGATGAGTTTATGCTGATCATCAATAAACCGGCTGATTTTTTATCGGTTCCAGGGAAGAATATCCATGATTCTGTTTACTCCAGAATAAAGCAACGTTACCCAAATGCTACGGGTGGTTTAATTGTTCATCGTTTGGATATGGCGACATCCGGTTTGATGGTGTTGGGGTTAACCAGTAAAGCGCATAAACGACTGCAAAAACAATTTATTAATCGCACGGTTGAAAAACGTTACACGGCACTTATTGATGGAGTATTAAAAGAAGATAAAGGGACAGTTACTCTACCGTTACGTGGTGACTTATATGATCGCCCTCGTCAATTAGTTTGTTTTGAACATGGAAAAACAGCAGACACTACTTATCAAGTAATTGAGCGTAAAGGCAATAAAACCAAAGTATATCTTTACCCTAAAACCGGTCGCACGCATCAATTACGAGTGCATTGCGCTCATCATTTAGGTTTAAATATGCCTATCGTGGGTGATGATTTGTATGGGAAGAAAGCAGAACGACTTCATCTTCATGCTGGTTATTTGGCTCTTTCCCATCCTATGACTAAAGAAGCAATGACATTTAATGTTGAGGCGGAGTTTTAATATGACACAACATCAATTTATCCGATTCTCGACGAACATTGATCAGTATTCATTACCTGCGAATTTTACGTTCCCATATTTCTATGTCCCTCACCCATTAGCGTTACTAGCAATGAGTGAGCTACAGCATTACCTAGACACTCAACAAGAATGGCAATACGACTTTACTGCTATTGGACACATGTTTGGTGTGCTTGTCGTTAAAAACCAACAAGGAGATATCGGTTATTTATCTTCTTATGCAGGAAATGAGTTCACTAATCATAAAATAGACAGTGACACTCCTAGTCTGTTTGTCGATGCAATTGTTGACCATCACTATTATCAGCCTTACTTTGCTGAAAAAACACAACATATTAATACGCTTCGCCAGCACATATCTACATTAAAAAGCACCCCCGCATTTATTGCGCTTACTGAAAAATTGGCGTTAAAAAATGCAGAAGCTGAGCAAGAAATCACTGCATTTCAACAATCAATGGCAAAAAGTAAGAAGGAGCGTAAACAATTACGCACAGAAGCAGAATCAAACCCTGCATCACCAGTAAACACAACACAACTTGAAGCGTTAATTCACGATCTTGGTAATCAAAGCAGCCGAGAAAAAAGAGAATTAAAAACCTTAAAAGACCAATGGAAAGCGCTTCTTGCAGAATTAACGATTCAACATAATACGATGCTTACTTCGATTGCTCAGCAAGAAAATGAATGCGAACAACTATCTGAAAATCTAGACATGGAAAAGTTACGAGCTTGCCAATTTACAAACAAATTGGGCTCAACAAAAAGCTTATATGATTTATTCACTGCAGTTGATGAATCGTCTCCAATTTCACACTCAAGTGAAGAGAATGCACCAAAATTACTTCAAGCGGCCTTTAAAATGGGACTAATCCCTTTAGCGCTCGGAGAGTTTTGGTGGGGGGCGTCACCTTATGAACAAATTAGACAACACAAAAATGTCTATCCTGCCTGTCAAAGTAAGTGTTTTGAAATCTTAGAACACATGCTTGAAGGGATAGAACTGGATGACAATTCATTAAAACAAACGCCTTCTTATGAAAAAGATCTTGAGATCGTTTATGAAGATGAGGCTATTGTTATCGTAAACAAACCGGCTGAGTTTTTATCTGTTCCTGGTAAATTCATTACCGATTCGGTACAGACGCGTATTAAAGCTCGCTATCCAGAGGCAACCGGTCCATTAATAGTACACCGCTTAGATATGTCTACTTCAGGGCTATTAGTATTAACATTAACGGCAGAAACAAATAAACAAGTACAAAAGCAGTTTATTGAACGCACTGTCGAGAAACGTTACACCGCGCTGCTTGAAGGTAATATTGAGTTAAATGATGGCATCATTAATTTACCTCTCACTGGTGATTTAGAAGACAGACCACGACAAATGGTAGACCATAAGCAAGGTCGAAAAGCAGAAACCACTTTTCAAGTAATAGAGCGAAACAACAACCAAACAAAAGTCTACCTTTATCCAAAAACAGGTCGAACTCACCAGTTGCGCGTACATTGTGCTCATCAAGCGGGTTTAAATACCCCGATTGTTGGCGATGATTTATACGGATTTAAAGGTACAAGATTACATTTACATGCCGGCTATTTAAAATTTCGTCACCCTGTCACAAATGTTGAGGTTAGTTTCGATATTGAGTCTGAATTTTAACCTTATGTAATTACTAATAAACAAACATCTTTGGTGTTCGTTTATTTATTGACTATCGAGAACTTAAAGATTGCTTTTTTCTATAAAACCGTTATTTTCTCTGCTTATTAATTGGTTGTATGACCATAATCTCAATACCTAATTAAGTACTGGTATTTTTTGTAGAAAGAACCAATGAAACATAAAAATCTGCTATTGATAGCATTACTCCATTGCCTTCAAATAAAATGGGATAAATTGTTCCTGCACTCTAAGGTATTCGTAGAAAGCCCCTAACGAAACATATTTAAAAATATTTATGCACTTAGCTATGAGTGTGATTACCTGTCTGTTTTATAAAGATTAATGCATTATGTTTAAATATACTCCCCGAATTGACTATGCTTTATTGATTGCGATTTTACTATTAATGTTACTTGGTACTCTCACGGTTTGGAGTGCAAGTGGGTTTAGCGAACCTATGTTAGAACGACACCTGATCCGAGCTTTGATAGCCGTTGGATGTATTGTTGTTATGTCATCTATTTCACCGCGAACCTATGAAAGAGTAACCCCCTACTTATATGGTTTAGCCGTTATCCTATTATTGGGAGTAATTATTGCTGGCGACAGTACTAATGGCTCTCAACGTTGGTTAATCATTGGTCCCATTCGATTTCAGCCATCAGAGTTAGTTAAAGTTGCAATTCCATTAATGGTCGCTTGGATTTTAGTTGCTGATGCTGGTCGGCCAGACATTAAAAAAATCGCAGTGTGCTTACTTGTCACAGCTGTTCCTGCAGGATTGATTTTCATTCAACCGGATCTTGATGGAGCCATTTTTACGATCATCTACGCCTTATTTGTGCTTTATTTTGCTGGTATGAGTTGGAAAATTATAGGCTCTTTTCTTGGGGCAATTGCGGTAATAATACCAATTCTATGGGTTTTTATTATGGAAGCCTATCAGAAAAAGCGTGTTACTCAGTTCCTTGATCCCGAATCAGATCCGCTTGGCGCTGGTTATCAAATAATCCAATCCTTAATTGCGATTGGGTCCGGCGGTATTCGAGGAAAAGGCTGGGCAAATGCAACCCAAGGTCAACTAGGGTTCATACCAGAAAGTCATACGGACTTTATTTTTTCTACTTACGCTGAAGAGTGGGGCTTTTTTGGTTGCGTGCTTTTATTAAGCCTTTACCTTTTTATTACTGCTCGTGTTATTTGGTTGGCTTATCAGTGTGATTCGTCATTTAATCGCTTAGTTAGTGGCACCTTTGCGCTCAGTTTCTTTTTATATGCCTTTATTAATATGGGGATGGTTAGTGGGATATTACCTGTTATGGGAAGTCCTTTGCCCTTCTTTAGTTATGGCGGCACAGCAATGATCACACAGGGTATTTGTTTTGGGATTATTATGTCTTTGTGTTTAAATAAGTCATATAAACCGTAATGCACTAAAAAGCTATTATAATATTTATTATTAACGTAAATATTTATAGTGACTTTATCAATAAGTTATCATAATCTCGATCTTCCTAGTCACACCCATTGGTTTGATATTACATTTCGAGCTACTTATGACAAATACGATATCTATCGGCGCATTAGAATCTTTTTTAATCGCTATTTCAGTGCTTTCCCTTGGTCACTTCATTAACTCAAAAGTTGGCGTATTTAAAAAATACAACATCCCCGAGCCCATTGTTGGTGGCCTAATTGTTGCTTTTTCTATTACTGTTTTACACTTCCAAGGTGTGAGTCTTGAGTTTTCATTACCTTTACAAAATACGTTTATGCTGATGTTTTTCAGTACGGTCGGTCTTGCAGCTAACTATACGCAGTTAATTAAAGGTGGTACTAAAGTTTTCTTATTCTTAGCGGTCGCTTCTTTTTATATTATTATCCAAAATGCGGTAGGTGTTGGACTTGCTAGTGCAATGGGATTAGACCCCCTACTTGGTTTAATTGCAGGTTCAATTACTTTATCGGGAGGTCATGGAACCGGTGCCGCTTGGTCTCAAACCTTTGCTGATAGTTATCATTTAAACACTTTAGAATTAGCGATGGCTTCTGCTACGTTTGGCCTGATTATGGGTGGATTAATTGGCAGTCCTATTGCTCAAAAATTGATTCAAAAACATAATTTAGAATCAGAATATGGAACGGGTGTTGATACTCATACTCGCTTCCCTGAATTAGTGACTTACAATGAACGAGAAGAAGATAAAGTTACAGCAAAAAAAGTTATTGAAATGCTGTTTATTTTATTGCTTTGCGTCGCTGGCTCTCAACATTTAAGTCACTTTGTAAGTAGCTTTGGTGTATCGTGGCTGAAAATACCTGATTTTGTTTACGCCTTATTTATTGGCGTTTTTATTACCAATCTTTTTGAAGTCACTAAAGTTCGTAAAATTGATACCGTTACAGTCGATATTCTAGGCACCGTTTCTTTATCTTTATTCTTAGCGATGGCTCTTATGAGCTTGAAACTTTGGAATATTTTTGACCTTGCTATTCCATTCTTAATTATTTTATCTATTCAAACTGTGGTTCTCGCGTTGTTTTCTTATTTTATAACTTTCAGAGTTATGGGTTCAAACTATGATGCGGCAGTAATAGTTGGTGGACATTGTGGTTTTGGATTGGGAGCAACCCCTACTGCAGTGATGAATATGGGGTCGTTGGTATCTAGATTTGGTCCGTCTCCACAAGCCTTTATGGTCGTACCTATTGTGGGTGCCTTCTTTATTGATATAACTAATTTAATTATACTTCAAGCTTATATTAGCTTTATTGGTTGATGCTTTTTTGAGTAAAAATATGTGGTGTTAGTTACTTAACTTTATAAATAACGATCACAATTTGAGATGTGGTCGTTATTATCAAGAAAAACAATATGAAGTTTTTATGACAATGAATATTTTTGGTGACTTTAACAATAAGTTACCTTACTCTCGGACTACTTAACCTCATTAAGCTAACTACTTATCTTTCGTCTGGAGAATGGCGATGTTTGATTCATTTTTTTCGATTCTAACTGCTTTATGGCAACAAGATTTCGCAATATTACAAAATCCAAGTAGTGTCACAATGATTTACTTTTGCCTGATATTATTCATTTGGTTAGAAAGTGCATTTATTCCAGCAGCTCCCCTTCCTTGTGATAGCGTTGTTATTCTTGCAGGTTCACTCGCAGCTGAAAGTGTTATCAGTTATCCCGTGATTGCTAGTGGTCTTATTATGGCGGCTGCGATTGGAAGTCAGTTAGCATTTATTCAAGGCCGTTGGTTGCATAAATTTCCCACTATTCAAAAGTGGATAAATGCGGTTCCTGCTCATCGGTTGCAAACTGTAGATTCTTTATTGGCTAAACATGGTTTAATTGCTTTATTTGCTGCTCGATTCATTCCTGTGGTTCGCCCCCTTTTACCATTAATGATGGGCTTAAGAATGCAAAAATCAGCACGATTCCACTACTTCGCTTGGATGAGTTCTATTATTTGGATTTTATTACTTACCGGTTTTGGTTATTCTCTTTCCTTTTTACCAGAAAAGTTATCTAAATATATTACAATGGCTTTAATGGCTGCTCCTGTTATTACATTAACGATTGCTATAGGCAGTTTTATTAGTGGTTATTGTTTGAAAAGATATCGTCGTAAGAGATTGTATTAGTAGAATAAAAATGTCATTAGATACTTATACGGACTCAGTGGGTTAGATAATTATCCTGAGTCCGGTATCTATTGTTATTACTTTGATCTTTAATAGATACTACAGTAAAGCTAGACCGCTACAAATTTGTAGCGATCCTTCGATCCCAAGAATAACCGACACACTTTGGTATAGATAAGAGAGTCAGTTGCCTATAAACTTCAAGCTCTCACACAATAGGCCAAGGTAACCACATGGGAAACCAATATAAGCAACTGACACTAGGTGAAAGATACCAGATCGAAGTTCACTCAGTATTTCATCTCGTGAAATAGGAAAAATACTTAAGCGAAGAAATAATTCAATTTCAATTGAATTATTACACTGCCCTATCGGCAGCTATTGTGCAGAACAAGCACATAGGCACGCTTTCCAAAAGCGACATTTGTAAAAAAAACACACTAAATGCAGTCAAAAAGACAAAGATATAATAAAGCTTCTTCTTGAAATAGGCTGGAGTCCTGAGCAAATAGCAGGAAGAATGAAAAAGGGAAATTCAGTATCTTGCAGTTCCATTTACAACCTAACAAAACGAGATAATTGGAAGGCTCTTCTACCTCGAAAAGGCAAAAGATATAAGCCACGTAAAGGCACGGAAGCAGGTGCAAAACTAATTTCTAATCGTATAGATATATCTCAACGCCAATCTATTGTTGATGAAAATGCAGAGCTCGGTCTGTGGGAAGGTGATACAGTATATGGTCAAAATGGGTATTTAGTGACTATGGTTGAACGAGTATCTAAGCTATTAGTTACGGGCAAAGTACGTAGTAAATCCAAAAAAGTCGTTATTCGCGGAATAATCGCATGATGAAGCCCTTTAAGGGGCTTTGCAAAACTATCACATTTGATAATGGCGGAGAGTTTTCGGGTCATGCTAAGATAGCTAAGCATCTGAACTGTGACATTTATTTTGCTAAACCTTACCATTCCTGGCAACGAGGTTTGAATTAAAATACCAATGGTTTACTAAGACGTTTTTTCCCAAAGGGAATGGCCATTGGAGAACTTGCTGCAAAAGAGGTTAAACAGGCAGAGTTTTGGATTAATTCGAGACCTAGAAAGGCATTAAATTTTCTGAGTCCGAGTGAGTTTTTAAGCGGTAAGCGTGTGTCGGTTATTGTTACGAACTAGCATTCAACTCATATAAAGGTAGGTAATAATTTTCACCTCTCTCTAACCCAAACTCCCCAACCATATTCATATACTGACGCATTGCTGAACGATAATTTGCGATTGTTTTATTACTCACTACATTTTGCTTTGTCAACTCGCGGACAAAACCATGCTCGTGGCTAGTACTAGATAAAGACGACGGATTAATTTGTATATCTAAATGTTCTTCAACAGCACGAAGATAAGATACATAGCTACTTATTGATGATGCCACTACATCCTTTGAACCAACATTAGATCGCTCTTTTAAGTAGAGCTTATATTCTTCTTCGTATTCCATAGTTACTCCTGATAGCTAACGCCTGCATAACACGTTTGCTACCATGCCGATCAAGCTCAAATTTACCACTCAATTAGGGTAAAGTGAGACCCAGACTTTAGCTGCAACTAAAGTTGATTTATACCGTAGTTCGATTGATGCATGGCTCCTCTATCGAGAGACCGATAACAAACGCGAACGCTGTATAAACTCCAAGCCTACACTCGAATAGTCGACTGGGTCTCGAACCCGTATTATAGCAAACAAGAGTAAGCTTATTATGAATAATCCTACATTTCAAAGCATCAATGTCGGTGTTGATACCGGTAAAGCTCAACTAGACATTTTCATCAGACCCATAGGTCTGTTCTTTTCTGTTTCTAATGATGCTAAAGGCATCAAAGAAGCCATAGCAACCATTAAAAAACATCAACCAGAACGTATCGTTATTGAGGCAACAGGCAGGCTTGAGGTCCCCTTTGTTCTTGCTTGCTCAAAGGCTAAGCTTCCATACGTTGTTGCCAACCCTATTCATGTAAGACGATTTGCTGGCGCTATTGGACAAATAGCCAAAACAGATAAATTAGACGCCCAATTAATTGCCTTATACGCTGAAAGAATTGAACCTCCACTATCAACTCTAAAGCCTGAAAACATAAGACTAATGAGTGACTTAGTCATTCGTAGAAATCAATTATTATCGATGCAAACCATGGAAAAGAATCGCCTTCAAATACTCCCGAAAGAACTAGCGATGACCATTAAACCAATATTGACAACCTTCAAAAATCAAATCCAAAAAATAGAAGAAAAAATCATTAAACTTATTGAATCTTGTGATGAATATAAGCATAAAAACGAAATCCTTCAGAGCGTTCCTGGCATAGGAAAAGTTGCTGCTGCATCGCTAATAAGTAATCTCCCTGAGCTTGGAAGTATTGGTAATAGAAAAGCGTCAGCTTTGGTTGGAGTAGCCCCTATGAATCGAGATAGTGGACGCTACAAGGGTCACCGAAAAATTAAAGGAGGTCGTAAGCAAGTACGGACGGTTCTCTATATGGCCATGATGTCAGCAATGCAATGTAACCCGGTTTTTAAGTCGACTTACAGTCGCCTCGTAGCTGAAGGGAAACCCAAAAAACTCGCTATTATTGCCTGTGTTAGAAAGATGGTTGTCATACTTAATTCAATGATACGAGATGGTGTCATGTGGAATGAAAACCACGCTAATAATTAGTTATTGACACCATAGTCGTTTGTTA
>NZ_MAJS01000012.1 GCF_001690985.1 Aliivibrio sp. 1S175
GCCATCCCTCCAATGCCGAGCATAATAGGGGTTTCTGATTTTATTGTAAAGCATAAAATGAAAAATAACGTCTGACTGCACTATTTTTGTTCGTTATGCTTTGTTTTTAACTTATTAAGCTGTTTTTCTATATAAAACAGTGGGTAGTCAGCATCTGATTTTCTTTAATTGCAGATATAAAAAATCCCTTTATAAGAAAGGGATTTTTGATTTATTATTTTTTAGGATGATAAAACCGTTTTAATTCTGAAATGCCTTGCATTAACAAAGACAATTTTGGTTTGTCATCGGCTAGGCGATTATAGTTTTCGTCGTAGACTTTATAATTACCAAAAGTATCGATCACTACCGTATTTTCATTTGTGATTAACGCGATGTTTTTTCTATCGCCAGCGAGTAACCAATTTCGCTCATTATCCTGAGTAAATAGATTCAAACCACTGCTGTAGCTTTCAGATGGCGTAGTGGTACTTAAAAAGGTTTCCATTAGCGTTGGTGCTAAATCTAAATGGCTTGATCGAGTTGTTATTAATTCAGGCTCTACTTCAGGCCAATGGATTAGCATAGGCACGCGTAATTGATACTGGCTAAAGTTAGTGCTTGCTCCCCAACTGTTTGTGTTGGTTTCATCAAACTCCATTCCGTGATTTGAGGTAATAACGACAATCGTTTTTTCCCAATCAGGAGATTGTTTTAATGCCTCTAGTACCATTTTTAATTGTTGATCTGTTTTTTGTACCGCTTTACGGTAATTAATCTCAAACACATCTTCATTTGAATTGGTTGTTGAAATTGGGCTTGTTGCATCATATTCAGACACTGAGGTTAGTTCTAAATAACTAAACCACGGTTGATCTTCTGTTTGCGCGCTAAACCAATCATTCCATGCTGTGATTGCTTTTCCATCATTCATATTCACGTTGGATTCAGCGATTTCACCGTTGGTGAAAATAATTTGTTTATAAAGTGAAGAATTAAAATTATCACCACTGAATAAGCCAAAAGAGTAATTACGATTATGTAATTCAGCTAAAATAGGAGACTCAATATTTGAATTCCTAAAATTATCTACGTAATTTCCAGGAAGACCATAGAAAAGCCCAAATAGGCTGGTTGGGTTATTGCTTGCGCTGTAATGATTATTGTAGTTTAAATTATTTTGCGCAAAGCGGGTTAGATTTGGCGTATCTGTATGGTTCAAGGTATCAGCACGAAGACTATCGATCATGATGATTTGTAAATTATAACCCGTTTGTTTTGCCTTGAATTTAATCGACTCTAACGGATAACGCATTGCTTCTTGAGCTCCGCCTACTCCTTCTTCTTGAATTTGTTTTGCTAAAGCATCACGGTCGATAAAGCCGTGTTTTTCTAAGAATGAACGAGCAGTCATTGGATATGACAGCGGGAAAGTGGCACGTTGAGCTGTTACTGGTCCATAAGCAGATGCATCTGCCCATGTATGAATTAAATGGCTGCCAATGAAGGCAACAGAAAACAGAATAGCAAAAGGGCGACCTACGTGCTTATGAGCTAATTTACGTAGCTTATTCCATACCCATTCAGATAAAGAAAGCTGAAGTAGGAACATCACAGGTACGAGAATGAATAGATATTGCCATTGTGTATTTAAATTCGATTTATCGTTATTCAATAACATATCCCAAACTAAAGGGGTGATATGTAAATGAAGGGTTTGATAAGCGTAGGTATCAAGCAATAATAATGTCATACCAGCGGTTGCTATAATGACACTTAATATCCGCATTAAGCGCTGGGATGGTGTAATAAAGGTTAGGGGAAATAAGACGAGAATATAAAACCCGAAGACTAAAAAACCAAAATGACCTATCCAGTTTAATACTAGATAGGTCTGCCCAAGTAGCGTTTCAGGCCATGGTGATTGCGATATATAACGTGTGCCAATAAGCATTGCAGCAATGATATTGAAAAAGCTGAACCAGTGACCCCAAGTAATTAACTTGGAGACTTTGTCGCCGTAGGTATTTCCGCTATCAACCATGGTAATTGAATTCTCGCTCTTAGTGAGTTTTTGGTAAATCTAATGAGCTAAGCAGTGCTTGAGCAAATTTTTCAGCGATAATTTTACGCTGTTCTGCTGGCACTTCTTGGTTTAGAACATTAGTCGCAATGTTACCAACCAACATTAGAGATAGATCTGCAGGAGAACGATGTTTATCTAATACATCGACCATCTCTGTTAGCATTTGTTCAATTTGTTTGTTGCTGTATTTAGAAGTAATAGCCATAAGTCTTTTCAGTTAATGATAGTGAAAGCGGCTTATGATAACCTACTATGTACGTCAACTAAAAACCTTTTCTATTATGAGTTTAATCCTTTCAAACGTAATTTTACATAAATTAGTAAAAAATGAGCAAGATGAGCTTGAAGTTTGTCTACGAAATCAACTTCTTGAGAATGAAGAATTTACTGAAGCCCTAGTTTCTGAGCTGCACAGAGTGTTTAATTCAAAAGCAGGTAAAGGTTTTGGTATTTTCAAGACTGAAAGTGAATTTGGTCACTGGTTAGGTTCTGTTCGTAAGAATGAAACCCCATTCTTAGAGTTTAGTAATAAATCAGCAGAAAAGCTGAAATCTGAGCTGATCAAATACCCATTTGCTGAAGAAGGTATTTTAGTTATCGCTGAATATCGTTCACTGGCAACGGAATATTTGTTTGTCGCTGTATTACCATCAAACGAAAGTATGAAGGTAACGGATCAACTAGATATTAGCTCTACTGATTACCTTGATATTGCCAAAATGGACATCGCAGCACGCATTGATTTATCAACATGGGAAACAGATTCAGACTCTAATCGATACCTTACTTTTATTAAAGGTCGAGTGGGCCGCAAGGTATCTGATTTCTTCTTAGATTTCTTACAAGCAGATGTTGGTATGGATACGAAGGTTCAAAACCAAGTATTAATGCAAGCAGTTGAAGATTTCTGTGCTGATGAACGGTTAGAGAAAGAAGAAAAACAGCAATACCGTAAGCAAGTATATGATTACTGTAATGGTCAGTTACAAGCTGGTGAAGAGTTAACGGTAAAAGAATTATCAGGTGAACTACCAACATCTGAATCGGGTTCTAATTTCTATCAATTTGCTGAAGAGCAGGGTTATGAGTTAGAAGAATCTTTCCCTGTTGATCGTACGGCATTACGTAAATTAACTAAGTTTGTGGGTGCTGGTGGTGGTTTATCCCTGAACTTTGATGCGATGTTACTGGGAGAGCGTGTTTTCTATGATCCAGAAACAGATACATTAACGATTAAAGGCACTCCGCCGAATTTAAAAGATCAATTAACACGCCGTTTAGGTTCTTCTGAATCATAGATGGTATGTATTTGTTTATGTCATAAATGTGAAAATAGCGGTATTTTTATCGTAGATATTAACTATCTAAGTTAATTTTTTTTTACAAAATGCTACCCTATCTATTCTTAATTATCATAATTTGGCTAGGTAGGGTTGTTTATGAAGCACACCTCAAAATTCTTTTCTATATTTCTATCTTTATTTGTACTTAATGGGTGTTCTTTACTTGAACTTAAAATTGAATCCCAATCGGAGCCTCTCACAACCGCGGAGTTAAATACCCGTATTTTAACTCGTGCATACAGTAAACATTTCTTTAGTGAAGTTGAATCCGCCGCAGACGAAATCTCAGCGATGTATCCGAAAGACGATACCTTGCATCAATCTTATGTCTTGTTGTGGAAAATACACGCAGAAGAGGGGTTACAACATGCAGCGTATCAAGTGTCACCGACTATTTCGTTAATTGATACATGGGTCTTTGCCGCTCAAATGGAGCAATTCTTTTCTGATGATGGAAAGGGGGCTGATGTATTTGAAGGGAATATTGATTTTAAAGCGAGTCAATTACTGCATGTCGACATTGAGGCATTAGCGAAGAAGCTATTACCAAGTTCTGAATTTAATGAAGCAAAAGACTTTATCGCACAATTTGTTGCAGATCACCCATTTGATAGCGTCGCCATGAGAAGAACCCCTGCGCTAAAAGCATGGCTAGCCGATCAAAATATTGATGAGACAGAAGCGGTAGCAACGCTTGGTTCAATGCCTGAAGCGCTTGGTGATGTTTCTGATCAACTTAGTTTAGTCTCTGAGCAAACACCAAAAATCATGACATGGAAAGCTCAGCTTATCGCGATGAACAGCAATCTGAATGGCGATGACATTAATAAAACAATGGAAAGCTTACGAAATACATCGGAGTCATTCCAAGATTTTGTCAATAATAATCCAGAATACATGCAAAATTTAGCAGAACAAATGAGTTTGCAATTACAGCCATTATTGGATGATTTAGACAATAAAACAGATGATAAGTTAAACCAGTTAAGTGCAGAGCGTATCGCTTTGGAAGCCATGGTAGCAAGAGAGCGCCAAGAGCTGGTTAATATGGTAGAGAGAGAACGAAAAGCGATTGCAGTAATTGTCTCTCAAGAGCGAGAGAAGTTCACTCAAGATCTTGACCAAGTCTCACAAGATGTGCTGACGCTTGCGATGGATAAAGTGATTGATTTGATTAAGAGCACGATCATTTACTTTATCTTGTTCATCTTGGCTATTTTCTTTGCGCCTTTAGGCTTAGGTTATTTCTTAGGGAAACGAGCGGCAGTAAAGAAAACAGTGGTATAAAAATCACAATGATGACAAATATCATGCAAAAGTAAATCAGATACAATAGACATAAAAATGCCAGTGGTTGAATTAACAATCACTGGCATTTTTCTATTTAAAACAGAGTCGTTCTATTTTTATTATGCAGTTTTTGTTTCTACTGCAATAACCTCATCTGTTTCTTCTGTGGTAATAATTGGGTCGCATTTATCAACAAACCAGCCCATGTAAGACGTAACAATCGTTACGATAATACATACAAAGCTTAACCACATGAACGGTGCGTAAGACAGTGTCGCAACACCTAAAATACTTGCCATGTAGATACCGTTATCACTCCACGGAACCATACCAGAGGTTAGCGTTCCGCCGAACTCTGCGTTGCGAGATAAGTTTTTACGTTTGTAGCCTAGGCGGTCGTAGTTTTTCGCACAAATCTTTGGTGTAAGGATAAGTGATACGTACATTGCAGAACCAAAGATGTTACCAAAGAAGGCTGTCGCAATCGTACTTGTCGCAAGTGAACCAGGACCTTGAACTCGTTTTTCGAATATTTTAGCAACTGTTTCTAGTACGCCTACTTTATCTAGCAGGCCACCAAAACCTAAACCAAAGATAATCACCGCAACAGAACCTAGCATTGAAGACATGCCACCACGATTTAAAATTGAATCAATGAAACCAACACCTGATTCAATTGAATATGGAGCCCACGCTGTATTAAATGCGGTTAAGAAGTTGATGTCTTGAACCATCACAGCCCAGATAATTCCTAGCAATGAGCCAAAGCTGATCACAGGGAAAGAAGGCATACGCATTGCTAATAGACCAAGAACAATAACCACAGGAACGAATGAGAATGGGGTGATAACGAATTGTTCTTCCATTGCTAAAATTACAGAATCTACTTGGCTCATATCCACATTACCTGCGAAATGGAAACCAAAAGCAGTAAACATAATACCAGTAATGATGTAACTGATAAGGGCAACAGGAAGCATGCCTTTAATATGCTCTACGACTTCAACACCAGACATAGAAGAAGCAAGAATTACAGAATCAGATAGAGGTGACATTTTATCACCGAAGTAACAACCTGAAAGGATAGCACCTGCAGTAATTGGAGCTGGAACACCAAGTCCTTGACCAATCCCCATCATAGCAATACCAGCGGTACCAGCAGCACCCCAAGATGTGCCCGTTGCGAGTGCTGTTAATGAACAGATAATCATCGTTGCAAGAAGGAAGATAGATGGGTGAATGGCTTTTAAACCATAATAAATGATGGTTGGAACAATACCACCAGAAATCCAAGTACCTACTAAAGCACCAACAGCCAAGAGAATTAATACCGCTCCTAGTCCATTGGAGATGCCGTTTAGAGCTGCTTTTTCTAAAGATTTGTAATCATGACCTAACTTGATACCTAATGTAATGATAATGAACCAACCAATATAAAGTGCTAATTGGATAGGTAAATCAAGTTTAGCCGTGAATGAAAAGGCAAGAAGTAGAAATAGCCCTAAAGAAATAATTACCTGCGTTAGCGAAGGTAATTTTGTCGTTGCTTGCTTCATGTATAAAGCCTCTTTTTTGTATGCATGAATAAAATTCATACGATAAGGGATTGTGTTTCCTAAACGAGATGCACTTTACCTTATGATCAACAATAGATCGATTAAGTATGACTTATTTGTGATTTTCATCTCTAGCACTGTTAAGTTACTCACTTTAAAGTGAATAAATGGTTAAATTTTGTAATTTAAATGCAATGTGTTTGAATTTAACGCGATGTTAATCATTTATTTAATGTTAATTTTAAGTCATTTTTGTGGTTATTATTTTTATAATTAGGCTCTTTTTTAGAGTAATCGTTTGCTTTTGTTTTTATCTGTGATGTTTTATGAAGTGTAACGGGATATTTTTATAATCAAATGTTGGTTTTTGAGAGGTTTGTTTTATTTTTTATAGTTAAAGATTAAAAAATAACTTTTATTTGACGGTAATGTGAATGAGATGACTAAGTTAATTTTAAAAGTGTTTATATTTTGCGCGTTAATAGAAGGTAAGGAGTCTCTAATGAGAAGAAATATGATGCATAAAATAAATAAAATACAACAAATAGTGCTTGAGATTTTTTTCTGTTCATCATATAGATGGAGTAAGCACTTTTTATTTTATTAATTACAGGGAGAGTACAATGAGAGTAGGTTTAGTCGGCTGGCGCGGAATGGTGGGTTCAGTATTAATGCAGCGTATGGTTGAAGAGCGTGATTTTGACCATATTGATCCTGTATTTTACACCACATCACAAGTCGGAATTCCAGCACCAAACCTTGGGAAAGATGCCGGTTTACTGCAAGATGCTTTTGATATTCAATCGTTATTAAAATTGGATGCAATTATTACCTGTCAAGGTGGTAGTTATACTGAAAAAGTATACCCAGCACTTCGTCAAGCAGGTTGGAAAGGCTACTGGATTGATGCCGCGTCTACATTACGTATGAAAGATGATGCGATTATTACGCTTGATCCAGTGAACTTTGATCAAATTCAACAAGGTATTCATGCAGGTACTAATACGTATGTTGGTGGTAACTGTACGGTTAGCTTAATGCTAATGGGTCTTGGTGGCTTATATAAAGCGGGTTTAGTTGAGTGGGTGAGTGCAATGACGTATCAAGCAGCTTCTGGTGCTGGTGCGAAAAATATGCGTGAGCTAATTTCTCAAATGGGCGTAGTGAATGATTGCGTGACATCTGAACTCGCAAACCCTTCAAGCTCTATTCTAGATATTGATAGAAAAGTAGCAGAGACAATTCGTTCTGATTCTTTCCCAACCTCAGAGTTTGGTGCTCCATTGGCGGGTTCGTTGATCCCTTGGATTGATGTGAAGCGCGAAAATGGACAGAGTAAAGAAGAATGGAAAGCAACCGTTGAAACCAATAAAATCCTTGGTCTACAAGATTCTCCAATTGCGATTGATGGTACGTGTGTACGTATTGGTGCAATGCGCTGTCACTCACAAGCACTGACTATTAAGCTAAAACAAGATGTACCGATGGATGAGATTGAAGAGATCATCGCAACGCATAATGATTGGGTTAAAGTTATTCCAAATGAGCGTGATATTACTGCTCAAGAGTTAACACCTGCAAAAGTAACAGGTACGCTATCTGTTCCTGTTGGTCGTTTGCGTAAAATGTCGATGGGTAATGATTTCTTAAACGCCTTTACCGTCGGTGACCAATTACTATGGGGTGCAGCAGAGCCACTTCGTCGTACATTGCGTATTATTCTTAACGAAAAGAAATAATCTCTGAGTAGAATTAATAGCATTAGTTTATAGAACAAAAAAGGCTTCCCATGAGAATATCAGGGAAGCCTTTTTATTATAACAAGATAACCTTGTTACAAGATTTTAGTGAGTTAACTCGCCACGTAAACTTTGCTGCATCATGGTACGCATGGTTTCATAAGGCAAATCTTTACTTAGTAGGTAGTGAAGTTTAGCTAGTGCAGCTTCAGGGGTCATATCATAACCGCTGATCACTCCTGCATTAGCAAGCGCACAACCTGTTGCGTAACCGCCCATGTTTACTTTTCCTGATAAACATTGAGTTAAGTTTACAACGACAACGCCACGCTCAGAAGCCTCTTTTAATTGTGCTAAAAGCTCTGGGTTTTGTGGTGCATTACCGACACCAAAAGTCAGTAATATCATGGCATTCACAGGTTGGCGTAATGTATTTTTAATCACTTCCGCTGAGATACCCGGGTACATGGTTACGACGCCGATAGGTTGTGGCGTAATATTATTAACCGTAAATTCACCTTCTGGCTGTTTATTGATTTCTGCACCGTTGATTTGGATATTAATACCCGCCTCAAGTAATGGGGGTAAATTTGGAGAAGAAAAAGCGTCAAAACCATCTGCATGAGATTTTGTACTGCGATTACCACGGA
The DNA here is from genome assembly GCF_001690985.1 of Aliivibrio sp. 1S175. GTDB lineage: Bacteria > Pseudomonadota > Gammaproteobacteria > Enterobacterales > Vibrionaceae > Aliivibrio. The sequence goes on from NZ_MAJS01000012.1 coordinate 8,644, forward strand.
TTAATTTGTTATTGAAAAATAAGGTTACTTCATTAATTGGGTAATTAGCCGCAATATGTAATGCGTTTAATAGGTTGCTTTGGCCATCTGAGCGAAGTTCAGCAAGAGGAATTTGAGAACCCGTTACAATCACTGGTTTTCCTAGATTCTCTAGCATGAATGAAAGAGCTGATGCTGTATAGGCCATGGTATCCGTACCATGAAGAATTACAAATCCGTCGTATTTATCGTAGTTAGCACGAATATCATCTGCAATACGTTGCCAATCTTCTGGCGTCATATCAGATGAGTCAATTAATGGCTCATATTCGTGAATGGTGAAAATAGGCATTTCTGCACGGTGAAACTCAGGCATTTGCTTTAATTGGTGCTGCATAAAACCTGATGCTGGAACGTAGCCATGATCATCAGATTTTAACATGCCGATTGTGCCGCCTGTATAGGCGATGTAAATGTGTTTTCTTTCCATAATAACAACGGTACAGAGTTATGGGAGGTGGTGCGATTATACTGGTGATTAGACATAAAGAAAGCCCGACATGTGTCGGGCTCGTCATGCTTTTACAGATTACTGCAATTGAGGCAGAACAGATATTGCCCTTTTGGGTCATTAAAGTTATTTAACGTGTTAACATCTGTTACAACTTTGCTGATGGTTGGTTGCAATGCTTCTGGTGCTAACGAGAAAAGCTCTGTTTTTATATTAGCGCTAAAGCTCATGCTTAGTTCTTCAAGGAATAGCTCCATTGGAGATAACGGCTCTTTAACCCAATATAAATTATATGATTCCATATTAGCGAGTTGAGCGGCTGCTTGAACGGCATCATCAAAGTCACCTAGTTGGTCAACTAATCCATATTTAAGTGCATCTTTGCCGGTCCAAACTCGACCTTGCGCTACTTTATCAACCGCTTCTAGAGACATATCACGATGATCGCTAACCAGTTTAATAAAGCGGTGATACCCATGCTCGATACCCAGTTGCATTACTTGGGCAACATCATCACTTAATGGTCGAGTTAAACCAACACCATTAAACGGAGAAGTAGAAATACCATCGTTATGGATCCCCATTTTATCTAACCCTTTTTCAAAGGTTGTTAAAATACCAAAGATACCAATAGAGCCAGTAATGGTTGTTGGTTGGGCAATGATTTTATCGGCACTTGCAGAGATCCAGTATCCACCAGAGGCAGCAACACTCGACATAGAAATAACAACAGGTTTGCCAGCTTCCTTTAAAGCATCTACTTCATTACGTATTACTTCAGAGGCGAATGCACTACCGCCAGGGCTGTCAACGCGAAGAACAACGGCTTTTACTTTATCATCTCCACGAGCTTGACGAAGTAGGGCCGCTGTTGAGTCTCCACCAACAGTGCCTTGGCGTTGAGTTCCATCCATGATTGGTCCACTTGCCACAACAATAGCGATATCTTGAGCATCAGGGATAATCGTAGGACGCACACTTGAACGGTAATCGTAGTAGCTTATTTGCTTAAAGCTGTCGTATCCATTTGAGCCAAATTCGGCAATCATATCTTTACGAACTTCTTGGCGAGTCGCTAGCTTATCAACTAAACCAAGCTCAACCGTCATTTGTGACAAGTCCCCATTGAGTGTCTTTAATTTTGCAATGAATTGATCCATTGGCATGGTTAACGTTTTAGCATCAATTTGTCGATTAGTTGAGACATCATCTAAATACGCATCCCATAATTGGTTTAACCAAACAGACGTTGATTCTTTTGCAGCATCAGACATGTCATTGCGAAGATAAGGTTCAACAGCCGATTTATAAGTACCCACACGGAAAACATGAGTGGATACGTTTAGCTTCTCTAATAGCTCTTTATAGTAAAGAGTATATGCACCGTAACCACGCAATAAAACGGTACCATCAGGCGCCATAAATACTTTATCTGCATAGCTAGCTAGATAATATTGACTTTGATTGTAGTAATCACCAATCGCATAAACCGGTTTTCCTGCAGCTTTAAAGGTATTAATCGCTTTTGCAATGTAACGAAGCTTGGTTAAGCTAGTTTCATTCATCTCTTTTAAATGAAGAACTAAGCCAGATACATTGTCATCATGAGCAGCAAAACGGATGGTATCGACAATATCAAATAACACATTTTCTTGTGATTTTTGACTGCCTAATAGATCAGACGTTACTCGCTCTAATGGCTCGCGAAATTTACTTTCTTCAACGATTGGTCCTGCTAAATCAAGAATTAAGGCTTTCTTCTCAATCTGCTGAGTTTCAATATTATGTTCATCGTTACTTAAAAAAGTGAACGCAATCAACCCTATGAGGCCGAGAAAAAATAGATTTAAGACCAGTTGACGCGTAAAGGAAAGTAACTTCCATACCGCTTGAAAACATTTTGCTATGAAGTGGAATAACCCTTTCATATTGTTCCTTATTATTAGTTTAAACTCTGTCTATATCCTACTCTAAGAGATAAGGAAAGTAACTAGATGAAAGAGTTCTAAATGAGAATTAGTTTTATTAAGAAAGTATAAGACCAAAAGATTTGATGAATGTTGCATATTTGTGAAAACTTAATTGTAGCAGAAGCCGATAACTATTATTCTGGTCAGACCACAATAATTATAAAAGCGATGGATTGTTATGACGTACCCACACCTTTTTCAGCCGCTAGATTTGGGATTTACTCAGTTAAAAAATCGAGTCTTAATGGGATCGATGCATACTGGATTAGAAGAAAGTAATGATGGATTTAAAAAGCTATCAGCCTTTTATGCTGCACGAGCTAAAGGGGGTGTAGGCCTGATTGTTACTGGTGGATTTGCTCCTAATTTTCGAGGACGTTTAACACCATTTAGTGCTCAATTTAGTTCTTCTGGAGCCGCAGATAAACATAAAGCACTTACAACCGCCGTGCATGATAATGGCGGGAAAATTGCTCTTCAATTGCTCCATGCTGGCCGTTATGCGATGCATCCACTTGCGTTAAGTGCTTCAGACATACGATCCCCTATTGGTATGTTTACACCTTCCCAAATGAGTGAACGTCAAATTAATAAGACGATCCGTGATTTTGCAAATAGCGCATATTATGCCAAACAAGCCAATTATGATGGTATTGAGGTTATGGGGTCAGAAGGGTATCTGATTAATCAGTTTATCTGTGCACGTACCAATATGCGCTATGACGATTGGGGCGGAAATTATCACAATAGAATGCGTTTTCCATTAGAAATAGTCAAAGCAATACGAGACAAAGTTGGAACGGACTTTATTATAATATTTCGTTTATCAATGCTTGATTTAGTAGAACAAGGCAGTACATTTGAAGAAGTCGTTGAGTTAGCTCAAGCCTTAGAGAAAGCCGGTGTAACTATTTTAAATACAGGTATCGGTTGGCATGAAACAAGAATTCCAACGATAGCAACGCAAGTGCCACGTGCCGCATTTAGCTGGGTAACCGAAAAATTGAAAGGTAAGGTATCTATTCCCCTAATTACTTGTAACCGTATTAATACACCTGAAGTTGCTGAGCATATATTGGCATCAGGGCAAGCTGATATGGTGTCGATGGCTCGTCCATTTTTAGCGGATGCAGAGTTTGTTAATAAAGCAGAGCAAGACAAATCAGAATTAATTAATACGTGCATTGGGTGTAATCAGGCGTGTTTGGATCATGTATTTAAAGCGAAGAGGGCGACTTGTTTAGTTAATCCACAAGCCTGTTATGAAACTGAATTAGTTTTAGACCCTGTCAGTTTAAGTAAGTCCATTGCGATTATTGGAGCTGGAATGGCTGGATTATCGTGTGCGACGTCGGCGGCAGAACGTGGTTATCAAGTTACGGTATTTGAGCGTAGTGATCGTATCGGTGGTCAATTTAATTTAGCGATGCAAATCCCAGGCAAAGAAGAATTTAAAGAAACGATTCGTTATTTCTCTAACAAAATTGATCATAAAAATATTATCGTCAAACTGAATTATAACGTTGAGTTGGATGAATTACGTCAGTTTGATGAAGTGGTTGTTGCAACAGGGGTTAAACCAAGAACACCACAATTAGAAGGGAGTGATCACCCAAAAGTGATTGATTATCAAACTTACATTAAAACGCAACCGACATTGGGTCAGAAAGTGGCAGTTATTGGTGCGGGTGGGATTGGGGTTGATGTTGCAACCATGATTACTGAACCAGAGAACACCACTCTTGATGAATGGCTGAAAGATTGGGATATCGATAAAAATATAGAATTTGAAGGTGGCCTCAAACCCCAAGAGAGTTACCAAACAACACGAGAAGTGTGGTTAATGCAACGCAGAAAAGGCAGTGTAGGTAAAGGGCCAGGAAAAACAACCGGTTGGATCCATAAGCGGACGTTAGAAAAACGTGGCGTTCATATGCTGGCCGGTGTTGAATATCTTAAAGTGAATGATGAAGGGTTATACATTCGCCAAAACAATGAAGTTAAATTATTAGATGTTGATCATGTCCTGATGTGTGCAGGGCAAGTCTCTGTAAATGAGTTAGTTGAAATATTAACGTCTGCTGATATTGCTCATCATGTTATTGGTGGTGCTGAGCATTCCGGAGAACTTGATGCGAAACGAGCTATTCGTCAAGGTGTCGAGTTAGCTGCGAAACTTTAAGTCATACCAATTTCAACAAGTTAGATAACAAAACTTGATAACTGTCTATTCATACAGGTATAGTGCTGATGTTATTCACAACATCAGCACTTTTTTATGTCACGATTATTTATTGCAGAAAAACCAAGTTTAGGCCGAGCGATTGCCGCCGGTCTGCCAAAGCCACAGAAGAATCAACAAGGTTACATTGAATGTGGCAATGGGGACATTGTTACGTGGTGTATTGGCCACTTGTTAGAACAAGTAGAGCCTGATGCTTATGATGATAAATATAAATCGTGGCGTATGGAGCATTTACCTATTGTTCCAGAAAAATGGCAACTTCGTCCAAGAAAATCCTCAAGTAAGCAACTTACTGTTATTCGGAAATTACTGAAAACAGCGTCTCAAGTCATTCATGCGGGTGATCCAGATAGGGAAGGTCAGCTATTAGTTGATGAAGTATTAGATTATTTAAAGTTGTCTAAAACTAAAAAAGCAGCCACTCAGCGTTTATTAATCAGTGATTTAAACTTACCTGCGGTGAAACGTGCATTAACGTCAATGCGAAGTAACCAAGAGTTTATTCCTCTCTCTATCTCTGCCTTAGCACGCTCTCGTGCTGATTGGTTGTATGGCATGAACATGACTCGTGCTTACACCTTGTTAGGCCAACGTGGTGGTTATCAAGGTGTCTTATCCGTAGGACGTGTACAAACGCCAGTGTTAGGCTTAGTGACCCGTCGTGATGAAGAGATTGCTAATTTTGTTCCTAAAGCGTATTTCACATTAGAAGCATTAATTCCTTATCAAAACCCTCAGTTGAATGATGGACAAGCGTTTGATATTCGATCGAAGTGGAAACCAAGTGAAGCGTGCCAACAATGGCAAGATGAAGAAGGGCGCGTGCTCAGTCTTAAATTGGTAGAAAATGTAGCTCAGCGAATTGCGAATCAACCAGCAATCGTAACCAAAGCTGAAAATAAAGAAACCAAGCAAAATGCCCCTTTGCCCTATTCTTTATCATCACTGCAAATTGATGCGGCTAAGCGATATAACTTAAGCGCTCAACAAGTATTGGATGCGTGTCAGGCGTTGTATGAAAAGCATAAATTAATCACTTATCCGCGTTCAGATAGCCGTTACCTACCTAAAGACCATTATAAGCAACGTGAGCAAGTGTGTGCCGCCATTGGCAATAACGATACGCAATTATCAAGTGCTGTAACTAAGGCTGATCTGACTCTAAAGTCACGAACTTGGAACGACAGTAAGGTTGATGCACACCATGCAATTATTCCTACTCCGAAATCAAGTGGTTCGGCGGGGCTTTCTGGCTATGAAGAAAAGATTTATCATCTAATTGCTCGTCAGTATCTCATGCAATTTTATCCTGCTGCTGTCTATGCAGAAGCTGAACTTGTGTTTGATATTGGAGGTGGTGTATTTGTGGCGAAAGGCAAGCAAATGTTATTTGCAGGGTGGCGTGTTTTGCTGGGTAAATCTCAAGCACAAAATAGTGATGATGTAGCGCACAAGGTGCCGCCATTAAAAAAAGGGGAAGTACACACCTGTCGTGAAGGTGAAATTAACCACAAAATGACAGAGCCCCCTAAGTATTTTACGGAAGCTACGATATTGCAAGCGATGACAGGAATTGCACGCTTTGTTGAAAATAAAGAACTGAAAAAAATTCTAAGAGAGACTGATGGATTAGGAACTGAAGCAACGAGAGCGGGTATATTAGATACCTTATTTAAACGCCAATTGTTGCTTCGTAATGGAAAAAATATTCATGCCAGTGATGCAGGGAAGGGCCTAATTAATGCTTTACCTAATGAAGCAACTTACCCAGATATGACCGCAAATTGGGAGTTTCAACTGCAAGGAATGACGGAAAAAACCTGTTCTTACCGTCCGTTTATGTCTGAATTGGAAACGAAGGTATTAAACTTTATGCAAGGGGTGCAGCAAGGCCCGGTGCCTGATTCACTAAAAACGCTGAAAAGTTCATCAAAGCCTCAGTTTAAGCGGCGTAGAAAAACAAAGAAATCATAAAATTAGATCCGCATCATCGCATAATATAAAAGAATAAATTAAGGTGCCTTCTTGAATATTACTATTAATAGAATTTAAGAAGGCAATATGACTTTTAAGCATGTAATTGGTTTTGGTGTGGCAGGAAACTTTGCTGGGCATTTAGAGCAAGCGGGAGAAGCAACTGATTTTTTAAATGTTAAAGTTGAAAATGCAATTCAACCTAAAGCTTTATTCCCTTTTTATATCCCTTCGGCAAATGCTGGCTTTTTATCTCAATATCCACTTTCTTCTGATTCAATTATTCCGCCAAATGATGCTGATAATTTACAAATAGAGCCAGAAGTTGCTATCGTTTTTGATATTACATATCAAGATAACAAAGTGGTTGCTTTAACTCCCGTAAAATTTGCAGCGTATAATGATTGTTCTATTAGAAAGCCCAATGCGAAAAAAATCAGTGAGAAGAAAAACTGGGGTGCAAGCACAAAAGGGATCTCTAAAAACTTTATTGAATTATCCTCTTTCACAAAAGGGTGTGAATTAGATACTTACCGTATAGCTAGTTTTCATATTAGAAACGGCCAAGTGAATCGATATGGAGAAGACAGTGCTGCGATTGATTACAGTTATTTTCATGAGCAATTAAATGATTGGATGATTGATCGTATGAATAATCAAAAAGATGAGGGACCAGCTGAAAATCTGGCTCTTTATTTGTCTGATGCTGATTACCCTCAGCAAACGATTATTAGTATTGGAGCGACTCGATATACCCCATTTGGTGAAACTAATTTTTTACAATCAGGCGATGAAAGTATTGTTGTTGTGTATAACGGAGATAAATATAATTCAAAAGATATTGAAGATATGGTGAGTAAGAAACACTTTGCTACACTAGAAATATCAGTATTATCTCAGATAGTTAGATAAGTTAATCGTTCTTATTTTGACGATTATATTCTGTCATATCAATGTAAAAGGTCTTGTTTTTACAAGATCTTTTACAAAAATATAGGTACTATAGTCTGTTCATTTTGTGTTAAAGAATTTATCTATGCCAAAAACAAATTTAAAATATATTTTTATGATCCCGACACTATTTCTAGTGCTGATCTTAAGTATTGTTTTAAATAACCACATTAGCTCGGTTCAAAGACAAGTGAATCGGGAATATGACCGCATTATTGATTCTTTGCAGCGTTCCATAAAAGTAATGGTTTCTCTTGATTATAATTTATCTCAATTATACAAACAGAGTACGGGAAAATTTTATAATCATAATATGAGAGTAGATGAGGATGCTGGATTATGCATTATTCATCCTAATAATGATATTGAAGCGGTTATGGATACTCAAGAGGTCTCTGTTCCTGAAACGAGGTTAGATTATAGCATCGCGGGAATTACAGAATTATGTGATCCTCAATCTGAGCTATATAAATTAGCCTCTAAAAAAGTGACGCTTGCCCCTGTTATTTCTTTTATTCATGATTATGAAAACTATCTTCATGGTATTTATTTTATCTCTAAATATGAATACATTATATCCTCCCCAAGAGTCATCGCAGAGAATTTGTCAAAGCAAAGCCTAGAGACTATCTATTCTCGACCATACTGGAAAAATAGTATGAAAAATGGGAATGCAAAAGATATAACCTTTACTCCTCCTTATACAGATGCTTTTTTTGATGGATTAGAAGTACTGACCTTTTCAACACCTATTTATTACAAAGATTTATTTAAAGGTGTATTAGTTATAGATTTGTCGGTAGATAAATTATTGCATTCAGACAATGAAATTTCAAAACATATTCAACTACTCGACAGTGATCAATATGAACGTTTTGAACAATATAAATTTATGCAACCAATTACGTTGAATGACACGAATTTTACCTATTTTCTATACTATAAAAATTCGATAGAAGAAGAGTTAATCGGTTTTATTTTGCATGATGCAAAGACATTAATTTTAATTTTAGTTACTTATATTCTTGCTGTTTTATCAATGTTTTATTACCAAAGCCGATTATCTCATCGATACTATCGAGACTTAGCAAAACAAGATCCTATGACCGGTCTTTATAATCGACGAGGTTTTGAAATAAGTTTGAAAGATCGTGTCGTTAAGACATTTGTCGGTTTTGCGTTATATGACATCGATGATTTTAAACAAATTAATGATGTATTTGGTCATGATGTTGGTGATGATGCCATTAAATACGTAGCTAAAATTTTGAATAAAAGCGTTCGAGATAGTGATATTGTTTCCCGGTTTGGCGGTGAAGAATTTGTTATTTGTATTAATGCAGACTCGCGGGCAAGTTTAGAAAATATTTGTGAACGAGTGAGAAAATCAATTCAAGATTCATCCGGTAAAGTCGTAACTGGTGGTTTTACTGTATCTGGAGGGGTTGCTATTATCGATTCTCATCAAGATTTCTCGTTTGAAAAAGTGATAAAGAAAGCGGATGATTTACTTTATAAAGCGAAAGAAGACGGAAAAAACCGAGTTTATTTCTCATAAACTCGGAAGTTAACTATTAGCTGACTTTTTCTAATTCTTGATATAAACGAGCAACGATGGGTTCTGGTTTTTTATGGCTTCTAATATCCATAAAAATATCTTTTGCTTCAGAATATTCTTGACGAAGATAAACTAGCCATTGTTTTACTCGATTAGAGTAATATTGACCTTTATCTCCAGCCATTTGTAACTTTGAGTAATGAATCAGCAATGCGATCACTTCTGGCCATGGCATTGGAACATGGTTATGTTTTACGACATTACCCAAATTAGGTACGTTAAAAGCGCCTCGGCATACCATTAATGAATTAATACCAGTTGCTTCAATACAACGTTGACCATCTGCATAATTCCAGATTTCCCCATTGGCAATAATAGGAATATCTACTTTTTGGCGAACTTGGTTGATGTAATCCCACTTAATTTCTTCTGCTTTATAGCCATCGACTTTCGTTCTTGCGTGAATAGTTAGTTCATTTGCACCTGCTTGTTTAATCGCATCTGCAATAGCAAAGCACTCTTCGGGCTTTTCCCAGCCTAATCGGATTTTTGCAGTTACTTTTTTATTACTAGGTACTGCATCTCGACAAGCTTTGACAATTTGATAGATTAATTCAGGATCTTTTAAAAGTGCAGCACCACCACGGCTTTTATTAACCGCTTTGGCTGGACAACCAAAATTTAAATCAAGACCGTCAGAACCAAGATCAATTGCTCGTGCCGCGTTTTCTGCCATCCAATTAGGTTCTTGTCCTAATAATTGCAGACGAATAGGGGTTCCAGATTTAGTTTTACTGTCGTTATGTAATTCTGGACAAATTCGATGGAAAACATGAGGGGGTAAGAGTTGATCAACGATTCGAACAAACTCAGTCACACAGAAATCATAATCATTAATCTCTGTTAATAGCTCACGCATTAGATGATCGAGAACGCCCTCCATAGGGCCTAGTATTACTTGCATATCCCACCTCTTTTATTGGAGGTGGGATTGTAGGGGGAAAGGTAGGGGATGTCACTTATTTTGATTTATTATAAAGTTTCACATATGTTTCCCCTGTACTTGGAGAGTAGAAAAGCTCATTTCCAGTTGACGTTGAATTGTTATAATCACTGACATATGAATAGAAGCACTCATTAGAGGCGGTATACCCATATTGAATGTCAGCTTGAATATTAGTAAAGGTATTATAAGGTTCGATACTTAAATCTTGATTTAATAGAGCATTCCAAAGTTCACCGCAACCTTCCCCCGTAATTATTCCATAATGTGTGGTACCCAATGGAAAGCCTTCATTTGATGGGTAAATAGTTTTGTCAGCGAAAATAACGCCAACCGCTGAACTTGCAGAAGGCTCACCTTGTAAGACCCATGCCTCATTATACAAGTTTACAGCAGCAGTGAAGGCGGAAAATACCCCTGCGGCTCTAGATTCATGAGCATCATCTTGTAGATTTAAAAACTTGGGAGCAGCGGTAACCGCTAAAATCCCCAAAATTACAATAACAACAACTAGCTCAATTAAAGTAAATCCTCGATTTTTTTTCATAGGTTTCTCGACAGCAAAATAAAAAATAATAACGGCACTTAGGCTCTAATAATTATTTACGTTATACTACGCCGAAAACTTAATTTCGGAAGTGAATCAATCATGAAATATCAATTAATTACGTTAGATAGCGTTAATTTAGACTGTTCAAGTCTCTTTCTTGAAGGTGTGGTACTTGCTGCAAATATGGCAACGAAGCCATTAGCTCCAGAAGCATGGTTAGGTGACATAATCGGTGCAGATAACGCGCTTGAAATGATCAAACCGATTTCACAGCAAATTGAGCACCAATATTTATTACTTAAACGTAATGAATACGAAGTGACCGAAATCGTTAATTTTGATGATCTTGAAGCGGTCGCTGACTTTGCTGAAGGTTTCATGACATTATGGCCAACGGTTGAAGAGTTATGGGCTGATCTTAAGGTAGCTGATGGTACGATGCGAATGCTGTCTGCATTACTGACGACTATGATGCTTGCCGTTGACGAAAAAGAAACTCATCGTCAAATGGCAGAAACCGGAATTGATACCCCTCCAACGCTAGAGCAGATGTTACCTAAAATTGATTTTATGATACAAGAAGTAGCAATGGCTGCGGATGAATACCAAATTGGTTATAAAGGCCAAAAGGTAAATCCATATAAAGATGTGGGCCGTAATGATGCTTGCCCGTGTGAAAGCGGTAAGAAATTTAAAAAATGTTGTGGTAAATAGCTACATTTATATTTTTCTTCTTTAAATAGAAAAGCCATCTGGTAATCATTACCAGATGGCTTTTTTGTTACTTCAATATAATACCAATTAACATAAGAACCTGATCATTATGGTTAATATTAATGAGTATAACTTTTTAATTACGCACGTTTCTTATTGAAAAATTGAGCAATAACAAAAATTGTTAAAGCAACAAGGTTACTCGCAAAGATAATGACTAACCATTGCGGCATTGTTAATGTTAAGAATTGCCAAACAATTTTACTGCAATCACCATACGCTTCAAACATCCAAGGGGCCCATTTGTTCAGAGGGGCCCATGATGGAAATGTCACAAATAAATCACAAGTGGCAAAAGGTGATGGGTTCAGTTGAAAATCAACGTGTTGCATGGCTAGTTTTAAACCCCAACCGGCACTTACTCCCCAGGCAATGAATCCACACCAACGAATGACTATATTGTTTGGGTTAAGTAAACCAATAATAGCGGCCCCACCAATTCCCATCATAGCGACACGTTCATAGATACACATAACACAAGGTGGCAATTTCATGACATGTTGAAAAGTAAGAGCCGCGGCTTCAAAAAAGGCAATACATAAAAGCAACAAAAGCCATGATAGGCGAATGCGAGAGAAATAATTAAGGGTTTGCATTTTTATTCCTTGTAAAAATAAAGGCCCCGTATAAACAGAGCCTTTTCTATCAAAAGTGGTTATACCTTATTAATGACCACTAGAAACTGCAGAAGTTGCACTTTCTATTACACCATGTGTAATCCATCCTAGATCGTAGAACATTGCTGTCATCGGTTCAAGGAAGAACATAATACCGAATAAGCCAACAAGTGCTAATACAATAGTATATGGTAAGGCCATCCATACCATACGTCCGTATGATAATTGGATTAATGGTGCAAGTGCTGATGTTAATAAGAATAAGAATGCAGCTTGTCCATTTGGAGTGGCAACAGAAGGTAGGTTTGTACCTGTATTAATCGCGACAGCTAATAAATCAAACTGGTCACGAGTAATTTGGCCATCTAGCAACGCACTTTTCACTTCATTAATATATACAGTACCAACGAATACATTGTCAGAAACCATAGATAGCAAACCATTAGCGACATAGAACAAGGCAAGTTGTGCGCCTTTATCTTCAACAGCGAGTACTGAATCAATAATTGGTTTAAACAACTCTTGGTCAATAATTACAGCAACAATCGCGAAGAAAACAGCCAATAAAGCGGTGAAAGGTAATGCTTCTTCAAATGCTTTACCCATTGAATGTTCTTCGATTACGCCAGTAAATGCCGTAGCTAAGATAATAACGGATAAACCGATAAGTCCAACTGCTGCTAAGTGGAGTGCTAAAGCAACAATTAACCATACAGCGATAATTGCTTGAACAATGAGTTTGGCATTATCAATATTAGTGCGGTTTTTTCGTTCTTCAGATTCATATTCTTCAAGAATATTTCGTACATTAATGGGTAATTTTGTTCCGTAGCCACAGATCCCAAACTTTTCAACGGCAACACAAGTTAGCATGCCACAGATAAAGACAGGAGCGGTGATTGGTAGCATTCGGATAATAAATTCACCAAACATCCAACCTGCTTGGTCTGCGATGATTAAGTTTTGGGGCTCACCAACCATTGTCATTACACCACCAAGAGCCGTACCGACACCTGCGTGCATAAGTAAACTGCGTAAAAAAGAACGGTAGTTTTCTAAGTCATCACGAGATAACTCATCAGTTACGTTAGAGTCACAGGTATGATCGTGTGTGGGTGTACCACCTTGACCTGATGCGACTCGGTGATAAATCGCATAGAAACCAACGGCGACACTGATAACAACAGCGATTACAGTTAGTGCATCAAGAAAAGCAGATAAAAATGCAGCGGTAAAACAAAATGCAGCAGATAACCCTGCCTTTGATTTGATACCAATCAGTATTTTAGTAAATATAAACAGAAGCAATTGCTTCATAAAGTAAATACCGGCAACCATGAAAACAAGCAATAAAAGTACTTCAATATTAGCAACTAATTCATGTTTAACTTGTTCTGCACTTGTCATTCCAATCGCTATAGCTTCAATCGCTAATAAGCCACCAGGCTGGAGTGGATAACATTTTAACGCCATTGCTAAAGTGAAAATAAATTCAACAACTAATAGCCAACCCGCAGTAAATGGGTCTACGAAAAAGAAAACCAGAGGGTTAATGATTAAAAAGGACAGTATTGCAAGTTTGTACCAGTCGGGGGCTTTACCAAGAAAGTTTTTGATAAATGCATTCCCTAGCGAAATAGACATGTGATGCTCTCTACATTATTACGTTGGTTATATAAAATAAGGGCAAGTAGGGAGTTGATAATAATCGTCTAACATATTGTTATTATTTAAAATAAACAACTATTTAGAAAAATAACAAAAAAAACTAAATTTTACTATTTTGCCAAATAACTACCTAAACATACTTAACCCTAAGGTAAACGGTTGAACTTTACTCTTTATAAATCAATAGTCAATATTTGGAAATAGGTAAATTGATCAAAATGTGCCTTTGGTCGGTTTTATGAGTAAAACCGATAGAATAGATAAACAAAAAGGGTTATTTAGTATTGATTTTTCAGAGTGATTAGTTCTTAGAAGTGGAATAAATGTGTATAAAATAGAGAGTTGAATTAATAAGTGGTTAAGAAATTATTGATCTGGTGGTATGATGAGTAAAGTATTTTATATAAAGAACGGATTGTAAACTTGTATGGTTATTAAGGCAAAAAGTCCTGCAGCATTTGCTGAAAAATACATTATTGAAAGTATTTGGAATGGTCGTTTTCCACCTGGTTCAATTTTACCTGCAGAGCGTGAACTTTCAGAATTAATTGGTGTAACTAGAACGACATTACGTGAAGTACTTCAACGTTTAGCTCGGGATGGATGGTTAACAATTCAACATGGTAAACCAACTAAAGTAAATGATTATATGGAGACATCAGGTCTTCATATTTTAGATACATTAATGACGTTAGTTGATGCTAATAATGCGACATCTATTGTTGAAGATCTATTAGCGGCTCGAACTAATATTAGTTGTATTTTCATCAGACAAGCATTTAAAACGGATAAAGAAGGGTCTTTACGCACCCTTGATCGTGTTATTGATTCTTGTGAACAACTTTTAGCTGCTGAAAATTGGAATGCATTTATTGATGCTTCTCCTTTTGGAGCAAAGCTTAAAGCTGAAATCAAAGAAGATAATGAAAAAGATCCAGCGAAACGTGAAGAGATTTTAATTGCGAAAACATTTAATTATTATGATTATATGCTTTTCCAAGGTGTAGCATTTAAATCTGGCAATCAAATATATGGCTTGATTTTTAATGGTCTTAAAAAGCTATATGCTCGAGTGGGTAGTTACTATTTTTCAAACCCAGAAGCTCGTGAACTTGCCTTACAGTTTTACCGTGATTTAAAGCAGATTTGTGAAGAAGAAAGAAAAGATGCGGTTATGCCAAGAATGCGTCAATATGGTCTTGAAGGTAACCTTATTTGGAATGAGATGAAACTAAATCTCCCAAGTAATTTCAGAGAAGATGATCGTTAATCTACTTTTCTAGCAGCACATCAAAAGGCAGGTATCATAACCTGCCTTTTTTACATCTGCAGTTTGTTAATAAGGCAACAATAGACGTAAAAGTACAACTTAATATAGTGCAATGATACATAATTAGTTTACATATATTCGCTATATAAATTCTAAAGCATTGAGGTTGCTAATGGATTCATTGTGGGTACTACGCAGGTTGTTGCATCTAATGTTAAGAGTGACAGTTTATTAATGATTTATCGGCTTATTTACTGATTTAATTTAACGCCAAATGTTATGTTACAGCTGAAATCAGCGATGTGTATTTGAAAGAAAATCCAGAGAATAGTTCAATGACAGAACATACGACAGGTTCAACTGGAAATGTTGGTATAGCATACGTCTTCTAACAAGATAAATAGCAATTACAAGGTGAAAAGATATAATTTATTTGAAATTGCTTTGAATAATAAGTTAAATAAAAAAGGCGATTCTATTAATAGAACCGCCTTTTTATATAGAGCTTGTTTATTGATTAAACTAAAAACTCTTCTAAATCTGCACCAGCATCAAGTTGAGTTTGAAGAGCTGATGGAGTACGGCCTTGACCTGTCCATGTTTTTTCTGCGCCAGCATGATCTAAAAATTTATATTTAGCAGGGCGAGGAGCGCGTTTTTGTTTAGTTTTTACAGTAGTAGAAGACATTGTGTCTAATAGATCTTCTGGAGCTATACCACTTTCGATCATCATTTGACGAAATTCTTCAAGTTTCGCTTGTTTTTCAGCAAGTTGAGAGCGTTCTTCTGCTTCTGATTCTTGACGTTCAGCGACAACTGATTGCAGTTTTTCAAGTGCTTCTTCTAATTGTTCAAGTGTCATTTCACGAGACAATACACGTAGGCTACGTAGGTTTAGTAGTGTTTTAATAGTATCAGACATTTTTGGTCCTATATTTATTTTGATAATAAATTAATTATATAACATTGTAATAATATAACAAATTTTTTAATTAATAAATAAAAACAATCTTAATGACAAGAATATTAAAAGTGTATTTCCTCTTATAGAGAAAGTTGTAATTAAATATTGATAGGCTACCCATTTGAGTGGTCTGGTGTACTAATGTTAAAATACACATATATAGTATTGCAAAATTGTGTTCAACCCGTACAATGGTCGCACCTAAACGGGTAGAGGCGCACTGCCTAAAAGTAAATTGTCATAGGGTGATTCTGATGACGGCAATTGAAAGGAGTCAGTGCCGAAGTTAATTACGTTAATCAAACGTATTAGCTGGGGTTATTTTGAAAAGGAATAACACTGCCATAGTCAATTTATTTTTTAACTATGGAGCGCTACTGTAGGGAAATGTTTTTCTATTCACTTCCTTAGCGGCACCGCCGTATCTGCAGTAGATCTCCAACCAAACTGGTTGCTGTAGATCATGAACTTAGCTGATTTTTCAAATTCTCCGATATCAATATTGCCCCCATTAGTTGCTTTGGGCTTGGCAATTGTTACTCGCCGAGTACTACTTTCTCTTGGTGTGGGTATCGTTTTAGGCGCAATTCTGCTGTCTAATTACTCCATTTCTGGCACTGCGTCTTATACTTTTAGTTCTGTTAAAGGTGTTTTCATCGATGGTGGTTCTATTAATTCTTGGAATATGAGTATTGTTGCTTTCCTTATTTTATTAGGTATGACAACAGCGTTATTGACTCTTTCTGGTGGTACTCGTGCATTCGCTGAATGGGCACAAACAAGAATTAAAAGTAAACGTGGTGCAAAACTACTTGCTGCTTCTCTTGGTGTCTTTATTTTTGTTGATGATTATTTTAATAGCTTAGCTGTTGGTTCAATATCCCGCCCTGTAACTGACCGTTTTTATGTTTCAAGAGCCAAGCTTGCTTATATTCTAGATTCAACTGCCGCTCCAATGTGTGTATTAATGCCAGCTTCAAGTTGGGGTGCTTATATCATTACTATTATTGGTGGTATTTTAGTTTCACACGGCGTGACTGAATATTCGGCATTAGGTGCCTATGTTCGCCTGATCCCTATGAACTTTTATGCTGTGTTTGCACTATTAATGGTATTCGCTGTTGTTTGGTTCCAATTAGATGTTGGCCCAATGCGTGATCATGAAAATGAAGCCGCGCGTGGTAATGGATTTGATGATCAAGCGGTTAATGCGGAATCTAAAGACTTAAATGAAGAATTAAATATTAAGGAAAGTGAAACAGGTAAAGTATCTGATTTGATTTTCCCTATTATCGTACTTATTGTGGCAACTATTTTCTTCATGATATACACGGGTGGACAAGCATTAATTAGTGACGGCAAAGAATTTAATATTCTGGGTGCATTTGAAAATACGAATGTTGGCGCGTCACTATGCTACGGTGGTTTAATTGGTTTAGCCGCTTCATTAGTTACTGTGTTTCGTCAGGATATATCACTAAAAGACATTGGTATGACAATGTGGATTGGTGCGAAATCGATGTTTGGTGCAATCTTAATCCTATTCTTTGCATGGACTATTGGTTCTGTCATTGGTGATATGCAAACTGGTTCTTACCTATCTAGTCTAGCGCAAGGTAGCATTGGTATTCATTGGATCCCAGTAATTCTATTCCTATTATCTGGTCTAATGGCATTTAGTACAGGTACTTCATGGGGTACATTCGGTATTATGCTTCCAATTGCTGGTGATATGGCTGGTGCAACCGACATTACGCTTATCTTACCTATGTTAGGGGCAGTATTGGCGGGCTCTGTATTTGGTGATCACTGTTCACCAATTTCAGATACGACAATTCTATCTTCAACGGGGGCTCGTTGTAGTCATATTGACCACGTTGCAACTCAATTACCTTATGCATTATCAATTGCTGCTGTTTCTGCGGTTGGCTATATTGCGCTTGGTTTTACCGGTTCTGTATTGATGGCATTCCTTGCTTCTACCGCTGCCTTTATCCTTGTTTGTAGTGGTTTAATGGTTCTGTCTAAAAAGCGTACAGTAACAGCGTAAGCGTTTTTTAGTTATAAATTAACCGGTCATCATGGCCGGTTTTTTATTGCTTTTTATTCCTTAAATCGCGATCATAACCCTCTTGTTTACACTGATTGGAGTGCTTTGTGTCTCGTTATACTTTACCTAATATTGATAAACATTCACCCTTTCAAAAAGAATTCGAACCTGCCATTCAAGATCTTATTGTTCATGTCCGCTCAGCTGTGCCTAAATCGATTCATAGTATTTATCTATATGGTAGCGTAGCAAGGCGTGAAGCAATTTCTGGACGATCTAACTTAGATGTAACCTTGATTACAACGGTGCCCTTAACCAATAAAGAACAAACCTTAATTAATACCATTAAAATAAGGTTTCAATCGAAATACCCGCAAATCACAGGGGTTACTTTTACTATTGGTGAAGTAACTGAAGTATTGCAGCTAGAATCAATATTCAGTTGGGGCTTTTGGCTTCGTCATTGTTGTGTTTGTATTTTGGGTGATGATTTATCTACTCGATTTGGTGATTTTGAACCCAGCTGGGAAATCGCAAAAAATATGAATATAGACATACAGGAATGGCTACAGGTATACACAAAAAAAATATCAGTGAGTACCAGCATTAATGTTCAAGTTGAACAACAAAAAACGATAGCCAAAAAATTATTACGAAGTTGCTACTCTTTAGTCATGCATAGAGATAAAGGTTGGTATGATCATCCTGTGCTTTGTGCTCGAAAATTTTTGGAATATTATCCAGAAAAACAAACTGAAATTGAAAGGGTCGTTATGTTATTAAAAGGACGTAAAATCCCTAAACGTTCAACCATTGCCTTATTAGAAGAGTTTGGCGGTTGGGTTGTCAGTGAGTTTAATAAAATTGAAAGAAGAATAGGGTAAGCATTGAATTCATATCAGAGTGGCTTTTTACTTACTCGACAAAATAAAGAGATAAACTCTAATACTTTGATCGACTTATGGGTTAAATGTGATGACCACATCGCACACTTACTGGTTGAGAATGAACAAGCCGTTGCCTTTATTTTACAAGAACGCTTATCTGAATATGAATCTTTATTGAAATCAGAGAATATTCCTTATCTTATTAAGAATATTCAATTAACAACTTTTCACCACCAACCAGTTGTAGGTCTTTACTTTTCAACAACTCAACAAAAACGTCAAATGAGTCAGTTGATTGAACAAGCTGGTTTACCTATTTTTGAAAGTGATATTCGATTAGCTGATCGATATTTAATGGAGCGTTTTATTTGTGGTGGCTTGAATTTTGTAGGCTCCGCGATACAAAAAAGAGGCTATGTTGAATATCGTAACGTTAAAATAAAATCAGCTTCCATTTCACCTCAATTCACAAAAGTGTCGCTTGATATCGAATGTTCTGAAAAAGGTATTTTATATTCAGTAGCGCTGCATAGTGACTTAGATTCTCGAATTATTATGATCGGAGAGCCAGAGCATTCAGATCTATCTATTCAATGGGTTGATAATGAAAAAGCCCTGTTACTCGCTCTTGAGCATTGGTTCCAGACATTTGACCCTGATATTGTGATTGGTTGGAATGTTATTAATTTCGATTTCAGATTATTAATCCAACGAGCGAAATGGCATAACCTAGCTTTTCGAATAGGTAGAGGCAATAGCACGTTATATTGGCGAGATTCAGATAAAAATCGTCAACAAGGTTTTCTTTCTTTTCCAGGAAGAGTGGTGCTAGATGGCATTGATGCACTTAAAACCGCGACGTATCACTTTTCGAGTTGGTCTTTAGAATCAGTAGCGCAAGAGTTACTGAATGAGGGTAAATCGATACATGACCCAAGTGATCGTATGGGGGAAATTAATCGAATGTATCGTGAAGATAAGCAATCACTCGCTAAATATAACCTACAAGATTGTATTTTAGTTACCCGTATCTTTGAATTAACGCATTTGATTGAATTTGTTATTGAACGAACCAAATTAACTGGCGTGGAATTAGACCGTGTAGGAGGATCTGTTGCTGCTTTTACTAATTTGTATTTACCAAGGTTACATCGCTCAGGTTATGTCGCGCCTAACTTGGAAAGTGAAAATTGGATAGCAAGTCCTGGAGGCTATGTTATGAATTCAAAGCCAGGGTTGTATGAGTCAGTACTCGTTCTTGATTTTAAATCACTATATCCCTCAATCATTCGAACATTTAGAATCGATCCTCTTGGATTAATTGAAGGATTAAAGCAAGAGATAGGAAAAGAGCCTGAGCAAGCGATTGAGGGGTTTAGAGGTGGGCGTTTTCATCGAAAAAAACACTTTTTACCTGCATTAATTGAATCTTTATGGTCAGCTAGAGATGAAGCAAAGCGCAATAATGAAAAAGCTTTTTCCCAAGCGATTAAGATAATCATGAACTCTTTTTATGGCGTTTTAGGCTCATCAGGGTGTCGATTCTTTGATCATCGATTAGCATCTTCAATTACGATGCGTGGGCATGAGATCATGAAAACTACTCGAGAGCTAATTGAAGAAAAAGGCTATGAGGTTATTTATGGCGATACGGATTCGACATTTGTTACTTTAGGAAAATCGATATCATCAAAAGAAGCAGATGATATTGGGCAGAGTTTAGTTTCGCATATTAACCAATGGTGGACTCAACATTTAACATCAATTTACAACATTGATTCAGCCTTAGAAATTGAATATGAAACGCATTACCGTACTTTTTTGATGCCAACGATCAGAGGATCGGAAACGGGGTCAAAAAAACGTTATGCAGGATTGATAAGGAATAATGGCAAAGAAGAGATTATTTTTAAAGGATTAGAGACGGTAAGGACTGATTGGACACCTCTGTCACAAACGTTCCAAAAAGTACTATTTGATAAAGTGTTTCATCAACAAGAAGTCAAAGAGTATGTTCGTACTTATGTGGATGATACGAAATCAGGAAAGTTAGATGATCAATTAATTTATAGAAAACGGTTAAGACGAAAGCTAGATGATTATCAAAAAAACGTTCCTCCTCATGTTAAAGCGGCGAGATTAGCTGATTATCATCGTCAAAAAATGGGGAAACCACCTCAATATCAATACGGTGGCTGGATTGAATATATTATTACAACATCAGGACCTGAACCGATAGAATTTCTAAGGAGTCCAATCGATTATGATCACTATGTTGAAAAACAATTAAAACCCATTGCAGATGGGATCCTTCCTTTTATAGGATTAGATTTTACGCAATTATCAGCATCGCAATTAGGTCTATTTTAACGAATCTTTTTATTGTATATTAATATCTGAGAGTGGAAATTTACTTCCTTATTTCATATACTTATTTTTTTTATACGTGATTGGTATAGATAAATAGGACCTAAAGTCAATACTATTTTAATAGTAAAACTTTGCGTCTTAACGCATAATCAATACGAGACAGCCTTATTTTTTAAGGTAAAATAGAGCATAAAATTCACCTCAATCGAGGTAGCGGTAAATTAAGTCGGAGTGTCAGTTGTGATTAGAGTTTTCCTTGTAGATGATCATGAGCTGGTTCGCACAGGGATTAGACGTATTCTTGAAGACGTCCGTGGAATTAAAGTAGTAGGGGAAGCTCACAGCGGTGAAGACGCCGTAAAATGGTGTCGAACAGAACAGGCAGATATTGTTCTAATGGATATGAACATGCCTGGCATTGGTGGCCTAGAAGCCACGAAAAAGATTTTACGATTCAATCCAGATATGAAAGTAATAGTATTAACTATTCATACTGAAAATCCATTTCCAACGAAAGTAATGCAAGCTGGTGCTGCTGGTTATTTAACGAAAGGAGCAGGCCCAGACGAAATGGTTAACGCTATTCGAATGGTGCAAAGTGGACAACGTTACTTGTCTCCTGAAATAGCGCAACAAATGGCATTAAGTCAATTTACGCCTGATTCTGAAAACCCATTTAAAGAGTTGTCAGAACGTGAATTACAAATAATGATTATGATTACTAAGGGCGAGAAAGTAACGGATATTTCCGAACAACTGAATTTAAGCCCAAAAACAGTAAACAGTTATCGTTATCGATTATTCAGTAAATTGAGTATCAGTGGTGATGTAGAATTAACTCATTTAGCTATTCGTCATGGTATTTTAGATGCTGAGACATTGTAGTGTCTTCTTTTGATTCAACTGCTTTCTTAAAATCAGTAACTCATCAGCCTGGTGTTTATCGTATGTATAACACTGAGGCTGACGTTATTTATGTAGGTAAAGCCAAAGATTTAAAAAAACGATTATCTAGTTATTTTCGTAGTAATATCCCTTCAGAAAAAACTAAAGCGCTTGTTACTCATATTGCTCAAATAGATGTAACGGTAACACACTCAGAAACCGAAGCTCTTATACTAGAGCACAATTATATTAAGCAGTATTTACCTAAATATAATGTATTGCTTAGAGACGATAAGTCATATCCTTATATTTTCATTTCGAATCATCAGCATCCTAGGATCTCTATCCATCGCGGAACGAAACGAAAAAAAGGGGAGTATTTTGGTCCTTATCCAGATTCTGGAGCGGTAAGAGAAAGCCTACACCTTATTCAAAAACTTTTTCCTATTCGTCAATGCGAAGATTCTGTCTATGCAAACCGCCATCGACCTTGCTTGATGTATCAAATTGGGCGTTGTTTAGCGCCTTGTGTAAAAGGAATTATCAGCGATGAAGAATACAAAGAGCAAACTGAATTTATTCGTTTATTTTTGCAAGGGAAAGACAGACAAGTTATTCAAACACTAGTAGAACAAATGGAAGACGCAAGTCAGTCATTGAAATTTGAAAAAGCAGCTACGATCCGAGATCAAATTCAAGCGATGAGACGAGTACAAGAACAACAGTATGTATCTGATGATAGTGGTGATGATCTTGATGTTCTTGGTTTTGCTATAGAGAATGGGTTAGCTTGCATTCACTTGTTGATGATTAGACAAGGTAAAATTTTAGGAAGTCGTAGTTTCTTTCCTAAGATCCCGGCTAAAACAGAAAAAGATGAAGTATTTCTAAGCTTTTTGACACAATACTATTTAAACCATTCTCAAGGTCGAACGATACCGAATAGAGTGGTGACAAGCTTCGAATTCAACGGTGATAGTTTAGAAACGGCGCTAACCGAGCTCTCTGGGCGAAAGGTTATTTTTCAGTTAAACCCGAAAGGAATAAAAGGGCGATATTTAAAGCTAGCAGATACGAATGCGTTAACTGCATTGACGAGTAAATCTAATCATAAGCTAACTATTTATCAGAGATTTAAACAGCTTGAAGAGGCATTATCTTTAGCGTCGATCCAAAGGATGGAATGTTTTGATATTAGCCACACAATGGGAGAGAAGACGGTTGCTTCGTGCGTTGTTTTTAATCAGGAAGGACCAGTAAAAGCAGAGTATAGGCGGTATAATATAACTGGAATAACCGGAGGGGATGATTACGCAGCGATGGCTCAAGTACTTGAACGTCGTTACAGTAAACAGCTTGATGTGGATAAAATTCCAGACATTGTCTTTATTGATGGCGGTAAAGGGCAGTTAAACAGAGCTTATGATGTTATCTCTAAGCATTGGGATGATTGGCCAAAACAGCCTCTTTTGCTGGGTATCGCAAAAGGGGTGACACGTAAACACGGGTTGGAGACTTTGGTCAAAACGTCGGGTGAAGAATTTTCAATGCCAAGTGATTCACCTGCTTTGCATTTAATTCAACATATTAGGGATGAAAGTCATAATCACGCGATTAGTGGTCATCGAGCACAACGTGCGAAAGTAAGAAAAACCAGTACGTTACAAAATATCGAAGGGGTTGGTCCGAAACGAAGACAGGCTTTATTGCAATATTTAGGTGGTCTACAAGAATTAAAAAGTGCAAGTGTTGAAGAAATAGCCAAAGTGCCTGGAATTAGTCATTCTTTGGCAGAAAAAATACAGGATGCGTTGAAACACGGGTAAAAAAAGCGCACCATAGGATCAGCCGACCAAAATTTAAGAATTATTATGCGATTAACGATACCAAATATACTTACGTTTATTCGACTAGCACTTATTCCAGTGTTTGTTGTTGTTTTTTACCTACCTTATGAATGGTCAGCGGTTGCTGCTGCAATGGTATTCTGGGTTGCAGGTTTTACAGATTGGTTAGATGGATTATTAGCAAGAAAACTCGGTCAAACTTCTCGTTTTGGTGCTTTTTTAGACCCTGTCGCTGATAAAGTAATGGTCGCAGCGGCTTTAATTTTGATTACAGAGCATTATCATTCTGTTTGGATTACTATTCCTGCAATAACAATGATTGGACGTGAACTTATTATTTCAGCATTGAGAGAGTGGATGGCTGAAATTGGTAAGCGGGCAAGTGTTGCGGTGTCGTGGGTAGGTAAAGTAAAAACGGTTTCTCAAATGTTTGCTTTGTGGGTTTTGATTTGGCGTTATGATGATTGGATGGTGTGGGTTGGCTATGTTGCACTTTATGTAGCGACAATTTTAACCTACTGGTCTATGGTTCAATACCTAGCTGCAGCAAAAGATGATTTGCTTAATGCA
Source organism: Aliivibrio sp. 1S175 (assembly GCF_001690985.1). Classification (GTDB taxonomy): domain Bacteria; phylum Pseudomonadota; class Gammaproteobacteria; order Enterobacterales; family Vibrionaceae; genus Aliivibrio. The sequence continues at coordinate 33,287 of NZ_MAJS01000012.1, forward strand.
GATGATTAGATAGATAATCGAGATGAAAAGCGAACTTTGGTTCGCTTTTTTTATATCTTAAAAATAAACCACGCATAGTGATCTGATATAACAAGCTTTTGTATTAGTATTTTCTTTAACATCAACATCATTTTTTCAATTATCTTGTTCCTTAAGCTGGTTGAAGAGCTTGTTTTCGTTTGTTTTATATTCATTTTGAGTGCATTTTATTCAAACGAAACAAAAACACAAAAATAGTGTTGACTCTAAGTGCTGAATCAGTAAAATGCGTCCTGTACCCAAGAGGAAGGCAGCAAATAAGCCGCTAGATAGCTTGGATTACAACGGCGCCTTGGCAGAGTGGCTATGCAGCGGATTGCAAATCCGTGAACCTCGGTTCGATTCCGGGAGGCGCCTCCATTCTCTTTTAAAGAGAAGACTTGCGACACTAGCTCAGCTGGTAGAGCGCAACCTTGCCAAGGTTGAGGTCACGAGTTCGAGCCTCGTGTGTCGCTCCAAATTTTGTAAAAAGTAGTCAAGTAACATTGGCAGACTGCTTAAAAGATGGTGTCTAACCCGCTTTATTATAAAGCGCATTGGTTGGGAGCATCGCAATAAAGAATTGCGTGCCCTGGTGGTGGAATTGGTAGACACAAGGGATTTAAAATCCCTCGGCGTTCGCGCTGTGCCGGTTCAAGTCCGGCCCGGGGCACCATCTATTAAAGTCTATATCGCAAGATATAGCATGCGACACTAGCTCAGCTGGTAGAGCGCAACCTTGCCAAGGTTGAGGTCACGAGTTCGAGCCTCGTGTGTCGCTCCAAATTTGTAAAAAGTAGTCAAGTAACATTGGCAGACTGCTTAAAAGATGGTGTCTAACCTGCTTTATTATTAAAGCGCATTGGTTGGGAGCATCGCAATAAAGAATTGCGTGCCCTGGTGGTGGAATTGGTAGACACAAGGGATTTAAAATCCCTCGGCGTTCGCGCTGTGCCGGTTCAAGTCCGGCCCGGGGCACCATCTATAAAGTCTATATCGCAAGATATAGCATGCGACACTAGCTCAGCTGGTAGAGCGCAACCTTGCCAAGGTTGAGGTCACGAGTTCGAGCCTCGTGTGTCGCTCCAAATTAAGAAGCCCAATCAGAAATGGTTGGGCTTTTTGACGTTTGTAGCAGAGTAAGAAGAGGCTCGACTCATGACCTCAATAACTATCAATTCAACTGGTAGAGCGCAACCTTGCCAAGGTTGAGGTCACGCCTAGCACCTCGAAGATCGGGAGCCTCGTGTGTCGCTTTAGTTTCTTTAAATAGAAAGTAGAAGCCCAATCAGAAATAGTTGGGCTTTTTGACGTTTGTAGCAAAGTAGAATAACGCTATAGATTGCCTTCAATTAGAATAGCTTATTTGGTAAAGGCCATTATTTATTAATAGTAAGATCTAAATGATACTTCTATTATGGAAAATCATTGCCATGTTATGAACAGATATGTTATTTTCATTCACAATCTCGGAACCGTTCTGGGGGAGACGCGTTTTACTATCAAATGAAATAGTAAATACGTAGGGTAGGTATCAACAAGGTTATTGTTGATAGAAGGGATACTAGTGACAAAATGTCACGTTTATGGGAAACCCAACAGTGAACGAATTTAAATTACACACCACAATCCGCTTTATCTTTCCAATCTGTCCGGTTCTTGAAGCTGGAAGCATTACTGAACCTTGAATCTTTGAAAAATCATAGCCATCACTTGGCTTAATTTCCATAAGCACATTGCTATGGAATGCATTTTTACATCTTAACTTTTCTCACTTTTAGTTTTTGGCATTATTTTGTCAAAAAAAGAGCACGGGTAAGTTAAAGGAATATATGATTTTTCAAGGTTAGAAAAATGAGTACACTTTTTGATGTCAATACTGACATTGTAATACCAAAATTTTCAGTTGAAACTCCTATTGTCGATGAGCTTTATGACTTAACTCCAGATCATAATGTCGTTGAACAGTCTGAAAATGAATCCAAAGTACGATCATATCCTCATCGTTTTCCTATAGCGATACAACAAGCGTGTGGTGCATTGGTTGAGGATACTCGGGGCCAAATTTATTTAGATTGTCTTGCGGGAGCAGGTACACTCGCATTAGGTTATAACCACCCCGAAATTAATCAAGCACTAAAGGATCATCTAGATTCAGGGTTACCGTACCAAACACTAGATATAACCACTCCTGTTAAAAATAAATTTATTCAACGGGTAAAATCATTCTTACCTTCTTATTTCTCAGAGTCCTCGGTTATTCAATTTTGCGGACCTTCCGGTGCCGATGCTGTAGAAGCGGCAATCAAGTTAGCAAAGCAAACGACAGGCCGAAACACTATGTTTGCTTTTCGTGGTGCTTATCATGGTATGACTAATGGCACGATGGGGTTAATGGGGAATCTCGGAACAAAAGCTCGTCGAACGGGATTAATGTCAGAGGTTCATTTTATGCCATTCCCATACGACCTTCGCTGTCCTTTTGGTATCGGTGGTGATGCAGGTGCAGAAGCGAGTATTCGCTATATCGAACGTTTATTAAATGACGATGAAGCTGGAATTATGAAACCTGCAGCCATGATCGTTGAACCAATTCAAGGTGAGGGTGGTGTTATTCCAGCGCCCGCATTTTGGTTAAAAGAATTACGCAGAGTCTGTGACGAACATAATATTCTCTTGATCCTTGATGAAATTCAATGTGGTGTAGCTAAGTCTGGGTACAACTTTGCATTTGAAGAGTCAGGGATCACGCCTGATATTCTTTGTCTATCAAAAGCAATTGGTGGTGGATTGCCAATGTCATTGCTTGTCTTTAACAAGACGATAGATACTTGGAATGCAGGAGAGCACACGGGAACCTTTAGAGGAAACCAGCTTGCTATGGTATCAGGGTCAAAAGCATTAGAGATAATACAACGTGATAGTTTAGTTACTAAGGCACAAGTTGTTGGAGAATATTTTAAAAAAGGATTACAAGCAATTCAACAGCGAGTCAGTTGTATTGCTGAGGTGCGTGGTCGTGGTCTGATGTTGGGTGTCGAGATCCAACAAAGAGACGGAAGTAAAAATAAATTTGGAGAACCAAACAGTGATGGCGAACTCACATTAGCTATTCAACGAGCTTCCTTAGAGCGTGGGCTTATGATTGAAAAAGGAGGCCGAGATGGGTCAGTTCTTCGCTTCTTACCGCCTTTAATTATTAGTCTTGAGCAAATAGATTTTGCGTTAAAAGTACTAGAAGAGGCCATTGTTTCACTCTCGCCTGAAGTTCAAAATGAGCAAGAGCCTCAAGACAGTTGGAAGCCGCATTTTATCCAAACTGGTGAAGGAGGATCTGAGCAATTCCTCACGATGTTAAATCACACCAACAAAGCATTGTCTTCTGTGTTTGAAAAGATAGATAAGCCTTACTCTGGACTTGAACCAGCACAGCTCGAACAAGCAATCCATAACGTTGATTTAGACAGTAAGCCACATAATTTGCGTGATGTTATTGATAGCACAATCGATTTGGTAGTCAAAAACGCCATCATTGTTCAGCATCCTCACTGTATTGCTCACCTTCATACGCCTCCATTATTACCAGCTATAGCTGCAGAGGCGATGATAGCCGCTTTAAACCAATCAATGGATTCTTGGGACCAAGCTTCATCTGCAACTTACGTTGAGCAAAAAGTGATTAATTGGGTTTGTGGGAAATACCAGTTAGGCCATAAGGCAGATGGTGTTTTTACTAGCGGTGGTACACAAAGCAATTTAATGGGATTACTGCTTGCTAGGGATTGGATTGCCGACAAAATAAGTGATCATTCAATTCAACAAATGGGCTTACCTGATTATGCGGATAGATTACGAATTATATGCTCTAAAAAATCACATTTTACTGTCCAAAAATCGGCCTCTTTATTAGGTTTAGGAGAGAGTTCAGTATGCAGTGTTGACGCTAATCATAACGGTACAATTAATATTAATTCATTAGAAAAAACGCTGAATGAATTAAAAGAAAGTGGGCTCATTCCCTTTGTATTAGTAGGAACCGCTGGGACGACGGATCATGGTGCTATTGATGATTTATCCGCTCTTGCAGACTTAGCTCAATCACAAGGTATGTGGTTCCATGTTGATGCCGCTTATGGGGGAGCATTGGTATTAAGTCGTCATAAGAAACGTTTGAATGGTATTGATAAAGCAGATTCGCTCAGCGTTGATTTTCATAAACTATTTTATCAAACCGTTAGCTGTGGTGCGCTATTAGTGAAAGACAAATCACACCTTGGTTATTTATTGCATCATGCAGAGTACTTAAACCGAGAAGAAGATGAAATGCCTAATTTAGTTGATAAATCCATTGCTACAACGAAACGATTTGATGCGCTCAAAGTCTTTATGACAATGCAAAGTGTTGGGCCAGAACAGCTCGGTAAAATGTACGATCATCTGTTAGAACAGACACAAAAAGTCGCTGAATTAATTACTCATCGTGAGGGGTTTGAATTACTGGAAACACCTTCATTATCAACCATATTATTTCGTGTTAAAAACTCAAATATCAAAGATTTAGATAAGTTTAATAAAACATTGAGAGTTGAAGCGTTAATTCGTGGAATCGCAGTATTAGGTGAAACTGTCGTGGGTGAAAAAACAGCGTTGAAATTCACCATATTAAATCCATGTTTAAAGATCAGTGATTTTGAATCTTTATTAGAAAAAATTGAAAATTTAATAATTGAATTAGAAAAATAAGGGTAAAACGATAATGTCTATTCTACAAATTGGCGCCGGTGGCGTTGGATGGGTAATTGCACATAAAGCAGCTCAAAATAATGACACGTTAGGTGATATCACGATTGCTTCTCGTACCATTGCAAAATGTGAAAAGATCATCGAATCGATTAAAGGTAAGAACAACCTGAAAGATACGACGAAAAAACTAGAAGCAAAAGCCGTAAATGCAGATGATATTGACGCACTTGTTGCTCTTATTGAAGATGTTAAGCCTGATCTTGTCATTAATGCCGGCCCTCCATGGGTAAATATGTCAATTATGGAAGCGTGCTATCAAGCACAAGTCTCGTATTTAGACACATCGGTAGCTGTGGATTTATGCTCAGAAGGACAACAAGTGCCTGAAGCCTATGATTGGCAATGGGGTTACCGTGAAAAATTTAAAGACGCCGGCATTACTGGCATTCTAGGTGCAGGTTTTGATCCCGGCGTAGTCAGCGTATTTGCTGCCTATGCCGTTAAGCATCTGTTTGATGAGATCGAAACTATTGATGTAATGGATATCAACAATGGTGATCACGGTAAAAAATTTGCAACCAATTTTGACCCTGAAACTAATATGTTAGAGATCCAAGGAGATTCTTTCTATTGGGAAAATGGAAAATGGAAGCAAGTTCCGTGTCATACACGTATGCTTGAATTTGATTTCCCACATTGTGGTAGCCATAAAGTCTATTCAATGGCACATGATGAAGTACGTTCAATGAAAGAGTTTATCCCTGCAAAACGGATTGAATTTTGGATGGGGTTCGGGGATACCTACTTAAATTATTTTAATTGTATGCGTGATATTGGCTTATTAAGTCCTGATCCACTGACATTGCATGACGGTACGGTTGTTCAGCCTCTACATGTATTAAAAGCGTTATTGCCAGATCCAACGTCCCTTGCTCCTGGTTATACAGGGTTAACTTGTATTGGAACCTGGGTGCAAGGTAAAAAAGACGGAAAAGAGCGCAGTGTGTTTATTTACAATAATGCCGATCATGAAGTGGCATATGAAGACGTAGAGCATCAAGCGATTTCTTATACTACAGGTGTACCTGCAATTACTGCAGCATTACAATTTTTTCATGGTAAATGGGCAGATGCTGGTGTTTTCAATATGGAACAGTTAGATCCTGATCCGTTTCTAGAAACGATGCCAACAATTGGCTTGGATTGGCATGTGCAAGAGCTAGTGCCAGGGCAAGCAAAGATCAACACGTTAAAATAAATCAGTAGAGAACATAATCATGAGAGCTCAATTGAATAAGAATAACTTAAAAACACCTTATTTTATGATTGATGAAAAGAAGTTAGTTGCTAATCTTGAAGTAGCTAAACGATTAAAAGAGCTATCAGGGGTCAAGTTAGTATTGGCATTAAAATGCTTTTCGACGTGGGGCATATTTAGCATCATTAAACCTTATCTTGACGGTACAACAAGCAGTGGTCCTTATGAAGTCAAATTAGGTAATGAGACTTTTGGTGGTGAAACCCATGCTTACAGTGTGGGCTACAGTGAAGATGATGTAAAAGAAGTCGTCGATATTTGCGATAAAATGATCTTTAATTCGCAATCGCAACTTGCAGCTTATCGCCATTTAGTTGAAGGAAAGGCATCAATAGGACTTCGCTTAAATCCCGGAGTCAGTTATGCAGGCCAAGACTTGGCTAACCCTGCTCGTGAATTTTCACGTTTAGGAGTACAAGCTGATCATCTCGATCCTCAAGTGCTTGAAAGTATCAATGGTGTTATGTTCCACATGAATTGTGAAAATAAAGACGTAGATGCATTTTCATCATTATTAGAAGCAATTTCAGATAAATTTGGTGCTTATCTCGATAAGTTAGAGTGGGTAAGTTTAGGGGGTGGTGTGTTCTTTACATGGCCAGACTATGATGTTGAAAAATTAGCATTGGTTTTAAAAACGTTTTCAGAGAGGCATGGAGTACAACTCTATCTTGAGCCAGGCGAAGCGATCATTACAAAAACCGCGGATCTTGTTGTGAGTGTGGTCGATATTGTTGAGAATGGTAAGAAAACAGCCATAGTTGATTCTGCAACAGAAGCACATCGTCTTGATACCTTAATCTATAATGAACCAGCATCAGTATTAGAGTCTTCTGAGAATGGGAAATACAATTATGTGATTGGATCTTGTTCATGTTTAGCGGGAGATCAGTTTTGCGAAACACAATTTGAACAACCATTAGAAATAGGCCAAAAGCTGCACCTATTAGATAGCGCTGGTTATACCATGGTGAAGCTAAACTGGTTTAACGGTTTGAAAATGCCATCTATATACTGTGAGCGAGCCAACGGTCAGATTGAAAAAATGAATGAGTTTAGTTATAACGATTTCAAACGCTCATTATCACAATGGACAGTTAGTTAACTGTAATTAATGCATATAACAATGGCAGTATATTCATACTGCTATTTTTTTTCAGAAACCTGAGTGCCTAATATCGTAGATAAAGAATGCATTTCAGGTAGGATTTGATGCATTAAATGCAGTTGTTGTAATACCATTCTTACAGAGTCCTCATCTTCATCGCGCCATTCAGATAATCGTTTCTCAATGCTTTCTTCTGCCATAATATTTAATTCTTCATTACAGTCAGAATTCGTAAACTGACATTGGATTTGGTTCAGATGTGAATGAATAATACGGTGTGATTCAGCAACCAATTGATGAGTTTCTTCATCTTTTAATCGTGTTCTATGGGCACCAAGTGCAGAAATATAGCTAAGCATCGCATGACATAGGCAAAGAAAACGAAATGATTCGTCTACTGCAGTTTGGTATTTTCCTGGTTCTATAAGCATGTTACTAATGGCAGAACTAAGTGCGGCTTCATTATTATGAGCCTGGCGTCGAGAGAGTCGATATTGGAGGGAATCTTTTTTTCCCGCCCTATATTGAGCAATAATATTTGATAAGTAATCTTGATGGGCATGAACCGTATCAGCCATTACCTTATGTAAGCGCTTGGATTGCCAGTCAGGCAAAATATAAGTGACGGCAACCACAGCCAAAATACAGCCAACAATGGTATCTCCCAAACGAGGAAGAATTACGGCATAACCTTCACCTAATTGGTTAAAGCAAAATAAAACTAAGATTGTGATGAAGGCGGTAGCAAAGCCATAGTTAGCTAGACGAAAAGCAAAGAACAAAACCCCAGCAATAACCATTAAAACTAATTGACTATCCAGAGAAGGAAACAGAACGAGCAGTGCCGTTCCTGCCAACAGTCCGATCAGAGTTCCAGCGACACGAGCAACGAGTTTTTCTTTTGTGGCACTGTAGTTTGGTTGGCAGACAAAAAGCGTGGTCAATAAAATCCAATAGCCGCGATCCAAATCAAATGCTTGAATAATGCCATAACCAGCAGTGAGAGCTAAAGCCATTCGAATAGCGTGGCGAAATAGAACAGAATCAGTGGTTAGATTCGCTCTTAATCGTTGCCACATTGCTTTAGGGGTATGAGCTCCTTGATCAGCCAATACGGTGTCTTCTTCGCTTTCTAAACTTCGTTCAGGATTGCTAATATTGGCAAATTGACGTTCAACCGTCGCGAGGTTGTTAAATAAATATTCAAGCTGAATTACCGATAAGCGCCACTCTGGTCGCTGCTGTTCCTTCAGGGCAATTAAGGATTGTTGTAATTCATCTAATGCAAAAATAGAGGTTTGGGCGTGTTGATAAGGTAAACCAAGTGATAAACAACGAGCGACTTCTTTACAAGCCTCTGATTGGCTATGCAATAAATGCTTAAAGCGAAAGAGAATATCACTTCGGTTAAATGTATTAGCAAGATCTTGATAGCGATAATGGCTAGAGCTGACTCGCTCATGGATGTCTTGAGCAATAAAATATATCTTTAGAAAGCGGTCGCTTGCACCAACAACATGGCCGCCTTTAGCTCTCGTTAATAAAGATGCCTTACTGTTATTCAACGCCGTCACCATTTGTGCGTTATTTTTTGCTTCTTGAAGGCGGTAAGGCTGAGGTACTAGATTTGTGATGGGATGAAATAGCTCACTTTTACTATTTAAGTAAGTCGCCATGGTATCAAAAACGGTAGCTAGGTTTTGTTGTACTGGCTGTAAAGGCCAGAAAATTTGCCAAGTTAATGAGATTGAATAATACCAAGCAGCCCCCCCTAGAAGAAGCATAGGTTGATACCATATGTTAGGGCTTTCTGCTGCGCCTAGCATGGTATAAATAGCGATCAGTAAAGAACCAAATGCGATGCTTGCATAACGAGGGCCTAAGGCTCCAAGCATGATAAACGAAAAAGTAGAGCAAAAAAGACCAATCGCAAATAAGATAGGGGTTTTAAAAAGAAGCTCAATAGAGAAAGCTGCAACGGCAAAGCAAATAAAAGTTAAGAAAAGAGCCTTGAGTCGACCAGATAATTTATCGTCAGTTTCTGCTAATGCAGCGGCAATGATGCCTAAAATTAATGGAGTAATTGCGGTGTTTTGTTCTAAATACCAACAAGGAATAACCGCGCCAACTAGAGCGATTAATACACGAATACTGAAATTAATGGTTTTATTGGACCAATATTGACGAAAAAGTTGGCGATAGCTCACAATAGGTATTATCTAATAATGCAAAAGCCTATCATAACAAAGTCCTATAGGGATGAAAGCAACATAGAGTAGATCATTGTCTTAATACTGATCTGGGACAACAAAAAAAGAACCTGATATCCTATCCCTCTTCCAGTCATCCATGGGTGCTTAAAATATGCCCATAAATATAATTATCCTTAGGTAGTATTGAATCATGCAGATCAAAGCAACCACCTTCGCTCAGTGGTTAGTTCAAGGTGATTATTATCAACTTGAATTAGAGCAAGAGCAGCTGTTGTTTACCTCACATAAGTTCCAAGTATCTGTTCCGTTTGATAAATGGAGTGGAAAGGTTACCTTTCAAAGAGGGTTGATTTGGAGTTCTCTGTGTTTTTATAATCGTAATGAACAAATTGCGTGGCGAGTGTCAGGTTTACCGTGGCAAGAATGCGATGTCATTATTAATACCGTATTAAATGCGTATGCTGATTGGAAAGAATCTAAAATAGTGATGCTTAATCAACTTAAACCACAAATGTTAAATTTGGTTAAAGACTTTAGTGGTCAGCGTCGTTTTTTAAAACAAACAGAAGCATTATTAATGGTTGAAAAATTGTATGATTTGTTTGAACAAACACAATTATCAATTCCACTTGCTGAGCAGCTCCAACCAAATTGTATTGCTCCTGTTCTTAACTGGCTTACCGATCCAGAGTTACAATTAACAGAACTTAATAATGAATGGTTAGAGGAACAAAAAACAGAATGGAAAGATTTCTTTTCTAGATGTGAATCTCAGCCACTTAATGAATCTCAGCAAAGTGCCTTGTTATTAAATGAGGATCATACCTTAGTCTTAGCGGGTGCTGGTTCCGGTAAAACGAGCGTCCTTGTTGCTCGGGTTAATTATTTAATTGAAAGTGGCCAGGCACAGCCTGATGAAGTGTTATTGCTTGCTTTTGGCCGCCAAGCCGCTCAAGAGATGTCAGGCAGAATTATCGAGAAATTGGGGTTTGATGTTGGTCAAAAAGTAAAGGTCGCTACATTTCATCAATTAGGATTAGAAATTATTCGCCATGCGGAATACCAACAGCCTAAACTTTCTTGTCTGGTTACTGATGTAAAAAGCCGTAAAGAATGGTTTGTTCACGTACTTGATTCAGAATGGAAAAATGCGACGGCGATGAATCGTTGGAAAAAACATCTAAAAAAATGGCCAATTGCTTATCTTCGTGGTGATGTCGATTTAAAAGAAGAATCGCATAATGAGAAGCTTCAAGAATGGTTATATAAACAGATCTGCCAACTAAATGCATTGCAATTGGATAAAAAATCAACGTTAGAAAAGATAGAATCACATCTTGATGCTGCACGATTAAAAAGTGAATTAAATATCGTTTGGCCGTTTTTTAAGGCGTATGAACGAACGTTAAAGCATGAAGAGGCGATTGACTACGAGTTGATGATCTCAAAAGCTAAGCAGTATATTAATGATAAAAAATATGCACTGCCTTGGGCGTTTGTGATGGTGGATGAGTATCAAGATATTTCACCACAGCGTTTAGATTTAATTGAAGCGATTTGTCACAACGAAAATACGCATCAAGAAAAAGCAACGCTCTTTGCTGTGGGAGATGATTGGCAAGCGATTTATCGTTTTGCAGGTGCTGATGTATCTTTAACTACCGGTTTTGAAAAGCGTTTTCAATCAACTCAAATTGCATATTTATCTACGACATATCGCTTTAATGATCAAATTGGTGCAGTGGCAAATAGGTTTATCCAAGAAAACCCGATGCAGCTTACAAAAGAGCTGAACAGCTTTACTAAGCAAAAAAGAAAAGCCGTGAAAGTGATAGAGCATAATTCAATTGAAAAAGAATTATTGTCATTATCTAAAAATAGTAAAGATGGCGATAAAGTGTTAATTCTGGGGCGAAACCATAGCCATAAACCAGATGGTTTTGATGAATGGACAAAGTTTTATCCTGGATTAAATTTGGAATATAAAACGTGTCATGCGAGTAAAGGAACTGAAGCCGATTATGTTTTTATTGTTGAAATGACAGACGGTCAATTTCCGATGAAAATCAGATCAGAATCTCTAGATAGCGCATTACTTCCTCATGAAGAGGAGTTTAGTTATGCAGAAGAACGCCGTTTATTTTATGTTGCATTAACCAGAGCCAAGAAAAAGGTCTGGGTAGCATATCATGGCAAACCTTCTCCCTTTGTTCAGGAAATCGTTGATAAAGATTACCCTGTTATTATTGAGTAATATTCTTAAGTTAATAAAAAGCCCTTACTTACTATAAGTAGGGGCTTTTATTTATAAGTAAGCTGTTAGCGAGTTTTATTATACACGTTCAGCTAAATAGGCTGCATAATCAGGAATTTCGATCTCGACTTCTTTTGTCATATTAGGCGAAGTAATCATTAATTTTGCACTTGCGCGGTTCATTGCAACAGGTACATTCCATACTGTCGCTATGCGTAATAAGGCTTTAACATCAGGATCGTGAGGAACTGCGTTTAGTGGATCCCAGAAAAAGATCATCATATCAATCTTACCTTCTGAGATTAAAGCGCCTAATTGCTGGTCTCCGCCCATAGGACCGCTTAATAAACTTTTAATTGCTAACCCGGTTTCTCTGCTAAGAAGATTTCCTGTTGTGCCTGTAGCAAATAGAAAATGACCTTGTAATGCTTCCTTGTTTTCAGTAACCCAACGTAAAAGCTCTGGCTTGTAATGGTCATGAGCCACAAGTGCTATATTCTTATGAGCAGGGATAATCCGTGTTGTTTTTTTCATTAAAGGTTCCTTAATTATAATTTTCTTTAACTTACTACTTTTACATCTCAACTAAATGACACTGCAACTAAGGTTGTGCAGCTACAAAAAACGTAGGGCGGTATTCCGCAGGAGAGAGAGAGTCGAGTAATACCTTTTTTGGTAAATGGTTTGGTGTTAATGCTTCTATTTTTGGCGATAATTTAAAAGGCAATGGTTTATTATTTAAGTACCCAATCGCCTGTTGGACACTTAACTTGCCTTGTAAAACCATTTTATCAGTAGGAGAAAATAACACACGTTTACGTAATAAACCGCGATATACCGCATGACTTAGATAAGTAGACACTAATCCAACTTCATTTTGCATTTTTCTACTAGCAAGTTCGCTGATCGCAACTTCAATTGCAACGGCTCCGCCCACTAAATAATCTAATTTTTCACTTTGAAGTGCATCTTGAATAAGGTTGCGTTGGAGTTCTTTACTGTTATCCCCCCAGTAGGTCGCACTGACCACAATATCACTTTCTTTTATTGCGTCGTTAAACCCTTTAGTTACTGGTTTTGTTCCGCCACGAGTTTTAGGCCCTGGTAGCCACCCAATGTAAGTGATACCTGAGTCTTTAGGGTGTCTCTTGGCTAAAAACTCTCCCGCTTTATAGCCCATGTCGTACCAATCTACTCCGACTTCACCAAGATGAATGGGCGGCAGAGGAGGTAATGAACTCGTTAATTGATTTACAGTAGCGAAAATAGGTATTCCAGAGGTTAATCTTTTTAAGTCACTTTGGTAAACAATAGGATCAACGGTACCTAATAAAATAGCGTCAGCACCAATAGATACGCATTGTTCTATCTGTTCTTTTTGACGGTCAATGTTAGGATAACCACCTGATTCATAGACGGTTAATTCAATATTTTTGCGCTTTGCTTCTTCAACCATGCCGTAATTGACGGAAAGCCAATAAGAGTCTTTTAAGTGTGGGTAAATAGCACACAATTTCCATGATTCTTTTGCGTGTGCAAGAGGGGATAATAAGATGGAAATTAATAAGATAGCTATGGAATGAAAAGTAAGTTTCATGGTCTCTTCGCACTGACTTTAGGTTGGTGATATGATACTCGCATTACTTCATTTTCTAAAGTGTATTCAAGATTATGTTATTTGCTTCTACAGGGATAGGTCGAAAGCTATTTCTTACTTTTATGGTGATGATTGCTCTTATGGCTTTTGGATCTGTTGTTAGTGTTCTTGGTTTCTCTTATGTTGAAAAAACAGAAAGAACAGTAATAGATTCGGCCATTCCTGCGGTAATTGAAGCTCGATATATTTCTGATTTAAGTACAAAAATAATTTCTACTTCTCAATTACTTTCTCAAGTTAATTCAGAAAAAGAACGAAAAAAATACGGCAAAGAATTATTTACCTCGATTGAAAGCTTATATGTCCGGTTGAAAGGGCTGGGGGTTTATCCATTTGATAAAGCGTTACTTACTCGTTTAGATCATCAAGTTCAAGAGATTGTTGATAATTTAGCAACGATGGGAAATAACGTTGGTGAAAAAGTGGTTCTGCACAGTCTTATTCAAAATAAAAGTCAAAAGCTAACCAAAACAGCGCTTCAATTAGAAGAATTAGCTCGTTCGCAAGTTCTTAACTCAAACACGATCACCATTGCTAATGTTGTTAAAATTTATGATCTTGTTGAAAATAAAGATGACGATGCAGTTTATAAAGCATTAGATACATTAGTTGAAATAGATCTTGATTTGGCCGAACGTTTACATGAATTACGTTTGCTCACATTTAAGGTTGTTAATACGATTGATGATGCGAGAAACAGCCACAATATCGTTAATGTTGAAAAATTACGCCAAGATTTCAATCGAGACATGACGATTATTACTCGTCGTGTGCAAGCTGTTGAAGATCCAAGTCGAACAAAGCAAATGTTGGTATTAGCAAATAATCTTACTAAAAGTGAACGTCTTTTTAATGAGCTAATTCAATTAATCAATATAAATCAACAATTGAAATCGTTAAGTGATGAAAATATTCATCAATTCCAAGAATTAAATTTAACGATTGCACAACTCTTAGAGCAAGCGAATGATGTCACGAAACAAGCTGTTGCTGATGTGAACTTTGTACTAAAAGTGGTACAGCAACTACTTATTTCTATTACGTTATTGGGTTTATGTTTAGTTATCTACATTATGTGGCGCTACGTATATGCTCGCGTAATTATGCGACTTAATCAATATGAACAAGCGATTACAAATGTTGCTAATGGGAAGTTAGACATCGAGTTAGATACATCAGGAGATGATGAATTAGCTCAAATGGGACGTTCAATTCTTGTCGCTAGAGATACAGCACAAGAACTTCAAGATTATAAAGACAGTTTAGAGTTGCAAATTGCTCAAAGAACCCAAGAACTAAAGTCGAGTAATGAGCGCTTAAACGTTGAAATAATTAATCATGATAAAGCGCGTGATTTAGCGGAACAAGCCAATCGAGCTAAATCTGCTTTCTTAGCAACGATGAGCCATGAGATCCGAACGCCACTAAATGGTGTTCTTGGGACTGGAGAGTTATTACGCGGAAGTGGCTTAACGGCTTTGCAACAACAATATGTTGATATTATTAATCGCAGTGGTGAAAACTTACTGGATTTACTTAATGATATTTTAGATTACTCAAAAATTGAAGCCGGTCATTTATCTATTCGTAATGTAAATTTTAACGTGCATTCTATGGTTACAGATGTACATCATTTATTTAGTTCAAGGGCTCAACAGAAAGGGATTACTCTTGCGTTTGATGTTCCGGCAGAGATACCTGCGTGGTGGATAGGAGATAGCACCCGAATTAGACAAGTGTTGAATAACTTTGTCGGTAACGCGGTTAAATTTACCCATGTAGGTAGTGTGACAATTCAATTGCACGTTATTTTGGATACGACGTTATTGTTTGAGGTGGTTGATACTGGTGTTGGTATTGCCAAGCATGAAATGGGTAATTTGTTTGAGGCGTTTACTCAAGCAGAAGAAGGGCAAAAAGTTTATGGTGGAACAGGTCTAGGGCTTGCGATTAGCCAGCGCTTAATTGAAGCGATGGACGGTGAAATTGGTGTTGACTCACAAGAGGGGCTAGGGAGTACATTTTGGTTCTCTTTAGAATTAGAGGAGGGGCATTGTATCATTGCCCATAATGAAGAAAGTACCACTCCTGATGTTGCTCCTGCTCATATTCTTCTAGTGGAAGATAATCCGGTTAATCAAATGGTGGCTGTTGGTTTCTTAGAACGCTTGGGTCACAAGGTTACCGCTGTTGATACCGGTATCCTTGCGGAAGAGGCGTTAAAAAAAGACCAATTTGATATGCTATTTTTAGATATTAATCTACCTGATACGGATGGTGTCACTTTACAGAAGCGATTAAGAGAAATAGAACAGAACAAAGAGGGTTATACGCAACATACCCCTATACTTGCTGTTTCGGCTCACGTTTTTAATGAAGATGTTGAAAGCTATTTAGCCGCAGGGTTTGATGGTTTTTTAGGGAAACCTTTAATTGAAAATCAATTAATAAAAATGCTTAATCGTTTTTTAAGCGAGGTTCCTTTAATACAGGAAATAGAGATGGCTCAAGAGGCATTAGCTTTTATTTCTGATAATAATAGCATTGAGGAAGCAGATGTGATTTTAAATGAGAAGGTTCTTCAAAGTGATCTGGCTGTGTTAGGAGAGGTTAGAATGGCCAAGATCATCGATCTATTTAGAGTATCCTCTAAAGATAATTTAGTTCAATTACAACATGCAATTATCAATAGAGATGTGTATCAAGTGAACCAGCTTGCACATAAATTAAAAGGATCTGCCGGTAGTCTTGGTTTAATGCAATTACACGCACTTTGTCATTCTTATGAAGAAAAAGGGAAAAGTGGTGACGTATCTGGTTGCAGTGATATCGAAATTTCTCAGGTTTATGGACAATCAATAGAGGCATTAAATACCTTTTTTGATAAATGAAATTAACTTCATAAATATCAATAATATGAGAGAAATTTATTTGCCAATATGATGGGTTTGGACAATTTATATTTAGCGTTATTTGGTATAGTTCTGTGGAATAATTTTTATTTCATATGGATAGGTTATGAAGTTAGCAGGACGTTTATCAGTAAAAACAAAAATAGCATTGCCAATTGTCGCGATTGTTTCTTTATTCAGTGTTATTTCAACGCTTAATGTAATGAAGCTAAATGAACAAGCGGAAGTTAATTACAAATTAATTGAGCTTGTTCAGCCAGTAAATGAATCATTAGAAGATGCATACCGAGATCTTTATCAAGTCACTGCAGCAGCGCAAGGTTTAATGCTTTCAACAACCAATGCAGAAAGAGATCATCATACGTTTGAATTTCAAGATAACGCTTACAACGCTATTCCTCGTTTAAAAAAGGTTGAAGTGTTATTTCAAGAAAACATTTTGCCTTTAAATACTCAAGTTGAATTAACAACGTTAATTAATGCGGCCGAAAAATGGATTGAACTCTATGAACCCCTGTTCTCTGACCCTAATAATTCTCAAGCTTATTATCAGAAACATCATAATCAGTTAGAAGAACAATTCAAGATCATGCGAAAGCAACTTAAATCAATCAGCAAGTTGATTATGAGTGAGCAAGTAAAGTTAGGGGTACAGAGCCATCATGGGATTAATTCGGGGAAAATTATTTCAGAAATTGGTGCCATTAGTGCTGTGATTTTTGGCTTATTCGCTATTTGGTTATCAATTAATTGGATTGTAAAACCAATTCAATCATTAGAATCGGCGATGTCAGAAGTCGCTTCTGGAGACGGAGATTTAACAAAGCGCATCGCCGTTACCTCAAATGATGAAATTGGTAAACTTGCACAAGCCTTTAATTTGTTTGTATCAAAGATACATACCACGGTTTCAGATGTTATTGCATCGTCTAATACCGTTCGTTCTGAAATGGACAATATCCAAGTATTAACAAAAAATATCGCTAAATTCTCTTCAAGCCAACAACAAGAGAGTGAGGTCGTTGCTGCTGCTGTGCATGAAATGCAAGTAACAAGTAATACGGTGAATGAAAATGCCAATGAAGCAGCAGAAGCAAGCTTAGGTGCCACAGCAGAAGCTGATACGACAGAAGCTATTTTGCAGCAGACCGTAATATCGATTCAAGGATTGGCCAATGAGATAACATTGGCGGGAACTGTAATTCATACTCTAGATAGTGATGTTTCAAATATAGCATCGATTTTAGGTGTAATTAAAGGGATAGCTGACCAAACAAATTTATTAGCATTAAATGCGGCAATAGAAGCTGCGCGAGCTGGTGAGCAAGGACGTGGTTTTGCAGTTGTTGCTGATGAAGTAAGGGCGTTAGCAAGTAAAACGCAATACAGTACTGGTGAGATCGAAAAGATGATTGAGCGTTTACAATCGGGGGCAAAAGAAGCTGTTTTCGCAATGGAATCAAGTACCAAAAGTGGCAAAGAAACGATTGATCTAGCAAGTGAGGCATCAAAGTCATTACAACATATCACAAGAGCGATTGTTGTTATGAACGATATGAATACGCATATCGCCACAGCCGCTAATGAGCAGAGCCATGTTAGTGATGACGTCAACTCGAATGTACAACGTATTGCAGATAATAGTTCAGAAATGGTGCTGATGGTAAGTCGCTCAGAAAGTGCTTGTATTTCACTATCAGAACAGTGCGAGCGTCTTGATGGTTTGGTCTCTCAATTTAAAGTGTAATTTTGACAGTTGGTTTTGATAAATAAAATAGCCCACGATATTCGTGGGCTATTTTATATCTATTGATCTGTATGGGGCGTTTATTTATTTTGTAATAAGTAGGCGGAAAAACGTTCTTGCGTTTCTTTATCTGCTTTTTCATACCAGTAATGCAGCATTTGTTCAGCAGTGTTTTGGCCTTGCTCATTTTTAATTTCTTTATGAGTTACAGTTACCATGCCTTCTTTAAATGCGGCAGGATCATTGGTGCTATTGAATTGCGCTAGTTCAAATTGAATATTTCGGCCAACTTGAACACCATTATGGATAAGTTGTGATTGGGCGTAAGGGATCACTGCATTGTTTTGATCGATAAGTTGCCAATTTAAGTCAGTATTAAAGGCTTCTGCTTTTTCTGGCGAATTATAGGTTGGAAATTTAAAGGTGATCTCTTTATCTGATGCAGAGAATTTAGAAATAATAATATCGCTAGAGACGATGATATTATCTTTACCTTGTTTAAATACTGGGTTGTATCTAAATGCAATTTGGTGCTCGCCGTTTTCTAATTCAAGATTTGATGAAGTAGAGAAGAAAGAACTTTCTAATTCAACTTCTTGATTGTCAACCAGTAGTAGCTCAACATCTCCAGGAATAGTCAGTTGAATTGAGGCATTTGCACTTACTGAAGTAAGAAGACAAATACTGGCAGCAAAGAGAGAATTAATTTTCATTTAAGTACACCTAATCATTATTATTAGATTAAGTGTACTTAGATTCTAGTGATAAATAAACGCCTAACTGAATTAGAAATTATACGTTAACCCAATATAAGTGGTCCCAAAGTCATATCCAATACCATCTATAATAGCACGTGCTATGTTGTGACCTGCTGTCAAAGTGAAATGTTTTGTAAAGTCATATCCAGCTTCAAAACCATAAGATAGACCTAAGGCGCTTCGGCTTTCGGATCCTGTTCCTTTAAAACCTTTATTCCCTTCTTCTAAGTAAAAATCAATATCCATATCTAAGTAGTAATATCCATACCCAAACAGACTGGTAATAAAGAAATCAGACTCCAATATATAAGCTCGGTATTTTAAATTAGCACCGAAAAAATGGGCATCAATATGGCTTCTTGCAAATTCATTATCTTTCTTCCAGTCGTAATCAAAACTGCCCATATTGTTATATTCAAGTTCAACAGACATATAAAATGTATCTGAAATTGGGAAATCATAACCACCTTTAATGTTATAGCCACGATCAAGGTCTGTTTGAACTCCAAGAAAAGTCACTGAAGACTCTTCGAGATTAGTTGTTATGTAATAGCCTGATTTGTCAGCTTGTACAGAAAAAGAAAATAATATAAATGATATGAAACTCAATAACTTCATGTAATTATCCGTAATATCTATGTAGTTATTATTATTCACGTTAACTATAATAAATCAAATAATATAACAAATAAATTACAATTTATAACAAAAAAAGCCCCTAACTAGTAGGGGCAAAGAGTTTCCATCGCTTTTGTTATAATTCAATAATTAGGTTTAACCAAAGTCACCATTTACATAGCCTTGGGTACGGTCATCTTTAGGATTTGAGAAAATAACATGAGTATCGTTATGCTCTACTAATTCGCCCATCAAAAAGAAAGCCGTTTTATCTGAAATACGACGAGCTTGTTGCATAGAGTGAGTAACGATAACAATCGTATAATCTTTTTTCAGTGTTTCCATCAATTCTTCAATTTTGTGTGTTGCAATAGGGTCTAATGCTGACGTTGGTTCGTCCATTAAGATGACATCAGGTTCCATTGCGATAGTACGAGCAATACACAAACGCTGTTGTTGTCCACCAGATAGGCCAAAAGCATGAGATTTTAAGCGATCTTTTACTTCATCCCAAAGAGCAGCACTGCGAAGTGATTTCTCAACAACGGCATCTAGTACTTTTTTGTCTTTTACGCCTTGTGCTTTTAAGCCATAGGCAACGTTTTCATAAATGCTCATTGGAAATGGGTTGGCTTTTTGGAAAACCATCCCAACTTTGATTCGTAAATCGGCAACATCGATATTACTGTAAATGTCATGGTCATCTAAGCTAACAAACCCCGTAATTTTTACGCCAGGGATTAAATCATTCATGCGATTTAAACAACGTAATAACGTTGATTTTCCACAGCCAGAAGGGCCGATCAGTGCAGTTACTTGTTTTGCAGGGATCGGTAAGTTAATGCCTTTTAATGCTTGGTTTTGTCCGTAAAAAAGATCTAGGTTTTCAATATTAAATTTGTTCATTGTGTTTTCCTTACTGATCGCATCTTATACCGTGCAATCAGTCAATAATTAGTGATAGATAATAAATCGATTAATTAAGACGCTTTATTGATTTTTCGAGCCAATAGCTTCGTTAGCGTGTTAATTATTAATACAAGAACAATCAATACTGTCGCTGTTGCGTAAGCTTGATTCCATTCTTCGATAGTAAATAATTCAGTGGTTAATTTGTAAAGATGAACGGTTAATGTTCTGCCTGAATCAAGCAATGAATCAGGAATACGTGCCACCATCCCCGCGGTTAAGAATACCGGCGCAGATTCACCAATAACACGACCAATACTTAAAATAACAGAGGTTAAAATACCTGGCATTGCGCTTGGTAATATTAAGCGCCAAATTGTATAGATTTTTGATGCACCTAAACCATAAGAGCCTTCTCTAAAGGTTTGAGGTACGGCCATTAATGCTTCTTCTGTTGTACGAATAATCACAGGTAAGATTAAAATACTCAGCGTAAGTGCGCCGGATAAAATTGAGAAACCTAATCCTAAAATACCCACAAAGAAAGTCATACCAAATAGACCAAAGATTATCGATGGAATACCAGCTAATGACTCGGTACAGAAGCGAATGACTTTAACGAGTTTACTGCCTACTTTTGCGTATTCGGTTAAATAGATGGCCGTCATTATCCCAAGTGGTGCTGCAACTGCAATTGAAGCTAATACCATGTAGAGGGTGGCCACGATCATTGGGAAGATACCGTGCTCTTCACCAGTACGAGTGTAATTATCAGTAATGAATGACCAGCTTACGTGCTGTAGGCCATTTGATAAGATGTACCACATTATCCAAAAAAGAAAACCGACGGTAATAGATGCAGATAGCCAAATTAATCCTGCGGCAATCTGGTCTTTAATATGACGTTGTTTTTTTAATTTATTCATTGTCTTATCTCGCTGTTTCACGATTTAGATAAAGAAGAATGCCATTTAGAGACATGATAAAGACGAGTAATACTACGCCTGTTGCATATAGAGCACTGGCATGGATGCCACTTGCGTATGACATTTCAATCGCAATGTTTGCGGTTAATGTACGCGCTGAATCTAAGATACCTTCAGGCATTGCAGGGGCATTACCCATTACCATAATGATTGCCATGGTTTCACCTAGCGCACGAGCAATACCTAGGATGACGCCGGTCATAATGCCTGAGCGAGCAGCAGGAAGAAGAATTCGGAAAATAGTAAATATCTTAGATGCCCCAAGTGCTAGGGAACCTTCTTTATAGGTTGCAGGGACGGCTCTGATGGATGTTTCTGATACCGTAATTACGGTAGGTAAAATCATAATACCCAAAACAATAATACCAGCAAGAATGGTGTTACCTGCAGGGACTTGAAATATATCTTGAATTAATGGAACGATGATAACTAGACCGAAGAAGCCATAAACAACTGATGGGATGCCAGCCAGTAATTCAACCGCTGGGCGGATAATATCGGCAAGGCGTTTAGGCGCGATTTCAGCGATAAAAATAGCCGTAAGGATACCGATTGGAACACCGACGAGAACGGCACCAAAGGTAGAAACAACGGATGCGACGATCATGGTGAAAACACCATAAAGAGCGGGTGGCAGCCAGTCTTGGCCAAATACAATGCCGCTTACGCCGACTTGTTGAAATGCAGGGATACTTTCTTTAACAATAAAGTAAGCAATTGTTGCCAGTGAAACAATACCAATAACAGCACAGCTTAAAAATAAGCCATGGAAAATGCGCTCTCTCCAATCCACTCGCTTTTTTTGTCTCAACGGGCTTTTTGAAGGCTTGTCGTTATTTATTGTATTTGGATTATTCATTGCGATGGTCATAATAAATACTCACATGTCGAAAAATTCGAAATGGAAAAAGCCTGACCTTCACAGGTCAGGCAAATAGGGTGGTAATTAGTTAACTGAGATGTAACCTTTCTTTTCTACTAGTTTTTGAGCGGTCTCTGCTGTCATCCAGTCTAGGAATTGTTGAGTTTCAGCTGAAGGCTTACCTTCACGGTACAGAACAAGGAAAGGACGAGATACTTTGTATGTGCCATTTTTAATATCAGCAACGCTTGGTACTACGTTATCGATAGAAAGAGCATGAACTGAGCTATCTACGGTACCTAAAGAGATATAACCAATAGCGTATGGGTTGCTTGCCACCATTGTTTTTAGCGCGCCGTTGCCATTTGCTACTTGAGCTCGTTGAGAGATAGCCGATACTTTCATGCCTGAGATTTTTTTCTTAAGGCTCATGATGTCTTCGAATGCGCCACGAGTGCCTGATGCCGTGTCACGAGTAATTGCAACGATTGGTTTATCTTCGCCACCCACTTCTTTCCAGTTTGTCACTTCACCTTTGTAGATGGCTGTAACTTGCTCTGACGTTAGGCCTTTAAGTGTATTACTTGGGTTAACCACAACAGCGATGCCGTCGTGTGCAACCACTAATTCTTTTAATGTCGCTTCTTTTTCTGATGCTTTTAGATTTCGTGATGACATACCTAAATCCGCAGACCCATTTTTTGCTGCTTTTACACCAGCAGAAGAGCCCGGGCCTTGAACTTCGATATATACATTTGAATGTTCTTTCATGTAAGTTTCAGAAAACACTTCCATAAGAGGGGTCACGCTGCTTGAACCAACGGCAGAAATAGTTTCTTTCGCTGATGCTGGTAATGCTACTACTGAACTCAGAATTGCTAGTGCGCCGATAACTGACTTTTTCATTTTCATTTCCTTTATGAGGCATACGTGCCGGATTAAGTTGACGAGGCCACTTTAGAAAACTTATGTGACAGTAATATTTCAGTTTTCTTAAAAGTGTATGACAGAAGGAAATTTATTTTTTTTGAGATGTCTTTATTTTTGTACTTTAGCCTATTTTTTCAAAGATCAAAGTATTCTAGTTATCTCTTTTTAAGAAGAAGAATCAACGATAAAAAATTTCTTTATGGAAAAATCTTATTTTCTTTATTATCAATAGATTAATGCGTAATTTTTGAATTTTTATAATGTAATTATTTGTTATTTCATTGTTTTTTATTGAGCTGTTTCGCAAATAGAAGAACTAAGTCATTAGTTAATTCGCATATTTTAAGGAAAATATGCATTATTACGTATTAATCCGAATTGAGTGCTGATAAATAAAAATGATTCAGAATCTTGAACTAACCAATACCAAAAATAGGCAGACGTTAGAGCAAAAAATAATTCAATGTAATGATGAAAAAATCATTTCGGATCTTTTGTTTTGGTACTTTTCGTTAAATTTCGAAGTCACTTCAGCGTCTATTATCACTTTCTGTAAAGACAGTTATGACTACCACGAAGAATATACTTATGGTGAGCACCTCCCCTTAGAGAGCGTCCCAATGAGTCTTTGGTCGTGGGCGAATAAATTCATGAGTAGCGACGGTCTTGTTCCTATATCGAGCAATACTATTGGTTGGGATTATCGACAAGTATTAAATCACGGTACTTGTTTGTTTGTACTGGATAGTCATCGGTCCAATAGAACGTATTTAATTGTTGATAATATAAAGCCCCCTCCTGAAGCTCTTATCGAACAAAATAAAGTAGACTTCTTATACATTGCAGCATCTCAATGGCAATGTATAAGAGCCGAAAGGAATACCCATAATGATATTCGTTTAAGGGATATAAGAGCAGCTAAGTACCTAGATGAGATAAAAGAACGAGACGAATTTCTTGATAAAATTAAATTAGTACAAAATTTGTCACTTAGCTTATCGAAATTAGAAACGTTAGATGAATTATTTAAAGCTGCAATAGAAGCGGTTCGAGATGATATGGGGTTTGATCGAAGTGTATTTATGTTATTGGATTATAAGCAAGGATCTTTTAGCAGTACGTATGGAACAAATGAGCGCGGAGAAACGGTTAGAGAGCACCATAAATCATATAATTTGAATCAGTTAGATCCATTTTATCTTGAAGCGTTATACAGTCACTCTGAAACATTAGCCGTCATCGAACCAGCACCGCTTTATACAGCAGGAGAGGTGGTAGGAGAGGGGTGGAATGCAATGCTTATATTAAGAGGGGAAAGTTACCCTGTTGGATGGATTGCATTAGATAATTATATACATCGTGGGCCTATTACTATTTATCAACAAGAAATACTGAAGTATTTTGCCGCACTATTGTCACAAATTTATATTAGAAAGCGGAGAGAGCAAGCAGTTCGGTTGTTGAATATTAGTGTGGTTGGTTTTTCTCGTTGCGAAACATTAAGTGATGTGTGTCAAAGTGCGGTTTCTTTTGCTATTAAGCATTTAGGAATAGATCGCCTTGGCATTTTATTGACTAACGAAGATTGTACGAGTTTGCAAGGAACATGGGGAACCGATCAGCAAGGTAATACCGTTGATGAATCTTATTTCTATAGTGAAAATTTAGATGTAGTCCAAGAAGCGATAGATAAACCAGAAACATTAATATATACAGAATCAGCCCCCATTTTCCATGATATGAAAGTAATCGGTTTTGGTTGTAAAGGCATTGCGTTAATACAAACGACAGATAAGAAACCATTTGCTTTTGTAATTGTAGATAATTTTTTAACGAAAAAGATATTGAGCACCGAAAAAAGGGAGATAATTAACCTATTCATTTCTACGTTAAGTGAAGTATTACAACGAACTCAAGCCACTGAAAGGTTAGAAAAACTAAATAAAGAATTAGAATTGAAAATTAAAGCAAGAACAAAGCAACTTGAAGTAATGAATAAACAATTGGAAGTATTGTCTTTGAAAGACCCTTTAACAGGGCTTGGTAATCGTCGGCAGTTTGAAAAAAAATTTAATCAGATATTAAACACCCCAAGAGTATCTCATATAGCAGTGATTCTACTTGATATCGATTTTTTTGGACTCTATAACACCCGCTATGGGCATTTACAGGGGGATAAAGCATTGTTGAGCTTTGCGGGTATTTTGAATGAAGCAGTTGAAAATATCTCGGGGATATCTTTTTGCCGTGTTGGGGGAGAAGAGTTTGCCGTTTGTTTGCCTGATTGTTCAATGAATAGCCTTGAACAAATGGCTAATCATATTCAAGAATTACTCGAGGCAAAAAAAATCGAACATGATTTAAGTTCAATATCTAAATTTTTAACCGTTTCAATTGGTTGTATTGTTGCTGATAAAAACATTAAAAATATTGATCAGCTCTACCATGAAGCCGATATTCAATTGTATAAAGCGAAAGAAAAACGAAATAGGATTTGCTGTAACACGGTTAGTTAAAGCTACTTATTGTAGAATAAGTAGCTTTAAAGAAATGGCCTATAGCCTATCGTAAGCCTTTATATAGAACACACCGAGCATGAAGGTTGTTTCATTAATTTCATTTCGCGCCAATTCATTGAAAGCGCATCTAAAATTAATAATTTTCCAATTAATGGTTGACCATAATTAGCTAATACTTTAATTGCTTCCAAAGCTTGAGTTGCGCCAATAATCCCAACAACAGGTGACATGACACCGGCTTCCACACAAGTTAGAGCCTGTTGGCCAAATAAGCTACTTAGGCATTGATAGCAGGGCTCGTTATCTTGATAAGTATAAACACTGACTTGACCTTCCATGCGAATCGCAGCACCAGATACTAATGGTGTTTTTGATTCAAAACATAAACGATTTAGCTGATTGCGAGTATCAACGTTATCAGTACCATCTAAGACTAAATCATGATCGTTAATCAGTGTGCGTAACTCATCATCAGACAATCGGTTACCTATTGTTTTAATCGTGCAATAAGGATTAATTCGATTCAAGGCCTTCTGGGCAGAAACTACTTTCTTATCGCCAATAGTGTCATCGCAGTGTAATACTTGTCGCTGCAAGTTAGAGAGTTCAACCACATCATCATCGACAAGGGTGATCTTTCCTATGCCAGCCGCAACCAAATACTGACTTGAGGCACAACCTAAACCCCCTGCGCCGATAATCAGAATCGCGCTTTCTTTTAAGCGTTCTTGTCCATCAAAATCAAAATTTCGTAGAATAATTTGACGGTTGTAGCGCAGCATTTCTTGATCAGTTAATTCAGACATTACAAACGCTCTTAATATAAAGAAGAGTTAAATAATTCAATATTTACCATTTCACCGGATTCAACACGGCCACGTTCACGCTCTAATACGACAAAACAATTCGCAATACTCATTGAGCTAAATGCCCCTGAACCTTGGTTTCCTGTCGTAGCTACCTCAAATTGTCCTTGGGCATTAATTGAATATATACCACGTTGATAATCTGTGCGTCCAGGGCGTTTTTTAAATAGCGTTGTAGCGACGGCTGGAATGGATTTTGGTGCTTCCCATGACGAATGACCTGCTAATTTTGCTAACATTGGCTGAACCAAAACATACATGGTTAGCATGGCAGAGACAGGGTTACCTGGCAGTCCACAGAAATAAGAATTTGGTAAATTACCAAAGGCGAACGGTTTACCAGGTTTAATCGCGAGCTTCCAAAAGCCAATTTGACCAAGTTCATCTAAAATGTCTTTTGTATAATCAGCTTCACCAACGCTTACGCCACCAGAAGTAACCACTACATCTGCTTCTTTATCTGCTTTTAAGAATACTTTTCTTAGTGTTTCTGGGCAGTCAGGGATAATGCCTAAGTCGATCGCCTCACAGCCAAAACGTTCAATTAATACCTTAATACCATAGCGGTTACTGTCGTAGATCTGACCATCTTCTAATGGTTGACCTAACGGTTTTAGCTCGTCACCCGTAGAGAAGAAGGCAACTTTTGGTTTTGCTACGACAGGGATATCATTAATACCTAAAGAAGCAATTAGAGGAATGTCTCGTGGTGTTAATCTGTGGCCTTTTTCTAAAACGGTTTGACCCTGAGCAACGTCATCCCCAATTGGGCGAATATTTGTTTGTGGTTTAACATCAGTTAAAGAAAGATCAAACGTAATGTTACCATCTGAATCTGACGTTAGTTCTTGCATAATAACGGCGTCACAACCTGTAGGGATTTTTGCACCCGTCATGATTCTGATAGTGGTTTGTGTTGCCCATTCGCCGTCAAAGGGGATACCAGCAAAAGATTTACCGGCAAGAGGCAGCGTTAATGATTGCTCTAAATCAGAGATACGAACGGCATAACCATCCATCGCGGAATTAGCAAATGGAGGTACATTAATTGGAGAGCAAATATCGTCAGCTAAAACAAAACCAATCGCATCAGAAAGCGGTAATACCACTGTATTTGAGATAGGGGAAACTTGAGATAAAAGGGTGTCTAAAGCTGTTTCTACGGGGATCAAACCTTGAGTTGCGCAACAATCCATTATGATACTCTCTAAATTAATAGTAATAATGACTGCACATTATCATATTTTACCGCTGAACATCTAATAGACCCAGTAAAATCAGGGTGTATTTATCTGACAGAGCAGGTATCCTTAGCAAAGTTCAATTGATTAGGTTATTTGGAGTATACGATGTCATCATTCAGTGAATCAGCCATTTTAGTGCGTGATGCCCTTATCGCGCGTGGTCTTGAGACGCCAATGAAGGAAAATGGAATTAGTCGTGAAGAGAAAAAAGAGCGTATAGAAGAACACATGCGTGAAATTTTAACGCTGTTAAGTCTTGATCTTAGTGATGATAGTTTAGAGGAAACGCCTCACCGAATTGCGAAAATGTACGTTGATGAGATTTTCTCTGGTTTAGATTACGCCAATTTCCCTAAAATTACTGTTATTGAAAACAAAATGAATTGTGATGAGATGGTAAGAGTTAACGATATTACTCTGACTAGTACTTGCGAGCATCATTTAGTTACGATTGATGGTAAAGCAACGGTTGCTTATATTCCTCGTCAGAAAATTATTGGCTTATCAAAGATTAACCGCATTGTTCGTTTCTTTGCGCAGCGCCCTCAAGTCCAAGAACGTATGACTCAGCAAATTTTAGTTGCGCTGCAAACCTTACTTGGTAGTGATGATGTGGCTATAACGATGGAAGCGACGCATTATTGTGTTAAATCTCGTGGTGTTATGGATGCAACTAGCAGCACAACAACGACAGCTCTTGGTGGGATATTTAAAAGTATTCCAGCGACAAGACATGAGTTTTTAAGCGGTATTCGTTAATAAAAATATGATAGAAAAAAGCCCGTCACTTTGTGATGGGCTTTTTTCTATGAGTAATTAACTATTTATGCGTAATTAACGATTAAAGTAGTGGGCTAAACATTGAAAAGAAACGTTCAGTAAAACGATGAGGTAAATTACGCTGTTGCCATTCGTTTAATTCTATAGGGGTAGATTGATCTAAGTAACTGTTTAAAACCCACGATAACTGTTTAGTAAACTCTGGGTCATCGACAATTAAACTGACTTCAAAGTTTAACCAAAAACTGCGCATGTCTAAATTCACTGTACCAATAATACAATAGCTATGGTCAATCACGACAGATTTAGTATGCAGTAAACCACCGTTAAATTCGTAAATTTGAACGCCTGCCTTTAATAGCGTTTCAAAGAAGGATTTTGATGCCCAACTAACCATTAATGAATCGTTCTTTTTAGGTAAAATTAATTTCACTTCAACACCACGATGAGCCGTTGTTCGTAAAGTGTGCAGTAGTATTTCACTTGGGACAAAATAAGGTGTAGTGATAGTAAGGGATGTTCTTGCTTGATTAATCGCGGTAATTAAGACTTGTTGAATTATATCATCAGGCATACCTGGTCCTGATGGAACTACTTGAGTTGTATGGTTGAATGGGTCAATTGATATTTGACATTCAGGAGGGGCAGGCAATTCACGGATACCAGTTTCTACTTCCCAATCCCATGCGTGAATTGTATTTAAAACCGCGACGTTAGGACCCGTAATTCGGACCATAACATCAACCCATTGGCCCACTCCCGATTGTTGTTTGAAGTATTGTGGGTCGACTAAATTCATTGAACCGGTGTAAGCTATTTTATTATCGATAACAACAATTTTACGATGTAGTCGCAGGTCTAATCGGCGAAAAAACATACGGAATGGACTTACACTTAACGCTTCTACAATATTAACACCTGAGTTTCTAAGTAGTTTTGGCCAATGGCTTTTGAAAAAGTCGATACTTCCCGCTGAATCTAAAAGAACATTAACGGTAACCCCTCGTTTGGCTGCTTTAATTAATGCACTTGCAACACTGTCCGCTAGGCCTCCATGGTGCCAAATATAAAATTCCATATTGACTTCATATTCAGATTTTTCAATATCTTGAATAATAGCGGTTAAAATTTCTGATGGAGTATTAAGTAACGAAAGAGTGTCCCCACTGAGAGCGGGAATACCTACTCTATTAGAGCACAGGTTGTGTATTGATGAAATTCGATGGGAGATAGAGTTAGGTTGATGATGTTGGCAATGGTGAACTTGTGCAAACCACTCTTCATAAGGAGTAAACATCGCTTTTGCTCGCTCTCCACGAGTTCGTCCTAAATTGAGTTCGCCAATTAAGAAATACGCCAATACTCCTAGCACAGGAATAATATAAATAATCATTAACCAAGCTAAGGAAACACCAACGGACCTTGGTTTAAAAACAACACGAATGGTTACACCGGCAACGAGAAGCCAGTATAAGATAAAACCAATAAGAGTAAGTGCTTGATAAAATTTATCCATTAGCCTTTGTCGTTGAAATAGTAAATGAATCTCTATTAAATCAGGAGTTACAGGAAAAGAGTAGGTGAGGAAGGGAAAAATTACAAAATAAAGTAAATGAGAACAAAGTAAATTGATTGCTTTATGTACATTTAAGTTAAAAAAAGGAGGTATACGTTAAAAAATGTAACCTAAGGGGTTTCAATTTTATTCTCAAACTGTTTTACTTGCAACATTGAGCGTTAACCAACTTTTTATAAGTGTATACTTTTTTGTACACCATTTTGATGCTCATATACAAACACAGTGCATATACAACGATATAGAATAATTGGAGAATTGTGGCTATGAGTAATACCACTAACCCCCGTGATACTTGGGGATCAAAATTAGGATTTGTAATGGCGGCAGCAGGTTCTGCTGTTGGTCTTGGTAATATATGGAAATTCCCTTATACAGCGGGAGAAAATGGTGGTGGTGCGTTTGTTGCTATCTATCTTTTCTTTGTGATTTTCATTGGTTTTAGTGTGATGTTGACTGAGTTTGCTATCGGTCGTCGTACTCAAAAATCAGCAGTAGGCGCGTTTAAATCGACAGATCGTCGCTGGACTTTTGCTGGTGTTATTGGTGTCGTTAGTGGCTTATTGATTATGGGTTTCTATCCTGTAGTCGGTGGTTGGGCCGTTGCTTATATTGCTAAAGTGGGTACGGGTCTGTTAGACACTCCGGCCGCTATTGGTGATAGCTTTGGTGCTTTTATCTCTAATCCGGTAGAGCCACTTATGTGGATGGGCTTATACCTACTTCTAAATATTATTATTGTAATGAAAGGTATTTCTGGCGGTATAGAGAAAGCCGGCAAAATATTAATGCCTTTATTATTTATTATTTTAATAATTGTTTCTGTAAAAGGTCTAATGCTTCCTGGTGCGATGGCAGGTCTTGATTTTCTGTTTAGCCCTGATTTTTCTAAAATTGACAGTAATGTAATTCTTGCGGCATTAGGTCAAGCGTTCTTCTCATTATCACTTGGTATGGGTTGTATGATGACTTATGGCTCTTACTTGAAGAAGAAAGAGAACCTAGTTCAGACAACCGCGATGGTTACGGCAATGGATACGGGGGTTGCTGTTCTTGCTGGTGTCGCTATGTTCCCAGCAATGTTTGCATTTGGAATGGCACCAACTGCGGGTCCTGGTTTAGTGTTTGTTGTTGTACCGCAAATATTCGCAGAAATGGGCGGTTTGATTGGTCTTCTACTCGCGCTGTTGTTCTTTGTTGGTTTAAGTGTAGCTGCATTGACATCTTCAGTATCTCTATTAGAAGTAGTCGTTTCTTACTTAATTGATGAGAAGAAATTTACTCGAATTAAAGCGGTAATTGCTGCAAGTTCAGTAATGGCTATTTTATGTATATTTGCTTCATTATCTTTAGGTGGCCTCGGTCCAACACTGTTTGAGACTGGTGCGTTTGATATCTTTGACTTATTAACCGATAAGATATTCCTAGCCGTTGGCGGTATGTTGGTATGTATCTTCGCTGGTTGGAGATTGAAGCGTGAAGATCTTGAAGATGAAGTAACCAATGGCGGCGAAATTAAATTTCCACTATTTGGCCTATGGTATGTATTAGTTAAGTACATAATCCCTGTTGCAATCGCAATCGTTGCATTTATGGGTATCTCATCTGGTTTTGACGGTGGTAAAGGCCCAATCATGCTGTTAGGTGTTGCGATTATTGCAGGTTCAGCACTTATCTCTAAGAAGTTCTGATCTAAGATAAACCATAGTAAAGATATAGAATTATAAAAATACAAACGAGAGTCTTATGACTCTCGTTTTTTTGATTTAATCGAAATAAAAAAGCCTGATACGAATATTAGGCTTTGATGTATTTAAATGTGAGGGTATGGCTTATTCAATCTCACCATCAACGTAGTACCACTTTCCGTTTTCTTTTAGAAAGCGAGAGTGTTCTTTTAATTGATGTAATTGCCCATTTTCAGAATAGGTTGCTTTAAAGGAAACAAATCCTTCACCATCGCTAGTCTCTGATAAGTATGAAGAGACTACCTTCAGTTTTCGCCAATCAAGCTCTATAGATTCTTCTATACCTTCTCTAAATTCTTCTGCGTGACAAGACGGATGGTAGGTATCGATAATATATTGAGTTAATTGTTTTACGTGAGCACTGTAACGAGAACGCATTAGTAATTCTGGTGTTTTTGCTAATTCATGGTTGTTATGAATTGGCTCACAACAAATAGAATAGTTTTTTTTGCTGCCACACGGACAATGATTCGTTTTAGACATTATAAAATTCGTTCTCTATTTTGCTATGTCATCTACCCATTCGGCAGACTCTTTATAACAGGCTGTAAATTCTTGTTCAGTAATTTTCAAAGCAATACAACATTGAGATACCGTAGTCCAATTTGCTTTTTCATAGCTCTCGATGGCTAAAATTAACTTACCCAAAGAGCCTTGACGTTCTGTTAGCGCTAGCTTTATTTCAGTCGAGATAGGCAGATGCTGAATCAGGCTGTTCAAAGGTTGATCTAACAAAGGTTCGAGTAGTGAGAATAAACCCACCAAGAATGCTTGGCTTGGTTCGAGATCTATATTGGTTTTATTTACAATCAACTCACATAATTTTGCACGGTGTATTGAAAGCGTATAGAGAGATTGTGGTTTATGTTGTGTTGCATGAGCGACGGCAACAAGAGATACAAATTGACGTAATTTCGTCTCACCCAAATAAACAAGAGCCTGCTTAAAAGAGGTAATTGGCTTGTCAATAATCGAAGATGCATTAACAAAACGCAGTAATTTATAAGACAATGATACATCTTGAACTAAGTGTTTTTCTACGGCGTTAAAATCAACAATTGGCGCTGAAATTTCTTTATACAACTGCATTATCGATAATTGATTTGGCTGAATTGCTCGTTGTTGTAACATTTCTGGCTTACTAAAAAAGTAGCCTTGAAAGTAGATAAATCCAGCGGCTTTCGCTTGTTCAAATTCTTCATAAGTCTCTACTTTCTCAGCTAAGAAAGAAATATTATATTTTGTACAATGACGAATGAATAATTTAGCTTTTAAAATAGGCGTAGTGCGAATATCAAACTTAATAATATCGATATAAGGCAAAAACGGAGTCCATTGAGGATTTGGTTCAAAATCATCAAGTGCTAATTTATAGCCACGCTCTGAAAGGGTTTTTACTGCATTAAGTAAGTCTTGATTTGGGATGCAATCTTCAAGGATTTCAACCACTAAATTATGAGCGTTAAATAGCATTGGAACTAAATTAATGAGACTTTGTTGAGGGAAATTTACAAAGCCTAATTTGTCATTGGTTGCATTACACTGCGAGCTAAGAAAGTGGTCTGATAGTAATCGACTTGTCGCTTCTTCTGCTTCTACTGCTGGAAACGTATTTTTGGGACCATCTCGGAATAATAATTCGTAACCAATCGTATTTTTTTTGATGTCTAAGATAGGTTGACGAGCAACATATGAATACATAAACGTTATTCTCTACAGCGTGTTGAATCGAATCTGGCTTAATCATAATCTCTTTATTAAGAAAAGACCATGATTCTCCTTATGTTGAATAAGAGTGAGTAATTAATATTATTTATTTAAAATTCTTATTGTGAAGCGTGTATATACTGTTTTTATACTCGAGTATAGATCCTTGGGTGTACCAATCACCGAGAACAATACGAATCATTTCTTGATTATTACAACTAAAAAAATGAGTGTCAGGACGGTGAGTATGACCATGAATTAGTCTTTTTACACCTTCCTCAAGCATTACTTTTTGAACTTCACTTTGTGTCACATCCATAATGGACAGTGTTTTAATTTGTTTTTTCTCTTTGATTTTATCTTGTACGTTTTTAACGATGCGTTGACGAATGAATAGTGGGATGCGATTAAATACCCATTGTAACCATGGTTGGTGAACTTTAGCGCGAAACTCTTGATATTTGATGTCATCAATACAGAGTGTATCGCCGTGCATGATCAGTACTTTTTCACCATCGATGTCAATAACAGTATGGTCATCTAAAAGTTGTACTCCCGTTTCTTTACAAAAACGCTTATTCAATAAGAAATCTCTATTTCCTTGAATGAAGTAGCACTCTACTCCTTGTTGAGTTAACGCTTTAAATGCATCTTTAATTACAACATTAAATGGTGAATTATCATCATCGCCAATCCAGAATTCAAATAAATCACCTAATACGTAAAGCTTTTCTGCATGAATAGCTTCATTGCTCATAAAGTCTAGGAAGCAATCGGTGATTTCAGGTCTAATAGGGGAGAGGTGGAGATCAGAGATAAATAATATAGTCATAAAATGCTTTTTCTATAAGGAAGATGCCAGTTCTAGATATTAGAACCGGCATAAAAACAGAATTATTCTGTAATTGTAGTACCAGTAATGAAGACTTCTTCAACTGGAACATCTTGGTGTACGTAACCGTAGTTACCTGTAGCAACACCTTTAATTTTGTTTACTATGTCCATGCCTTCAACAACTTCAGCAAACACACAGTAACCCCAACCATCTAAAGACTCTGATTTAAAGTCTAAAAATTTGTTGTCATTTACGTTGATGAAGAACTGAGAGCTAGCAGAATGCGGCTCCATAGTACGAGCCATTGCTAATGTGCCTACTTTGTTGCTTAGGCCATTGTTTGCTTCGTTTTTGATTGTTGCACGGCTAGTTTTTTCTTCAAGACCAGCTGTCATGCCGCCGCCTTGAACCATAAAGCCATCAATTACACGGTGGAAAAGAGTGTTGTCGTAGAAACCTTCTTGACAGTATTGTAAGAAGTTAGCACAAGTTGCTGGTGCTTTATCTTCGTGAAGTTTAACTGTGATGTCACCAAAAGATGTGTGAAGGATGATCATGAAATTACCTTTGTAATTGTATTTAAATAGAATTTGATTTTACCTAAGATTAAGGAGGATCTACAGGGAATTTTCTTGCTATCATTACTTAATATAGGTTTAATAGCCTTTATATATCCTTTAAACAAATAATGAGTAAAAAAAGAGCATGTTGAAAATATATAACTCACTTACACGTCAAAAAGAAGAATTTAAACCAATTACCGAAGGGAAAATCGGTATGTATGTGTGTGGGGTTACGATTTACGACTTGTGTCATATTGGTCATGGTCGTACGTTTGTCTCTTTTGATGTAATTTCTCGTTATTTACGTTTTTTAGGTTACGATCTTACTTTCGTTCGTAACATTACCGATATTGACGATAAAATTATTAAACGAGCTGCTGAGAATGGCGAAACATGTGATGTGTTAACTGAGCGTTTGATTGCAGATATGCATGCTGATTTTGATGCACTCAATATGAAACGTCCAGATGTTGAACCAAGAGCAACAGAATACATCACTGAAATTGTAGAATTAGTTGAACGTTTGATTGAACGTGGCTTTGCTTATGTTGCATCAAATGGTGATGTAATGTTTGAAGTTAAAAAATACGACGAATACGGTCGTCTTTCTCGTCAAGATCTTGAGCAACTTCAAGCTGGCTCTCGTATCACTATTGAAGAAGCAAGCGTAAAACGCAGTGGCATGGACTTCGTATTATGGAAAATGTCTAAACCAGGGGAACCTACATGGGAATCACCGTGGGGGCCAGGCCGTCCAGGATGGCATATTGAATGTTCTGCAATGAACTCTTCTATTTTGGGCAACCACTTTGATATTCACGGTGGTGGTTCTGATTTAATGTTCCCTCATCATGAGAATGAAATAGCTCAATCATGTTGTGCACATGATTCTAAGTACGTTAATACTTGGATGCACAGTGGTATGGTGATGATTGATCGTGAAAAGATGTCTAAATCATTAGGCAACTTCTTTACTATCCGTGATGTATTAGCGCATTACGATTCAGAAACAGTACGCTACTTCTTAATGTCTGGTCATTATCGTAGTCAATTAAATTACAGTGAAGACAATTTAAATCAAGCTCGTGCATCGTTAGAGCGTTTATATACCTCTTTACGTGGTCTTGATCTAACTGTTACGCCAGCAGGCGGAGAAGAGTTTGTGACCCGTTTCTCTACGGCGATGAATGACGACTTTAATACACCAGAAGCTTATTCTGTTCTGTTTGAAATGGCTCGTGAAGTAAACCGCCTAAAAACAGAAAATATAGAAGCAGCATCGAAATTAGGCGCATTAATGCGTGAGCTAGCGGATGTATTAGGTTTGTTACCCCAAGATCCAGAGGCCTTCTTACAAGGTGATAATGGCAGTGACGATGAAGTTGCTGAAATTGAAGCCTTAATTAAAGCACGTAATGATGCTCGTGCAGCAAAAGATTGGGCAGCAGCTGATGCGGCTCGTGATGCGATTGCAGCATTAAACATTGTTTTAGAAGATGGCCCAGAAGGGACGACATGGCGTCGTAAGTAATCTCGGCATATTTTTTATGAAGAGGCTGGTTTTTCCAGCCTTTTTTATTACAAAACTTTTAAGTATTAAACTTTAATAGAGGACACATTTGTGGCTCAAATGTACTTTTATTACTCAGCAATGAATGCGGGTAAATCAACAACACTTCTTCAATCGTCTTTTAACTACCAAGAACGCGGAATGAACCCTGTGATTTTCACTGCCGCTATTGATGATCGCTATGGCGTGGGGAAAGTGAGCTCTCGTATTGGCTTAGATGCCGATGCGCATTTATTTAATACAGACATGAATATGTTTGAAAGTATTAAAACACTCCATGAAGAAAAAAAGATTCACTGTGTATTAATCGATGAGTGCCAATTTTTAACGAAAGAACAAGTTTACCAATTAACAGAAGTCGTTGATAAATTGCATATCCCAGCGTTATGTTATGGCTTACGTACTGACTTTTTAGGTGAGCTATTTGAAGGCAGTAAGTATTTATTATCATGGGCAGATAAATTAGTTGAATTAAAAACGATTTGTCATTGTGGTCGTAAAGCGAACATGGTTATTCGTACTGATGAACATGGTGTAGCGATAGCCGATGGTGATCAAGTCGCGATTGGTGGTAATGAGTTATATGTATCTGTTTGCCGTACTCACTACAAAGAAGCATTAGGTAAGTAATTACGCTTAGTTTTAATGGATAAAGAAAGTAAGGCCAAATTCAGTGTCATGAATTTGGCCTTTTTTATTTGTTATATAGGTTGGTATTAGTTACAAGTAGATGTACCTACTTCTTTCCACACGCCCCATTCACCAGAAGTTGACGGGCTATCACCTTTTGTCCACCATTTGGCTTCCCATACTTTACTGCCTTGTGATACTTGATCGCCACCTGTGTATATTACAGAAGAATCCCAAGCATTTTCACAAGTTACAGGTGGTTCAGCTGCATCTTTAAGCACAGTAATAATAGTGCTTGTGGTATTTGATGCTTGGCCATCATTAGCAATTACAGAGAATGATAGCGGGGTATCGATAGTATAAGATCCTGCTGTAAAGGTTACTTGAGAACCAACAACCGTTGCATTAATTCCAGATGGAATGGTCCAAGTAAATGTTAATGGGTCATTATCAGCATCTGTAGAAGACGATGCATCTAATGTGACAGTGTCCCCTTTATTTACTGAGCTAGGAGCAACAATGACAGCAACAGGTGCCGAATTTACTGGTTCTGTCCCTTCAACAATTACAGATATAGATATAGAGTCAGAAGCCGTCGCTCCTTTATCGTCCGTTACTGTTAGTGTAAATTGAAGAGTTTCAGATTGAGCAAAACTATCAGTTAAAAAGCTAGCACTCGCCGTGTTTTGGTTAGTTAACGCTACTGCAGGTCCTGATATTTGAGTCCAAGCATAAGAGGCAATGCTACCATCACTGTCTGATGATAAAGAGCCATCAAGTTGAACTGTTGCAGGAGCTGTGACTGTAATATCGATTCCAGCATTAGCAATCGGTTTTTTATTTGCAGGAGGAGTTACTGTACCGTCACCAGCAAGACCTTCTTGCATTGCATTTAGAATATCACCATTATCAGCGTCAATTTCCCATGCAAACAAACCACCTAAACCGAGTGAACGAACGTATTCACCTTTAGCAAGTACAGATTGTTTATTATCATAAGTGATTAGATCACCATTGCTTGGGTCATAAGCATATGCCGCTTGAGCAATATCATCATAACCAACTTCAACGCCTGCTTTATTTACGTAATTAGATACAACATCTTTGTAATCTATTACACCGGCTTCCCAAGATCCTGCTACTTTACCATTACCAACACCAGTCATTGGATTTGTTGGATCTGTCATGCTTTCACGTGTAACACCAGTCCAGCCACGCGCATACATAGCAGCACCAACGACTAATTTTTTAGCGTCAACACCTTGAGCAAGTAATAAGTCAATCGCATTAGTGATTGTATAAGCAGGGCCTTTACGAGGTTCGCCTTTCTCATCTAGTCCAGTGCCATCACATTCACCTTGTGACATATGAGAACCACAGTTTAGTGCAGTTTGATGGCCAGCCACATTATTCCAACCGCCGAAGAAGTCATAAGTCATTGCAAAGATATAATCCATGTATTGAGAGGCTGCAGCATAATCTACATCTTCAATTTTATCGTAACCAGCACCTATTGCAGACGTTAATTCATAGGTTTTTCCTGTTTCAGCACTTAACTCATCAAGCATCGCTCTTAGTTCTTGCATTAGAGCAACATAAGCTGGGCCATCATTAACGGGATCACCACCGGTTGCACTTGCGCCATCACCACCAGGGAATTCCCAATCGATATCTACGCCATCATAGAATTTCCATGTTTTAAGGAATTTTTTAACTGAAGCGACGAAGATGTCACGTTTGGGCTTATCAACAAAGTCATAGAAAGGGTCTGATAATGTCCAACCGCCTATTGATGGAACAATTTTAAGATCTGGGTAGCGTTGTTTTAACGCCATCATTTGACCATAAGTCCCTTTATAAGGAGTACTGTGAACATGACCAGATTGAGGTTGTGGCATTTGTACCGCAGCCCATGGGTCATGAATGACGACTTCATAGTCAGGAGTGCCAGCACAAGCTCGATTTAATGCAGCTAAACTGTTTCCATTTTCTATTTCGCCTAAAGAGGGGTTAGGGCCACAAATAGGAATGAAGCCATAAAGAATATGAGTTAGATTTTGTGCTGGAATTTGGTCTACGGCAAATTTACGACCGTAAACGCCCCATTCCACAAAATAAGCACCAGAAACCATACCTGTAGGAGTGGTGTAATTTCCATTGGCAGGATCAACATTCATTGGTAATGGTTCTAAATGACTGCCATCGGTATCTGCAACTACAATATCTTTAGGTGCACTTGTACTACATTCTTCTGCTGCCCCTGTGCCATTACATAACTGAACTGTCATTGCATACTGGCCGCCTTGTCTCACTTGCAAAACCGTTGAGGCTTTTTGTGATGCTGTTGCTGCAATCGCTTCTTCATGAACGATTTGACCATTTAATAAAACTTTCCATGTTTCAGCCGATTCACCAGACCAACGATCCCAAGTGACGGGGATTTCAGCAAACTCTTTTATTGTAACTAGTGCTTTATAAGAGGTAGCAGCTTGATCTACTTCGATAATTGAAAAATCACTTTCCATCCAAGAAATAATGGCTTGGCCAGGAACTGCAGCATAACTTGGAGCGGATAGGGCAAGGGTTATTGCTGCAGAGCAAAACCCAAGTTTCTTTTTAAACATAAATAACATCCTTGATAAATTAATCCTAAATGGATTACTGCTGAAAAATTCAGCATTACTAGTATCTTTATCTATATTTTATAAATTGCCAATTACGATGCAGAGTTTGGCAGCAAGCTAGACTATTCAACATGTTAGATTTGTAATTTTATCTAAATAATGAAGAGTCGATCTAAAACGTAAACTTTATATCTTGCGTTAATTAAGGTGCTTAATTGTTATTGATAATTAACACTTAGAGCTTGGTTGTCGGCTATTATTTGGAGTTTTTATCTGTTTATTTACGGATTTATTGACTTTATCTTCTTGTCATTGACGTTTAATTAGTCAAGTGAGTATGAAATTTCAATTTTTTAGGTCTTTATCCATACCCTAGGTTGTTGTCGTGTTTCAAAGTGGTCATTTATACTGCTAATTGTGCTTTTTTAAAAAATTATTAGGTGTTTTGTAACAAAAATGTGGCAAATTACTTCAATGATTGATAATGTTTCCCACAATTCTTCGAAGGTTTTTATATTTTTTGATCGTATTTCACGTTTTTAAGATGATAAATGATTGGCAAGTCGTTTTGCCCGAAGAGTGTCATGGATGCTAAATAAAATGTATTGGAGTTAATGCATGTATAAGAATAAAATTACACAAGCGATCTTGCTTGGTGGCCTGTCACTAACACTTGTTGGCTGTGGAGAAAAACCCGCAGAGCAACCAGTAAAAGAAACGAAACCTGCTGAAAAAGCAGTATCAACTGATTCTGTTTATGCCGACGTTCAAGAACTGACTCGTGGTAATGGAACAGAAGTTGCCACTCTTGATCCTCATAAATCTCAAGGTGTACCTGAGTCTCACGTTATTCGTGATTTACTTGAAGGTCTTGTTAATCAAGATGCGGCAGGTAATACCATTCCTGGCGTTGCTGAGAGCTGGGAAACTACCGATAACAAAAAATTCACTTTCCATTTACGTAAAGACGCTAAATGGTCAAACGGTGATCCTGTCACTGCCGATGATTTCGTTTACAGCTTCCAACGCGCCGTTGATCCAGCAACCGCTTCTCCATACTCTTGGTATATGGAATATACTAAGATGGCGAATGCAAAAGACATCGTTGCAGGTAAGAAAGACAAAAGTGAGTTAGGTGTTAAAGCGATTGATGCAAATACGCTAGAAGTTCAGCTTGATACTGCCGTTCCTTATTTTGTGATGATGATGGGGCATACAACAATGATGCCTGTTCATAAAGCAACAATCGAAGAATTTGGTGACCAGTGGACTAAACCGGGTAATTTCGTAGGTAACGGCGCATTTGTTGTAAATAAATGGGTTGTGAATGAACGTTTAGAATTAACTCGTAACGAGCAATATTGGGATAATGCAGATACAAAACTGACTAAAGTGACGTTCTTGCCTATTGAAAATCAGGTTTCAGAAATGAACCGTTTTCTTTCGGGTGAACTCGACTTTACTAATGAATTACCAGTTGAACATTTCAAGCGTTTGAAAAAAGCAGAACCAGATTCTGTTTCAGTTGTTGGTAGCCTGTGTACTTATTACTATTCATTCAATACGAAAAAGGCACCATTTGATGATGTTCGTGTTCGTAAGGCAATCTCTTACGCTATTGACCGTCCAATTATTTCTGATGTCATTTTAGGTCAAGGTCAAAAACCAGCGTATTTCTTAACACCAGAAATTACAGCGGGCTTTAACCCTGAGCTTCCAGCTTACGGCAAAATGACTCAAGATGAACGTAATGCTGAAGCAAAACGTCTATTAGCTGAAGCTGGATTTGGTCCAGAAAATCCACTTAAATTTACTCTTCTATACAATACGTCAGAAAACCATAAGAAAATTGCAGTCGCTGCCGGTTCTATGTGGAAGAAGACTCTTGGCTTAGAAGTTGTTTTAGAAAACCAAGAATGGAAAACCTATCTAGATTCAAAAGACCAAGGTCAATTTGAAGTAGCGCGTGCTGGCTGGTGTGGTGATTACAATGAAGCATCTGCCTTCTTAACATTAATGGTTAGTAAGAATACAACTGGCGGTCAACATTACGGAAGTGCTGAGTATGATGCGTTAATTGAAAAAGCATTAGCTTCAACGTCTGAAGAAGAACGTACTGCAATTTATCTAGAAGCTGAAAAATTACTAGCGAAAGATATGCCAATTGCACCTATCTATCAGTACGTAAAATCTCGTCTATTATCTCCACAAGTAGGTGGCTTCCCTGTTGAAAATGCGGAAGAAAAAATCTACTCGAAAGACCTATACATAAAAGCTAAATAAATTTAGCGAATAAAAACTATAAGTATAAGCCACTGCATACAGAAATGTATGTAGCGGCTAGATCCATCTTTTAATTATTTTTTGTCACAGACACTGGAAGTATGAATTATGTTTCAATTCATTATCAAACGGATACTTGAAGCCATTCCAACAATGTTGGTGCTGATCACTATCTCATTCTTTTTGATGAGATTTGCTCCGGGTAATCCATTTTCTACAGAACGCCCGCTTCCTCCAGAAGTAATGGCGAACATCAATGCTAAATATGGTTTAGACAAACCTGTTTTTGAGCAATATACGACTTACCTTGGAAATATTATTCAAGGCGATTTTGGTCCATCATTTAAATATCAAGATTACACCGTAAACGAACTGGTTGAGGCAGCGTTACCTGTATCAGCAAAAATAGGTTTTTTTGCTTTTATTTTTACGGTTGTACTTGGGGTATCTATCGGTACATTAGCCGCATTGAGGCAAAATACCTGGTTAGATTACAGTATTATGTCCACCGCAATGATAGGCGTAGTGATGCCCTCCTTTGTGTTAGCCCCCGCATTAATTTATTTATTCTCTATTGAACTTGGTTGGTTTCCTGCTGGTGGGTGGCATGATGGCTCGTTTAAATACATGCTATTGCCTATTCTCGGTATGTCATTCTTATATATAGCGACATTTGCTCGTATTACTCGCGGCAGTATGATTGAAACATTGAACAGTAACTTTATCCGCACCGCTCGTGCGAAAGGATTAAGCTACCGTTACATTGTGTTAAAGCACGCACTTAAGCCTGCATTACTTCCGGTTGTTTCTTATATGGGACCTGCATTTGTCGGCATTATTACAGGCTCGGTAGTTATTGAAACCATTTTTGGTTTACCGGGTATTGGTAAATTGTTTGTGAATGCTGCGTTTAACCGTGATTATTCACTAGTAATGGGGATCACCATTTTGATTGGTTTCCTATTCATTCTTTTCAACGCTATCGTTGATGTATTGCTAGCAATAATTGACCCGAAAATTCGTTATTAATAGGGGAACGGACGCATGTTAACGAAAAAAGCAAATTTAGAAGCGATCGAGAGTTTCTCTGAAAATCTAGAAATAGAAGGTCGTAGTTTATGGCAGGATGCCCGTTTACGCTTTATGAGAAATAAAGCCGCGATGATCAGCCTATGTGTATTAATTATTATGACACTTTCTGTTGTCTTTTTACCGATGTTTAGTCAATTCGCTTATGATGATACTGATTGGTATGCATTGCACGAAGCACCAAGCCTTACGCACCTTTTTGGTACTGATAGTTTAGGTCGAGACCTTTTTGTACGAACCTTGGTTGGTGGTCGAATCTCCTTGATGGTGGGTATTTTAGGTGCATTGGTAGCGGTGGTTATCGGTACGCTTTATGGCGCAACCTCTGGTTTTGTCGGTGGTAAAGTCGATCGAGTAATGATGCGTTTTATTGAGATCCTATACGCAGTTCCATTCATGTTCTTAGTTATCGTACTAGTGACGTTTTTTGGTCGAAATATTATCCTGATCTTTGTTGCGATCGGTGCCATTGCTTGGCTTGATATGGCACGTATAGTTCGTGGACAAACATTGAGTTTACGAAGTAAAGAAT
Source organism: Aliivibrio sp. 1S175 (assembly GCF_001690985.1). Classification (GTDB taxonomy): domain Bacteria; phylum Pseudomonadota; class Gammaproteobacteria; order Enterobacterales; family Vibrionaceae; genus Aliivibrio. The sequence continues at coordinate 76,886 of NZ_MAJS01000012.1, forward strand.
TCATTGAAGCGGCACATGTTTGTGGTGTGAGTAAGTGGGGTATTATTACTCGTCATATCGTGCCTAATGTATTAGGGATTGTTGCGGTATATTCAACGTTACTTATCCCAAGTATGATCTTAACTGAATCATTCCTATCTTTCCTTGGCTTAGGGGTTCAAGAGCCAATGACGAGCTGGGGAGCGTTGCTCCAAGAAGGCTCTCAAACCATGGAAGTGGCTATTTGGCAGCTTATTTTCCCTGCGTTTTTTATGGTTGTTACCTTGTTCTGTTTTAACTATGTAGGTGATGGTTTACGTGATGCGCTGGATCCAAAAGACAGATAATCCTCTGTATGGACAGCTAATTATTTAACGGATTTAAGCAGGAAAGAATTATGAGTTTATTAGATGTAAAAGATCTGCGTGTCGAGTTTACAACTCAAGATGGCAACGTCACTGCAGTAAATGATTTAAATTTCTCACTCGAGCAAGGTGAGACATTAGGCATTGTTGGCGAATCTGGTTCGGGTAAATCTCAAACTGTTTTCGCATTAATGGGCCTATTAGCAAAAAACGGCATTATTACCGGCAGTGCTAAATTTGAAGGTAAAGAAGTTTTAAATTTACCAGAACACGAATTGAATAAAATTCGTGCAGAACAAATGGCAATGATTTTCCAAGACCCGATGACATCATTAAATCCTTACATGAAAGTCAGTGCTCAGCTAATGGAAGTATTAATGCTTCATAAAGGCATGGGTAAAGCTGAGGCATTTGAAGAATCTGTTCGAATGTTAGAAGCGGTTAAAATTCCTGAAGCTCGTAAGCGTATTACCATGTACCCACATGAGTTCTCTGGAGGTATGCGTCAACGAGTAATGATTGCAATGGCATTATTATGCCGACCAAAATTATTGATTGCAGATGAGCCAACAACGGCATTGGATGTAACGATTCAAGCGCAAATCATGCAGTTGTTGAATGAGCTGAAAAGTGAATTTAATACGGCAATTATCATGATTACTCATGACTTAGGTGTTGTTGCTGGTTCTTGTGACAAAGTATTAGTGATGTATGCTGGGCGTACGATGGAGTACGGTACCGTTAATGAAATATTTTATGAACCAAGTCATCCATATGCCGAAGGTTTACTCAAAGCGATCCCTCGTTTAGATCAAGTTGGCGATATACTACCAACGATTCCTGGTAATCCACCTAACTTACTGCGCTTACCTACTGGCTGCCCTTATCAAGAGCGTTGCCATCGTGTAATGGACCGTTGTAAGCAAGAAGCACCGATACTTCAGCCATTTGGTGATGGTCGTTTACGTGCTTGTTTTTCTGATCAGGGAGCGTGGTAATGTCAGCAGATAAAAAACTTCTTTTGGAAGTAAAAAACTTAAAAGTCCACTTCAGTATCGCGTCTAAATCAGTGTGGCCATGGGCGAAACCAGCTAACTTAAAAGCAGTTGATGGGGTTAATGTTCGTTTATACGAAGGTGAAACTCTAGGTGTTGTTGGTGAGTCTGGTTGCGGTAAATCTACTTTTGCTCGAGCGATTATCGGGTTAGTTGAAGCAACTGAGGGTGAAGTTCTTTGGCTTGGTCAAGATTTGACAAAGTTGGATGATGAGCCTTTACGCCAAAAACGAAAAGAGATTCAAATGATCTTCCAAGATCCACTGGCGTCTTTGAATCCTAGAATGACCGTCGGCGATATCATTGCTGAACCTCTGCAAACGTTTTATCCTAAACTGACAAAAGAGGAAGTGAAGGATCAAGTAAAAGAGATGATGATGAAAGTTGGCTTGTTACCAAATGTCATTAACCGTTATCCACATGAATTTTCAGGTGGTCAGTGTCAACGTATCGGTATCGCACGAGCTTTAATTTTGAAACCTAAAATGATTATTTGTGATGAGCCGGTGTCTGCACTGGATGTATCGATTCAAGCTCAAGTAGTAAACCTTTTAAAAGAATTGCAGAAAGAATTTGGTTTAAGTTTGGTTTTCATTGCACACGATTTATCCGTTGTAAAACATATTTCTGATCGCGTACTTGTTATGTATTTAGGTAACGAAGTTGAGTTAGGTGAATCTGATGCCTTATTTAGCGATCCTAAGCACCCGTATACAAAAGCATTAATGTCAGCGGTACCAATCCCAGATCCAAAGCTTGAGAGAGCAAAAGTGATTGATATGCTTGAAGGAGATCTACCTTCTCCAATCAGTCCTCCTTCTGGCTGTGTATTCCGTACTCGTTGCCCGCAAGCTACGGATATATGTGCACAGAATAAACCAGAACTAAAAGGGACTGATGAACATGCAGTTTCTTGCTTGGCAGTAGCAAACTTTTAAATTTTAATTGCAGTATGGTTGTTTCAACTTATCCATACTGAATGATTAAGATCATATTCAGCCTGTGACAGGCTTAAGCGCGATAGTTTTTTATATCGCGCTTTTTTTGTACCTATTAAATGAAATGTTTAAATTTAGTTAAATGTTTTTTACAAGTTGTCGATACATAACTATAAGATTTTATCTAGTGTTTTACTATCAGCCAACATAAGTGCCTGAGTAACAACTTATCGGGATTAACCTCACTAGAAAATAAATAGGTCATGAAGTCATATCAGAAGGATATTATATGCAGTCACTTTCACTTCAATGGAAGATAACCATAGCCGCAGCTATTGGACTTATCACCCTTGCTACGTCACTTATTGGATTTTCAATTTATTCATCAATTGAAAATCAAAAAATTGTTCAGAAACAAACATCAGATTCTGTGATCTATCAAACTCAAACATTGTTAATGGCAGAAGCAAAAAATCAATCCAAACAAATTCAAACGTATTTAGATGAAGCTATTTATCGAGCTGAGATGCTTGCAGAGAGTGCTCAGTTCTTTCAAAAAAGTGCAGAAGATACTTTTATGGACAGTAGTGATTTACGTGAGTCCTTAAGTGAGATGATGAAACGGCCAGTTGAGCAATATTCAAATATCTATGGTACTTACATTACCTATTTACCTGATATGTTAGATGGAGAAGATTTTAATTATCATGATGCAGGGTATGCGAGTTCAAATAAAGTAGGGCGCTTTGCTCCTTATTGGTTTAAATCGGTCAATGACGTTGCTCAAATGCGTATCTTTACAGAGAAAGAGTTAGGTAATACAACCGTAAAATCTAACGGCGATGCCACTAATTATTGGTTTACCTGTAGTTTAAAAGAAAGCCGATTATGTATTATGGACCCTTATTATTATGAAAGTGATGGAATAACAAGGTTGATTAGCTCTATTACGGCACCATTAATCAAAGGAGATGAAACTATTGGAATGGTCGGTATTGATCTTGATATTGCTCGAATATCGGGATTAATAACTCAAGCGGATAAAGCCATATTCAATGGGAAAGGGGCTATCTATGTTGTTAATAGTAAAGGACAACTGATTTTATCCGACCAGAAAGAGGCCTCTTTTGGGCAGAGTTTAGATACACATGACGGCACACTATCCTCTGTGCCTGCTTGGATATCACAAGGAACCGAACAATTAATATGGTCAGCTAATCAAGAGAAGTTATTTGTCTTTGTACCAATTAATTTAAAATCTCAATATTGGGGAGTCATTATTGAAGTAAATAGAGGTACCGTTTTTTCTGATGCTGAAAAATTAGATCAGCTACTTATAGAGCAAGGGAACGAATTCTTATTTATGCAGGCCGGTGCAGGTCTAGGGTTGACCTTGTTGGTTCTGATTGCTTTATGGTTTGCAACGAAACAGATTGTGAGGCCTATTTCATTAGTTGCGGCACGCTTAAAAGATATTGCTTCTGGTGAAGGGGATTTAACCCAACGTTTGGTTATACAAAGTAATGATGAAGTAGGACAATTGGCACATTGGTTTAATGCTTTCTTAGAAAAACTGCAATTTACAATTAAAGATGTAGCACAAAGTAGCGATGAATTATCTAATGTGGCTGCACGCTCCAGTGCTATAGCAATTAAGTCTAAAGAAGGGAGTGATGTTCAATTTAAAGAAGTAGATATGGTTGCTACTGCTGTTGAAGAGTTAACTCAAACAGCAAGCTTAGTGGTTGATCACTCTACTTTGGCTGCGGATGCGGCTAAACAAGCGGAATCAGCATCAAAGCAAGGAAAAGAGTTAATACTAACGACTGAATCAGTGATCCAATCTTTAGTCGCTAATATGGAAAAAGCGGTTCCCGTAGCTCAAGAATTAGAAAGTAATAGCATTAATATTACGACGATTTTATCGGTTATCGAAGGTATTTCAGAGCAAACAAATTTATTAGCATTGAATGCAGCCATTGAAGCAGCACGAGCAGGTGAACAAGGACGAGGGTTTGCTGTTGTGGCTGACGAAGTTCGTCAACTAGCGAGTCGTACTGGGGATTCTGTTGATGAGATCCGTACGGTTATTGATCAGTTGCAATCAGGAACTAAATCAGTAGTTTCTGCAATAACCGAAGGAAATACGATAGCTTTAGATGGAGCATCAACCATTAAATTATCAGTAGAAAGTTTGCAGCAAATCAGTGATGCGGTGGTAACGATACAAGATATGAATATGCAGATTGTAAGGGCAGCAGAAGAGCAACAAGCGGTATCTAATGAAGTAAACCAAAGTGTCAGCAATATTAGAGATTCAAGCCAGAAGATGCTAGAGCAAGCTAATTCAGGCGAAGTAGTAGGGTTGGAGCTTTCGTCTTTATCTACTCAGCAAAAAGAGTTGATGTCACAATTTAAAGTTTAAAGTTTAAACGATGAAAATAAAACGCCCATGGAGTTAAATTCATGGGCGTTGTTGTTTAATCTGTATAATTAATTACATTAGTATAAAAATCAGATTCGTGAAGTAATTGTTATTCTTCGTCTTCATCTGATTCTACGAACCAGTAACCTGTATTGACAAATTGCAGCAGGTTAGCTACTGAATACGGATCTTGCAGTAAGTTCTCAATATCAAACAGTGTAAATTCTGATGATTCACATAAGGCAATCACATCCTCTTTTACTGTTAGTGGGAACACATAGCTCTCACCATCAATATAAAGTGTCATGTTATCTTCACATGCTTCTTCTTCGTGATAAAAAGCGCGAACACCTGCCACTTTAATCAGAGCTTGACCGGATTGTAGATAAGCTAATAATTCTTCTGTTGTCCACTTTTCAGTATCCGGCAGAATATTTAAATGGTGACGAGAGTTACTTAAATACTCTCCCATAAATTGCTTAAGGCTTTGTTCATCAGACATTGCATTTAACATCATGGCTTTTAAGTCTTCAAAGCTCTGTGTTGTAATTTCAGTGCCGTGAGTTTGCGCCTGAAGATCTGGATTATGGTAATGCACATCATTTTTTTCATTTTCAATAATGAAATCCGCAAAGTTACTCACTAGCTCTTGTTCTTTTGGAGAGCGAAAGCCTGCTGAATAGCTCATTGATGGTTCTAGTGCGTAACCGTCATGTGGAAAGCCTGGTGGGATATAAAGAATATCACCAGGTTCTAAAATTTGATCAATAATAGGGTCAAATCCTGTGATTTGCTTTAGTGCACCATGACGATGCTCTTCTTCGTACTCCCCAATATCACCAACACGCCAGTGACGCTTACCTTGACCTTGAATGATAAATACATCGTATTGATCAATGTGAGGACCGACACCACCATCCGGTACAGAATAGCTGATCATAATGTCATCAAATAACCAATTTGGCATTTGTTTAAACGGTTTAAACAGTTCTGCCGCCCCTTCATGCCAGTGGTTAGCCGCCTGGACGATAATAGACCAGTTGGTTTCACCAAGCGTATCAAATAATTCTTCGGTTAATGGACCGTGTTCTGCTTTCCATTCGTTATTTAAGTTAGAAACAAAGCGTGAATCAACGTCGCTTTCTAATGTTAAACCAGCTAATTCTTCAGGGGTTACAGGGTCTTGGAAGTTTTCAAAACCACCTTTAATAATGACGGGTTTTTTCTGCCAATATTCAGCAAGGAATTCTTTTAATGAAAAGCTTAATTGATACATGATTATTTCCAATAAAAATGCCCGATACTCGGGCATTTAGAATAAATTTAGGATGAAGTAAAAGATTTAGTATTTAACGTTACTGTTATATTGACTTAAGATTTCTACCATTTTTTCCATTGTTTCTTTAGACGGTGGATTCACGCCTTCGAGAGGGTAATCGTACCCCATCGCTTCCCATTTATGTGCACCTAATTGATGGTATGGAAGCAATTCAATTTTCTCAATGTTATCCATATCTTTAATGAACTCACCAAGTAGGTGTGCAGATTCTTCATCATCAGTATAGCCAGGAACAATAACGTAACGGATCCATGTTTTTTGACCGATTTTGTGTAAATAGCGAGCGAAATCGAGAACGCGAGCATTAGATACACCAATGAATTCTTTATGAACATCATCTTTCATTTGCTTTAGATCAAGCATAACAAGATCTGAAGCTTCTAATACTTCATCGATAACATCAGTATGTTTGCGAATATAGCCATTCGTGTCTAAACAGGTATGCATACCTTCTGCTTGTGCAGCACGGAAAAAATCACGAACAAACTCAGGTTGAAGCATGGCTTCACCACCAGAACACGTGATGCCGCCGCCAGATGCTTTCATAAAATGACGATAGCTTTTGGCTTCTTCAATTAATTCTGTAACAGTAACTTCTTTACCTTCGTGTGTATCCCAAGTATCGCGGTTATGGCAATACATACAACGCATTAAGCAGCCTTGTAAAAAGATGATAAAGCGAATACCAGGACCATCAACGGTACCACAAGATTCAAAAGAGTGAATACGACCTACAGACATGACGACATTTCTCCGAGCTATAATTATGTGGCCATTTTATTACACTTTGAGGTAATTAAGTAGGGTAAACCTTAGAGAAATGAGGGGGAATTAAGAGGAAATTAGAAATAAAAAAAAGCCCCACCAAAATGGCAGGGCTTAATACTACTTAATTAACGCTGAAATTATAGAGTTTCAGTGAAAGTACGTGCGATAACGTCTTTTTGTTGTTCAGTAGTTAGAGAGTTAAAACGCACAGCATAACCAGAAACACGGATAGTTAGTTGTGGGTAGTTCTCTGGGTGCTTAACTGCGTCTTCTAGAGTTTCACGGTTAAGAACGTTTACGTTAAGGTGTTGACCACCCTCTACGTTAGCTTCGTGGTGGAAGTAACCATCCATTAGGCCAGCAAGGTTAGAACGACGGTTGTCATCATCTTTACCTAGTGCGTTAGGAACGATAGAGAATGTGTAAGAGATACCATCTTGTGCATCAGCAAACGGTAGTTTACCTACTGATGTTAGTGATGCTACAGCACCTTTCTCATCACGGCCGTGCATTGGGTTAGCACCAGGAGCAAAAGGAGCACCTGCTTGACGACCATCTGGTGTGTTACCAGTTTTCTTACCGTATACAACGTTAGATGTAATAGTAAGGATAGATTGAGTAGGGATAGCATTACGGTACATAGTAAGCTTACGGATTTTACCCATGAACGTAGAAACTAGTTCACATGCGATATCATCAACGCGAGCGTCGTTGTTACCAAATTTAGGGTAATCACCTTCGATATCGAAATCGATAGCGATGCCGTTTTCGTCACGAATTGGTTTAACTGTCGCGTATTTGATTGCAGATAGTGAATCGGCTGCAACAGATAGACCAGCAATACCACACGCCATTGTACGACGAACGTCACGGTCATGAAGAGCCATTAGAGACGCTTCGTAGCTGTATTTGTCGTGCATGTAGTGGATAGAGTTCAATGCTGTAACGTATTGAGTTGCTAACCAATCCATGAAGTGATCTAGACGATCCATTACTTTAGCGTAATCAAGAACTTCATCTGTCATTGGTGCTTCTTTAGGACCAATTTGGATTTTCAGTTTCTCATCAACGCCGCCGTTGATAGAGTAAAGCATTGTTTTCGCAAGGTTAGCACGAGCACCGAAGAACTGCATTTGCTTACCAACGATCATTGGAGATACACAACAAGCGATTGCGTAGTCATCTGATGATAAATCAGGACGCATTAGGTCATCATTTTCGTACTGGATAGAAGACGTATCGATAGATACCTTCGCACAGAAACGTTTGAAGCCTACAGGCAGTTGCTCAGACCAAAGAACCGTGATGTTTGGCTCAGGAGAAGGACCCATAGTGTATAGGCTGTTTAGGAAACGGAAGTTAGTACGTGTAACTAGTGTACGACCGTCAAGACCCATACCACCCATAGATTCTGTAGCCCAGATTGGGTCACCAGAGAACAATTCATCGTATTCAGGAGTACGTAGGAAACGAACCATACGTAGCTTCATTACGAAGTGATCGATCATTTCTTGAGCTAGTTCTTCAGTTAGAAGACCTGCGTCGATATCACGTTGGATGTAGATGTCTAGGAAAGTCGAAGTACGACCTAGAGACATTGCTGCACCATTTTGAGATTTAACAGCAGCTAGGTAGCCGAAGTAAGTCCACTGAATTGCTTCTTGAGCTGTTTGAGCTGGCTCAGAGATATCACAGCCGTATTTAGCTGCCATAACTTTGATTTGACCTAGAGCACGGTGTTGCTCAGCAATTTCTTCACGAAGTTGCATTGTTGCTGTTAGATCTTCGCCTTTTTCAAAACGTTCTTGTAAAGAAGCGAATTGAGCTAGTTTGTCTTTGATTAGGAAATCAATACCGTAAAGTGCAACACGACGGTAATCACCAATGATACGACCACGGCCGTATGCATCAGGAAGACCAGTTAGAACACCTGATTTACGACAGTTTAGAATGTCTTTAGTGTAGATATCGAAAACACCAGCATTGTGTGTTTTACGGTATTCAGAGTAGATTTTTGAAACCATAGGATCAAGTTCGCGATCGTATGCTTTACAAGAACCTTCAACCATGCGAACACCACCATTAGGGATGATTGCACGTTTTAGAGGAGCTTCAGTTTGAAGACCAACAATTGTTTCTAGGTCTTTTTCAATGTAGCCAGCATCATGAGAAGTGATAGTAGAGATAACAGAAGTATCAAAATCAACAGGCGCATGAGTTGCGTTTTCCTGCTTAATGCCTACCATTACTTTAGCCCAAAGCTTGTTAGTTGCTTCAGTGCCTTCAGAAACTAGGAATTCTTCATCACCTTCATAAGGTGTATAGTTCTTTTGGATGAAATCGCGAACGTTAACTTCGTTTTGCCACTCACCGTCTGCAAAACCTGTCCAAGCTTTAGCAAATTGCTCTGCCATGATATACCTACCTTTCTTAGTAGAAAAAATACGTACTATTTAAGTGGTTTATGAATAGACCACAACCCGTATGGGCAAATAGTACACTCTATACTTAATTACAATATGGATGGTTATAAATCTAATTTATAAGCATTCATATTGCGACTAATCGTTCTATTTTTCAATCATAGCTTAAACTTTTTTTGTAAACCTTAAACTAAATCAATAAACATTAAACTTTTTTAATAAAACTGGAGTAGCGGTTGACGCTACTCCCGAAGTATTATAGTAACACTGACTTAACGCTGGGATGAAACTCTAAATTTAATAGCATACATTATAGTAAAATAGAGCATTAATGTGACGTATCACCAGCTTCAATCATTCAAAATTAGTGACGAGCATCTGGTTTTAAATAAATATTCCAGTAAGTCATGCCGACTAAAACAGCGCCACCAATAATGTTACCGATAGTCACTGGAATCAAATTATTCGCAACAAAGTTACCAATGGTCAAGTCTGCAAATACAGATGGGTCAACATTGATTGCTGTCCAAAATTCAGGGCTAGCAAAAGCATGAATGGCGATACCTAATGGGACCATAAACATATTTGCAATACTGTGCTCAAAACCAGCAGCGACGAACATCGCAACAGGAAGTAGCATCACTAGAACTTTATCTGAATTGCTACGGCAAGAGAATGTCATCCAAGTAGCTAAACAAACCATTAGATTACATAAAGTGCCCAAAATTACCGCTTGACCAAAAGTGTGGTGCAGCTTGTGTTGCGCTACTTTCATTGCGGTAAGGCCCCACTGGCCATTATCAAGTAAATGCATTTTAGCAAACCAAATCATAGCAACAAAAAACATTGCGCCAATAAAGTTACCAAAATAAACAACGCACCAGTTTTTTAATAATTGGCTAGTCGTAATTTTATTGCTTGCTCTTGCAACGGTAGTTAATACTGATGAAGTAAATAGTTCACCACCACAGATTACAACAAGAATAAGACCTAAGCTAAAAGCCAAGCCCCCAACAAATTTAACCATTCCCCAAGGAGCATCACCAGCACCTGTTGTTACGGTAATGTAAAAAACAAAAGCGATAGAGATAAAAACACCTGCAGTAATAGCAAGGTAGAAAGACTGGAATGGCGCTTTAGTTGCTTTATAAGTACCCACGTCTTCGGCTTTTTTTGCCATGTCCGGTGGAATAATAGCATCGAATTGGTTGTATTCTTTTTTCACGAGCTGATGTCCTTTGTAATGATAGGAAATGTAAAACTGTTTAGTTTTAAGTTCTGTTTATCATTATACGAATATGATTAATTTGTGATATTAATGTCTATAAAAAGTCGTTAATCATCTAACGAAACTGACTTAGCAGTCCTATTTTATATACCGTTACGGATTTTGATATATTTATATCGAAATTGCAAAGTAGGTAATGGTTTACCTTGTTTTTAACTAACACTTTAAGCTTATCAGATATGTTTCAAAGGTGATTGATCTCGATCATTTTATGTTATTTAGTGAAATAAAATGACAGTTTCCTGTGTTTTTTTCTGTGATTAGATAAAAAGCTGTAATTTAATTTCATTAAAATCAAATTATAGTAATGGATTTGAAGATTCTAATTTTTATAATTAAGTGTTTCACATGTCATATTTAGTTGATGATTTGTTGCTACTTTGGTTGCTCGGTGTTATGTTTTGTTTGTATTTAAGTTTTCAATATTATAACAATACTTACTAAATTAGGAGTTATGGCGCATGAAGGATGTAGTCGCGCTAGAGGTGAAAGACTTACATAAAAACTTTGGACAAAATGAAGTATTAAAAGGCATTTCTTTAGAAGCAAATAAAGGTGACGTGATTTCTATTATTGGATCATCTGGTTCGGGTAAAAGTACCTTCCTTCGTTGTATTAATTTACTCGAAACACCAACTAAAGGTGAGATTTGGGTAAATGGCGAACTCATTGATATGAAGAATAGTCGTTCAGGTGAGTCCGTTCCTGCTAATGAAAAACAAGTTCAACGAATCCGCTCTCGTCTTGCGATGGTATTTCAAGGTTTTAATTTATGGTCTCATATGACTGTATTACAAAATGTAATTGAAGCACCAGTGCACGTTTTAGGTGTGCCTAAAGCAGAAGCGATTGAAAAAGCAGAACAAATATTAAAACAAGTCGGGTTATATGAACGCAGAGATTATTACCCTGGGCACCTATCTGGTGGTCAACAGCAACGAGCAGCAATCGCAAGAGCATTAGCGGTTGATCCAGAAGTTATGCTATTTGATGAACCAACCTCGGCACTAGACCCTGAGTTGGTCGGAGAGGTTCTTGGTGTAATGAGAGATCTTGCTGAAGATGGTCGTACCATGTTGGTGGTTACTCATGAAATGGCATTTGCACGTGATGTATCCAATCATGTTATGTTTTTACATCAAGGATTAGTGGAAGAGCAGGGTGATCCAGCAACGTTATTTACCAATCCAGAATCTGAACGGTTACAACAATTTATTTCATCGATTTATTAAATTGGTGAGATGAGTACTATCGCAACATGACACAGTTAAAAATATTAATAAGTATAGATAATAATAATTAAGTTAGTTACAGGAGCAAGGAAATGAAAAAGTGGTTATTAGCAGCAGTTATTGCATCTACAGCCGTCACTGGCGCAGCTCAAGCAAAAGAATGGAAGCAAATTCGATTTGGTATTGAGGGTGCTTACCCTCCTTTTAGTTGGACAGAGCCATCTGGTGAATTAAAAGGCTTTGATGTTGATATCGCTAACGCATTATGTAAAGAAATGGAAGCTCGTTGTAAGATCGTTGCTCAAGATTGGGATGGCATTATTCCATCACTATTAGCGCGTAAATACGATGCTATTATAGCGGCAATGTCTATTACTGAAGAGCGTAAAAAGAAAATTGATTTTACTGAAAAATACGCACTTATCCCAAATAAATTTGTAGCTAAAAAAGGGACAGATTTAGTAATGACAAAAGAGGGCCTTAAGGGAGTAACGGTGGGTGTTCAACGTGCTACAACGCATGATAGATACTTAACAGATAACTTTGGTAAGGGCGTTGATCTTAAACGTTATGGCTCATTTGATGAAGCATACTTAGATCTTAAAGCAGGTCGCATTGATACTGTTCTTGGTGATGCGTCAGCACTTGAAGAAGGCTTATTAAACAAGCCAGGCGGTAAAGAGTATGAGTTTGTTGGTCCTTCATTAACCGATCCAAAATGGTTTGGTGATGGCTTTGGTATCGCAACTCGTAAGCAAGATAAAGACTTAACGAACCAATTAAACGCAGCAATTGATTCATTACGTGAAAAAGGCATTTATCAAGAAATTGCCGCGAAATACTTTAACTACGATGTATATGGTGAATAAATAAACACCGTTAGTTTACGTAAAAGAGGCAATAGAGCTGATATTGTCTCTTTTAATACCGATTTAAACCATGTCATGAATTAGCAATTTATTGCGGGTTGGTATTATTTTCTAATATGAAAGCAAGAGCTTGGAAGCAGTATGTTAGATTTACAAGGATACGAGTCCTCTATTTTAGAGGGCGCATTGGTTACATTACAAGTTGCGTTGTTATCTCTCGTTTTAGCAGTGTGTTTAGGATTGCTAGGTGCATTAGCTAAACTGGCACCTTATCGCTGGGCTCGATCTATTGCGACACTTTATACTACTGTCGTTCGTGGGATCCCAGATCTTGTCTTAATGATGTTGTTATTTTTTGGCGGTCAGATGCTGCTGAATAATGGTTTATATGCCACAAATGAATGGATAAATGAATGGATGACGAATTCAAATCCAGATCATGAGTGGATTTCTTACCTTCCTGATTATGTTGAAATCAGTCCTTTTATTGCTGGCGTGCTTACTATTGGTTTCATTTTTGGTGCCTATATGGCAGAAACATTTCGTGGTGCGATAATGGCAGTAGATCGTGGTGAAATGGAAGCCGCAAAAGCGTATGGAATGAGTGGTCCAATGGCATTTCGTCGTATTTTATTTCCACAGATGATTAGGCATGCGTTACCGGGTTTTGGTAATAACTGGTTAGTGTTATTAAAAACAACCGCATTAGTTTCAATTATTGGGTTAGAAGATATGGTTCGTGTTAGCTCAATGGCAGCAGGTACAACGAAAATGCCGTTTACTTTTTATATGACCGTTGCTTGTATCTTCTTATTATTCACCGCAATATCTACTGGTGCGCTAAAGCTAGTTGAGCGTAAATTTAGTATTCATATGAGGTAAGCATGGATTTTTCAATTATTATTGAGAGCCTACCTGTTTATTTAGAGGGGCTTTGGACTACAGTTTGGTTGGTCGCGCTTTCTTTGGTTATTGGGTTGTGTATTGCAGTACCTTCTGCGATAGCAAGGAACAGCACTAATCCATTAATTTGGGTTCCAGCTTGGGCTTATATTTATTTCTTTCGAGGAACACCTTTACTAATCCAGTTGTACCTTATCTACTACGGGATGGATCAATTTTATCCAGTGAAAGACACAGTATGGGAGCATGCCTCTTTCTGTGCTTTGGTTGCTTTTGCATTAAATACAGGAGCATACACATCTGAAATTGTTCGGGGTTCAATTAATGGGTTACCGCAAGGTGAAATTGAAGCTGCTAAGGCTTATGGTATGAGCCAATTTCAAACTTATAAACGCATTATTTTACCAAGTGCATTGCGACGTTCCTTACCTGCATACAGTAATGAAGTGATTTTTATGCTACATGGTTCTGCAATTGCTGGGATTGTAACCTTGATGGATTTAACCGGTGCCGCTCGATTAGTTAATTCTCGCTATTACGCGCCATTTGAGTCATATATTGCAGCTGGTTTGTTCTATATGTGTCTAACGTTTATCATTATTTTTGTGTTTAAACAGTTGGAGACACGCATGTTACGATTTATGAGACCATTAAGTTAACTGTCTTTGAGTTACACATTAAAAAGAGCACTGAATGTGCTCTTTTTTTGTTAATATCAATCTGAGTAAGTAAATGGTCAGATTATACTCTTGAGGAGATTGTTATGAACGTATCATTTTTATTGGTAAGGCTAGTAAAATTAGTCGTGATTTGTGCATTGTTTTTGAGTGCTTTTGATTTCATTGAGCATGGTGAAATACTTTGGTTCCAACGCTGGTTCTAATTGTAATTAGAAGAAAAAGAGCACTTTTATGTGCTCTTTTTTACTTTCTAACCACGAATTAAATTAGTGCTATACAGCGACATCAAAAAATAAATTAACACCAGTAAGTTCACTGATCTCATCTAAGTAATTCTTTAGGTGCGGAGGAAAATCCAACCCTTTCACTACGGTTAGGTTACGCAGGAATGGGAAAAAATTGATGTCATCCCAAGTGATCTTGTTGCCTTTTTCTGACGGTAAAGTAATGAAATTAACATCAACTAATAAAGGCCTTAGTTCAGTAATGTACTCATCGCTTTGAGCAAGCGCCTCTTTAAAACTCATCTCAAGAAATGCTTCTTTTTTCTCTGTAAACCAAGTAACGGCTTCAGGACGTTCAAATTCTGGCAAATATAATTGAGTCCAACGAGGGAAGGTCAATTTATTAAATAAAGGACGAACATTACTTAACCACTCTGAAATATCATCAGCACAAGTACCTTGCTCAATGACTGGATAATGGTCGTTTTCATCTAGATACTTAGCAATATCAAGACTTTCAGCCATGTAGTTGCCATCGTCTTTCTCTAGGATAGGTACCATATTAGCACCTACCATTTCGATACGAGTATCGACATCATCATTTTGTATATAGATAAATTCAACAGAAAGTTTTTTTATTCCTGCGACCATTTTTGCTTTCATACAAAACGGACAGTGATCAAAGATGAATAATTTCATTGTATTTCCTCAATAACACGCGTTTAAATAAGTTTTATTTTATATCCAGATCATTCAGTAGAGTATTTAATGAATATCGTAGTTAACTTATTTTCATTCGCAATAATCATGTAATAAAAAAGCTCTCCCTTACATTAAGGTGAGAGCTTCTTATTATTTAAAGGTAGACCAGATTGGAGCGTGGTCAGAAGGCTTTTCAATGCCGCGTAGTTCGTAATCTATCCCAGCGTCAGTACATTTAGCTGCGAGTGTTGGTGTTGCCATAACAACATCAATACGAAGACCGCGATTATCAACAAAACCTTTTGAGCGGTAATCAAACCAAGAGAATTGGTCGGTTACTTCTGGATGAAGATTACGGAAAGTATCTTCAAACCCCCAATCTTTTACTGTTTGTAGCCATTCACGTTCTTCAGGTTGGAATGAACACTTACCCGTTCTTAACCAACGTTTTGCGTTCGGCTCACCAATACCAATATCCAAATCAATAGGGCTGATATTAATGTCGCCCATTATAATGAGCTCTTCATCGCTATTGTGGTGAGTGTTTAGATGAGTCATTAAATCTTTATAGAATTGACGTTTATACGGGAATTTAGTTTCATGCTTGATGCTATCACCCTGTGGGAAATAACCATTCATAACAGTGAACTGTGAGCCATCTTCACGCTGATGTGTTGTCATGATCATGCGTTTTTGATGTTCTTCGGTATCAGTATCAAAGCCGTACTGAACAGAAATAGGCTCTTGTTTACATAGCATAGCAACACCGTAATGCGCTTTTTGTCCATGGAAGTAAACTTTGTAACCCATCGCTTCAACGGCTTCGACAGGAAACATCTCGTTATGTACTTTGATTTCTTGAAGACCAATAACGTCAGGGTTGTGCTTATCAATGATAGCTTGAAGCTGGTGAAGGCGAGCACGAAGGCCATTTATGTTGAAGCTGATTACTTTCATGATGGTTAAAGTCCTTGTTTTTATTTTGAATCCTAATCTAAGAAAGGATCTTTTAATACAATGATATTACCATTAATTTGATAGATAAGTTAATTCATTAACTTAGCAGAAGGCTGACAAGTCTCACATCGCCAAGTGCATTTTTGTTGTCCAAAACCCGCTTTTATCCACGCCATCGTTACGCTAGTTGATGGATTACAAAAAGCCTCTTTATTACATAGGCTGCAGGTTTTCCATTGAGACGGTTCTTGCTGCTTTTGAGTTTGTGCTATGTGCATTTTAATGCCTCTATTTATATTATCGAAAAACAAAGTTACTGTATATTTGAACAGTGGTTTTGGCAAGTAATAAAAAGAGGAAATTCGACGTTTTATTTCTTACAGACACAAAAAAAGCCAACTCATTTCTGAATTGGCTTTTCGATCTCTTACGAGATAAATAATGGTGGGGGGGGACGGATTCGAACCATCGAAGCTTACGCGGCAGATTTACAGTCTGCTCCCTTTGGCCACTCGGGAACCCCCCCAACGGGGATTTTTATACTTAACTAACTCGTTTCCCAACGGAGCAATCAAGTTATCTTATTCGTTAATAACGACTAAGAAGAATAATGGTGGAGGGGGACGGATTCGAACCATCGAAGCTTACGCGGCAGATTTACAGTCTGCTCCCTTTGGCCACTCGGGAACCCCTCCAACGGGGATTTTTATACT
>NZ_MAJS01000013.1:0-321466 GCF_001690985.1 Aliivibrio sp. 1S175
GTATTTTGGTTAGCAGAAAGTGCTATATGTTGTGTTTGTTTTAAAGCAGCATCAGTTTGATTGTGAAGTTCATTGATTGAAGCGGTGTTATTCACCGTATTTTGGTTAGCAGAAAGTGCTATATGTTGTGTTTGCTTTAAAGCAGCATCAGTTTGATTGTGAAGCTCATTGATTGAAGCGGCATTATTCACCGTATTTTGATTAGCAGAAAGTGCTATATGTTGTGTTTGTTTTAAAGCAGCATCAGTTTTATCGTGAAGCTTTTTGATTGAATCGGTATTATCAACAATATGAGAAAATGCTACTTTATTAGCATTTACTGAAACTTGAAAATCACTAGAAGATACAAAATCGTTTGTTGAAGCCATTGCAGAGGAAGATAAAACCGCACTAACCGCTGTTGCAATAAGTAATTTTTTCATTGGTAAGCCTTAATAAAATTGATTATAAATATCGTGGATACAACTCATGGTAATCATTAGCATCACTTACTATGGCTTTGTCGTAACGCATTAAACGTGAAGGCGAAGAGTTTATAAAATGACCGCTTATGTAAATTTAAAACTTAAAATCCATTTCATTATTAAATTTTAAATTCGAATGCTCGTTTTGAGAAAATTGATTATCTATATCGTTGATATCCTTGGCATCCATGCAATCGCCACCATTATATTTACTTAATATTTTTTGATAATAGGTATAAATATGAATTCATTATTCGGATAGAGTGAACAATAAGAGGCACAGAATACAGTTCAGTCTAAACGTGTTTTAAAGAGAGATATATTGAGATTTTGTGGTTTTTTAAGAGAGGGATCGGCCTTTATGTAACACTATAATAGTGAAAAAAAAGGCCTTTTAACAACGATGGTGATTTTACTTTCCGTAACGAACCAACCATTCTTTTTCTAACGCAAGTTGCCAACTTGGGTGAGGTTCAGCCAAAGATTTAAATAGCTTCGTATTCTTCGCAGATCCCGTTAAATACTGTGACGACAACACTGATGGATCGCCCCAAACACTTAAATCGCCTTTACGAGATTGGGCTTCAGGACTTAATAAGAAGTTAATCGCTACCTGAGCGCCCTCTTTTGCTGATGCATTCCATGGGATAGCTAAAAAATGAATATTAGACAGTGCCCCCGCTTCCATTGCGTAGGTTTGTGTGGTGTCTGCTAACTTACCACTCGCTTGTGCAGAAAAGACTTCATTTGGATTAAACGTAACCGCAAGATCAATCTGACCGTCATCTAATAATTGTAATGATTGTGCGGTACCTGATGGGAACTGCTTACCTTTGCGCCACGCCGTTTGATGCAGTTCATCCAGATACATCCATAAAGGTTGTGTGACCTCTGCAAAGTTCGCTTGCTCTACTGGCTTCATTAACTGAGGATTGTTATTGGTTAACTCAATTAATAACGCTTTTAAGAAACTCGTACCATGAAATTCTGGCGGCTTAGGATAAGTAATTCTATTTGGAAAGGCTTTGCTATAACTTAGTAATTCAGCAAAGGATTGTGGTGGGTTATTTAACGTTTTCTTATCATGGATAAAAACAAGTTGACCTACCCCCCACGGGGCTTCCAAACCAAGTGTAGGTTCAGAAAAATCGCTATCAACCGGAAGCGTTTTATTTACATACTCCCAGCTTGGTAAGCCTTCAACAAACGGACCAAAAAGTAATTTGCTCTGTTTCATTGATTTGAAATTTTCACCATTGATCCATACCATATCAACACTACCTCCGTTGTTTTTACCGGCGGTTTTTTCTGCAATTAGGCGAGATGTACTTTCTGCAATATCAGCAACTTTTACATGCTTTAATGTTACTCCATATTGACGTTGTAACTCTTTATCTGCCCAACGAAGATAATTATTTATCTCTTGGCTTCCTCCCCAAGCGTGAAAGTATACCGTTTGCCCTTTGGCTTTTTGTTCAATGTCTTTCCATGTATCAGTAGCACTAACCGTAAAGGAAAGTATTATGCTGCTGAGCAGCAACAACCACTTTTTCATTTTTATTTCCTTATCCATTAAAACGTATTTTTATTATGTTCGTCCCGATTATAGTGTATAACTAATGATTATTCAGAGCTTTGTGGTTATATTTAATAATCAAAACATCAATACGAAGATGGGTATAAATGCATAATAAAGATCTTAATTTACTCAGGTTACTTATCATTCTTAATGAAGAAAGACAGACCGTTTTAGCGGCAAAAAGAATGAATTTAAGTCAACCAACCATCAGTATTATGCTAAAAAAACTTCGTGACCAATTTGATGATCCCTTATTCATTAGAGATAAGAATAATCTAGTCCCAACCATCAAGTGTTTGGATATTTTATCCACACTACCTAATCTGCTAACTCAGCTTGATAAACTATACAGTGACAATACTGAATGGGATATCTCTCAGCTTAATGGTGAATTACATTTACTGATATCTCCTCCATTGATATCCACTCTTGGCGCTCAATTAATAAAGAAACTTACATTGTTAGCCCCTGCTCTCACGGTTCAATGCTCGCATTGGGACATAAATACACCACAAAGATTAGAAATGAACCCTCATCAACATTTTGGTATTACTTATTTACCAATGGAAACCAATAAAACATTGATGGAGCAAGAAGTGGGAGCCGATGAATTTGCGGTTGTGGTTCATAAGGATCACCCAATAACTGAAATCACTATTGAAGAAGTTCTCGTTTATCCGATAGCTATCTGCCTGATCCCAGGGGTTACCGGTCCTTCTAAAGCTGAACAGTTGATCCGCAGTTTTAAGCTAAAGAAAAACATTAACCTTAGAACCAGTGATATTGCGTTAATGACAACCTTGATGGCGAAAAGTAAATACATTGGTATTATGCCACGCTCTTTAGAAGAATCTATTGGTAAGCAATTTCGTTTTTTATCCATACCTCATTCACTTGTCCCTAAAGGTTATCAGCGTAAAATTGCCTTTTTTTGCCACCAAACTAATCGTAAACAACCTCTGACTGAATGGCTTTTAAATGAAACAAAACTCTTCTTCTCCCTTCATTAGTTATTCATTTTTTAAATCTAAAGTCACTCTCTATTAAAAATAGTAATAGAGAGTATAGGAACAATTTTTAAGTAAAAAACGTAAGCTTACTCTATATATTTAGAGGAGTCGCTAATGTTTAAAAAACAGTTTACCGCTACTATTATCGCCACTATTTTAATGAGTTCTTTGAGTATTAATGCTCAAGAAGTAAAATCAACGACACTGAGTCCTGCCGCTCAAATCCATCAAAATCAAGCATCAACATGGCTGAATCAAGAAAGCTATATTTTGGCGACTAATGCCTATTTATGGGGTTCAACTTTAGTTCGTATGGAGCAGGTTGCTCGCCAATATACGGATATGTCTCAGCCACAAAATGACACGAGTTATCGTGCGCCTTTAAATCATTTTGGCCATGCTCGTCGTCTACCAACAGATCAAGACACCGACATGCCAACCGCAAATAGAGATACGCTCTATTCAAGCGCGATTGTAGATGTATCAAAAGAACCAGTGATTTTATCAACTCCAGAGGTGGAAAATCGTTACTTTGTTATCGATATGTTTGATATGTGGCACAACTTGTTCAAATACGTAGGTACTCGAGCAACAGGGGATTCACCTCAAAAAATAATGATTGTTCCTCCTCACTGGCAAGGTACTGCACCAGAAGGCGTTCAAATTGTAGAATCTCCAACCAGTAAAGTTTGGTTATGGGGAAGAACTCAAGTCTTTGGTGAAAAAGACTACTCGCAAGTTCATAAGATTCAGGATAAATATACACTAACTCCACTGAGTATGTATAAATCAGGAAAAATAACAAAATTCTCTTCAACTCCACTAACTCCAAGAGCTGGAAAAAAAGATGATCCTCTACGCTTTTATGAAGAGCTAGGAGCGTATTTAAAAGACAACCCTATCCCTGAGCGCGAACAAGCCTTACTTGGACAATTTAATAAGATTGGCCTCAGTGAAAATGGATTCGATCGTTCAAAGTTGACCCCGTCAATGAAAATTCAACTTGAAAAAGCGCTTGAAGATGGACCACAAATTGTAGCGAACCAAACTTCGAACCCTGTCACAATGAAAATAAAAGATGGTTGGTATTACTCATTCGTCCTTGATCAATTCGGAGACGATAACGCTTTGAGATCATTAGTTTCACACCCTTATTTAGGCGGGCAAGGTGCAAAAGAAGCGATGTACCCAATCACCTATGCCGATTCTCAAGGTAAATTGTTATCTGGAAACATTCCGTATTCGATGCATTTCAAAGCGGAACCTCCTGTCGATTCATTCTGGTCTGTTACAGTCTATGACGCCAAAACAAAAATGCTCATTAGTAATGAAATTCAGCGTTTTAATATTAATGACCAAACATCAATTCAAAAAAATAAAGACGGTTCTTTTGATTTAATCCTATCAAATAAAAAACCAACAGATCATACACAACAAAAAAATTGGTTACCTACACCAAAAGGTAACTTCTATGCCATTACTCGTTTATATATCCCATCAAAAGACATTCTCGATATGAAGTGGACTGTTCCACCTATTAACCCAATAAAGTAATACCAATATTGAACATGAACTTACTACTTTTATAGGTACATTGAAATGAAGAAAAAAACCATAACAAAAACAGCATTAGCACTTGCTGTCGCCTCCTTTGGTGCTCATGCTGCTCAAACTCAACCGAATATTCTCACCATTATGGTTGATGATGTGAGTCCAATGGATATTTCAGCTTACCATCGTGGAGTTGGTGCCATTGAGACTCCAAATATAGATCGTATCGCCAAGCGCGGTATGATGGTGAGTGATTATTATGCGCAAGGCAGCTCAACGGCGGGAAGAAGTGCATTTATTACAGGACAATATCCATTCAGAACAGGCTTAACCACTGTAGGTCAACCCGGTTCTAATATTGGCTTACAAAAAGAAGATCCAACACTGGCTAATATGCTTAAAGCAAAA
This sequence comes from Aliivibrio sp. 1S175, assembly GCF_001690985.1. GTDB lineage: Bacteria > Pseudomonadota > Gammaproteobacteria > Enterobacterales > Vibrionaceae > Aliivibrio. Next base: position 5,013 of record NZ_MAJS01000013.1, read on the forward strand.
GGCTATGACACCATCCATGTGGGTAAAAGTCACTTAGGTGATCGCAATAAATTCTTACCGACAGTTCATGGTTTTGATGAATTTTTTGGTTTCTTATATCACCTAAACGTAATGGAGATGCCAGAACAAGCAAACTTTCCTAAAGACCCTAATTTTGTTGGCCGTCCTCGTAATATGATACATAGTTTTGCTACCAATAAGTATGATAAAACAGAACAACCTCGCTGGGGTGAAATTGGAAAACAGCGCATAGAAGATAAAGGGCCTCTAGGGTCTGAGCGTATGAAAGTGATTGATGATGAGTTTGTGCAGTTCTCTACCGACTGGTTAGACAAACACGAAGCAAATACGCCTGATAAGCCTTTCTTTATGTGGTTTAACCCATCCCGTATGCATCAACAAATACACGTCAAAGATGAGTATTTAGGTTCAAGTGGACACACTGAATATTTTGATGCATTAAAAGAATTGGATGACCAAATCGGGGTGTTATTAGATAAATTAGACGCACTGGGTGAAACTGATAACACCATTATCATGTTCACGGCTGATAATGGTATTAACTTAGATCATTGGCCAATGGCAGGAACAGCTGCATACAGAGGCCAAAAAGGGACGACATGGGATGGAGGCTTCCGAGTTCCTATGCTGATCAGTTGGCCTGGCCATATCCCAGAGGGTGAATATACTGGCGGCTTTATGACGTCTGAAGATTGGGTCCCAACACTAATGGCAGCTGCAACCGGAGATACGACGGTTAAAGAAGACTTGTTAAAAGGCAAAAAAATTGGCGACACCAAGTACAAAGTCCATTTAGATGGCTATAATCAAATGGACATGCTAACCAAAAAAGGCCCAAGTAAACGTAATGAATTCTTCTATTACAACGAGCAAGATTTAAACGCTGTTCGCGTGGGTGATTGGAAAGTACATCTGAAGACTAAAACAGAATGGACTGAACCAGCTAAAACATGGCCTTTAGGCATTATCTTAGATATCAAGGCGGATCCTTATGAGCGCAGTGTTGATACTAATGGTTGGTTCTTATGGATGAAAGAACGCTCTTGGATTGTACCTACATTGCAAAAATCAATTGTTGAATACAAACAATCATTGAAAGAATTCCCGCCACGTCAAAAATCAGGTGGTATAGGAATGTCGGATACTTCAGTAAAGTAAACAACAAATAAAACCATAGAGAGGAGCTGAAATGCTCCTCTCCTTATTCTTCAAATATTTACCTGGAATTTTTAATGACACATTATTCACGCTTTCTTTTAATTATCCCTTTTATTTCCTTTTATTCAAATGCAAGCGAAGAAGTAGATATGTCAGACCCAATGGCAGTTTATACCGGAGGGGATATAAAAGCTGGAGATCAAGGTCTTGGCGGCTCTTTACAATTTTCTGTTGGTCAAAACAACTGGGCAGCAATGGGAAAAATAGAAAGCACAAATAATTTCGAAACCTATCGAGCTCGTATTTTTACCCCAAATAAAGTGACTGGTACTGGTGTTTATATCGACGCTAGTAAAGATGATTCCGTAGATAATATCTCTTCTAATTATGCCACTATTGGTGTATTACAGGTAATTCCTGTAAATGAAAAACTTCAATTTAATGTGGGATTAACCTATGGTAAAGCATGGGAATCAAATGAGAAATTCGAAGATACCGACATCATTAACGCTCAAATTTATGCAAAATATAATATTAATGAAAAATTCTTTGTTCTCGCCTCTCCACAATATCAATATGGCTTAAATGGTGAGGAATTCCGAGATTTTTATGCAGAGCTCAATGTAGGGTATAAAATTGACTCAAGTAATGTTCTTCTTCTGACAGGCAGCACAGAAAACCAAACCTGGATTACTTACAAGTTTAAAATATAAAATGATGACTAAGTTGGATAATATGATCCAACTTATTTACTTTTCGGAATCACAACAGTAAATGTGATCTCTTGATTTTCATTATATGTTACGGATAAATCATACCCATTCTGCTGAGCTATATTTTGTACAATCGACAGCCCTAAACCATGTCTATCAGTATCCGTTCTTGAACAGTCCACTTGATAAAGGGGTTTAAACAAATTCTCTATATTTTGTTGTGTTAATCGTTTTGATGTTGTGTTCTTAATTTCTAAAATTATATTGCCATTTTCATCATTTTCCATAGACGCAATTATGTTTGTATTCTTGGCACTATAAAATAACGCGTTATCTAGTAAATTCCTGCCCATGGTTTCAAGGCTAAATTTATCAGCACACACAATAGGAGAGTTTAATGATGAAGAAAACGTTATTCTATTTTCTATATTTGGGTACTTAAACTGTAATTCGGTACTTATCTCTTCAGATAAAATTCGCATATCAATTTCTTTTCTTACTATATGAAAAGAGTCTGATGCACTTTGATTCAATGCCATCAACTTATTGACGATATTCTTCATGTTATGCGCAATAGATAAGACATCTTCCTTATACGTTGCTGAAATACGAACATCATCAGGAAAACGAATATTCATCTCACTCAAGCTGATGATCTCAGCAATTGGCGTTTTAAGCTCATGAGCGATATCAGAAGAAAGACGTTTCTCATTCGCAACATTTTGAATATTTAATTCTATATATCGATTTAACTCTTTTCTAATTGGCGCTATTTCTCTGCTCTCTTTCGGGTTTTTCTTTATTTGTTGTGCATGGGCATCTAGTTCTGAAATCTCTTTATTTAATAAATAAAGTGAATCTAGCTCTTTATTCACGACTTTAATTACAACAAATCTCACCCCGAAAATTGCCGTTATGAATACAAATAACAATGAAAAATCAGCAATTAATAGTACATTACTCGCTCTTTGATTTGAGATAGCTAACGTCAGATACATCGTGTCGATATAGGTTACATCAGCAGGGTTAACATCCGATGACAATTGAGGTTGAAAACGAGCAGAAATGGCTTTGCCCATACTGCCATCAGGCAATCTAATCTTAAAAATACGGCTACCATGCGTAGGAACGTCTTTGTATTTCAAGTCAACATCATCAAAATAAGCAAGTGATTGAGACTTCGCGAAAGTCTCTTCCTCTAACCAAATCTGAAAATATTGAGCGTTATCTTTACGCTCAAATTGAGGCATAAAACCAGTATGATACTCAAATTCGATGCCATCACTTTCGACTTCCACTAGTGATTTTAAATAGTTTGATTTCTCAACTAAAGCATCATCAAATTGCTGATCAACCCAAGCATCAAGAATGAAATCTAACGATAAAAAAACGACTAATAAAATAATACCGATAATAACGGTTAATGCATTGACTAACCTGCCTTTTATTGAATACATGAGCGTTTTTCCAGATAATAACCAAAACCACGTTTGTTTTTAATTGGCAACTCACCACCCAAGACTTTGACCTTTTTACGCACAGAAGAGAGGTGTGACTCTATGGTATTTTTTGATAATGAATCAAACGAGCCAACGACATAATTACTGATATTTTCAGTCGTCATAACTTGGTTTTTAGATAAGAATAAACACTCAATAATCTTGTATTCATTTTTAGTAAGATCGATGAATTGCTCAGAAAACTCTAATTCTTTTTTGGCAAGATCGAGCTTAAAGTCACCCAACCTAATATCATCATCGCTATTTTTAACTACACCTCTTCGGGCCACCGTTAAAATACGAGCGTGTAACTCATCAAAAGAAAAAGGTTTCACTAGATAATCATCCGCACCGGACAATAAGCCTTCAACACGATCTTCAGGTTGTGACCTTGCCGATAAGATAATCACTTTTACGTCATTACCCATCTTCCGAATGCTCTTCAATAAGGTGATACCGTCTACATTGGGTAACATTAAATCCAAAATAATGAAGTCATACTCATTAGTGATAGCCATTGATAAGCCTACTGAGCCATCTCCGGTATCATCAATCGTAAAACCAAGGTTACTCAACCCGACGACTAAACTACGTCGCAAGTGTGCAGAGTCTTCAATCAAGAGTATTTTCATTATCTAGTACCACGTTATTCTTGAGATTAAGCATTATCTAACGATGATAACAAAAAATAGGCTAACCATTGTTATGGTTAGCCTATTTCTTTCTACTTTAATTATAGCTGTGTTTTGTTAACTTTGAATTGCCATGATGTCTAACGTATTATCTTTCGCATCTGTTTTTACGCCATACAAGCCAAGCATGGTATGAAACAAGTTATCATGCGAGTATTGACCTGTTGCAGCTTTCTCAACAACACTTGCTTTATCAATGCCTTTTTGGTTTGCATAGTCATTACTCATCCAGATATACCAAGGCACATGAGTTTGCTCTTTAGGTGCAATCATATAAGGTGCACCATGAAGGTATAAACCGTTCTCACCTAATGATTCTCCGTGGTCTGATATATACAGCATCACAACATTGTATTTATCTGAATATGTTTTTAGTTTTGCGATAGTTTGAGCAATCACATAATCAGTATAAACAAGCGTGTTGTCATACACATTGGTGATCTCTTCATCACTGCAATTTTCAATATCACTGCGATTACATGCAGGAGAAAATACGGCCATATTATCAGGATAGCGTTTCCAATACGTTGGCCCATGGCTGCCAATCATATGCAGAGCATACAGTTGATCCCCTTTACTATTTTGAATTCGTTGATCAAGCCCTTTAAGTAATACTTCATCATAACAACTTGATCCATTACATAATTGAGCGTCTGCATTATCCGTAATCATCTCTTTTTCAATGTTTTTAGCAACAGCTTTGTCACCACCATCATTATCAACCCATACAGATTTCACTCCAGCATGAGTCAGTACATCTAATACGTCATCTTGGTTATTAGCACGTTCTTTATTGTAATTGGTGCGCAGCATGTTCGAGAACATACAAGGCAAAGAATGTGCGGTTGCCGTGCCACAAGAACTGACATTTTGAAACGCAATCAACCCTAAATCTTTGGTGTATGGATTTGTTTCTCTTGAGTATCCATTATAAGTACTGTTTTGCGCGCGAGCCGTTTCGCCAACTAACACAACCATTAGGGTTGGTTTACCATTCTTCGCTGGGATAATTTGAGCATCTTCGCCGATCGTTACATATTCTAACGGCTCGGTCAGGTACGTATTATTGATGTATTTAACTGTATTAAACGCATCCGCAGGATTAATCATTTTATTAAGGTATGAGTTATTTCGGCCAATTGACGCGTAATCTTTAAAGTAAAAGACGGAGATAATCAACATACCGACAATAGCAACACTCATTAATGCCGCACGATGAAATATCTCTTTTGACCAAGATACATTACGTACAATTTTCACTTTAAGCAGTAATAAAACGGGAATAATACCAAAGGCAATCAAATAAAAAATAGACGCACTACTCAAATAAGATGAAGCTTCGTCTACATTACTTTCGAACACGTTTTCTATCATTGCGTAATCAAACATGGTGTTATATTGCAAAGCTGCATAAAACGCCATCGCTGATGTTATGGTTAAAATAACAACAATACTTTTAAATAAGTAAGGAAAAGCAATAAGCGAGAAAATGATAATAAAAACACAAGTAAGAAGCGCAGGAGTCATAAACAAAAAGAGGCTTTGACCTTGAGATAGCTCATAAATTTTTTCATTAATTGGGTAGTTAAAAACCACGGCAAAATAAATCGAAACAACGGTTATCAAAGACACCATATTCATGGTTATTTTTTGATTTTTAATTTTTGACAACAAATTCGACAACACAAGGATACCTTCAGGAACTTTAAGAATGAGATGAGTGTCACATATCAAACTTAAGATTCACTGAAGATAAACTTATGATTTACTGCATTTCATTACTTCACTGAATAATTAATGCGAAATTTGGTTATTTAAACGACATGTTTAGAGTTATGCCAATAAACTGATTCGAATTATCAAATTGGCCAATAACTCCACTATTGTTGATCTCTGGATCACCATAGTCTACGTAGCTATAATAGGCATTAAAAGAGGTATCTTTTGTCCATTGATAGGTTGCCCCTACACTGTATCTATGCTGTGTATCGACAGGAAGATCAAGGCCTTGAGATTCAGGTTCATCAAGTGGTGAACTTGCATAACCAACCCCTGATTCTAAACGTAATTTCGATGTTAGTTGGTAACGAGCCCCAATAGCTGCTGTCCATACATCTTCAAAATTTCGCTCTATTTGAACTAATTTATCATTATCAGTAATCGAAACTGTCGTGGAGTCATTATCACTCCATTGCTCGAAGCCTACACTCCACACTAAACTCAATGGATTAGTAAGTTGATGTAAACCTGAAACCTCAACTTGACGAGGGTTAAGGACATTTATACCTGCATCGCCCGCCTTAGCTGATATATCTTTATCTACTGAGCCGGGAATTGGCCCTGGAATAGGAACGGAAACCGTCATCGCATTACTATTAAATGATCCTGTCAGATTATGATTCATACGTGAACGATAGGCGACACCTAAACGGTTATTCTCATCAATCTGATACATCAACCCCAAGTTATAACCTAACGTCCAACTGTCAGTCTCAATATTACCTTGTCCGTATAACAAACTCTCTTCAAAACTAGCGTAGTCAATTTGTAATCCACCACCAATTGATAGCTTATTATTTACTTGATAAGACACGCTTGGGTTAAATTGTATGACCGACAATTTCAAATCATTTAGAGTTAATGCCCCCGCATAATCAATACCATAGTCAAGCGCACTTCCTCCTTGAGCTGACATACTCATTCCTAAATGGACATCATCATTCAACTGGTGAACATAGTAAATCGAACCGTAAGGTTGAATACCACCTGCATTTTCACTGTCTAGACTTGAGTCTCTATCGTCATGATAATACATACCCAAATCCATCACTGCGGCATTAACGCTTAATGCATCCCCCGCAATATAACTCATGCCTGCGGGGTTCGAATAAGCCACTGAAGCATTTTCAGCTAATGCTGCACTACCAGCCCCTGCTGTACTGACTGTCATTTTACTCATTTCTTGTACTAAGGTTCCGGCGGCATTCACCTGAAAGGGCAACACTAAAGTAGAACTTAGTAGTATTAATGAATAGTTTTTTTTCATTATTAATTCTCTAACTAACAAAGTAAAAAAGAGCACATTAAACACAATCAATGTACTCTTTAGTGAAAATGAAAATTTATTGTTTAACGACTTGAGGAAGTGCGTAATTGTTATCTAATACGGCTTGAGTTGGCTCATACAAACGTAAGTGCAAATAGAAGTCATCTTTTGGTGCTGGCAGCCAATTACAACTTGCATCCGTAGGTTTACTGTTTTGGATGCATACGGTTAATGACCCATCTTTGTTGTAGGTAAGTTCATCTTTTCGATTCGTCGATACTGAATAACGATCAATACTGTTTGGCACCATAAATAAATGTTTCGCATCATACATAGTTAATGACCAAAACTCTTTTGCAGGTGCGTCAGCAGGCATTATCATGCGGTACTTGTTTTTTCCTGACAATTGCTGATCGTTAGAATCCGTATAGCGATTTGGATACAGTGCACGCTCTTTAGTATTCAAACCTGCAGCACGGAAGTTAATACTGGCACGGCTCAGGTAATCGTTACCATAGCGCCCGCCTTCGTACATCATCGCCCAACCGTTATTTTTAACGCCTAAATCACGACTTGCGTATTGAATAATTTGTGGTGCTGCATTTAGCGCTCGTAATAAACCTTTTTTCTGATCAGCTGTTAAATCATCAGCATTAAATGGCTTATCACCACCGATTCCAATGTATTTAAATTGATCCACAATTGGTGCATCTGAAGGGATTGGATTGTTGCGTAATTCATGGTCAATCAATTCAAACCACTCTAGACCTTTAGGTTGAGCGACAGGAGATATACCAGTTTTTGCATGGCTTAGTTTAACTGTCTTGTGAGCTTGTCCCAATTCTGATAGTGGATAATTAATAAAACCATCGTGCACTTTTAAAGCAGCAGTTAAGTCTTTATTTCCTGAGACTCCAGTACGTTGAATATACCAAACTAACGGTGTTCTTGATTCTATAATACCATCAATACCATCAGGGATCCCCCCTTTCTGACCTTTCCATCCTTTATTGACCAGTAGGAATTTTCCGCCATCTTTTCCCACATTATCAACAATTAAATTATCAACGGCTTCTGAGTAATCATCAAGAAGCTGAACGATAAAATATCGATTATCTGTCGGTGGAACTTCAATCACCAACGGACCGGTATCATTCAGATTAATATGCGATTGCGAATAAAGAGTATCGTTATTCATCGTTGGGACAACTTTATCTTCAGGGCCCGATAATTTCAGGGTTTTTCCCATCATATTTAATGGTGCAGCCCCATTATCCATTGGTGTATCTACATTGGTCGAAGCGACTCTAACTTGCGCAACCGTTAATGGGCCTGCGCCATAAATAAAGGCTTGTAATCCTAGGGTGTAGGCTAATTCTTCTTGGGGATTAACAGGTGTTAGTTGTGCCGCAAATACCGCAGTACTGCTTAATAAACTACTCGTAATTACCGTTGCTATGAGTGCTTTTTTCATAGTAGAACCTCTATTTATAAATATCGTTCCAGATTAGCGACTCTTAATAAAGAAGAACAATTGAAAGAATGAATATCCTTTATTAAAAAATGCAATTCGACTATGCCTATATAATTAATTAAATTAATAGACATGAATTATAAGTCATCAACAAGGTAATCAAATAATGTCAGTATCCCCTACCACAACTACAATGCCTTATAGCCTATTTATTAAATCTGAAAGCGCAAAATGTAATCTAGATTGTCATTATTGTTATTACCTCAAAAATGAAGACAAAAAAAAGCCCGGCATGGATAATGAGACATTAGAAAAAATGATCATCAATCACATGCACTCTCAACCAAGCAAAACCCCCGTGGTTGATTTTATTTGGCATGGAGGAGAGCCAATGATGCGTGGTCTTGAGTTTTATCAATTGGCCATTCAACTACAGCAACAACAAAACTCAAACATTCCAATACAAAATACCATTCAAACCAATGGCACTTTAATTAATGACCGTTGGGCTTCGTTTTTTGCTCAAAATAAATTTATGGTTGGGATCAGTATTGATGGCCCACAACTGATCAATGACATTGCTCGCATTGATAAATCAGGTAATTCCTCTTTTGAACGAACCATGCGTGGAATGCGTCACTTAAAAGAACACCATGTAGAATTTAATACGCTTACTGTGATTAACAATAAAAGTTATAAACATGGAAAAACGATTTATAACTTTTTAAAAGACAACGGCAGCACTTACCTACAGTTTCAGCCTTGTATTGACCATGAAATGGATCGTCGTTTTGATTATGATTGGACATTATCAGGCAAGCAATGGGGACAATTTTTATGTGATGTTTTTGATGAATGGGCAGCCAATGACATTGGTAAAACCTATGTGCAATTTTTTGAAAACTGCTTAATGATTTTAATGGGACACCAAAGCCAAATGTGCCACCATGCTGATACTTGTGGGCAACAATTAATGATGGAATCCAACGGTGAAGTATTTAGTTGTGATCACTACGGTTATGATGACTATAAAATCGGTAATATTCACCATGACAACGCTTCATTAGCGCAAATGGTGAGTTCAAAAGAGCAAATGAAATTCGGGCAAGATAAACTCGATTCACTAAATCAAAAGTGTCAACGTTGTGATTTTAAGCCTTTATGTAATGGCGGTTGTCCAAAAAACCGAGTGGATAAAACCAATAATGGTGAAGATCACAATGTATTATGTGAAGGGTATGAACTATTTTTCAAGCACGCACTGCCTGTGATGCTAAAAATGGTTGACGCAATGAAGCGAGGATATTCCCCAGTTCATTACCCTATGTTCTAAAAAAAGGATTTTAATTAACACCTTAGCGATTTCTATCCCATACTAATAAGTATGGATTCGCTTAAGGATGGGTGCAGAATAATGATGAAAAAAAGAGGTTGGGTTTACCTACTTTTATTACTACCAACTTTATTATGGAGTGCAGTATCAACATTTACTGAGATTTGGTGGATTGAAAATATCACAGGTATTCCCAGTGTTATTGCTGGTATTTACGGCCTATCTTTTATCGTTTTATTACTTTGCCGTTATTACCTTTACTCCTTCTTCTGTTTATTACTTGCCACCTTGTGGTTATATCAAACCCCATCACAGCAATACACTACTGCATCTTGCTCTGATCCTTTAAAAATCGTTCAATATAACCTGTATTATACTAATCCTGATCTGACGTCTTTTTTAAACTACTTAATTAAAACGGATATTGACTTAGTTGTACTTCAGGAAACATCCCCTTGGCATGGGGAACGGTTCATGGAATTGATTGATGAATACCCCTATCAATTTGGCGGAGCCCCAACATTAGGCTACCCAAGTGGGCAAATGGTTATAAGCAAACACCCTCTAAATTTACGAGCTCAGAATACGCCTGCGGGTCATTATATGATTAGTGGTATATGGCAAAGCAGTGAAGACAGGCCTGTAAGTTTATACACCGCGCATCCTCCCTCCCCCCGAACCAAACAACTATGGCATGAGAGAAATGCATTAATAGGAAGTTTAGAACGACTGGCAGATTACTCTCCCTACCCTGATACATTAATTATTGGGGATTTTAACTTATCAGCCAACACCAAGCGTTTTAACACTATTTATAAGGATTACCACACTGCTCCAATACAAAGCTGGCCACGTGAAATCAAAGGAATTGCAATCCCCTCTTTCGCACGGATTGCAATTGACCACCTTTGGATAAAAAATACCGAATCACCCTCACTGTTTATTTGTAAGCGCGAAGCATTACCTCAGTTTTCTGGATCCGATCATAGTGCTGTCGTGACGTATTTATCAAAAGTAACACCGCACTAATTATCTATTTAATAACAAATCAATGCTAAGTTACAGTCAGCACTTATTGTGATAAATACTGCTTATAATAATCTTCAGCAATGACTTCGATAAGATCCCAAGGGTAATCTATTTTCATTTGAGCCAGTAATCTAACTTCATCATTCTCATCAATAGACACTATACTTTTCGCTGCAGCATAAGGAGATAATCCTTTTTCTATTTTTTTAATATCAAATCCAGCTTGTTCCAATAAGAAAATAGCTGAAGCTCCACTAGGATAAAAATAACTCCACCCAAATGTCTCTTGGGCATTTAAACCAAAAGTAAGATCTAAATTATATCCATCAGAGCCAAAGAAAGTCACTCCCACAGCATAAGGAAAAATCCCTTTTCCTAGCATAGTATCAACATAGTAAGCACTCCCCTCAACTTGCTCTTGCCACAACCCCATATTTTTTACTAACAAACCATTGGATGAATCTAATCGTATTTCCTCGCTTTTAATCGTTACGTATTTTTCTAATCTAGAGAGTGCGTCTTGCTTTGTTAATTTAGTTGGCAAATCTTTCATTACGTCCCTCATCAATAAAGATAAAGCAATCAAGTTTTTTTGAATTGGATAACCGTTCATTTCTTGAACATAATCACTCGATTGAGTAAATTTCTTTCCCTGGTAAGAATGAAATAATTCATGTGATAGCAGTCTAATAGATCCATCGGCCGGGCCACTATTAATATCAACACTTGCCATATCATACGTTTGAATATAGTAACCCTCTCCACTCACTTTATAATCAAAACTGTAGATACCGTTTCCATTATTAGCACTTAATGACTTATAAGCTTCCTTAACATTAATATCATAACGAAATACGTTTAATCCTTGATCTTCATTATCACCTAATTGCTCTGCGCCATTGACGTAATGAGATGGATTAATTAAATACCCACCAACAGGTTTACCATTATCGACTTTAATCATATAAATACGTTGTTTGCTTAAACTATAACCCGACCAAATATCATTCTTATCTAACTTTTTCATGGCTTCATTAGTTTGATTCAGCATTTGTAGATCAAGAGCATCAGTTAACGACGTATCCTCATATTTATTCTTTATTTTTTCAGTTTTCTTATCATCTCCGCATCCAGATATAAATAACCCCAAACTTATAAACATTATTTTAACTAACAAATTACTCATTATTGTCCCTATTCATTTAATGTAAAAGTAAAAAACTTGTATAACTTACATCAACAGACTCAGTAATTTTTTGTAAGTTTCATTGAGAACGTTACGTCTTACATTTCCTTACAAGCTTTCCTGTAACCATAAGAAATTACTCATATTATTAGTAGATAATTAATTTGTAAGTTATGTAAGCCATTCTATGATTTTGGAGTTTTCACTATTTTCACTTGTAAAATATTTATATCTTTTTTTCTTTATATATTATGAAAAGCGAATATAACTCAATGACACATAAGTAAGGGGAATGCATTGAAAAAAGGGAAAATACTTATTGTTGAAGATGACCAAGAAATTGGTCGATTAACACAAATGTATCTAGAGGCGGAGCAATATAATACTAAAATTATAAATGATGGTTCACTAGCTATTGATGCAATTAAAGACTATCAACCTGATCTTCTCTTATTGGATTTAATGCTTCCTGGAAAGAACGGCGCTAATATATGCCGTGAAGCTCGACAGTTTTATCATGGCATGATCTTAATTCTCACTGCATCAGATGATGAAATGAGTGAAGTAAGTTTATTTAAATTTGGTGCAGATGATTACGTAACAAAACCAGTAAGAGGGCATATATTACTGGCAAGAATTGAAGCACTATTACGCCGTTCACCTTCATCACCACTTAAAACCACCAACTTCCTTGCTACCAATATCATTCTTGAGAGTAACACTCAAACTGCATGGTATAAAAACTCAAACTTAGAATTAACTACCGCTGAATTTGAAATATTGCATGTTTTAATGGATAACGTAGGTAAGGTAGTTACACGAGAAAAATGCTGTAAAGCCTTTCGTGGTATAGATTATGATTTTAATGATCGCTCTATTGATATGAGAGTTTCCGGCCTTAGAAAAAAACTCTCCGCAAATAATTCTCCAAGCAATTTAATAAGAACGATTAGAAATAGAGGATACATGCTTGTTTCACTTTAAGTCATTACCTTCTATGTTTGCTCGGTTATATTTTGGGCTAATCATATCTATTATTACGACCTTACTTTTGTTTTTTACCTTTGCTGAAAATTACATGAGAAAAGCTGATATAGATGTATTCTTAAAAGATGGAGATTTTTTTCTAGAGCAATATGTTAAGCAGAAAGATAAAGAAAATTCTTTATATGATGACCTAGAAAATAGCAATCATGAAGTTTTTTACATCTTCACATTAAAGCTTATTTCTCATTGGGATAAATCCCCCCCCTGTCATGGTTGCGATCAGATTTTTATTAAAAACTCAACGGTTGTATACGTAAATGAAAGCGGGTTATATAGTGCTATATACCCGGTACCAAATTCAAACCAACATTTTGTCTTTAGTGAAAATGCTGATTTCTTCTCTGATGAAACTGCTTGGTATAAAGAACCAACCGTAATTTTTATTCTCACTCTCACCTTCAGCATTGTTTTTATCTTAAGTGTGGCGATTTACCTTCCCTTAAGACAGTTACAAAAACAAACCCAAACCTTTCAACAAACCCAACGTAAATTTGGTCTGGGAAAATTATCAGAAAGAGCAAACGAACAAGTTCCTGAACCAATAAAAAAACTGTCACAAAGCTTTAATAAAATGGCTGATGAAATTGAAAGCAGAGTTATTCAAAGCCAAATATTTGCTCAAGCAATACCCCACGAAGTAAGAACGCCACTAAGTCGCATTCAGTTAGTTAATGATTTACTCCGTATAAAAAGCCAAGCTGAAAACACAGAGTTACATGACGATATTGATACATATATAGACGACATTAATAACTTAACGTCTAATATCATTATGCTTTCAAAATTAACATCGATGGAATCTTCTTTTTATGAAACGCATAAATCTAATATAAATATGAGCGTTTATCTTCGATCAAGAGTTGAGTCATTACCCAAAAACAACATCAGAATAACCCGCGACATTACAGAAGATATCGTCCTGAGATGTGACTCGACAATGGCAAGGCTGGTGATCGATAATTTAGTAAAAAATGCAATTAAATATACCCACTCTCATGTCCATATTAGCTTAAAAGAACACCAAGAATATGTCGAAATCACTGTCGAAGACAATGGTTCAGGGATCCCAAGATGCAAATACAAAGAAGTTTTCCTCCCATTTTCACGACTAGATAAAAGCAGAAACAGCAAAACAGGCGGCTTTGGTCTAGGCCTCGCAATTGCCAGTGCAGCGGCACATCGCTCACATTTGGCAATTGAGATAAAAGAAAGTACGCTTAGCGGTACTCAATTTTCAATTATTATTCCAACTGAAAGCTAAATAATAAGGGCTATATCTTGATTTACTTTATTCGTTATCACAATAATGGCTCAGAGAAATTAATTTACTGCCACTCTAAAAAAATTAATAAGTGATACAACCGCTAGTACTCCATCTCTTATACCTTTTTGTTTTAGAAGTATAAGAAATAGCTCCAAATAATTATACATAGCGTTTGGAATATCCTAAAAACCACTAAATTGCACATGTCATTAACATTTTATGAGTGAGGCTCAAAAAGACCTATCGTGATTGGTTCTATTGCAAGTGCACTAAGCTGGCGTCCAGAGTAATCATTCTGAACCATGTTGAATAATAAAAGCCACCATAAATAGTGGTGGCTTTACATATTACTTTTCAAGAACAAATATCTCAAATTAGTTACTTTTACTTGGTATTTCCTTCTCCGCCCACTTATATAATCCAATCATTAACAAAGAAAGAGCAAAGCACGCGATAAATAAGGGCGTTGCCCCACCAAGTTGAATAAGCACCCCGCCAACGAGCGGAGCAAGTGCAAACCCTAGCCCATAAATAGCAGCGGCACCAAAATAACTTCCTCGTAAATGTTTAGGTGCTAATTGATCTATTTGTACATTTAAGGTTGGAAAAGCAATCACCTCGCCCACACTCAACACAAAGCACGCCATCAACCAACCCGCAGGAAAATCTACTGGTACCATTAAAAAACAAATTTGTGCTAACGCCATCATTACCATACCAATACGAGTTCGGGTAAATAATGGGACATTTTCAAGCAGCTTAAGCATTGGAAACTGTAAAATTACAATCGTTAGCGTGTTAACTAAAACTAGTCCGCTGATAAATTTAGCGGCATCAACAATATCCGTACGAACGATGACTTGGGGGATAGACGATTCATACTGACCATAGACAAACATCATGATTAAATTTGCGCCAATCAATTTAATAAATAGCTTGTCTTTACTTATGATCCGAACGGTTGAGAAAAAGGACGTTACATCCGCAGTTGCTTTAGAGAGCAAGGTTTCACTCTTACTTTTAGCAAAAGAAAAAAATAGAAAAAGACCAAAAGCCAGATAAGTAATACCGGTCACTAAGAACAATATTTTAGGATGAGCCAGCCCAAGAGTAATGCCAATTAGTGGTCCAATCGCCCCTCCAACGTTAATCAAAAAATAGCGCACATTTAAAGCCAGTTCTCTGTCTTTATCATTATCTAAATTATCACCAATCACGGCTTTTGCTGGTGCCTCTATCATAGGGCGCATTAAGCCACACATCCCAACAAGAACAAACAGTTGGAAAATAGTGGTCGCCATTCCAATTCCACTGTAAGAAAAAGCCGCAATCACACACCCAGATATCATGACCCATTTACGGCCAAATTTATCGGATAACCAACCTGAATATAAACCCGTAAATGAGCCAACCACAGCTGAACCCGCTAACATAGCGCCAACCGTGACTGCACTGGCATTAAAATCTTGATAGAGAATAACAATGAGAAATGGCCAAGCCATAAAATACGTAGTTCGAGCGAGGAGTGTTCCGACTAAAACAGTCCAGATAATGTGATTAAAACGAGAAAGTCTATTCCATTGCAGTACACTTGTATTTTCTTCTATTGCACGGTTACTTTCAGCGGTATTTGCCTCTTCCATATAGTCTCCTTAAGATCCCTAAGCCTAATATTATTGTTATTTGTTATTTTTTATTTGTTTAAAAAGTATACCGAAGTGTCGACCTAATATAAGAGCGTAAGATACTAAATATGAATTCAATTTTAATTAAACCAGTACATTACACTGATATTTAGCCTAGGAACAAAACCCTTACAAAGGTTAAGGTTTATTTAACTCTATATATGGAATTATTAAACTTACTAAACCCAATAAAAATGATATCGTCACCTTTCCTGTATCTGAGACTAATGAACATGACTTTTAATAAACAACATTTACGACATTACTTCCCTTTTTATTTTGCAGCCTTATTAACATTAACTCCTTGGGTTAACTCACCTACTGCTTTAGTCATGGGTTTCGCTTTAGCCAGTTTCGGTTTTGTTCCTACCAATTTTGCTCTCGGCAAAGTAACTAAAAAATTATTAGCCTATTCTATTGTGGGGCTAGGTTTTGGGATCCAATTAAACGAAGCCATTGATGCAACCTCAAACGGTATTGGCATTATCTTATCAACCATTTTTGGTACTTTAGTTCTTGGTTGGTTCTTAGCAAAATTAATGAAACTCGATAAGGTAACGGGACATTTAATCGCCTCTGGTACTGCGATTTGTGGCGGAAGTGCTATTGCAGCAGTCGCTCCAGCGATTAATGCTGACGAAGAATCAACAGGTTTAGCCTTAGCAACTGTTTTTGTTTTAAATTCAATCGCTTTGTTTATTTTCCCTGTTATCGGTCATGCATTAGAATTAAGCCAACACGCCTTTGGTACTTGGGCTGCGATTGCCATTCACGATACTTCATCCGTTGTTGGTGCAGCATCTGCATACGGCGAAGAAGCGTTAAAGACAGCAACAACGCTTAAATTAGCTCGTGCATTGTGGATTGTTCCGGTTGCTTTTATTAGTGCTCTACTTTTTCGTAGCAACAGTAAAAAAATAACCATTCCTTACTTCATTCTTTTCTACTGTTTAGCTATTTTGATTAGCGATAACTTACCGCAATTTAGCCTGATCTATGATGGCATTTTTGATGTATCGAAAAAGCTCTTAGTTCTGTGCTTATTCTTTATCGGTTGTGGTATTTCAATTGATAAAATCAAAGCCGCTGGCGCAAAACCATTGATTTTTGGTGTTAGCTTGTGGGTTGTGATATCAACAACCTCTCTGTTTTATATTATGAATTATATTCAATAGGGATTTATAGAATGACAACTTGCAGTTATGGAATCCTATTTTCAATAAATGAGTACATACTATGCTACTTAACCACTCTATAATGATAAACTAGTTAATAAGTATTAGGGTAGCCATGATGTTTTCTTATTCAAAATCCGCTGACATAAAAAAAATCCAAAAAGGGTTATTACAGTTTTTTATTCAATGCCTTGTTGCTTCTGTTGCCTACTTAGTCATCCGTACTGACATTATTGTCTTAAAAAATGGGCTTAGTGAAAACTCATTAACTGAATATTACCAACAGATTTTACTGCTTATTGTCATTTTTTCTTTTAGTTATATCGCTGTAGTTAACAAAGAGGTTCGCTCTTTTTCCATACTTATCATTGGTTTCTTTAGCTGTATGTGCATAAGGGAGAGTGATGGCGTTCTTGATAAGATTTATCATGGATTTTGGCTAATTCCAGCTCTAATCGTTGCTTTTACCTGCATTTACTTTGCATTAAAAGATAAGAAAGGTCTTCTATCTACCGCCGCACGTTTTTTCGATAGCCGTTATTTCTACACGTTAAGTTGCGCTTTAGTTATTGTTCTGGTGTTTTCTAGATTCGCTGGCATGGGTTATCTGTGGCAAACGTTACTTGATGATCACTACATTCGTACAATAAAAAACCTAGCAGAAGAAGGAACTGAACTACTAGGTTATTCTCTACTCGCTTATAGCGCGCTAGGCTTTGGTATTGAAGTTCATCGCCTTAATAAAAATTCATGACCTTATCTAGCTAACGGCAATTGTCGTTAGCTAATTATTCATTCAATGCCTCTGCTCTCATCGCAAAGTAACTGATCATTTTAACAAGATCTGACTTACTTATTTCTTTTAACGTTAATGCGACTTCTACATCTTTTTTTATCGTCTTGAGCAACACTTGCTTTCTCAAACTTTCACTTTGCATACTGAACTCCGAACATTAACATGCTCATTTAACCACTAGAATGTGTGCTAAGTATAAAAAGTAATAAATACAATTTATGTAGGACATATCCTAAAAATGAATCGCTCAAGTCTATAGCTTTAACGAAACATTCCAATAGCATATTAAAAGGGTAACAAATTCAATGAGCTAAAATTGAAACGTAGAATTCCTTAATCTTAAATACAAGTCACTAACTCCATTCATTCCTTTAGAGTTCTCTTCTATTCTTTGATAATGAGAAATCGCTTTTTGCAAATACTCTTGATGATTTACATCTAACAAATCCCACATTTCAGAACCGATATTAGTCAAAGAGATAGTCGCTTGATTACTGACATGAATAACTTCATAAAAGCGTTTGTTCTCTTTAACTAATGTTTCTGATATCAGACCAAAGCCCATCTCTATCAACTCACATCTAACCATATAGTTATGTAATACCGGGCAAAGAATGAACTCCAGCTCAATATCACTATTACGTGATTGTATGGAACGCATCAGCTCAATCAACAAGTCCCCACCCACACCTGCGATAATGATCAGATTCTTTTTATTTGGGACGATAGGCAGTTGAGCTACATCCATACAGTGCACTTGCCATTGAGAACTGACATTTGAGGCATGCTTTTGCAATTGAGACTCAAGTTCAACCATCAACTCATCCACGACATCAACAAAGTGAATTACACTTTTTGGTTGTGAAGCCAATAAGGCAGTACCTAGTTGGCCATGATCACAACAGCAATCCCAAATATGATCATAATGCTTAGTGACTTTATTTTTAATGGTGTCTAAACGAGAACTTAATTTCATGGCTCAATATCAGTAGTGAAAATCAAGCACAGTATATAGTATTTTTTTCACAAAAATCAGGTAAGCTACCCCAAAATAATTTAACCAAAATGGTAAGTACTATGTATAAACTGATCGCATTGGATATGGATGGCACTCTGCTTAATTCTGATAAGCAAATCTCAGCCGAAAACAAAGCCGCTATTGCTGCTGCACGTGAAAAAGGAGTGGTCGTTGTTTTAGCCTCTGGCCGTCCACTAAACGGCATGAAGACACAATTGGAAGAGCTAGGCATGACAACAGAAGACGATTACGTTCTTAGTTACAATGCATCATTGGTTCAAAAAGTGAAAAGCGAAGAAGTTATCCGTAGCCAAATAATTACAGGTATAGACGCAAAAATCATTGCTAAATTAGCGAAAGAACTGGGAGTTCACGTTCACGCCTTCTCACAAGAAAAAGGGCTAATTACACCACAATTAAATCATTACACAGAACATGAATCAAGCATCACTGGTATGCCAATTACAGTAATTGATTTTGAAGAGTTAGCAGACGACGAACAAGTTATGAAAGCGATGATGATTGATGAGCCTGAGCTACTTTCTGCTGCTATTCTGCAATTACCTGCCGCTTTATATGAGCAATTCACCATTGTACAAAGTGCCCCTTTCTTCTTGGAGTTTTTAAACCCTAACAGTAATAAAGGCGTCGGTGTAAAAGCACTGGCGGATCATCTTGGTATTACTGCAGATGAAGTTATCTGTATGGGCGATGCGGGTAATGACTGGCATATGATCAAATACGCAGGTCTTGGCGTTGCAATGGCGAACGCCACTGACGATATCAAAGAAATCGCTAACCACATTACCGTAAGCAATAACGACCATGGCGTGGCTAAAGTAATTGAAGAATTCGTATTAAACGTTTAATTCTAACTAAATAGAATCATAACAAAATAAACCCCAGCATGTATTAGACATACTGGGGTTTTTATTTATTCGATTAAAGCCATTAAATTACGCTTCTGATTCAACTAACTTTCCTTCTTGATCATCACCACTGTTTTTCTTTTTCAGAGAGATAAGGATCAATGAACATATCATACCAAGTACCGCGACAGTTAAGCCGATACCAAAGATCATCTGATATGCTTGAATCGCAGGATAAGTATCAATAATCCAACCATTTAATGCGTACGCCCAAAACACTGATGCATAAGCGGCAAATGAACCCACACTCATTGCTGAACCACTGTAGGCTTTTGGTACTCCGGCTTCTGCCACTGGTGCCAAGATAATGCCTTTTGCTAAGAATATACTGAATGAGAAACACATTAGTAGCACCATGTTCATCATTAACATGCCTTCCGTTTTAGGCAGAGCAATCGTCACACCTAAACAAATTGCCGTTAAACCTAGAGCAAAGAACATCATTTTGATTGAAGACTTAAATACGAAATCAGCAATAGAACCGGCAACTAAACCAGCGACAACACCCATAGCGCCTGTATTAATAATACCAAAAATAGCGGCTTGTGCTGTTGATAAACCAAATACAGCTTGTAGGTAAGGCACTGTATAAATTAACGTAATATAAATCCAATATACCGTTAGAGAAGTAATCGCTGCTAACCATACTGTTGGCATTTTTAGTACATGAACTAAACCTTTTAATGCTTCTTTGTTTTTACTCTCACCTTGTTTAATTTCCATGTGGTTATCTGGTACAAATTTCCATACACAGAAGATCATCGGCAGGATAAGTAACGTATAGAAAACAATTGCACCTTGGAACACAAGGATTGAACCGCCAACCAGTGCCATGATACCAACGATCACAGCGTTCATGCTCATTTCAGCCGCGCGACGTACCGACTCTAACAAGCCAAATGCCATGCCTTTATTTCTATCGCCTGACATTAACGTCACACCATTCACAACCGCAGGCCAGAATGCGGCATCGACTAAACCCCAAAGACCGGCAATCACAACCAGAACACTAAAGCCGGGCTGTAAGAAGATAATCCCCATCATGCTCAAAAATCGAATACTCAAACTGGTGATTAAAATGGATTTTACAGAGAAACGGTTATTGACCCACCCAGCCGGAATATAGAAAAACATTGCCGAACCAATCAGCGTAAACAAGATCCCCATTTGGGTATTGTCTATTTGTAGCACTTCTAAAAGTAAGTTATAAAATGTTCCCTTAAAAGCTTCAAAAGCCGAATAAATAATTTGGCCTGACATCACGACAGAGAAGAAGCCAAACAATTGATTTCGGCTAGTAAAGCCTATTTTTTCAAATAAGTTCATCGTTGTAATCCTTTCACGTTATTGTTTTATTTATTATTTTTATGCTTTGTATTTAGAAGGGAATTTGTGAGCAATATCGGTACAAATACCATCCACGCCCCAATTAAACAATTCATTAGCACGAGCTAAATCATTCACTGTCCACACATTTACTTTAATGCCTGATGCTTTAAATTTATTGACCATTTCACGAGTTAAGCCTTTCTCTTCCGGATGGATGTAATCGGCTTGGCACCACTCAATGATTGAGTTCCAGTCATCCCATAGGTTATGACTTTCGAACAAACAAGCGACTTTACTTTCAGGGCTTTTACGTTTGAATTCAGACAATACCAAGTGGTTAAAACTTGAAATAATCAATTCACGTTCAGGATTTAACTCTTTCAGAGCCAAAATTAAGTTATCAATAAGCAAATGACTTAACTGAGCACTTTCTGAACACGATTTAATCTCAATATTTAAATTAAGTTCTTTTTCGTTCACTAATTTAATTAATTGCTGAATAGTTGGTAAACGCTCATTAATGTAGTCATCACTAAACCAGCTCCCTGCATCAATCGACGATAAATCTGCATTGCTAATATCATATAAACGACCGCTTTTATCTGTACAACGATCTAATGTGTCATCATGAGAAATAATAACCGTACCATCTTGTAGAATATCAACATCACATTCAAACCATTGAACACCATGTTCTTTACATAATGAAAATGCAGACAGCGTGTTCTCAGGAGCAAGAGAAGACATTCCACGATGAGCTATTAATGTTTTCATTGTTAACCTATTTAACGTGTTAGAAGAGGTTGAGGATAATAACGCTTAGATCATTTCATAAATGTGACAAGAATGGATAAAATGAGCATTCGAGCGCTCGAATAGGAACTTATTTTGTTTTTTGTAGAGTAAGTAACATTAAAAACGATAAAACTATCGATTATAGGAATAAATTAGCGTCATAAATTTTAGTTGGCACAAAATGGTAAGTATTGTTTGTAACGAAAAGCATAATGGCTCCAAGAAAACACATCACTGATTACTTACTTTTGGAACTAAATTATGAAAAAAATACTCATTAAAACTGCAGGCATCATTATTCTAGCGACAACATTAACTGGTTGTATTGGCAGCAATGCAGTGACAGGGAAAGTAATGAAATTCAATGTTGAGGTGGTTGATAACCGCTATGCTAGAGCTGGGGTAAATTTGCTTCTTGCACCAGTTTACGGTATTACGACTGCGGCAGATTATGTTTTATTTAACTCATTAGAATTTTGGACAGGTAAAAACCCAATCTCTGGTAGCCCGCATATTTTTGATTCAAAAACTGACACTCATTTTAAAGTAAATGATGAATTAGCCCCATCATTACGTGATGCACCTATTGACCCATTAGTGAACCAAAGAACTATTTCTATTGGTGAAATGCAAAAAATTGACGAGAATACCATTCAGATGGACATCACTTATAACACGGGTGAGACGGCTATTTTACGTGGCGTACGTGATGGGGAAAATGTAAGTTACTATATTGATGACGAACTGATTTCTCAAACAACCATCGCGCAATTAGAATCTCTACAGCAGAGTTAGAATAGGCGAGAAATATTCAACATAAAACCATGCTCTAATAATAAGATAGAGCATGGTTTCTCATTATTTGTTAACCCGCTATGTTACTTTACAATCTTACTTTCTAGCCATTTATCTACGGCTATTCTACCTGAACCAGACAACATTAGTGACACACTTGCCGCTAGCAAAGCCAAGCCAAACTCATAACCACCATTAGACATAAATAGGCCATTTTGTAAGTGAACACTAATAATCGCAATCAGCATCGTAAACGCAAGTACCAGTGCCGATGGGCGAGTTAATAGGCCTAATAATATAAATAACCCACCAAAAAATTCCGCGCTACCAGCCAAAAATGCCATTGCTACGCCAGGCGCTAGTCCAATAGATTCAAAAAACTGACCTGTACCTTCTAAGCCATAACCACCAAACCATGAAAATAATTTTTGAGCACCATGGGCCATAAAAATAATACCAATAGGTATACGAAGGGCAAGCGTGCTAAAACCAGCATTAGAGGATAATAGTTGAGCCATTTTTTGTTTCATAATAATGTCCTAAGGCGAATATATTTTAATGAGGTTTCCCTCCTAAGTTGTGAGCCAGTATAAATATGTTATTCTCAAAGAAAATTAGAACAATTTGAGCAAGTAGTTCAATTTTTTTGAACATCAAAAAATAAGGATATGAATGAACTCTCCTATCACGTTAGATGCTTTGCGAGTATTAGATGCTATAGATAGAAAAGGCAGCTTTGCCGCAGCCGCAGAATCATTATTTAAAGTACCATCAGCACTCACTTATACCATCAAGAAACTCGAAGATGATCTTAATGTTGCGTTATTTGACCGTTCTAAACAAAAAGCCAACCTAACCCCTGCGGGCAAACTTATCTTAGAACAAGGACGAGATATTTTAATCGCAACAGATAAACTTGAATCAGCAGTGAAACAGCTAACTTCTGGTTGGGAAAGAGAGATAAAGATAGTAAGAGACACCATTATGCCTCTAAATCCGCTTTTAGATACCATTCTTGAGTTCAACAAATTAGAACAAGACACGGAGATTACCGTTTCAGAAGAATCACTCAGTGGAGGCTGGGATGCTCTTCATAGTAACCGGGCCGATATTGCAATCGGAGTTTCTGACCATTTACCAAAAGGCGAATATCAGATCACTGAAATTGGACGGGTAGATTTTCTCTTTGCCGTAGCGAAACATCACCCATTAGCGCAATTAGAACGAACCATTGAAGCAGACGATTTACTTAAATACCCTTCAATTATTGTCTCTGATTCTTCACTTTTATTACCAACTCGCGACACTGGATTATTTAAAAGTAAACAGCGAATTCGATTTCATACCATGCAAGCCAAAATACAGGCACAACTCGCAGGCGTAGGCACAGGTTTTTTACCAAGGCATTTGATTCAATCTTATTTAGCTTCTGGCGATTTGGTTGAAAAAACATGTTCTGTTCCACGAGTAAATCCCCCGCTCTTTATTGGTTGGCATAAAAGCAATGATGGCAAAGCATGTGAGTGGTTTACAAGAGAATTGACTCATAAGAAATGGCTGTGATATGAAACAATAGATACAATTTTAAGTACAACTTTCCTTAATGGAAAGTTTCATTTTCCTTTTCTATAAAATATTTATCGATATGATGTTTATTCAATTTCACAAAGGACTAGTCAAATGGATGCGGAAGGTGACACGATAATAAATAGACTATGAGTAAAAAATTATGCCAAAATCTAAACGCATTAATGCCTTAATTCTAGATAACTTCCCTATCATTGTAGAATCCCTTACAAAACAACTTCAAACGAAAGATGTAATTAATGAAATTTATCACGCAGTATCAATAAAAAAAGCTACTGAGTTCATTAACAATAACAATATTGGTTTTATTGCTCTAGACATCAAACAAAATGATTTCGATGCTCTCTCTTTCATAAAAAAGATCCGAAATAATGGATTTGAAGGTTCTATTCTTGTAATTTCTAGTTATGGCTATAATACTTATTCTGATTCAGTAAAAGCACTTGGTGCTAATGGTTACATATCAAAAGAAGAGCCAATAAGCTTAATTGATGATGCGATTAACAATATACTAAGAGGTTATACTTTATTTAAAAAAACGACTGTTACTCATAAAGAAAAAAAGTTGTCAAGTCGAGAGTTAACTATTTTAAATAAATTACTTAATGGGAAAAGCAATAAACAAATATCAGAAGATTTATCCCTAAGTACCAAAACAATCAGTACCTATAAAACTAGAATATTAGCAAAATATAATGCAAATTCATTGTTCGATCTACTTAAAATAAACAGCTCTATTATTCAAAAGTGTTAATTTCTTATTTATGAGCTGCTCTTAGGTAAGAGCAGCCCTTAATGTATCATTAGCTCTTATAATTTAAAAAAGTAAAGGATCTCTTTCTGTTTAATCGCTAATTGTGATAATTCTTCACTTGCTTTGGTGCTTTGGTAAATACCACTCACATTCTGATTTACTAACTCAGATGCTATATTAATATTTTTAGCTATGTCATTAGTCACGCTTGATTGTTCTTCTGATGCAGCAGCAGCTAAAGCGTTCATATCAGACATTTCATTTATAAACCTTTCAATATTTGTAAAGGCTTCTTCAACTTTTTGTACAGAATCGTAAGAATTTTCAATTAATTGAGAATTTAATCTCATGTGACTATCTGCTTTATCAGACTGCGCCTGTAATTTTTCAATAATAGATTGAATATTAATTGTTGATAATTTAGTTTTCTCAGCTAATGAACGAACTTCATCAGCAACAACTGCAAAGCCTCTACCTTGCTCTCCAGCTCGCGCCGCTTCAATTGCTGCATTTAATGCCAATAAATTAGTTTGCTCAGAAATAGTATTAATTACATCAATAACACTGCCAATCTCTATTGAATATTCTTTTAAATCCTCAACGATAGTTGTTGTGTTTTTTACAGACTCTCCAATTTTTTTAGATATTACAACTGAGTTCATTAACGTTTCATTACCTAATTTAATACTATTTTGTGCTTTTACCCCAAAACTTTGTGCTATTGTTGCATTTGCACTAACTTCTAATGCCGTATTCGATAATTCATTCACAGCCGTAGCAATTTGTTCAATTTGAGCTATTTCTTTTTGAGAATTTATAGCCGAATCTCCCATAACAGCACTTAACTCAGTTGAAGCTGCAGACACACTCTCCGAAATGGAATGATTACCCGAAATCACTTTTTTTAACTCTCGTCTCATAGCGACAGCACTTGCATATATACCAGTATCATTATCTGATGAATGCAATTCCATTGTTAGATTACCTTGAGATATTTGCTTAATTAAAGATTCAATCTCCTCAGGTTCCCCCCCAATAGGTCTATAAATTAAAACAATTAAAACTCTATAAATAATAAAAGAGAATAATATAATAGCTATTGCAGCCATTACTATAGAGTAAAATAACGTATCATTAGTCGATTTTAAAATAACGCTGTTGTAATCAAAAAGAGCAACCGTCCAGTTCTGGGTTGCCTCTTTCGTTGATACGACGCTAACTTGATCATCTCTACTCTTTGAGTTATAGGTGATTGTGCTATTTTTTTCGGATAACTCAGCGAACTCAGGCCTAACATCATTAATATACCCACCTATCTCTTCAGCTTTTTTTGCTGAAACAATGTAGCCATCTTTTCTATAGATATACACTCGATTATCTAAAGTAAGAGTTCCTATGAAATTGGAAAACATAGATACAGGTACCGAAACACCAAGTACGCCGACAACATTATTTTCAAACTTTACAGGTATTGCAAAAGAAAATACATCATTCCCATTAGTATCGACATAAGCTCTTGTTATTATATTCTCATCTCCCTTAATTGCTCTTTGGTACCATTCTCTTATTTTAGCATTAATTTTATTTTTACCCCCTTCGATTGAATCAGTAGAAGAGGTTATATTACCAGAAAGATCCGAATAAAAAACACTTGTAAACATATTAAATTTCTTATTAATTTTTATAAGTTTTTCTTGTGTTTTTATTGGTTCAACAGTTCCATTTTTATCATTAACACCAATATCAATCGAATTAAGGACATTAAAATAGGATTCTATCTTATATGTCAAATTTGTGGATATTAGATCAGACTTTTCTCTCATTGAGAGGTAATTTGACTTTATACTTTCGTTCTTAAAATTATAATATCCAAATCCTGATATCACAAAACTAATAATCATGATCATACTTAAAAATATAAATAATAATTTACTTTTCAATGTTTTCATTTTAATTTTCATTTCTTAGTTATTAATAAAATAGATAGTCTACAGTAAATATTCCATTTATAATTGTATAACTTTAATATTCAGAAAAAACTGACACTTGGAAAATTAATATATTTATTTAATATTTTAACATAACTTTTCTTTCTCTAAATACAGCATTGAATCAGCCTTATTAATCGCATAATTTAAATCTTCACCAATTAAAGATACGGCGATACCAATGCTTACCTCAACATTAATTGAATGCTTGCTAAACCTCGACTTACTAATATTTTTTTTCAATTCAATCGATAAATCTTCTGCTACTTCTAAGTTACAATTTGGAAGTAGTGCTAAGAATTCATCACCACCATGTCGAATCAAATAATCATTTTCTCTAAATGTTATTTTCATTCCATATGCTATTTGCTTGATAGCCTCATCCCCGACATGATGCCCGTAATTATCATTGATAAATTTTAATTTATTACCATCAATTGCAATAATTGTTATATTTGATTTTTCTTTTATTCTTAAGAATCTTTCTTCCTTAAAAATTGACCTATTATAAAGTCCTGTCATTTCATCTTTATTTATTAGTAATTCAGCATTTAATAGTTTTATTTTCTTATCTGAAAGCAACATTAATTTCCATGTAATAATAGTTGAAATTAAAAATAGAAGTAAAAATAACCAATATTTATCTATTAAAATTTTAAGTACCGGTATTTTATATTTAATGATAGTTGTATTATCAGCATGGTACTCCCTAATAAATGAAAGCCCATTAAATGGGTACTGATCATCTTCTATTACAATATTTTTATATATTCCATTTTTTTCTATACTTATTGTTTTGTTTTTGATGATTTCATATTCACCCAAGTGCATATCGATATTAAAATCACCTATTATCTCTTTGTTTTTAAAAACAGGACTTGATAATGTGATTATATTTTCATTTGTAATTATATCTTTATAAATAGGAGAAACCAATATTCTATCTTCCAATGAAAATTTAGTCATTAAAATTGTACATGTTAGGATAATATCGCAACGTTCATGATTAAACATACCCTCACTAATAGTAAAATCATCAACAATCTTTGATGTTATATATTTCTTTCCTGTATAAGAACGATAATATAATAGGAGCCTATCCTGGTTTAAGAAAGAAGGGAGAAAACTAAATGTTCTTATTGCCATATTTAAAACAACAATTTCATCCTGTGTCAGATGATCATTATCTAATGAATAAGTGCCATATTTGTATTCAGTATCTTTTTTCTCTATTTTCCCATCTTTATTAATCAAAAAGTTATATTCGATATTTTTTTCGGAAATTAAACCTATCAACATTATATTTTGCTTATATTCTTCAATTTTTGACATCAATAAATAAAACTGTCGATGTTTATCTTTAACAATTTGCTCTCCAATTAAGGCTATCAATATCGAAAATATAATAGCAGAAGACAATAACGATCTTGTTAATATTTTAATTAAAACGTCCATTGATAAAACCATTTATATAAGATCCATTTATTTAAACTTCCTAATATTAATTAATTCAACTAAGCTATTAACGTGATATTTATTTAAAATACGCCTTTTATAGGTACTTATCGTTTTCGAGCTCAATGATAAAATTTCTGAAATTTCAATGTTACTTCTTCC
This sequence comes from Aliivibrio sp. 1S175, assembly GCF_001690985.1. Taxonomy (GTDB): domain Bacteria; phylum Pseudomonadota; class Gammaproteobacteria; order Enterobacterales; family Vibrionaceae; genus Aliivibrio. The sequence goes on from NZ_MAJS01000013.1 coordinate 33,943, forward strand.
TTCTAATAAATAATTAAATACCATAATCTCTCTATTTGAGAGTTTCACTTCATTTTCAACATTAATATAGCAACTATTTGATTTAAAGAACTTATATCCTTTTATAACACTAAATAAAGCATCTTTTATTAAATTAAGATCTTCAGATTTAGAAACATAACCATCAGCACCTAAACTTAAAGCTGTATTAGAGTATATATCTTCATTACTTGAGGATATAAATAGTACTTTTCCTACATAGGCATGAGATTTTATTCTTCGAAAAAAATCAAACCCATCACTATTACCAAGATTTATATCAATAATAATAAGGCCAAATGATTTTAGCCTTAATAGTGATAATGCCTCCTTTGTGTCGTTTACGGTCAAAACCTCCGAAACATAAGATACAGATTCAACTAGATTTTTAATTGCTGCACAAACTAGTGGATGATCGTCCAATATTAAAATATTTATATTATTCATATTAATTACATTTTTTAATTATAATCAGTTAACATATCTATAGAAATAGGTCTTCCTGAATAAAATCCCTGACAAATATCAAAATCCATACTCTTCAAGTACTCCCATGTTTCTTTATTTTCAACACCTTCAGCAACAATTGAAATATTCAGTTCTTTAGCTAATTCAACAGAAAACTCAATAATTATTTGTTTAAACCTATCCCTTAAGCAATTTGTGATAAATGAACGATCTAATTTCATTTCTGTAAAAGGCAAACGAGATAATTTGTCCAATGATGAATGCCCAGTACCAAAATCATCAATTGATACACCTACCTTATGTATTCTTAGTCTAGATATATTTTCAAGAAAATTAATCGATGAGTTATAAGCGTCACCTTCCGTTAACTCCAGCATAAATAAACTTGTATCTAAATTATTTTCTTTACACTTATTAATAAATTCATCAGAAAAACCTTTTTTACAAAGCGAATCATATGTGATATTTATAGATACTTTATATTTTAACTCTCCTGATAAATAATCAGAAATTACATTATCAAAAACAATATTAAATAATTTATCCAAGATCCCTTGTTTTTTACACGTATCTAAAAAATAATATGGTGTCAATAAACCATATGTAGGATGTTGCCATCTAACCAACGTTTCAACCGAGATTATTTTTTCAGTTTTAAAATCAACTTGAGGTTGATAATAATTAATCATCTCCCCATTATCTATCGCTTCAATTATATCTTCAATTGAAAATTTAATATCTTTAGCTTTATTTATATCATGTTTTTCTAAATTTATTTCATTCACAGTTTGTATTATTTCTTTTATTTTCTCATTTTTTATCGGTTTCTCTAATGCGTCGATTAATAAAAATTGTAAAGAGTGACATAAATCACTCACGATAGAAATCAAAGATGTATCTAATGCACTAACAATAACTATACCACCATTAAAATCAGTATTATTAATCCGAATAAGTAGTTCAACACCATCCATATTAGGCATTCTTATATCACAAAAAATCAAATCAAATACATTTTTATTAATAAGTTCAATAGCCTCACTTCCTGAATAAACACATTCAGCATCAGATCCACACTGTTCAACAATTAAACTTTTTAGCATATTAGCTTGTAACTTATCATCATCAATAATTAATATTTTTAATTCATTCATTATTCAACTCATACCACTCTGATGCATTTAGAAGTATGGTTTTTACTTCTGAAATAAGTATTTCCTTTTTTTCATTATATGATTCTTCTCCATATTCACATTTTGATAAAGTATTTATCATTGGAACAAACCTTAGCATATTTACACTATTAAATCCGCCTTTCATCTTATGTAATATTGAACTCATAGATTCTTGATCCATACAAGAAACTAATGTATTGTAATCATCCGTTATACTTTCAATGAAAATTGGCATTAAGTTTTTTTTATTAATGTCAAAAAAGCAGGCTCTTATATTATTATTATTTAAATGTTTACTTAATGTTTTATGCAGTTGTTTTAATCCATATGGTTTAAATAATACGTCATCAAAACCACAAATATCACTATTGACTCTTATGCTCCTTGAGTCTTCTGCTGTACACCCAATAATTGCTTTTTCATTAAATATGGGAAGTTCATTTCTTATTTTTTTTGATAGTTCAAAACCATCCATAATAGGCATATGGCAATCGGTAATTAAGAGATCAAATTTATTATAATCTTTTTTAATGACCTCCCATGCCTCTTTACCATTACTTGTAACAATTGAATTTAATCCAATTTCCTCAAGTTGGTTTACTAATAACTCTTGGTTTATTCGATTATCTTCAGATATTAATACAGTACCTTTAAGGCGTGTTAAGGATTCGTCTTCATTTTCTTTCTTACCATTTTGAATATACACTAATGTATTTAATAGTTGATCTAAAAATATAGGTGAAGAATTTATGTAATGGTGATTACTTATTCTACTTTTATCATCATCATTAATACTATTTAAATATATAGTTTCATTATACTCATTATCAACTTCACTTTTATTTGTGATGAGTACATTACACTTGGCACCGAAACTATTATCAGAAAATATCGATAACCATTGACGTAAGTTTTCATCATTAACTTCACATGTGATAGACAACTGTCTCACTGGATATTTGAATTCAGAAACGACATTAATTGGAATTGAAAAATTAATTGATGTCCCTATTTTTTCAATACTCTTAATGCTTAAGCTTCCACCCATTAACTTTATCAACTCATTGACAATATTAAGACCAAGGCCTGTACCTCCATATTCACGAACAATACTATTATCTGCTTGCGTAAATGGTTTGAATACTCTATCTAAATTTTCTTTACTGATCCCAATACCAGTATCACTTATATCAAAATTCAAATTATTATCTAAAATAGAAACAGTTACCTCTACATATCCCTTATTTGTAAATTTTATTGCATTAGATATAAGATTGTTAATTATTTGACTCAATCTTAATGAATCAATACTAATAACTTCACTTAAAGTTGGCTCAATTGTGATGTATAGATTAAGGCCTTTTTCATTTGCTGATGCATTGTGCAAACGAAAAAGCTCGTTTAATACATTCAGATAATGACAATCTCTTTTATCTAAACTTAACTGCTCTGCTTCTAATTTAGAATAATCTAAAATATCATTAACCAACATATGAAGATGGTTCATAGAACCAGAGATATTATCTACCAAGGATTGCTTTTCTACTCCTTTAATTCTTTTTGAAAGTAACTCCAAAAGACCTGTTATTCCTGCAATTGGTGTTCTTAACTCATGACTCATATTTGCAAGAAACTGCTCCCGATAAACAAGTGCTTTTTTAGTCTTTTCATTTGCTTCTATTAATGCAGATTCTTGATTTTTTTGCTGACTAATATCGCTAATAACGGTAAGTAAATAATATTCGCCACTTCTTTCTTCATAAATTCTTTTTCTAACTTTATTTACAAATTTGTAATCAAATTTACAGTTCGTAATTGATATTTCATTTGTAATTACTAAATCATTAAGGAAAATATTATCGGTTATTTCACTATTTAATTCATAGGAAAAAATACAATTCCCACAATGTTCTTTATTATAAAAATAGCAGTTACTTAGCACTACATCCTTATCTTTGTTATGAATAAATATTCTCGTAGGTAATTCAGATATTATTCCTTGTAACCACGTTTTATCTTTCTCTAAGTTTACTTTATCTTTATCTTTAACCTTTACTTGTAATTTTAAATTATTAAGCCAGAAATAAACGACTAAACTTATTAATAAAATAAATATTGTTACTACAAACACTATTTTTAGTACTGTATTTTTTTCATAACCATAAATAACATTAAACTTTCTGTAACTACGTTTTATTTTTCTAAACTCTTCCTTATCAATAATTTTCAACGCTGAATTAATTACTTTCATTAATTCTTCATTTTCATTTGACAAAGAAAAAGATACTTTAAAAATACGATCTTCTCTTGCCCCTATAATAAACTTATTATCAACATCATTTACAATAACACCTTGAAGTAAATCTTTTGATATATAAGCCACATCAATTTTTTCATTAGATAGATCATTAATTAATTTTTTAATGTTTGTATAAACAAAAGAATCTTTTGTTATATCCTTTCTAATCAAATTTAAACTTTCATTATTTTCAGAGACTAATACACCTATATTTTCTTTCTCTCTATCCGTTCTTATTTTATTTTCAATAGATACATAAACCATAGACATATAGGGGTTACTAAATAAAAGGCCTTCTTTATTATGTGAGTCTGAATAGACCAGTGGTATTAAATTTATTCTACCTGAGTAAAACATATCCCATACATCTTCTTTATTCTTTGGTACATATTCAAACATCAAACCTGTTCTTCTTTCAATAAGGTTTATGAAATCATATAAATAACCCGTAAGTTGTCCATCTTCATTACGATAAAATAGAGGTTCTCTATTTTCGTTAAAACTATATTTTATTATTTTTTGTCCTTTTTTAAGTTGTCTAAACGCTATATTTGCCCAGTCATTGTTAAGATAAATATCTGCTATTTCATTTCGGTTAAATTCTTTTGAATTCATTAACTTATTAATAATTGATATTAATACCTCATTTTCATTAGAGGTTATTATGCTAATTTTTTCAAGTTCTAACCAATCTGGTATTTTAACAATACCTTTAGATATTTTATTTACACTTATATATTCTGATATAGTAACATAGCTTGATATAATTGCATCTACAATACCACTATTTACAAGTTCGATGGATTTATCAAATGACTCAACCTCATGTATATTTACCGCACCTATTTCTTCTAACTTATCACAATAGACAGTACCTAAAACACAAGTCCACGATATTTTATTTATAGGCAAGGACGATATATTATTATCTTTATAATAAACGGATATACTCGATTCAAATAGAGGCTTTGAAAATAAAAATGTTGACTCTCTTTTTTTTGATGGTGAATAACCTAAAGCAATATTTGAAGAGCCTTCTTTTACACTTTCTAATATTTCTTTAACCGTATCATATCGGTTAAATTTAATGTCTACGCCTTTTTTCGAAAATATATACTTAATATAATCAACATAAATTCCTTTATAATCACCTGACATAGATATTTCTGCATAAGGAAACCAAGGTTCTGATAACATAGCGACAGATAGTGTTGGATTTTCATCTATATATTTTTGTTCATTGTCGGTTAATACTTCAGATGCATTAGTAATAAAAGGAAAAAAGCACAAAGAAATTAATATTAAATATGTATACATCATAGCTACAAGTTATAGAGTCAACTTACAGAATAATTATCATAGAAAATATGTCAAATTAAAAAAAATACCACCAATTAATAAGCCATTGATTATTAATTGGTTTTATAAAAAACTTCACTATAGACTACATCAATATAGGATTTTTCTTACAGATTTGTTGTTGTTATATTCTTTATTGTCATACGATAATCTTTTGTATTATTTTTTCTAATTCTATATGCAAAGGACTACTTCTATTTGTTAATTTTATACATGCAGCAAACGATAAATTTATACGCAGCTTTTCTGGTATTTCTATAAACTTAAATTCCTTTTCATCCATCATTGCTCGGATCCCTACCATTGCCATATTATCATCAAGAACAAAACGTTGTAGCGCCATTAGATCATCCGTTCTTAGTTGATAGTTGAGTCTTATTCCATTTTTACGGCATACGTCGACAAAATGTTGTTTCTTATCATTCCAGCCAGATACTCGGATCTGTGCAAAAGGAGCCTGTATAACTTCTTCCCAAGTATTTGCTCCATGTGAATGAGACACGGCTATAACCTGAACCGTTTCTAAGAGCTTCTTTTGATAAATCTGTTTCGTTCTATCTGCATTTAAAAAATTCACGCCTATTTGAATCTTGCCATCTAATATTTCTTGTTCTGTCACCTCTGTCCATGTTTCAATAACAATCACCGAATGGGGAAATCTCTTGCGTAATATTGAATAGATTTTTGAAGCATAATATTTAATAGTCACTGAATGCATAGCAATATGAATTGTATTTTTATATTCAGAGGCTATAAATTTAGATTCAGGAAAAATTGCATTATCTATTTGTTGTAGCGCATTTTCAATTTGAGGAAGCATTTCTTGAAGTACAAGTGTCGGTTCTAATCCTACGTTACCTCGAATAAATAAAGGGTCACCAATTTGCTCTCTTAACTTTGATAAATGTTTACTGATGGCACTTTCAGTATTCCCAAGAATATTTGCTACTTTCTTAAGATTCCGCTGTTCATTAAGTAAGATTAATACTTTTAATAAATTATAATTAAGCTCATTACTCATTAGATCCTCCTATTAACTCAATTAAGCATAATGACTAAATACTAATAATTCCTATATTTGATTAAAACCTCGCTATACCTTAGAGATTACCTTTTATAATAAGCCTTCTTCTCTCGATACATATGCTCATCTGCAACCGTAAACATCTTAAATAGCTCTGTATTATCAGAGCATGACCAGCCTATAGAGTAATGAGCTTCATAACTAGCCCCCTCTTTATCAAAAAAGAGTAAACTCTCTTGGTGTAACTGTAATTTTTCAGCTAATGATGTACATTCTTTCCACGTCATACCTTTGGCTAGCAGAGCAAATTCATCTCCCCCTATTCGGTAGAAGCTTTCATTCTTTGTTAATAGTTCTGAAATATGACGACTACTTGCTTTAATTAACTCATCACCTAAATCATGTCCATATTGGTCATTGATTGCTTTTAATCCATTCACATCTAAGATGAACAGTCCAAAGTTCCATTCTGCATCGGTGTCCCTATAACGCTTCTGATAGTGCGCTAAATCTTCATCAAAGGCTTTTCTATTGCCACACTTTAATAATGTATCACTTCTTGTTACATCGACTAACTCTAACCAAGAAGAGAGCTGTTTAACAAAAAGCTTAAACACTAACTGGTGCTCTTCTAATTGAGGAGTAGATATAAAACGTAAGCTTGCGAGCAATTTATCCTTACTCGACAATATTTGTATTCCGGAGTGTTCACCTAACCGTCTAAATCGCAATTGCCATTGAATATCAGGAAAAAGCTGTTGTAGTTGTTGCTCTACTTTCTCTGGTAAATTACGGTAGCCCAGTGTTTTATATATTGAGCCAAACTCAATCACTGCTGCTAAGTTATTTTTATTTAACTCTTCTCTCTGCAAAGCATCACTAATTTGAGCAGTCTGCTTAGTCACTTGTATTTCTAATTCTTGATTAAAGCTGGAAAGTTTTTTATTGTTCAACTCTATCAAAGCTTGAGATTTATTGAGTTCATCATTCGTATTTTTTAATTCCAGCAGTTGATTTTGAATCGTAACTCTCATTTTACTAAGCACTATCGCCATTCGATTAAACTCAGTAAATTGGAACTGCTTTTCTTTAGGCTCTTGATTTGATGCATAACTAACAATGGTTTCTTCTATCTCAAGGAATGCTTTTGATATCCATCGAGTGATCCCCATTGCGATGAAAAGAACAGTTACAAATGTCCAACCAATAACCGTAAATAATGCAACTAACGTTGATTTCATTTCTTTTAAACGAGAAAAATCAGAAAATTGATACGAAATATCGAACGTTAATGGAGATGAAAAAAACGTATTATTTAATACAAACAAACGATCAATACGGTCACTGTCGCTAGCTTCTGGCGTTATTTTCATCTTTTCTTCCACATGCTGTTGAACACTGAAACTTTCGTCGTTAAGTAGAAAGTGTTGAAAGTGCTCTTCAATCGTCTCAAATGAAATCAATACCACCACATAACCAGACGCTCTATAGCGACCGGAACCTTCTAAATTGTATGCTAGCATTGGAGTGACTAAAGTAACCCCTTCAGACGATGAAAGCCCTTTTATAAGGTTTGGTTCAGTATAAAATCGAACCGCAGTTAACCCTTGCTCATAGATAGACTTATCTTGACTGATTTCTTTTAATAATTGACTGTTTTCAAAATGATATGAACGCCCATTCAAATCATACAAAGGTTCCCAATCATCATTTAATATATAGACACTGTTAATTAAACTTGATAACTCACTAAAACGCGTCAAATTATGCATTACTACGCTAGAATAGAGAATATTATCAAGCGCTTGAATGTTAAATCGATCACGGGATAGCCAATTTAAACTTTGTTGAATACGATCAAACTCAATCACGATCTCTTGAGCGATAGTGGATACTGCATTTTGTATTTGTTGTTCTTTTTGATTTAACAGTTTTTCGCCAATACTGTTCGTCAAAAAATGACTAATAAACAGCAATGGGACTAACGTCGTAATCAACAGAACGTAGGTGAATACTTTACGTAAACTTAAAAATGGACGACGGATCACTGTTCCTCCACCTTTTTAGAATATCTGTCTATTAGATTTTCGATATATTCCATGGTTTCCTTTTTTGGCATACCATCAGAATGTCGAGATGCCCCTCTTGCTAAGGCTTCCCAAACAAAAGAAACACGCAAACTTGTTGGCATCGATTGAGAACGTAGATATTGTTGATATACCGAATACATCACGGTTTTATTGGATGACATTGAGACACGATTCACCTCTTCTGATGCAGAGATGTACTGATGTTTATTGATCAATTGAGTTAAAAACGCGTCATCTTGAGATAGCAGCATTAACTGCCTAATCATTTCGCGTTTCTCTCGATTTTGATACCCCCCTCTGGTAATAATTAGTACTTTACCTGCAGACAATGATTTCATCGGGACGCCTTGATAACTCGGCAGTGACGCAATACCAAGGTTGTCACCAAAAGCGTCAGACAGATCACTAACAGCCCAATCACCATCGATTAGATAAGACGCTTTACCATCGATAAATTGCTGACGCCCACACACATTACTGCACTCAGGATGAATATGATTAGTCGTAGCGACATCATGGTAAAACTGCAATGTTTCCATGCTTTTTTCATCATTAAAGATAATCTTATCAAGCGGTATATCTGGATGGAATAAGCTAAAAAACGCAGAGAATAAATACATGTCTTTCACACTAAACACAATGTGTGTTTTATCTGGATCTTGTTTTGACAGCACTTGCAGTTGTTCCCAACGAGTTACTGGCTCTGAAGTTTTACTTTTATCATAAAACAGCATTAGGTGATTACCAAGAAATAGGGGTAAACCCATGTATTCATTATTCACCATAGCACTTTGCTTGGCCGCTTCCTCTAATTGTTCTTCTTTGATCCACTCTTTAGGAATCGCTTTCAAACCGATAAATTTATGTAAGCCTAAAAAATCAGAAGGCACCCATGCCACATCTGGCATGTAGTTTTTTGAACGAGAGGCTAATAGTAATTCGGCTTTCATTTCATCGATAGAGAACTTACGGATCATCAGTTGATTACCCGTTCTGGCTTCAAACTCTTCAGCCAATCTTTTATCCACGTTGTCCCCAAAGGCACTCCAAAATTCAAGCATTTTGGCTTCAGATGAGAACGAAACAAGAAAAGTAATTAATACGAGGAATTTACGCATGACAGTTAAATAATATCTATTTGAAATGAAAAGAGAGACACAAGCTTCCTATTTATGTCACGAACTGATAATTATATCAGAAAAAAAAGCAATAAACGTTGGCTACCCATAAATGGTCATACCACTAATATCTGGTTATACATGTATTTTTGCATACGTCATAACGAGATCCGCAACCGTCTCGGCATTCAGTTTCTTCATTAAACTAGAACGATGTACTTCTACCGTACGAACCGCAACAAATAACTCTGCTGCAATCTGTTGGTTTCGTTTTCCTGCTACAATTAAATGCAAAATCTCAGATTCTCTTTCGGTCAATGAATCCAGCACTTTTTTACAGTTGTGTTTATCATAAAGACTTAAAGAGGCCGTCATTGCTTTATGAATAGCTAACGCTAATTGCTCGCCATCGACGGGTTTTTGAAAGAAATCCACCGCCCCTAACTTTAGAGCATCCACCGCCATTGGTACGTCACCGTGTCCGGTTAAAAATATAACAGATAATGGACTTTGCTGTTGGTTAAGTACTGCATGCACTTCTTGGCCGCGAAGAATAGGCATACGACTATCAAGCACCACACAACCCGGCTTCATTATATCCACATTATCAATAAAACCTTGTCCATCGTTAAAAGAAACAACTGTAAAATCATATCCTTCTAACATGAAAGTTAATGAATCACGTACAGACTCATCGTCATCGACAACATACACTGGTACTACTAATTCAGACATTATCTTCCCATTTTTTTATTTAATAACGAGTGTACTTAATCGTGGCAATATTACTGTGACACAGCACCCTTGTGGTGATGCGGGTTCCAATAAAAATTGCCCTTGATGCGCTTCAATCACATCACGACAAATCGCAAGTCCTAATCCTAATCCATTTTCTTTCGTGGTAAAGAATGCTTTAGATAACTGTTCGCTATCGTCCTCAAACCCTATTCCATTATCTTGTATTGTGATCTCGATATTAGAATCATCACATTCTGTTCCAATATGAATATGATGGATAACACTGCCTTCTTGTTCTTCGCGTTGCATACAAGCATCAGCGGCATTATTAAGTACATTAAGCAGCACCTGTTGTATGCCGACGGCATCTCCCCACAAAAGACATGGTTCAATCGCATTATCTCGCGTGAGATGAATTTGTTTCTTTTGAAAGTCGTACTCTAATAACGCTAAGGTATCGCTAATGATGCCATTAATATCACATTCTGCTTTGGCCATTTGGCGCTTATTAATCAGTTTACGTAACCGCTGCACAATGCTATCAGCGCGAATGACTTGCTGCTCTATTTTCTCTAAAACGGGAATTAATTCTTGCGCTGGCAGTCCTTTTTTAAGGCGTAACAATCCCCCTTGGCTATAATTACGGATTGCAGCTAATGGCTGATTAATTTCATGCGCCAAGCTACTTCCTAGCTCTCCAACAATACTCACTCGTTGAGCGTGTTCTAGCATCGAATTTTTCTCTTTTAAGCTATGAAGTGTATTTTCTAGCTCGCGTTTACTGCGGCTGAATCGATATTCCAACAGAAAATGATAACCATTAAGTGAAATAACTAGAATAAATAGCATCCATCCCCATTGTTGATTCTGCTTTAGCCACGATACGGCTTCTTGCCACCACGGCTTTTGCAATGGATGCATATCCAAGCCTTGATACAATTTATCAACTGAGAGCTGACTAATGGGTGATGTCCAACCCAACGAATTAGCAGCAAGCGCAGCAGACTCATGACTGGATAATGATAACAACGCTCTCGTGATCGGTTTGGCTAATCGTTCATTTCCTTTCCCTGTTTTAGCAAATGACCAGTTTGGGTAGAGCGGCGTTGAGGTGGCGCAAGAAAAATCGTCTGGTGCGATATTATTGATCACTCGATAATTAGAGACATCTATCAATCCCTCTTTGTTCATTCTCTCAATTAAACACACGGGTACAATCGCCCCCTCAATATGTTTATCACGTAATTGATAAATTAAGGCATCTAACGGAAACCCTAAAAATTGCGTATCTGAAAAGTACGCTGATTGACTTAATCCGAGTTTATTAATCTCAAATCGTAGCGTCAGATAACCTCCAAAAGCATTTTCATCCACCGCAGTTAAGGAGTGTCCACTTAATGATTCAATAGTCATAAATGATGAATCGCTACGAACCACTAATGCCGAGCCAATTGCGTGAGTTGTTCCATTTTTACGAGTAGTGTTCGCACTGCTTAATGTCGCAAGCCAAGAGAGTGGGTATTGTCTGCCCAATCGTACGGCCTGACCGGGATTAGTGATAACAAAATCAACGGTTTGATTCTCGACCGCTTGTTCCATTTGTTGAAGCGTAAAAGGATGCAAAACAAAATGAGTATTCGGAACGCGTTCACTCAACCAATTCATCGTCGGTTGCCAACGATTTTGAGCTTCAGCCCCACCACGGGTAGCCAATACACCGACATCAACGGCTTGCGCTTGAGCAAAGACCGCATGAGATAACAACAAACACACGCACCCTACCCACAGCGATAGACTGATTTTACGACCCGGTACTTGCCATCCATTGATCATTATCTTTTCGCTCTTATTTGAAATACTTGCCAAGAATAACAACTTCTGTTTATTTCCCAACTCTTTTTCTTGTTTTAGATCAACTCTCCTTACGCTATGTGGAAAACCACAATAGGCGACACTGACTTAATTCTTAATAATCCGTTCATATTATGCAATGCACTCTAACTCCTAACCAAAAAGGTGTTTTATGGACAATACCAAACGTCGATTTCTCAGTCGTCTTGGCAGCCTTACCGCTGGCGCTGCGATTATTCCTGTCGCTGGCGCAGGCACATTATCAGCCAATACCATTATCCGTAATAATAACCAACCAGACCGCAAAGGCATGGTGGGTAAGCGTTACGCAATGGTTGTTGATTTACGAAAATGTGTTGGCTGCCAAGCCTGTACCGTAGGTTGTTCCATCGAAAACCAAGCACCTATTGGGCAGTTTAGAACAACCGTAAAACAATACGAAGTCACGCTAGATAATGGCGATACTGAAGTTCAAAACGTCAAATCATTCATGTTACCGCGTTTGTGTAACCACTGTGAAAATCCCCCTTGCGTTAAGGTGTGTCCAGTTCAAGCGACCTTCCAACGTGAAGATGGCATTGTCATGGTGGATAACGAACGCTGCGTAGCCTGTGCTTATTGTGTTCAAGCTTGTCCTTACGATGCCCGTTTCATTAATGAAGAGACCTTAACCGCTGACAAATGCACCTTCTGTGCTCATCGCTTAGAAAAAGGTTTATTGCCCGCTTGTGTCGAAACCTGTGTAGGTGGCGCGCGTGTGATTGGTGATTTGAATGATCCAAGCAGTGAAATTGTACGCTTAATGGCAGAAAACCAAGCGGACATAAAAGTACTAAAACCGGAAGAAGAAACACAACCCCATGTGTTTTATATCGGCATGGACGAGCGCTTTACGTCTCACATTGAAGGCAAAGCCGCGATTTATGATCCAAAAGGAGAAAACGCATGAACATCACTGAAGTTTTGATTCAACCACAAGCAACCGCGTGGCTTCCGTGGGCCGTGCAGTACTTCTTATACATAGGTTCTGCTTACGCTGCTGCTATTTTGTTTTTTCTGAGCTTGGTATTTCAACAATTCACAAGCCATAAAATGCGCTCGGCATTGGTATTAACCCTTGCGATTGGCGCGATTGTTGGTCCGTTAGCGTTAACCGGTGATTTGCATCAACCAGGTCGCGCTTGGCATTTCTTTTTCCATCTTACGCCTTGGTCTTGGATGTCTCTTGGATCGTTATTCTTGCCTCTTTTCTCAGGGCTAGCGGTACTCACAGCATGGCTATATTTACGTGATGATATTGCCCAATTGAAAAACAGCACCAATTCAATCGCAAAATTAGTGGGCTTACTAACACTAGGTGATTGGAAAATAAGTACCGTACAAATGAAAATCGTCGCAGCGATCACGGTTTTATCTGGGTTAAGCATCGCGCTTTATACAGGCGCTGAGATTGCGATTGTAGAAAGCCGTCCATTATGGAATCAAGCCGCTTCTCCTCTGCTTTGGTTTATCACTGCGTTCTTAGGTGCAATTGGTTTCTCGTCAATTTTATTATGGCTATTCCCTTCTGAGAACAACAAAATAATGAAAAGTGGGGACTTATCTCTTATCAAACGCGTAATGACATTAAGCTCACTGCTCGCATTTATTCTCATGCCGCTTTGGGCTTCAAATAATCCGTACTTTTCATTGTACGAAAATAGCGATTGGATCACTCGATTAAGCATTGTCAGCATAAGCTTTGTCCTTTGTTTTATTGTGGCTCAAAACATCAAAAAACTGCATCGACTGAGTTTCGCGGTGATTGCATTAACGACCTTGTGTGCGAGCTTTTATTTACGTTGGGTCACCATGATGGATGTGCAAACCATACCAAAATTTGATGTGGGTGCTTACCCATACGAACTGCCACTGGGCGGCTCTGGGCTACTGGGCATTATTGGTATGTTTGGCTTATGGATGGCATTAGCGCTTGCGGCATCTGAACTCATCAACACAACAAAATCAACCAAGTAAGGAATTGAACATGGATAACAAACGTCGTCAGTTTTTAAAATCAGGCCTTGCTGTTGGTGGTGTTGGTGCTTTTGCAGCAGGCTATGCAACAACAGCGAAACACATGGCTCATGGGGTGATTGAAGGCACCGCAGGTAAGAAAACCAACCACATTCATCATGGTAATTCATTAGAACCAGAATACACGGTGACAGAAGAAGGGAAATTTATCCCGAATCCAAAGCAACGTGTTGCCCCTTCAATGTGTTTTGGTTGTTGGACATTATGTGGCCTACGCGTTCGTATTGATAATGACAGCGATAAGATCTTACGTATCTCTGGCAATCCGTATCATCCGTTATCACACGAGCAGCAAATCCCATTCAATACATCGGTAAAAGACGCGTACATTGGCTTAGCCGGAGAAACGGGCATTGCAGGTCGTTCAACGGCGTGTGCCCGTGGTAATGGCATGATGGAAATTCGCAACAGTCCGTATCGTATTACTCAACCATTAAAACGTGTCGGTAAACGTGGCGAAGGAAAATGGGTACCCATCAGCTATGAACAATTACTTGAAGAAGTGATTGAAGGGGGCGATTTATTTGGTGAAGGTCATGTCGAAGGGTTACGTGCCATTCGCGATCTAAAAACCCCCGTAGATCCTAATAACCCAGAATACGGCCCAAAGGCCAATCAACTGTTAGTGACCAACGCAGGTAACGAAGGTCGTGATGATATTTTAAAACGCTTTGCTTTTAACAGTTATGGCACACGTAACTTTGGTCATCATGGTGCATATTGTGGTTATGCTTTCCGCGCAGGCTCTGGCGCATTAATGAATGATCTCGACAAGTTCGCTCACGTAAAACCGGATTTAGAACACACCGAATTTGCAATCTTTATTGGTATGTCACCAGCCCAAGCCGGTAATCCATTTAAACGTCAGGCTCGTCAATTGGCCGCTGCTCGTATTCGTGGTAATTTTGAATACACGATTATCACACCAAGCTTACCGGCTGGTTCATCAAGCCTAGCGGCGGGCGATAACAACCGTTGGATGCCAATTAACTCTGGCACGGATTCCGCTTTAATACTCGGTATGATCCAATGGATCATCACTAACGAGCGTTACAATCACACCTTCTTAGCGCAACCAAGTGTAAATGCAATGAAAAGTGCAGGCACTGCTCATTGGTGTAATGCTACTCACCTTGTTATTAGCGATGAATCTCACCCTAGAAATGGCGCGTTCTTACGTGCGTCTGAAATGGGATTAGCGTATGAAGGCGAAGCGCTGTCTGACAGTGATCCTTATGTGATTATTGATGCAGAAACGAAGCAGTTAGCCATCAATACACAGAACCAACCAGCGATGTTATTTGTAAGCCAACAAATAGAAACCATCACTGGCACCGTCACCGTTAAGTCATCATTACAACGCTTAAAAGAAGAAGCGTTTAAATATGACTTGGCGTTCTACAGTGAGCAATGCGGGATCTCAGAAGATGAGATCATTGCATTAGCCACTAAATTTACCAGTCATGGAACTAAAGCTGTCGTCGATACCCACGGCGGTAACATGCACAGTAATGGTTTTTATAACGCTTACACCATTTTGATGTTGAATGCCCTTATCGGTAACATCAACTTAAAGGGCGGAACAATGGCAAAAGCAGGCGGTTATCCTACGTCGGCGGAAGGCCCACGTTATAACTTTGCGACATTCTCAGGCAAAGTGAAACCACAAGGTGTTTTCTTATCTCGCAGTAAATTCCCATACCAGAAAACCAGTGAATACAAACGTAAAATGGCGGCAGGTCAATCGCCTTACCCAACTCGCTCACCTTGGTACCCTATTTCTTCGCCATTACTAACTGAACATTTATCGGCGGCGATTGATGGTTATCCATACCGTGCAAAAGTGTGGATAAACCACATGGCAAACCCGCTTTATGGCGTTCCTGGGTTAGATAATTTATTAAGCGATAAAATCAAAGATCCAAAACAATTAGGATTGATTGTCTCTGTTGATGCGTTCATTAACGAAACCACCGCTCTATCTGATTATTTAGTACCCGACACCGTGACTTATGAAAGCTGGGGAATGGCGACACCTTGGCATGGCGTACCAACAAAAGCCGTCACAGCTCGTTGGCCTATTGTTGAACCATTAACCGAAAAAACGACTGATGGTCGCACTATCAATCTTGAAAACTTCGTTATTGATATTGCCAAACAGATGGATCTTGGTGGCTTTGGGGATAACGCGATTTCAGATGCAAACGGCAACTGGCATGCCATTCATTGTGCGGAAGATTTCTATTTACGCTCAGCCGCTAACCTTGCTTATGTGGCTAATGGCGTACCAACCGCCACCGCAGAAGACATAGTGTTGTCAGGGTTAGAACGATTACTACCAGACATGCAACGAGTTTTATCGCCAGAAGAATTAGGCAAAGTAGCCTATATTTTCGCTCGTGGTGGGCGTTTTGAAGATGCCACAGAAGCGTACAAAAACGATGAAATGAAATACAAATGGAAAAAACCATTAGCGATTTGGAATGAGACACTCGGCACCTCTCGCAACACCATGACAGGTGAGCAATACAGTGGTTGCCCTACGTGGTATCCACAAAAGCTCGCTGATGGCACACCGTTAAGTGATAAATACCCAAAATCAGAATGGCCATTTACGTTAACTAACTTTAAATCGAACATTCACAGCGCGGTGTCTAACTTATCTCCTCGCTTGAATTCAATTAAAGGCGTAAACCCTGTTTATATTCATCCGACAGACGCAAAAAAACTCGGCGTTAAAACCGGTGATGTATTCACAATAACAACGCCAAGCAGCTCAACCAAAGCGTTGGCGATGTTAGTTGATGGTATTCAACGTGGCACATTAGGCTTTGAACATGGCTTTGGTCATACAGAGCTAGGTGAACGCGCCCATTGGATTGGCGATACTCAGCAACCCGTGAAAATGAAATCAAACGATGGCGTAAATATTAATGACATTGGCTTGATAGACCCTACTCGTGAAGGCAAAGGCGTTTTGCTTGATTGGGTGGTTGGCGCAGCAGCAAGACAAGCACTCCCTGCTAAAATCAGTTTAAGCGAGCAATTCGCCTAAATTGAGATGACTGGTGTGCTCTGCGCACCAGTCATTCTTCCATCCTATGAAAACAATAAGTCCTTTCATATCACACGCTGCATAATAAATGTGGAAAACCACAATACCCAAGACTATAAATAATATTGATAATAAAAAGAAAATATCCCTAAAAAATAAAGTGATTTTTGTGGAGCAAATATGTCATTAACCAGAATAGTTCAAGGCAGCATGGGGTTAGGGGTTTTGCTTCTATCCATCAGCTCAGCCTTTGCAGCACCAATACCACCCGCAGCAACCGTATGTACCAGTTGCCATATGCCCACCGGCATGGGCTTACCCAACATGGCCCCTATGATTGCAGGGAAAAACGCGGAATACCTTACTCGTCAAATCGATTTATTCATTGCAGGCGAGCGTAGCGACCCTCTGATGACACCAATGGCTAGCCTCATTTCTGATCCAAAAAAGAAAGCCGAAGCCATTAATTACTTCGCTTCTTTGTCTGCTCCTGAAATTAAAAATCCAGAACACCGCGGCGACCATGCCATTATCGAAGACCCTGCTCGTAAGCTCGTTTACCAAGGCGATTGGAATCGTAATATTCCAGCCTGCTCTACTTGTCACGGTGCCAGTGGCATTGGGGTACAAGATTTTCCTCGCTTAGCAAATCAACATCCTGATTATCTGGAAGAACAATTAAAAGCATGGAAAAACAAAACTCGCTCAGGTGATCACAATGACGTGATGGGCAGTATCGCACGACAACTCACAGATACTGAGATCTCGCAATTATCTCAATACTTTGCCAACGTGAAATAAGGATGATGACAATGAAAAAATACCTAATCACTCTGGCAGCTGCAACGTTATTATCAAATAACGTTTTAGCAAATACCGATTTACCAGACAAACAAGCTGAATTACCGGCCCATCCAAAAACAGAAAAGTCTGATCACTTAGTCCCACGTGATTTCAGTACAATTCCGAACACCCCTTTTGGTGACAAAGTTAAACAAGGTTATTCTCTATTTGTAAACACGCAAACCTTGCAAGGCAAATACGTTAATAACCAACAGAATTGCGTAAACTGCCATATGCAAGCCGGGATGAAAGCCGATTCGGCCCCTCTTTGGGGAGCATTCATGGCCTACCCTGCTTACCGCTCGAAAAATGACAAAGTAAACACCTACGCTGAACGTATTCAAGGCTGTTTCACTTATTCCATGAACGGGACCGCTCCGCCAACAGACTCACCTGAATTAGTCGCATTAAGTGCGTATTCCTACTGGTTAGCCATGGGGGGGTTATTAGACAAATATGGAATGCAAGATACCCCTATCCCTGAATTATCCGATACCGCAGTTCAGCTTGGTGGTAATGATGAAACATTCATCTTACCTGCTGAAATGATGAAAGATTTACCCGCAGGAAAACGAGGTAAATTAGCTGGTCGTAGTTTCCCAAAACTAGACAAACCAGAGCAAGCGCCTTCTATTGAGCGTGGCGAGATTGTTTACAACACTACGTGTGCAAGCTGTCATGGTGCTAATGGCGAAGGCATTAGAGATCACGGCGTGCAATCTTTCCCACCACTATGGGGTAAAGACTCATTTAACTGGGGCGCAGGCATGCACCGTGTAAATACTGCCGCCTTCTTTATCTATGAAAACATGCCACTTGGAAAAAGTATTCAGATCACCAAACAAGAAGCATGGGATGTTGCAGCCTTCATGAACAGCCATGAGCGCCCTCAAGATCCCCGCTTTAAAGGTGATTTAAAAGCAAACCAAGAAAAATACCATAACCACCAAGGCTACTATGGTAAAACCGTAAACGGAAAAGTATTAGGTGAACATTCATATTAATAGCATTGCCTAATTAAAATAATAAAATAGCACCGTCTATTGGCTTAACATAAAGTCCTTATTCACTTTTAGTAATAAGGACTTTTTATTGCGGCATTGTTAACACCGTCCCTGTTTATTACAACAAAATACGTTATATTCTCGCGAAATTAATCCTTATTGATAATTGAGTTCATAATGAAATTTAGCGTTAACACATTAGTTATTTCTACTCTATTTGCTTCTTTTTCGGCTTTTTCTGCCCCTGTTGAATTTCAGAAGATCCCAGAGATCATGACGAAATTTGAATCTGCTCAACTGTTTGTAAAAAGCTCACCAACGCTAGGTCGATTACCAAAAGAAGCCGAACTAGGAAAAGAGTTTCCAACGTACGTTTCTGATGGCAAAGGCGGTTACCACCTAGAAACAAGCAATACGATGATCAAAGAGGTTGTTGTCGCTAGAATGCCAACCGCAGTTGTCGATGATGTCTATAATGAATGGTTAGTACCTCAAGATGTATGGAAAGGCACTTATGGTATTCTTCCGACCTCAACAGAGTTCGCGTCATTTAAGCGTATTAAAACCATCAAAGCCGTTAAGATTGATGATGAAATGCTAACACTGATGGGCAGTGAAGATGGTAAAACGGCGACCATTAAAGTGAGCTGGGACGATAAAGGAATGACCGTTTACAAAGACGGTTACCTTGCTGATTATGAATACGGCATTGCACCAGAAGAAATGAAAGAAAACTACGAACTGGCAAAATAACATAGCCAAATCAATAAAAAAGAGAGGCGATTAATACCTCTCTTTTTATTCATAACCCCTTTATTCTCTAGATATCAAGATGGTTCCAGCCAATAAAGACATTGCTATTAGTACTAACCCTAAATCTCCAACGACACCTGCAAGGCCCAATCCACCGCCAATTAAGCAATAATACAACAGGCCTAATACTGCGCCTGCGGTTCCTACTTGGTGTTTATAATTAACGAGTGCCGTGCTAAATATATTAGGAATAGCCATACCAAACCCAGCGACCACACTTGCCATTCCGAGCAAAAACCAAAGGCTACCTTGATACAAATACACCTGAGCCGAACCAATCATGCTAAACACAACTGCCATCTGAATTAATCGTTGCGATCCCCACTCTTTTTCTAACAATCGTTTATTCAATGTGCTACCAAAAATAGAAGCCACAGCTAACACCACACCACTGTAACCAAATTCCATTGAGCTTAATCCAAGCTGATTAAACTTAAATGGAGCTAAAGAGTAGTAGCTAAACATCATGACATTAAAGCAAGCAACCAAAATCGCACTTTTCCAAATAGCACCATCTTTAAGCATTGCCTTAAAAATACTCATAAAACGAACTGTTTCAAGATGACTAGGCTTTGTTTCTGGCAATGACACTGCAGACACAGCTAAGAGCATAATAGCCATAACAAATAACAAGCTAAATACAATCAAATGCCCGAAATACTCAGCAATAAATCCACCCAACATTAAACCCACAACAGGGCTAATAGATACAGCAACAACCGCTACTGAAAATACTCTTCCTAACTCCTTACCTTCATAACTATCACGCAATATTGTCTGGCCGATAACAGACCCAACTGCCGCGCCAAAAGCCGAGACAATGCGTGCAATTAGCACAATATTAAAATCAACAGCAATAATGGCCAGCAGGCAACCAATAGCATAAATCAGCAAACCACATAGCATCGCTTTGCGGCGTCCAATCACATCAGAGACTCGTCCCCAGAAAACCACACCCACAGCAAAAGCCATAAAATAAATAGACAAGGTTTGACTGGCGCTTGCCATTGATACGCCAAAATAATCGACGAGGTGAGGTAATACTGGGCTGTAAATAGTTTCAACAATTTGAGGGAACATCAATAGCATGATGAGTAATCCCATGTGAGGTTTTTTATTCATACACTTCTCTTCTAAAATTGGAATAAGAGAAGTATATGGACTTCATTTGTGTTCAAATATCAACAATAGAACAATAAACATCAAAATAAGGACAAACCATGCTGATCGATGACAACACTCCTTTTTATGTTGATGATATGCCTTATCCCTTTGTTGGTATTGCCGCCCAAGTCGGCAGACATGATTCAGGCATGCATATCCACAACCGTGCACAATTGTTGTTTGCCCCGCATGGTTGCATGAGTATTACGCTCGACGGGCTGCATTGTGTATTACCGCCAACCAAAGTCGCTTGGATTCCTGCGGGGATTGAACATTGCGCTACCATGACCAATGTCGTTGCCTATCGTTCTCTTTATTTTGATCCTCGCGCTATCGATAATTTACCAACAGAACTGAGTATTTTTAGTGTCACACCATTATTAAAGGAATTGATTGAACGAATGGCCTTTTGGGATTGGGATAAACCCAGCGAAGAGCAAAAAAACACATTGGCATTATGTTGCGAAGAACTTTTTCACGCAGAAAAGAATGAACTCACTCTGCCTTTACCCAAAGATAAACGATTAGCATTGTGGTTAGAAAAAGTAAAACAAGGAACACTGTTACCTCAACCATTGAATGAAATGGCAAAGCATATTGGGGCAAGCAGCAAAACCATTACTAGATTATTCATTAAAGAAACAGGGATGCCTTACCAAGCGTGGCGTCAGCAATGGCGACTGCTCACTGCGATTGAACAATTGTCAGAAAAAAAGAGTGTTTCATCCGTCGCCCACGCATTAGAGTTTTCTAGTGACAGTGCGTTTATTCATTTCTTTAAACAACACACAGGAGAAACTCCAGCTCATTACATGAAATAAGCATTTCCAAAAAAGAAAAGTATCATTGAATTAATTTCACTAACTGAAATTATATTCTTAACTCATAATAAACCCATACTAATTAAAAGGGTTTTATCATGAGTCAAGAACGCTTCTATAGCATCATTACCGATGCTAACCTTTCTCCAAAACAAAAATCTCAATATTTAGCATTAGAGGCAGAAGCAAGCCTGCCTTATATGGAGATTGACTCAAAAACTCAACAAGCTTTAAAAGATGGCGTGTTATGTGACATGTTTGAAGGCCACGCTCCATTTAAACCACGCTATGTATTACCAGATTACGCAAAGTTTTTAGCTCAAGGTTCTGAATTCCTAGAGTTGAGCCCAGCGGAAGACTTTGATGATGCATTAAATTTACTGACTATTATTTATCATCACGTTCCTTCGGTTACTTCTATCCCTGTTTACCTTGGCCAACTTGATACAGTGCTTATGCCTTTTGTTGGATCTCTTAGTGATGAAGATATTTACCAAAAACTAAAACGTTTCTGGATCATGCTTGATCGCACCCTTCCTGATGCATTTATGCATGTAAATATTGGTCCAACAGATAACATCATTTGCCGTACTATCTTGCGTGTTGATGCTGAATTAAAACAAATCGCACCTAATCTAACCTTTATGTATGATGCTGACGTTACACCAGACGATTTACTTCGCCAAGCGGCATCAAACATTTGTGAATGCAGCAAACCGCACATTGCTAACTACCCTGTTCACGCAAAAGCGTATAACAATACAGGCTTTGGTATTGTTAGTTGCTACAACTCTCTGCCGCTTGCTGGTGGGTCAAACACATTAGTTCGTATGAACTTAAAAGAAGCGGCTAAAAAAGCACAAAATAAAGCCGATTTTATTGAGAACGTTCTACCATATTACTGCAAAGTAATGTTTGGTTTAATGGACACTCGCAGCGAGTTCTTACATGAAAAATCTAACTTCTTTGAAGGCTTCCTAACAAAAGAAGGTCTAATTAATGAAGACCGATTTGCACCAATGTTCGGTATTTACGGCATGGCTGAAGCGGTTAATATTTTGCTGGAAAGAGACGGTATTAATGCAAAATACGGTCATGATGACGTTGCAAATCTGTTAGGTCATGCCATTTCAAAACAGCTTTCTGAAATTGTGGCAGCAACTGATGTTAAATACGGCTATCACAAAAAAGCATTGCTTCATGCTCAAGGTGGGATCAGTTTAGATCTTGATGTAACTCCTGGTGTTCGTATTCCTTACGGCACAGAACCTGATCCAGTCTCTTATGTGCAAGCAACTGCTGGGCATCATCAATACTATACGTCAGGTATCAGTGATATTTTAACGATTGATGAAACCGTTAAATCAAACCCAGAAGCGATGTTTAATTTAGCAAAAGGGGCGCTTCAATCTGGCTACCGTGAATTTACAGCAAACGTTGCGTCAAACGATTTGGTACGAGTTACAGGTTACATGATCAAACTGTCTGACATTGCAAAATTTGACGATGAAGGTTCTCGTACAAATACGACATTCTTAGGAGCTGAAGCGGCTAAAAATACGGGTATTTTAGAACGTAAACCTCGTGTTGCCGCGCTAGAAATTACCCCAACGTACGCAGAATAGTTCATATTATGGTAAACGCTTCCCCATTAAGCAGCGATACCATCAACTATGATAAAACAGGAATGGTCAGCAAAGTGCTGACCTTTTCTTGTGTTGATGGCCCTGGCAACCGCCTTGTGATCTTTCTACAAGGTTGTAATTACGATTGTATAACTTGTCATAACCCCCACACCATTAACCACTGCGATCATTGTGGTGATTGCGTCGAACCTTGTCCAACAGGAGCATTAACCTTTAATGATTCTCCAAACAGAAAAGTCATTTGGAATGAAGCCTTATGTACTCAATGTGATAAATGTATTGATGTCTGTCCAAGTAAATCTAATCCTAAAATAACGACTTACTCAGTAGAAAAGCTGCTTGAATTTACTAAAAAACATGCTCCATTTTTAAGTGGCGTTACTATTTCTGGTGGTGAAGCAACCCTACAATTGCCGTTTATTATTGAATACTTTAAAGCCATCAAATCAGAAAAATCACTCGGCCACCTTACGTGTTTTATTGACAGTAATGGCAGCTTATCTGAGCAAGGTTGGAATAGAGTTCTACCCTATTTAGACGGGACGATGATTGACTTAAAAGCATGGCAAAATGACACGCACTTATGGTTGGTCGGCAGAGAAAACCATCGCGTATTACACTCTATCAATCTATTAGCTAAGCATGATAAATTGCACGAAGTTCGTTTATTGTATATTCCAAATAAAACGGATTTACTGTGTGAGATAGATGCCATTAGTGAGTATTTAAAAACACTACCAGAGCACATAGCTATCCGCTTAAATGCCTTCCAACATCACGGGGTTATTGGTGAAGCCTTGACATGGGATAAGTGCAACAAAGTACAAATGGAAGAATTTGAGGCCAAGTTAATTACTAAATTGGGGCGACCAGTTATCACCCCATCGGTTTATACTTAAACAAAGCATTGATTCATAAAGAAAGCCTCAGTGGTGGTGATAACATTAAAGCTGTTCTTTTATAATATAGTTCGCATAAATTAGATCTCGATTCCAACTTCTACCATAGCTAAGAAAACTACCCTGCTATTGAGCAACATTTAATCTCTAATTAGAAGCTAATCACATTAAATAATACAATATTAAAATAATATTATTTTGAAGAATTTAACTTAAGGATATTAAATGAAACTCCAAACAAAACTCTTAGTAACCCTGTGTCCAGTTTTATTTTCAGCAAACCTTCTTGCCCAATCATTTGTTAACTTTGACGAAGAATCATTAAGCAACGCAAAAGAGGCACTTAACAATAAAACGGCTCATGCAGAAAGTACACTTGCTTACAATCAATTACTCACACTTGCAGATTCATTATTAACACTTCAAAATCCAACTGTCATGGACAAAAAAATATCCCCTCCAACAGGTGATAAGCATGACTATTTAAGTATCAGTCGCTATTGGTGGCCCGATGAATCAAAATCAGACGAACTGCCATGGATTAGAAAAGATGGACAAACAAATCCAAGCACTCAAAATAACGATGTCGATAAACAAAGAATCGAATTAACAACTAAAAGTATACAAGCACTAGCTCTCGCTTATTATTTTTCAGGTGAGGATCAATATGCAAAGAAAGGCGTCAGTCTAATTCGTACTTGGTTTTTAGATGAAAACACATTAATGAATCCTAATTTAGAGTTCGCTCAAAGCGTTCCCGGAATCAATAAAGGTCGTCGCTCAGGTATTTTAGATGGTCGTATCATCCCCCAACGAGTCTTAGATGCCATCACAATGTTCTCTGATTCTAAATATTGGTCTGAAGAAGACGATACAAAAATGAATGTTTGGTTAACACAATATTTAGCTTGGTTAACCACGAGTGATCTTGGAAAAGAAGGCGCAAAGCAAACCAACAATCATGGCTCATGGTATGAATATCAAGTTGCTGCCGTTTCTTATTACTTAGGCGATACAAAGCAAACTAAGCAAGCCGTTAAAAACGCTGAGATTATATTCTCACAGCAATTTGATTCAATGGGCGCTCAACCTCATGAACTTGAACGTACACGTTCTTATTTTTATAGTACATTTAACTTAGAAGCGATTACTAGCACTGCAATTATTGCAGAAAAAGTAGGCCTTTCTATGTGGGAGTATGAGAGTAAAAACAACGCCACATTAATAAAAGGAATTGATTTCTTAATCCCTGCGGCGAATGGAAACGAGTGGATATATAACTCTTCTGTTGAAGGGGTAACGCCAGATAATCTTGCGCCACTATTGGCTGCTATTCCAGAGAAAATCAGGTCAAAAGAACAATCAGAGCTACTCACTAAACTATTACAAGGTTTAGAAACAAATGACAATAAAAAAGCTTATCAAGATGAAATATATAAGAAGTTCTTACTTTATATGCCTCAATATATTAAATAAGCGTTAATCGATTCAAAATAGGTTCTGTCACTAATTATGCAGAACCTTTTTTGTTTAAAAAACAATTCATCATCACGCCAATAATCTATTACCCAAACAAAGCATTGATTCATAAAGAAAGCCTCAGCTATAATGTTACTGTAACATTAACTAAGGCTTATTATGACTACTGAGATTAGAAAATCACGCCCAACTTTACAAGATATTGCAGACAGAATCGGCATCACCAAAATGACGGTCAGCCGCTATATGCGAGCTCCTAGTTCAGTTGCAGAGCCAACGCGAGTCAAAATAAGAGCCGTTGTTGAAGAGCTTGGATACATTCAAAACCGTGCCCCAGCAATGCTTTCAAAAGCCTCAAGTAAAGCGATTGGTGTATTGCTACCTTCTTTATCAAACCAAGTATTTGCTAATTTTACACAAGGTATTGAAGCGGTAACCAATGCTTGTGGTTATGAAACCTTAATTGCCCACTTTAGTTACAGCAAAGATATTGAAGAAAACAAGATAGCGGCCCTACTTTCTTATCAGGTAGATGGACTTATTTTAACCAGTTCAGAGCATACTCCGCGTACATTACAAATGATAAAAACCGCTGGCATACCAATTATCGAAGCGATGGAGTTACCTGAAAACCCAATTGATATTGCTGTCGGATTAGATCACGAATTAGCGGCTTATACTGTCATTAAATCTATGCTCAATAAAGGGAAAAAACACATCGTCTACTTTGGTGCCCGACTGGATACCCGAACACAACTACGTATGAATGGTTACGATAAAGCGATTACAGAAGCTGGATTTGAGCCAATCCACATCCTAACCGAAGCTCACTCAAGCTTTACCTTAGGTCAAAAACTTCTTGAACAAACATTAAGCATACACCCTACTGTAGATGGGATCTTCTGTACTAATGACGATATTGCTATCGGAACAATCATGGCTTGCCAAGAAAGAAAAATCCCAGTACCACAACAAATTAGTATCGTTGGATATAACTCATTAGACATAGGCCAAGCAATGTCACCAAAACTAACCAGCGTAGATACGCCTTTATATGCTATTGGAGAGAAAAGTGCACAATTACTGCTAGATTCTCTGGCAGGAAAAAGCCCAGAACAAAAAGTGTTTGATCTGGGCTTTACGATTACACAAGGAGAAAGCTTGTAATTTCAGCTTTCTCTATTGCGCTTTATTCCTGCTCCTTAGATATTAAGCCAATCTATTAATACAAGAATGAAGCGCCTTCTTCTGCACTCGAAACATTGTCTCGCATAATTTTGAATATATCTCGTCCCCACGTGACCTGCTCTTTTTCCGTATCAATGACCATAGGTTGACGCCCCTCATACGAGGTTAATAAATCTAACTTTCCATTTTCACTGTCAAGACGAACAATATCTCCTTCTTGAATCAGTCCAATCACACCACCACGTAGGGCTTCAGGAGAAATATGGATAGCCGCTGGAATTTTGCCTGACGCGCCAGATAATCGACCATCAGTAACCAAGGCAACTTTATAACCGTCTTTCTGAATATTTCCCAAAATAGGCATTAGCTTATGTAGCTCAGGCATTCCATTCGCTGCGGGTCCATTGTGGGTCACGACAATAATACAATCTTGATTTAACAGGCCTTTTTTGTACGCTGCCTCCACATCATGTTGTGAAGTAAATACTTTCGCTGGCGCTTCTATAAATCGGTATTCTTTTGCCACAGCAGACACTTTAATCACTGCGCTACCTAAATTGCCGTGTAGCACTTTTGTTCCACCAGTACTTTGAAACTCTTCGCCACTACATGCAATAACATTAGGGTTTGCAGTGCCTATGACATCGAACCATTCAAGCTGCCCATCAACCAAGGTTGGTGACATTAGCTGTTGATTGAAATCGCCAAAAGCTGGAGTAACATCAGTATGCAATAATTCACTTTCATGCAGACGCTTCATTAGTGCAGGAACACCGCCAGCGACTTGAAATTCATTAATATCAGCTGGCCCGTTAGGATAAACCTTCACTAAAAGTGGAACAATATCAGACAAGTCGCTTAAATCTTCCCACGTTAAAATAAAACCTGCTGCACGAGCGATGGCAATCATATGAATGCTGTGATTTGTACTGCCACCAGAGGCTAATAATGCAATTAAGCCATTCACTAAACTCTTCTCTGTAAACACCTTTTTTAACGGTCTATACGATGGGGTATCAGCAGTCATTGATGCCAAACGTACTGATGCATAATCAGTTAATGCCGCACGAAGTGGCGATTCTGGATGAACAAAAGCAGAACCTGACAACATTAGCCCCATCGCTTCAAATACAAGCTGATTTGTATTTGCGGTTCCATAAAATGTACAAGTTCCAGAAGAGTGATAGGCATTACATTCCATTTTCTGCAACGCATCTTGCCCGACTTTTCCCGCTACAAATTTTTGTCGAACATCGACTTTTTCTTCATTGGTGATACCAGTAGACATTGGTCCTGCAGGAATAAATGCCGTCGGTAAATGAGCATAACTTAGTGCCCCCATTAACTGTCCTGGGGCTATCTTGTCACAAATCCCAAGCAGTAATGTCGCATCAAATACATTATGGCTTAACGAAAACGCGGTAGATTGAGCAATTAAATCACGAGAGAAAAGAGACATATCCATGCCTGCTTGACCTTGAGTTACACCATCGCACATAGCAGGAACGCCACCCGCGATTTGTGCGGTATGACCGTGCTCATTTAGTGTTGATTTAATTTGATCAGGATAGTCTTTATATGTTTGATGTGCACTTAGCATGTCGTTGTATGCAGTAATAATCGCAACGTTTGCGTGTGTTAAATTCAATATCGTCGACTTTTCACTAGAACAAGAAGAAGCAACTGCATGTGCTAAATTACCACAAGACATTTGAGCTCGACCTTTACCCGCCTTTTCTTGTTCTTCAATTTTATTCAAAAAAGCCTGACGACTATCAACACTTCGTTCTTGGATTCGTTTCGTTACCGCTAAGATGGTTGAGTGAGTCATGCTACTACCTTATTTTGTTGTGTATTACTTAGGTTGCTAAAGCGAGAAAGGCTTTCTAATTCTAAAACTGTTTTTTCAATAATGTCATTCAGCGTCGCATCAATATTTATGGTAATAACGCTTTTCTCACTCACTGGACGCTCTAAAATATCAAACTGACTCTTTACCATATTCTCTTTCATGAAATGACCAGAGCGAAAAGACATTCTTTGTAAGATAAGCTCAATACTTCCATCCAGAAAAACAAAACTGACGTTTTTATTCCCTTCTCGGATTTTATCGCGATAGCTTTTTTTCAATGATGAGCAAACAATTACACCTGTTTCGTTTTTACTTTCAATGCTAAATGCCGCATCACGTACTCGCTCCAACCAAGGCAAGCGATCTTCATCGCTCAATGGCTCACCACGTGACATTTTTAAAATATTCGCTTTTGGGTGTAAGTCATCCCCATCGATAAATTTCGCTGAAATTCGTGTTGCCAGCAATTCACCAATCGTGCTTTTACCACAGCCTGAGACACCCATAATAATGATGCTTTTTCCTGACATTTTTACTCCCTAAGTTTTTTTGAGCTAGATCTCACTTTTCAAACATCGTGAAGAATTTAGTTTATTTCCTAAATGTTATTGGTAACATGTTACCCGTAACTTAGAGGTTTGTGAAACTATTTTCTTCAAGCTTCGACCAATTAAGGAATAAAAAATGCAAACCATCGAACAGCAATTAAAAGAAATCAAAATCGTTCCAATT
Organism: Aliivibrio sp. 1S175; assembly: GCF_001690985.1. GTDB lineage: Bacteria > Pseudomonadota > Gammaproteobacteria > Enterobacterales > Vibrionaceae > Aliivibrio. The sequence goes on from NZ_MAJS01000013.1 coordinate 63,655, forward strand.
ATCGCAATTGAAGATAAAAATAATGCAGTTCCACTCGCTAAAGTACTTATAGAAAATGGATTACCTTGTGCTGAAATAACCTTCAGAACCGAGGCTGCTGTTGAATCTATTCGTTTAATGAGAGAAGCATACCCAACACTGTTGATTGGTGCAGGTACAATATTAACAACCCAACAAGTTGATGACGCTATCGATGCGGGTGCTGATTTCATTGTCAGTCCAGGTTTGAACCCAACCACAGTGACTTACTGCCAAGAGAAAAACATTCCTATTATCCCAGGAGTTAATAATCCAAGCTTAGTTGAACAAGCAATGTCTTTAGGATTAAAAACCGTCAAATTCTTTCCTGCGGAACCTTCTGGTGGCCTATCGATGCTAAAAGCTTTATCTGCAGTTTATCCTGTCAGCTTTATGCCAACCGGCGGCATTAGTCCAACGAATGTTTCTGATTATCTTGCTTTACCCTCTGTTGTCGCTTGTGGTGGAACATGGATGGTGCCAAATGCCATGATCAACAACGGTGATTGGAAAGGTTTAACTCAGCTAGTAAAAGACGTAAATAATTAAATTCTGACAAAAACAAAACAATAACAAGGCGAGCGATGAGTACTCTGTTGGTTATTTAATCAATGATTCGTTCGTCTGTTCTCACACATGGAAAGTAAACTTGGAGTTAAGCATGTCAAAGAATTATGGCGCTACTGCACAATCCGTCGTTGAAAAACTCGGTGGTTCACACAACGTTATCGCAGTAACTCACTGTATGACACGATTACGCTTTGTTGTAAAAGACGAAAGTTTGATTGATGTTACTTCCCTAAAAGCAATAAAAGGCGTAATGGGTGTTGTTCATAACAGTGATAAATGCCAAGTGATTATTGGCAATACTGTCTCTTACGTATTTAAAGAAGTGACTGCGCTTTGTAATTTAAGTGGTCAAGAAGATATCGAGACGACTAAAGTAAAGCTGACACCAAAAGTCATTGGTGCAAAAATTTTAGATGCCTTAATTGGTACCATGTCTCCACTGATCCCTGCGATCATCGGAGGCTCAATGGTAAAACTATTAGGCATGATCCTCCTAATGGCTGGAGTATTTGAAAAAACAGATTCAACCCTTATTATTTTAAATACCATAGGCGACGGTGCTTTCTTCTTCTTACCAATTATGGTTGCCGCTTCTGCCTCTATTAAATTTAAAACTAACATGTCATTAGCCATTGCGATTGCGGGCGTGCTTGTTCACCCTGCTTTTGTCGACCTAATGGCACAAGCAGCAAACGGTGTCGAAGCAACCTTCTTTGGCGTTCCTGTCCTTGCCGTAAAATACACCTATACGGTTATCCCAGTATTATGCATGACATGGGTGCTTTCTTACATTGAACGTTGGGTTGATAGTATTACCCCCGCGGTAACTAAAAACTTCCTTAAACCAATGTTAATTGTCCTTATTGCTGCACCTATCGCTATTGTTGTGATTGGCCCTGTTGGCATTTGGATTGGTACAGGTATCTCAGCAATTGTTTATACCGTTCATGACACACTTGGTTGGTTAGCCGTAGCGATTATGGGTGCAATTTGGCCTCTGCTTGTTCTTACTGGTATGCATCGAGTATTTACACCGACAATTATCCAAACGATAGCAGAAACAGGTCGTGAAGGTATGGTTATGCCATCAGAAATTGGCGCAAACTTATCTCTTGGTGGTTCATCACTTGCGGTTGCTTACAAAACTAAAAACAGTGAATTACGCCAAACTTCATTAGCTGCTGCAGCGTCTGCCATCTTAGCGGGCATTTCAGAGCCAGCACTTTATGGTGTTGCGGTTCGATTGAAGACGCCATTAATTGCAAGTGTCATCAGTGGGTTCATTTGTGGTGCCTTGGCGGGAATGGCCGGATTATTTAGTCATTCAATGGCTGCTCCAGGATTATTCACCAGTGTACAGTTTTTCGATGTTGATAATCCGATGAGTATCGTATGGGTATTTGGGATAATGGTGCTTTCTGTCGTCCTCTCCTTTGCTCTAACGTTAATTATTGGTTTCAAAGATATACCGGAAGATGAAACTGACATTGAGCAGAAAGAAGTTCAGAACGAAACTACGCCAGCTAACATCAATACAAAACCTGAAACCGCGTAACTGATAAACCAATTTATATCATAAAATCAAAGTGCCAATTCTATTTGGTACTTTGCTATTTAAAGGATAACAAAATGTCTAATAATGTATTTCCTAAAGACTTTTTATGGGGCGGAGCTATTGCTGCAAACCAAGCAGAAGGCGCACACTTAGAAGGTGGGAAGGGATTAACCACGGTCGATATGATCCCTTACGGTGAAAATCGTATGGCAACAAAATTAGGTTTATTGGAAAATGTCTCATTGGATGAATCTGAATATTACCCTAGCCACCAAGCCATCGATTTTTACCATCGCTATAAAGACGATATCGCTCTACTTGCCCAAATGGGATTCAAAGTATTTAGAACCTCTATTGCATGGAGTCGTATTTTCCCTAAAGGTGACGAGTTAGAGCCAAACCAAGAAGGCATTCGTTTTTATCGTGATCTCTTTTTAGAATGTAAAAAGTACGGTATTGAACCTTTAGTAACACTTTGCCACTTCGATGTTCCTATGCATTTAGTCAAAGAATACGGTTCTTGGCGCAGCAGAGAAATGATTTCATTTTTTGAACGCTATGCAAAAACCTGTTTTACTGAATTTGATGGATTAGTAAAACATTGGCTTACTTTCAACGAAATTAATATCTTACTGCACAGCCCATTTTCAGGGGCAGGTATTCTTTTCAAAGAAGGAGAAAATAAAGAACAAGTTAAATATCAAGCTGCGCACCATGAGTTAGTTGCTAGTGCATTAGTTACGCGCATCGCACATGACATTAACCCACAAAACCAAGTGGGTTGTATGTTAGCCGGGGGGAATTTTTACCCATACTCATGCAAACCAGAAGACGTATTAACCGCAATGCAAAAAGACAGAGAAAACCTGTTTTTTATTGATGTTCAGTCGCGTGGTTACTACCCATCTTATGCTCAAAAGGTCTTTGATGATAAAAATGTGATTATCGATATCACTGATGAAGATCGTAAGATCTTAAAGAATACGGTCGATTTCATCTCATTCAGTTATTACGCTTCTCGTTGTGCCTCTGCGGATATGAACGATAACAATACCAGTGAAGCCAATGTAGTTAAATCCATCAAGAACCCTCACTTAGAAGCAAGTGATTGGGGCTGGGTGATTGACCCTGTTGGATTACGTATCACCATGAATACTTTGTATGACCGTTATCAAAAGCCATTATTCCTAGTAGAGAATGGATTAGGTGCGGTAGACACAATTGATGAAAACGGCGAGATAAACGACGACTATCGCATTAACTATCTTAAAGAACATATTAAAGCGATGAAGGATGCAATTTCTGATGGCGTTCCATTAATGGGCTACACCCCATGGGGAAGCATTGATTTAGTCGCGGCTTCGACGGGTGAAATGAGCAAAAGATATGGTTTTATCTATGTTGACCGAGATAATTTAGGTAATGGTTCATTAGATAGAATGCCTAAAAAATCCTTTTACTGGTATAAAAAAGTCATCGCGACTAATGGCGAAGATTTAGAATAAAAGAATCCTAATAATAAATAGCCAACCTCTTCCTCCAGAGGTTGGCTATTTATTTATTCTTTATTTAGAAAAAACAGCTGTGAGATAACGATTGTTTAGCCCTTTCGTTAATATTGAATGCACTCTAAAGAACAACGCACTTGGTTTTTTAACATAATGCTTAACGATATTTCGCCCCACGCCTTGTGATCGGTTTTCTTTAGATTCTTTTTTCGAAAACAATCCTTTAAACTCCCAATATTGGATCTGCTCAAACGTTTCACCCGCTTGATAATTTGAAGCTGAAAACAGACGATAAAAAGAGGCCACTGTGAAATCATGTAAATGATGCGGATTACCATCAACCGTTGGTGTTGTCGGAACAGACGCGATCATAACCCCTTCTTTACTCAATTGAGTTAATAAATGCGTTACCATTTTTTGAGGCTCAGGTACGTGCTCAATCGTTTCTAAGCTAATAATGGTGTCAAACTGTTGGTATCTGTTACCACTAAGAAAAAGTTGGAAATCCATCCCATTACCGCATTCATAGCGTAAGTTATCCGCTTGATAATGCTCTCTCGCGTACTCGACTGCTAGAGGATCAACATCAACACCCACAAATTGTTTATCGGGATGGGCCTCAGCCATTAAAGCCGTGCCATAGCCACAACCACAAGCTATGTCTAAAATATGAGTTCCACGTAACTGCGTTGAGGCAAATTCATAGCGTTCTAAATGAATATCTAATACATCTTGATGACTTTTTTCATCTTGATTCAGCTGTTTTGGGTAAATTCGTTCTAGGGAATGCTCAGCTGTTATCTTTTCTTTTGTGAAATCCATTTAAATACCTTGATAAATGACGCCTAAAAATAGTAATGACAATGCTCATGTTGGTTGAGGATCAGATAGTAACATTATTTGGCTTTTTCATACGCTCACATAACCAATTTAGCGACTGATCATTCAAACTTAATTTGTTATAAACCATGCTATAAGCAACCTGACCATAATCAAAAGGCAACGCTTTAATAACTAATCCTTGAGCTTGCTTTGCCGTTTCAGCCCATCTTTTAGAACAAGTAAATAAAAATTCAGTTTGATGACAAAGAATCGCAGCACTGCCAAAATCAGCCACTGAAATAACAACCTCTCTCGGTGTAAATTGCTGACTTAAGCACTGTTCAAAATAAGGCACATTTAGCTCTTTATCAAAAATACCAACATGCTTATAGGCTAAGTAGTCTTCAACGCTTAGTTCTTTATCAACTAACGGGTGACCTACGCCCATCAAGCAAACCATCTCATCATCAAGTACGGTTTCCCACACTAATTGCTTTTCTGTCGTTGGTGGCTGACTTCTATCGTGAGGTAACAAAATGACATCAACTTGGCCATTTAATAAAGCATCAAACCCTAATTGCTCTTTAGAATGAATTTCAACACGAGAATTAGGCGCTTGAGTCGATAAAATATCACTAATGATAGAAGAGAATATTTCAAAGGTACTCTCACGCATAGAAAGGGAGAATTTACCCGAAAACGCCATTGGTTCAAAAGCCGATTGATTTAGTAATCCATTCATATTATTAAGAATTTGATGGACGGTTGAACCAATTTTTAATGCAAATGGGGAAGGAATAAGCTGAGTTCCATCTCGATAAAATAATTCATCACCAAGTAAAGAACGTAATTGAGATAATGTTTTACTCACGCTTGATGGACTCATACACAAAATCTCAGCACTTTTCGTAACACTATGAGTTGATAGCATGACATGTAGAGCCGTTAGTTGTTTAAAGTTAATACGAGAGAGCTGTATAAGATCCATAATACCTGATGAATAAAGCGATTGTGTAACACAAATTATAATACGAACCGAGTTAAATAGATGCGTAAAAATATAAGCAATTAATCCATTAAATTACGACATTTACATTTTCTAACAATACCTTGACTTGAACCTAGGTGATTATTCCCCTACTATAACGCCCTTACTCTTTGGGGAGTAGCCCGCTTTCTCGTTTTAATTATCAAAAATAAACAGAGAGTTCGTACATCAACATAATTGGTGCAAAATCACCATGGTGTGCGAGACAAGCATGAGCAGCTTGTTCGGCAAGACCTTAGATTAACATCACGAACCATTGGGTGGGCGTGAGGTTTTTCTATGGATCTTATAATTATAATCCCGCCCAAGTGAGTAATGTCATGAGTGTATTAGCAATATCAATAACCACCGTCGCACTAGCTGAAATCGGTGATAAAACCCAACTCCTCTCTTTACTACTAGCCAGTAGATACCGAAAACCAATCCCTATTATTGCCGCCATCTTTTTTGCGACCATTTTAAACCATGCTTTAGCCGCTTATTTAGGCGTTGTTGTTGCCGATTATCTAACACCTGAAACCTTAAAGTGGGCTCTCATTATAAGTTTTGTTGCGATGGCTGGCTGGGTGCTGATCCCAGACAAGTTAGACGAAGATGAAAGCATCTCAAGCAGAGGTCCATTTATTGCAAGTTTTATCGCTTTCTTTATTGCTGAGATTGGAGATAAAACTCAAATTGCCACGTCGATCTTAGGGGCTCAAAATGCCGATGCTTTACATTGGGTTATTATTGGTACAACGATAGGCATGCTATTAGCGAACGTGCCAGTCGTATTAATTGGTAAGTTTTCTGCCCATAAATTACCACTGACTTTAATTCATCGTATTACTGCTGTGATTTTCTTAGGATTAGCCGTAAGTACTTTCTTCGGTATGTAACGGGTTAGTATTATAGTAATAAATAGATAAAAACCAACCGAACGTATTGTTCGATTGGTTTTTTTATATCTTATTTAAAAGAAAATTTATTCTGTAATTACCTGTTTCTCCAGCTTGTCATCAACCGCTTTAACCAGCAATAAACCAACGCTAAAGACAATAAGGCCACAGAATACAAACACCATACGGCCCCATAATGGGTTTGGTAATGTAAACATTGCCATCACACCAACACCAGCGACTGCGATTAATGAACCAAGCATACGGCGTTGTTTATTATCTAATATTTTCTGTTCTGCACTCTCAGAAACCAATGGTGTCGCTAGGTTTTCAAAGAACTTATCTACGTCTTTTTCACGATGTGCTGCTAGAGGTTTGTAGAATAGTGTTGATAGTAAGAAGAACCCACCAGTAAATATCATATGAGAAATCAGACCAATCGCAACTTTTAAGTCAGCCCATTCACGACTGGTTAATTCATTTAATCCAAATACGTTTTGAACCATCTCTGCCGTAACAACAAAACCAACAAAGTAAGACACAATACCACCAACCACTAAGGTTCCCCACCCTGCCCAATCAGGCGTTTTGCGGATAAAGAAGCCAAGGAAAGCGGGGATAGTCATTGGGAAACCAATCAATGCACCTACATACATCATGGTATCAAACAAACTCAGCTCTTTTAGCGAGTTAATAAATAACGCGACTAAAATAATCACTAAACCAAATATGGTTGATGATATTTTCGACACTAATACTAACTCCTTCTCAGACGCTTGAGGTCGAAGAATGATTTCATAAAAGTTTTTAACAAAAATACCAGAGTTGCGGTTAAGCCCTGAATCCATTGATGACATCGTTGCTGCAAACATTGCTGCAATAAGTAAACCAACCATACCAACCGGCATATATTTTTCAACAAAGTAAAGATATGCAAAATCAGCCGCTTTACTTCCTGCCTCTGGATAGTGAGCAGCAAGATCAACACCCTGACCGGCAAGAAACCAGCTAGGCATGAACCAAATAACCGGTCCAATAGACATTAGAATACAAGCAAGTAACGCCGCTTTACGAGCATTGTTAGAATCTTTAGCAGCAAGATAACGGTACGAATTCAACATGTTATTGTTGATACTGAACTGCTTCAAGAAAATAAATACAGCCCAAATACCAAAAATACTCAGGTAGTTTAAGTTACCACCAGTAATAAACGAGTCTGTTGGGAAATTTTCAACAATATTTGTTACGCCACCACCATGATAAATCGCGACAACCGCACAAGTGACAGTTACTGCCATAATGATAACCATCTGCATAAAATCAGAGGCGATTACAGCCCAAGAACCACCAGTTACCGACATAACCAATACAACTAACCCTGTTAAGATAATTGTTGTAGTCATATCAAAACCAAAAATTCCAGAAGCAATAATGGCAAGTCCATTCAACCATATCCCTGCCGAGATCAGGCTGTTTGGCATACCAGACCAAGTAAATACTTGCTCGTTCACTTTACCAAAACGCATACGAATTGCTTCAATTACCGTAACAACGCGAAGTTGGCGGAATTTAGGCGCAAAGTACAAGTAATTCATTAAATAACCAAATGCGTTAGCAATAAAAATAATTGCTACTGCAAAACCATCAGTAAATGCTTTCCCCGCAGCTCCGGTAAATGTCCATGCACTAAACTGCGTCATAAATGCAGTTGCACCAACCATCCACCACAGCATATTACCGCCCCCGCGAAAATAGTCACTTGTCGTACTTGTAAACTTTCTAAACATCCAACCTATTGCAATTAAGAATAAGAAATAGACACCTACGATAAGAGTATTAAGTTCCATCTTTTTGACCTTTTTGTAATTATGTTTTTATTGAAGCTGATTATAGATAGCAATAAAAACATTTGTACTACAATAATTCAAAATGGTGATAGAAACTGTTAATTTGAAACTTATATAATCAGACAAGTGATGTAATTCACAATTTTATAATTAATAGCAATGAGAATAGGAAAAAAAGGAGTAAATTACGGTAAAAAAAACCGGTAAGAAACTGAAATAAAAGTAAATACATAGATGATAACAACCAGTTAATAATTGATTATAAATGAAAGTATTGCTAACAAATTATAGTAAAAACAACACTTTTGTATGATTTATTGATGTAAAATAATCTAAGGTTTGCGTATTAATCGCAATGGTTTTAATACGAACCATCATTATTTGAAGGGTAAAAATAAAAAACCAACCCTACACTGTAATGTAAGATTGGTTCTTTATATTCTTTTTTATAAAAAGCAGATTATTCTGTAATTACCTGCTGTTCTACTTTGTCATCAACGGCTTTAACCAGTAGAACACCGACACCACCAACTATCACACCACATAAAATAAAGACTAAACGTCCCCACATAGGGTTAGTCAGTAATGCCATAAGCATGATACCAACACCAGCAACGGCGATTAACTTACCTAACATTTGGCGCTGTTTGTTATCTAGTTGCTTCTGCTCTTCAGATTCAGCGACCAGTGGCGTCGATAAATTACCAAAGAACTTGTCGACATCGGCTTGACGCTTTTCTGTTAGCGGTTTATAGAACAACGTTGATAGCATGAAGAAGCCGCCAGTTAATGTGATGTGAGCAATTAGACCAATAGCCACCTTAACATCAGACCATTCACGACTTGTTATATCTTGTAAACCAAAGGCTGCCGATACCATCTCTGCATTGATAACAAAACCAACCACATAAGAAACAATACCACCAACAACAAGTGTCCCCCAACCAGCCCAATCCGGTGTCTTCTTAATGAAGAAGCCAAGGAAAGCAGGAATTGTCATAGGGAAACCAATTAAGGCACCTACGTACATCATCGTATCAAACAGACTTAATCCTTTAAGTGAGTTGATGAATTGTGCGATAAGGATAATAGCAAAGCCGAATACTGCAGAAGAGATCTTAGATACGGTAACTAGCTCTTTCTCGGATGCTTGTCCCTTACGAATAATTGGTTCATAGAAGTTTTTAACGAAAATACCCGAGTTACGATTTAAACCTGAATCCATTGAAGACATGGTTGCTGCAAACATTGCCGCAACTAATAGACCAACCATACCTGCTGGCATGTATTTTTCAACAAAGTATAGGTAAGCAAAATCACCCGCTTTTTTACCCGCCTCTGGGTAAGCCGCTGCTAGATCAACACCTTGACCTGCAATGAACCAAGAAGGCATAAACCAGATAAACACACCACCCATCATTAGCACACAAGCAAGCAATGCTGCTTTTTTAGCATTCTTTGAATCTTTTGCTGCAAGGTAACGATATGAATTAAGCATATTATTTGTAATAGAAAATTGTTTAACAAAAATGAAAAATGCCCAAATAGTAAAGATGCTTAGGTAGTTAATGTTGTTGCCCCAAAGGAAAGAACCACCTTCCTGTACCGGGAAGTTAGTCACAATCTCACTCACACCACCGGCTTGAACCACTGCAACAACGGCACAAGTAACGGTTACCGCCATGATGATAACCATTTGCATGAAATCCGAAGCAATAACCGCCCAAGAGCCTCCCGTTACCGACATTGCTAATACTACGAGTCCAGTAACCCAGATAGTCATGTTCATATCGAAACCAAAAATACCCGATGCAATAATAGCCAGTGCATTTAACCATACACCCGCAGACACAACACTGTTAGGCATTGAAGACCAAGTAAATACTTGCTCATTAGTTGCACCAAAACGCATTCGAATGGCTTCAATTACTGTTACAACACGAAGTTGTCTGAATTTAGGTGCAAAATATGCGTAATTCATGAAGTAACCAAAGGCATTCGCAATGAAAATAACCGCAACGGCAAAACCGTCGTTATAGGCTTTACCTGCAGCTCCTGTAAATGTCCATGCACTAAATTGGGTCATAAATGCAGTCGCACCTACCATCCACCAAAGCATATTACCGCCCCCGCGGAAGTAGTCACTTGTTGTACTAGTAAACTTTCTAAACATCCAACCAATTGCGATTAGAAATAAGAAGTAGATACCGACGATCAGAGTATTGAGTTCCATCTTTTGACCTTTTGTAATAATGATTTGTTACAAAACCGTATCATTTTAACGGGGTCTATTTGTAGTACGATACCTCAAATTAGTGATCGAGATTGTTTATTTGATAAATATATAATCATACAAGTGACCTATTTCATAAAACCATCAGATTTTTTTACACCTAAATCACTACAAAAAAGACATAAAAAACACCTAAACACATAAAAAAACCGTACAAAACTCAAGTAATTTAACGAACAAAGCTCATTTTCATCGGTTGAATTACTGCTATATATAAATATACCAAAGCACCACAACGATCATTTTGTATTACCAATAGGTGAGTTGCATCTTAGATGTTATTCCTATTTATAGATAATGGCTGACTATCGCTAAACAAAAATAACGCAAATCATTAGCGATCTCTTTTTGATATAAAGAAGCCCTCGTTAGAAAATTAAGCATAAAAAAGGCCACTTAACTTTTCAGCTAAGTGACCTGATTATCTGTTTGAAGAACCTCAACAGATAAATTAATACCGACGAATTATTTGCCGTTCAACTTCAGTTCAGTGAAGGTGACACTATTATAATCACCATTTTTCTTATCAATCGCAAAATCTCCAGTGCCAGAACAACCTGGCCCCCAAACTGGATGCGAATCATTCACACTGCATTGACCATAAGCGCCAGCTTTAAAATAAAAAGCATCTTTAGCGTATCCTGTTGGATAATCTTTGTTATCAATACCTTTACTTAAGTCAATTTCATACGTAACCGTTTCATGTCGTTCAGTTTCAAATGTTAAATACATCATGGTGTCTTTAACATCTATTTTATAACTAAATTCTTCACCAAGCTTAATGCCAGCATCCCCTGGTTCTGCTGGGTTTTCCCAAGTGTTCCCCCACACAGGATAAGCAATATCAATACGGTTTGGATCATTCTTATCTAGATTACGTTCATAGTTCCAAAAGACAGATCCCATTTTGTGCCCTGGGAACTTCTTATAGAAAATCTTAATCGGCTCATTACCGTGCCCGTAACCCGTTTTAGCCTTAATTTGAGCATTGTCTTTTTCTGCATGGATCTGACCAACCACGACTGAGTATGCTGGATATCTTTCTGGGTATTTAGCATTCTCCGAAACATGGTTAACTTTTAATGTTGCTTCAAGTATGCCACCAACAGCACTAAATGTTTTTGCATCAGGATGACTTGAAAGTGCCCAGTTATTCAAATTATCATGTGTATCAATAGAGAAATCTGCACCACGAGCCATTTGACGCAATTCTGAACGTGCATTTTTAGAGTTTTTTGTCGTTACCGCTTTGTTATGAACTTCGAATACAACATGACCATCAGCATTTAAATAGAAGAAGTCCGTATGCGAATAACTCATCATTGCCACGCCTTCAATTTCATCAACGCGGCCATCTTCGTTGATATCTGAAGGAATTGTAATCTTCCAATTGCGCATATCAAATTTATCCGCAGGAACTGGATTCGATACTCCATTATTTGCAAATGACACCATTGGAACTGCCGCTAACAAAGCAACTGCCAATATATTTTTTTTAAACATCCATCAATCCTTAGTATTAAGTAAGCACTGAGTTACCTCCTCAGTGTGAAATTATATTAATTAAAAGAAAATCGGTAATTTATAAGCTATTTAATCTCTCTTGAAGCTGAAGCATATTATTTATAGATAATCCGTTTTATTGAAATCACTCTTTATAAAAAATTGGTACAGCGCCTCAAAAAGAAAAACACTATTAATTAACATTAACCACGCCTTTTAAGCTCGTTAATAAACGTCTCTTTTGGAACGATTTAATCATTATTTGTATTATTTAAATATAAATAAATACAAATATTTCATCAATGGGATCACAATCAATATAAATACAAAATCATCAACAAAAAATGGGATAACCATTGCAATTAGTTATAAAACCGGCAATTGCTATGAACTTTTTGATTGGAATCACAGAAAATTAACAAAATAATTCGTAACATATTTGTCATACATTAATTCAATATCATTAATTAATGCGTACTAAGCAGTCACCCAAAAAATAAATAATAGTGAGACAAAGGTATGAATTCTGTTACAAAAATTGCAGCCATTATTGCTTCAACCCTTTTTGCAAGTGCAGCCACGGCAGCCACAATGGATTATCGATACGAATATCGAGCAGCAACCGATTATCTAAAGAATGGAGAAACGGAAAAGTCATCTGTAGATGCTCGCCATCAACACCGCGTCAAATTAAGCGAGAGCTTTACTCTTTCTGATAAGTGGAAACACTCCACAGGTCTAGAGGTTAAATTTCATACCGATGATTCTTACTATGATGTCGATGATGGAGAAGTTAAAAGTGCAAACAGTAACAGCTTCTACAATGGCAACTTATACATATACGGTATGGAGATGGATAATACGGCGACCTACAAAATCGACAACCATTGGTATTTACAAATAGGTATGCCTATCGCATTAGATTTTGATGAGCCTAATGCTAATGATGGCGACTGGAAAATGAAAAAAATTACCTATAAACCACAATTACGAGTCGGTTACAAAGCTGAGATGGGGTTAACAACAGCTTTACGTTACCGTCATGAATATGCTGATTTCCGTAATTATAATATGTTTGGTGATACAGATTCTGAAACGGGTGAACGTCTAGAGTCAGCACAAAAATCGAAAGTGACGCTTACTGGTTCTTATAAAATAAAATCTCTACCTAAACTCGCTCTTGCTTATGAAGCAAACTACGTAAAATCTCTAGATAACGTACTTCTATATGATAGTAAAGATTGGGAATGGGATGCAGGTATAAAAGTCAGCTACAAATTCGAATCTTGGAAGCCTTACGCAGAACTATGGTCGTCTGACATTAGCTCGACATCAAGTGATCGTGAAGCTAAATATCGTGTAGGTGTTTCTTACTCATTCTAATCACCTTAATAGACATTAGATTGATGCTAGCCCTGCGTAAGTGTAGGGCTAAATTTTATTCATTCACGCTGAAGGCGTACTCCTAAATCTTTTGTCTGAAAAATATAACGTACAAGAGAGTTTATTATGAAGATTTCTAAAATAGCTATCGCTGTCGCTCTTTCCACTGGCTTCTTATTTGGTTGTAATAGCGATGGTTTACCTATTCCACCAGAAACGTCAGTCGAACCAGGAACCCCTGCGTCAGCATTAAATGGTGGCCTATGGCAAATTGGATCAGCAACCGCGATAAGCGCATTCTCTAATGTCGTGTCAACTGACTTACCTAATATTTATATTTTTGCTGATGGAACACAAAAATATTACTTCGATGATACCGTTTCAGGCACCTACGAAATAAAAACAACCACTTATACAGAAGATGTGGATTCTAAAACGATTATATTTACTTATTACGGGACAGATACTTCGACCAGTACTAATGTGTCAGGCGCTTACTCTGTAACGAATGGGACATTAAGCGTTGATACCGCATCAGAAGGGATCCTGACAGGTTCTGATGAGACTGGAAATCCTTCCGTGAGTGACGCAGTAACAAGAGCAAATGAAGAATCAGGTATAAACAACCAAGTACAAATCGTAGATACCTTAACAACAGATACCGGAGAGTTAAGGCTGAAGTTGTCAGACAACGATATTACAAACATTACCTCAGGTAAATTAACCGTAGATTTGATTTACCAAGCCGATGAGGATTCAATTGGTGATAGCAACAGTAAAAACGCGTATGTCTCATTTTATACCACAGGTACATCTACGACTAACTTACATGGTGAAATTGCTTTAGAGGGCGGTGTTATTAAATATCGTGACAACGCAAAAGCTTTAAACCCAATTGATGGCAGCTATGTAGAAGGTGAAACCTTAAAGATTGACGTTACTTGGGATACCAATGTCTTTACTTTCAAAGTAAATGACGCCGAGTACTCATACTTAGCTGATGAAATTCCTGAAAATAGCCCTGTTGAAATTATCGCATTAAGACTAGGTGACAATGGAAGCACCAATAACTATGAGCTTATTGCCGATAACCTAAAAATTTATTCAAGCGACAGTGGCATTGAAACGTTAGTCTTTGAAGATAGTTTTGATGGCTATTCAGCAGGTAAAATATTGAATAGTAAGCCTTATAATAACAACAGTTCTGAAGCGACCGTCATCGGTAGTGATAATATCCCAACAGATCCCACTGACCCAACAGATAACAAAGTTGCCGCAATTACCGATCAAGATACAGGTGACACCGGTGAACTTCGTTATAAGTTTGATTCAGGTATGACTACCGGAACGCATAAACTATCTATGTATTATGATGCTACTGAAACTGAATCGGCTTATGTCGCACTCTTTGATACCAAAAATTCAACCAGTTCTTTAATTGGTGAATTAAAAATCGATGAAGGTAAAATAACGCTGCGCGGTGAAGCTGAACAAGTGGCAACATTTACCCCAGATACCTGGATTGATATAGAGATGTCTTGGGATACCTCATCTACTACTGACGTCGGTACTTATTCAGTGAACATCGATGGTACCGAATATGGTCCTTATCATTCACAGAACATCACACCAGGAGTTGAAGTAACCGCAACCACAGTTAAGTTCTCATCAAATAGCAATATGGCAAACACCACCTTATTCGTTGATAATTATGAAGTGTATTCAGATGACTCAGGTACGATAGAAGTCTTCAATGATGACTTTGACGCACGTACAATTGGTGAAGATTTAAGTACCTCGCCATACAATTCAAGCACATTTTCTGCTGTAGTTGCTCAAGATCCACTTAACACAGCGAAATAAAACACCTTCATTTTTTACTGATTAAATGCCGTCATTACGACGGCATTTTTTATCTCATTAGCGACTGTATCACCAAACGCACCAATCAATAACGCCTAGTGACATACTCCCTCCTTCATTCCTGAACAAAAGCACTCCCTAAGTATTTTAATGCTTATTCGTCACCTAAACTTGTCACTATCCCTAATTATCATTAATAGGTACTGTCTGCTTCTTCATCAATGAGTTTAGCTAAATGAGCTGCGTCATAAAAAGAACGACCTAATGCTGCCTAAATTGATTGGAATGTAGAGATAACCGACAAAAAAAACCTCCAACTCAACGAGAAAGAGGCTTTAGTTTTATAACGTTATAAATAAGTTATGACACTTAATTAATCTTGGTATTTATCGTGTGATGTTTTAATTTTGTAGAAAGTAGCCTGTGCATAGTCATCTAATTCGCCGTTGATGTTTTGGTTATAAACACCCGCTTTAAAGTACATGTAACGACCGCCTTGATCGTAACCGCTCTCACTCATATCAACAACTTGTACAACATCATCTTTGCCTTCTCGCATCAAAGTAACTGTCATGGTGTTGCCTTTAACATCAATTTTATAGCTAAATTTTTCACCAAGGGCAATGCCTTTATCACCAATATCACCCGTCATATCACCCACTAAATTAAAGTAATTATCGGTACCTTCATTTGTGTTTTCATGAGCAAAATAAACCGTTCCTGTTGAGTGGTTTGGTAACTTGCGGTAGTAAAGGCGAATTGGTTCATCATCTTTATCGTGGATCTGACCAATGATAAAGCGGCCTACTTCATGCGCATCACCTGTTGTTGTTGTATGATCAATTTTAAGTGTTGCTTCTAAAACACCATCAATACCACCAGCCGCTTTCAGGTCTTCAGTCGGTGATGAACTAAATACCCAATTATTCGCGTTAACCCCTTTCGTCGAAATTGACTGATCACCGCGGCGTAGCATTTCTCGCATTTCTGTGCGTGCATACTTCGTGTTTTTAGAAGTACGTGTTCCCTTCACGAACGTTTTGAAAACCAAACCACCATCATCAGCTGTATAAAATAATTCGGGGTGCTCGTAACCATTTGCTAAGTTCCACTCAGAGACATCATCTGGCTTACCATTTTTATCATGATCAAACGGTTGGGATAGGTACCAAGTCGTTAAATCAAAGTTTTCACTTGGAGCGTTACCTGCAAGTGGTGGTGTTGGTAGATTGGTTGGTACAGGTAATGGACTGCGAGTATTACACTTCACCGTTGTATCGCATGGATAAACAGCAGGAGCTCCGAAGTCGCCTTTACGTAAGTCTTTACGAGCTTCTTTAAGTGCTTTATTTGCTGCATTCATTTCTGCAATTAAAACTAACTCAGCATCAACTACGTCATCAGTAATAATGTGGCTGACTGGGCAGGCATTAATGCCACAATTCACAGCGGCCAGTTCTGTTACTGAGTTCCAGCTATTTTTGGTATTGCCGTGACCAACGTATTTTACATAGCGTGCTTGCACAGGCTGAAACTGAAAACGCTCTAGACCTATAGCT
Organism: Aliivibrio sp. 1S175; assembly: GCF_001690985.1. Classification (GTDB taxonomy): domain Bacteria; phylum Pseudomonadota; class Gammaproteobacteria; order Enterobacterales; family Vibrionaceae; genus Aliivibrio. Next base: position 80,502 of record NZ_MAJS01000013.1, read on the forward strand.
TTGCCCGAACTTAGCTGCCCCTCTAAGATCGTTGTCCAATTGTCACCATCAACACTAACCAAAAGGTCGAACTTAGACTGGCGTTCATTACCTTTACTAAATGAGGCTTGAATTGCATCAATCTCGATCACTGAACCATAATCAAGCATTGCCCATTCACCGACACCATTTGCAGACCAACGAGACGTAATATCTTGATCAAATAGTCGCTCTGGACCGTTGCCATCATGACTACTAGCAGTAATAGCGACAGGGGTTAGGATTGCCTCACCCGTTTCTTTATTATTAGGAAAGTCAACTGTCGGAGATCCGGTACTCGTACAACCAACAGCAAATAAGATAGAAGAAGCTAGCAAGCTTTTTAAAATAATTCGTTTCATATTAAATCCATTATTATATTACAGGAGCAGTATTTTCAATTGAAATCGAGACCAAAAAATTATGATGAACAATGTGTTTAATCTCAACATCAACGTTAACTTCAAATAAACATTACATCATCTTATAATACAAATAAAAGAGTTGATTGAATTAATGAGACTACGACCTCTTTTCATCCATGTAATTCTGAATCTTGATCACACTTGCTAATATTAAATCCAATCAATTATGCTCTGCTTATAATGAACTAAAAGCGATTAACCTAAATGTGAACGTGTTTATTGATACTTCGTAAGTCGCTATCGGGTGATCAAGATTAACCGTTTCAAATGGGACTCCACTAATCTCACCGATAATAAAGAGACGCCATATCTAACCGGCACTTCTTTCTTCATTGAACTCAATATTCAAATTTTAGGCAAAAAAATACGCTCATGCCGCCTGTACAACATGAACGCAAGGGTAGTTTCAGCCACTACCGTTTCCTGCCTCTTAATCAAAGGCATGGATATATAATTAGAATCGTTGTGAGCAACTATTAATACGTTAATTTAACACCTTAATAATCTTTAGCTTAATCGGTTTACACTAATAATAGATCCTATGAACTCTCTTCATTACACCATCATTATGTTTATCACCCTTAACCACGAAATATAATAATATATTACAAATAATTTTAAAGTGCTGTATTTTAATTTCATGCTACAACGCACATTTTTGAAAATTTATAAATGTAAGAAAATATATTAAACCAATTAAAATCAAATAGATAATTCACCTATAAATTTTCACCTAAAACCATGAGATGATTTTTAATTGATAAGTGGAGTCAATTCACAGATCCAAGAGATCAAAATAATGTATTATATTTGTATTATTTAATAAGGACTCGTTAGATTGGAACCATAAATAATGACCCTTATATCTTGTTACTTTCCTCTTATGTCAGTTCTGAAGTATGACTGATACAAAGTATTGAGCGACTCGAATTAAACAAAATCTAAATTTATAATTATCCTTAACTTGTGGAATGAAATAATGAAAAAACACAGTAAAGTAGCCTTAGCGATTACATCAATAATTGCAGCAAGCTCTGTTTCTGCAGCTTCACTTGATATTCGACATGAATACAAGAGCCACACAGAACAACATGCAACTCGTGTAAAGATGGGGAATAGCATTGGCGATTTTTATTTTTCTGGCGAGCTAAAGTTCAAAGGTGAAGACGGTGATTTTCTTGAAGATTTGAAGAATAATGGTTGGGAGTTAGATCTTGGTTACCGCTATAAATTAAGTGATAACCTAACATTACAACCAGGAATGCCTATCGAAGGTCGTTCTTCTGGTGTTACTTTTAAACCACAAGTCCGTTTAACTTATGATTTAGACAGTGTTGATGGGTTGAGTTTAAGTGGTCGTTACCGTTATGACATGATACAAAATACTCATACAACGGATTATATTAATGATGATGGTACTCCGATTCTGGATCCAGACGGTAACCTAGACCCTCAATACCGTAACTTAGAGAATCAACGCCGCCATCGTCTAACTGCCAATGTTAACTATAAAACTGAAAATTGGCGTTTTGGTGTAGAAGCCAACTACTACAAAGCAGATGGCTACAACATCTATGATAATGACGACACAAATTATGAATTGAATGCCAGTATCCGTCACATTATGGGACAATGGCAACCTTACGTAGAATTCGGAGATGTGAGCACATCATCAAGCAGTGCAACTAGAGAACTAAGAAGCCGTGTTGGGTTAACTTATAGTTACTAATCTCTCTTTTAAAAAATAAAGCCAGCATAACTGCTGGCTTTATTCATTTAGCATATTATTTCAATACACTACATACTTAGCTTATACATCAACCCAATTGAAACATTTGAATTTGGTGTTACTCTTTTTTGTTGAGCCAATAGCAGTTCAGCAGTAGAAACGGCATCAGCTAGTGCATTATGGGCATTATATTCAGGCAAACCATATCGAGACCGAGTTACGGACAGTGTTAAATCTATATCTTCATGATTACTGATCGCATTCGCTAATTTCTTTTCAATACATAGCGTATCTAACCAAAGTAGCGGTAATTCTCGTAATCCATAAGTTTGAAATAGATAATGGTTAATAAAGTTACGCTCCATCACACAAGCATGAGCAACGATCACTTTTCCTTTTGCCGCTTCAAAAAACGTCGCCATAGCATCATGAATTGAAGCACCTTTCTCTAACATTTGTGGTGTTATATGATTAATAATTGCCGTTTCTGGTTTTATCTGAGAATCATTCGTCAAATACAAATGCTGCGCGGAAGCTAAATCAATCTTATTGTTTATGACATCAACCCAACCCATAGATAAAATCAAATCGCTTTCACTGTCTAATCCAGTTGTTTCTAAATCAAGGACAATGTAGTTACTATTTTTAGCTAAATCATGAATTTCAGGACAAGGCTCTTCAACCAAGCAACGTAACATTTTAGGTAGATTAACCGTATTTATGTATTTTTTTCGCTTTCTCTTTATCCCCTCTAAAGGGTGAAAATACGTTAATAACGCCTTCATTATCGGCTCCCAAAGCGTACTTTTGCGCCCTCTTGAAGATCTGCAATAATTCTAAATGCATCTTTTAAATGTTTGCGCTCAAAACTGCCAAAGCTGTTTGGATCAATATTATTGTTCGGTTCTTCACCTCTTTTGAGCGCTTCTAATTGGTGACTAAAGCGATATGACAGTATAAATTCGTATGCACCCAAAATATTTTTAAACGCATCATCACTCAGCATACCTTTCTCGTTCGCCGCTGCAAAACGTTCATCCGTAGCAGACAGATCACACTCCACCGCTAATCCGTAAATTCGAGCAAGATCAATGACCAAATTAATCGCGTATTTTTTTACGTTCAGTGTTTTCTTGTTCTCGCCTGATTTTTCTAATACCAAACTATTGAAGATACCTAATGGCGGATTCGTATTAATGGCATCTCTGACTAAGGTACTCAAAAATTCACGATTATTACGGATATTACGGTGCAGCTCATCCCTTAATATCGATTCAAATTCACTGTTGCCATAAACAGTGCGGATCTCTAAAAATACACTGATGTTCAACAATCGTTCGTATTCTGGATTCGCGACCCATTTTTTATAATAGTGTTTCCATACATTCAGTGGCTGACACCATTTCGGTGTGGCGGCCATGAATTTTCCTGGACACAATGGGTAATCACAACTGTCTAGCCCATTCGTCACAATCATCGCTAAATGCTTAAAGTAAATTCGGTCATTTTCTGTCGCATCATCTGCAAGCACAATCGCACTGTCTTGATCCGACAACATATGCACTTCATTTCGAGCGTGAGAACCTGCAACGATCCATGAGAAATCACACGGCGGAGGGCCTAATTTATCCATCGCTATTTGAATAATTCGACGAGTATATGCATCCATAATCATCGTCATTACTTTACCAATGATTTCTGGAGACACTTTACCTTCGACTAACGCTTCAAAAATCGCTTGGCGCTCAGGCGTAAAACTCGCCAATGATTTTATGCTGCCTGCGTATTTTATTTTTTCGATTAAGAAAATAGCCTGAACACGGTGATTTTGAACCAGATGAGAGGTGGTTAACAGCCCCACCACTTTATTGTCTTTTACTACGGGTAAGTTACGTATATTAAATTGCATCATTGCCGATGCCGCATGCAGAACCAAATCATCAGGCTTAATGGTTAATGGCGAATGCGTCATCACATCACGTATTGGACGATCATACGACACACCATGAGCGATCACTCTTTTGGTCATGTCTCTGTCCGTAATTAAGCCAATGATCTTGTCATCTTCATAAATAACGGCACACGACGTTCGATGTACAATGCGCATTTCATGGGCAACTTGCTGAATACTTTGATCTGACGTCACGACCGCAACTCGACCACTCGCAATATCTTCCACCTTGCGAATAAACAGCCCTTTCTCTTTGTTTGACCAGACCACATCAAGTGCCGATTTCAGACGAACTTGCGCTTGGGACGCAAAATGCTCGGCACAAGCAGGGTAAGTTTTAAACAATACTTGCAGTGCTGAATGAGGAATAATGTACAACAGCGTATTATCTATTGCAGTGGCTTTATACCCTTGCTCGTTATCCATATCAGAATTAAGGAAAGTAAAACCAAACAAATCTTCCGACCCTAATCTGGCTCGTAAAACTCCATCCGATTTTCTCTGCTCCATAGAACCGGTTCGAATGATATAAAGCGATTTTTCTTTCCCGATTTCACACATATCAACCACTTCACCTTTACTTAAGTAAGTGATTTGAATATGTGCCGCCAATTCTCGTAACGCTCCTTTTGGTATTTTATCAAAAGGATCTATTTGACCAATAAATTGGATGATATTTGGCAATAGGGATTGAGGCATAATAATACTCTCTGTGATTTAATTAGTATTATTATATAACCTATAAGGAGAAGCACAATTTATTTAGGTATAAAAAAAGCATACCTAAGTATGCTTTTTAATAAATAGTTCTATCTTTTATACCAATCGATGTTTTGATTCTTGCAGATGATTTGCTGAAGCTTGACGTGCTTTGTCGCTATTGCCTGCCATAATTGCTTCATAGATTTGACGGTGTTCATTAATGCAAGTACTTCCTTCTTCCGAAGAATGAACAATAAAATTTACAAACATTGTTGTAAGGATATTGCCAAAAGGCAGGTAGAAATCGTTGCCTGTTGCATTAAAAATTAAACTATGAAACTTCGTGTCAATAGATGTCCAATCTTCTTGAACAAACTCTTCCGCTTCAGATACTTCAACCATTTTTTGAAAAATTGAAGAAAGTTCAATACGTTGCTCTGCCGTTGCAAATGTTGCAGCCAATGCACACGCTTCTGGTTCTATAGCACGACGCAATCCTAAGAATTGGAAGCAAAATTGATCAACATCGGTTAATCCATCCATCCATTCAATTAACTGTGGATCTAAGAAGTTCCAATAAGCACGATCAACAACTCGAGTACCAATTTTTGGTCGAGACTCTAATAACCCTTTTGATGTAAGAAGTTTTACCGCTTCCCTTAATGCCGTGCGGCTAACTCCAAACTGCTCACATAACGCCATTTCGCCAGGAATAATTGAACCTTGTGGTAATTTACCTGATAAAATTCCACGGGCGATCTCACGAGCAACTTGGACGTGTAGGCTGCGTTTTGAGCCTGAGATTACTTTAAAAGCATCTGACATATTTTCACTTCAATTCATTAATATGTATTATTTATACCTTACTATAGCACCGAATTTATAATGCTCCAAATAAGTACAATAAGAACGTGAACTCCCTTAAACTCTAAGATCTTAGGAACTCAATTCATTCATTTATCAATACAAACACTCCTCATTTGTATGAGCAATATCACAAAAAAATCTTAACTTAGTCATTTATTCCCTTCAACCATCCGTTTTTCTTATAACATCATTGAATATGCAAGGTAGTATTGTATTATAATAACCATAACAATAATAACTAATCACTTATTAAGTGTGCAACGTTCAATTAAGCGTATGTACAAATAAACCTAAAGCCCAATTTAGCTGGCTTTCTTATGCTTCATATTTAAATTTCAGGTGGTGTACATGTCAATATTTTCATTGGTGGATGATTCAAGCTGCCGTATTCATGTCCAAGTAGCGAGGCAAATCGCTCGTAAGATCTTATCTGGTGACATTAAAGAAAACGAAAAATTACCTTGCGAAATGGATCTTTGTAAGATTTTTGGCGTAAGTAGAACCGCACTTAGAGAATCAACCAAATTATTGTCAGCTAAAGGCTTAATTGAATCAAAACCTAAAGTAGGTACTCGTATTCAACCACGCTCACAATGGCATTTCTTGGATCCTCAGCTACTCGATTGGATTCAAGACTTAGAAGACACTAAACCTTTCCTTTCTCAGTTCCTCGGGCTACGTAAAGCCATTGAACCCGAAGCCTGTGCCTTAGCTGCGACCAATGCGACGGTGGAACAGCGAAAAACGCTGTCAGTCTTATTTCAAAAGATGTCTCTTGCTGCAAATAATTTCGACTACGAAGAGTGGACCATTAACGATCATCTTTTTCATCAGACTATATTCCTCTCAACGGGCAATCAATTTTATATCCCATTTGGCAAGATTCTATCTACCATTTTTAAACAATTCATCGACCACTCAGCAGAAGGCGGCCGTTTTTGCTTAGATGAGCATAAAGCTATTTATGATGCAATCATGTCAGGAAATGCGAATCAAGCTCGAACTTGTTCCCGCATTTTATTAGATGATGAAAACCAAAAATTAGCTCAATTAAAACTAACTGCCTAACACTCAACTCCCCTATTAGTTAGGGGATTACCATTATCAGAAGGTATTATTTTGTCTTCCCAATCCTACATCAAAAAGAATTTTTCGCTCGCTTGGCCTTTAGCTTTTAACGCATTACTCATGCAATCAATGCTAATGATCGATACCTTGCTTGTCTCCCCTTTAGGTGAAATCCCCCTCGCAGCAATGGGTATTGCAACAACGATAATCGCATTTATCCTTGGTATTCAAATGGCTTTAGCCAACGGGACACAATTGGTATTAAGCCGAGCTGTAGGATCAGGCGTAAAAACATCACTATCCAAAGCGTTTTGGGCTGGCCTTACTATAAACACTGTCGTTGCCTTGTTATTTTTGATTTTACTTACCTTCTTTGAACAGCCACTGCTTCACTCCTTAACCGAAGATACATCTCTCCATTTACAGATCAGTAGTTATCTTGATTTCTCAAAATACTTGGTGATTTTTACAGCGTTAACTCAAGTGATCATTGCCTTATTTAATGGATTAGGAAGAACTAATGTTCCTTTCAAAGGCTATTTAATTGAACTGCCTATTAATGCGTTTTTATCTTATGTTTTGATCCACGGCGTTTCATCATTTGGGGGGATTGGGGTTGAAGGGGCTGCGTTAGGCAGTTTAATTGCTATTACAATTCGACTCATTTACTTAGTCTTATGCGTATATTATGACTCTAATGTTTCCATAAAAATCAACACGACAAAAACAGCATTTATTACCAATATTCGGAACCATTTTATTGAGATATTCCCTGTTGCCGCCAATGTAACTATGTTGTCAATTGGTGCGACAATTTATCAATTACTTTATTCTCAACTTAATATTAATGCTTATGTTGCGATTACTTTAGTGATGCCATGGTTACGTGCTGGTACGCAATTTATTACCGCGTGGGCACATTCATCAGCCATTACAATTAGCCAAGCCATTGGTTCTAAAAAAATGGACGAACTGACGAAAAATGTAAATACAAGCATAGATGTTGCCGTTGGTATGTCATTTATTTGTGCTTTATTCTTCGCAGGGCTTAGCCTTGTTATTGCGGATATTTATCCTGACTTAGATCCGTCCACTTATGACGCTCTTATCATCATTGCTCCACTTTATATTTTCTTACCCATAGCAAGGGGTTACAACACCGTTCATGGTCATGTATTAAGGGCGTTAGGAAAGACAACGGATGTGTTTAAAATTAATTTCACAGGGCAATGGATTATCTCTATCCCGCTTTGTGCATTGGTTATTTTTGGTTTTGATGGTTCGATATTTTGGGCATTTGCGATACAGCCTCTTGAAGAAGTCGTTAAAGCGTATCCGTTTCGACACCTAGCAAGAAAATCATTAAAAGAATTTGATTTACAAAAAGCCAGTAAGCTCATGTACGATTGATAGCGTAGAACTGAGTTCTATTTATACACTGCTCTAATTCCCCTCCCTTTGCTTTATTACTCATGGCCAGAATTATCAATACTGGCCATTTTTAGATCATGAGTTCAAATATAATCACAGCCGATGATTAAATATACAAAAAACGACAGATACTAGATTTATCCTTTATATTCAACAACTAGAAAAATAAAATGCCTCTTTTGGGTTACAGCTGTGTTAATCTCACCGCCTATTGCGAACGCGATGCTATATCATCGCAATCGATTGTTATTAATATATATTTGTTAAGAGTTCTTATGTATAAAATTAGAAAGAAATGGCTAGGCGGCGCATTACTTAGTTTATCACTAATTGGCTGTGGCGGCGGAGATAGCACCGAAGATAGTGCATCTAAAGGGGATGCTCCATTGGTGGTGAACAGTACATTTGCTGCAACCTATCAACAAACAATAGAGAAGCCATCATCAGAGCACGTTGCCGTAAGTTATTCCTCATTAGAGCAGAATAACATTCAAAGCCAGTCTCAAAATTTGAATACAGCAATAAGCTATGATGGAATTCTGGAAGTAACTAATCTTCTAACGAAAGAAAAGCATAAGTTTGATTGGCCTGTTACCCAAAAGATAGATAGCGATGGAAATGTGGAAACTATTTCTCATCGATCTCTAACATTAAAACCAGGTAGCTATGATTTCATCCTACTATTAACAACAAAAGACGTTAAGCTAAGCCAATATATGGCGAAGGCTTTAGGCGTAGATATTATTGACGGTGAAAGCCCTGAAGTTGATTTCATCTTACTGCCTAATTTAGGTGATACCATTAACGATTTCGAACAGATTTCATATGTATCTACGTTGAAGTTTTCTTGGCCTGCAGAAGATCTTGCTGGGTTAAATACTCCACAATTTGGTTTATCTATTAATGGTAACGACGAGGCTGTTTACAGTATCAATAAAGAGACTGGTATTGCTGAATTGATCATGAATGTTGAACCTGGTGAATATCAATTATCAATGCATCTTTATGATGGTGATATGATGGTAGGAAAAACCGAAGAAGAAGATAATACGGTGAACTTTGTCGAAGGCGAAGACGCTAAAATGGACATTATCCCTCTTCAAGCTGACGTAAATATAAACCTAACTCCATTAAAAGATCAGGGAACGTTTACCTTTACCATTCCCGCCGAAGTTATTAATGAAGTCAATTCAGCAGAAGAGTTAGCATTGATCGTTCGTCTTGGTGGCCATAATGTGCCAGTGCAAGAAAAAGTATTAATCGTTCAAGAAGAAAATGGGATTTATACCGCAAGCGATTTGTTTGAAACCGGAGGTCAAAAACAAGTTACTGCCTATCTTACGTTCCATAATATCAATGATGCAACTGAAGGGTACAATACTACACCCTTTGCAAGCTGTAATACTGATATTAGTACTGAACAAAATCAAACCTTAGGTTGTAAACTTGAACTCAAACGCGAAAGTATTATTACTGGCCGTATATTAGGCACTTTGATGCTGAATGTCTTAGATGAAGATCTACAGCCAGCGCTCGGTATAAAAGTCTATGTAAATGACAAACTCATTGGTTTAACTGGCGATACATATAATACAGGCTCAATTAAAGTTAACTTAACTCCTGGCCTACATGACATAAAAGCGGAAAGTTCTCCATTGTCAGCATCTGACAAAATTGACATGAACCCATTGGATGTAGTCAACAAAGTACTCTATTTAAAAGAATCACCAAATATCGGTAAAGGACATTTTGTTGCTCAACCAGAGATTACTATCACCCATGGCTGGAGTGAATTAGGCGTATTAACAGATCTAGATGGCGATGGCGATCTTGACTATGTAGCTCCTCAACGCAACAGAAAAGAGATGATATTGGCATTAAATGACGGCAAAGGTAATTTCACCGTCATGGATACTGCCATTGCACTTAATCATATATCTGAAGCTGTAATTGCTGCTGATATCGACGGTGATGGGGACAATGACCTCATTACTTTAGGAAAATATACCGCAGGAAATGCACATCAGTTTTTTTATAACGATGGCAAAGGGAAATTTACAGCAGGACAAGAAATTATCTTAGGTAAAGACGATGGTTCTGCCTCTAAAAAGTTAGCTCAATTCTCTGATTTTGATGGTGACGGTGATTTAGACCTTGTTGTTAAGATTGATCGAAGTAGTGCCAAAGTATTTAAAAATGATTCTAAAGGGCTGTTTTCAGTACTCCAATATGTGATTGATACATCAACCGATAAGCCATTTGTTATTTCTGATATTAACGGAGATAAATACCCTGATATTGTAGCCAAGGACAATTGGATAAATAACGGAAAGGGAGAATTTACTAAGGATGGAAGTGTATCACTAGGAGCAAATAGAGGCACTTTGCTCAGTGACGACTTTAATAACGATGGCAGTCAGGATTTGTTTTTCTATTCCGAAACATCATATGATCATGAGCGACATAGACTTTTACTAAACAATGGTGCTGGCAACTTTACAGACGCGACCCACAGTTTTAATAAACCTGATAATAACGAAACATTAGCATTAGCAGATGTAAACGGTGATGGCAGTACAGATATCATCATGGCAGCAAACTTGAAGGTAAACTCTTCTTCTGTAAATCAGATACATTTATATGTTAATGATGGTCTAGCTGATTTCGGAACTCCTACGTTAATAGATGAAAAAAAATCGTCTGAACAACTTTTAACGGGTGACATTGACAACGATGGAGATGTCGATGTAATTAGTACATGGGGTGGACAAATGAGTATTTACTTGAACCAACCACAGCCATAATAATTATTTAACTTATCATTTTCGTTTGGGGCATATCTTGAAATAGGAGTGCCCTATAAGTAATTATTACTCACTCCCCTTTTTCTACAGGCATAAAAAACACTCGACGTTTCCATCGAGTGTTCTAAAATTTAATAGGCCGTTTTCTGGACTTAAGAGCATGTCCTTCTGATTATAAACCAGCTTCTTATTTTATCTTTCCGCTTACTTTCAATCACGACTTTTCAAGATAACCATCAGCGAGATATCATCTTTAATATATTTATCTAGATTACTTCTCTAATTTAGTAAAGTAGTCAAAGATAACTGGTACGTCGTTTTGACCAAGGCCAGCATCAACAGCGGCTTGTAGGTTTGCAGCTGTACCTTGAGCGATTAGAGACTCAGTACCTAACTCTTCACAAAGCGCAAGGAAATAACCAAGATCTTTATTTGCGTTTGCAACAGAGAAACCTAATTTCTCTTCGCCATCTACTGCGTAGAACTTACAGAACTGCATGAATGGTGAATTAGATGGGCCTGCCGACATAATGTCAAACAGTTGTTGACCATCAACACCAGCAAGCTTAGCAACAGCAAATGCTTGAGACATCGTTGCAACGGTTGTCATGCCCATAAAGTTGTTTACAAGCTTAGTCACGTGACCTGAACCCAGAGTACCTAGGTGGAATACGTTTTCGCCTTGCTCTTCAAGGAGTGGTTTAACTTTATTGAACGTATCCATATCGCCAGCTGCCATGATGTTTAAAAGACCATCTTTAGCGTGTGCAGGTGTACGACCTAAAGGAGCATCGATCATGCCTGCGCCTTTCTCAGCAAGTGCTGCACCAATTTTCTTAGTAGAAGCTGGAATAGAAGTACCGAAGTCAATTAATACTGACCCTTCTTTGATACCAGCAAGAACACCCTCTTCACCGTAAACAATTTTTTCAACAACGGCAGAAGTAGTAAGACAAAACTCAACGATATCACTTGCTGCTGCTAATTCTTTTGCAGAAGTAAACGCTGTTGCATTACCGCGAGCTGTAACGCGAGCCATCGCTTCTTCGCTAAGATCCATTACGTTTACGTGGTAGCCGCGAGTTTGTAGATTTTCTACCATGTTGCCGCCCATAAGACCTAGGCCAATGAAACCAATTACTGGTTTAGTCATGTGTAACTCCAAATATGTTATTGTATGATTATATACCTATTATAATATCCACCCATTTATATTTAATCAACCGTTTTTAATTGATCATTGCATTGTTAGTTATGAAGTGTGATGACGCGCCTATAATTTATCACTCACGCCAATAAAATAGAGACATTTATACTCAAAAAGCACCTAATTATAAGGTGTTAAAACTACTAAATAGTTTCAATGCACGTATCTAAATTTACTCTTTGTCGTTTGTTTTTTCAGAAAACCAAGCCAATCACGAAGGGTTCATAAACTTATTAGTGACCATAACAGCAAAAAAATACACACAATTGTATTACTTATTAACATAGGAATATGAAAATTGTGTCATCCATAAAAAAACCGAATACTCTATGCGAAAGTATCCGGTTTGGTCTTATTTCCCAATCTACAAATTAAATCATTCGTTTATATTAAAGCTGAGCGAACGATCCATTCCATGTGTATGTATTGCCACCAAATTCAACCGAATGCAGCGCTTGCTGTGCGTCTTCAGCTTGGTTTGAAATACCGTAATGGTAAGTATTGCCAGAAGTCGTTTCAATGCGAATAACGGTACCAATAGGGTTGTGACCCACCACTGAAACTGCTTTTACTAACCCACGAGCACCAACAGACGCTTCAATAGATTCGTTAAAGTAACCATGTGTTTCTAATACGGATGCAAATACGTGATTTTGGCCTGATTGGCGTAAAATCAATGCAGGCTCACTCTTTAAGTTAAAGTCAGGATCATTTGCGCCAGTACGAGCAAAAATTACCTCACTACCCTCTACTGCACTTGTTACTAAGCTGTAGTAGCTGCTGTCATGTAACCAGCTGACTAAAGAACTGCCTTCTACTTTACCTGAGCCTACGTTCCATAGGTGCTGATACCCATTATCTTCGCCCAAAGGTCTCAATGTACTTTCAACTTGATAATCGAAATCGGTACGGATGATTTGGCCTGAATGGTGAACAGGTAAATCATAGTCATGCTCTGCATCTGCTTCAATGCGGTACACATCAATCACCAATGGCTTTTCAAACTCAGGGAGATCCGCAAGGATGATACTGCGTTGCATATCTACGCCAGTATAGTAATCAGAAATCGTGCCGCTCATGCCTTGCAGCGATTGATCATCAGCAATAAAGAAATGCTTCTGACCAAACTTTGATTCTGCCAGCGCGGTATCAAAATTGTTCTGTGTTTTCTGATCAACCGTTACAGTGTTGTGAGCAACTGTCTGCTTACAATAGGTTTTATTTTCAGGGATATAACGACCACCAAATTTAGGCTCTACGTTTACCCAACGACCAAAGCCGTAATCGTGCAAGACTTCATGACCACGGTTAAACACACTTAGGTGTAAACCATCGTAGTGACCGTGATCTAACGCTGAATGGTATTGGTGATCAGAACCGTGCTGACCAAACCAAATTAACGCCATGGTATCGTCGTCTTTTTCATCACGGTGACGAAGAATGCTTACGCCGCCTTTTTCACCTTCTGGGCCATCAGTAACAAATAAGCTACCCCAGTTAAATGGTTTGATTTCATCAGCCTGTTCAACCGCATTTGATAATGTTTGACCTGAACTATGAACCCAAACATCTTGTTGGTGATCAGCCATTCCAAGTAACGTTTCTGTTTGCTCATAACGGTGATAACACACCGATGTTGCCATGATAACGCCTTCATCGTTGATAGAAATCGTTTTCGATGAATCGTTCAGTGCTGGTAATGTTCCGTCAGGGAATGCCGTTTTAAAGACAGAGTAAGATGTCGTTTTAATCACTGAATCATTAAATTCATAAATACCAATTTCAGGCTGACGACGTTCAATCGCTTCAGCAAACAAGTAAATTGGACGCAGTGAGAAACGGTGGTAATAAGGACCTTCCATGTAGTAACCATCAGGCGAAAACAGTTGGTCAAGTTGTGCTAAGAAGCCACCACTCACTTTGTCCATTTTCAAACCATATAACGCTTTATCTACTGATTCTTGGTCATTGATTGCGTAACCACAAATACCAACCGCTGCAACCGCCCATAGACCATGGTTGTGTACGATATCGAAATCGTGCGCGTAAGTTACGACGAACATTTCAATCATTTGCTTTAGAAGATCATCTTCGATTAAGCGCTTTTGTTCTTCTGAAATCGTGTGGTAAATACAGCTGTACGCACAAGAGGCATAAAGCATCCACATATTTTCATTCAATGTCTGGTGGAACAGTTTACCTGGAGGATTAGAATCAAGGCTAACATTGCTTTCAAGCGTTGGGTACACCGTTGCATACGCCGTTAGCATATCAACAATGTAATCACGATATTTACTTTCTTCTGTAATCAAAAACAAACGACCAGCAAGATCCATATGGATGTAGTTTTGCTTATGACGGTTATGTTCGTAACCACCACCTTCGCCGTGCCCCGGAACTTCAATACCTACTTCTGCCATGTAAGCATCTGTTTGTTTCATATCACGAGTAAGGGCTTTTCCTAACAGGCTATCCTTGCCAAGTTCTTTACGAAGCTCAGCGGCTTCATCAAAATTCAGTAAAAGTGGTTGATAGCTCATTATTATTTCTCCTGCTTAATCGTATTTTTTTCTAATGAAGACGTTTCTAGCGAATAGAAGCCTGTCCAACTGTATGATTTTCCATTTAATTCTACGGTGTGCGCGGTATTCTCTGTTGCACCAAACTGATTACTTATCATCACCGTTACATTAGAGTGTTCTGTCTGAATTTCAACAACCGACCCTACTACTGTGTGACCAATAACCTGAATATTTTTTACCACGCCGCGAGCATTAACAGATTGCTCAAATTCTTCGTTGAAATAGCCGTGTGTTTCTAGCACTGATGCAAATAACGTTGATGGACCTTTACTACGAAGAATAAACGCGGGTTCACTGCGCAAGTTAAAGCTTGGATCATTCGCACCGGTACGAGTAAAAATCACTTCATTGTTAGCATTCGAGCTTGTGCCTAACCATGTGTAGTAAGTATTGTTTTGTAGCCAACTAACCAGAGCAGTATCGCTTACTGCACCGCTTGCCACATTCCACAAGTGTTGGTAACCAAAATCACTGCCTAACGTATTCAGCTCTTTGTTTGCTTGATACTCAAAGTTAGTACGTACTATCTGACCTTCATACTGGTGAGAGTAATCGTATTGATGCTCTCCTTCACCAACAACGCGATAAAGATCAAGCAACAGTGGCGATTCAAGTTCATCAAGCTTCAACATAAAGACGCTGCGTTGCATATCAAGACCATCATAATGATCATTAGCAAATGCGCTCATACCATTAATACTTGGATCTTCTACTTTAAAAAAGTGAGGTAAGCCATGTACTTTATCTGCACGTTCAACATCAAAGTGGTTTTGGCATTGCTCATCAACGGTAACTGCATTATGAGCAATGGTTTGACGAGCGTACGATTTGTTTTCATCAAGGTAACGACCGCCAAATTTAGGCTCTACGTTTACCCAACGACAAAAACCATATTCACGCAACACTTCTTGGCCGCGATTAAAGAAGGTAATACCCAACGTGTCAAAATTACCATGACCCATACCATGTTGACCGTAATTCATAACAAGTTGAGATACATCGCCTTTTTTATCCTGCATACGGATAAAGCCTTGTGCGCCAAAGTGACCATCAGGGCCTTCATTTAGCTCAACACTCGGCCAGAAAGGCATATTAATTTCATGATTTTCTGACGCTTTTTCATACGCTTTTGATAATTCTAAACCACAAGCGTGCATCCAAACACGGTCTTGTATTTTTGCCATGCCTAAGATATTTTCATCAAGTTCATAGTGCTTGCTGTAAACACTCACTGCCACCTGAACGCCCATGTCCGTGATACCCATAGTACGAGATGAGTCATTTAATGCAGGGAACTCACCATTTGGGTATGCGGTTGAAAGCATTGCTTGTACTGTATTGCCAATCACTTGCCCTTTGAAGTTATAAATATCAACTTCAGGCATATGACGGTGGATAACCTCAGCAAATACACACGTTGGACGAATCGCGTAACGATGGTAATAAGGCCCTTCCATGTAATAACCAGAAGGAGCAAACAATTCAGATATTTGCGCTAAGAAACCGCCAGTTTCGTTACGTTCAATGCCATAAACTGACATATCTAAATATTCACGCTTACCAATTGCTAAACCACAGATACCGACAGCAGCTACCGCCCAAATACCGTGGTTATGAATACGGTCAAAGTCGTGTGCGTATTTAACGGTAAACATATCAAGCATTGGCTCAAAGATACGCTCTACAACCGTATTTCGCTCTTCTTCTGTCATGGTTGATGCAACACAAGAATAAGCAAGGCTAGTAAATAGTAACCAACAATGTTCATTTAAGATTTGGTGAAACAAACGACCCGTTGGATTTGTGTTTTTTTGTACATGGAAGTCAAATGTTAGGTATTTATCTGCATAAATTGCTAATAACGCTTTCACGAAATTGGCGTATTTCTCATCTTTAGTGACAAGAAACAAACGGCCAGCAAGGTTCATATAAGTGTAGTTTTGTTTGTGGCGATTATGTTCGTAACCACCCGCCTCTCCGTGACCAGGAACATCTAACGGAAGCTGCATAAATGCATCAACATCTTTTTTATGCGCTTCAATGGTGTTACCCATTAAAGTAGAACGCCCAACTTCTAGATGAAGTTGCTCTATTTCGGCATCCGTAAGTAAAATTGGTTGTGTAGTCATATTCTTTTTCACCCTCAATCTCAATAAAGAGTATCTAATTTCTATACGTTAACTAAATTATCAAACTTCATATAAAGTAATACAATATTAGCTTTAGTAACACCTTAGCGTTATCAAACAATGATGACAATCACACAAAACAATATAAACAACTGATTTTAAATGATATGAATTTTGTAACAGGTCATTAAATAATCGTAAACATCGAGAGTAAGTAAATTCTTATTTGATTCACATCACACAAAATAAACTATATTGTATTACAAATTAAATTATTAGCTTATAGTTCTTCCCATCGAAACAATAAATTTAGTTGATACCTTCATTAGGAGAAGCGTTATGAATAATTTTTTTAAATTACAAGAAAACCCGTGGGAAGAACTAGGTGGCGGCATCAAACGCAAAATTGTCGGCTATACAGATGAACTAATGGCTGTTCATTTATGCTTTGATAAAGGTGCTATCGGTGCTCCTCACTCTCATGAAATCCATGACCAAATTGGTTATGTCGTTAGTGGTAGTTTTGAAGCTGAAGTTGATGGCGTGAAGCATGTACTTACTGCGGGTGATGCTTATATTGCTCCTAAACATTTTATTCATGGTGCCGTCGCCCTTGAACAAGACAGTATTTTACTTGATATGTTTTCACCAGCACGCGAAGATTTCTTAAAATAACCACTAGCGCAACCTCAGTTGCTAAGGTAAGCATATGACATCATTAAACATAGCGATCATTGGCGAGTGCATGGTTGAGCTACAGAAAAACGAAAATGGGCTTAAACAAACATTCGGTGGTGATACATTAAATACGGCGCTTTATTTATCGCGCTTAACCAAAAGCAAAGGCGTTAATGTCAGTTATGTAACGGCATTAGGCAATGATCCTTTTAGTCTTGATATGCTAGAAAAGTGGAACGCCGAAGGGATCAATACGGATCTTGTTACTCAGTTAAATAGCAAACAGCCTGGTCTGTATTACATCGAAACCGATGATACGGGTGAGCGCACTTTCCATTATTGGCGTAACGATGCCGCAGCTAAATATCTGTTCGACCAAGAAAATACTGCACAGCTTTTAGATCGCCTTTTTTCTTTTGAGGCTATTTATCTCAGTGGGATCTCTATCGCTATCCTCACTGATAACGGACGTCACGTACTGTTGGCATTTTTAGAGCAATATAAAGCTCAAGGCGGAAAAATTCTGTTTGATAATAATTACCGACCTAAACTTTGGAGCGACCAATCTGAAGCCGTGTCATGGTATTTAAAAATATTAGCGCTTACAGACACTGCATTACTTACTTTTGAAGATGAACAAGCCCTTTACGGTGATGAACATCTTGAGCAGTGCATTGAAAGAACGTCAAAATCGGGTGTTAATGAACTCATTATTAAACGAGGAAGTAAGGATTGTTTAGTCGTACAAAACGATAAAGCAAATTATGTAGCCCCTTACCCTGTAGAGAAAGAAACAATCATTGATACAACAGCCGCTGGTGATTCATTCAGTGCAGGCTTTTTAGCAAAACGTTTTTGTGGCGGCAACGCGCTTGAAGCGGCGTATGCAGGACACGTTGTGGCTGGCACTGTGATCCAATATAAAGGCGCCATCATTCCAAGTGATGCCATGCCTGATTTATCTTTATAATTTTTAATGCGTTACCTAAATAAGTATTCAGATTTAGGTGCGTGTCGTTAATCAAATTCAACATGAGAGTGTAATCATGACAACCTTAAATGAACAACTAGCAAGTCTTAAAGTTATCCCTGTAATTGCAATCAATAAAGCGGAAGATGCCATCCCTCTTGGCCGTGCATTAGTTGAAAATGGCATGCCATGCGCAGAAATCACGTTTAGAACACCCTGTGCAGCAGAAGCCATCCGTGCTATGCGTGATGAGTTCCCTGAAATGCTGATTGGGGCTGGTACGATCTTAACCAATGAACAAGTTGACCAAGCAATTGAAGCGGGTGTGGACTTTATTGTTAGTCCTGGTTTCAACCCACGTACAGTCCAGTATTGTTTAGATAAAAAGATGCCTATCGTACCTGGTGTAAATAACCCAAGCTTGGTTGAGCAAGCAATGGACATGGGCTTGCGTACACTGAAATTCTTCCCTGCCGAAGCATCAGGTGGTGTCGCTATGCTTAAAGCATTAACCGCGGTTTATCCTGTGCAATTTATGCCTACTGGTGGCGTAAGTTTAAAAAATATTGATGACTACCTTTCTATTCCTGCTGTTTTAGCTTGTGGTGGCACTTGGATGGTCCCAACAAACCTAATTGACGAAGGAAAATGGGAAGAATTAGGTGAATTAGTGCGTGATGCTGTTGCTCGTGTAAACTAATAAAAAATTAACAAATTCTTACTATTTATCAGGCGAGCCAATGGCTCGCTTTTGTTATATTACCTCCGTAAACTATTCTGCTTATTTTATCTTACCCATTTTCTACTCTTCATACTTACATCAAACTCTTTAATTTATAAAAATAGGACACCACCCATTTGTATTACTATATAAATTAAAAGCAAGTATTTATCCAAAATAAAAATAGACTCTAAGCAATTGAAATTATTAGGGTAATATTAAATCATAAGATTATTCATTTATTAACATTAAAAAACATACGTTTCAGATCACGATAAAGACATATTGTAGTACAAATAAAATTTAAACAAGGTAATCTAGATATCAGTTAATTATGATACTTAAAGGGCTGAAAAAAATGACTATCGATACTCTTGTTGTTCTCGCCTACTTCTTCTTCTTAATCGCAATTGGTTGGATGTTTAGAAAGTTTACAACCTCTACTAGTGATTACTTTAGAGGGGGCGGCAAAATGTTATGGTGGATGGTTGGTGCAACCGCTTTCATGACACAATTCTCAGCATGGACGTTTACTGGAGCCGCAGGACGCGCTTTCTCCGATGGTTTTGTTATTGTAATTCTGTTCTTAGCCAATGCATTTGGTTATTTCATGAACTACATGTACTTCGCTCCAAAGTTCCGTCAACTACGTGTTGTGACTGCAATTGAAGCAATCAGACAGCGTTTTGGTAAAACTTCAGAGCAATTCTTTACATGGTTCGGTATGCCAGACAGCTTAATATCTGCGGGGATTTGGCTAAATGGTTTAGCCATCTTTGTTGCTGCTGTATTTAACATCCCAATGGAAACAACCATCATCTTTACCGGTGTTGTATTAGTAATCATGTCGGTAACGGGGGGTTCTTGGGCCGTTGTTGCTTCTGACTTCATGCAAATGTTAGTTATCATGGCAGTGACGATTACCTGTGCTGTTGCCGCTTACTTTCACGGTGGTGGTATCACAAATATTGTCGATAACTTCCAAGGTGACTTCATGTTGGGGAATAACCTCAACTACGTAAGTGTATTCGTACTATGGGTTGTCTTCATCTTTGTAAAACAATTCGGTGTAATGAATAACAGTATCAATGCTTACCGTTACTTATGTGCTAAAGACAGTGAAAATGCTCGTAAAGCCGCTGGTCTTGCTTGCATCCTAATGGTTGTTGGTCCTCTTATTTGGTTCCTTCCACCTTGGTATGTAAGTGCATTTATGCCTGATTTTGCATTAGAGTACGCGTCAATGGGCGATAAAGCCGGTGATGCAGCTTATTTAGCATTCGTACAAAACGTGATGCCAGCAGGGATGGTTGGTCTATTAATGTCAGCGATGTTTGCAGCAACGATGTCTTCTATGGATTCAGGTTTAAATCGTAACGCTGGTATTTTCGTAATGAACTTCTACAGCCCTGTTCTTCGTAAGAATGCAGAGCAAAAAGAGCTCGTTATTGTAAGTAAGCTAACGACGATTCTAATGGGTATAATCATTATTGCGATTGGCCTATACATTAACTCGTTACGTCACTTGAGCCTATTTGATATTGTAATGAACGTGGGTGCGTTAATTGGTTTCCCTATGCTTATTCCAATCTTCCTAGGTATGATTGTTCGTAAAACACCAGATTGGTCAGCTTGGACTACATTGATTGTCGGTGGTTTCGTTTCTTACATCTTTGGTATTTCTCTACAAGCAGAAGATATTGAACACCTATTTGGTCTAGAACAAAATCTAACAGGGCGTGAGTGGGCAGATCTTAAAGTTGGCTTAAGCTTAGCAGCACACGTAATCTTCACTGGTGGCTTCTTCTTAGCAACTCAATTCTTCTATAAACCTTTATCAGCTGAACGTGAGAAAGAAGTTGATACATTGTTTACTAACTGGAACACACCACTTGTTGCTGAAGGTGAAGAACAACAAAACTTAGATACAAAACAACGCTCTATGCTTGGTAAGCTTATCAGCACAGCAGGTTTTGGTATCTTAGCGATGGCATTAATTCCAAACGAACCAACAGGTCGACTACTCTTCCTTCTATGTGGTTCAATCGTATTAAGTGTTGGTATTCTACTTGTAAATGCGTCAAAAAATGGGGCTAACCCAAAAACAGTTGCTACTAATGACTGATTAATATCAAAATCCCTATAATCAAAAGCCTTGCAGCTCCTAGCAAGGCTTTTTTTTTGATATAACATTGTGTTAATAATAGAGGTAACTAATCACGCTATAATTAGCTTTCTATACTCTTTGTTTAATGATGGACTATTTATGAACCCAGTTATCGATACGATTTTAAACCACCGATCTATTCGTTCTTTCACTAACGAACCTATCTCTAAAGAACAATTAGATACCATCATCAGTGCCGGTATTGCAGCCTCTTCTTCTAGCTTACTTCAAGTAAATTCGATTATTCGTGTTACTGATATAGCGAAACGTAAAGCACTGGTTGAACTCTCTGGTGGGCAACCTTATGTGGAAGGCGCTGCGGAGTTTTTGGTCTTTTGTATTGATTTTCAACGTCACCATGAAATGAACTCAGAAGTAAAAGCGGAATATACAGAACTAACCCTGATTGGAGCTGTTGATGCAGGGATCATGGCTCAAAATTGCTTATTAGCGGCAGAATCAATGAACCTCGGTGGCGTGTATATTGGGGGTTTACGTACTCATGCGCAAGAAGTCGATAATTTACTTGAGTTGCCAAATTACACGGCAGTTCTCTTTGGTATGTGTTTAGGCCATCCCGCTCAAACACCACAAAAGAAACCACGTCTAAGTCCTGATGTCATTGTTCATGAAAATACATATCAGCCATTAGATAAAAGAAAAATCCATGAATACGACGACATCATGTCGACATACTATGCAACACGTAGCAGTAATCAAAAACAAAGTTCATGGTCAGAACAAATCACAGGCAAGTTGTCACAAGAGTCACGCCCTCATATCAAGGGGTACTTGAATAACAAAGGCCTAGCGATTAAGTAATCAATAAACCCTTTACCCCTTCTTTTTTGGGGTATTTGTCCTTCCATATTCGTGTTACTTTCCGCCTCATTAATCCCGAGTTATCATTATGTGTACTTGGGATTTTTAATTTTGATACCAACTAACGAAATTCAATTGGTATCAGCACAAATCTACAAAACAACTAAACTTAATAATTATAATAGCAATGCCTGTAAATGCCGCTCACACATTTATATTCCTGGTTTTGCAACTCTAAAATAGGTAATGTCTTATGCTGTCTATCTTTGATATCTACAAAATTGGCGTTGGGCCATCAAGCTCACACACAAATGGTCCTATGATTGCTGGATACAACTTCACCCAACTTATTCAGCCACATTTAGCGCAAGTTTCTCGTGTTCAAGTTGATTTATATGGGTCGCTCTCGCTGACGGGTATCGGCCACCACACCGATCGCGCGACTATTTTAGGCTTATTAGGCAACCGCCCTGACACCATCAAGATTACTAGCGCAAATTTGGCGATGAAAAAAGCCATTGAAGACAAAGTACTTACCGTTGCCGGTGATCATGAAATCATTTTTGATTATGAAACTGATATGCTTTTTCATAAAACCAACTTGCCATTGCACGAAAATGGCATGACGATTTCAATCTTTGATGCGGCAGGCCAACAGCTTGCCATCGAAACTTATTACTCTGTGGGTGGTGGTTTTATTGCAACCGCAGATGAATTAACGAATGGAAAAAGCACCACTAATGTTGAGGTTGAATTCCCATTCAAATCAGCGGATGAAATGCTAGAAAAAGCAGAAGTTCAAGGATTAAGTTTAGGCGCTTTTGTACTACGTAATGAAGTAGCCTTCCAACCAATGGAAGCGATTGATGCGAAAGCAGATCAAATCTGGAAAGTAATGTCATTGTGTATGGAACGTGGTTTTCAAACCGAAGGCATTCTTGATGGCGGCTTAAACGTGGTCCGCCGTGCACCTGCATTATTAAAAAAACTGGAAGCAAATGCCTCTATTGAAAACGACCCAATGGAGATCATGGATTGGATTAATTTATTTGCTTTTGCAGTAAGTGAAGAAAACGCCGCTGGTGGACAAGTTGTTACTTCTCCAACCAATGGCGCGGCGGGGGTTATTCCTGGTGTATTGATGTATTACCATCGTTTCATTAAAGAGCTAGACACCAAGCAATTAAAAGACTTCTTAGCGGTATCTGGCGCGATTGGTATTTTATACAAAACCAATGCGTCGATTTCTGGTGCTGAGGTGGGTTGCCAGGGTGAAGTCGGCGTTTCATCCTCAATGGCAGCAGCAGGCTTAACTGCGCTTCGCGGTGGCAGTAATGAACAGATTTGTATGGCGGCAGAGATTGCAATGGAACACTCATTGGGCATGACGTGTGACCCGATTGGAGGCCTCGTTCAGGTGCCTTGTATCGAGCGTAATGCAATGGGTTCAATGAAAGCAATTAACGCGTCTCGTATGGCCTTAAAGCGCACAAGTAAGTGTTTAATCTCGCTAGATAAAGTGATTGATACCATGTACCAAACAGGTAAAGACATGAATCGAAAATACCGTGAAACTTCTTTAGGTGGCTTGGCGTTAATTCACATGGCACCACCGTGTGAATAATTTCATCTAACCAATAAACAAAAAAATCCAGAGCTCTCAAACGAGGTTCTGGATTTTTTATAGTTACTATCTAAATATTGAATTATTTTTTATACGGCGACACTATCGTATTCCCTGTCACCGCATGGTGAGACACCATCACTAAATCTTGATATAAAGCTCGAATATTCTCTTCACACAGCACATCATTAGGTTTACCTTCTGCCATCACTTCACCTTGGTTAATCAAGATTAGACGATCACAAAACTCGGCGGCGGTATTTAGATTATGAATCGCAACCAAGGCGGATTTTCCATTTTTGCACTCTTTATGGAGTACATTCATTAACTGAGATTCATGGCCAATATCCAAACTGGCGGTTGGCTCATCAAGCAGCATTAATGGCGTTCCTTGCACTAATGATCGCGCAAAATGCACTAGCTGTTTTTCTCCGCCAGATAAGTCTGTCACGGTTCTAGAGCTTAAATGCCCAATCCCCACTCTTTCTAAGGCAGCTTGGCTTTGTTCTTTAATCACGGCTTTAGAAATAAGTTCTTTCTGTTGCTTTGCATGAAACCCTAACCCAATGGTTTCCATCACGCTAAATGGAAATGCAGCTTCACTGTATTGGGGTAAATAACTCATGCTTAATGCACGTTCTATATGAGAAAGGCTCGATAACGATTCACCTTTAATTAAAATGTCACCCTGTGAATACGTTTGAAAGCCACTGATGCATTTCATCAAGGTGCTTTTACCGGCGCCATTAGGGCCAATAATCCCAACTAACTCTCCTGCATTCACTGAAAACGAAATGCCTTTTAATAGC
Organism: Aliivibrio sp. 1S175; assembly: GCF_001690985.1. Taxonomy (GTDB): domain Bacteria; phylum Pseudomonadota; class Gammaproteobacteria; order Enterobacterales; family Vibrionaceae; genus Aliivibrio. The sequence continues at coordinate 105,206 of NZ_MAJS01000013.1, forward strand.
GTTTTAGAGCCGACTTGATAGCTGAGGTTTAATACGTTTAGTAGCGCTTCTTTTGAATTCATCTTACTCATGCTAAACGCCCTTTTCTTTGGAATCGAATAATCAAACCGATAAAGTAACAACCACCGATAAACGAGGTAATGATCCCCGCTTTCAACTCATTTGGCGCAATAATCCAACGGCCTAACAAATCACATACGAGCAAGAAAATAACACCAAAAATGGCAGAGAACGGCAACAGCTTTTCATGCGCAGGCCCAACCAATAAACGCACTAAATGTGGCACCATCAAACCAATAAAACCAATTGGTCCGGCTATCGCTATCGACATTGCCGTTAACAAAGTAGCGAACATCAATAATTTGAATCGGGTCTGCTTTACATTAAGCCCCATACCGTGCGCGCTTTCTTCACCTAATGCTAATAAATTTAAGGCGCGACTCTCTTTTAAGAGCAAAATTGAAACGATAATAATGACAGGCGTTGGCCATAATAAATGTTGCCACATACGCCCATCTAAACCACCCATTGCCCAAAAGACAAATTGGCTGACTTCATATTGCTGAGCCATTAATAGCAAACCCATTCGAGCGCCACCCAATAAACTAGAAAGCGCCAAACCCGTTAAGATTAAAAACAAGATTTGAGAGGATGAATGACGAGATGCAAGCACATAAATAAATGCTGATGCCGCTAATGCCCCCACCGTAGTAAAAATAGGTAACCACATCGGGTTCATAAACGAGAAGCCCGATACAATAACGATGACCGCCCCAAAACTACTGCCAGAGCTCACACCTAGTACATCTGGACTGGCTAATGGATTTTTAAATAAGCCCTGAGTACAAGCTCCCGCCAACGCCAATGCACCACCAGCCAGAATAGCGGCACACGCTCTAGGTAAGCGAATGTGCATTACAATCGCAGAAGCTAATGGGTATTCTTTTGCTGCGAGTTCGCTACCATTAAGTAAGTAACTCTTAAACATCGCCAATATATCGAAAACTGGGATATGCACTGCTCCAAGGCTGAGGTAAGCCAAAAAAAGACCAATAAACAGACTGACTGAGATAATAATTTGAAATGATGTTAAACGATAAAAAGGCATTAGAGTTTCTTATACACTGAATGATTAACAAAAAGAACAGCATCAATAATGTACTGACTATAAACACTTCTTAATACATGAGGCATTTGATACACACGCCCTTCTTTAATCGCAGTGACCGATTGCAATGACGGATCAGACATCACTTCTTGTCTAAAATGCTCTGCACCATTGTCATCACCATAAACCCAGGCAGGAATAAATAACACATCTGGATTAAGCACAATCACCATTTCTTTTGATACTGGCACTTGTCCGTATTTATCACTCACTAATCCTTCAATCGCATTATCTAGATCCGCTTGTTCTAATACTTCATCCCATGTGGAATCTTGCCCGCTAGAAGTACCCCAAGGGTTATAATCGAGTGCCGTTAATCTTTGTTTCGGTTTAACCACATTTTGATCTAATCGTGCTTTCATTTTGGTAATGATTTTTTCAGCCGCTTCGCTTTTATTAACTATTTCACCAACACGTAATATCTCAGCTTCGATCTCAGTAATCGTTTTTGGGGTTTGAATTCGATAAACCGGAATGCCTGCACTTTCAATAATCGCCAATTTTGACGCATCACTCCAATTGGCAGCAAAAACAATATCAGGACGATTCGCAATGATCATTTCAACATTTAGAGCCAATAAGGGAACAGACTTTGGAAGAATGTCTTTTACCGCAGAGTAATTAGGGTTACTGGCTAAATCCGTGAGGCTTGATAACGAATGTTCATCGACTAACTCTAATAACACCGCATCAGTAAAAAGGGTTTTAGAAGAAATCTTTTTAGGTTCTTTTTCGATAATGACTTGCTTACCTAAACCATCAATTAAAGACAACGGATATACCGTTTCAGCCATTGACGGAAATGAAACAAGTAAAGATAAGATAAAAAAATGCTTAAACGCAGGCCAATGCATGGCAACTCCTGTAAATCGCGTACCTAATAAAATGGCTTACTTCATTGTAAGCCTTGCTCTTCGTATCTGACTTAAGTACTTAATATACTCTTACAGTGGCGCGCCCGTTACGGACTTTCACCGTATTCCGAAGATGCGGTATTGTACTTCGCTGTCGCTATATATTCTATCTTTATACCTTGAAAGCATTTGTTTTCTTAGCGTTAAGCAATGGTAATAGAAGCCATTTTTTTCTATAGTAACCCTATATAGGATGTTTTATTTAAAGGATTAAAAATGAAATACTCGTTGCTGTTTCTGATAGCCATGTTCACTTCTGCTAGTTTTGCAAATACAGAAGAACCCGTCACCACTCAACCTCTTGTGACGATTAACGCTATGATTGATATCAAAGGCATTGAGCAATCTGCCGAACAAGGCGCACAAGCAATGCTAAAAATGGCTGACTCTCTTGAGCTCATCGCACAAAATAGAAACCTCACTCCAGAGCAACAACAAAACATTCATAAAACAATAGAAAACATCAATAACCTTGTCGATGTTTCATCTGATTCACTTCAATCGTTACCCACTTTTTTAAAAGAATCAAAAGAAACCCTTTCTACAACCAGTACACAATTTTTTGATGACCTAACTTTTAAAGTCATTTTATTACTCGCTATCGTTGTCCTTGCCTTGGTCGCGATTATTGCCTGCTTCTATTGGTTTATTCTTCGCCCGTTACAAAATACCTTATTACAAGCGACTACCAATATTTCAACCATGGCAAAAGCAATCGAAAATTCAGCCCTATCTCTTGAAATGACGAATAAAAATCACGACAACATTTTACAGCTACTAAGCCAAGAAAAGGATAATCAATCCTAGATAATACGTGATAAAGTACGTTCACTCTTTATTGATAACTAAGTGATTTAATTATGGCACTAAAAGCATCTGGTGTGGTTGGTGAGCTTTCATACCCTTTTATTTTTGAAGACAGTCCACTGTGTGATTTTGAGATCCTAACCGATGAGCTATGTGCCTATACTGGTTTAGCACTTTCTCAAATCACTCACGTTCAAGTAAGAGGATCTCTAGAGCGTTTACAGCCAAAGATCTTTCATTTAAATGGGTCAATTCGTGGTAAATGCGGTATTTTTGAAGAAGACGTACAAGAACTGCTCGCTGAAATGATCGCGTTTAAAAAACAAGTTGAAGATAAAGGAAAACGCTTTGTTCTTCCAAGAGGAACCGGTCCCGTAATTCAACTGCACCAATGTCGTAGCTTAAGTAAAAAAGTGGTTCGTACTTTGGTTCAAATAGATAAATTAACCACAAAAAAGATACCAGAAACCCTACCTCGTTTTGCCAATGTACTCGCTAACTACTATTTCGTGCTAACACGCGTATTAAACCAAGAAGCTGGAATAGAAGAGCCTGAATACGTCAGTATTAATTATCCTATGCCACCGAAAATTTAATCAAATGATTAATTTCAACATATTTTTTGTCAACCTAATATAATAAATAAAATATGCAATAAATATACACAACCGTTATTAACAATGAAATCAATAGCTAATATTGTTACAGTTGTACCAACGCTGTAACAACCTTTCAGTTATTTAAACATTCCTTACCACGATTATAATTTTTGATGCTATTTCCGATTCTAAAATATTGATATAAATGCTTATTGAGTGGTAAAGTCTCCCTTTATAGTTTCCTTGTACAATTTAGTGATGTCTCATTCATAATGACCTATATACCACTACCTTATTTTTATATTTATAAGTGAATAGAATAATGAAATTAAATAAGCCTAATAAATACCTTTTTTGGCCTAACTTTCTTCTTTTGTCCTTATTGATGTTTATCATCCTACTTTCTGTATTCTATTTTTATAAATACTCTGAAAATGAAACATCTCTTAATAAAATAAAGTATGAACAAAAAGCCGTTGTTGCTGCTCAGAAAAAATATATTTCAATGACATTAAATAGTATTGGGCAAGACCTTTTATTACTATCTGACTTTATCGAAATTAACCAAGCTTATGACAAAAATAATAAAGAAATGACCGAATTGGCCGAGTTAAATGCAATGGCCCTCAGTTTACGTAAAGGTCTTTATGATCAACTTCGTTACCTTGATTTAAAAGGAAACGAAATCATCCGTATTAACTATAATAATGGCGTTCCATCTGTTGTTCCAAAGGAGCGACTTCAAAATAAAGCAGACCGTTATTATTTCAAAGACAGCTTAAAATTACACGATAGCGATGTCTATATATCCATTCTTGATTTAAACATTGAACACAATAAAATTGAGCTTCCACATAAACCGATGATAAGGTTGAGCACACCTGTATACGATAAAAACGGTCATAAACGTGGCATTGTGATTCTTAACTATTTAGCAAAACATCTTCTTGATGGCTTAAAAATATTTAATCTAAATAACAAAGACCATCACATGTTAATAAATAGTAATAATTACTTCCTATTTTATGACAAAAGACCAGAACTTGAATTTGGGTTTATGTTCCCTACACGTAAAAATCAAACGTTTTCAGATATTTTCCCCAAAGAATTTAATTGTGTAAACACACACAAAAAGGGGCAGTTCGCTCTAGACTCCGGGGTATTAACGTTTGATTCTGTTTTCTCTTACCCTAAGAATCTTGATTCATTCAAAGACATTCATATTATAAAAAATGATACGTGCTGGCGTTTAATTACGTACTCTCCGTATTCAAACCAGTGGCCATTAGAAAAAACATCGACCAATGATATCTATATTTTAATCAGCATGGTCTTCTTTTCATTCTCAATGTCCTATGTTATCGCTCGATTGCAGCTTAAAAAGAGCATAGATCATAATGAAATAAGAAAACTGGCTCACCATGATAGTTTAACGGGGCTGATTAACCGTGGATATTTCAAAAAACTATTCCATTGGAAAATACAAGATGCACGGCGTACAGGTTCAAAATTAGCGTTAATCTATATAGATCTTGATGGGTTCAAAGATTTAAATGACAGCTTTGGCCACAGTGTTGGTGATCTCGCATTAAAAGCGGTCTCTAAAAACCTAGAATATGCATTCTCCATTAATGCTTATGTTTCTCGTATTGGCGGTGATGAGTTTGCCATACTTATTTATAATGTAGAAGATACAAAAGACATCATTTCACAAGTTGAGGCCTATTTATATTTATCTCACCAACCATTAAAACTTGATGGCGAACAACATATGTTGAACACCAGTATCGGTGTTGCTTTCTATCCTGAACATGGCTCAAATATCAACGACTTAATGCATAACGCCGATGAAGCGATGTACTACATTAAGCGTTCAGGTAAAAATGGATATCAAGTATTTAGCCGATAAACATCCGTTACACCCATACCCTATTAGTATGGGTGTAACGATACAAGCGCCAGCAAAATAGGAACACCGCACCATACAACAAACTTGACCCTAACATGACTAAATCCCACCCTCCATGCTGCCAACAATACGTTAAATAAAAACCACCCAAACTGCCACTAACATAATAATGAACAAGATATAAAGCCGTTGCTGTTGATTTAGCATTATCCGCCTGCTGACTCACCCAGCCATACGCTAATGAATGCGTAAAAAACGAACCAAAGCTTAATATATTTAAGCCTATCAAAATGACAACTAAAGAATCACTGCTTGCTACCAGCATTCCTAATAAACTAATCAACGTACCAAAAAACATACCTAGCACAGGGGTAAAGTGGTGATTCCATATTCCCACTAAACGAGAACTAACCGTACCAGAGAGATAACATAAGAAAATCATTGAAGCGATGCTAATGGGTAAAAAATAAGGTTCACTCACTAATCGAAAACCCGTTACAGTGTACAAATTGACAAACAGAGCAAAATTAACACCACCAATAAGCATCGCAAAAAATATCTTCTTGTTTCTTAAATGCTGAAAAATAATTCTATGATATTGAGATAATGATGCACTCGGCACGCTAGGTTGTTCTTGTTTCGGTAATACTAAAGCCACGACAATCGCCCCAATCAAACTAAGTATTGCCATGCAAACCACCGCCGTTTGCCAATCAAAATGATCCGTAAGCATACCGCCAAAAATACGCCCAGAGATCCCACCTAATGAATTAGCACTAATGTAAGCCCCAATAGCATGACTAAACGCTTTAGCTGAAAACTCTTCAGCCATATAAGCAACAGCCACCGCAGTAAAACCAGCTAACGCCATGCCCATTAACCCACGACTAATTATCAATAGCGTTAAATCATCAGTCAGTAAGGACGTTAATCCAATAGCAGGTAATAAAAAAAGGCTGATTAAAAGAACTTTACGACGGCCTATTATTTCCGATGTAATAGCCCAAGGAAGTAACATTAAGGCTAAAGTAAATGTCCCTGCGGATAATAACCAATTAATCTGTGTTGCAGACACCGAGAAATGCAATGCTAATACTGGCAACATTGGTTGGAACAAGTACAAATTACAAAAAACTAAAAATGAGCCGAATGCTAATGCGGCACTTACTTGGTAATAGGCTTTACTACGAAACTCAATCATCTCAGTGATCATCATCAGGAAAACAATACCAAAACAGTAGCAAGTTCATTGAAATAATGAAAATATATAATAATTATCGATTTGATAGTTTTTAGTTATGGTGATTAATTCATGGATACACGATTATTGAAATACTTTGTCGCAGTTGCAGAGCATAAAAACATCACTCACGCTGCTCATTCCCTCCATATTGCTCAGCCAGCACTAAGCGTTGCCATCAAAAAGTTAGAAAACGAATTAGAACTCGATTTGTTCCGCCGTAATGATCGAAAGATAGCGTTAACTCATGAAGGTGAAACGTTGCTCATTCACGCTAAGCTCATTCTTCAACAATTGGATGATGCGACCCTTGCCATGAAGGAATTAAGAGGATTAGAAAAAGGCGAAGTTCGATTGGGGGTACCTAGCATAATGGGAACCTATTACTTTCCAGATGTACTGATGGCCTTTAAAAGCCGATACCCAAAATTAAAACTCACCATGGTAGAAGCAGGGGCTCAATCAATTCAAAAAATGTTACTTGATGGGGAGATAGATCTTGGGATTACTCAAGTAAGAAACTTACCTGACGCCCTTGATTCTGACCATTTATTACGATCTCAAATGGTTGCAGTGGTGAGTCCTGAACATGAATTTGCAACAAAAGAAACGCTGTCATTTAAAGCGTTTTTCTCTCAAGAATTAGTCATGTTTAAACAAGGGTATTTTCATAGAGAAAGGTTAGATGCCATTTGCCAACAACAGAAACTGACCGCTAATTTCTCTTTTGAAACCAACCTATTACCAGTAATACTGAAAATTGTAAAACGAGACTTTGCCATTAGTGCCTTGTTAGAACTGGCCACCGAGAACGAGCCCGATATTGTCTCTATTCCTTTTAGTGATCCTATTTTTCTTGATATTTCGATTGCATGGAGAAAGAACGGTTACCTATCTAAAGCCGACAGAACCTTCTTAGACTTTGTGAAACAAAACCACTAGTACTACCCCAAGAAGCACGAAAAGTTCCCTAAATTAACACCTCATAAATGAAAATTATGACTACCAAATTCGGTACTGACATTACTAAAAATAAGTGGAATATTGAATACCAGCTTAGCTTTAAACATCAAAATAATAAAAATGATGAGAGCGATATAAGCCAAAACCATAGCCGTTCATATGAAATGTTAGCGAAAAATGAGGTACCACTATGAAGAAATATATTCCTGTTCTACTTGCTCTAAGTGCAGTGTCTGGTGCCAGTTACGCAGCAACAGCACCAAAAGACAGTACTGTTGATTATTTACAAATGCGTAATGGCGTAGCTTATCAAGTTAACCAAGAAAGCCCATACACAGGGGCATTCGTTCAAAAATACGATAATGGACAAATCTCAACTAAAGCACAATTCAATAAAGGCTTAGAGATTGGTACTGAAAGTAATTGGTATCCAAACGGTCAAATGGCGTCGACTCTTAATTACAAAGACGGCAAATTAAATGGCCACATGCAGACTTGGTATGCTAATGGTCAAAAGAAAACTGAATTTACTTATAAGAATAATCAGCTAGATGGTCAGGCAACTCGTTGGTATGACAATGGCGAGAAAAACTTAACCATCAGCTATGATGACGGCCAAAAAGACGGTCAATACACTAGCTACTATGCTAACGGAAAAAAAGCGACCCAAGCCAATTATGATGACGGTAAAATTAAAGATGGTTCAGTCACTCATTGGAATAATAACGGCGATAAAGTAGAACAATTGACGTTCAAAAATCAAAAGATTGTTTCAGAGCAAACATGGTTACCTGAGAGTTAATACCTAGCTACCTAGTAACGAATAACTTTATAAAAGCCCTTACGCGTATCATGCTAAGGGCTTTACTTTATCTACTTCGTTATAGGAAACGAGATAAAATATCACGACGCCCTGCTGAAGAAGTAACCATCATCTTTTGATCAAAATCATAATTATTGATAAAGGGATAAATACTACCTATTTTGGGGTATTTTATACCTTTTAACCACCTTGTTTATACTGAAAAATCCTCCTGATATTTTAGTATGGACAATAAAACCGCATGATAAACAGTAAATGGCTTGAGCTTTACCTGTATATACATAGCCACATTGATGATCTCCCAACAGAAAAACTCATGGAAGAGCAGCTGAACGATAAGCTTATGTTTCTGAGTGCCCAATTTCTCGATAAGAAGAAGCAAGATAAAAACCAAATTGATTGGCTAGAACATGAGGCATTCACTCTCGTATTAAGTGATGTACTTCAAAAGACGTCATTTACTTCATCCACACTCAGTTTTCTATTTGAAACCTTAATGGCTGCACAGCTATGCCAATTAGCTATGTCGATGATCAATCATCATAAAAAAGTCTTACCTGAAGAGGATTTCAAAACAAAATGTGGTTTAGTTTACCAACAGCTCGGTGATTATGATCTAGCTAAAGCAATTTTTGAAGAAGTGCTTACGCTCAATAACACCAATCCAATGACACATTGCCATCTTGGTTTTACCCACCTTTATCTCGGAAATATAGAGCAGGCGGAAGACTGTTTTGAAGAGAGTATTGAGATAGCTCCCGATTTTGTCGGTGGTTATCAAAATCTATCTGGTCTGTATTATCAAGAAGGTAATTTCCTTCAAGCAGTAACCTATGCAGAACAAGCTCACCTTTTAGATAAAAAACTCATTTCAACTTACATCACTGCGATCAGTAGTTATTTAGCCTTAGGTGAAAAAACTAAGGCTGAACAATGGATAACGGCAGCCTTTGATAATGAAGTCGTCTCTATGGAATTAGTCCGCCTTGCTGGGATCTCAGCTCATCAAAATGGACGTTGTGAAGAAGCCATTGAAGCACTAGACCATTATCTATCGGTCAATCCTTCTTGTTTCGATGTCCTTAATATTCGAGCTCATGCTAAAGCTGACATTAAAGACTACACCAAATTAGAACCAGATCTTAAACAATTGCTTGTATTTGAACCTCATGATGAATGGTCATTAGAACAGTTGTTCCTTTGTTACTTTCATACCGAACAATGGAGCAATGCACAAATTATTATGGTTGAGCTAAACAAGCTATCTGCCCATTTCAAAATTACTCATCGAGAGCTACTCAATACAATGAATAAAAAATTGAGCCTCGATATTCTCGAATTAAGTTAACCATTGGAGCTATTGTGAAACAACACAATCACCAAGAAATCGCGAGCACTTCTCGCCGCGACTTTCTAAAATTAGGCGGCATTGCTGCCGCAACCGTAACGGTAGGGGCCGCCGCAGGAGCGGGCTTTGTATTAGGACGAGATCCTGATGCAAACGTCGGTTATGGACGCACAGAAGCCGGCAAAGATATGTTCTTTAACCGTGAGTCATTTCGTGTCGATGTCGCACCAACGATGGAAGTAGCTTCAGAACTCATCCGTCCTGAATGGGGAGACTTCTTATTCCATCGAACTCGCGTACTTGGCGCAGAAATGAAAAATGGTTGGATCCCAACCCAAGATTGGCGCGATATTCCACACGATGGTGTACGCGAATATTACTCACGCTATCCAGAGCGTTGGGCTGATATGTATCAATCATTTGAAGAAAAAGCAGAACACGCTCAAAATTTTGAAAAGCATCGTGATCGCTTTGCCTTAGGTTGGGCTTATTCAGCCGCTTATATGCGTGGTGTTTATAGTGATTTCCCACCAAAACCACAAGGCCACCCAGACGAGGTTGATTTCCAATGGGTTAAACGTGAAAAACAGGAATTTAAGTCACCAAAACACGCCGCTGATTTGATCAAGAAAATGGCCTTCAAATTTGGCATGAGTGTGGTTGGTATTACAAAACTAGACCCGAATTTTGTATTCAAAAATACCATGCGTGGAATGCCAGATTGGGATGACAGTATCCCTAAACATTGGAAAAACGTCATCATTTTTGGAACACCAATGAACTGGGATCCAATGTATGCTGCTATTGGTTATTCGACCTCATACGACGGTTACTTCCGTGCAAAAAACGCCTCAGGTTTGATGGCTGCTTACCTTGGTGAGCTCGGTTATGCGGCTCGTCCACAATGGCCGGGATCTGATTATGAGATCGTAGTCCCCCCTCTGGCAATTCAAGCTGGTATGGGCGAAGCCGCTCGTAATGGTATTTTATTAACCCCAGAATTAGGCCCAAACATTCGCCTTGCTGCCGTTATCACTGAACTCGATATGGAAGCGGATAAACCGATTGATACCAAGGTGAAACACTTCTGTGAAGAGTGCAAAATCTGTGCAGATTCTTGTCCAAGCGGTTCAATCAGTAAAGCCGATAAACCAGATGCTATCGTGCGCGGTTATCGTAAATTTGAATTTAACCAAGACAGCTGCTGGACAATGTGGCGTCAAGGCCCAACCGAAAGTGCAATGGGTTGCCGAGTCTGTATTGCCGTGTGTCCATACACTCGTAAGAACAACTGGATTCATGCATTAGTGAAAGAAGCCGATCCTAGAGATCCAACTGGATTAACTCGTAAAACCTTACTCGCAATGCAACACAATTTCTTCTATTACCCAGAAGCAGAAGCCTATCACGGTGACTGGAATGGTGGCCGCTTTGCAGGTTATCACCAACCGCCAGAATGGATGCGAAGTGAAAACTATCTCAAGGTTGAAAAGACATGGGATTACGATGGTAACTGGGAGGGTTTCTAATGTTTCCACAATCTACGGTACTCGATCCACTTTTTTGGATGGCATTAGGCGCACTGCAAGTTTGGGTATTTGCAGGAGCAAACCAATGGGCAAAACATTTTAATCTCGGAATGACAGGGGGGAAATGGGCGTTAGTTGGCGGTTGGTGGGCATCCATTATCTTAACTATTGCTGGCGCATTTACCTTACTTGGCGAAAATGAAGGATTAGCAGGTTGGTATTTCTTAGGATTTGCAGGGACAGGGTTAATCATCGCAGGGGCAGTTTTACTTCGTATTTTAGTTGCATTAAAGCCTAAGATGTAAAGTCATCACTCTGAAATATATATAATTTAATTATTAAAAGGAATAAGCCACAAGCACTAATACGCATTGTGGCTTATCATTTATATGGCAAAACAAACCTCATCGAAGAGAAATAAAAATCGCGATAAAATCCTTAGTATATCGTCGATATTACTCTTACTTTTATCATGGTTTCTTGGTGGATTACGCGTTAACCATTCTCAATCCCAGTTCTTTGAACATATCACAGAAAAAGGAGAGACAATTGTTGAGGTTACCCCTCTATTATTCAAAATAATCTCTAACAATACAACGGATGATAAGCTCATAAAGTGGGTTAGCTTTGGCTCTGGTATTGGCTATGGGGGGGAATTAACCGTGGGTAGTGTTTTTCTTCCTGATGGAACAATACAAAGCCTCGCTCTACTGTCTTCTAAAGAAACATCATCGTATTTTGACAAAGTAGTAGAAGAGAAACTACCAGAGGAATTACTCGGTAATTCTATTGAACATTTATTAGAATTTGATGCCATTTCAGGCGCGACACTCACATCACAAGCTTATGTTCACGCGGTAAATCAATCCGCTGACCTTATTCGTGAACAATTGTATGGAAAACGCTTGGTCAGTAAATCTTCTGTTTTAGATTATGTAAAATGGTTAGATTTTGCAGCCGTCGTCTTTTTTATTAGTGCCGTGTGGATTAACCGTTCTCGGTCTGCTTATAAAGCCAAATTTAACGCAGGGCTACTCTTTGGTTCAACCATTCTATTTGGTTTTCATTCAGCCTCGTTATATTCCTCATCCACGATGGGAGGCTTGCTTTTCGGTTCATGGATATCTGGTGTCGCCAATTATACACCGTTTATTTTATTGATATTAAGTGTCGGTTATATCCTCTATTACAATCGTAATATTTATTGTCAGAGTTTATGCCCTTTTGGTGCAGTACAACAATGTTTAGCGAAAGTTGGCAACGCAAAATCCGCCCCTATTCGCCATCAATTTTTTATTTGGTTTCCAAGAGTTTTATTACTAACCACGCTGTGTATGGGCGCGTATTTTAGAAGCCCAGCAGAGTTTATTTATGAACCTTTTGGCATTGCATTTGGCATGATTGGAGGAATGTATTTATTTGTTTTAACCGTTATGATCTTACTTACATCGTTAGTGGTTCGTCGTCCATGGTGCCAAAGTTTATGCCCTATCAACGCGATGACAGATTTTATTGTCTTTAATAAAAACTGGGTAAAACAAATACGAAATAACGCAACAAAAAAACATAAGTCCTCCAAAAAAGAGAAAGGAGAATAGCAATGAGAAAACACATTTCACTGGTATTTTTTATTCTATCTTCTGTTGTGATTTTACTTCAGTTAACGTTAAGTTTTATGGCTCTCTCAAGCGAACAGAGTCATAATCAATTGCTGCATACAGTAACAAGCCAAACAAAGAAAATTATCGTTCCAGAAAAGGCTAAGCCTAAGATAGATTTCAAGAAAATGGCCGAAGATATGTCACACGAGAAATACTGAAATCAACGCTTTAATGTAAACTTCAGTATATGACATTATTTAAATGGAGATTAGAAGCCCGCTTTTAATCTCACTTTTTTGAGCTACCTATGAACGAAAAATGCATTCCTATCGAACGCTTACGATCTGATACGGCATTAGCAAATCCGTATATTTTCCGAATTTCTGAGCTGTATGATTTAAGAGGAATTGATGACGTTTCTCAACCTCACCGTCTTAATTTTAGTGCCTTAATTTACGTATCAAAAGGCGAAGGTTTTCATTATATTGACCATAAAAGACACATTATTCGAGCAGGTACTTTACTCACATTAGGCAAGAACCAAGTCCATTCGTTTGCTAAAGAGCGCACGGTTGATGGTTATGTTTTACCTTTCAATTGTACTTTTTTATCTTGTGGTAAAAATGACCCTTATTTTGATTTAATGATCATGGCATTAGGACACCTTAACTGGATTGATAATATTGGTGATGACATCGGTTCACTATTTGAAACGATGGTAAAAGAGTTTGCATCGACCTCTGAATTCAAAGCTGAAATTATTCGTAATTTATTGCGTTCAATCATGCTAAAAGTAGTTGTCCCTACGTTCCAAAGTGAGTTTAATCCCGTAAATCAAACCATTGGAAGTAATGATTTCTATCGTTTAAAAAACCATATTGAAACTCACTTTTATGATCGCCCTTCGGCAAGTGATATCGCGCTAGCGTTAGGAAAAAGCGTGAAGCAATTAGATAAATTGGCAAAAGATAATTCAGGAGAAAGCGTAAAAGAACTTGTCGATGACCGAGTTCTTCTTGAAACCAAGCGTTTACTGGCCTTTAGCCAACATTCGATCTCAGAAATTGCGACTCAACTGAGATTTAATGAAGCCACAAATATGACTAAATTTTTCAAACGTCACACTGATGTCAGTCCAAAAGATTTCCGTCAATTATGTCGAATGGGGTTACATCAAAAATAACTGTCTATTTATTCAAACAACCCCTTCATTTCAGCCTAACGAAATGCAGGGGTTGTGGCTTTGAGATTTCTATTTAACGTGTTCAGTTTCTACATCTTCATGTTTGTATGCGATAAAACCATACATAGTCCAACCAAAGAAAGTAACAATAGAACCCCACATCATTGCGTCATAACCCGCCCCATAAAGAGCATAGAAACTATATACCGCAGCAACTACCGCAATAAAATTCGTTTTACTCATCTCTTTTTTACTAACATGAGCGAATTTTTGCATGATAAAAATAGCTGCCATACATAAAATATAAGGCACTACGTTAGTCACTACCGCTAAGTTCACTAGCGATTCAAATTGTTCATTTAACGTTGGACTGATTGTCATTAACGACAGTACCGTTTGAATTACCGTAATAATGACCATTCCTTTTACTGGTGTTCCTCGTTGATCAATCTCAGAGAATACCTTTGGAAAGAAACCTTCATCAGCCGAGCTTTTAAACACAGAGGCGATAGTAAACTGCCACCCTAATAAAGAGCCTGTACATGCAATCACGGCTAAACCTGCCACCGCTTTACCAGCCCAAGAGCCAAGCATTACTTGCCATACCAAACTGAATGGCGCGGTTGATGCGGCTAATGCACCATTCTCAACAATACCCGCACAAATGTTAGTAGATACTATATAAACCACAGCAGCAATTAACGTACCGCCAAGTACCGCGATAGGCACATTTTTCTCTGGATTTTCAACTGAATCACTGTTCGCACAGGCTGATTCTAACCCAAGGAATGCCCATAATGTCATCGCAATTGAGGCGCTCACCGCTTCACCAAATGGTAAGCTATGTGGGTTCCAAGAGTTAACGTACATCTCAGGGCTAAACCAGAACCAACCAATAATCCCTAAACTACATACCGGTAAAATTACCCCCCAAACGGTAAACGTACCAATCTGGCCTGTGACTTTTGCACCACCAAAGTTAGCCGCAGTACATAACCACAAAACTCCTATTGTAGCGATACAAGTTTGAATAGGTGTTAACGATATTTCAAAAAATGCTTGAGCATAACCAACTGAGGTAATGGCGATGGCGATGTTTGCTATTAGTAAAGATAGGCCATAAGTCCACCCCGCCATGAAAGCACCAGAATCACCAAAGGCATAAGAAGCGTAACCATTCATACCGCCAGGACGTTTACTAAATCGCCCACACTTAGCAAATACGTAAGCTAAACTCATCGACCCAATCGCAGTCACAAGCCATGAAATAATCGAAATCGAGCCGACTTGTGCCAATTTACTTGGCAACATAATAATGCCGGACCCAGCCATATTAATGAAAGTAAGGACGGTAAGTTGCACTACGCCCATTTTTGATTTTTGTGTCATAAGTTCACCACTGAAGTGGCGCGGAAGGAGACTCCCGCCGCGCTCATTAGTTATTAATTTGATTCGTTAAGGACATAACAAAAAGCAGTTGTTCGGCCATTTACTTCTTCCAAATAAACACCTTGAATTTCAGGAGCGAATCCTGGGAATTGGTTAATCCCCTCTTCTAACGCTAAGAAGTATTGAGTAACTTCTTTGGTCCATGCTTCACCAGGGATCACACACAACACACCAGGAGGATAAGGAAGTGCACCTTCTGCGGCGATACGACCCGTTGCTTCTTTTAGCTCAACGTATTCACAGTCACCACGGAAATACTGAGTATTCGCTTGCTGAGGAATGAGTTTCATCTCAGGGAAATAAGCTTCTCTGAACATACAACGTTGTAACTCTTTCACGTTTAGCTCTCGATACATATTGTGCATTTCAAGACACAATTGCTGAATCGTATAGCCTTTATAACGGTCTTTATTCGCTTCATATACGGTTGGCAATACCACTTGTAATGGCGCATCGTCTTTAACAAATTGTTCAAAGCGATTAATTTGAGCCACCAATTGGTGCATTTTTGCCATATCTTCTGCGGGTGTAAGTAAAAATAAGATAGAGTTCAAATCACATTTTTCAGGGACAATGCCATTTTCGCGTAAGAAGTTAGCTAACAAGGTCGCTGGAATACCAAAATCAGCGTAACCACCATGTTCATTAATGCCCGCCGTTGTTAGTAATAACTTACAAGGGTCAACAAAGTATTGTTCCTTTCCATAGCCTTCAAACTTATGCCATGTATCTTCTGGATTAAATAAGAAGAATTTTTTCTCCTTAGCAATAAGTTCGGTGTCGTATTCTTGCCATAATTTACCATCCACTTTTTCTGGAATGAACGGGATAATATATTCACAGCTATTCAATAATTCTTTACGGGTATCGATACCGATTTTCACACATTCATGCCATAGCTTGCGACCAGAGGCACCATCATGGATCTTCGCGTTCACATCTAATGCTGAGAACAATGCGTAAAATGGACTGGTTGAAGCGTGCATCATAAAGGCATTATTGAAACGTTTATGATTACAGTAACGAGCTTGACCTTTGATATGACTATCTTTTTTATGAATTTGTGACGTTTGAGAGAAGCCCGCCTGTTGCTTATGAACAGATTGAGTAACAACTACCCCAGCATCTTCTGGTTTCAAATCCAATAACAACGGTGAACAGTCTTTCATCATAGGAATAAATTGCTCATACCCTACCCACGCAGAATCGAATAAGATGTAATCACATAAATGACCTATCTTATCCATCACAAAACGCGCGTTATAAATCGTACCGTCGTAGGTGCCTAACTGAATAATCGCCATTCTGAATGGACGTTCTTCTTTTGCTCTTTCTGGATCTGTCTTTGCAATGAGATCGCGAATATAACTTTCATCAAAACAATGTTCATCAATACCCCCAATAAAACCATAAGGATTACGTGCTGTTTCTAAATAGACAGGGAGTGCACCCGCTTGAAATAAGGCACCGTGATGATTTGATTTATGATTATTTCTATCAAATAACACTAAATCCCCCGGGGTTAAAATAGCGTTACAAGCAACCTTGTTTGATGCAGATGTCCCATTAAGAACAAAGTATGTTTTATCTGCATTAAACACTTTTGCAGCGTGTTTTTGTGCAGCACACGCATGTCCCTCATGGATTAACAAATCGCCTAACGCGACATCCGCATTACATAAATCGCTTCGGAATAAATTTTCACCAAAGAAATCATAGAATTGCTTACCTGCTGGGTGTTTTTTAAAGAACTGGCCACCTTGGTGTCCTGGACAATCAAACGCTGCATTCCCTTGGTCAACATATCGAGTAATCTTTTCAAAAAATGGGGGCAGAACTTTTGATTCGTATTTATGGGCAGCTTCGTTAATTTGACGGCAGTAATACGAAATAGATTGCTGTGTTAAGTCAATCACACTGGTTACTTTTGCATAATCACAAGAACAAAGTTGGCGATCACCTTCGCCTGAAATAACAAACACTGGAATGCCATAACACGTTTCTTCAATGTGTTTATGAACGTCGCCAGACACATCTTCAATCGACAAAATAACCGCACTTACATCGGTTAGCGCAACGGTATCAATCGGTCTCAGTTCTCGGTTAAAGGTTTCAACGAGCATATCTGCGAGAGGCATGAAGTAATCACCAAGATTATTGCTTATTGCGATACTTAAATTTTTCATAATTATTTTCTTCTGTTTGGATGACAGGAAGAAAATTAAAATAATCAGATCATTAAAAACAACATCAAGAGTGATTTGTTGATCTAACTCACATTAATAATACTAATAATAAATTGAATCATAAATATATGCTCCCATTACTTTTATTAATAATTAAAAAGTGCTATTCACACGTATATTAATAATGAATATCAATATTAGACTAAATGTTACTATCGATGTTAATAAAATTAACCCAATTTAACACAATGTACATTTATGTCATTCTGTAAATATACAGTTGCATATTTTTACTTACTAATTTATATTCTAAAAAAAACAAATCATAGATGATTAAAAATTAGACATAATATTAATTGTATTTAAATATTATAGGAAGATAACTATGTATGATATTAATACCCACTATAAATTTATTGCTGCTCGATTTTTACTTGAATTAAATACAGCTTATCTATCAAAGCTATTTGGCGTTCCTTTATCAAAAATTAATAGAATGGAATCTAACACTTGCAACATACCAGCAGTCTATTCCTATGCTCTTAACAACTTGATTTCACATGAAGAAAATTCAGAGGGTATATATCAATCATTAGAAAATGATGATCTGGAAAGCTTTTGCCGAAAAATAGACAAAGCATCCAAAATAAGTAGGTTAAGTTGCTCTAAATGCCATTCAAGAAAACTGCATGTTATGAAAATAAAGGAAGGTATCTATTTTATCGAGTGCATGAAATGTAAAAAAACGATGTATTCAAGTAAAGATTCTGCCATAAGGTATTATTCATGGCAAAACAGAGGGGTTTATTTATCTCACTATTTATATACAAAAAAAGAAACGAAATACAGTAAGATTTAAATATGACATACACTTAATATAAAAGAAACTAATTTTATTAAAATAATTCAAACTCACAATTATATTAATAAAGAATAAAACCAACATTTACTTTTATATTATTATTGAATAGAAACATATTTAGTTTCTAATTTTTCTCACCATAATAATATCTATAATTATCACTCATAACGTATAAATTCCTTTTAGCCTTACCATTCACCTCATGAATCAATAGAACCTCCCATTGCCGGAAAGATGTTTTTAAATAGCCCTATCCTCAATAAAGAGACTTTCATCGCTGTTTTATTTATTTACACTCACCAATGAAAAGTAGATCAGTCTGAACATTACATTCAATTATATGAATTTATGTCATTTTCAACCTATATTTAAGATCTCGAAAGTAAAAATTAAAGTCAGGTACTCATCAATCCAACATAGGATTTAGGGTATTCAATTAAATTATAACTAAAGGAAGTGTTAACTTATGATGAGTTTAATCTTCTTGCTCCTACTCGTTGCAATGCTCTGCGCGTTTAGTGGCAAAAAAAGCACCAGTTACGTTTTATTTACCGCTTCAGTCATTATTGGCTTGTATTGGTTTCATCATCACGCGACAGATCCTCTGTCCATTTTACTGTAGGTGAATGTATGAACAGTAAAAACGTAACTTTACTCAATATTCTAGGGCTACTTGGCATTACCTTTGTTTTACTCATGGGTTCAGTCCTTCAGGTCGCTTGGAATGAATTACCTTGCCCACTTTGTCTTTTACAACGAGTTGGCTTTGTTATGGTGATGTTTGGCTTTATGCTAAACATTATTTACGGTACGCAACAACGGCATTACGGCGTAATATTGGTAGGTGCGTTGTTTGGGGCGGCAACCGCATTACGTCAAGTCTCTTTGCACGTAATTCCAGGAACGCCAGGATTTGGTAGCCCTATCTTAGGTATGCATTATTACACATGGGCATTTGTGATCTTTATGATGGCCATTGTTGGTGTGGCTGTACTACTCATGCTTTGGAATAATGAATGGTCATCTGAAGTCTATCAAATGGAAAGATTTGGTCGATTTGCCTGCATATTAGCAATTATTGCAGTATTGGTTAATGTACTTTCAACCTTTATTGAATGTGGCCCATATCAGTGCCCAGATAACCCTGTAAGCTATTGGTTGCTGGATATGTTTAGTCACTAGAAAACAATAAAAGAATGATTCCATTTTTAATGGTATGAAATTTATTTCATAAAAAACGGCACCTCTATAAAGAAGTGCCGTTTGATTATTTAATGACTGTTTCTACTGTATTTCTAGCGTAATTATTTAACGCTAGTTACTCGGCTAACACGCTCGCCAGTAAATGATGTTGAACGAATTTGAACATCACCCGTTACTTTTGGTTTGTTCGCATTATCGTATGCTGCCCATGTTTTACCACCATCTACAGAGTATTGTAGCGTTACTCCTGGGAATGAAATGTTCATGCTTAGTTCGCCGTTTGCAATTTCTGCACCTGGGATTGGTAGACGGTAATCAATACCCGCTCTTTCAAGCTTCGCTAATTCACGTTGACCCATAGTGTTGGCAAAGTTAGTCCAATCAGTAAGCTGTGCTTTCTTATTCACTAGGTTTGTATCTAGAGAGTATTTAACACCTGCTTTGTATTCATTTTCCCAAGACGCTTCATGCCATGCACGCTCTGCTGCTGCGATAACACGTGGGAATACCATGTACTCATATTGCTCATCAGTACGTACTGTTTCAGACCAAAGTTGCGCAGACAGACCGTAGAAAGGTTTCTTCGGTGTTACTGTACCCGCACTTTCAAAGCCGTTACCGTCACGGTCAACTGATGTTTCCGCATTTTGAGGTAGGTTTTCTGGTGCAAAACCAAACATCTTACGTGTATCTGTTGCACGAGTTGCCCAGTAGTAACCACGCTCTTTCGCGTCAACTTCGTATGGGAAATCCATGTAAACGTAATCTGGGTTAGAGATAACTACGTCGTAACCTTTTTCAGCCCACTCGTACGCTGAAGCACCACCGCCCCAGTATAGAGTATCCCAGAAGTTTGCACGTACCGATTCAGTTGCGAATGCATTAGCACCTTCAGAGTGTTTCAGACCATCCTGCCACGCTTGGAAGTGTGGAATGCCTTTCGCTGCAACAATTTTAGATACTTGCTCTGCAAAATGGCTTGGTAGGTGTTCGAAATCTGCAACTTCACCGCTTGCAATCAGAGACTGACACTGTGGAGATTTAGCAAATGGGAAGTCTTGTTTAGATAGGTCTAAATCACCTTTCCATGCGATTTTCTCTTCATCGTTGATGTCTTGGAAACCAGCGTGAAGTTTGATGTTTTTCGCTTCATCACCACCGAAGTGCCATGTTGATAAAGGAACACCAGCCGCTTTGTGCATTGCTGCAACTTCAGTGATTACTTTATCTACGAACGTTGCAGATGAATCTAAACATGGGTTGATGAAACTTTGTTTGTTGTAGAACTGAACCGTTGTTACGTTTGATTCGTCTTTTGGATCCATCAGACGGTATTGGTTTGCTTCTTCCATCTTGCCTTCAGCAGCAAGACGTGCGTAACGAGCTTCCATTGACATTACTGCTGCACGTGAGTGAGCTGGCATATCGATTTCTGGGATCACTTCAATGTTACGGTTTTTCGCGTACGTTAGGATCTCTAGATAATCTTCTGTTGTGAAGAAACCAGAACCAAAGTTATCTGAATCTGCACCTGAACCCAGTTGAGGCAATAGACAAGATGTTTCTGACTCATCAAAACAACGATTACTACCGATGTCAGTTAGCTCAGGAAGACCTGGAATTTCTAAACGCCAGCCTTCATCATCGGTTAGGTGAAGATGTAATTTGTTAAGTTTGTAGGCTGCCATTTGATCAACAGTTGCAAGAATCGCTTCTTTTGAGTGGAAGTTACGAGCAACATCAACCATTACGCCACGGTACTCAAAACGTGGGGCATCTTCTACGTTTAGAGTTGGGATTTCTGAACTATCTAGGCTTACTAGTGCGAGTAGAGATTGAACACCGTAGAATGCGCCAGCTTCATCAAATGCAACAATCGTTGTTTTGCCTTCAGTGACATCTAGTGTGTATGCGCCAGATACGCCATCTTTAAATTGGCTCTTATCAACAGCTACAGATACTGGATAGTCACCCGCCGTCTCAAGGCCTAGAAGTTCAGCTCGTTGATTTAACGCAGCAAGTTGGTCAGTATCAATACCGTTTGCAGTAATAGAGATACCTTTTGCTAAATCAACCGTTTTGTTCGTTAGCGTTGTTTTTAAAGGTGTTGGAATAATATGAGAAGACGCATCTACTTCCGCTACGTCCGCATTTTTCTCAAAACGCGTATTTGCTGTTGCTGTTACGTTATTATCAGCAAGAGTACGTTTTAATTGAACACCGATGATTTCATCAACATAATCGCCAGTATTTTCAGTATCTAAAGAAATGATATTACGAGCTTCTGCACCTGGAGCTGTTACAAAGGCACCTGGCATAAAGTCAGTTTCAAATAACTGCCAGTATTCAGCAACCAGTGGAAGAACGACTTCTTCGCCTGCAGCAAAACCATCAAACTTATCTGTTGGTTCAAGTTTATGTAAATCACCCGTTACACGAGTAATTTTAAATTGGTCATTTTCAACATCTAGAATTAAACGAATGCTGTGGAAATAGATAGTCCAATCCGCTGAATCAACCGCTTCACCAGTGTTAGTAATGGTCATGTTTACTTTGTTACATGATGCCCATTCAGCTTGAAGTTCTTTACACGCAAGGCCATCATCAGCACCTTGGTTAGTGATCACTGTATAGTTAACATCTAGGTTTTCAGCCAGTTGATTAACCGTTGATTGCTCAGAAGAAGTAGAAGAACAAGCCGCTAAACTTGCCATAATAACAGTAGAAAGAAGAGTTCTTTTCAACATGATTCATTCCTAATAAATAAAGTAATTAAATTTCAAATCTGGAATTACAATACAAAAGTTTTTTAACTTTACAAATTAAGATAATCTCGATTTATGCTTTGAATCACACTTAATTCTATATTTCACGGTATAAATTAAAATAATGAGATTCACATCAACATATAACAGAATGGCATACTAGGAATTTTGATAAAAACATTTTTATCATTATGTGAAGTTGACCGCAATAAGTCCTAAGTGGCTGAGGTGTAAAATAAATATTTAGGACAAACAAGACATATTACCTACCTTAAAGCACTTAATTCACAATGAAATAAAGTTTTACAACTATGTGTCTGTGTATGCCTAAAATTCAATTATTCCATTTATATCTGCACACAATAAAATAGTAATCGATTGCATTCTCACTTTAAAAAGAGAGTGATGTAACAATAATTAATTAGAGTGATTTTAATCACTAAACTTTACCATTAAAGGCATTATTATACGTAATTAGCAGATAAACGATTATAGGTATAACCATGAGTACACTAATTGCAATTGCGATTACTACAGGCATTCTTTCTGGTCTTTGGGGATGGGTCGCTGTAAGTTTAGGCTTATTAAGTTGGGCTGGTTTTCTTGGTTGTACTACCTACTTCGCTTCACCTACCGATGGACTAAAAGGCATAGGCTTAAGTATCGCAACTAACCTTAGTGGTGTATTTTGGGGGATGGTGATAATCAAACTTTCTTCGATGGTCAGTTTAGAAATCATAGGCTACGTAATTACCGCTATTGTTGCTTTTTTTATGTGCGCACAAGCAAAGAAGAGTTGGTTAAATTTTATCCCTGGCACCTTTATCGGTTCATGTGCAACTTTTGCTTCAAATGGTAATTGGCAGCTTGTTATCCCATCTCTAATTTTGGGCGTTGTATTTGCTTATGCAATGAAGACATCTGGTTTGTGGTTAAAGGAAAAATTAGATGCCAATAAATTAGTTGAAGCAAGAAAAAACTAAAGCGGTTAATGTAGAAAAAGCCTCTGACTAAATAATAATTATCTAGTGAGAGGCTTTTTTATTCATCCTTGAATACTTTCCTTGGCTTTCTAGTGTTGTAAAGTGACAAGCAAATTAAAGCACATTCCATAACAATAAAAACAACAACTTATGAGACAAGCACATAAAAAATTGAAATGATTAATTATTTTTCATAACCTACAAATACAAAAACGCCGCTTGATATTGCTATCAAGCGGCGTTTTCAAAGGTGGCTCCCTTTGCTGGACTTGAACCAGCGACATACGGATTAACAGTCCGGCGTTCTACCAACTGAACTAAAAGGGAACAGGTGTTGCATCTCAATAAAGAGAAAAGATGGTGCCGACTACCGGAGTCGAACTGGTGACCTACTGATTACAAGTCAGTTGCTCTACCTACTGAGCTAAGTCGGCACACTTTATCTTTTGCATCATCAAGCTAATTTAGCTCAACAATGGAATGTGGTGGAGGGATAGGGATTTGAACCCTAGAACCGCTATTAACGGTTGCCGGTTTTCAAGACCGGTGCATTCGACCACTCTGCCATCCCTCCACGGGACTCTTCTGAAGCATCTGCCTCATCAAGTGATGTCGCGCATTATAGAGAAAATGAGATCAGGCGCAAGTCTTTTTTGAAAAAAAATGTTTGTTTGGTTAATTTTAAACCCAACTGATTGTTTTTTGTTATTTATGAATAAATAAGCACCAACAATCAGATAGTTATGGTTGAAACACGGTTACGACCTTCTTCTTTCGCTTTATAAAGTTCTTTGTCTGCGGCTTGAAGTAACGATAATTCAGATTGGCCTTCCGTAGACTCTATTAAAGCAACACCTACGCTAATGCTCACTTTTTTATGGGGTGAATAGTCATGGACAATCGCTAAGTCATAAATACAGTGACGAAGTAATTCTGCGGTTTGTTTCAATTGTTTCATATCCGTATCAAATTGAATAAGAGTAAACTCTTCACCTCCATATCGATATACTCGATCGCTTTGTCTTTGTAGTGCGCTCATTAATGCTCTTGATACTCGAACTAACGCTTCATCACCAGCAGAATGACCGTAATTGTCATTAAATTGTTTGAAATGGTCGATATCAAATATAATGAGCCCTACATTTACGCCCAATCGACGCCCTTCTGCCCATTTACTTTCTAAATCAGAATCAAACATTCGTCGATTTAACAAGTTGGTTAACCCATCCAACGAGGCATGTTTTTCAAGTAAATCTGATTTCAGCTTTAATCTTAATTGGTTACGAACTCGTTTTTGCAAGATAACTGAATTAAATGGTTTTGTTATGAAATCAACCGCCCCTAAATCCAAGGCTCGGATTTCATCTTCTGTTGAATGGTTGACTGTAATAACAATAATAGGAATGTCTTTTGTTTTATCATCGTTTTTTAGTCTTTCTATTACTTCAAAACCACCCATGATAGGCATATGGATATCCAATAGAATTAAATCAATCTCTTCTCGACCAATAGCATCAAGTGCTTCGATTCCATTTTTAGCCATAATAGAGGTTAATGGTTTGAGTAAATGCTGTAATACCTGACGACTTACAGGTTCATCTTCAACGATTAATATTTTTTGTTCTACTACTTGCATACATTCCCCACGTTGATGGCTTACATCAAACCCACTTATTTTTTATAGGTTAGCTGCAATTTTGCAATTTTTTCTTGAAGTACTTCTCTTCT
The DNA here is from genome assembly GCF_001690985.1 of Aliivibrio sp. 1S175. Classification (GTDB taxonomy): domain Bacteria; phylum Pseudomonadota; class Gammaproteobacteria; order Enterobacterales; family Vibrionaceae; genus Aliivibrio. Next base: position 130,466 of record NZ_MAJS01000013.1, read on the forward strand.
AAAAGGTTTCGGCAAATAATCATCCATTCCGCTATCAAAACATTTTTGAATGTCGTCGTCCAATATTGAAGCCGTTAACGCTATAATTGTTGTAAGTGTCATGTTTTCATTTTTCTCTAACTGTCGTATTGCTTTTGTTGCATCAAACCCATCCATGACAGGCATCATACAATCCATCAATACCACTAAAATTTCTGCGTGATGTCTTTTATATAGCTCAACGGCCTCTGCCCCATTGTTTGCTATTTTATAATCGATACCTAGCATTTTAAGATTAATCGAAGCGACCTGTTGATTGACCTTATTATCTTCAACAATGAGAACCATACCTGCATTTTGTTTTTCAATACAAGTCTCATCAGCAGAAGTGTCGTTGTCATCATCATGTAAATGCTCAAAAATAGAATGCAATAAGTTATCTAAACGAGATCCAAGTAATGGATAAGTGACATAAGCGCTAACGCTTTCTATTTCAATATTTGTATCGGTATTATTTCGAACGAGAACGATAGGTAATAAGGGATGTATTTTTTTAACTGTATCAATTTTGTCTAAAAAATCTTCTTTTTCTAGAACGACTAAAGATTCCGATGTTTCTTGAACTTTAATTTCTTCAACCGAATACACGACCTCGAGATGGTAACCGTATTCTCGGACTTCATTAATCAATAATTTCTCAGGTGATTTAGAGCAATAAATAATGGTTTTATTTTCTCTGCTTTTCCTGTTTTTTTCAGGCGTCTGATCTTTTTCTAACTCAATAGAGAAATAAAACTCACTCCCAACGCCTTTACTTGATTTTATTTTAATTTCGCCTCCCATCATTTTGATCATTTTAGATGAGATAGCTAACCCTAATCCCGTACCTCCATAATTCTTAGAGGTGTCGTCATCTTCTTGCTTAAACTCTTCAAACACTTGGCAATGTTTACTTTCGTCAATACCTAAACCGGTGTCTTTCACTGAAAACAAATATCGATTCGTCGTTTCCGTCTCTTCTTTTAATGATAATTCAAACGAGATAGAGCCCGCCTCGGTAAACTTAATCGCATTAGAAGCTAAGTTCATCAAAACTTGTCTGATTTTTTGCTCATCTGCTTTTACATAGGCTGGGAAATCGTCACTCATTATGATTTTTATATTAACCCCTTTTTGTTGTGCTTTTGGTGCTATCAACGCTGCGGTATCAAAAATAACTTCCTTAATCTTGCAACTATGTACATTGACTTCAATGTTGCCAGATTCAATTTTAGATAAATCAAGAACATCATTAATGAGCATTAATAACGTTTGAGATGAGGCGTTAATAGTGGCCAGATAATCTTTTTGAATGGCGGTGAGCGTCGAGGCTGACAGTATCTCTGTCATGCCAATAATGCCATTTAACGGGGTTCGTATTTCATGTGACATATTCGCCAAAAATGAACTTTTGGCTTTATTCGCTTTTATTTCTTGATTCTGCGAGCGCAGTATTCGTTTTTCTAAACGGGAAGTCATAATAATCACTGCACACAGAACGGTTACGATCAAAGAAAAAAGAACAACAGAGAGAATTTGGCTATAAAAGTAGAACCGGTGGATTTCTTGAGTCGTTTGTACAGAGACTGTCTCAAATAATATATTCAATCGTTCTTCTATGGTATGTATCGCTTTACGCAATTCTGCATGCAAACCTAAACGATGATTATACCCCGCAACAGCATGAACTTTTTGAACATTTACAAAGCTGTTTTTAAACACTAAGTAATCATTCATTACTCTCTCATTATTAAAATGAGCAATATCTTTGCCAATAATATCGATTAATTGAAAAATCTGCTCAAGTTCATAGTTAATGGTTCCTTCTTTTTTACTTGAGAGTCCTGAATAAAAGTCATAGACACTTTCTTGTAGTACTAACATTGTTTTATTTAGTTCTACATCATCCAGTAATAATAGCCCTTCTTCTAAATCAATGGATTCTTCTTTTAATTTATCAAACAATCCTTTTTCGTTATTAATCCCATTTAATACGCTTAAAAAATCTGTTAATTCATGAAAAGACTCTGCATATCTGTCTATCGCTTGTATTAACTCTACATTATCAAATTTAACCTCTATTTCCTCGACAACTAATGCTCGGTAGATGCGAGATAGGCGGGTTTCAAAACGTTCAATACCGATCTCTAACCGATCATGATATTTAATATCATTTCGGCTGATGAAATCCTTTTCATTACGACGCAAGATTAATACGTCATTTTCAGCTGATTTAATGTCTAATTGCAGTTCGGTTAATCTTTCCTCATGCTCATGGAATTGGTAATTCATATAAAAGTAAAATAATAAAAGAGCAGTAATGATTATCCCTGCTATTTGTAATAATGATTTTATTGAGAGAGAGGCTAGACGTTTCATGCATATCCTTATGGCATTTATTCTAATAAAAACAGTTTAGGATACTTTTAGGCAATAAAAAAAACCTTGGCTCGTCTTTATCATCAGATAAAGAGATAAACCAAGGTTTTTTATTAATGACTATAAAGGGTTATTGATCACTCAATGTAGATTGCTCATCACCGGCTGTCATTTCTTGATTCGATGAATCGAAGCTTGCGCTATCGTCCATTGTATCGATGCCTTCATCTGTATTATCTGATGTTGTCCAATCTTCATTTGATGCTTCATTTCCTCCTTGAACCCCATCATTTGCATTATCAGCACTTGTTCCTTGCATTTCATAACTAGAATTAACATCAATTAGGCTAAAACCTGTCGCCCCATCAATTGGGTCATCCATTGCTGTCATGCCTACCATTTCGACTCTTACTTCCCCTGAGAAGCCTTCATCAATAGCAAGTGCGAGTGGTTGTGAAGTATCACTAACAATATAGCCTCCTTCTCCATCTGCTAATCCTTGAACAGGTTCAATTCCATCAGGCAAGCCTGTCACTTGAATATGATCAACGCCTGCATTTTCAGAAATTTCATTTGGCACCTCGATATTAAGTGTGTCCCCAGGGGCTGCTGTATAATCGGGTTCTGGTTCAGATGGAGTGTCTACCAATGGTGATCCAACATCATTAGTTGAGGCATTCTCCACTGAATTTTCAGTAAGGCTATCTTGAGTTAATACGACTTGATGCGTTTCACCATCTGATGTAGTGAAATCAACATTTATCTCACCATCATAATCAGGGTTAGTCCAAAAACTCCACGTTCCATTATCGTTATCAATTAAAGTCCCGTCATCGCCTGAATACGTAACCTCAGAAAGGCTGTTTTCTGGCGAATTATCACCAAGTGAATTAAGTAAGTCTGCGCTCAATAGCAATGCATACCCATCTTCATCTAACTCAAAAGAAGATGCTTCCGATTGAGAACGTCCAAGTTCTTGAGTCACTGTATTATCTGCAGGATCTTCCACTTCATCCAACGACACAACGGATACGGTGACAAAGAAATCTCCGTTGAAATCTGCGGGTGGTATCATGGTCATATCATCAAGGTTCCAATCACCAATATCGATACTCTGCCCTTGTTCGGTAATCGTCACACTATGATCACCATCCCCGACAACAAATCCAATGGGATACCCTGTCATCATGACGCTAGTCATAATTTCCGATGTATCTAGTTGTTCAATGTTCAGGCCGAAATGCCCTGTTGAGTCTTCAGGGAAAACCAACGGTCCATCAAAGCTTGTGGTAATTGCGACACCATCAGCAACAGGACGAATATAGACGTTCATATCCATGCTGACTTCTGTCGTACCATCAGTCACAACGACTTGTAAACCGGTAGTGCCTGCAAAATCATCCGTTGGGGTGAATGTCCACGTTCCATCCTCATTATCAATGACGGTGCCTTCCGCTTCTTCTCCTTCAGCAGTTATCACTCGTGACACGGTTACTGCGCTATCAACATCACCAAAAAGATCAATCAAATCGGCACTATTGAACGTCACTGCACCATCTTCATCCGTTGCTAAATGTGCATTGCCTGATTGGAATGGCGCATCATCTACAGGAATGATAGTCAGGTTTACGGTTCCTTCCGTTGTTAACTCTCCATCACTCACCGCATAAGCAATATCTATCGGGCCATTGAAATGTTCAGGTACAATAACTTGATACATTCCTTCTTGGTTTTGAGTAATTGAAGCTTGAGCAGGTGAGCGAATACTGATGCTTTCCAACGTAAGTTCTGCGCTATCTACGTCGCTTACTTGCGATAAAATGAAGTTAGGGTCAATCAATAAGACTTCATCTTCACTTTCACTTATCACCAATGTTGGGGCAACAGGAGCATCGTTTATTGCGGTTACGGACAATTGAAGTTCTGTACCTACGGTATGTAAGCCATCACTCACATCAAAACTCACATCAACTGCACCATTAAAATCAGCATTCGGTGTGATTGTATATGAACCGTCTTCATTTAAAGTTACCTCAGCTTGTCCATTAGTAACAATTAAATTCGTTGCGACTAAATCATCCCCATTAATGTCCGTTGCATTTGCTAATAAATCAGCTTGGGTTAATGTTATTGAGTTATCTTCATCAATGATAGCCGTTATTGGTGCCACTTCTGGCGCATACTCTATCGCATCAATGTGGATTGTTTGTGTCGTTGTTGAAGTGTCTTGATTTGACTCTTCTGTTGACGTCGCTTCAATAATTAGATCAAACTCATCACTGTATCCCTCTGGCAGTTCCAGGGCGATAACTTGATCTAAAATGATGGTAGGAATAATGATTGGATCATCGCCAATGACGGGTATTTCACCGCTATAGATTGATTGATTCACTTCACCCAAATCGATAGTAAAAGTGAAATCATCGTAATCTCTATCGCCACCACCATAGATATCTTCAATACCATAGACTAGCTCACCCTGCTCATTCATGGTTGTTCGAGTATGCTCAACCCCATCTTGATTTAAGTTAGTGCTATTACCACCATGGTAAATGGTATCGCCATTTTGACTTTGAATCAGAGTTTCAATGCCACTTTCATCAATAAAAACAAGTTGAGGATCGATTGAATCCATTGTGGATTGTGACCCATTTTCATCTCTAAAAACAAATTCGCCATTGTGCATCTCTCCAAAGTTATTATGATTAAATCCATTTGGGACAACGAATAAATTAAAGCTTTGCCCTTCTTCAATATCAAATGAGAAAGAAGACGTTCCAGGAATAAGATCCCCACCAGAACCTTGCTCTGAGGCATTTTCATACACTAATTTAACATCTGAAATTGACCCATCAGCTTCAACAATATAGTAACCTGCAGAGTTTTGATAACCAGCTTCTTCTCCTTGGAAAGTCACGGTAACATTCGTATCTGCATAGCTGGTTAAACCATAAGTTTGATCATTAATAATGGCATCACCATCATAATGAATAACACTGCCTTCTGGTGCCCCCCCCATTGTAACGACTAAGCTTTCTGATAAATCTTGATCTACAAGTTCGGCGCCTAAATTCAGTTCAATAATATTGGCATTATCTCTAATTTCATCGCCATCATTAATAGCTTGGCCTTCACTATTAGTAATCACTAATTCAGGAGCATCAGCAACTGCATCAACCGTAATGGCGATATTCGCATTCACGCTATCAGTACCATCATTAACGCTGAAATCGAGATTTAACGACCCACTAAAATGTTCATTTGGTGTGAAAGTATGGGTGCCATCGCCATTAGAAACTACGCTGCCATTTTCTCCAGAATAAAATACGGACTCTACACTCAATTCATCATTATCAATATCGGATGAACCCGCTAATAACTCGTCATCGGTAATGATCAATACACCATCTTCATTTAACGTAAATTCATGGTCTTGAACTACGGCCAAATCATTAACTGCCGTCACAGAAACGTCTACTTGAGCAGGAACAACAGCACCATTGCCATCGTCAACGCTGTAATTAATTGAGAATTCACCATTAAAGTTTTCATCTGGTGTGATGGTGTAAGTGCCATCGCCATTGTCTGTAATCACGCCATTTGGAATAGAAATATCGCTAATCGAGCTTTCGCCACTACCTGAATTTTCCTCTTCTCCATCAGAATTACCAGAGCCTTCAGTATTGTTGTTTTCAGATTCATGATTTTCATCATCAGAGCCATTCACTACATCACTAATATCAATGGCGTCTAAATGGCCACTCACTTCAGCTTGGCTAGGTACTGCAAACTGACTCTCTGAAGCAACAAATTGTGCAGGGACAATCACACCATCAACAATATCAAAAACATGCCAATGATCCCCTGTCGGATTTTCAGGTAAGTTAGGCACAAATGAGGTGACTAACGTGTCTCCAACAAAAACATCAACCTTAACATCATCAACGCCTTCTACATCCCATGAACGGGCAGTATAGTTATGCACTGAATAATGCATATTCGCATCCGCGTAATTCGGAATTGAAATCGTTTCAGGGCCATAGTGACTAGTATCATCGACATCTTGTAAAACGGTTCCGTCACCCAATTGATGTGACATATCTTGATAATAAATATGATCAAGTTCATCACCTGTCTCGGTGTTATATAGCCATAAATGATTATCTAAATCACGAGTTTCGCTCGAATCACCCCATGTCACAACAATACGCATATCAGTCACATCCATGACTTCAGATATCGCTATCGTACCGCTGTTTAATGTCTCCCCTTCATTAACAGGGAAGTATGACGTAATACACCCTTCTTCAGTAATGAATACCGTGCCTTCTCCTGAAACTAACCCAGTAACAGAGTATGAGCCATCCATTTCAGTGACTGTGCTAGCACTATTACCAAATTCATCACTGAGTTCAACTGGTACGCCTGAAATAGGGTCTCCACTTTCAGCATCAACTACAACCCCAGTCGCTGTTGTTTCAGTTCCTTGCTCTCCAATGTTCGCGGTTAAATCATCATTATCAACATCAGTTGCAAATTGCAGTAATTCTTCTTGGGTAACCGTATAAGATCCATCTTCTTCAATCGTGATTTGAACATCTGCTGAGATAACAGGCGCATCATTCACTGGATCAACCGTTAATAGCAAATTCGATGCAACCGTATCGGTTCCGTCATGGATGCCATAACTAACATTAATCATTCCATTGAAATCTTGGTGCGGTGTGATGGTGAATGAACCATCCTCATGAGCAACGATTTCTGCGTTTTCAGCCACTAAATTAAGAGCTGAAAGTGCATCACCATCAATATCTGCGGCATTAGCAAGTAGCTGCGCTTGAGTTATCGTTATTGAATGATCTTCATCAGTAGATGCCGATACATCACCAGACACAACGGTTAAGTCATTCACTGCATTAACCGTTAAATCAATCCCGGTTTCTACAACATCAATCCCATCGGTAACGTCAAAACTAATCGCTAGTTCACCATTAAAGTTCTCATCAGGAGTGATCGTAAATGAACCATCCTCATTTTCGATGATTTGTGCATTTCCACCTACAGATAGATTAGATGCCGTTAACGCATCCCCATCAAGATCCGTGGTATTTGCTAGTAATTCTTCTTGAGTTAACGTAACAGAACCATCTTCATCCATAACAAGATCAAGATTACTTGAAACGATTGGTGCATCTTGCTGAGGTATAACATCAATAGTGACCGTAGCTGAATCAAATGACCCATTGCCATCAGTTACGACATAATGGAAATCTGCCTCTCCAGAGTAGTTTGGATCTGGGGTATAAATTACCTGTCCATCTTCAGTTAAGCTCACTTCCCCGTGAGAATTATCGGTTGTATGCACATCTACGATAGTTAACAGATCACCATCAGCATCGGTATCATTCGCTAACAAATCACTGACGCTTAAAATTAACTGTCCATCTTCCAGTACTTGTATTGGTGTTGAAGTAATTGAATCGTCAATGTTTATCAACTCTTCTGTCACATCAATTGCTTGTTCTGCTGTGTTGTAATTTAATTCGAGTGTGAGTTCAGTGCTGGTTTCACTGCCGTCAGGTTGAATAGTGACTAATTGAAGATCTTCAGACAACGTGCGAGAAACCGTCATATTTTGAACAACATACGTGCCACCACCACCACTTGTTCCTAATTCAAAATGGTGTACCGGTTGATCTGTTGTAAATGCATATAAATCTTGAAATTCACCCGACTCTCTATAGCCGCCTTGCGAATCAATCACATTGCCTTCTGCATCATAAGCCGTAATCACAACTTCTGTTGCTTGCGGATGTGATTCATCAAACCAACCGCCGAGACCATCCAGTTGAAAGGTTATTTGATTTACATCCTCTCCTTCAATTGTCACAACAAGCGTATCATCATCAGAAAGCCCATTATTGGCTTGATCACCAATACCAGCCCCCATTGCTTCCCCTGCACCATTCCAAGCAAACAACTCACCGTTAGTCACTTCAGTTGTAATGGTTACTTCATCCTTAATAAAGGTGGCTGTATTTCCATCAACAACCCCCCAATCAGAAGTTGAAGCAACTCCATCAAAAATTGGCGTGTCTGTATTATTATCAAAGCTACCAACTTGAATATCACACGTAGCAGATTGAACGCCTTCCACATTAGGTACAAATTGTACTTCTGTATCCGCGGGATATTCCTCACCAACAACCATTTCTACCCATTCATATTCGTCATTTAAATATTCTAATGTTCCGTGCTCTGGGGCCGCATCTAGACGAATAAGTGGTTCACTTGCCGCTAATTCTGAATCGTCAACGGCAATAACAGGGTCGTTAATAGATACAATTTGAACGTGTGCCGTTGTACTTGCCGTTGCTCCTTCATCATCAACAATCACAACGTTAAAATCTAACTCTCCGTAATAATTAGGGTTTGGAGTGAACGAATAAGTGCCATCCTCATTATCAATTAATTCGCCTTCAAAACCAGGGTAAGTAACAGATTGAACCGTAACGTCACCTTCCACATCACTTGAATTAGCTAATAGTTGCTCGCTGGTAAAAGTAAGCACATGATCTTCATCTACTTGATACGATGTCGCCCCTGCAACAGGGATATCATTAACACCTTCAATGGTTAACTCTATCTTTGCCTCAACCGTTGCTTCACTGTCCGAGACGATAAAACCAAGGTCAACAAGGCCATTAAAGTTTTCATTCGGGGCAAAAGAAAAACTGCCATCTGGATTTTCAGATAACACCCCATCAATTCCGGTATAAATCACAGCATCAATGTGCAAAGTATCGCTATCTATATCAGCAGATCCCATTAATAACTCTTCTGCTGTAAAGGTAATAATCCCATCTTCTTGCATCGAAAATAACTTATCGACTGCGGTTGGGGCATCATTCACCGACGAGACATTGACCGCGAAAGTCATTGTGTCCGTTATTTGGTCAGTATGATCTAATTCATCAGAATACATCGAACGGTCTGATTCAACGTTCACACCAAAAGTATGAGAATCTACTGCTTCATCACTAAAATTTCCTTCCACAGATGAAGGGGCTTCTGCTCCATTATTTCCGCTATTAGAAGATGAGTTCTCTGGTGCTGATGAATCGGTATTATTAGAACGAGATGCCGCTGAAGACGAGGATTGAGAAGATCCCCCGCCTACATTTTGAGTCTCTGAATTTGATTGTTGCGATGACGCATTTGATTCTGTTTCTTCACTGTCATTTTCATCATTATTAATAACATTGGAATCTGAATTATCATCAGGATCCGTCTCCCCCCCCTCATTAACTGCATTTGTTCCGTTCTCGGCATTCTCTTCAGCTGCTGGCGAATCGCTTGAATCTACGTCTTGATCTGATTGTGATTCCTCTTCTGGCGAGCGCGGCTCGACGGTATCACTCCCTGTAGCAACAGTATTTGCTGTTGATTGTTGATTATTCTGATTACTATTATGATTTTCCGAAGACGGTGAATTATCCTCCGTGACCTCCTGCTCTACAGCACCATTTAGATCTTCATTATTATTATTACCAGCAGCCATATATTGCTCCTTGCCTTTAATCCCGACTAAACATACCAATAAAGAGTATGTGATTCATAAGAGAGCATAGGAAACAGTGACTCAAAAAACCAAAAAACAAATTTATTATGGATAATAAGAACTTCTGTCCTATAGTAATCATACGTATTGAATTAATAGGTTAATGGCTGTGATTAATATAGAAATGTTAGATGACATGTTTGGGGGAGATAAAGAAATTACCCAACAATTATTTGAGCTTTACCTTGAGGAAAATGCAACAACGGGAGACATCATATTAACCCAATATGAAAGCAATGATTTATCAGCATTATTTCATACCTCTCATACGCTTTCAGGGGCTCTAGGGAATTTATGTGAGATGGATATTTTGCCTAAAATTAAAGAAATAGAAGCCGCAGCAAAAACAGAAAATACGCCAAATAAAGAGACAATAGATACGGTAATAGAAGGATTAAATAAAATAAAAGAGCAAATGAGGAATCACCTTTCTAGTTAACATAATACGTTAGTAATAGCATTAGTAAGATGAGAACAAGGATGAATTTAGCTCATGAGTAATTTAAATAAGATTATAGAGAAATCCATTAACAATACTCATATTGAGCGATTTAACAGTACGAGCGACCAAAAGGAAAAAGTCTCTACTCATAAAATATTTATCATTCTTGTTGTCTTCGCTCTTTTTTTATTGGTTTGGTCTTCTCAAGCCAGTATTGATATTACCGTTTCAACACGAGGTGAAGCCCTTCTCGATTCCGATGTAGAAAAAGTACAACACCTAGAAGGTGGCATTTTAAATGAAGTGTATGTATCCCCTGGTGATTTAGTTTTTAAAGGACAAAAGATTGCTCTATTAACTTCAAAAGATCGAGTGTCTGAGTTAAATTCAACTCAATATGAGATTACAGGATTGCAAATTGAGCAACAAAAATACAACGCTCTAATCAATAATATTACGCCTAATTTCATCCCTTTTAACCAATTTCCTGAATTAGTAGAAACCCACTCCTTATCATGGGAAGAAGAAAATAACCGAAATCGTTCTGGTGATGAGTTAATTCTGCATGACATCAAACATAAACAGAGCCTCATTGCTTCAATGCAGCGTCGAGTAAAATCGTCGAATACCCAATTAAGTTTAATTAAACAGCAGCTGAAAATAAAACAACAATTGTATGATGAAGAAATGGCATCTTATATTGACGTGCTCAATATGAAGGTTCAGCACATGAACATGGTAAGAGAAATTGAAAATCTACAAGAAGCCGTATTAAATGAAGAATTTCAATTAACTCGCCTTGAAAAACTGCTTGATGATACTCAGAAAATACGTAATACCGATTATTACGCCAAATTAACCGAGGTAAATAAGCAGCTAAATATTAAACTCACTCAATTACCGACCATTAGCGATAAAGTAGATCGCTTATTAGTATTCTCTCCCGTTGATGGCACTGTTGATAAAGTGAATTACAACTATTTATCCGCGATAATCTCCCCTGGTGACAGTATTGCAGATATTACCCCATTACGAAATACGCTTCATGCTGAGGTAAAAATCCCTCGTAAAGATGTCGGTTTTATTGAAAAAGGCCAAGAAGTAAAATTAAAATTTGATGCGTATAACTTTGCTAAATATGGCGTAATTACGGGTAACATTTCGTCTATTTCTCGCAGTTCTTATGAAGAAAAAGAAGAAGAATATTACCTTGCCAAAGTCAACATCACTCAGAATTATTTAGAGCGTAACGGCATTAAATATCATATTTCCCCTTATATGGAATTTACTGCTGATATAAAAACAGGCAGCAGAAAAATTATCGATTACGCCTTGAAACCAGTCATGGCAGCACTAGATGAATCTTTTGATGAAAGGTAATGAATAATGAAACGATTCCTTCAGCCTAATACCCCATTTATTCATGTCCTTTTCTTTATCACTTTAGGGATAATACTGGCACAAGGCGCTTATTCTCTTCGTGAAGTACTATCAGCTGCTGATAATAGCGAAAGTAAAGTACAAGTGTTGCTCGTAAATAAATCAAGAGAGATTTTAAATAGCATCAGTCGATTAAATGCAACGTTGGACGTTTGTACTCGAAATGATTCAAATTGCAGTACGGCACAAGTTCAACTATTCACGAATGAATTATCCAACGAGATTGATAATTTTCATGCCCTCATTGCCAATGAGAAATCTCTCGCGTCTTCCTCAGGTATTTTAGGTTTTGATTTAATACAACTTTATATCAAAAAGTATAATCGTACTTTTAATATAAATGAGCTCAAACAATCGCTGGGCGTCGCCTTCACAAACAGCACTTCCATCATAGACAGCTTATTATTAAATCACGCCAGATTAAGCAAAGAGAAACAAGATAATCATCTTTATATTCTACTTATGCTAAACGGCAGTTTGATCTTAGTCTTTGCACTTTATTACTTATTGAACACCAAATTAATACGTGCCGCTCATACAGAAAAGAACCGTATATCAAGTACATTTAAAAGTATTTCTAATGATTTAAAAACCATTGATCACGACAAAGTGAAAGAACGGATATCAAATGTATCGACCAGTAGTATTGAAAAAAACATCTATGCCAAACTGCTTTCTAGTTATGAACAACTTGAAGAACAAAAATCAAAGACCGATTTATACCAACGTTTATATAATCTATTAGGTTACGAGGTTCGCGGCATTACCAATACCATTCAAGGTGGCGTAAAATTGTTAATTAAAGACGCCGATGAAAGCGGTGCGCTATTAGCAAAAGAAATAATGGCTGCCACCAACACACTTGAAAACCTTGCCGATAACTTTAATCGCCTCTCAAACATTGATGCAATGAGCCACAATAAGACCATTCATTTTTACCACTTAATGAGTGAATTAATCGTATTAACGTCAACCAAAGCTAAGCAGCAATCAAAAGAAATTGAATGTTTTGTCGATAATGCAATTCCACTAAAAATGTACGGTAATCAAACGGGGTTATTTTGGTTATTACTGCTACAAATATCAAATATGATCTCGGCCTCTAACCAGCCAAAAATACTATTAAATGCGAGCTGTAGTAGCTCTGATCGTGTAGATAAGCTCACCATACACTTTACATTGTATCTGTATTTAGATGATTACAATGCAATTCAAAACATAGATACGTTAGCGTGGGATCAGGCTCCTGAAAAAAATGTAACTAACAACGAGCTATCTAACAACTTACTTAATGGTATTAATAACTACACAGCCATTACGCAAGATTTAGGTTATGCCGAAAAACTCCATGTCTCTTTTGATGTCAATACCTCTGAATACCAAACACACAATAATCGTTTAGCGGGTAAAACTATCTTATTGTGCGGAGCCTCTGGCATTCAGGTGGATGTCATTGCCAATACCTTGTCCAATCAAGGGGCGAATGTAATTATTGCTCATACCGCTAATGATATCTTCAAATCGATGAAACGATTAAGCGCCAATGATGGCATCTTCTTAACCGACCGAATTAAGGGGATTACTCTCGATTCTTTCTGTAAGACGTTAAAAGCACGATTAAGTAAACGAAACATTAAACTCTTCTTATCGGTTTCAAATTCAGCTGATATTGATGATATTTATAACCATGTAGATTACGTGTTTTATCATCCATTCACCCCTATCGACTTTATCGACAATATCATAACGACACTTAACAGTGATTCAGAAAAGGCAGAAGAGATCACTAGCCGATTCTTAATCGTTGAAGATGATAAAGTACAGCAGTTCATTTTAAATAAAATTCTTACCGGTTTTGAATTCCAAAGTGAAGGGGTTGATGATGGAGCAAAAGCCTTAGCCTTGGTAAAAGAAAACAATTTCGACATTATCTTTATGGATTGCATCATGCCGGGCATGGGAGGGATGGAAGCTACCTCGTTAATTCGTCAATATGAAAAAGAGCATCACCTGCCACCAACCACCATTATCGGTGCAACTGCATTAACCAGTAATAAAGAACACAAACAATGTATTGATGCGGGTATGGATTACGTCATCAGCAAACCGTATAAAAATGAAGAAATATACGCCGTCATTAAGAAGTACATGGCCATAAGGAAAGTAGGCTAATGACAAAAACAAACCGTACATTTATTATTTTTAGCTTATTCGTTTCCTGGCAGCCTTCTCTTAATGCGAGTGAACTATCAGCCTTAATCAATGAAGCGTTAAAGAATAATTATCAAATCATCAACTCTAAATACGAAGTCGACTCCTCTGAATTTGATCAAAGTATTAGTGGTGCATTCTTTTATCCAACCATTAATGCCAGCGCAAATACGACATGGAATGATTCAAACGTCGATTCTAACACCCCCTCAGACAGTGAATATAACAGTTATGGGTACCGTGTTTCGTTATCACAAACCATTTTAGATATGTCGAAAATTCGCTCATACCAAGAGAGTGGTATTGATTTACAAATCAATAAATTAAAGCACGATAAGATCGTAAACGACATCATCATTCAAGTGGTAGACAATTATTTCTCATACTTGAAATACCACTCTCAAAAAAAAGCAACTGACGCTCAATTTCGCTCATCAGAAGCGCGATTAAAGCAAATCAGTCGTAACAATGAATTAGGCAATTTACCTAAAACTGATGTGTATGAAACTCAAGCACAAAAAGAATCAACTTATAAGAAATTAGCTGACATTCGTAAACGCATTAATCTTGCTTTAGTGCAGTTACAATCCACCACTCAGGCTCCTATCAGGCCATCATATGATGTAAAACTGAATAATCAATATACGGAAATTGATTACTATGAGAAAAGCACACTTGAGAAGAATTTGATTGGCAGTAACTATGATATTGCGATTGCAAAATCTAATTTAGATAAGTCGAAACGGTCACTTACTCAATCTCGTTCTGATTTCTATCCAACATTATCTGCATCAGCAAATTATGAATACACCGACAGTAATTTTGATCGTTCAAAAACCGACGACGCTACCTATGCACTGACGTTAGATATACCGATTGTGAATGGTGGTTCGGATTATTACGATTATCAAAAAAGTAAAACAAAAATTAACCAATATTCATCACAATACGATCAAGCCGTAAATGATAATCGCGTCAACTTTGAAGAACTTATCTACAGTATCAACACTAATGTAGAATCTTTAGCTATTTTAAAATCCATAATCAAATCTAATTACCTTGTTTATAAAGGCAATCAAAGGGCATTTAAGTTAGGCACAAAAACACTGACTGATTTACTTAATTCTGAATCAGATTTATACGATAACATCCGTGAATACCATTCAAATCAATACGATTACATCATTAACATGACGAAGTTATATGCATTATTTGGATCCGTTGATCTTGCTTCCCTTGAAGAAATTTCAAACAGAATGGAACCCATCAGTGACACTTTTGATATTACTCTATTAGAACGATTTACATCAGAAGGAGTGAAGTAATGAACAAACTCCACTATTTACCACGACTTGGGTTATTTGATGCGTTATTTTTGTTTACTTCAAGCCTAACGACTACCTTACTAGGCTTAGTGCTGCCTTTTTCTATTCTAATTATTTTTGACCGTATCTTACCTAATAACTCAAGCTCTTCACTCTATTTCATTTTTTCCATTATTTTAGTCGCCATCTTCTTAGATTATAAAGTAAAAAATTTAGAAGACGCGATGGTCTCTCGTATTGGAAACCGGTTTGAAAAGAAAATTACTAACCAACTATTTCACGCCATTTGTCATTCAAACTTATCATTATTTACACAATTAGAGACAGGGGAATACTTAGAAAGATTAACGGCTATTCCCGGTTTAAAATCCTTCTTTAGTGGCGCCCTTATTCGCTCGGCTATTAATGCCTTTACGTGTTTTATTACGTTGGTGATCATTAGCATAATTAATCCCGGAGCTGGCGTTATACTCTCTCTGGCTTCGTTGTTTTTATTGCTTGTCTCTTTACGCTTATCAAAGACAAAAATTAAATTAATGGAGAAAAAATCCGACATTGAAGGCATCACCAACTCTAAAGTGATTGAAATCATTTCTTACCCTCTAGATATTAAAAGTCGCTCAATGGAGTATCGCTTAGAAAACCTAATGGAGACGATGGTAAACGAGAGAGAACATCACACCACTGAATTTGAAAAACAAGAATCTCGCTTTAATTTAACTTTGCATTTAATTCAACAATTAGCGGTAACGTTTACCGTTGTAAGCAGTGCGATAGCGGTAATCAATCTAGAGATCAGTCAAGGTGTGATGGCTGCCATCATTCTATTAACTAATCGCTACTTTTCCCCATACCAACAAACGATGAGAACCATCAGCCAATGGCGAGTAAATAAAAGTTATATCCAACGTCTTAATGACATTTTATCAATGGAAGAGAGTCAACAAAGAACCATTGCGCCTCAGGCTACCCCTCGAGTATTAAGTTACCATGGCAGCAACGATTACCATTTTACGGCTGAAAAAATATCTATTATTTCAGGCCCTTCTGGTTCAGGAAAATCCTCAATAATAAAAGCTTTTACGAATAAACCATTAACTCAAGATTGTCATTTATCTATTAATGGATTAAAAGAAGAAAACTATTATCAATCAGACACAATAAGTAATGTGATTTTAGTGGATAAAAACAGCACCTTTGTTGATGGGACCATTATTGATAACATTACCTGTTTTCGACCTCAGTTGCATAAAGCTGCCTATTCTCTTTGTGAGGCACTCTCTATAAAAAGTGACATTGACGATCTCAGACTTGGTTTTTATACCGAGATTACAACCACAGGTATTAAACCTTTTTCTCGAAAAGTGAATTTTGCTTTATTCATTGTGAGAGCCTTATTAAGTAATAAAAAGATCATTCTTATTGATGATTTTGATTTGGTCTTTGATGATGATTTCAGCCTAAATTTACTGTCTTGTCTTCGTCCTCGCATTCAATCTTATTTGTTTGTGATCGTCAGTAATAAAATTAAAGACACGGACGTAAAAATTCAGCATACCCCTATCAATGAGGTGGCCTAAGTATGGATACATTAATTGCGTTTGATGAGATACAAGAGCGTCTCCATCACTTTAAAAATGGACACCTTCATACTCGTTATTCAGAAAATCCGTTATTACTTGGATTGGCTTACACTTTAGTCACGCTTGAATGGGAAGGAACCCCAGATATTCTTTCTGATGCGTTTTTATCTGATCACGACCACGTTATTTCATTTAATAAAACACTGACTCGACTTGGCTACCAATGCATTGAAAGTAATATCACCCATGCAGACCAACTCTTAGCGATAGATTGCCCTAGCTTTATTACCTTACATGAACAGCACTATATTCTCTTAAATTTTGACGATGATATTCTCTATTTGTATGACTATGAAAATGACATTACGATAGAAAGTGAAGCCAAAGGAAAATTGATTGCTAAGGTATGTGCTATTTCTAAATATTCACGTTTATTTAGAGAGCCACCACCAGAATCACAAGACAAGCGAAATTGGATAAAGCATGTTTTCTATCACTACAACAATGAATTCAAAAGCCTTGCATTATTAAGCCTTTTAATTAGCTTGTTAGGCACCTTGCAGCCCTTTTTTATTATGGGGGTATATACCTTTGCATTAACTGCTGACTCTATCTCAACCCTTTATTGGCTTGCTTCTGGCGCCGTGGTGATCGCAGGCATGGAGTATTTATTTAAAAAACAACGAATGGCTATTTTAAATACATCAGGTCAAGAACTTGCCCGTTATATCTCTTATCAAGTCATATCAAAATTACTTTGGCTGCCCTATTCTTTGACCTCTAATGCCGCCACTTCCTCTCAACTTGCTCGTTTAAAAGACATTGACCAATTTCGTCAACTCGTTACTGCTGAATCAAGCCTAAGTTATTTTGATTTACCTTTTATTTTCATTTTCTTAATCGCTATTTTCATCATGTCTGGCAGTGCTGCGATCACCGTAATTATTGGTATCGCTATCATGATGTTATTCTGTATTTATGCTCGATATATTTATATGCAAGCGACATCAAGAAGCTCTCGAGCCAACGCGATGGTGTCTTACCAATGGAATGAAATATTAAGTAACGTCAACTCAATTCAAAAATTACCGTTACTGTCAGTAATTAAATCTCGCTTTAATTCAGCCTTAACTCAACGCTTACAAGATTCTCATCATGTTTCAGTGACTAACTCGAAAATACAGCAACTAGGAAGCAGTTTTATTCAGGTCATTGGGACAACAACCATTGTGATTGCAGTAACAGCTGTAATGGCTGGAGATACTAATCCTGGGGCAATGCTTGCCATCATTATCTTAGTTTGGAAAACATTAACGCCGATTATGGGGATATATAACTCATTGGCTAAAATCGACACTATCAAGGCATCAACTGCACAAATAAATGCATTAATGTCTTTAGATGATGATAAAAGTCGCATAGAAAAAAGCACACCCATCCATGAGTTTAGTGGCGAATTATCAATTTTAGGTTTATCACACCGTTATCAAGGTGTGAGTAAGGGATTAACAAACCTTTCTTTTGCAATAAAAGCTGGCAGTAAAATATCAATATGTGCGCCATCGGGCAGCGGTAAGACTACCTTAATGAATATATTGAGTGGTATTGAAACGCGCTTTCAAGGGCGGTTATTAATTGATGGCTACAACATAAACCAATTCAACAACTTCCGCTTTCGTAACAGTATTTGCTATGTTCCCTTTGATATGCATTTATATCATGGAACCGTTCATGCTAATTACACCATCTATAATGGTTACGTTCCACCAACCTTCATTGATGCCATGCTAAACTTTTTGGATTTATTGCCTTATCTTCCTAATGGAAAAAATACGCTACTAAGCGCGGATTTCCTTTCATCATTACCAGATGGAATACAACGAAAACTGACACTTGCTATTGGCATTGGCTATTGCAGAAAAAGAGTCGTCATAATAGACGAACCTTTCGTTGGATCAGAGCATGAGAACAGTAAATATTTAACGTCTTTATTCAGTGAATATCTGGCAAACAGTACGGTTATTTTTACTACAACAAGTAAGTCAATGGTGGCAACGTCTGATTTCTGTTTGTTACTCGAAAAAGAGGGTTCTCAGAAATTCTATGGGACGCCAGATAAAGTATTGCAAGCCGCCCCCGCGATGTTAACTTAATTTAAAATTAATACGGTAGAGTCGATAATTTATTTATCGCCTCTACACCCTTTATCTGGTGTAAAAGATAGGTTCCGATAAGTCCCATTTAATGGTTGATTTAAAATATCCACTTTCCCTGCCCATGAGGCTAGTTTATCGTCTACAGGCCAAACATTCGCCATGATTTTTAAGCGTGAATCGCTCACGGTTGGAATAGGGTTACTTTTTGATTGCAGTACCTCATAACGCATTTCACCATCCACAAACCATTGAATACGATCTTTCTTCCATCGCATAGCATATTCATGAAACGCCTTAGAGGCATCAAACCCTAAGGGAATTAGAACTGCATTATTACTAGAATAATCATTATCATTCGTCCAAAAATTAAATTGGACGGACTCTGTATGTTTGCCAACAAATTCTATATCTATTTCATTATGTTGGGCATTACTCCCTTCATATTTATCGTGCTGCCCTGAAAACAAGAAAAATGACGTAATAATTCCTGGCGAAGAGACCGGTTTCATTTCAATAGAAAAACAACCATAACCATAAAAATGACGACTGCGTAATTCACCAGAGCGGTATGTATATTTTTCATTCTTCTTTGGATCGTCACTTAACTCTATTTTCATGCCGTCATCTGAAAAATTAATCGCTCCTTTTTCCCATCGATTTGTAAAAGGGAATCCATTACTCCAATGGTGAGAACGTTCAAACAACCCCTCATTCAAATCGTTTAATGGGTCAAAAAAATAATCACCATTGCATTCATCCACGTTACACGCCTCCACAAAAAAAGAAGAAAAGCCGGCAACCAAAAACACGCCATATCTATTCATTACTCCCTCCAACGAGATCTTTTGATTCATTATGACGAATAATACTTGTTGGTAGCATGGCTGTCCTATTTCTCATTTTGTATAACAACGAAGATAAGATCATTGAGTTAGTATTAATATTATAGGCCGTATTGATTGAACGATCGCTATACACACCAGTAGGTATTGAGCGATAACTTAAGCTATTACTCACCACGCGTTCTGATAATCGTTTTGAATAATCATCGTCATAAATAACACTCAACCCTAACGCGACTTTATTGCTGAATGTTTGAAACACTTCAACCGGTTTTCCTCCCGATGAAGTACTCAACCAACTTTTACCATAGAAAAAAAGATTATTATAAGCAAACCATGGCGTTCTATTCATAGCATCTTCTGCAAATACCCATACCCTTTTCGTTTGTTTTTCTTTTTGTTTATGCAAAAGATAAATCGTATCTAATTGCTCCCACCACTGTGTAAAATCGCCCAATTCCAACCGCGTTAATACATAAGGATCCGGCGTTGAAAAAGGCATATTTCGATCATCAATATAAAATAGAATGCCCTCAATATTGACTTGTGTTACGTCTTTCTTTTCATAACTGGCACTGACATCAAAGCCAAATAAAGAGAAACCAAAAGCTGCGTATTGCAAATAACCTAAACGCCCTTCTTGGCGATAATATTCCCCTTTGCTTCCTAATTTTGTGCCATATAACGTCTTATCATGTACCGCAGAAGCCAATGACCATGCGATTGTAATATCATTCACTAAAGGGGCTAACTGCGGCTTTTCTTGTGTAAGGATATGCAACCAAATCAATAACCGACCAATGTCTAATGCCGACCACCCATTTCCGTTATTGTTCGTTTTACTGTATCGACCAGATGGCTTTCCTGTTTTGGTATTGTATTCTCGATTGGGAAGTTTATTTTGGTATAGCGGCATTGTGAGCAAAGTATTAAGTAAGCGCTCTAATTTCGTATTGGTAAGTTCAATCGATTGTAGCCCTAGCCCTTCTAGTGATAACTGAGCACTGATATCACTACCAACATCCCACATGGTGACATGATGGTACCCTTGGACCGAATCGGTAAACCCGGTAGATTTATTCCAATTACGTTCAAAATAATAATGTGCTTTTTTGGCAAGTAATTTTTCATTACGAGAAAGTTCGATTAATGGCAAAAAATCGGTTGAACTCTCGATTGAATTAGACGAACTATGCTTGGCATTTAACTCACTGATTGTCGCTGTTTTTACGCTCTCTTTAATCGCTACCTCACTCAACATAGGGTCTTGAGTCGGAGTAATAACGATAGATCGACGCTGAAAGGTTAAGACTGGAGATTCAGGAGCGTTTTCAATAGGCGCGACCGCTCGCTTCCCATAAAAACTAGGGGAATCCGTGTCTGCAAAGACCATTGTTGCGAGCAAGGAAAAAATAATCCCTATTCTATTACTCCAGACACCAATTTGCCCCATCACACCTCCTCTGTGTGTATTATCTAAGCATAGGATAAGTAAATGCATTTTCGTAAAAAAGAATGGTACAACCCACATCATTTATTGAGATATGAAGAAAGTGCCACTTCTAATTACGGATCCTAGTTTCTTTTTCCTATACTGATTTCATTGAATGATTCTAAATTATTGAGGTGTCTTTTTGTTTAAGGATAAGCTAAAAAAATCACTATCAGAGACAAAGAAAGATATTTCGTTCGCATTGTTGTTCAGTTGTGCGATTAATTTTTTGGTACTCACTTTGCCTCTCTACAGCTTACAGTTATTCGATAGAGTACTTGGTAGCTCTAGCTTGGATACTCTTTATGCATTACTTTTTATCGCTATTTTTCTATTAACCGCCCAAGCGGTTGTTGAATATTTTCGTATTATCCTATTACAGCGTTCTGGTTTAAAGCTGGATGTCGCTATCAGCTCAATGATGCTATCGGAAAGTATTCGGCAGTCCGCCATATCCAAAAACATAAGCAAACAAGGCTTACAAGATATGTCTGAGATAAGACGTTTCTTATTATCACCTTCTAGTGCAGCCATTTTTGATATGCCTTGGATCCCGCTTTTTCTTGGCATTCTCTTTATGCTTCACCCTGCCATTGGATTAATAACGCTATCGGGTTGCGTCATATTTATCGTGCTTGCCGTCATAATGATGCACTCTGCAAAAGCCTCTACTCTTGAGAGTAATAAAGTTGCGGCTAAAACAACGTTAGAATTAAATGATTACCTTAGAAACGCCTCGACACTTCGAGCAATGGGTATGGCTGAAAGCGTTGGGAAATATTGGAATAAACAAAACCAAAAAATGTTAGGCCTGCAATGGATCGTAAACTCTCGCATTGGCCAATTACTTGCTATCAGCCGCTACCTTAGAACCATATTACAAGTATTGATTTTAACCGTCGGGGTTATGCTCGCATTGCAACAAGACATAGGAACAGGCGCTATTATTGCCAGCTCTATCATTATGGGGCGAGTATTAGCGCCTTTTGAGCAAGCCGTAAACGGTTGGAAATCATGGTATAGCGCATTCAAAGCTTATCAACGCCTGCGATCTTTTTCTTTTGCAGAAGAGAATGCCGCTAAAACCACCTTGCCAAACCCCAAAGGCGACATACATTTTCAAAACGTGGGTTTAAAACTGCCACACAGAAAAGAACCGGTTCTACAAAATATCAACTTTAAATTAGGGCATGGTAATGCGCTCGCTATTTTGGGTAATTCTGGTTCAGGGAAATCAACATTAGTGTCTCTATTAATGGGGATCCATACCCCAAGTATTGGATCAATCAAAGTCGATGGTGCTGCAATTCACCTTTGGCCTGAAAAACAATTTGGGCAACATATTGGTTATTTACCTCAGCAAGTCGGGTTATTGTCTGGCACCATTGCTGAAAACATTTGTCGTTTTACCGAGGCTCCAGACGCAGACATTATCGCTGCTGCTCGACTAACCTGCATTCATGAATTAATTATTTCTCTTCCTCAAGGCTACGATACCTATTTAGAAGAAGGCGGCAGCTCTCAACTCTCTGGTGGTCAAAAGCAACGTATCGCTTTAGCTAGAGCTATTTTTTCTAATCCTTCCATTTTAGTGCTCGATGAGCCTAACTCGAATCTTGACCCTGAGGGTGAGATTGCTTTAGCGATTGTTCTTCAATACTGCAAAGAGAAAAAAATTACGGTAATAATGATAAGTCATCGCCCTGGTTTTTTACGCCAAATGGATTGGGTTATTTCATTAAAAGAAGGACAAGTGCAAAAAGCAGGACCATCTAAACTGTTTTTAGAAGACATGTCTGGCATTGATACCCCTACTGATGCCGTTCCCCAAACCGCGTAAATAAGGATAGTGATATGACTCAGTTCGGTACCACAAAAATTATCATCATGTGCTCTCTCTTTATCCTTTTTACTGTGGGCGGCTTTGCCTTATGGGCTACCACTGCCCAATTAAGCTCCGCGTCCATTGCTAATGGCTCTCTAGTTGTAGAATCTCAGCGTAAAAAAATTCAGCATTTACAAGGGGGCTGGGTAAAAGCAATTCATGTTGTTGAGGGACAACACGTCGAAAAAGGAGAACTGCTTATTGAGCTTGCTAACACGAAAGCCGATGCCGATTATTATCGTTTAATGCTGCGTTCAATTTCCTTAAAAGCCACAATAGAGCGCTTACAGGCGGAATTAGAAAATAATGAAACCATCACCTGGACAAAGACCTATCATGAAGAAGCCAACAGTGCTGACGTAATGAACATTCTAAATAGTCAAATGCTTCAGTTTCAACAATTCTTATTGCGTAATGAACTACGAACCAATCAATATAACCAAAATAAAGAGCAACTGACCGAACAAATTCGCGGTTCTAAATCTCAATTAACGTCGATTAAACGTCAACTACAATTGGTAAATAAAGAAATCGCGATGATGAAAGGGTTGCTTAAAAAAGGATACGTTTCTCAAACTAAGATGTTTGAAATCCAACGACATCAAGCCAGTGTTGAATCTCAGCGAGAAGAATTACAAACCAAAATTAATGTATCTACTCGCCAACTAACTACGCTAAAACAAGACTTCGAGGCTAAAGACATTGAATTAAAACAATCAATTTCCTCGCAATCAAACCAATTAGAAAAAGAGTGGTTAGACATAAATCAAGCATTAAAAACGGCGCTAGATATACGTTCAAGAATTAAAGTAAGAAGTGAACATACTGGCACTATTGTCGGTTTAAATGTTCACAGTATTGGCGGCGTAGTCAATCCTGGAGATATCATCATGGAGATTGTTCCAAATAATGAACAATTAATAGTACAAGCCATAGTGAAACCTGAAGACATTGACGTAGTAAGAACAGGACAAACAGCAAAAGTCAGATTAAGCGCTTATAACATTCGTAAAACCCCTCCAATAACAGGAACCGTTATCTACGTTGCCGCAGATAGGCTAAATCAACGTGGTGAAAAAGAAACCGGTTACTTGGTAAAAATCCAACTACTTCAAGAAGAGATCACCAAGCTAAGCAATGTTGAGCTTTACCCCGGTATGCCTACCGATGTTTTAATTTTACTTGAAAAAAGAACGCTATGGGATTATCTCACCGCGCCTTTATTTAATTCTTACTACAAAGCATTTCGTGAACAATAAGGATATCTCATGATTTTTTGGCTTAGTTTTTATCTGTTTTTCTTTGCCTTAACTGCTTTTATTGGTTATCGCAAAGGAAATTTTATTGCTGGAATACTACTTGGGTACGTACTTGGTCCTGTTGGATTGTGTCTTATTTTATTAAGTAAAAATCGCATAAAATTGCCATGCCCACATTGTCAAACACTTATACATAAGCACTCTTATTTTTGTCCACATTGCGATGAAAAAGTGCTGCATACTTTAGTTTAATAAACGCTTAACGACCAATTAATTAGAGAACGTTCTCATGATTACATACACTAAAAAACTGCAAATTTTCCTTATGTTCCTCATAGCTTGTGTTTTTATCGGCGGAATGATGTTGCTGTCTTTAAGCTCATCGATTAATAATAAAAACGAAACTATTGAGAAATTAACGAAGGCATTAATGACAGAAAAAATGATGGCAACATCATTGGAAGAATACAACGGTATAACCTCTCAATTAGAAAAGGAGATGCTTGAACTCTATGATAAAAATAACGTCTTACGCCGAGATTTAAGTATGGTAAGTGAAAGTTTAGTAGAGAAAAATCTGACTATCAGCTTATTAGAACAGCAGTTACATAATGAACAACGTAAGCTGGCCCGTTATAAATCGAATTACAATAGGAAAATGAAAACGCAATTAGCAAATGAACAAAAAAAGATGAATACCCAACTAGAAAAAGACCGAATCGCCTTACAATCTAAAGAGGCTGATCTTGAGCAACAACGTACAGAATTAGATAAATTAAAGAACACTCCTGTAGAAAAAACGGTAAGTGCTGAAGAGAAAAAAGCCATTGATGAGGAAAGAGTAGAATCATTGATGAAAAAATTTGATTCATACCAAGTAGATTTAAGTGTAGAGAATAAATGCGATAAAGATTATTTATATCGTTATAACGAAGCTAAAAGTACCCTAAGCCATATTAGAACTTACTTGCAAAAAAACCAAATGGACTCCAGTTATTATCATTTTGTTATTGCTAATGATACATCGATTACAGCTCAAAACCGTCAGTTATGTATTGAAGATTAACATCTTAAAAAGCCGATAAAAATTACGGTCATCGGCTTTTATCTCTTTAATTATAATAAGCTACAAAAAAGCCCACGTCTTACATTTAAATGGAACGTGGGCTTTATTTCATTAAAGTGAAAAATAAATAATCACAGTAATGACACTATAATTACGCCATGTCATTTGGGTCTGCTATCGTAATTTGGTCTTCATC
Source organism: Aliivibrio sp. 1S175 (assembly GCF_001690985.1). Lineage (GTDB taxonomy): Bacteria > Pseudomonadota > Gammaproteobacteria > Enterobacterales > Vibrionaceae > Aliivibrio. Next base: position 156,381 of record NZ_MAJS01000013.1, read on the forward strand.
GCAATCACTCCAGATGGTAACTTCATCACCGGCACTGTTCGCAAAGGTATAGCCATTTAAGCTAGTGGTATCTATATTACTGGCTTCATAAGCGTCTTTTAAAGCACTGTCCATAGATAATGGATTGCCGGTTAATTGCCAATGAGAACCATCGATATTAAGGGTTTCGACGCCTGAACAAACAAACTGCCCATTTGCTTCTCCAGCACTCTCATTAACCAATATTTTATCTAATGCGATTTTCAATTCCGTATTAGAGGTATTAACCACCACGCCTTCGATTTCTTGGTAAGCCGTTTGTGTCATATCAATGACGTTATCTTGACCATCACTACCAACAACCATGACATCAAAGCCTTCGCCACCACTAAAGTGAACGGTTGCTCCATCGGTTGTGTTTATATCATCTTGGTCGAAAACTAAGGTGTCGTTGCCTGAACCAGCAAAGATCTGATCACTGCCTGAGCCGCCATCAAGATAATCATTACCTTCTTGACCAAAAATAAGGTCATCGCCCGAGCCACCATCTAAGGTATCATTGCCTACACCACCATCAAGATAGTCATCATCATTACCACCAGAGAGTGAATCGTTCCCCTCTCCACCAGAGAGGTTATCTGCGCCAGAATCTCCTGATAATCGGTCATCACCTACATCACCATAAAGTGAATCGGCATTACCACCACCAGATAAGGTATCGTCACCTTCTTGGCCATACAGTACATCATCTCCCGATCCACCTTGAAGAGTATCATTACCCTGTTCTCCCCAAAGGACATCGTTTCCACTGTCACCTTTTAAGGTGTCATTACCATCGCCACCATACAGGCTATCATCGCCAGAGCCGCCAGAAACATAATCGTTACCAGAGTTCCCATAAAGCTGGTCATTATCGTTTTGACCAAATAATCGGTCATCCCCAACGCCACCATCAAGAATATCTGAACCTGAACCACCGTACAGTTTATCGTTGTCTTCACCGCCAAAGAGCTGATCATTACCAGAGCCAGAAACTAAGGTGTCATTGCCACTGCCACCTTGCAATACGTCATGGCCAGAGCCTGAAGTTAGATTATCATTACCTTCTCCACCATCAAGCGTATTGCTACCATCGCCAGCCTCAAGCGTATCTTCACCTAAACCACCGACCAAGGTATCATTACCTGATCCTGATTTAAGATTATCGTTCCCTTCTCCGCCATCTAAGGCATTATTGCCACTAAGCGCTTCTAATCGGTCATCGCCGGCATCACCATACAATGAATCATCACCTGAACCACCGTATAAAACATCGTCTCCATCATTCCCATGAAGAACATTGTTACCTGACTCGGCATGCAATTCATCCTGACCATCTCCCCCTGATAAATTATCGTTACCAGAGCCTGCAAACAATTTATCCGTACCTGAACCTCCTTCTAACGTATCGTTTCCCTCTCCACCAGCAAGAACATCATCGCCCTCTTGACCTTGAAGTAAATCAGCACCTTGACCGCCATCAAGATAATCAACACCACTGCCACTGGCTAAGGAATCATTTCCTTCGCCACCATATAAGGAGTCATCACCACTGCCTGATACTGCACTATCTGACCCACTGCCGCCAAATAAGGTGTTTGTCCCTTCTCCTAAATCAATGGTATTAGTGCCGGCTTCGCCGTAAACCGTATCATCGCCAGAGCCTGCGGTTATGGTATCGGTACCACCACCTGCGAATAAGGTATTATCGCCTTCGCCACCTTGAATGGTATCTGCCCCTTCGCCACCATAAAGCGTATCACCAGCAGCACTTCCGACAAGAGTATCGTTACCTTCTCCGCCATACATTTGATGGCTGCCTGTTGCTGCAGCTATTAACGTATCATCGCCACCACCACCAACGAGAGTATCTTGTCCATCATCGATTAATGTATCGTTGCCTTCTCCACCGGCTAAGAAATCATAGCCCTCACCGCCAACCAGAGTATCATCCCCATCCCCACCAAAGAGGCTGTCGTTACCCAATCCACCAGCAATATCATCATTCCCAGCGCCAGCATCAATACTGTCATCGCCCAAGCCGGCATCGATTACATCAGCCCCTGCTCCTGCATAAATCGTATCGTTGCCCTCGCCTGCAGTTATCGTATCTGTACCTGTACCACCATAAATCGTATCATTACCAGAACCGGCATCAATTTGGTTTGTACCAGAGTCTCCATAAATGGTGTCATCGCCTTCACCGGCAATCAATGTGTCGTTACCGGAACCTGCTGTTAAAATATCATCCCCTAAACCACCCATTAAATGGTCATCGTTACTGCCGCCATGTAACTCATCATTTTCACTCGACCCAACAAGTTCATCATTGCCTTGCCCGCCAATAAGTACACTGCCATTTTCACCTGCATATAACGTATCATTGCCTTCTTCTCCGACCAGTCGATTATTACCGGTTTCACCATAGACAATATCGTCACCAGCGCCAGCATAAACAGCGTCGTTGCCCGAACCTGAATGAATGACATCAGCTCCACCACCTGAGAAAATAGCATCATCTCCAGCGCCTGTTTGAATCGTGTCTTGGCCTGAACCAGAAAAAACCTGGTCATTACCTTCACCTGTTACAACAGTGTTTTCCCCATCGCCGGCATACACAATATCGTCACCAGTACCAGTATCAATGGTATCAACGCCAGCATCGGCATAGACCACATCAGCCCCTTGCCCCGTAGTGATTTGATTATCGCCAGAACCAGAATAAATGAGGTCATCACCCGCACCAGAGTCGATAACATCGTTGCCATAATCGGTATAAATTGTGTCATCCCCATCACCTGATACTATGGAATTATTGCCTATTTCACCAAAAACAGTGTCGTTTCCTTCACCTGAATCAATAACATCATTACCACTACCCGCATAGATAACATCATCACCTGAGCCAGCATTAATAACATCATCCCCCTCATTGGCATGAAGAATATCATCACCAGAACCACCATCTAATCTATCGGTTCCTTTTCCGCCAAAGAGTTGATCATTACCTTCTCCGCCAATAAGAACATCATCACCATCATCGCCATAAAGCTCGTCATCACCAAGGCCACCAGTAATAGTGTCGTTACCTAATTCACCAAAAAGTAGATCATTACCTGCATCACCTGATAGTTGGTCATTTCCATCACCACCCAGTAATAAATCATTATCATCTTGTCCTGAAATTACATCATCGCCAGCGCCGCCTAAAACGAAATCGTCGCCCGCCCCCCCTTCAATAATGTCACTTCCTGCATCACCTTGTAGTTCATCGTTGCCTTCACCACCATAAAGTTGGTCAGAACCCGAACCACCAAGTAATAAGTCATTTCCTTCATCGCCATAAAGTACATCATCACCGTCATCACCGATAATAATGTCATCTCCCAAACCACCTTCAATACGATCATTCCCAAGCTCGCCTAGAAGAATGTCATTACCCGCATTACCAAATAAAGTATCATCACCATCACTGCCTAACAGGGTATCGTTACCTTCGCCGCCGTGCAGTTCATCATCACCATTACCACCGATAAGCACATCATCGCCTTCTCCGCCATATAAACGGTCGTCGTTTATATCACCATCGAGGAAATCATTGCCCGCCCCACCCATGATAAGATCTGAACCTTGCTGCCCAAAAATGGCATCATCACCATCACCACCATCAATGCGATCGTCATAAATGTTATGAGCGACAAACTCGACCGCTTCAATGTCAGTAATTAGATCACCATTAGGATCTTTTAAGACAAAGTTAATCACTTGATCGTTACTGATTTCATCACCCGTAAAGTTAATATCTAGGTTGACCTCTCCATTTTCATCAACAGGGGCTTGAACTGTTTTAATCACATTGCCATCTTGATCCGTCAGCTCAATCGTCACCGTGGTTAATACCGTATTAAGCGTAAACTTGGTGGTAATATTGCCAACGTCATCAACTAAATAATTACCTAATCGCGCGCCATGCGTCACTTCTTCTGCGGGCGTGTCTTCTGATGCTGTAAATTGATAAACAGATTGAGACGTTCCCCAACTATCACCGCCAGAGCCAGCGTCAGGGGTTTCTGAAGCATTGTCCTCAGGGGTATATTCTACATCGCCAAAAATAGTGTCTTTGCCTTCACCACCAGAAATAACGTCACTGCCCTCACCGCCAGCAATGTGATCGTCACCAGATAAACCCTCTACCTGATCACTACCTGATTGAGCATTTACATTATCATCTTCTGATGTGCCCGTGATTGTATCGTTATATTTGGTTCCTTCCATTTGGACCTCTCTATTATTAATAACAATTACATTAAGTAGGACTTCACAACACCGCTACCATTTTCGTAATATAAGGTTCGTTATAAATAGAATAGGAATAAATAATTAGATATCCATAAATATTAAGACAAAGCGTAATTTATTTAAAAAGAAAATGAATATGACAAACTAATGGCACCGTCAATAAATCGACCAGTATCATCGCCTCTGTCTGAGGAGTTCCATCGATTGCCTGAATAGTTATTATATTGAAGTGTAATTGTTCCTGGATGCCAATCAAAATAACCAAAGCCATAGGTATAATCTGGATTCCATGGTTGTTGTTGATTTTTATCTAAATAATAAAAAGCAGTGCCATTAATATACCAATTCCCAAAAATAGAATATTTGCATCCAAGTGATACCGTTTTATGACCATTTAAATATTCACTCGTCTCTAAATTGAAATACTCGTGGGTATAATTAAAATCAACCTGGCACCCGATACTCCCTTCATCAGTAAACGTAAACCAATTAACCACAGGTTCTACTATTGGAAACTTCCAACCAAGAGACCACGTTCCTTGATTAAAATGAGTCATCGATTCACCCTCATCAGGACTGAATCTATTCCCCCCATAATTGGCGTAAACCAAGCTCAAGGTATAAGGGCGCCAATCACTGTAACCAAACACATACGTAAAATCAGGGTTCCACGTTTGCTGCTGGTCTTGGTCTATATAATGATATGCAGTTCCTGATACAAACCAACTGCCCAAAATACTGTATTTAAGCGACAATGTAAGGGTTTGATTGGTATTCGTAGGTCCTGATGTCGCACCTGCTGGAATATTTGCTGAGGGCGTATCTAATAATGGATAATTGTAGCCTACATTACCACTTAGCCCATGAAAGAAACCCTGTTCATCATCCCACTGCTCTATAGGGAAATAGAACGAACTTTGGACACCATTCCAGATATGTTCACCCTCTGTAGGGGGCGATTCAGAAGCTGAGCTATTTCTTGGTTCAGTAATATTTGGGGACGTCGGCGCGTTTTTGTGTTTCGCGCTATTTGATAAGTATTCATTAGAAATTGCAGATAAAGAAAAACACAACGGAAATATCAATCCACTGATCGGTAAAATGACTCGGTTGTATTTTATTGTCATCAAGGCGTAAATCCATCCGTAGATAAGCCACATAACCTCTTTTTCTTTATCAGAAATAAAAGAGCCTCGTCAATAAAATAAGTCCTCAATTTACTCGAAGACTTATTTATTAATGTACTTATTGTAATCTAGGATGCTATTGCTACAAAAACAACTATCAAGCCATGGCTGGTTGTTGTTTTGTTTTTGTTTTTGCTTTATCAAACCACACTTTCAATGCTTTTGGAGACATTATTTTTGGATCTCCCAATTGATAATCTTCAGCATTCATAAGCTCTGGAGGCAGAATATCAATAATCAATTCGAGATCTTTATAAGAGGTCACTTCTTTATCAAAAATGGCTGCCATTTCATTATTGTGTTCGGCATTTCTGGCTCTAACTGCCTTAACTAAACCATCAAGTAATGTATACCATGTCGTCATTGGACCTTGAGTAATTGAAGCGGATTCCGCAGCTGAATCAATAAAAGCAAACGGCACTGTCATTATCGATTTATTTTGTTCCATGGAAGCTAAAATCCAATCGGTATCAAACGAAAAATCATACACTGTTGGTGCTTTTAATATATCAACAAGTGCATCGTGGCTATACAGTTTAAACGCCGCTTGAGTGTCTTTAATTCCTTGGGTAAATATTTGCGAACCAATCATACGCTGCATATGACGTAGGGTTTTAATGCCAACTCCCCAGCGCTCCTCCTGTTTAACAAGGATAGACTCTTTATGCTTACGATTGCCTAAAATAACCTGTGTATTATTTTCAATATAAGGGGCAAGTAACAAACCAAGTTGTCCTAAATGAACGGAATTATCCGCATCAGTATAAACAACACAATCCATGCCATCCTCTAATGCTTTTTGACAACCAAGGATAATTGCTCCGCCTTTTTTCGACTCATCAACATGGTGAAGGTTCTGTAATGGTCCTGTCTCTGTCGGTATGGCATCATTTAACCGCATTACGTTTACTTGATCTTTAGCATCACTTTCCTGCGCTATTTTATTTGCAATATCGAAGCTATGGTGCGGACAACCATCATCAACTGGATAGAGTTTCCAGTGCACACCTGTGCCTTCTGTAATCCAACTTAATTGTTCTATTTTAGTGATTAATGAATTTTCCCCATTAGGGTTTATTTTCGATCTTTTATTTAATCGATGATGTTCTCCCCACATAGCAAAAACAATACCAACGGTTAATGGCGTTGTTATATTCATGAGCAGCCGGCGAGACTCTACTAATTTAACCGCTAATTTAAACATAAGTGGGGGTGATTCTAATTCTAGAAATGATTTATATTCTGAGACAGAGATATTTTCAAATGAATTTAATTTATCGGCTAATAACAATAATTCTTTTTGATCTTTCTCGCAGGTTAAATCAAATGAATTATTTGAATGAGTCATGATATTTAAAATGGTTTTATTATCCATATTCCGCCCTTCCTTTTTTAATACTTAATCATTATTTCTAAAAAAGAATAGGCAAGGTAAGGGAGAAAACCAGTAAAATGAAACAAAAATAAAAAATAGTTTATTTACCCTTGATTACGGAAAAATATATCCTAGGCTAGATAAAAGTATTCAATTACATACTTATAATTAAAGGCCATCAAGAAAAGGATTTTAAATGGAATACATTTTAATAGTAGACGATGATCCTGTCAGCCTTTTGTTTATGTCATCCCTATTAAAACGTTGTGGATATCAGATAATCTCAGCAAAAAATGGATTAGAAGCTCTGACCATTTTAACTGAGAAACCACAAATTCAGTTTGTCTTGAGTGATTGGATAATGCCAGAAATGGATGGCATTGAATTATGTAAAAAATTAAAAGAGCTTGAGTTCGACCGTTATATTTTCTTTGTTTTACTCTCAGGAAAAGATGACAAATTATCCGTCATTAACGGTATTAATGCCGGAGCTGACGATTTCATCGTAAAAGGAACGGATGTTAAAGAATTGGAAGCGCGTGTAAAAGCCGGCTTTAGAACCTTAGAGTTACACAATAAGCTTACGGATAAAAACCAAGAACTCGATTTAGCTTACGCCACGATTAGAAAAGATCTCGACTCCGCAGGGGATCTCATACGACAACTATTACCAACACAAACCAATTTTGCGGGTGTTGAGCTAAATTACATGTCGATTCCAAGTGCTCAAATTGGTGGAGATATGCTGGGATATATGCAACTAGATCCTGAACATCTCGCTTTTTATCTTTTTGATGTCGCGGGACATGGCGTCTCATCCGCATTAATGTCTTTTTCTGTTCAACAAAGCTTATCAATTATCGAAGGCCCATCTTCTATTGTGAAAGACATAAATAATCAAATAACGCCACCGGAAGAAGTTATCAATAAATTAAATAAGCTTTATATCAGTGATGACAAAATTCAACTCTATTTCACGATGATCTATGCCGTACTCAATGTAAAAACAGGCGATATGCATTACTGCTCAGCGGGGCACCCCCCTTTAGTTTGGTTACACAACGATTCAAAAAAAGCCGAACTTATCGGCCATGACAATTTTGTCGTAGGTGCCTTTGATTTTGTTGATTATCAATCATCACAAATAAAGCTCTCTCCAGGCGACAAAATTTGGGTCTATTCTGATGGAATAACCGAAGCTGAAAATAAACAAGCCACAAAGCAATTTACCGAGAACGGGCTTAGAAAATCTATTATGGATATAAGCTCCCACCCTACTCATTTACAAACCGAGCTACTCGTTAATAGAGTACGAACATGGCAAGAATCGAATACGTTCGAAGACGATGTCAGTGTTCTTGCTGTCGAGTGGAAAGGCAAATTCAAACAAGAGGATGACTCATGCAATACGAAATTAACGACCAAGGTAAATGCACAATTCTTCAGATAAACGAAGAACGTTTTGACGCAAAACTAGCGCCTCAGTTTCGCAAAGAAGCGGAAGAATTACTCCCTCAATTTAGTGACCATTTAATCCTAGATTTAGGCAGCGTAAGATTTATGGATAGCAGTGGTCTAGGCGCAATCATGGGGGTTTATAAATTATGTAGAGGTAAAACAGTCAGTGTTATTAATCTACAAAAACCAGTAGAAGACTTATTAAAACTCACTCGAATGGACCGTTTAATTCCAAATTACGCAACACTTGAGGATGCACTGCTTACGTCAGCGTAAAGTATAAAAGGAACGATTATGAAAGGTATGATTTTAGCTGCTGGTAAAGGGACGAGAGTAAAACCCATTACCCACACAATTCCAAAACCGATGATCCCTATTTTAGGTAAACCCGTGATGGAATCGATGATTGAGCTTTTCGCCAAACACAACATTAATAAAATTGTTATTAATACAAGTCATTTATCTGAGGTGATTGAAGGCTATTTTAGAGATGGTCATCATTTCAATGCCCAACTGTCTTACTCCTATGAAGGCGAAATCATTAACGGTGAATTCAAAAGCAAAACCTTAGGATCTGCTGGAGGAATGCAGAAAATCCAACAGTTTTCAGGTTTCTTTGATGATACTTTTGTCGTGGTGTGTGGTGATGCATGGATTGATTTGGATCTAACTAAAGCAGTTAAACATCATAAAGAGAAAGGTGGGATTGCCACAATTGTAACTAAAGCGGTATTAAATGAAGACATTCATAAATATGGCATTGTGGTTTCTGATAGCCATGGACTAATTACCCATTTCCAAGAAAAACCAACACCAGAAGCTGCGTTATCTAACCAAGCGAATACTGGGATCTATATTTTTGAACCGGCTATTTTCGATTTTATCCCTAAAGAAGGAGAATACGATATAGGCAGTGAGTTATTCCCATTACTCGTCGAGAAAAACATTCCATTTTATTCCGTAAATATGGATTTTCAATGGCTTGACGTAGGTAACATTACCGATATTTGGGATGTAACCAACGACATATTAAATGGCAAAGTGAATGGCTATCCTATTCCTGGTACGCAAATAAAAGCAGGGGTTTGGCTAGGTATTAATACGGTGATTGATTTAAAATATTGTAATATCACTCCTCCTGTTGTCATCTCTAGTGGTTGCCATATAAAAAATGGGGCAACGATTGAAGGGCCCACTGTTATCAGCCCAAATTGTACGGTTGATTCAGAGGCGATTGTTCGTAATTCATTAATCTATGATTATATTCATATCAAAGATTTTATGCTATTGGATCAAAAAACAGTCTTTAATAACTATTGTATAGACCGTGAAGGGAACAGTACCTCCTACTCAGAGTTGAGTACGGAGTGCATATCTACCGTTATGGAAGATACCTTATCTGATATCTCCGTATTCACCAATACGAAAAGTACCACAGAAAAGTAATCGCAAGGAGGCGTTGTGGAATCTATTTTTTCAAGTACCTATCCTAGTTCAATCGAAGCATCTCGATTTGTATCTAATGATATTAAGATCTATTGGGCATCATTAAATATTTCTGAAGATACCATAAATCAAGCAGAACTATGCCTCGTCGAAATGGTAAACAACGCCTACGAACACGCCTATCTAAATCAAGATGGGCCTGTAATCGAAGTAAAGTCTTACCTGCAAACTCCCGCTCTACTTATCACGGAGATTTCTGATTATGGTCAAGCGCTTCCTCAAGAAGTATTAGTACAATCTACTGAACAAAGCTTTATCGTACCCGAAGAAGATAAACCAGAAACGTGGCTAACTTCAGGGCGTGGATTCATTATTGTCGACCAATTAATGGACACCATTGCCTATGAGAACAAAGATGGGAAAAACACTTTCTATTTAGGTAAACGCTTACGTTAATTTAAGCGTTTTTCTTCGTTTTGATGAATTGACCGTCTTACTTTTCTGGCTCATTAACTACTGGCATGAACGTTCTTCGTTGTAGAATTTCAACTTTATTGTCATCTATATTACCAATATTCGCTTTATGAATTGGATTATATTTTTCTTTCTCAACCACCTTTTTCTCTTCTTTCTTTATAACATTGTCTTTTTCTACGTTTCGGTAATCAAACTCTTCATCTGGTGTAATAACAATCCCATTGCGCAATTCTATCGTTTCTATTTTAGCAGCTTCTTCCTTTTTTCTATCAACCGGCTCATTCGTTACTGGTATGAAGCTTTGGCCGCGAGAAAAGCCCCCTCCTAACCCTGTTAGCTTTTTCTTTCCTGTTGTATCAGAAGATTTAATCGCTCGAGGTGAATGATAGTTAGGCGTTGCCGGTACAGAAACGTCTACATTTGGATTCTTAGATTTCAAACCCAACTTAGGCCCTTTAAAGGTAAACAATCCTAATTTTTCTTCCCATACTTGCAAAATAGTTAACTCTTGTTCCCATTGATTATCTAAAGAGATCCCTACATCAGAAGACGTTAATTGCGTGGATAATTGAGTATTAATTTGCTCATAACGGCGGTGTAGGTGTTTTTGTATTTGAGGCCACTCTGTCCCTCCGGTTAATAAATAACGAGTGCTATTTGACCAGTATTCATACGCTTTTATATCATTCCGCTTATTGGCAGCAATCGCAGCTAATGCTTCAGATAAACCTGCATATTGCCACATAACCTGAGAACCCAACTTAGATTCTGAGGCTATAATTTTATTTGATAATTGGTGCCAATATTCAGCTGATTGCCTTTCTCTAGGGCTATTCGCTAACATCGTTCCTTTACTGTATATCGACAATTCAATATCAACCACTCTGGCAAAGCTTAACGAAGAGCTTAATGATAGAAGTACGCTTAAAGGTATTAATGTGTATCGTATCATCGGAATGTCTCCACTAAACAATGACCTGGATGTGAAAAACGAGATTTAAACTGCACATCTCGATATTCTTTACTTTTCTCAGGTTGGTAAAGTTTTCCCTGTGATTTATACAATAATGCTTCTAATACCCCAGCATTGGTTTGTAATGAAATGCTTTTTTCATAACGGCTGTTTAATTCATATCGGCCTTCGTACCAACCTCTATCTGGATCATATAACTCTTGGACTAATATCATTAATCTATCGGTATAATCAGATTTCCACAGCGCCCACATTTGAAAAGCAACTCGGGTAGACACTAACGCGAGTTCATCATACGAACTGCCATCTTCAGATAACGTTATCCAAGGCGTACCTAAAGCGTAAATAGCATCATACACAAAATAAGGTTCACCTGAGACAATATGCTCTCCACGTGCCGTATAAATACGATCATTATCCCAACGAGCCTCTTGAATACGATACATGGAATCAGCCATTGCTGACATCACTTCATTACTATGCGTTGCATCGTTAGAGTTACTATCCTCAATATTATCCCAATTAAACTCTAGCCCCAATCGTAAATATGGCGTGCTATACACTGGACGTAATACGTCAAAAAGCCGTGGATCTCGACCATCAAATAGAAAATCAATCCCATACATGGTTGCTACGTTATATGGGTCTAATCTCATTGCTTTATCTGGAACTATTTGCCAATCTAAATAGCCATAAGAAGTATATTCCTCAACACCTAATCGCCCTTCTTTGTACCTAAATACATTACCATTATTAACGTTGCCACCAAAAAGTTCACCCTCTTCATTAACCAGTTCACAAAAGTTCCATTTCAACACGGCTTTATCAATATATTCAATAAATTGGGGATTATATTGCTTCACAATGGCAAGCACGATCAGCAATCGACCTACATCAATAGAAGACCAGCCAATATCGTTAGGTTGATTACCGTAATCCACCATTTGACCCGTTTGAGTGCTGTACACTTTATTTGGGATTTGCCCCATGCTTAATGGCATTTCATTTAAAAAAGTAAGGACAAGGGAAAGTCGTTCGTCATGTTCTTTACTGGTGATAAACTCAAATTCTCGAGCTGCAGTTAATGCTAATAAATAATCAGCGATACCTGACATATTGGTGGTTGGATAGTTATCAATACTATTTACGAGACCGGTTTTTAATTGAGTATTATTCTCTACATATACCCAAGCAAGGCGAGCCCATTCAAGCTCACCTTCTGTTAATTCGCCATGCCTTCCTTGTCGTATCGCTTGCGATTGATTTAAAGAGGTCACTCCATCTTGGACGCCTCTATACAATACACCGCAGGATGACAAGAAAAAGCATATTAAGATCAGTACTGCACTTTTTAGCATTTATCTTCCTTTATAAATACTATAAACGAGAAGGCTTCATTGGCTTTCTTGGTAAACACTGACCTTCGTAACCAAATGGACTTTCTAGTGCTTTTTCCCATAGACTTGGCGCAACATTCTCTTTATAAGTGAGGAGCTTTCCTTGTTCTTTATAAAGTAAAATTTCTAACGTAATGCCGTTATTATTTGATGTAAACGTGTTAATTCGGCCGGTTCCGTTTTCAAAAATACCTTCATAAAACCCTTTTTCACGATCATATAAGGTGGATATATGGTCAAACAATAAATCAGTATACGCGGTATCCCACAAGACCCACATTCCCATCGCTCCTTTTACCGCAACGGCTGAATATTGGGGTAAGAAATCACCGTTTTCAGAGATCGTATTCCAAGCAAAACCATCCGTATAAATAGTGTCATAAACAAAATAGGGGGCACCCGCTAATTGATGCTCCGTTCTTGCGGTAATAATGCCAGTTTGGTTATACCGTTCTTCTTGTACTCGATAAATATTAAGTGCAAATTCAGCCATCCATCCATTCGAATAACTCGTATCATGAGGACTATGGTCTGTTGTTAGATCCCAACCTAATTCAATTGCATCCAAGACATAACTTTCTGTCACAACATAGCTGTGGGCTTTAAGCTTTCTTGGGTCTCTTGTGTCATAAGGTACATCATATCCATATAAATTAATCGTTCCGTACGGTTCTGGCATAGAGGCTTGTGATGTATCAAACCCCCATAATTGAAACCCTTTTGCTGCATATTCTTCATAACCTAAACGGCCTTCTTGAAGATACTGAACGGGTTTATCTTTCTCTAATAACGCTCCAAACATGGTGCCATTTTCATCGACAACGTTACAGAAGTTCCAACGAAGAACGACTGAATCAATACTGGTCGCAAATTCAGGGTACCTGTTTTTTAATATATGAAGCCAAATAAGTAAACGCCCTAGATCTAAAGCTGAGTAACCAATTTCCCCCGGTTGATTACCGTAATCCACTTTTGCCCCATTCTGCGTATTATAAGCTTTGTTAGGCAGTTCCCCACGGAACAGATCTAGAGTGTTTAATGTGGTCAAAAATTTGATTAGACGGCGATCAAATTCTTCTTTATCAATAATCCCTAGCTCGTATGCACTCGTCATCCCTGCGAGGTAAGATGCAGCATCCCACCAAGTCACTGAGGGATAATTATTTACCGCATTTACGAGTCCTGTCGATTCTTGGTAGTTATTTTCAAAATAAGTCCATGCGATTCTTGCCATGTCCATTTCTTTTTCAGTCAAGGTACTTTGACGAGCTTGAGGGACGCTCCAATGATCTTTTTTAACCACAATATCTTCTGAGAATTGATCATATTTATTACCACAGCCCACAATAAATAAGCTCAGTAAACCAATTGAGATATAACGCATAGATAGGTCTCCTTCCTTATCCCAATAACAGTTATTTAGCGCCTACGCTAAGTAATGAACCATTTTCAATGTAAGCCAACGACTCTAAAACAATACCGTTCGTATTCGCAGTAATTGCTTTATTGGTCTCTCCAGAAGCTTCATATCTACCTGAATACCAGCCTTTATCCTCTGAAAATAACGTTTGTGCTTCTTGAATTAAAATATCTGTATAATCCGTTTTGTATAATGCATACCAACCAAAAGCCGCTTTTGTAGATAACGATTTAAATTCAGACGCATCTTCTCCTGTATCAGTAATTGCGTTCCATTCTTTGCCATCAGAAAATACGGTGTTGTAGACAAAATATGGGGCTTGATCAAGGTTATCCTCACTGACAGCGGTGACTATTCCAGTCTCGTGATAACGCGCTTCTTGAGCTTGATACACTCGATGAGCAAAGATTTTTGAGACACTATCAGCACCAAATTCTAAGCTATCAAGAATATAAGATTCACTTACCACATAGTTATGTGCATGGTACTTTGCAGGGTCTCGTAAATCCGTTGGTACTTCTATGCCACTAATGGTTCTAAATTCCAGGTAATCTATATATTTCATTGCATTAAATACATCTCGCCCCATCAGAGACATTGATTTGGCTGCATATTCTTCATAACCAATTCGCCCTTCTTGTACTAATTCAAAACCGTCAGATGACGTTGAAAGACGGGAACCATATAAATAGCCTTCTTTAATCATGTCACCAACATGCCATGCATTTAATATATTATTAACGTGTTTATTAAACTGAGGGTATTGCCAAACAATGATATTTAACGGCACGAGAACACGGCCAATATCAATCGCTGACCAACCAATACCATTTGGCGTTGGTTTATTGGTGTAGTCCACCATTTCCAATGTCACCGTATTGTAAGCTTTGTTTGGCAAACGATTATCAACAAGAGGCAAGCGAGATAACGTGTGTAGAACCTTCTCCATACGAATAGTAAACACATCATCAGTGATCACATTTAGTTTTTCTGCCGAGATCAGTCCCATAATGTATGACGCAGTATCCCACATGGTAGTTGACTCATAGCCATCAACAGAATTCACTAACCCTGTATTTTCTTGGTAGTTATTCTCAAAGTACGTCCAAGCCGTGTTTGCCCATTGATACTCTTGTTGAGTTAAAATACGATGTTGCTTTAATGGCAGCTCTTCCGATTTTTCAAAAACAATATTCCCTAAAACTTGAGGTTCTTCACGCGTTTCAATCGTAAATGAAATCAATAACGCAGTCGCTAATCCGAGAATAAACACGAGATGGTGACGAGCATTCACAAGTGCTTTTTTAAATTCCATATTCTACTTCCTCTTTTCCCTGTTCTGATTCTTTTTGTTCATCACCATCTGATTTTGGATTCCAAAACGCTGAAGCTATCATGCCCCACATCGCCATCATATTATTGATAATCCAAAACGTATTTAGTACTAATCCACCCAGCGAATAGCTTCCATGCATACCTGTTGAGTACCCAGTCCATGCATAAAGTAGACTGAATAAACTCAATCCAAACACTGCCATTTGGGGAATAACTAATTTTGCAAACGTTCCACTTTGTCTTTCTTTAGGTGTCGTAGGGAAACTGATTTTTTTCCCTCTTAATACAGTCCAGAGCGCTTTAAAATTCACAGGGAAGAAGGAAAGAAAATTAGTTTTTCCTTTGTATCCTGCGACTCCCCAAGTCCCCACCATCATTGCAAGTTCAGCAGTAAGAACAAAAGGTAAGAAGTGCATATAAAAAGTGACATCATAAGCACTTACCGGTGCGATGCTCGTTAGAAAATAGACGATTGGGCACAATAAGAAAATAATGTTCCACACGGCAGATAAATTCGACCAGAAGCTCGCCCCATACATTAGCTTCTGCTTCAGGCTCATTCCTTTTCTAAAAAGTGGATTATCATTCATGAAGATATCAATAGACCCACCAGAATATTTAAATCGCTGCACTGTCCAAGTTTGTAAATCTTGGGGTGACAACATTTTACTTTCAACTTCTGGATGCATCACTGAACGCCAGTTTCGCTCTGAATCCGCATGCAGAACTAACGAGGTATACAGGTCTTCTGATACATGGAATTTGTAAGGTGTAAATTCCGTATCAATAAATATTTCTTGTTTTAAGTTATCTGAAATATCTTTATCTACCGTTTTTTCTTTGGTCATCTTTCTGATTTGTGTTTCTATTTCAGATTGTTCTTTTACTATTTGCTCACTGTAACTACGAAGTGCAGCTTCCATTACGGCTTCACGTCTATGAATCGAACCAGCACCGCAACAGAATGACGCATTCGCCCAATTTCTACGGCGTTGTATTACGTCATAAAACATTTGAGGATCATTAACAAAAGGATCTTCCCCTAATGTCACTGGTCCATAAAACTTTTCAATTCCATGCCCAATTCCTGTTGACCACTTGCCAAGTTTTCGTTGCATAAAATTAGGTAAACGCTCACCTTCTGGAATATCAAAAAACCATTGTGGCGTTTGAACCCAAGCGACATCTGGGTCTCTAAAGTAACCTAACGTATGCTCTAAAATTGTTGAGAATGGTCGAGTATCTGCATCACAAATAACAACGAAATCACCATAGGTTTGTTCCATTGCATTTCTTAGATTCCCCGCTTTAAAACCTGTATTTCCTTCCCTTGTGATATACCCAATATTCATCTCTTGTGCTAACTGAGCCATAGACTCTCTTTTACCATCATCAAGAATGAAAATATTGATATCTATATCGTGTGGGTACGTTACTTTTTGGGCATCAAGAATACTCAGTTTAACCAATTCAGGCTCTTCATCATAAGAAGGGAAAAAGACATCAACACTGATTGGTCTATCTTCTTCTGTATCTAATACGCACTCTTTAATTTTATGCGGCGGCGCTTTTTTCGGCTCGTCTTTTGTTTTCCACAAATTAAAGGTAAACAGCAAAGAACCTATAAATGCACAAGACTCAGCAAACGCCAATGGAAGAGAAAACCATAACGCATCATAATTCAAAGCAAAACTCCAACGCCACCATAGATACCAAATACCTAAAGTTAGATTACAGGTTGCTAAATATTGATATAATAACTCTCTCGAATTACTGTGGGGGACAGGTTCCGGTGGTTTTCGATGTTCGAATTTCTTAAAGTAAAAATCCATTTAATCACTCCAATAATGACGCAGAGGGCATCGAATTCCATCATTAGAATTCATTGCTTTCATAACAGTTAACTTAGGATATAAAAGGCTAAAAAAGTAATTAAAGCTGCCTTTTTTCATCAAGCTATCGCTGAAAGTTTTTCTCTTTCTATTTGCTTTAGAGACCAATGAACCATTTTAATGAATTCCTTTGGTTTACTAATGTAATAACCTTGAATGTAATCACAGCCCAATTCTTTAAGTTCACTAAACAATTCTTTATCTTCTACCCCTTCGGCAACAACGTTACACCCCAAGCTATGAGCAAGGTAAATAGTTGACGCTACAATCGCATAATCACTGTTACCAATAGCCATATTGCGAATAAAAGATTGATCAATTTTTATTTGATTAAATGATAGAACTCGAAGAAGAGACAATGAAGAGTAACCAGTACCAAAGTCATCAATACTGATATAAAAACCAAGTTCGGAGAGTTTTGATAGCATTAAATAAGCCGAATCAGCATCCGTCATTAATGCGCTTTCTGTTACTTCTAAAATCACATCAGATGGTAATAATTTTTGGTTGTGAACCAAAGTAAACAACTGGTCATAAAGATCATCATCATGAAGATCCAGCGTCGATACATTAATATGAACTTGTGGGTGTAAGTTCTCTCTCTTAAAACCGGCAATATCACGAGTGACCTGATTCACAACCCAGCGAGTTATCCCTTTGATATAATTATTATCTTCTGCAATTTTAATGAACTTATCAGGAGGGATCATCGTGCCATCTTCTTGAGGCCAACGTATCAGCGCTTCATAACCATGAATCGTTTTATCAATACTGTTTACTATTGGTTGGTAATACAATTCAAATTCATTATGAGGGATGGCATAAATTAATTTATTAAGAATATCTACTTCTTCATAAATAGATTTAGTATAAGTACTGCGGTAAAAATCAATAATTAACCCTAACTTTTTAGCTTTATAACAAGCGATATCTGCTTGCTTAATAACTTCATCAGTATTGGTTGCTTTTGATGTACAGATAACACAGCCCATAATGGGTTGAAGAAGAAAGTTTTTCTCATTCATTAAGATAGGCGATATCAACACATCGTGCATTTCTGTCGCAATCTCGGTAAGTTCATTTTTATTTGTTGCATAACTAATTATTATAATCTCACGGTTATCATGAAAAAAATCCAAATGCTTATTTTTTAAGGTTTTTTTTAACATCAATACGGCATGAGATATCACTTTAGTGAAGGTTTTATTTGTTGATGTATCAATTAATTTATTGTTGTTGTTAATTTTTATCTTAATAAAACTAAATGGGATCCCTGAACCTATTTTAGTAGATATGATTTTTTTATACGTAACACTCTTAATATTAGAGCTTAGAATCCCATAATTATTATTTATTTTTTTTATTAATAAAAAATGATTAAGTAAACGACTCATTACCAATAAACTCATAACTAACGTTTGAGTCGCTATTGTTGTTACAACTAAAACTACGGTATCAGAACGGTCAATAAAACCATAATTTATAAAATAACCTTCGATGTATAGAAAAACACCAAGGTAAACAGAAAAAATAATTGATAAATATGTTTTTATATACTTAACATTATGTAATCCTATCCTATTAATCAGGAAAGCAGAATAAAGTAATGCAATAATATTAAACACAGTTAATACATTAAAAACTATATAAACATTCATATAGAGTACCTCAATGTTAAGACAGAAAAATTATCCTAATGCTGACTCTAAATTTAGATTATTACTTGAAAATATAGTGTTTAACTTAATCAATGTTTCTGACTGTATTTGTCTAACACGTTCTTTTGATAATTCCAGATCACGGCCTAACTCTTCAAGAGTTTGAATATTATGACCAAATAATCCATAACGATTAATAATAATTTGCTTTTCTCTTCCATGTAAAGAGTTAATCCAAGATGACAAATTTTCTTCTAAATTAACTTTAGATAGATACTCATCAGGATCCTTAGCGCGATCATTAATGCATAAATCAACCATAATTGATGATTTATCCTCAATTAAAGCAGAGCGAAAGGTTGAAGAAGATGGCACTAATTCCATGATTCTATTAACTTTACCCGCCTCTTTTTTACAATATGAAGAAATATCGCTGATCGAGGGTTCCTTTTTAAGAGATTTCGTTAATTCACGAGCCGCTCTTAAGTAGACATTTAACTCTTTGGTTATATGAACTGGCAGACGTACCGTTCTTGAATGATTAAACAGAGCACTTTCAATCGATTCTTTTATCCACCAAACAGCATAAGTTGAAAAACGATATCCTAATTCAGGATCAAACTTATCAATCGCTTTTATCAATCCTAAATTACCTTCTTCAATAATATCAAGTGGTGATAAATCTGTTTGATTTCTGTTTCTGTATTTATTTGAAATTTTAACAACAAGGCGTAGGTTTGATTCAATCAATTTATTTCTAGATTTCATACATCCCATTTTATAAGATCGGCTATAGCTAACCTCCTCTTTTGCTGTAAGAAGTTGATATCTATTTATTTCTTTTAAATATAATGAATATGAATCTAACGTACTATTTACCGTGTTTTTTTTATCTTTACCTGAACTAATCATACAATATCCTTTACCTAGCAAACGTAATATTATTTATCTATCCATCTGTATATTCAGAGGTATAAATAAACTATGGTGCAAATACGTTTAATACACAATACTGTAACAATAATTTCACCTAGTAAATAAAGGTAATGGGAGTTCCGTCACGAATACTTGACACAAAATATCAAATTTAAGACGTCATGATATTGACACTGTTAAAAATATCCGTTAATGACAAATAAGGCAATAAAACACTTTTTATTTAAATAACCAGTTAAAATGTTAAATTTACTATAAATTCCATTATATTCACCTGCTTGTTATTGCAATAAATAGTAAACCACGCTGATTTACGTTATCCCCTCTTATTTAACTTCATTATTTATCATCCGTATTAATTGATGATTTTATCGTTAAACGCTACCAAGAGCCCTAAGTCCTACTTAACTTTCTTTTTATCTATGACTTTTAACTTATCGAAGGTATATCATTCTGATTTTATTTTGACTGAAACGTGTATTTACATCATGCATTGAAAAGTAGCATGATTCTCAATCATACCGACTCACAACTCGGATAAAAAATCAAAAAAGTACAATAAAATCAGCAATAAACTCACCTATATAGCAACAAAAAATTTCGTAATATCACACAAATGACTACTTTTTTTTGTTTAATATCCTATGCTTCCTAATATTAGGTCAGGACGAATGGCTTTTTCCAACAAGGATTGTTTTATGTCATTAATGAATAGGTTTTCTATCAAATTAAGGTTATTGACCTTAATTATTCTCCCTTTAATTGTCTTATTTTTTTTATCCGCAAAAGAGATACGTACACAATTTCATAATTTAAGTACTCTCAGTGCGATTAATGAACGATTGTTATTTAATGAGACCTTATCTAGTTACGCGACTGCCATGCATAACTTACGTTTAAACTCATTATATGAAAATAATAATGATGTTGAGAAATCCTCATCCAAAATAGCTTTAGAGCAATTACGCTCTCACATAAAGAAAAATGATCCCCCCGAACTGGACACTGCACTGAATGAACTAATAAAAATTAACTCTAAAATCAGTAATTTTTCTACTGATGATATAGAAGAGTGGTCAACTTCTGTATCTGATGTATTGAATACAATATACACACTAGAACATGCTGAGCAGCTACCATTCTCATCTAACGATATAAATAAAAAACAAAGGATAATCCTACAGCTCCAGTTACTCAATTATTGGGCTACACAAGAAAATTGGTATATAAATCTTGATGTGAACTCTGAAAAAACGCAGTATCACGACGAGTTATATTCTCTATTTTATCGTCAAGAACTGTACATTACCCAGTTCATATCTATGGATAAACACACCTCTAACATCGAACTTTTACTAAACACATTTACCAATGACAGCTTTACTAACAGCATGAAATTTCGCAACGATGTGATCAAAAACAAAGCAGCAAATTATTCAATAAGAGACATGAATTCAAGCATACAAGCACTTCACCATCGACTGCTATTAATCCAATCCGTAACCAAAGTACTGACTAATGAGCTGAAAATTAATCTACAAAATCAGCTACAGGTCAGTTACTACACGATTTTATTTTCTATCAGCGCCCTGTTGCTGTCTTTACTTGTTATGTCTTACCTTGGTATTTCATTATCAAAACGAATTAGTTCATACTTAACCACTGTCGTTCACTCGATGGCTTTAATTGAAAAGAATCATGATTTCACAACTAAAATTCATATTAGTGGCAATGATGAGCTGACTTTTTTCTCTAAAAAAATCAATGCATTAATATCAGAAAGAGCAAAAAATGAAGAAAGAATCATTGGCGAAAAAGAAGAAGCTGAACAAGCAAACTTAGCTAAAAGTACTTTCCTAGCCAATATGTCTCATGAAATAAGAACGCCCCTGAATAGTATTATTGGTATGTCGGGCATTTTATCAGAAACAAAACTGTCACCAATTCAATATGACTACCTCAATACAATAGAAACCTCTTCTCAAACGCTGTTAATTTTAATAAATGACATACTAGACATATCAAAGATCGAAGCGGGTAACTTAACTCTTCAGATTCACAGTTCCGATTTACGTGAGCTTATTTTTGACACCATATCCATCAGTCTCTCAAAAGCGACAGAAAAGAATCTTGATATTAATGTGGCTATATCTCCAGATTTACCTCGCTATTTAATGTTAGATGAGCACCGGATCAAACAAATATTAATGAATTTAACTTCCAACGCGATTAAGTTTACTCATCAGGGTCACATTACTATTACCGTTGATTTTATATCAACAAGCATGAATAAAGGGCGAGTCTCTATTTCAGTCTCAGATTCAGGTATAGGGATAAATAGCAAAGCACAAACAAAGATCTTTGAGCCGTTTATGCAAGAAGACAAATCTATTACACGTCAATATGGTCGAACAGGGTTAGGGTTAGCCATCACTCAGCAACTAATAAAACTAATGGGGAGTACATTAGAGGTCACTTCTGAAAAAAACAAAGGGAGCGATTTTTCTTTTTCAATTAATACTGACATTGTTCATGAAAACACATTACCCGCAACTGGATTAGATCGTACTTCAATTATTTTAGTTGGTAACAAGGCTAGTTTTGAAACGGCAATTCTAGAAGAATTAAAATATCAACACTTACTGAAATTCATCACTGTCGAATCTGTTGACGATATTATTTTGTTTGATAAAGAACAAGCCATCATCCTTTACTGCATTGATAACTGCGTGGATATGTGTTGTAAAAACAAACTATTAGCACTTCGTAAAACATACCAAAAAACATCTATTGTTTTAATTCAAAATCATCAAAATCGAGCCGCCCATTTTGAGTCAATCATTGATGGTTTAGTCACTTATCCTTTGCTTGGTTATCGCTTTACCAAAACATTAGCTCATTCTTTAGCTTTTCACTCAGAAAATATACCTATTACTTCTGTTCAACATCAACAAAATCCTATTTTCCAAACAGCAACTGATCATCGTCATTTAGAAAAAAAACCAACAACAGAACACATACTAATAGTTGAAGATAATCTTGTTAATCAGAAAGTAGCCTCTTTGTTTTTAAATAGTTCAGGATACACTTTTGATATCGCGAATAATGGCCAAGAAGCCATAGAAAAATTTAAAAAAAATGACATCTATAACTTAATCCTAATGGATTGCATGATGCCAATTAAAGATGGTTTTTCTGCAACTAAAGAAATCAGAGAAATAGAGAAGATACAAAACAGGAAGAAAATTCCTATAATTGCACTTACCGCAAGTGTTCTTGATCAGGATATTTCTAAATGCTATGAATCAGGAATGGATGACTATGTAGCCAAACCGTTCAAAAAAGAAATGTTATTAGAAAAAATAACAAGGATGAAATAATCTAACATTATGAATTTATTAAAAAACAGAGAGAATACAAAAAAAACAGACCAATTTAATATTTTAATTGTCGACGATTGTCGGGTATCGTCTTTGTCTCTATCTAAACTTCTCATGCTGTTAGGTTTTAAATCAATAAGTTATGCAAAATCTTACCAACAAGCTCTTCAAATGTGTTCTAAAAAACACTACTCTTTGTTATTTATTGATTATCACTTGGAGCAAGTCTTAAATGGTTCAGAACTTTATGATTTATTAAGAGAAAAGGGATTTATCCAACCTTATACACGAGTTATCACTATCTCAGGGGATAATACGACACAAACAGTACTAAGCACCCTCTCAAAAGGCAATGGGGATTATCTTTGTAAACCCATCAGCCAATCGATACTTAGCTATAAAATGGCCGATGCTTATCAAGAGTTTCAGTTCTTTAAGTATCTCTATTTTTTAAAAAAAGAAGGTAATAATGCAGATATTCTTAAAGAAAAAACCATCTCTTTAGCCAAAAATAAAAATCTAAATGAATTAGATCTCTTTTTATTTGATCTCTTCATTCCTAACGATAAAGAAAACTTAATTAAGTTATGTGAACAGCCAGAATTTATTAACAGACGAAATTACATTCTCACAAAATTACAGCTAGAAGCGGAACTTGAACTCACTACGCCTAGTGAATTGATTGATAAAACAGAATCTCTTTGCCGAAAACATCCTTTATTTGCCTCTGCTTTTGATTTTTTAAGTCAATTACAAATTAAACAATTGCGCTATGAAGACGCTTTGTTTTCAGCCCATACAGCGTTAGATCTTACTCCTAGCGTACCTTCAAGATCACTACAAGCAATGAAGCTTGCATTAAGCTGTAATAACAAAGTTTATTTTCTTAAGTCTTCTCATTTACTTGCAAATCATTTGCCTATTGCAGACCAAAATTGGGGTTCTTATGTCGCGGAATGTTTCAGTTATTACGAAAGTTACATTCAAAATTGCCAATCGGAAAGTGATAAAAAGCAGTTACGTCTTGAGCAGAAAAATTTTGTTCGTCGTTCTGAGTACCGTTTAACTGATACACAAAAAATACAATTGAGTGTTCTATTTAGCTTTAGTGAATGTAAACAGCTAATAACAAACGGCGATATTATTAAAGCAAAGCAAATCACCTTAAAAGTCGTTCAACCTTTTTTTGATAATTTACATCAATTAAATTCAGTGGTTCTTATTGAATTGCTCTATTTATTATCATTTTTTGGAGAGCTATGGTTACTTGAAAGAGTCAACTCTGTTATTAAAACTAAACATCGATTTAATGACTATTGCACAGATTACCTTAACATATTAAAGAATGACTCAGATCTAAAGGAGTCAATATTGTTATTGTCATACACTATCAATCAAATCGATAACCATCAGAATAAAGTTTTACCTGTTAATGAGTTAACAAATAACTTAGACCGTTATCAGAAAACCTTTGTTCAATTCCCATACTCTTCAGAAGTGATCATTGGCATCTTGGAGTATTATATCGCGTTGAGTATAGATAACCCGACAAAAATAAGCGCGATGGTATCTTTAATTAAAGATATGCCTTTATCTCAGAATCTAATGGATAGAAGAGACGTTGTCTTAAAAGCACTACATACACACGACAATTTTATTGAGGAAAAAAGTGCTACATCAGCAAACTCAACTCTAGTAAAGCATGTGATAACAAATGAACAGCGTCCATTTAAGACTCTTCCTACAAAATAATTAACAATTTACTCACTACTATAATGATACTCATTTTGCATTCATATTATCGAACTTAATATATCTAATTAACTTTCTTCTTTTCAAAAAGTTAACATTTTAAAATACGATCTTTCCTCTTTATTTACTCATCTCTATTTAACTTAATTTCACATAAGCTTCTTACTCTGCAAACTGCAATGCAAATTGAGAATGTCTTCAATAAAATCATTCGTAATGTAGTTATAAAACACATAACTACCTGAAATTTGAATATTAATTTTTTTGGCACACTTACTGCTCTATTAAACTTATCAATACAACATTGATTTATTCTTAGGAGATAATTATGGAACTACATCAATTTGAAACAAATCATGAAGTACTCGTTTTATCAGTACAAGGGGACATGGATGCTATCGGCTGCCGAGATATCCAACCAACTATCGATGAAGTCATTGAACAAGAGCATCGTCAAGTTCATATCGACTTAGCTCAAGTGGCGTTTTTAGACTCTTCAGGAATTGGCGCCATTGTTTATCTATACAAGCGATTAATTGAAAAGGAACGCACTATGCAAATTCAAAACGCGCATGGCCAACCTTTAGAGCTACTTAAACTACTTCGTATTGAAAATGCGATTCCTGTAAACAACATAACACATTAATTATTTCGCTTTAATGGATCGTCGAACACATGGAGAGGCACATCATGAACAAACAAAAATTGCTCATTCTAAGCGTTGGATTACTTTCTATTTCAGGTTGTACTTCGTTTGCCGAACCTGGTGAAGGTGGAGAAGCAGAAAATTATCCTCAAGCTGCATTTTCTCCCGTGATGCCAGACCAACCATTAGGCCCAGAACATGGATTACGTTTTGATTGGGAACTTGCCGCCCGCCACCTTGATATTCTTATTTTAGAAAAAGCAGAATGGTGCTTTCCTGCAACCGTTCATCAAGCAAAACAAAACGAAGCCCGTATTGCTCGTGAGTTAGAGGGAGGACTACAGCTAGATGCGGCTAATGACCTTATCATTCAACGAAATTTATTAACACGATTAGAGCGCCAACTGGATTATGTTAAAAGACAAGAAACTTGTCAGCCACCATCAGATTCAAATTCAGGGAATTCAGACATCGAGTTAGCACAAGAAATCTATGATCTCTTAAACCGAGACAATCAATTTGCTTTTAACTCTGCTGAATTAAATCCTAAGTATGTGGTGAACCTATCAGAGGCATCTCAATTACTGATTAAAAATAAAGATTTTAAATTACTCGTAACTGGCCATGCTGATGCGGTTGGTGAAGAGAATGGAAATCAAGAACTTGCACTTAAAAGGGCAAAACAAGTGAAGCGCTACTTGAGTATTTTTGGTCTTGAGCAAACCCGTATTCATGTTGATGCTGTTGGTTCAGACGACCCTTATTTTGAAGGGACAGAGCCTCACGTAAGATTAACCAATCGTCGAGTCACTATTGAATTATTAGAACTTGACCAACCTTTGCAACTTGAACAATAACAAAGGACAAAATCATGCGTATTATTCATATTTTATTCATCACCATTTTGTTCTCTTCTATCTCAATGGTGCACTCAAAAGACACGGAAAAAACCATTCGTGTTGGTGATGTCATCACCATCATGTTGCCAGGTGAAGAGTCTTTAAACAAAGATTTTCAAGTGGATAAACAAGGCCGAGTAATATTGCCAGAAATTGGACCTTTATTCGTTTCAGGAAAAACTGAAGCTCAGATGGTATCTAGTGTCACATTAAGTTTAAAAACCATATTACAAGATTTACGTAACCTGCAAGTCTTTGTAAGTAAGCGCCAACTTATCATCAATATTCAAGGTTATGTAAAACAACCTGGGGAATATACCTTATCAGATGGTGATTCTGTTCAACTGGCTCTTTATGCGGCTGGCGGCTTACGCTCTGGGGCTCAATTAAACCGCTTGCAACTCCGTCGTTCAGACAAAGTGACGACCTTTAATTACAAAGCGTTTTTAGACTCGGGTGATCAATCTTTACTTCCAAAACTTCAATCATTAGATACGTTATTTATCCCTGCATCCCCAATGGTTGG
The DNA here is from genome assembly GCF_001690985.1 of Aliivibrio sp. 1S175. Taxonomy (GTDB): domain Bacteria; phylum Pseudomonadota; class Gammaproteobacteria; order Enterobacterales; family Vibrionaceae; genus Aliivibrio. The sequence continues at coordinate 183,455 of NZ_MAJS01000013.1, forward strand.
TAATATCGAGCAAGAGTTTGATCCATCAAAATTATCCCAAGCCGGTGATGCAACTGATGGTAAAAAAGCGATTAAAGTCTTTGGTGAGGTAAACGCTCCAGGGACGTTCTCTTATAAATCAGGAACCAATCTTGTTGATGTATTAATGCGTGCTGGTGGGGTTACCCGTTACGCTGGTGTCGAACAAATTCGAGTTATCTCAAAAAACCAACCCGCCCTATTTAATCTAAAACGTTATTTAGATACCGGTGATGACAGTTTACTGCCCCCACTTGAAGTCGGGTCAACCATCTTTGTTCCAAAACAAGAAGAAGAAATCAAATCGGGCTCAAACATGGTCTATGTCATGGGTGAAGTAGCAAAACCTGGTGCGTTTGAAGGTAAAAAAGGCGCTACCTTTATGGATATCTTAGCGAACTCAGGTGGACCAACACGATTTGCGGAATCTCGTCAAATACGAATTATTAAAGCCAATGGTGCGGTAATTAATTTTGATTTATCCGGTTATACTGAAGGAACAAACTACCAACGCCCACCTGTAATTTCGGCTGGTGACGCGATTTTTGTTCCTGAAAAAACAGACATGAATGAAAAGTCGTGGTTAAAAATAGCGCCAAGTCGTGCTGTTCGAGTATTAGGTGAAGTACAACATCCAGGCCGTATTGAATGGTCAGATGAAATGTCATTTTTAGATTTATTAGCTCATGTCGGTGGTCCAACCCTTCGAGGAGACACAACTCGAATCGAAATCGTAACCCCTGACCGTGAAGGTAATAATCAAGTTTATACTTTTAATTTAGATTCATTTATTACCAAAGGAAAACCAGACTCTGCCCTGCCAACCATTAGAGCAGGGGCAACCATTCGAGTTCATGATTTGCCTCAAGATCCATCAGACAATAAAGCACAATGGGTTCGTCAAAGCTCAGACAGTTCAATCTACGTGTTTGGTCAAGTAAATGCCGCGGGGCGTTACCGTTTCACCAATGAAATGCATTTTCTAGATATTTTATCTGCTGCTGACGGTCCAACTCTGGATGCCGATATTCATAATATTCGAGTGACGCATCGTGATAAAACTTACTCAAAAGTAAGTAAGTTAAATCTAGCGCTTTATTTTGAAACAGGCGATGAATCCTTACTCCCTATTGTAAAAACAGGCGATACCATTTATATCCCAGAAAAAAACCGTATTTGGATTAATGAAAGCAAAGAAACGACCATTAGGGTACTTGGTGCGATCAACAAACCGGGACGCTACCGTTTCAATGACTCAATGACGTTATTGGATTTATTAGCAGAAGCGGGAGGCCCAAGTAATGTCGCTTATCTAGAGAAAATCAGTGTGGTAAATCACTCTCTAGATAAAGGGCGAGCAAGAACATTTGATCTTGTAGAGTTCAGTCGTACTGCTGATTTCAGAAGCCTTCCTGTATTAAGAGCCGGTGATACTATCTACATTCCCAATAAAGATGAAAGTACAATGGAACAAGTTCGAGTCGTAATGAAAGATGTTTTTCAAGTCGTAGCAACTATTGCATTAATAGGAGCCTTGTAATGAAAATACCATCATGCAACATGGAAATTGAACAAGTCTTTTTGCAATTAGAACAACAAGAATGTCGTTCATTGTGTATTACGTCAACCAATTCAGGAGAAGGGGTTACCTCTTTAGCCCAAGCATTGACTGAGCGACACTTATTGGCAGGTTATCGAACGCTTCTGGTTGATCTTAATTTATTAAACCCAAGTTTAACGGCTTTATCTTTTATACCAGAATCAACACTCAACCCGACATCTACCCCACATTATCTCGCTTTGACAGTGCAAGATAATATCGTCTTATCAGGGCTTCCTACGCCAACCGATAAAGCCGACATTATGGAACTTCGTCAACCTAAAAACCTAAAAAAACAAATAGTTAAATGGCTTACTGAATTTGATAAGGTCATCATAGATTCGTCTTCACTATCTCAATTACACGCCGAAAGCATTCCCGCTCAAACCATTGCGGGCTCATGCGACGGAACCATCGTCGTCGTACTATCAGGACAAACCCTAAAAGCCGAATTTCAAGCCGCAATAGAGTTATTAGAAAAAAACAAAGCAAATATCACCGGGTATGTTTTAAATGATAAATACAATCTAAGTTTAAAAAAGGAACTTTGTAGCAAGATTGAACGTTTGCACTTTTTACCTAAGCGCCTTTCTACTAAGTTAATTTCTATGATTCAACGTAATCGATTCTTATCAACAGTGGTGTAATGATGACTAACTCCGTTTTATTTTTTGAAGACACTCAACCAACATCATTGAACTCAGTCAGAGTATTACGTCAGTCATTATCTAAGATACTCGACCGTTTAGATATTCATCAAACGTTTAAACATCAGTGCTTACTTTGCTTTTCTGAATGGAGTACGAACCTTGTTCTTCATCCAAAACAAACCAGTAAAAACATCACCGTCGCCTTAAAGAAAACAACAAAGTATTGGCAATTAGACATCACTGACACGGGAGAGGTTTGGGACCCAACAAAACAGCACATCAATGCAAATATAAGCGACTTTAGTTTAAAATGTGGCGGTCGGGGTATCGATATCATTCAAAACCAAACTGATGAGGTTGTTTACACTTCTTCGCATCAAAATAATGTTCTGACTTTAAAATGGGATCGCACTACTTTTCAAAAAAAACATCATATATTGATTGTCGAAGACGACGCTACACTAAGGATCCTTTATCAAGCTTATCTTCAAAAAGAATTCACAATTACCACAAAAAATAACGGGGAAGAGGCGCTTGAATTTTTAAATCATGAAACGGTAGATTTGATCATATCCGATATTCAAATGCCCAAAATGAGTGGATTAGAACTAAGATCGCAACTGGAAAAAAAGGACACGTTTTTTACTCCTTTTATTTTCCTGTCGCGTTTACAAGATACACATACCTTACAAAATGCGAATCAACTTGGTATTGATGATTACTTAGATAAATCCATTCAGAAAGAACAATTATTGCTCTCTATACATCGTGTATTAGCTCGCTTTGAACAAGTATATAAATCTCTTTCTCAACGGGTAAATCAAAAAATAACAAATACATTACTGCCACATACTGAACTTAATTCCTCCCATTGGAAAATCGTATCCCAGCAACGTAATACAGGTCAGGGCGGAGGCGATTTTTTACTTTCTAAAACAGAAGGAGGGACATCACTATTATTACTTGCGGATGTCATGGGCCACGATGAAAGTGCCAAGTTTTTCGCTTACGCTTATGCTGGATACATCCGAGGTTTAATGCAAAATACAGATATCACTCAACCCGCACAATTGTTATCTCACCTCTCAAATAATGCATTTAAAGACCAACTGTTGTCACAAACCATGTTAACAAGTTGTTGTTTAAGTTTCATTTCTGGTGATACGATAAAGATCAGTAGCGCTGGACACCCTGCCCCTCTCCACATTTCATCAAAAGGGCTACAGACTATCGATATCCAAGGGACATTGCCGGGGTTATTACCACAAACAAAATATAAGGAAAAGCCCTTAACACTAAAGAAAGGTGAGCGTTTAGCTCTATTCACGGATGGACTATTTGAATCCGGTGATTCCATTTCAGAAAGAGAAACGCTAGAAACCGCATTAAAAGAAAACTTAGTATCAACGCTACATAAGCCAATCGAACAAGCTCTAGAAGACGTAATGAAGTGCTTTGATAAATTAGCAGGGACACCTCCTAATGATGATGCATTATTGCTTTTAATTGAACGCAAAAACTAATGAAATGGCACTTTAGAGATGAGAGGCAACTTATGAACACATATAAAAAAACAGCACCAAAAACATGGGCCAGCATCATTACCTTTATTGTTCTTCTTATTTTAGCTATTCAATTTAGCTCAGGAGTCCTTCAACTAATATCGACAATCAGTATCGCTTTTTTTATCGGGGTATTAGTCACTCGAGCTCAGTTGCAGCCTATTGATACTCCGATAAAAGATCAAAAAATCGCCTCATCTAAAGTCGACATAAAAAAAGAAAAAAAATCAGAACAAGATAATTATCATGTTGATGAAACCATTTCAGAATCGCCAACACTACAAATGCAAACTACGTCACAAAATGAAGAGAAAGAAGAAGAAGACGAACCCTCTATGGTATTAATTGATGAAAAGATTATTCAACAAATCATCAAAGATACCGACGCTAGTGTCATGCCCGAATTAATTAAGTTCTATCTTATAGAATCCAAAGAGCGTGTTGAAACCATTACAAATGCCGCCCATACTAAAGACTTGTATGTACTAGAATTTGAAGCCCATACGCTAGGAAGCAGCTCTCTCACTCTTGGTAATGCTGCCTTATCTGCCATTGCTCGCCAAATAGAATTACACTGTATTCAACACCAATTTGATGATGCTTTGGCCAAGGCCCGTTTATTACCAGACATCGCACAAGAGTCATTTTTAGCACTAGAGCAACGAAACGCTTTAGGCTTCACAAATTAAAATCAAAAAAACAGTACAATAAAAAACTGCTAGGTAAAACAGGACGTTGCTTATGCTACAAAAAGTACTTTTAGTTGAAGATTCAACCTCTTTGGCTATCCTCTACAAACAATATGTAAAGGATGAGCCTTATGAATTCTTTCATGTCACCACAGGAGAGCAAGCAAAAGCTTTCATGGAGAAGAATCCACCACAGTTGGTGATTCTTGATTTAAAATTGCCTGATATGTCTGGGCAAGATGTTCTGGCATGGATGAAAGAAAAACAATTGCCATGTGCCGTCATCGTTGCAACTGCACACGGAACAATTAATATCGCCGTCAATTTATTACAAAGCGGTGCTGATGATTTCATTGAAAAACCCATCCAAGCTAATCGCTTAAAAGCCTCTATCGCTAATCATTTAAAACGTAATAAATTAGAAGGGTTAGTCGAAGATCTACAGAACACCTTTAACCGTAAAAAATATCAAGGGTTTATTGGCTCAAGCCTACCAATGCAAGCGGTATACAAAACCATTGATGCTGTAGCTCCAACCACGGCTAGCGTGTTCATTTATGGTGAAAGTGGTACTGGTAAAGAAGTCTGTGCAGAAGCCATTCATTATCAAAGCCAACGCAACAACAAAGCTTTTGTCGCAATAAACTGTGGTGCCATCCCTAGAGACTTAATGGAAAGTGAAATATTTGGTCACATAAAAGGGGCGTTTACAGGGGCAACAACCGATCGTAAAGGCGCGGCAATGATGGCTAACGGTGGCACGTTATTTCTCGATGAGTTATGCGAAATGGAATTGGAAATGCAGAAAAAATTACTGCGATTTCTACAAACGGGACGCTTTACCCCATTAGGCGGAAGTAAAGAACTCAGTACAAACATTCGTATTATTTGTGCGACTAACCGAGATCCTCTTACCGAGGTAAACGAAGGTCGCTTTAGAGAAGATCTCTATTATCGAGTTCATGTCGTTCCTATTCAAATGCCACCACTGCGAGATCGTGGCACTGATATTATTGATATTGCGTCTTTCTTCTTAAAGAAATACGCAAAAGAAGACAAAAAGAAATTCAAAGCCATGTCTCGTGAAGTTGAATTAAGACTGTGTAATTACGCATGGCCAGGAAACGTTCGCCAACTGCAAAATATCATCAGAAACGTCGTGGTTCTTCATAATGAAACTCATGTGGCAATAGAGCATCTACCACCACCATTAAATCAACCGTTAGCCTCTCCTATTGTAAAACCAATGGCATCACGAGAAGCACCAACACAAGTATATAAAGAGGCCGAGGCGGTAGCCCAACCAATAACTGAACCTACTCAAGCGCATCATCAAGACGTTAACACTAGTACGATTCGCCCTATGGCTGATATTGAAAGAGAAGTCATTCAAAATGCCATTGACCATTGCGATGGAAATGTTCTCAATGCTGCGGTATTGCTAGAACTAAGCCCATCAACCCTGTATCGAAAAAAACAGGCATGGGAAGCGTATGAAGAGTCAGATTCATAAAAAAAACACTGATATTTGGTTATTATTAGACAGCCAAGATGTGGGAGGCATTGAATCCCACATCTTGCAACTTGCACAAGGACTAAGATCATTCCAACGTTCGGTTCGAGTTATTTTTCTGCGTCAATACGAACACACGCACCCTCTGATCAGTTTGTTAAACGACGCTAATATTCCTTATCGCTTTTTAAATGGATCATTACGTGATTTATTTCGTTATGCTCGTCACCACTCCCCTTCTGTAATCCATTCTCACGGTTACAAAGCGGCGATATACTCACGGTTACTGCGTTTATCTTTACTTACCTCCCATCAAAAAATACGCTTTATTAATACGTTTCATGCCGGGGAAGTGAGTAAAGGTAAATTGGCAATTTATGATTTTCTAGACCGTTGGACCGCCCTATTAAGTCATCACAACTTTTCTGTCAGTGAAAACATTAATCTGCGTATACCAAGTAACACAACGGTATTAAATAATTTCATATCAACAAAAAATCTTTCTTTGTCTCAAGGAACCAATATTGCTTTTGTGGGGCGATTAAGCCATGAAAAAGCGCCGGACCGATTCATTCAATTAGCCGAGCAGCACCCAAAGCATCAATTTCATGTTTATGGCTCCGGCCCTATGGAAAAAGACATAAATCAACAAGCACCAACCAATGTGATGTGTCATGGCCATCAAAATTCAATGGATACTATCTGGCAGGACATTGGATTATTAATTATTTGCTCTCGCTATGAAGGCTTACCGATGACAGCCCTAGAGGCAATGGGAAGAGGGATCCCTGTTATTTCAACTCCTGTCGGTAATTTGAAAAAATTAATAACACACGGAGAAAATGGTTGGATAACTGCACCAGAACAGCTTTCTCACTGTTTATCAAACTGGTTTATACTCCCTCACTTACAAAAAGAATCAATACAACAGAGCGCACAGCAAACCATTAAAAAACACTTTTCTAGCGATGCGATTATCCCAATACTATTAAGTGTCTATCAGGTATAAGCCCCTATCAATGTATATTTCATTTCTAACGATTGTGCTTTTTTTAAATAGAAAATGATTCTCAATTTGAGAAAACGCAGTAGATATAAATTATAAATCGTTTAAAATCAAAAAGATAAAAGACATTACAATCTGGCACTTTCTTTGCTCTATCTCTATATGTTCAAGAGTAAAGTAAGGGAGGTGGCTCATGTCAAACAACATAAAAAAAACGTTACTGTTTATACATTATGAGAATGGTTGGAATCGTAGTTCTGAGATCTGTCTAATCAACCTCATCAAAAATATTAACCACCAAAAATATAACTGTATTTTATGGTGCAACCAACAATACCTTGCAGATAAAATACAGAAGCAAATCATTGCAAGCTATATCACACCGTTTACGGTATTACTTGGTTGGCAATCTCCCCGTTTTTCTCTTTCTAATTGGCATGAGTTTTATCAGCAGGGTAAAGATATTATACACCGACATCATGTTGATTTAATCCATTGTAACAGTGCCGTCCCCTGTCAATGGATGAACCTAGTCGCTCGTCATACTCATACTCCACTTGTGACCCACTTACATGCCCAATATTCATTACGAGATCGCTTAAGCTTAGGCCTTCATTTTAGCCCTAAATTAATCACGGTCAGTGACGCTGTTGGTCAAAACTTATTACTTGATGGCTATAAAGAGAGAAATATAACAATAGTTCCAAATGGGATAAATACAAAGAAGCTAAACGCTCAAAAATCCACGTTATTAAGAGAACAATTAAACATTGATAAAAGCGCTTTTGTCTTGGCTACGTCAGGCTCACTGATTTATAGAAAAGGCATTGATTTAATTATAGAAAGCTTACATAAACTCGATGCAACCTCACTTAACTTGCATCTGGTAATTATTGGAGATGGAGAAGAAAAAACCAATCTAGAATCCCAAGTTGAGCAGTTAAAATTAACAAATAATGTTCATTTTTTAGGTGAACAATGCAATGTTGTTGGACTATTAAAAAGTGATATCAATGCTTATATCAATGGCGCTAGAGACGAAGCGTTTGGATTAGCTTTAGTTGAAGCGTCTCTTGCTCAGTTGCCTGTTATTGCTCCTATGGTTGGAGGGATCCCAGAAGTCATCTCTCATTATGAAACCGGCCTATTAACCCAAGTAAATGACAGTGATTCTTTTGCCAAAGCCATCATGGTATTGATGAATAATCCATACTTGGCTAATCGAATGGGACGAAGAGGTAAAGAAACCGTATACCGTCACTTTACTCTGTCCCACTACACTCAACAATTTGAGCATATTTATGAAAAGCAACTCAGTACAACAACCAAATCAAGGTATTCAAGACCATTTTGGCAAACGATCCAACCTCTTTTATCCAATGCCTTCGACCTGTTTTTTAAAAATAATGAGATAAAATAATGGTAACCAACGACACACCACTTCAATCGAAAACTCTTCAATGGTTTACCGCTATTGCCTGCTCTCTATACGCAGGGATTTTGTGGCGCTTGTTCCCTCACCCTGCTTTGATTGTGGTACTTGGTATCTTACCTCTGGCCGTTCTTTATACCCTAAATCGCCCATTTTTAATGGTGTTGTTATTTGTTATTTTCTCTTTCTTTCGAATTCACGAAGTCTTCCCTCAGATTTATAATTTAAAAATACCTTTATTGCTCTCTCTTGCTTCTTTGGTAGCACTTAGCTGGCAAGTGATTATCACTAAACAAATTAAATTTTTTTGGTGTAAAGAGTTCACTTTGCTTACTTGTTTTATGGTGTTAATTGTCATCGGAATTATATTTGCAAGTAATCGTCCAATTGCCATTGAATACTTTAAAGGCATCTATTGGAAAATCATATTAATGACATTTGCCATTGCAATATTAGTACGAAGTCCTCAACAACTGTCATTTACATTAAAAGCCATTACCATTGCTGGCGTATTGGTTGGGATAGTTGCCATTCAAAATAAACTAGGGGGCATTGGGTTAGTGGAAGGAACGCGAGTCACTATCGGACGAGAATTTGGTTCTATGCTTGGTGACCCTAATGATCTTGCCTTAGTACTGATGTTCCCTATCTCTTTTGCGGTTGGCTTACTCGTTACCCATCAATTGCCTTGGCATCAACGAATGATTGGGGTTATTTCTATTCCTATTTTATTTTGGGCAGTCATGGCCACTCAAAGTCGGGGGGGATTATTAGGTATGATTGCTGTATTTGGCATTTATGGATTACAACGAATTAAATCTAAATCCCTTTTACTGTCTATTGCGTTTATTGCGGGATCAATCTTATTTATTATGGCCGGCATTTCAGACAGGTCGTCAGGTGGAGCAGCAGAAGCTGGTATTGATGAATCAGCCATGGGGCGCTTATACGCTTGGGAAGCGGCAGTTAAAATGGCTCTCGCACACCCGTTAACCGGCGTTGGCTTAGATAATTTTTACGCCAACTATTTTTATTACAGCCCTCATTGGGATGGGTTAAACCATGCCGTTCACAGTACATGGTTTGGGGTATTAGCAGAAACAGGGGTTCTCGGATTCATTATTTTTATTAGCTTGATTATCGTACTCATTAGAAATGCTCATAAAACCCTAAAAGCGGTTAAAGCGGTGCAAAATGAAATTGACCCTGCAATTTATACGTGCGCTCAAGCAGTATTTGCAGGCCTCATCGGTACCATTGTCTCTGGTACTTTTTTAACACAAGGGTTTAATTGGCCCATTTATATTTTAGCCGCGTTAGTTATTGCGGTAAGTAAGATAAGTGAGCAAGCACTCAATGAATTAACTCACTAATTTACATCACTTATTCCTCCTCAAATAGATTCTCAAAATGAGAATTTTAATTATCCATAAAAACAACCAAAACTATCTCATTGAAAATAAAGTAAAAAATAACTGGCACAATCCGTGAAGTATTCCTTGTATGCGTTATCAATAAAGGAATTTACACATGAATACTTTATCTGTTTATCGATTCAAACAATGGCTAAAAGAGGGGGACACTCCGTTAGCCTCTCGCCTATTTCGTATTGCGAAATTCATACGTCATTTTGAATTACCAACCCCCTGTCTACTAAATAAATTCTTCTATGGATTGCATAAAACGCTCACAACCCAATGGCAGGCGATAGTTCATCTTTTTTTCTACCTTCCCGCTTTTAAAGGGCGATTAAATTCATACGGAAAGCGTACGTTATTATATGGGGGGATCCCTTTCTTTAGTGGCCCTCTGATAATGAATATTGGAGACGATTGTCGTATATCAGGACAAACGACCTTTAGTGGCCGCACTAACTCAACTAATCCAACCCTTAATATTGGCAACAATGTCGATATCTGTTGGCAAACAACCATCGCTGTCGGTAATAACGTGATCATTAATGACAATGTTCGCATTGCTGGGCAGGGTTTTCTGTGCGGTTACCCAGGGCACCCTATTGACCCAATAGAACGCGCATTAGGTAAAGCCGATCTAGACATACAAGTGGGCGATATTATTTTAGAGAAAGACGTATGGCTTGGATCTCGCGTTAGTATTATCGGTAATGTCACCGTAGGGGAAGGCACAATTGTCGCATCTGGTAGCGTCGTAACCAAAAGCTTACCGCCGTTTGTCTTGGCCGGAGGTAACCCAGCAAAAGTGATCAAAAAATTAAAAATAGAACATTCAAAAGCAATCAAAGAGGACATTAGTTATGAAGCATGATCTGATTGTTTTTGGCGAAGATTGGGGCGGTTTACCATCTAGTACTCAACATTTAATAAAGCAACTAGCACTGACTAGAAAAATACTATGGGTCAATTCTATTGGGTTACGTCAGCCAAACTGGTCATTACATGACATTAAACGAGCTTGGAAAAAACTAACACAACCTAAAACAGAAGATATTGAGGCGACAACCACATATAGCCCCTTTCAAACGGTGAATCTAAAAACGATTCCAGCCCCAAAAGGACGCTTTACTCGATGGCTGGCAAAAAAATTAATCGTAAAACAATTAAAACCGCTCATGAAAAAAGCAGGATTAAAAAATCCGGTTCTATGGACGTCTTTACCAACCGTTGCTGATATTTGTGGCAGTTTAGGTGAATCACGCGTCATTTATTATTGTGGGGATGATTTTGGTGCCTTAGCAGGAGTAGACCACGATATTGTGCTTGAGCATGAAAAAAAATTAGTAAAAAAAGCAGATATCATTTTGGCTGCCAGCCCTATTTTGTGTGAGAAATTCCCAAAAAATAAAGTAAAATATTTACCTCACGGAGTTGATTTTATTCTATTTAATCAATCTGTTTATAGAGCAAAAGATTTACCCAATGATGGCCGACCTATTGCTGGGTTTTATGGCAGCCTATCGAAGTGGCTCGATTATGATTTACTTAATCACGTCATTAAAACTAACCCTGATTGGCACTTTGTTTTTATTGGTCAAAATGAACTGCCTTATAACCCTCTCGTTGCGCGAGACAATGTTCATATACTTGGTTCAAAACCACATCATTTACTGCCGCGTTATAGCCAGCATTGGCAAGTAAGCTTATTACCTTTTGTCAAAAATGAACAAATAAGAGCCTGTAACCCTTTAAAGCTACTTGAATATCTAGCAACAGGAACGCCAATCATTAGCACCGATTTTCCGGCCCTGAAGCCTTATAAATCAGCAATTCACACTGTAAATTCAGTCAATGAATTTAACGCGAGTTTAAATGCGATTCAAAAAAATTGGTTTTCTCCCAATAAATTAGAACGCCATAAACAAATACAAAAGCAAACGAGATTAATTAAAGCACATACATGGCAAGCCAAAGCAAAGCAACTTGATGCTTGGTTGGAGGCACTATGATTACGTTAAGCCGACGCATTTTTATTATTCTAGAATCCGCGTGGCGCAGGCGCTACCTCATTATGATCCCTGTTTTAATGATGCCAATAATAGGGTTCACGATAGCTAAATTAGCGCCTAAACATTACGATTCTCACACGAGTATGTTAATTCAAGAAACAGCAAAAATGAATCCATTTTTGGAAGATTTAGCTGTCTCTACCATGCTAAAAGAACGTTTAAGTTCATTACAAACCTTGCTACACAGTCGACATATCTTAGGTTTAGTTGCCAAAGAAAGAGGGTATGTACATGAATCAATGTCACCTCAAGCGATTGATAATGCGGTTGCCCATTTATCACAAAATCTATCCGTCACAATGGCAGGTAAAGATCTTATTCGTATCGATTATAGTTCAACAAAACAAGAGGGCATGAAAGACACCTTAGAAGCCGTCAGTCGACATTTTACAGAGCAATTACTTGCACCAGAACGGTCTTCAATGAAAGACTCAAGCCAATTTTTAGCGGAAAATATCGATTTTCGTCGCGAAGATCTGGATATTGCAGAAGAGAAGCTAGCTCAATTTAAAAGCAGAGAAAATACCACTCTTCCAGAAATGCAGATCACCAGTTTGGATCGATTAACCAAACTAAAACAACGTTTATACGAACGTCAAGCCGAACTTGCGGGCGCCAAAAAACGCTTAGGTTCTATTGATTTACAGTTATCAAAAACCAATCCAGTCATCGGTAAAATAGAAGAACAAATCATTCGAATTCGTGGCGAGCTTACCTTGTTGCAAGCGAGATACACCCCTCAACACAGTAAGGTGCAAGGAAAATTAAGAAACCTAAACCGCTTAGAAGAAGAACGAAGTCGTCTATTGTCTCAAACTCAGCCGAGTATAAGCAGTGAGCAATTGTGGGACATTGCAAGCAGTAATAGCGTAGAGGATTTAGCTAAAGCCCCTCCTATTTTACTTTCTCAGCTTGAAGAGCTGCAAAAAGCGACCGGTAAAGTCGATGCACTAACCGAAGAAACGAATGTTTTAGAAAGTATGATCAACGACCTTGAGATACAAGCAACAAGCTTCGGTAAAGATGAGAAAGAACTGTACCAACTGCAACGAAATTTAGCACTAAAACGTCAATTGTATACAGAGCTTGTTGAGCGATTTGAAATGGCTAAATTAACAAGCTCGCTAGGTGTGTTTGAACAAGATAAACGAATAAAAATAATTGATAGACCTTATACCCCAAACAGTCCGTCCAATTTACCTAATTTCCTCTTTATCATTGCGGGTCTTATTGGTGGATTAGCCTTAGGTATTGGACTCGCCACCATAGCTGAATTATGCGATACCACGATACGAAGAAAAGATGAAATTGCAGAACTAAGCTCAGCGCCAATATTAAGCCGTATACCGAAACAACCAATTAACTCTTTCTATCAAGATAATAAACCAATGAACCACGGTTATGCGACGCCACAATTATTTGATCATCATTCGTAATATTGTGAATTGCTAATTTCATTCTCATTTTGAGAAAACAGAAAACAAAATACATAAGAAATTGATTTTAAAGTAAATTAATTATGGCACAAACTCTGCAACTATTAATTAAATACATAAAAAGACATTTCAGAGTAAAGATTAAATTAAAGGAGTCCACCATGAAAACCATCATCCATGTTGTTCAACACCTTGCCCCTGGTGGACTAGAGGCCATGGTTTTAGATATGCTGACGTTTACTAACCCAAAGCACAATATTATGGTGGTTAGCTTAGACGGCACTATAGATAATGCGACTAATGCGTGGCCTAGGTTAAAAAGCCACCAAAATCAGCTGATATTTTTAAACAAACCTTCAGGATTTTCGGTATCCGTTATAAATCAATTACTGACCATATTTAAACAATATAATGTTGATATTGTTCATTCTCATCACATCGGCCCTTTGCTTTACTCTGGTTTTGCCGCCATGCTCAATCGAGACGTAAACCACGTTCATACAGAGCATGACGCATGGCATTTAACCGCCAAGAAACATCTTTATTTACAAAAGCTGGCTCTGTTTTTATCAAAACCAAAATTGGTTGCTGACGCAGACTTTGTAAAAATTACACTAGAAAAAACCTTCAATCAATATCCTATCCATACCATAAAAAATGGCATTGACCCTCACAAATTCACAACGGGAGATCAACATAAAGCGAGAAAATCATTAGGACTCAACTTGCCTAAAAATACGATTCTTATTGGTAATGCCGCTCGTTTAGAAGCAGTAAAAGCTCACCCAAATTTAATTGAAGCCATGATCTTCTTAGATAATAACTACCACTTATTATTGGCCGGTTCAGGGTCTCAAAAAGAGCACCTGCTACATTTAGTTCGACAATACAAACTAGAAAAGCGAGTTCATTTTCTGGGGCATATTGAACAGATGCCGACTTTCTATCAGTCGCTCGATATCTTCTGCCTTCCATCTAACAATGAAGGATTTCCTCTTTCAACATTAGAAGCTCAATCTTGTGGTATTCCTTGTGTTGCACATAACGTTGGCGGTGTTGCTGAAACTTTATGCCCAAAATCCAGTAAATTAATAAATAACAACCTTCCAGCCTCATTAGCAAAAGCAATAAAAGAACTCACAAACCAAAAAACAGAAAGCAACCCAAGAACCTTTATCTTAGATAACAATGATGCGCAATCTATGGCTGACGCCTACGAACACTTATATTTCTCAGGAGTAACCGCATGAATATTATTCTAACCGTTCTCACTTCTCTCAGTATTTTTGCTGTGGTCTATCATCATGTGTTATACCCTATTTTTCTACGTTGGTTTTCATCAAAACACCCGCAGCACAGTGTAAAAGTAATCCCAAGAGGATTTCACCAATCAAAACGTGACCGCTCTTTACCAACAATAACCATGATTATTCCTGCTTATAACGAACAAGAGTGGATTGCGGATAAAATTAGAAACCTATCTTGTCTCGATTACCCCTCTAACAAACTCTCTATTATCATTGCTTGTGATGGATGCACTGATAACACGATTAAGATCACTTATAACACCATTCAAGAAGCCGTGTGTTCTGATGTGCATATTGAAGTTCATGACTTTGAGCAAAACCAAGGTAAAGTGGCATTGCTTAATCAATTAATACCTCAATACAGCAGTGATATCATCGCCCTAAGTGACGTATCAGCCTTACTTTCATTCGATGCCTTACTTATCGCCGCAAAACACTTTGAAAATCCCAGAGTCGGCGTAGTGAACCCGACATATCACCTGCTTGATCCTAGCTCAGAGGGGGAGAAACACTATTGGAAATACCAAACAAAAATTAAGCAACAAGAATCAACCCTTGGCTCTAGCTTAGGTTCTCATGGCGCTTTCTACTTATTCAGACAAGAATTATTTATCCCATTAGATAAAGACACCATTAATGATGACTTTATTTTGCCAATGAAAATTGTCGAACAAGGTTATCAAGCCGTCTACGAACCAAACATTAAAGCTTTAGAATTAGAGCACGTAATGCATGATGAAGATTTCACTCGACGTCTAAGAATATCTGCAGGGAACCTGCAACAATTGCTGCGCTTATTTCCTCTACTTAACCCAAAATACAAGGGGACGGCATTTACTTTTTTCTCGGGAAAAGGATTGCGACTAACCATGCCTTATTTCATGATATTTGCTTATATTGGTTCTGCCGCACTTATCTCTAATCCTATATTTCTTGTTGCCTTTATTGGACAAACTTTAGGTTATGGCATTGGATTAATGGGGTTTCTTTTTCCTCGCTTGTTTTCAAACAAATATTGCCAAACCTTAACCTATTTAGTCACCGGACATATTGCTAATTTATTTGGCGGACTAAACTACGTATTCAATAAACCCATTACTTTTTGGCGTCGTGTGCATAAATAATTAAAGGACAATAATATGATGGACTCTCATTACACAATTAACCAACCGACTATTCGTGCAAAACGCACATTTGATGTCAGTTTTTCTTTAATTGGTTTATTACTAACCTTGCCTCTTTTTCCATTGATAGCATTAGCGATAAAGCTTAATTCAAAAGGACCCATATTCTATCGTCAATTACGGGTTGGAAAAGCAATGCCAGATCAAGTTCATGTTTTTGAAATGATCAAATTTAGAAGCATGGTACAAGACGCAGAAGTAACAACAGGGGCAACCTTAGCAACCAAAGATGACACCAGAGTGACTCTTGTTGGACGATTTTTAAGAAAAACCCGTTTAGATGAATTACCACAATTTATAAATGTCTTAAAAGGAGACATGTCTTTAGTTGGACCAAGACCAGAAAGACCAACATTTTATAATAAATTAGAACATGAAATTCCTTACTTTAGTGAACGAACCTATGGGGTGTTGCCCGGAATAACAGGGCTTGCCCAAGTTAATCAAGGTTACGATACTTGCATTGACGATGTCCGTTCAAAAGTGGGATTTGACCATAGTTACGCTTTATCACTACGATCTATCTCTAGCTGGCTAAGAACCGATCTTTCAATTTTATTGATGACGATAAAAGTAATGCTTTTTGCTAGAGGGCAATAACCAATTGATTAATTAAACCAACAGATACAATCGTTTACTTTAATAAGTAGCAAGGCGTCTCAGTATTAAAAATAAGACGAATACAAAACAGATTTACCTGCTAATATGTGACGATATGTAGAATTTTACTTCTTATTGGGCACCTTAATATGCAGAAGTCCTTAACGTCCTCGATTATCATTCCTGAAAAGATACAACAAGATTGGCAAAACATGCTCAATGTCCTTGCCGATCTTGCTAAAGTACCTGCGACTTTAATAATGAGAATTAATAACGAAAATATGGATGTATTTTCATGCAGTGATTCTACAAATAATCCTTATACCAAAGGAGATAAGCAAGATCTAAATCAACATTTATATTGTGAATATGTTGTTAAACATCGCCATCAATTAATTGTGCCAAACGCCTTAAAAGAACCAAAATGGAAAAAAAATCCTGACGCCGCGCTTAATATGATTGCCTACTGCGGATTGCCTCTATTTTGGCCAGATAACAGTCCGTTTGGAACCATCTGCCTTCTTGATAATAAAGAAAACACATTTAACCCAACTTACCAGTTATTATTAGAAACCTATCAACAATCTATAGAAGCGCAACTTGGCACTTTATTTCAACATTCTGAACTATTAAAAAACCATCAAAAATTACAACAAGAAATTGCGATAAGTAATAAGCATATTACTGAAATAAATATAAAATTAGCGAACGAAATAGATTGCCGTCGAGCAGCAGAACAAAACGTTGAATACCATAAAAATCACGATGCGGGTACTGGCTTTCTAAATCCAACGGCGCTTCATCTACACATGGATAAGCTAATAAATACAAATCAAAATTTTGTTCTACTACAAATTCATTTTGCAAACAGTCGCAAAATACAACAAGAGTATGGGCATTATATTTTCGATCGTTTATTAACAGAGTATCGTTCTAAGCTAACAAAAATAACGGATATGTCAGTCACTGGACGTTTAGGCTCTTCTGATATTTTATTGATTATTCATACCAATAAAGAAAAACTACCTCAACTATGCCAACACCTTTCCGAAATAGGCCAAACCCAATTTTCAAAGAACGATAAACCTATCCATTTACGAAGCTATATTGGCGCCGTTCACTCTAAAAATAGAGTATCTCGTTCCGATTTATTGCAATGTGCTTACAATACCGTTGTAGAATGTCAAAACTTAGGTAAAACCTTCACTATTTCAGATCGTTCGCTCCCCTTACAATCAAGCTTTTCAGAGCATAAAATTGAAGGGTATTTATTAGAGGCCGTACGTAATAATGATCTGTTTTTAAATTATCAGCCTAAAGTGTGCCCGTATACAAAACGTTGGTTAGGCTGTGAAGCTCTATTACGTTGGGATCATCCACATTTAGGTTCAATTTCTAACGAAGTCTTAATCCAATTAGCCGAACGTAATGGATTAATATATGAATTAGGTAACTTCGCCCTTAGAAGTGCCGTTCAACAAACCTCTGAATGGATCCTGCATTCACCAAACTTTGTTACTGCCGTTAATGTTTCAGCTATTCAATTAAAAGACCCGTATTTTGTTCAGCACATCCAACAACTATTAGAACTTTACAACCTCCCTGCTAAAAATTTAGAACTAGAAGTTACAGAGAGTGGGTTAATTGCAGATGAAGTATTAGCTATTGATACGTTAAATCAACTACATAAAATGGGAATATCAATTGCTCTTGATGATTTTGGAACCGGTTATGCGTCTTTTCAATATTTAAAAAAATACCCATTCGATACCTTAAAAATAGATAAAAGCTTCATTAAAAATATAGAACGAAATACTGCCGATCAGAACATTGTATGTGCCATGATTAATATAGCTAAAAAGCTGAAATTAAAAGTGGTTGTTGAAGGTATTGAAAACATAAACCAAGAACATTTCGTTACCCAGGAAGGGGTTGATATTATTCAAGGGTATCTTTACTCAAAGCCCGTGACTTCTGACAAACTGGAAGAGGGATTATTTAATCAATCTTCTATAGGAACCCCCTACTTTCGATTTATATAGATAAACTTTCCGAATATATTTATAAAAATGGGGAATAAATGCAATTACTCGCAGACAAAAATGGTGAACAGTTTTTACAAATTCACGAACAAAATAAAGATCGTGTTATCGTTCAATTCATCGATACATTTGGGCAACTAAAGGGAAAGGCATTACCGAAGATCTGGAAGTTAGCTTTGCACTTCATCAACGCTTTCCTCTTGGACGAAAAGTTAAACTCCCTTCAGGTGTCATCGCAACCATTGCTAGCTACGCAAATACCCACTCTGATGGTTATTACCTTTACGTTCGAGTAGAAGAAAGAATTGAACGTCATTTACTGACACCTAATTGGAAAATTCTGCCTTCAGAAGAACTATTGCGCTTACCTTATTACCCAAAACCATTAACACAACAAGAATTGAATACGATTTCAGAATTTGATACGTGGGCTGGTGGTTTCTAAACTCAACAATAATCTGTTATTCTTGCCAAAAATATTATCCATAAAAATGAAGTCAGCATGAATACTCAAAAAATAGAGCAAGAAGTTCAACAATGGTTAGAAGATGTGGTTATCGGCCTTAATCTTTGCCCATTTGCGGCGAAACCAAACCGTAATAAGCAAATCAAAATTTTTGTATCTGAAGCGACAACAGAAGAAACTCTGCTTGAAGATATATTACAAGAATTAATGAATTTAGATTCTAAAACAGCAGAAGAACTAGAAACCACGCTCGTTGCTATTCCAAATATGCTACAAGATTTTATGGATTATAACTTCTTCTTAGATTGGGTTGATGCGCTTATTAAGCAGCAAGAATGGGAAGGTACATTCCAAATTGCAACTTTCCATCCTGATTACTGTTTTGGCGGAGCTGCTCCTGAAGATGATGAAAATCTAACAAACCGCTCTCCGTATCCAGTATTTCATCTTATCCGTGAAGAAAGCATGGCAAAAGTGTTAAAGCACTATCCAAACCCTGAAGCCATTCCTGACACAAACATCGCTCGTGTCGAAGCATTAAGCCCTGAAGAGCGTCGTAAGTTATTCCCTTACTTGTTTGTATAACCTACGCTAGTTGTATAACCAGATTTACTTGGAGAGAGCCTAATGAAACGTATTGTTTTATATGTCGCAGACAAATGCCCACATTGCAAAGACGCGCAACGTTACCTTGATTCTAAAAAGATCGCATATAGATTGACCAATGCAAAAATGCAACGAGGACGTAAGGAACTACAGGCCATGGGGGCTCGTTCTATCCCTGTTCTTAAGATTGGTGATCAAGTGATGGTTGGTTGGAATCAGAAGAATTTCGATAAAATGTATAACAGTTAATCGCTCTATATCGCAGATATAGTAAAAATGGAGCCTAATTGGCTCCATTTTTTAACTTAAAGAAAATGCATTACCCAAAGATCTTACTCCAAATACTTGGGTTACGCTTTTTATGATATTCCACTCTCAGCTCATCAATTTGCGCTAATGTTTCTTTTGCTTTATCTAAATTACCCGCTTCTAAGTCCAATTTAATAAGCTCAACCGATACTGATAACTTATTAAAACCTTCTTGATACATTTCTTCTTTTTCTGGGGTATATGTTTCTTGTTTTAGATAATCAATTAATGATTCAAGCTTCATTACCGATTTGCTCATTTCTTCAATAGAGTCGGCTCGTTCACTTAGCTTAAATTCTAATCTCATTTCTTTCATCGCTGCTTTTGTATCAACAGGGGCGCTAATGAAAGTTGATGTTATCTCAATCGCATCTGTAGATTCATTCGTAGTATTTGCAGCAACGCCAGCAGAAAAAGTCAGGGCTAACGTTAAAAATAGAGTTCTCATAGTAATCCTTTAAATAAACGAGATGGGCAGTGTAATGTATTGCCTCTCATACTCACAGGATTAATATGTTTCAATACCATAACGTCTCATATTTTCATTAATCAACAGTGATGCTATCTACATAAATAATGTAATTATCTTCTTTATTTACTTCACCCTTAAGCGTCACCTTATCGTTTGGTTTTACTTGTGAGCTTGGCATTTTATCGCCATCAATTTTGACATTTAATGTTCCTGTATCATCCTTAAATACATACACTTCTTTTCCTAAAGGCTCGACTAAATACCCTGTAAGTAAGATCGGTGTATCTTCAATGACAGCACTGGCATTCAATACAGATTCTACTGTATTTATCCCATTAACAGGTTTTGAAAATTCATCCTGATAATTAGCAGTTTGGTCATTAGCAGATGCGAGAGTAGATGAACATGCTAATATAATGGTGAATAAAACATTTCTCATTTTCATAATTAAATACCTTTAATGTCATATATGAAAAATTAAAACCACTCTACTATTTTCAACCTAATCTAATATATTTATTAAAAAATCGGGCTCAATAGTTAGTGGTCTTAAAAACTCTATTTTTCACATTACTCTTTGTTTAAAACCATATCAACTATTTCTTTACTCTTACTGATTGTAGATTATTTAAAGTAAATAACATCGTCTTATTAACTTATTTTAAATAACAATATTGATATGTATGGCGTTTATATTATTCGAATAAAACAATCCCGCAACCTTAGGTAACCAGAGTTTAACTCATTGATATACATCACTCTCCAAGCATAAAGTCCCAATCAAATTTCTACTTTTAATTTTTAACTTTAAGGCGTAAAGTCCTAATAAATATATTCATCAGGATAAAATAATGAACTCAACAGATAAGCGACTATTGGATCAAATACTAGAATTAGAAGGCAAAGACCTAACCAAACTCACTAAGCAAGAAAAAGAAGTATTCGATACGTTTGAAGCAAAATCTCATGAATTTGGTTTAAAAATTGAGATTGCAACAGAAGCGCCTATTAATGATATTAAACAAGGAACGTCATCTTATTCTGTTAATCAGATAGAAAACCATTTCCCAAATCAAATCATTATTAAACGTATTTAAGATTAATGTTGGATAACATTCACAACTTATCTTTTGTTATTAATGTCACATTAATAATATGGCATTAATAACATCAGAATAAATATATGATAAATAAAGATGATAGCTTATTTTTTATAATCTACATCCATCATCTTAGATACATTCTCTTTCACTGCTGATATCAACTCATTTCTAAACCATTTATGGCTTGGATCGTGTTTTAGTTTTTTTAACCAAATTAGATAATTAGAAATCTGTTTTGATTCAAAAGGCGGTTTAAGAACTTGAAGTTGTAAATGCTCTTCAAACTGCAATGCCATTGAGAGTGGCACTGCGGTAAGATAATCAGACTGACTACATAATAGCATGTTACTGAACATTGAGCGTCCATGGTAAGCGACTTTACGCTTGGTGATGTCTATCGAAGTATAATGACCAAGTGTATACATCTGGTTTCTTGTTCGCTCTAAAACGGCGTGTGTTTCATTCATATATTGAGAGATATTCAATACTTCTTTAATTCTTGGATGCCCTTTGCGACACACAATCACAAACTCACCATCAAAAAGATGGGTGGATTCTATATTAGGGTGAGTTGGTGGGACAATATCGATCATCACATCAAACTTTTGAGTCAACAATCCATCGTACATGGTTTCATCGTTGTCTGACTGCTCAAACAATTCTAATGAGATGTTCTTTTTTGGTCGATCAGCAAAGGTTCTGAGCAATATCCATTGAAGGTGCTCTGGTGCTGTCATAACAAAATTTCGTACTGAAGTATTAGGGTCAAACTCACCAAAGCCTTGAAACACACCATTAAGCTGTTGAATTGGGGCTTGGATTTCTGCGTATAAACTGGTGGCATAAGAGGTGGGTACAACACCACGACCACTACGTATAAAAAGCTCATGCCCTATTTCTTTCTTTAATCGTCCTAGAGCTGTACTGATCGTCGATTGGTTGGTATTTAGATGATCTGCGGCCTTGCTTAAACTTCCCTGCTCCATTACTGCTACAAATACCGCTAATAGATTAAAATTTGGAATATCATTACTCATTAGGCTCATCTTAATTGCATTCACATCACCTGAATAATTTACCGTAAAGCTACTATATATGAGATCTCAATTCTTATTTATTGAGATACGACCCACATTAAAATCGCCTTTATCCACCACTATCACTTTAAAACCTATCGTAAAACCGATGAATTGAATTCGGATTAGCCTCTATTTCTCCTCCTTTCAGGTCACTATGATTAACGACAAGAAAATTACTTTATTATTTAAAAATAAAAGAAGGTCGTTATCATGACTAATAGATTTAAAAAACTAACTCTACCTATCACCATTGCAGCGGTTTTATTCACATCACACGCAACGGTTGCAACCCCTATGACTGAAGCGACCTCTAAAATAGGTCAAGAGCTGCAAACTAGCTCTGCTGCGCAATATCAAAATCTAGATCTTAATGCTCGTTATAAAAGCGACGTGTTATTTGAGCACAAATCAAACCTATTTTGGGGGAAAGGCGATCGAATTAAAGTCTTGTCTAAAACAGGAAAATCACTGGCTTATACTGAAGAATCAGATCATGTACACCCTAGCCTAACAAAGCATGGTCGTAAAATGGATCAAGCCATCATTCAAGTGGATGATAATGTGTACTTAGGTTATGGGTTTGGTCTTGATACTCCCGTAATGATTGAAGGTGATGACGGTATCATCATCGTTGATCCAGGCGAATCAGTACAAATGGCTGAATCAGTGCGCGAACAATTCCGTAAGATCACTGATAAGCCAGTTAAAGCTATCATCTATTCTCACAACCATATTGACCATATCTCTGGTGTTCGAGCTTGGACTACCGATGCTGAAGTCGCTTCAGGTGAAGTAAAAATCATAGCTCAAGAAGGCTTGACTGACGCAGTAGCAAACTGGTCTTCTAACTTAGGTACTTTATTTGGTCACCGCACTTCTTACACTGGTGCAAAACACGTTGAAGAAGGTGAACATGGCACAGTAAACGATGGCCTTGGTCCTCGCTTCATGCAAGGTGATATCTCTTTCATCGAACCAAATACGCTTATTGAAGCTAATGGTACGCTAGACATCACTATCTCAGGCGTACATATGCAGATCGTAAACGTGCCATCTGAAACTAAAGATGAGATCGTTGTTTATCTTCCTGAACAAAAAATCTTGCACGCAGCGGAAGTTCTACAAGGTGAAAACTTCCCGAACTTACATACTATCCGTGGTACTAAATTCCGTGACCCATCAATGTGGTTCAAAGGCATCGATACCATGCGTCAGTTTGATACTGAAATCATGATCAACTCACACGGTCGCCCTGTTGAAGGCAAAGAAGCTGTCGCTAATGTTCTTACCTCTTACCGTGATGCGATTCAATACACTCACGATCAAACCATTCGTTACATGAACAAAGGCATGACGCCTGATGAGCTAGTTGAAGTGGTTAAACTACCTAAACACCTTGCTGAGCACCCTTGGTTAGGTGAGCACTACGGAACCGTTGCACACGCCGTTCGTCAAATTTATGTAGGTTACAATGGTTTCTTTGAAGCAGACCCTTGGCAGTTAGAGCCAATGGCTTATGATCAACGTGCAAAAGCGTTTGTTGAGATCATGGGCGGTCGTGACAACATCATCAAAACGGCAAAAGCGGCCATTAAAGCTGAAAACTACACGTTTGCTGCTGAGATCCTTTCTTACCCAATTACGGTAAACACAGAAGATACTGAAGCTCGTCAATTGAAAGCCGTTGCTTACAAAGCATGGGCAGCAGATCAAGTGAACATTAACTGGCGCAACTGGGGACTTAACGCTGCTGCCGAATTAGAAGGTACTCGTGATTTTTCTAATATGATCAGCTTCGCTTCGGTAGATGTGTTAACCGCATTACCAAGTAAGCAAATTTTCGACATGATGACATCAACTCTAATTGCAGAAGAGACGCTGAATGTTGAAATGGCGTTAACGTACAATTTCTCAGATACTAACGAATCATTTACGATAGAGATCCGCAACGGTATCGCTCAACTACACAATACCGCATTAGATAATGCTGATGTGCAAATCAATACCTCTCGTAAAGTACTAAACCAAATCTTGATAGCAGGACCTAATGCTCAACAGGTGATTGGTAAAAACTTACAGTCAGGTGATTTTAAGTTCTCTAACGGCAGTATCAAAGATTTTGGTCTTTTCATGAGTTACTTTGATAAACCAATGAGCCCTGAAAATATCATGCTTATCGTTCGTTAATACTGTCAATAGTTAGCGTCCAATAACCTAAGAAGGGGATCAACATTGGTCCCCTTAATTTTGTGTAAGGAGTCATACCTATGATTAAAAAATTCACCTTACTGTTAGCATTTTTTTCTTCACTGAGTTTTGCTTGTGGACTGCATCAAGACACTGGGTTTAGCTTAATTACCGAGCCTGGTTCATTAGATGTATTTGCAGAAATCATTGAGGTAAGAAAAAATGATACTTTAGGTAATACCAATAAACCTGAGCACTTTCAATTGTTCGCCATTAAATCAGCGTTAGCCAAACCAAATGATCACCAAATTAATTTTAGTTTATTTGAAGCAATCAAAGGGCATTACAGCAAGGTGACGCTTGAGCAAGGCATCAATATTACGGGCAGAGAAACCTTACCTGAAAAAGAAGAGTTGCTGCTAATCACAGAACTTGATGTGCTAGATGCACTTGCAACAAAAAAATTATCGTGGGATGACGCGAAGAAAAGCCAATTGGTCATCATTAATGGCAATAAAAATGATGTAGAAACGCTAGATCGTTGGTTTAGTTCTCTATTTAAATCAATATGAACCCAAATAAAAAAGCCCTGTTACTGCATTCACAATAAAAGGGCTCGAGGTTTACCTTACTTTAATGGTTTTAATAGCTGCTTAATCACACTCACCAAGCTCATAAACACAATCATCATGGCTAATAATGGCAACACAATCCACATTCCGATGTGCAGTGTTGGTTCAAGTTTAAAGCCCCATTTCACCAAGCTAAAAACAATCGCCTCAGCGCCCATCACAGCAACAAAACCGGCGGCTAATGCCATTACCCCGTATTCACTCCATAACGTCTGACTAATACGCTGACGGCTTGCGCCAAGCGTTCGATAAAGGGTGATTTCACGTTGGCGCTGATACAAACTCAAACGAAGCAAAGTGAATATCAATAATACGCCACTCACCACACCTAAACCGGCCAATACACTTAACGACCACGTAATTTGCGCGAGCATCGCTTGGATCTTCCCACCCATGGTTCTAAAATCCAATAAACTTACGGTTGGGTAATCACGAGCTAATTGATTCAGCAATGTATTTTCATTGTCATCTATTTTAAAACTCACTAACCACGTCGCAGGTAAATCAACAATCACATCCGGTGTAAAGATAAAATAGAAATTCGGTTTCATGCTTTGCCAGTCGACGATTCGGATAGAGTTAACCACCGCAGAAAAAGGCTGACTGTTCACAGAAAAGCTTAATGTATCTCCAATTTCAATGCCTAAGTCATTAGCAACGTCTTGCTCAACAGAAACGCCATTCGACGTTGTCCACTCTCCTGAAACTACTTCATTATGGATAGGCAATGCATCACGCCATGTAAAGTTAATTTCCCGACGTAGTGCTTCTGAACCTTGCCCTTCTCCTTTCATTTTGTCTTTGGTGCTTTCGTTATTAATCTCAGTTAAGCGACCACGAACAATCGGGTATCCTTCTGAGCGATCTAATTTCTCATTATCCAGCTTTTGCAAATACTCTTGCTGTTCATAAGGGGCAATATTCATCGCAAAAACATTGGGCGCATCAGGCGGAAGTGTTTGTTGCCAATCACCCAATAGATCGGTTCTTACTAACCAAATCACCGCAACAAGCATTAACGAGCCTGATAAAGCGGCTAACTGCATCATGCTGTTTTTTGGGGAACGTTTAATTCGGCTAAGTGCCAATGTCATGGCTGGGCCCCACTTAAAGCGACCAAATAAATGCACTAACCCATAACTGATCCCTGCTAATAGAACGAACAGCACCACCAAACCAACCGATACCATCCACACTAAACTGTTAGTGCCATACATTAATAAGAATGCCACCACTGGTACGGCAATAAGCCATAATCCCTTTTTAGAAGAAGCGGTAATTTGAGATTGCAATACCGCTATCGCAGGCGTATCAAGTAACCGTAATAACGGAATACCCAATGCTGGTAAACCGATAAACAACGCCACGACGGAACCAAATACAAATGGTTGCCAACCATAACTTGGTAGATCCTCAGGTAAGATCCCTGCCAGTGGAATACGCAGTAATAACTCTAGCCCAAGACCAATTAGAGAGCCCGCCACCACTCCGGTAAAAAACATCAATCCGACTTGGCTTAATAACCAACGCTTCAACCATTGTTTACTCGCGCCCATGCTTTTTAACATGGCAACGGTATTGGCACGGCTGGTCGCATAATGTTGGCAGGTTAATACCAAGGTCACGGATGCCATTAATATCACCATCAAAATAGTTAATGATAAATACTGTTTGGCTTTTTGCATTAAATCCGCCGTTCGACCTTGCGTTTCTTCGCTTATCCAACGCTCTCCGGCTTGCAATTCATAATCACTTTGCAGTAACGATATCGCACTATCTTCGCCTTTAAATAAGGTTCGATATTGAACACGGCTGCCAAGTTGAATTGCACCTGTTTTATCAAGATCAGATTGATGAATAAACACACTTGGCATGGTTCTGAATGGGTTAAACGCTAACTCAGGTTCAGATTCAATTACACCACTGATTGGCAACTCTGCATCACCAATGGCTATCACATCTCCAATATTAAGTTCGAGTAATGATAAAAGACGATCAGCAATCCATACTTCACCTTGTTGAACATGAGTGTGTATTTCATTGTTAACCCCATTTAATAAGAGCTCACCGCGAAGTGGGTAGTTACTTTCTACCGATTTCACACTCACCAATTGCATTCCAGTGTCGCTGAATGCCATGGTTTGAAAACGCACTTGAGAAGATAAAACTAAATTTTGGTCATGCGCTTGTTGCAGAATCAATTCGGGGGTTGGATTGGCAGAGCGAAACACAAGATCGGCAGCCATCATGGAACGGCCTTGATCCGTCATTACTTTCTCAACTCGAATGGCCAAGGCAGACAAAGCAACCACACACGCCACTATTAAAGTTAATGCCGCCATCACCGGCCATAATTGACCTTGCCATATCTCCCGCCAACTCCAGCGCAATATCATTTTATTTCCTGAGGCGTTTGGCCTCATTGATTGCTCACTCATATCGCTTTTACCTCTTCATTAATCTGTCCTGCATTAATGGTTAGTGTGCGCTCACATCGCTGTGCGAGTTTAGGATCATGAGTGATAAGTACTAAGGTGGTGCCATGTTTTTGATTCATCTCAAACAGCAATTCAATGATGTGCTCTGCTGTATGTTGGTCTAAATTTCCGGTTGGTTCATCTGCAAACAAAATACGAGGTTGAGTCATAAAGGCACGCGCTAATGCCACACGCTGCTGCTCTCCCCCTGAAAGTTGAGAAGGAAGATGCGTTTCACGGCCAGATAAACCGACAGAATCGAGTAACTGTTTCGCTTTTTGAATATCTTCGCCTTCACCTCGTAAAATCGCAGGCAGCGTGACATTTTCAAGCGCGGTTAATGATGGGATAAGTAAGAAGCTTTGAAAAACAAAACCAATGGATTCACTGCGAATTTGAGCACGAGCTTCATCATCTAATTGGGAAAGACTTTGTCCTAATAATTCAATGTCACCAGCAGTGGGAATATCTAATCCTGCTAATAGAGTCATTAATGTCGACTTACCCGCACCAGATGTACCAACAATCGCCACACTTTGGCCTGACTGAACCTCAAAAGAGATGTCTTTTAAAATGGTTAATTCAGCGTCATTTGAAATTACTGATTTCCCTACTGAGCTCACTGTTATGGCAGCTGTCATCGTCATTTCCTTTTGATATTATTTTTATGTTATTACACGTATTGTATATGTAAGTGCCCATTAATCAGCAATCCCTTTACACTTCTTTAACTAAAACACTCTCGTCATATGAATCGATAAATACGATCACCATTACATTTAGGATTACTTATCCATAATAAATTAAGCTGTACGAGGAGATATTGCTCGTAATATAACCATTCACATTTAACGAATCATAGACATTGTAAACCCTCTGAAATAGGCTATTTCATATGAATCATCACAAAAAGCCTAGTTTTCTAATCAGTAAGGTTTTTCATTTCTATGAGTATTTATCAACTTAAACCTAGATTTCAATCTCTCTTACGTCCTTGTGTTAATCGACTTGCAAATGCAGACATTTCCGCAAATCAAGTCACTCTCTTTACTCTTATCTTCACGTTTGGAGCATCTGTCGCGCTCTTCTCTATTGGAGAAAGCGTATGGTGGGGAGTTTTACCCATTGTTCTTTTTATACGCATGGCCTTAAATGCTATTGATGGCATGCTTGCTCGTGAGCACAACATGACCTCTTCACTTGGGTTAGTGTTAAATGAGGTTTGCGATTTAATTTCTGATGCTGCTATCTATTTAAGTTTTATCGCGATAACCGGATTCAACGCTTATGCATTATTTGGCTTCGTTTTGCTTGCATGGTTAAGTGAAGTGATTGCTATTCTCTCCGTTCAAATAACACAGAACCGAGCTAACCAAGGCCCACTGGGTAAAAGTGACCGAGCTTTTTTATTTGGCGTTCTGGGCTTACTAGTTGCCTTGGGGATAGATTTCACCCCCATCGGGCTGTGGATAATACTCATCGCCAACCTCGCGATTGTTGTCACCATATACAAACGTTTACACACTATTATTTAGGCAAATTATGACATTAAATCACCAAAGCTTTTCGTCTTGGGATGAGACAAAGATTATCTACCGCTCTTGGAACCAACAACCTGATACCAAAGGGATCATCTTGTTGCTACACCGAGGACATGAACATTCAGGAAGAATGGAAGCGATGGCTAATTTCTTTGTGGACCATAATTATACCGTTTATGCTTGGGATGCACGTGGTAATGGATTATCTGAAGGCCCACGAGATGATGCAGAGCATTTCTCAGTCTTCGCTAAAGATCTTCAACTTTTTGTAGAGCAGATTAGTAAAGAAACCCAACGTTCAACTGAAGATATGTTTGTTATTGCCAGTAGTATGGGTGCTGTTATTGCCACAAGCTGGGTTCATGATTATGCTCCCAATATTAGAGGAATGATCCTCGCTACCCCAGCGTTCAACATCCGTTTATATGTCCCTTTTGCTATCGCGCTATTAAAAGTAGCAAGGAAGCTATCCCTGTTACCTAAAGTCACCAGTTATGTAAAATCAAAAGTACTGACTCATGATAGAGCTCAACAAACGATTTATAATCAAGACCCACTTATCTCAAGATCTATATCGACCGATCTTTTAATTGATACCTACCAAACAGGACAAAGGATCATTGATGATGCAGAAACAATCCATACACCAACCTTGGTACTGTGTGCAGGGCAAGATTGGGTAGTGAGTCGCTCAGCTCAACGTAAATTTTATAATCGCCTCTCTTCTACAAAAAAAGAATGGACTTACTATCCTGATCTTTATCACGCTATTTTTCATGAAGATAAAACAACAGACGTTTTCAACAGATGCCAAACTTTTATTGATGAATGCTTTGTACAACCTAGCACTAAGGTTAATTACAGCAAAGCCAATCACTATGGAGTAAGCAAAGATAAGATGGATTCGTTACTATTACCTAGCATAAATCCAGTCTATCCAATCACCAGAGTGGTACTGAACTCAATTGGTCGTTTAAGCCAAGGAATTAACATTGGTTTACAGCATGGATTCGATTCAGGCCAATCACTCGATAATGTTTATACTAATAAGGCACAAGGGAGCACCTTTATTGGTAAAATAGTGGATAGAATTTATCTCGATAGCCCAGGCTGGCAAGGCATTCGCTGTAGAAAAGTAATCATCGCCGAGCTACTCAAAAAATACATTGATGCCACACAAACATTCCATGTACTTGATATCGCAAGTGGTAATGGTCGTTACCTATTTGACCTTATGGAATCAAATCCTCTGATCTCTGTTGAAATGAGAGACTTTGACCCATCAAATATTCAAATAATGGCTTCACGTATTGAAACCATGAATTTAGAAACACGCGCCACCTCTATTCAAGCCGATGCATTTTCTAAAGAAAGTTATCTTAATAAATCAAACTACGATCTTGCTATTGTTTCAGGGCTATTCGAACTCTTTCCTGATAACACCATAATCAAAACGGCGTTAGAGGGTATGATTAATCAACTCGCTCCCGGTGGTTATTTACTTTATACCAATCAACCTTGGCACCCACAGCAAGAGTTTATAGGCAGAACCCTCAATAATCACAGAGGGGAACCATGGATTATGCGCTGTCGTTCTCAAGCCGAAATGGACGCTTTAGTTACAGAAGTAGGATTAACAAAAGTGGATATGGATATTGACCCTAGTGGCATATTTACCGTATCTATTGCTCAAAAGAGTCTCTAAGCATGAAGCCAAATACCAAGAGTAACCAAATACCAGGGAAGCATAAAGATAAAACATTTGAACATACGATGCTAATGTCTGGTGGTGGTTCACGATTTGGTTATTATCTTGGAATGTATGCAGCAGCCATTGACTCTAACAAACACCCCGATGCTATTTTTGCCACCTGTGGCGGTGCTATCGCTGCAGGTATTATTGGATCATTTAACTCAATTGAAGAGCAAAAAGAAGCACTGTTAAGTCATGAACTACACCAGATGTCTCAACGAATTCAATGTAATAGGAGGCATTCGCTTATCAAGCTCTTTCTCGATCTTGGTAAACGGTATCTCCATCGTAAAGCAACAGATATTTTCCCCGACCTCCATCACGATGCGATTTTTACGATCGATGATGAAACAAAGCCTTTGTTCCCTTTCATTCCTAATTACGCTTCAAACAGCTGTACCATTGCGATAATTGGCTCAAAACTCTGCTTTAATGAAAGCCAAGTCGGGACAAAAAGACACTCTTCACCTCTATTTGAAGAAGTTGTTTTTAGCAATAACAAGGGAATTTCAGCTTTATCAAAAGCCCCCTATACCCCTCATTCTTCTCTTATCAAAAACGTTTTTAAAAAAGAAGATTCTGTCTCTTTTCAGAATGCGATTCGTATCTCAGTGTCTGATATTTATTATTTACCCCCATACTCAGTTGCAGGAAATAACTACATGGGAGGAATGTTGGATCTAGTGCCTTTTCATCTTGCTCAACATTGTTCAACAATGCTCTCACTAGAAGAAAAACAGCCTTTCTCAAGCTTTAGTGCCATCCCCGCTTTTTTACATCTTCTAGGCTATAACCCTAATGATGTTCAACAAACTATTCCACGCAGGGCGCAAGATATTTGGATCGATACAGCCGACTCACCAAAGAAACTCAAAGCCCATCAAATCAATAAAAAGATACAATGGTTATCCAACCAAATAGAGATTAAAACCCCAAACTATGATCAATTTCGTACAATGATGCAAGCTCAATGGGATTATGGTTACCACAAAGCCTCTATGGCATTTAATCAACACAAAAAGTAGGAAGCCACATGAATGTAATCATTATTGGTGGAACAAGTGGAATTGGCCTCGCTCTAGCAAGGTATTATCTAAATACAGGCAATCAAGTCGTTATTTGCGGACGAGATATTACCAAGGTACCAGCAGAGCTAATAACACCCTCCTTATTCCTGATAAATGTAGATGTGAGCCATTATGATGAAGTCATTAAATTTTTTGATTCGTTAAAAAAAAATCCAATGGATATTCTGATCTATTGTGCCGGAAAGTATTTTAATGAAAGGCGTTTAGATCTCACTCAGGATGAGCAAAATGAAATGAAGTTGGTAAACGAAACAGGGTTTAATCTCTGTTTTAAGCTAGCATCACAAAAAATGACCGCTCAAGGCTACGGTCATTTGGTAACCATCTCTTCAATCGCAGGGTTAGTGCGATCTTCTTCACCAACACTTTATAGTCGCTTAAAAGCCGATATGATTACACAAACAAAGCACTATGCAACAACCTTAACAAAACATAATATCAATGTAACGGCTATCGCACCGGGTTATATAAACACCCAAAAACTCAGAGAATTAAATGGAGGAGATGCCTCTCATAAACCCTTTTTATTAGAAGAATATCAAGCCGTAAATTGTATAATCAAAGCCATTAAGCAGAAAGCGGCTCTCAGTATTTTCCCTCTAAGAATGAAGCTACTCGTTACGCTTTTAAACTGCTTACCTTCACGTTTGGTTACTAAAGTATTAAAAGCTCGACAATAAGTAGAAATATTGGCGTAGCTAACAGTAAGCTATCAATACGATCAAGCAGTCCACCGTGCCCAGGGAGTAAAGTCCCCATATCTTTAACACCAAACTTACGCTTTACCCATGAAACACAGACATCTCCTGAAACGCCTAATGTTGTTAAGGTAAAACTCATCGCTATGGCTGAGACTAAAGAAAAAGGGGTAATAAATAAAGCAAGGATAGTCGCTAACACTGATACAATTAACCCACCTCCAATTGCCCCTTCCACCGTTTTATTAGGACTTATTGTTGAACACAATTGGTGTTTACCAAATTGTTTACCAACAAAATATTGAATCGCATCATTAAATTGCGTCACAAAAATAAGATATAACACATAACTCATCGCTACTTCACTCTCTTTATGACTAAGTAATAGGGTAAAAGAGAAAAGAAAAACAGCAAGTAAAACCATAATGCTTAGCAATGGGACAACCTTATTATTTCTTCCTGTCACCAACTCGTTTTGGGATATAAAAAGACAAATTAGAGCGCAAGTAAACCCTATAACTCCAGTTATCAGCATAATATAAAAAGACCAATAACTTAGTAGTATTGGTAGCGTCATTGACATTATCAAAGCACGGGTTGTTAAGGCGTTTAATCGACTCACCTTTGCTATTTCTTGAGCCCCCATTAACCCTAAGAATAAAATAAATAAAGGCATACATGAAATAGGCAATAACACAAAGAGAGTGAGCACAAATAGCATCCACCACCATGATCTAACACGTAAATAAAACTCAGAACTAAGAGATTCTTTTTTGATAAAAGCAGCAACCGTAGCAACAGAGATAAAAATAAACATTATCAACATAAAAATTAAATTAGGGCTCATAGCTTATCTTTCTCTACGCTGTATTCACTTAATTTTTGTAGTAGCTCTTGATCTAAATAACACTCTCTCAACATAACATGGGGGTTTAAAGTCGATAAATACGCCTTAACATCACACGGTTCACATTCGCCTGATCGCACAAGATAACTTGCGATCATGGCATAGCTGCGACTAATCCCCATCGTACAATGTACATAAACAGAAAAAACTTCATTATTTCTTTTTATCATTTCTATAGATTCACAAAAAAGCACCGCATCAACCATTGTGATCGGCTGTAAATCTAATAAAGGTAAATATCTATATTGATTATCGCTTTGATAGGCATCATCGTAATGAAGAGTCGACATTAGTGATAGCTCTGAACTCAAATCAATAACATGTGTAAATTTTTCTCGTTCATCGAACTTCGATAATCGTCGGCCAACACTTAACCATGGCAAGATAGAAACGACTGGCTGTTTATCAACCCAAGAACGCATCTTCCACATAAACCAATAGACAAATCGATAAGGAAATAGACAAACAAGATAGATCATCCCTATTGTGCCATTGCGACGCTTACCAAGCACATAAGGTTTATTCATAAAATAAGCAATGAATAGCAGGCCAAATCCTATTGATAAATAGCCAAACAATAGACTTAATATTGGATTAACGAGCATCAATATCATACTCAATAACCAACAGGTTGATGCTAACGATAAATAGACTTGTGACAGATAGCTCAACAGATAATATCGAGTGAAGCAGATAACACCAACAGCAACAGCAACTCCGCTAATCACATCAAGAATCCGATGTTGGTAAGTAAATAGTGTTGATACCAACATTAATGCAATACTCACCGTAATGACCCAATTGAGTGTACTATTGAGTCGCCCAAATAATGAGAACCATAATAAAATGCCGTAGATAATATGCAAAGAAGGTGCTTGATTATAAGGTTTATCAAAAAAATACACCAAATCAAAACCAAGCTCCCAAGGGTAATTAATCACCAACTCAACCGAGCCAAAATAGAGTGGGTATAAATAAAAACACCACCCTGAGATTAAAACGGCAAGTAACATATTTTGATTTAATTGTTGATACTTTTTAGAATCATTAACATAAAAAAAGGCAAGCAAGAAATAAATAGCAGAACTTAAATAAGGGATGATCATCCATTCAATAAAAGGAAGAGCTAAATCAAATTCAGTAATAATACTTCGAGTTATCCCTTGATGTTCTGCATACCAATTATTACTGATATAAATAAGCATAAATATCAAAGATTGAAATAATATCAACATGGTTTTTGTAATAACTGATTTCGTATTATTTTTAGTTTTATCCTGCACGAGGTTTTCAATATCCTTATTGGTAAACGAGCTGCTACTTGAGTCACGATATCTATCGTTAATGATGTTTTAATTTGAAAGACATACTTCGATCCCTTTCAAATTAAAATAAATATTGCAATATGTTCTCATCCTTATCATTGTATGTCTCATCATATCTACTGAGCTTGTATATTATGCGTCGTATTTTTACTTTATTTCTAGTTCTTCTTGCTAGCCTATACTTTCCATTACAAAATGCATATAGCCAAACGCTTCTTATCCTTGGTGATAGTTTAAGTGCTGGTTACAATATGCCAATAGAGCAAAGTTGGCCTTCGTTATTGCCTGCTAAATTAAATAAACTAAATAAGCCTACAGAGGTAGTTAACGGCAGTATTTCAGGTGACACCACAGGAAATGGATTAAACCGCCTACCGGCCTTGTTATCCCAACACAAACCTAATTATGTATTAATTGAGCTAGGCGCAAATGATGGCTTACGTGGTTTTCCACCACAAAAAATAAATGCCAATTTAGAAAATATGTTTGCTCAGATTAAAGCCGCTAACGCCCAACCTCTATTAATGCAAATTCAAGTGCCACCTAACTATGGTAAACGTTATAGCCAAGCGTTTGGTTCACTTTATCCTAAACTTAGTGAAAAGCATGACATTGCTTTACTGCCCTTTTTTTTAGAACACGTAATTATAAAACCAGAATGGATGATGAAGGATGGGCTTCACCCAACACCAGAAGCACAACCGTGGATTGCTGAGTTTATGGCAAAAGAACTTTCACCTTATTTGAAATAAATAGATTTCAGGGTAAAACCAGCCCAATAAAAAAGCCGAATACTAAAAAGTATTCGGCTTTTATTTAATATTAGAAAATTTTATCTAATCAAGATCATCTGATGACGAATCACTGTGATCATCAGAACTGTCATCTGATGAACGCTGAGTGCCACACAACGTATAGTACTTAGGTTTAAAGTTAATCTTATTTTGATACTTCAACCAACATTGTGCAAATTCTGAAATCGCAGCAGGCTGATGCTGTACTTGCTCAACAAATCGTAATTCAGCTTCTGATTCAGCTACCACTACACCGTTTAGTAATGATTGCATTGTTCGACCATAAGTTTCTAAAATCAACGCTTCGCGGATTGTGAAACCACTACGACTAAAACCTCTTTTGAAGTTTTTGTCATCATAAAATTTAGTAAGAGTTCGCATTGATGCTTCTTCGTGACCACAAGAAACGTATATGTAATTCAGAGTGAGCTCGTTGTACAACAAAAAATATTAGCGCTTTCAATCAAAATATTTTATTGTTGGCAATATCACCATCAAAGAGATGAAAACATTGGATACGGATCTGCTTAAAACCTTCTTAGAAGTCACAAAAACGCGTCATTTTGGGCGTGCTGCAGAGCATTTATTTCTTACCCAATCCGCTGTAAGTTTTCGCGTTCGCCAATTAGAATCGCAATTAGGGAATCCTCTTTTTACGCGTCAACGCCATAATGTACAACTTACGGCTGCGGGCGAACGTTTACTTCCTTATGCTGAAGCTATTTTGCAAACGTGGGGGCGAGCTAAACAAGATGTCGCGCTAACGGAAGAATACAACTCGCAAATAACCATCGGGGCAAGTGCTTTAATTTGGGAATTTGATGGTATTTCTGACTGGATTAATAGTATCTACGAAACGATACCAGGTTTGGCTTTACGTTTAGAGTCGATACCTCGTCAAGATCTCGCAAAAGCATTATTAGATAAAAGCGTTGATCTCTTTATAACAAGTGAACCCCCTAAAATTGATGGGATCCGAGTCTTTAAAATCAGAGATTATCAACTTCAATTAGTGTCTAAAGAGCTGAATTGTACGTTAGCAAGCACACAAACCATGCCATTAGTTTATTTGGATTGGGGGGCTCGTTTCGCCATCCAACACAGTAAAATCACTGAATTACAAAAAACACCGATTTTACACAGTCACTCTTCTAGAATGGCGTTAGATTATTTACTGACTCACACAAGTGTTGGCTATTTACCTGCACCAGTGATTAACCAAAACGTTGAAAATAAGGAGCTTTATTTAGTCGAAGGGGCTCCAGTGATGGAACAGGCATTGTATTTGGTATGGCAAGAAAAGAGCGAGAAAGCTGAACTTATCGAACAAATTACCAATATTAATCCTAAAATGGTGACAAAAAGCGTGTAAGTAACCTCTCTCTTAAAAAAAAGAAGGACTCAATTGAGTCCTTCTTTTTTATCTCATAAAAATGGCAACAACGAAAAATCATTATTGCCATAATATAAATCAACGAGTTCTTTATTTATTTTATGAGTGCTTACATGCCAACCGACATATGCAATCCATAAAATACACCGCGATTAATTAATTCAGAAACCAACACACAACCAAAGCTAAGTAGCATCATTGGTAGCGCAGGCTTACTTGAAAGTAAACGTGGCGAGAACATTAACGCAAAACCAATAAACAACAGACCAATGCGTAGTACCTGCAGGGTCATCATGTTTGGAATGAGATCTGACGCTTCAACAATCGCAGATGATATATGACTAAGGCCAATCATTTGGCTAATCGTCACA
The DNA here is from genome assembly GCF_001690985.1 of Aliivibrio sp. 1S175. Lineage (GTDB taxonomy): Bacteria > Pseudomonadota > Gammaproteobacteria > Enterobacterales > Vibrionaceae > Aliivibrio. The sequence goes on from NZ_MAJS01000013.1 coordinate 221,179, forward strand.
ATCACACTGATCGCTAATGCAATCGCAGCAACCGTCGGTAATACATTATCAAGATCACGATGGTTATGCTTTGAACCCACCAATAAAGTATGGGCAAATACCAATCCAGAAATAGTCATGGTTAGTAGAAACGCTAATGGTGTATAAACACTGTTCCACGTTGGAACGGTATTGATAAGGTACACCTTAATCATGGCGTACATGAAACCAGCGCCAATCAACATCGCTAGCAACAATAACGCTTTTTTCACACTTTCAGATCCTTTATTTAATACGTTAAGTAACCAATAAAAGCCACCTGCTGCAAAGAATAAACTTGATGCGAAAATTTCATTAGATAACCATGAGCTACCCACGCGATTAAGTGCATTAAACGCTCTAAATGGACTGCCTAGATGCATTATAGATGCCATTAGACCTAAACCCATTAATGCCCAAAGAAAAAACATACTGCGATGTAAACGCGTATCTTCATCTTTTGATAGTTTGCCACTTAACGTAACACAGCCTAATACTAAAAAAGCGCCGACAGCGGTTTGAGAGAGTACCGTAAATAAAATCAACGGCCATTCATGCCAAGCCATGTTATACCTCCTTAGGGTTTGCTAGATGACCGGTTTGATCATCAGTAGGACGAGCGTTACGGTTAGGTTTAATGACGATGTTTGGTTTAGTGATCAATGATGATGGTAATGGTGCAACATCAGCATTTGTACCGTACTTAGCACGTAGCTCCGCGATTGGACCAAATTCCAATGCACGTAATGGGCAAGAACCAACACAAATAGGCTCTAAACCTTGACCTACACGTTCATAACACCCATCGCACTTAGTCATGTGACCTTTTTCTTCATCGTATTGTGGCGCGCCGTAAGGACAAGCCATGGTGCAATATTTACACCCGATGCAGATTTCTTCATCAACAACTACAAAGCCATCTTCACGCTTATGCATCGCTCCTGATGGGCACACTTTAGTACACGCCGGTTCATCACAATGGTTACAGGCGATTGAAAGGTAATATGAATACACACTCTGGCGGTAGATTTCGCCTTCTTTTAGCCAATCTCCACCTGCGTATTCATAAATGCGGCGAAAGTTTACACCCACATCTAAATCTTTGTTGTCTTTACAAGAAAGTTGGCATGTTTTGCAACCAGTACACTTACTTGAATCAATATAAAAGCCGTATTGTTTCATTGTTTAACCCTTATGCCTTCTTAACCAGTTGCACATCTACTAAATTAGTATGTTGCGGATTGCCTTTTGCCAATGGACTTGGACGTTGCGTAGTCAGTACATTGATACAACCACCATGATCGATTCGCTGACCATCTGGTGCGTACCAGCCACCCTCGCCTAATGCCACAACCCCTGGAAGAATTCGCGGTGTTACTTTTGCTGCGATATGTACTTCACCACGGTCATTGAAAATACGAATTAAATCACCATTGTTGATGCCACGTTGTTTAGCATCCATTGGGTTAAGCCACATTTCTTGTGGTGCGGCATCTTTCAAGACACTCACGTTGCCATAAGTTGAGTGAGCACGTGCTTTGTAATGGAAGCCAGTTAATTGAAGCGGGAAGTTACCTGTTTTTGATTCTTCATACCCTTCAAAGTTAGGTACATAGATTGGAAGAGGGTGAATCACTTCATCGTCTTTTAATGTCCATGCGTCAGCTAACTCAGCCAGTTTCTCTGAATAGATTTCGATTTTTCCTGTTGGTGTATTTAGCGGATTTGCTTCAGGATCATGACGGAAATCTTTATAAGCAACAAAATGCTCTTCAACTTTACGTTTGTAGATCCCTTGCTCACGCATCGCGTCAAACTCAGGTAACGTTGGATCTTGTGCGCGAGTCAGTTGATACAAGTGACGTAACCAACCTTCTTGATCTCGCCCTTCAGTAAACGCTTCTTTCACGCCTAACTTATCAGCAAGACCCGTACAAATGTCATAAATGCTTTTTGCTTCAAATTGAGGTTTGATCGCTTGAGAAGCAAAAATGAAATAAGGCATGTTGCCAGCCGATGCATCCATACAGAAATCAGATTGCTCAGACGTTGTTAAATCAGGCAGTACGATATCGGCGTATTTAGCAGAAGATGTCATGTGATTATCAACAACAACGATCATTTCACAAGCGCTATCATCTTGTAAGATGGTGTGCGTGCGGTTGATATCGGCATGTTGGTTGATGATACAGTTACCCGCATAGTTCCAAATGAACTTGATAGGCACATCTAGTTTTTCTTTTCCTCGAATACCATCTTCTGTGGCCGTCATTTCAGGTCCACGAACAATAGCGTCTGTCCAAAGGAACATAGGAATAGATGCTTCTATCGGGTTACTTAACGTAGGGAAACGAACAAATGGAATGCTAGAACTTCCTTCACGAGCACCAGTACCACCCCCGTTAATACCGACATTACCGGTAAGTAGTGACAACATTGAAATTGCACGAGAAGCGATCTCGCCATTAGCAGTACGTTGTAAACCCCAACCTTGAATAATAGCACAAGGCTTTGTTGAGCCAATTTCACGAGCAGCCTTGATAATAATATCTTCAGGGATCCCCGTGATTTTTGAAGCCCATTTAGGTGTTTTTTCCGTATTATCACCACCTAAACCTAAGATATAAGATTTATAATCGCTGTTTGCTGGTGCCGATTCAGGTAATGTTTTTTCATCATAACCAACGCAGTATTTATCAAGGAACGCTTGGTCTACCAAATTTTCCTTAATCATCACATGAGCCATCGCAGCAACAAATGCCGTATCGGTTCCCGGACGAATAGGGATCCACTGATCTTCACGGCCACCCGCGGTATCGGTATAACGAGGATCAACCACTATCATACGCGCATTCGATTTCGCTTTACCTTCCATGAAATGGTGAATCACACCACCACCAGACATACGAGTTTCAGCAGGGTTGTTACCAAATTGGACGATTAACTTCGTATTCTCTAAATCAGAAGGAGAGTTGTTTGCTGCAAAGCCACCATAAGTATGGCTTAAGCCTTCAGCAATTTGCGCTGTAGAATAATCACCATAATGGTTAAGGTAACCGCCATTTAAATTCATTAAACGAGCAATCAAACTGCCGCCTGGAGGCCAAGATTTAGTTACAGTGCCACCTAAGGTGCCAGTGCCGTAGTTTAGATAAATCGCTTCATTACCGTAGTCTTTCTTAATACGATTGATATTATTTGCAATTTCAGTAAACGCTTCATCCCACGTAATACGCTTAAATTTGCCTTCACCACGAGCGCCAATACGCTTCATTGGGTACTTTAAACGGTCTGGATTATAAACACGTCGACGCATAGAACGTCCACGTAAACAAGCTCTTACTTGATGATTACCATATTCGTCATTACCGGTATTATCGGTTTCAACCCATTTAATTTCACCATCAGAAACGTGCATACGTAATGGACAGCGGCTACCACAGTTAACGGTGCACGCACTCCAAACGACTTTATCTTCACTCACTGGGGCTTGCGGTGCCGCAACTGCCGAACGAGATAAAAAAGGCAGTGTAATACCACTGGTAACCGCGGCGAATCCACCGAATATAGAACCACCCTTAACAAAGTGACGACGGCTTATCTTTGGCGTTAGCAATTGTTTTAATTTCATGTATCGACATTCTCTATATTATATATCTATGACTGATATATTCCGATGGAAATTATTATCATTACGATCACTACCTCTCTTGGGGTAGTCATTAATATAATTTAATTTTTCCACATAAATAAACATTGTTTTTGATCAATCAAATGCAATAGAGTAAAAATATTAATATCAATAGTTGATTTTTTATTCATTTGCATTATCTAAGTCACATTATTTATCTACTATTAATATATCTGTAAATTATATGTCTTTATTTTTTGAGCGAAAACAAATAAAAGGCAGTAATTTTATAGTAGGATTTATTTGTTGATTACAATTTATATAAGAGTATTAATGGAAAGTATAAGCGCAGCAGCAAAAATATTAGGCAGTTTCTTCTATTACCCTCTAAATAATGAGAATAATACTCAATACATAGAGATAATAAAAAACAGTGAGGATTTGAACGACTCTGGATTTTCAGACTTTATTTATGCCTATGAAAATACTGACAAAGACTTTATCGCTAGTGACTTCCAACAATTATTTGAAGGCTGTGACGTCATGCCCGCTCCACCTTGGGGATCGGTTTACCTAGACAGAGAGCAAGTTATTTTTGGCGATTCGACATTACGCTTCCGCCAATTTCTATTAACACATAATATCGAGTTAAATACCGGAATGAGAGAGCCAGAAGATCAGTTTGGGCTTTCTTTGTTAGCAATGGCAATGATGATAGAACAAGGTAAAAGCGAAGACGTTATCTCTGAGTTACTTTCTGAACATTTATTACCTTGGGCCTATCATTATTTAGAATTAGTTCAAAAAAATGCAACCACAGAGATATATACCTCGTTATCTTCCATTACTTTTGATTGGTTAACTGCATTACAAGAAGAATTTAATATAACGCCTCATCAATATAAGCTGTATTTCTAATGTCCGACAAACGAGATGAAAACTATTATCGTTCTTATTTAGAGCATAACACGGTTAGCCGACGAGGATTATTTCGTGGGTTATTATCAGGTGCCAATAAATCACTAAAAGAATCATCTCAGAAGGCCATTAAGCCCACGGTTCCTCGACCACCTTACGCGGTTGAGGAAGGGATGTTCATGGAATTATGCCAATCATGTGAAACCTGCAGTTCATCCTGCCCTCAACACGTGATTGAAATGGTTGATAATCGCCCTCAATTAAACCTTGATTATAATCACTGTACGCTTTGTGGTGAGTGTCAATCAAGCTGTGAGTCAGGTGCACTTGGAGAAAAGAAAGGGACGATTAATTTACGCCCAAAATTCCTTTCCAGTTGTAATAATAAATTGTCTGGCGGATGCGAAGTGTGTGCGGATGCCTGCCCACAAAATGCGATAATTATCGAACCAAGAAAGTTACCGACCGTTGACTCTTCATTGTGTAATGGTTGCGGATTATGTCGTTCAGCCTGCTTTATTGGTTCGGTACAAATGGAATTCACGATTTTCTAACCTGACAACTTTTCATCCCTTCACCCTAATTGATTAAATTATGTTCTTTTATAATAAATAAAAGTAACAAAATTAGTTCGTTAAAAGCATCGCGTTGCATTTTTCCTATTTTCTTTAGCTTATATATAGGCTATCTTTCTTTCTAAATAGCTGGTTTTTACAATTCATTTAAAAAATCTGCTATAAAAAGTAGTTAAATTCCAATAACTGACTACCGCATTTAATATTTTACTTATTATTTTTTGAATACTGCTGCCGCCAATGGAGTACGACATTGAACGAACATCAAGACCTATCCTTTCAAATTGAGACGCTTTTTAACGTAGAGCAAGAAGAACAATTTAAACTTCTCGGTGAATACGTTGAAAATGGCTTAGATAACGGTTCATTTGCTCGTATATTAGAAGCCTTCCCTGTTGATCAACGTGTGCAGTTATGGCGTCGTCTGCCACTCGAAATGCACATTGATGTATTAACAGAAATGCGTGCTGATGCTCGTGTCGCCATTCTAGAAGAGCTGTCAGAAGCAGAGTTAAACTTCACCTTAGCTAAACTGGATAACTTATCGTTAATTGAGTGGGCAGAATCTCTCCCTGACGATATTTTCAGCCTTGCTTTGCAACTCATCAACCGTGATGAATTGGATTTATATGATGATGCAAAGCAGTATGATGATGATGAAGTGGGCCACTGGGCGGACAGGAAAATCGCCACACTGCCTTTTAACGTCAGCGTAGGACGAGCGAAAAAGCTTTTAAAAACCAATTTATTTGAATCTCATCAATATATGCACTTAATTAACCGAGCGCATAAGTTTCACGGTATTGTGCAATACACGGATATTTTAACTGCTGACGATTCAGTTAAAATCAACACATTGAAATTAGAAGATTGCTTAGTTCTTAATGTGCACCAACCTCTCAATGAAAGTATTGAAGCCGTTGAACACTCAGCCGTACCCAGTGTGGCGATTATCGACGACGATAACGTTTTAATTGGGCAACTTGATTGGCAATTTGCGATTAATACCCAACGTGAAATTTACGAAACTCGTTTAATGGCCGGTACCGGTATGGATGAAGGGGACGATCTTTTCTCTCCTATCCTTAAGAGTTCAAAAAAACGTGGCGTGTGGCTGGGTATTAATCTTTTGACTGCAATATTAGCGTCTGTAACGATTGGGTTATTTGAAGATGTCATTACCCAAGTCGTTGCACTGGCAGTATTAATGCCAATCGTGGCCTCTATGGGCGGTATTGCTGGCAGCCAAACATTAACCTTAATGGTTCGTGCAATGGCACTAAATCAAATCACTCCTGGTAACCGTTTTGCATTATTAAAGAATGAATTGGGGATTGGCTCAATCAACGGTTTGTTATGGTCATTAATCATCGGTGGTCTTGCTGGTGCTTGGTTCCAGTCGTTCGCGTTAGGTGCCACAATTTCACTCGCCATTATTGTAAACATTATTACGGCGGCTCTGTTTGGAGTTCTTATTCCTATCACCTTAGATAAGTTTAAGTTAGATCCTGCGCTTGCTGGTTCTGTTATTTTAACCACAGTCACGGATGTGGTCGGCTTCTTTGCTTTCTTAGGAACGGCAAGTTTGGTGATGATGTAAACACGAGATCGTAACAATAGCCCCTAACAGATAAACACTGAGTCACCCCTTTGGCTCAGTGTTTTTTATTAGCCTTTCAAATTTATTCATTCGCTTTCAACGCACCAAACCTTTCAAAAAGAAAATCTAAAAATAATCGAATTCGTTTTGGCTGATATTTTTTACTAATGTATACCACATTCAAATCGGCGCTTGATACCGACGTCGATGTATTGAAATTTGCCATATAACCATTAAGCACCGTCACAAGGCGTAAGTTATTAATATCATCCTGCACATCTAATATCGACTTCAAAGCAATGCCTGAGCCTTCTAATGCCCAATATCGAACGACTTCACCATCATCTGAAAATCGTTTAGGTAATACCGTTATTACATTCTTCTTATCTGTATCTTGAAAATGCCACGTTTTAAGCTCTTCGTTACTGCGCACCATAGCAAGACAATTATGATTGACTAAATCTTGTGGCGTTAACGGCGTACCATACTTTGCTAGATATTTAGGTGATGCACATAATACTCGATGGCTTGACGATAACCGTCGAGATATCAAACTACTATCAGCGAGTTCTCCGTATCGAACCACAATATCAATGCCTGATTCAGCAATATTTGAAACATCATCATTCAAATATAAATACGGCACCACCTCAGGGTATTTTTCACAAAACTCAGACAAAATAGGAAGGATATATTGCTTACCAATGTCTTTTGGCGCACTGATTTTAAGTGACCCTTTTACTTCTTTCACCCCATTTAATATCAGGTTCTCTGTCTCTTTTACATTATCAAGGATCTCAAGACACGCCTTATGATACAGGTAACCAGAATCGGTAAGGGATATATGCCTTGTGCTTCGATTCAGTAGCTTTACACCATATCGCTCTTCTAAGCCCTGTAATCTTGCTGTCATCGCTGCAGGAGAAAGACCCAACTCACGCCCAGCCGCCGCCAACCCTTGATGCTTGATGACACTTACAAACATTGTCATATCAGAAAACTTATCCATTGCCACCTTCTCGGTTATTTCAATCTTATATATTACCAATTATCATTATTCAGAAAACCTGAACAATGATTTTATATTTTACTCAATTATCAAATTAAAGCGAATGTATATAATCATCATCATTAGGTCACAACAATAAAATAAGTTAAAGGTACATCATGAATAAAGAAAAAATGCCATTTCAAGTCTGGATATTAACATTAGCGGCCTTCGCAATTGGCACTGCTGAATTTGTTATTGCGGGTATCCTTCCGCAAATAGCTACGTCACTGTCTATTACTGAAGGCCAAGCTGGCTACTTAATCAGTGCCTATGCATTAGCCATTGTTATTGGCGGTCCTATCTTAACCATTTATTTAGCCCGTTTTAATAAGAAGCTCGTTTTAACTGGATTAATGGCTCTATTTATTATCGGTAATATTTTATCAGCACTAGCGCCAACCTATCACTTACTACTCATTAGCCGCGTTGTTGCGGGTCTTGTTCAAGGGCCTTTTTATGGCATTGGTGCTGTTGTTGCGACCAATTTAGTCTCTGAAAAAATGGCTGGACGTGCTGTAGGTCAAATGTTTGCGGGCTTAACGCTTGCCAATGTTCTAGGGGTTCCTGCTGGTACTTGGATCAGTTTACAGTTCGGATGGCACACTACTTTCTTTACAGTTGCAGCCTTTGGTGCCATTGCAATGATTTCAATTCTAACCTCAATTAAATCAACAGGACACGGTGAAGCGAAAGACATTAAAACTCAGCTTGCTGCATTCAAAAATCCAATGTTGATCATTAGCTTAGCGATCACTGCATTATCATGGTCTGGTTTTATGACTCTGTATGGTTACCTTGCGCCTATTGCTATGCATACAACGGGTTATGGTGAAGCCGCTGTAACATGGATTTTAGTGATTGTTGGTGCAGGCCTAATCATTGGTAATATTTTAGGGGGTCGCTCTTCTGACAAAAACCTAAACAAAGCATCTATGTTCTGGGCTGTTGCAATGATCATTTCATTAATTGTTGTTGGCCTGGTTGTTGATAACAAGATCCTCTTTGTTATTGCTGCGTTTATCTTTGGTATTGCCTCATTTGCGAATGTACCCGCTATGCAACTTCGAGTAATGAATCACGGCGGTGAAGGTCAAGAGCTTGCAGCGACAGCAAACATATCTGCATTTAACTTAGCAAATGCGTTCGGTGGTTTCTTAGGCGGAATGGTGCTTGATAGTCAGCTCGGTGCAAGCATGATCCCTTTTGCTGCCGTAGTCGTCCCTATCATAGGTTTACTATTCATTGCGAAAGCAAATAGAAAAGAGCTATCTCCAATACAAGTAACTCCTAATCTTAGCTAATTTCTCCCCTTCTAAAAAGGCTCATAACCTGAGCCTTATAACAAAGGAACATTAGGATGCTTTTAAATTCAAAAATAAAAAAAGACCCCTCGTGCCAAGGCAGTATCAACAACATTTCCTTTTGTTTAACAACAGAGGACATAGGTATTTTTGATTACAAATTAGTACAGAGAATAGAAAGTCTAGTACTTATTTTTTCAGGGCTTTTATTTCTATCTTTACTCTGAATAATTCCCATGCACCGCACTATCTCACTACGATTTCAGAAGGAACGCATTATGAATCAAGGCAAAACTACGTTCGTCATCATTGGCGGAACATCAGGGATTGGGGAGGCTGTAGCCCAACATTTCACTAATGAAAGTAATATTGTTCATGTTGCCAGTCGATCTACCGGACTAGACATCAGTGATGAAAACTCGGTTCATCATTATTTTGAATCCATCGGTCCTATTGATCATCTTGTGATTACTGCTGGCTCATTCGCACCATCAGGAAAAGTAGTTGATGTGGTTACCGAAGAAGCAAAAAACGCCTTTGATACTAAGTTTTGGGGTTCAATTCATGCGGCAAAAAATGCAGCTCGATACCTAAAACCCAATGGTTCTATCACCCTTACAACGGGGATGCTGTCACGTAAAGTTGTGGCAAATACCTATGTAAAATCAGCAATGAATGCTGCATTAGAAATCGTAACCAAAGTACTTGCGAAAGAGCTTGCACCAATACGAGTCAACGCGGTAAGTCCCGGATTAACAGCCACTACGGCTTATCAAAATATGGATGAGGAAAATCGCAAATCTATGTATGACAACGCTAAACAAAATTTACCTGTTGGGCACATTGGTCAAGCTTCAGATATTGCGATGGCCTATGTGATGGCAATTGCAAATCCATACATGACAGGTTCAATCATCGATGTTGATGGTGGTGCCCTAATTAATTAACAGAATACAAATTTCACATTAAAAAACGACTAAGACTTCTTCAATACTTACGATGAAAAAACAAAGAGGCATACAATCATGAATTCATTATTTAAAAAAACAAAACTAAACAATCTGAACTTACAAAATCGAGTTGTCATGGCTCCAATGACTCGCGCACGTACTAGCCAGCCGGGTAACATTCCAAATGACATGATGGCGACCTACTACAAGCAACGTGCAACTGCCGGATTAATTATCTCTGAAGCGACTCAAATTTCAGATGACTCCCAAGGGTACTCATTTACCCCAGGAGTTTATACCGATGAACAAGTAAAAGGATGGCAACCAATAACCAAAGCTGCTCACTCTCAAGGTGCGGCTATGTTCTGTCAGCTTTGGCATGTAGGCCGTGTATCTCATCCTACTTTCCAAAAAGGTGAATTACCTATTGCGCCATCTGCTCTCGCTCCTGTCGAAACCAAAGTGTGGATTTCGGATGAACAAGGTAATGGTAATATGGTTGATTGTATCCAGCCGCGAGCAATGACTCATGAAGACATCAACCGTGTCATTCAAGATTTCGCCTACTCTGCAAAACGCGCAGTCGAAGCCGGTTTTGATGGTGTTGAAATACACGGCGGTAACGGATATTTAATTGATCAATTTCTTCGTACTAACTCTAACCATAGAACGGATAAGTATGGGGATTCTCGTGAGAACCGTCTTCGTTTTCTACTTGAAGTTGTTGACGCAGTAAGTAAAGAGATCGGTGCCGATAAAGTTGGTGTTCGCCTTGCACCCTTCATTACATTTAAAGACATGGATTGCCCTGATATTGTGCCAACCATTCTTGACGCTTCAAAAGAATTACAATCTCGTGATATTGCTTATTTGCATTTATCTGAAGCAGATTGGGACGATGCGCCTGTTATTCCTGAAAACTTCCGCATTAAACTAAGAAAACGGTTCACCAATTCTATTATTGTTGCAGGTAGCTACACACAAGAACGTGCAAATGAGATCCTAAATAAAGGCTATGCCGATCTTATCGCTTTTGGTCGCCCATTCGTATCAAACCCAGACTTGGTATCACGTTTAGAAAACAATCATGACCTCGCTACATTAGATGGTAATACGTTATTTGGCGGTAATGAACAAGGTTATATTGACTACCCAGCCTACAGTGAAAAAATACTAGAGACGGAGCTATGAAAAACAAAATAATCCTTGGTGTCACGGATCTTTCTTTTCATCGAGTAACGGCATCCATCATTTCACATATTTTAACTAATATGGGTTTTGATGTTGAACGTATTTATTCTCCACACCAAGAAAATTTTGAGAAATTAAAATCTGGCGACATTGATATGCTCGCTTCTGCTTGGCTTCCCTCTAGTCACGGGATATACAAATCTGATGTAGAAGAAAAAGTCGAATTGCTTGAATTAGGGCTACATTATAAACCGTATGCTCATTGGGGAGTTCCTGATTACATCCCAGAAAGTTCTATCTCTGAAGTAAAAGATTTGCTGAAACCAGACGTCGTTTTACGCATGAACAATACAATTCAGGGCATTAATCCGCGGGCGGGAATTACCCGATTTTCAATCAAAATGATGGAAACATACGGTTTAAACAACGCAGGTTACACCTTCTATACCGGAAGCGAGGAAGATTGCTTTAATGCATTTGAACACGCTGTCGAGAATAAAGAATGGGTTGTTGTTCCATTATGGAAGCCGCAATTTCTACATCATAAATACAATATCCGTGAAATTTCCGAACCTGAAGGATTATTGGGGATAGTTGATCGTGCAGTCTTATTACTTCGACAAGATAAGTCCATTAACTTCACTCAAGAACAAATTGAAAAATTGGACTCACTTAAATTCTCTAATGAAATTATCGCCGCGCTCGATTATCAAGTTTCCCGAGAAGGAAAAGCGATTGACCAAGTAACCAAGCAATGGCTTAGTCTGCAATAATAACCAAAAGAGACGATGTTGTTACCTAAACTTCAGCCATAAAAAACGCCTAAAGCAATTAACTTTAGGCGTTTTATTTGTATTTAAGTTTAATTTAAATAATTAACGTATTAACAATAAAGGCACTTCACTTTTTATTAATACCTTGGTTGTGTTACTGCCTAAAAAAAACTGTCTTAGCGTTGAATGTCCATAAGCACCCATTACCATCATGCCTATCTGGTGATCTTTCTGGTACTTCAGCAAAGCATCATCAACAGATCCTGACAGTATGTCTTCATGCACACTAAGTCCTGCATTTTTTAATTTAATGGCCGCTTTCTCAAAAGCCGCACTTTTTTCTGCAAAATCATCCACCATCACTAAATGACAATCCAATCCCAAAAGCAGAGGCGTATTGATTGCTTTTTCAATCAGTTTTTCACTCGTTGGACTGCCATCAAAAGCAATGAGATAAGACGTTGGGATAGAAAATGGCGCATTCACCACTAACGTATGGGATTTAATAGAACGAATAACACTTTCAAGTTGAGACCCTATCGTTTTATTACTGTCCTGCTCTTCACCTAATTTACCAATCACTAATACTCTTAGTTCATTTTCTAAATCAATCAGGCTTTCCAGTAAACTTCCATGACGTTGTAGTTGCTCAACATGGCTAATGCCTTTATTCATTACCCATTCAGCCGCTTCTTCCAGCAATTGCTTCCCATGCTTGAGTGCGACTTTACTGCGGGCTTCATCCAATTTTGCAAGTTCATTAAGCAACTCTTCTTGGCTACCTAATCCAATTTGTCCTGAGAACTCGCTCACAACGGGTCTGGTCGTTTTATCGAGAGCGTGCAATAAGATAAGCGGCGCATTAATCTTCGATGCAACCCACGCACTCGCTTCACACGTTGCAATCGTCATCGGTGAACCATCAATACAAGCTATTATATTTTTCATTTTCTAATCCTTAATGTCCGGCCAATAGTTTTTCAACTTCTTCTGGTTTGTCATGTACACCAAATTTATCAACAATCGTCTGGGTTGCTTGGTTCATTCCAATAAGCTCGACTTGCGTCCCCTCTCGGCGAAACTTGACCACCACTTTATCCAATGCAGAGACTGAGGTAACATCCCAGAAATGCGCAGCCGATAAATCAATCGTCACGCTCTCGATCACTTCTTTAAAATCAAAAGAAGTAATAAATTTATCCGATGAGGCGAAAAATACTTGCCCTATTACGGTATATTTACGCGATTTATGTGCGTCCGAATTAGTCTTTATCACCATCATTCGACTGATTTTATTAGCAAAGAATAATGACGCAAGCAAGACACCGACCAGAACACCAATAGCTAAATTATGCGTCATTACCACAATAATCACCGTGGCTAACATAACAATATTAGTTGATATTGGGTGCTTTCTTAAATCAGTAATTGAACTCCATGAAAAAGTACCGATAGATACCATTATCATCACAGCAACTAAGGCTGCCATTGGGATTTGTTTTAACCACGGACCAAGAAAAACCACCATAATTAACAAAAACACGCCAGCAGATAACGTTGATAAACGTCCACGGCCGCCCGACTTTATATTAATCATTGATTGTCCGATCATCGCACAACCTGCCATACCACCAAGAAAACCCGTAAAGATATTGGCAAGCCCTTGGCCTTTACACTCGCGGTTTTTATCGCTGCTGGTATCGGTGAGATCATCGACAATCGTTGCTGTCATCATGGATTCTAATAAACCCACCACAGCCAAACCAATAGAATACGGCAAGATAATTAATAGCGTTTCTAGGTTTAAAGGCACATCAGGCCATAAGAAAATTGGCAAGGTATCAGGTAAGTTCCCCATGTCTCCCACGGTACGAATATCAATATTAAATGACATCGAAATGGCAGTTAATACGATAATACAGACTAAAGGCGAAGGAATTAATTTACCGATAACCGGTAGGTATGGGAACAGATAGATAATCCCTAAACCGGCGGCTGTCATGGCGTAAACATGCCAAGTTACATTGGTTAATTCAGGAAGTTGCGCCATAAAAATAAGTATGGCTAACGCATTCACAAAACCGGTAACCACTGAGCGAGAAACAAAACGCATCAAGCTACCGAGTTTTAAATAACCCGCTAAAATCTGTAATACACCAGTAAGAACCGTCACAGCAAGCAAGTATTCTAACCCGTGTTCTTTAACTAATGTGACCATCAATAGTGCCATGGCACCCGTCGCGGCTGAGATCATCCCAGAGCGACCGCCAGTAAAAGCAATAACAACTGAAATACTGAAAGAAGCGTATAACCCAATTTTAGGATCAACACCTGCGATAATAGAAAAAGCGATGGCTTCAGGGATTAGAGCGAGAGCAACAACGATGCCCGCAAGGAGATCACCACGGACATTAGACATCCAGTCAGTTTTGAAATTTTTAAACATTGAATTCTCAATTTATGCACGGCAATACGCACCAGAAATAGATCTGGGGGGTAAATAGGTGCTTCTTTGATAAAATTTTGGCGCGGAAAAGTAGCCGAAAGTACGGCAAAGAATTAACAAGCGCAAAGAGTTAAGCCGAATACTCAGTCGAGTACAGTGCTTAGGTTAGCAATGAGAGCTATAGGGGGGATGGAGCGTTTAAGGCGGCGTAATTAACACAGTGATCAATATTCTCTAAATCAAACAGGAGGCCAGTGTATATTTACAAAGTCATCAATTCAATTTCCATTATTAGGATCTAAGATTGCACTAACGTGTCAATAAAACAAAACACCTAAAGTACTTTTCTTTAGGTGTTTAATCTAATACAACACACGATTAAAGGTACAGGATCTTAAGTTACTTTCTATCACGCAAGCGGCGGAGAGCATTCTAAAATCTGAACTCCATGATCAGAAGTAATAGAGATACTATCTACACCGTGGGGACAGAAAAACTTATCAAATTTATTTAAATGAAGGGTTTCATTATTACATTGAACTGTACATTCTCCTTCAAGGATTAAAGCAATGTAAAAATGATTTTCTGATTTCTCTATTGTTCCCTTTACGATTGATTTACTCACCCTAAAGCTTTCTGTCGCTCGAGAATCAATCAAAGACTCCTTATAAGAGAATTCATTATATTGAGTTACTAGCAAAGGTTCTTGCTGGTAATTTTTATAAACATCTTTCTTAGAAATCTCTTTAAAATCGAATACATTTAAACAAAAATCAAGGTCTCGATTCATGAACCTAGCTTCTTCAGGCATAACATAACCCGATTTTTCAAACTCAAATCGAACAGCCCAGTCAGAAGGTTCCATAATTTCAATAATTAAAATCCCCTCACCAATCGCATGAGGAATACCACCAGGGATATAGAAACAATCCCCTGGTTTTACTTCTATTTTTTCAAAGCAGTCAGCAATATCATCAATGCGCTGCTCTTCAATCATTGATTTCAATACCTCTTTTTTAGGTGGGTGTTGAAAACCAAGATAAATATAAGGATCTGTAATCTCATCCCTTGTTTGCAGAACATAATAAGCCTCAGCTTTACCACAAGGGGAATTTAAGTGCTTTTGCGCAAAATCAGCGGTTGGATGAACCTGGAAATGCAATCGAACTGAAGAATCTAAATATTTTACAAGCAACATTGGATTATTACCAAACTTCTCCACATGCTCTGACCCAAGGAAATAATTTGAATTTGAATTAATTAACTCATCAAATTTAACAACCTCATTATCAATTAGCACAGAAGAGATCCCTTCTTTAATCTCTTCCCTACCTTTATTTTTTGCTTGTGTTGTCGAACCTATCCAATCTTCAGGGAAATGATTATCTTTCGGTGAATCAAGATTAACTATTTGATCTAGCGTTCTTCCCCCTGTATAGGTACGCCAAACTCTATTTTGTGTAAACGTAAATAACTTACCTTCATAATTCATTGTATATTCTCTTATTGCTTTTCATTAATTATTTTTTAGACATAACAAATTGGATTGCTTTCTTTGAGCCTTCTTTATCCAAGAGTTCATACATATCAAGTATTTCAGAACGAATTAATACATCATTTGATATATCAGCGCCAAAAATTGATTGAATATTTAATAGGCTAGAAACGACTTGTTGATTTGTCTCTGATTCTTTGTAGATACCGTCAAATTGGTCAACCAATGGGTCGACCACGTCGATATATTGCTTGAGGTCGTTACGTCGACCAACATATTTCATCCAAGCAGCAATACCCAGAATTATCCATTTTGTTGATTTATTTTGTGCTTTTAATATTCTTAATGACTCACAAAATCTTGGTGGTATTTTTTGGCTACCATCCATCGCTATTTGCCAAGTTCGATGCTGTAAACTAGGGTTAGAGAAGCGCTCAATTAAAGAATGAGCATAAAGATCCAAGTCAACACCCTCAGGCATTTCTAATGATGCTCCTTGCTCATTAAACATTAGTTCAGAGACCGCCACACGATAATCGTTATTCTCCATAACTTCAGAAATATAATCAAAACCAGCTAAATTACCCATATAAGCCATAAAAGAATGACTGCCATTAAGCATTCTTAATTTCATTTCTTCAAAAGGAGCAACATCAGCAACAAATTGAGCCCCAACCTTATTCCAGTTTGGTCGACCGCTTACAAAATTATCTTCAATGACCCATTGACGAAAAGGTTCACAAACTACGCCACAAGGGTCGTCATACCCCAATATTTCATGGATATCCTTGCGGTCTTTAGCTTCAACCGCTGGTGTTATCCGATCAACCATTGTGCATGGAAAAGTCACTTTATCTTCAATCCATTCAGCCAACGACTCATCAACTAATTTTGCATAATCTAAAATAACAGCTTTAGCTACATGCCCATTATTATTAATGTTATCGCAAGATAATATGCTGAATGCATTCATTTTTTTTAATTTCCGGAGGCGTAAACCCTCAACAATATAACCAATGATTGAGCTGGGTTTCTGGGGATGACATAAATCGTCTTTAATCATGGGATGAGTAGCATCTAATCTACCTTGAGCAAAATCAGCACAATACCCTTTTTCTGTAATAGTTAACGACACAATAGCCACTTGATCTTCAACAAGCTTACTTAAAATAGCTTGGCAACCATCTAATTCTGGATGTAACGACTCGGTAATCGAACCTGAATGCTTTAACGTATAAAAATCTGACGATTTTTCAAGCACAGTATACCCATGATTTTGTTGGCGTAATTTTTCAATCAATTCTTTATCAAATAAGTTTATTTCACAGATCCCCCAATCTCCTTGTTCTAGATTGAGTAATTCACTCGTAAATAAAGCTTGGTGAGAGCGATGAAATGCACCGAAGCCAAAATGGACAATACGACTCTTTAAGAAAGAAGGATCGTACGTAATGTTTTGTATTTCATATTCGAATTTACTATCAACAGTGCTTAAATTCATTACTTTAACCTTATTAGACAGATACAGATGAGTGGCAGTAGGAACAAAGTATATCCTCATAAAAATTGGTCAACCAATGATTAAAAAAAACGTGATAAAGCCCACTTTATTGGTTTTAAGTGCTTGCTTGATCTATTTGTCATACATTATGATTAATTTATACGGTAATTGGACAACCAATTTAACTGTCTATAATATCTTTACTATTGAGTGATATTAATAATAGAGAAACCGTTATGACAATGAACAAAAGGCCTTATCAAGAAGTTGGTGAAAGGTTAAAGAAACAACTAATAGATGGTATTTATGAAGTAGGGCAACGACTTCCTCCCGAGCGCGATATAGCAACAATGCTAGACGTTAGCCGCACTGTTGTTCGTGAAGCTATCATTATGCTTGAACTAGAAAAATTAGTTGAAGTACGCATGGGTTCTGGAACTTATGTTTTGAATCAAGCTATTAAATCTTCAGATAAGCTCTATGGTATCGAGTTAAAAGATGATATTGGACCATTTGAAATGTTACAAGCAAGGCAGTTACTAGAAAGTAATATTGCAGAGTTTGCGGCAATACAAGTAACGCCAAATGATATAGCTAAAATGCGATCAGCATTAAAGCTAGAAAGGCTTGAGTTAGAAAGCTATGAACAAGGGCGTCAATCTTCAGAAAATGGAGACAAGTGTTTTCATTTTTATATTGCTGAAGCGACTCAAAACTCAGTACTTGTTGAAATGATGCAATTTTCATGGGAAAGAAGAACGCATAGTTTAATGTGGAAAAAATTGCATGACCGCATAAATACTGACCATTATAGAAAAGAATGGTTACTTGATCATGAAAAGATCCTTACTGCTTTGCAAAAGAAAGATCCCAAAGAGTCAAAATTAGCTATGTGGCAACATTTAGAAAATGTAAAAAATACATTATTTGACCTCTCAGATACTGAAGACCCAAAATTTGATGGTTATTTATTTAATGTAAATCCAATAGCAAATATAAAATAACCAAATAATTTTTTTGGTTAAATATTTAATACTACCTTTATTGGTCGGTACGAACTCTATCACTCTAAATAAAAGGGTTTAATAATGGAAAAAACATGGCGCTGGTACGGACCAGATGACCCAGTATCATTAAGCGATATAAAACAGTCAGGTTCTACCGGAATTGTAACTGCTTTACATCATATTAAAAATGGGGATGTTTGGACTAAAAAAGAAATATTAATAAGAAAAAAACTTATTGAAATTGAGGGATTAACTTGGAATATTGTTGAAAGTGTTCCTGTCCATGAAGAAATAAAATTAGCGTCAGGTAATTATTTACAATATATAGAGAATTATAAACAAACAATTATTAACTTAGCTGAATGTGGTATTAATACTGTTTGTTATAATTTTATGCCTATTTTAGATTGGACTCGTACAGATCTAACTTATGAATTAGCTGACGGTTCTCGTACGTTACGATTCGATCAAATTGCATTTGCCGCTTTTGAATTGTTTATCTTAAAACGAAAAGGGGCAAAAGATGATTATACCGAGCAAGAGCATATAGAAGCTCTTACTTATTTTAATAATATGAACCAAGAAAATATAAACAAACTTGTTTCCAATATTATTGCAGGTCTACCTGGTGCTGAAGAAGGCTACACTCTAGAACAATTCAGACAACAGCTCGACCGATATGAAAATACAAATAAAGAAAAATTACGTGAAAATCTGGCTTTCTTTCTAAATGAGCTAACACCAATTTGCGAACAAGTTGGCATTAATATGGCTATCCATCCAGATGATCCACCACGTCCTATTTGTGGTCTACCACGCATAATGTCTACGATTGATGATATTGCATGGCTACGCGCTACTGTACCTAGTTCAACCAATGGATTAACTGTTTGTACTGGTTCTCTAGGTGTTAGCCCTGATAATGATCTTGTTGATATTATTAAGCAATATGGCAGTCACATCTACTTCTTACACCTACGTTCAACTCAAAGAGAACATAATAGTTCTAGTTTTCATGAAGCATCACATATCGACGGAGATATAGATATGTATGACATAATAAAAGCTATTTTAGAAGAAGAAAATATAAGAAAAAAAACAACCATATCATTCCAAATACCAATGAGACCAGACCATGGGCATCAAATTCTTGATGATTTAAAGAAAGAGATTAACCCTGGATATTCAGCTATTGGCCGCTTAAAAGGTCTAGCTGAAATTAGAGGCATGGAAATGGCAATTAAACGTGAGTTATCTCAACAAGGAAAGAGAGTAAATTATGAGTATTGATATATTTATTGTATTGGTCTATTTTGCCTTTTTAATGGGCATTGGTTGGATGTTCCGTGATGCTTCATCGTCAACAAGTGATTACTTTAGAGGTGGTGGTAAAATGCTATGGTGGATGGTAGGTTCCACCGCCTTCATGACAGCATTAAGTGCTATGACTTTTACTGGCGTTATGGGGAAAGCATTAACAGCTGGCCTATCTATTGTTGTTATCTTCTTTGCTAATGCACTTGGTTATTTTTGTAATTACTTATTTTTTGCAGCAAAAGCGCGACAAATGCGAGTGATCAGCCCTATTCAAGGGATAAGAATGCGCTTCGGTGCTGTCAGTGAGCAAGTGTTTACTTGGGCAACAGTTCCATCAAGTGTTTTACAAGCCTCTCTATGGCTTAACGGACTTGCAGTTTTTGCCAGTGCTGTATTTAATATTCCAATCAGCACAACCATAATTGCTGCTGGGTTAGTAGTACTATTAATGTCTTTAGTTGGTGGTAGCTGGGCAGTAGTTGCATCAGATTTCCTACAGATGATCATCATTACGGTTGTTACCTTTATCGCGACACTTGTTGCTATTTGGAAGTCAGGAGGGATTACACCAATTTTAGAGAAAGGGCTAACAGAACAACCATTTGTTGGTGATGGCTACTCATACAGTTACCTTTTTGTCGGTTGGTTTATTTGTATATTTGTTAAGCAATTTTTTAGTACCAATAACATGATTGACTCGTATCGTTACATTTCGGCAAAAGACACTAAAAATGCGCGTAAAGCAGCAATATTAGCCGCTTGCTTAATGTTTGTTGGTCCATTCATTTGGTTCCTACCCGCTTGGTATGTTGCAGGTAACTACCCAGATATCAGTACTTGGGGATTAGACGCTCTAGGTTCAAAAGCAAGTGATGCAACTTACTTTGTCTTTGTACGAAATGAAATGCCTCTGGGGATGATTGGGTTAATGATGTCAGCGATGTTTGCTGCAACGATGTCATCAATGGATTCAGCCTTAAACCGTAATGCTGGAATCTTCATTAAAAACGTATACGAACCACATATTAATAAAAATGCTTCAGAGAAAAGCCTCGTTCTTGCGAGTAAAATATCTACGATTGTTTTTGGACTAGTAATCATCGTTGCTGGTTTATTAATGAGTGAATTACAAGGGTTCGGATTATTTGATGCATTAATGCTTGTTAGTACATTAGTTGCATTCCCTGTACTAATCCCTTCTCTACTTTGTTTCTTTGTTCGTAAAACACCAGATTGGTCTGGTTGGGCAACAATTGCTGTAGGTGGTTGTGTTTCTGCTGTTATCGCTTTTGTTATAACTCCAGAAATGATTCAAAGTGTTTTAAATTTACCTCATCCACTCTCAGTTCGTGAGTTTGCTGAAATGAAGTCCATCACAATGGGTGTTGTTGGTCATATTGTTATTACTGGTGGTTTCTTCTTATCAACGCAACTCTTTTATAAAGAGCCAGTTGGTAAACGAGCAGAGGAAATTAACGAATTCTTTAATAATGTAAGTACTCCAGTAGAGTCAATACAAGATGAAGAAACCATTAAAATGGACAGTAAACAACAACGTTTACTGGGCCGAGTATTAGTAATGGCTGCAATTGCGTTATCTACACTAATATTTGTTCCTAACCCTCTATGGGGCCGCTTACTTTATGTATTAATGGCAGTGCTCGTTGGTTCTGTAGGATATTTATTATTAAGGGCATCAAAAAAAGGTCTACAAGAAAAAATAACATACGCAGCAATCAACGATTCAATATAATAATTAAAAAAACAAATAACACATTCACAATATAGTTATATCTAAATTTTACTATTTTACTATTTTACTATTTTTTAAATTTAGTAATTTAGTAATTTAGTAATTAAATATTAGCATCTACTTAATTGGAGATATCATGTCAGTACAAGAAGAATTCGGAGGTGATCTTACCAACGAAGAATTTAAAAAATTCACTTTATATATGAATCAAAGTAATAATTTTGAAGATGATAATACTCGGGCCATTATTCTTGGTTTTCATAAAGAAAAAGTAAGGGTTGCTCCTGGCGCTATTGTTAGAATTAATGAAAATCAAATTGGTGAAAATTCTTATATCGGTTTATATAGCTATATCAATGGCGATGTAAATATTGGAAAAAATGTTCTTATTGGTCCTCATGTTTCGATTGTGGCATCTAATCATGTATTTAATCCACATACAGAAAGCTTCAGTAACCGTAGTGATCTTCAAAAAGGCAAAGTCATTATTAACGATGGTGCTTGGTTAACGTCAGGTGTTGTTGTCACACCCGGCATCACTATTGGTAAATGTGCCTTAGTATGCGCTAATTCAGTGGTGACACAGTCTGTTAACGATTACGCTATTGTTGCAGGAACACCTGCTAAACAAATCGGTGAAATAGAACCACGCACTGGTGTATATCATTGGTTTGGTAAGGAAGATTAGCATGTTAAGTTTTAAACGAAATCATGATTTTCAAGTATTCATGACTCCTGAACATAAGCAACCAACACAACAAAACCCACCAAATTTTAATTGGCCTAGCGCACTATATAATGAGAGTTTTACTTTAGAACTAAGTAGTAATAAAAAACTACCTCAATGGAGATGGGAAAATATAACCTCTCCTTTTACATTGCCTTTTCTATTGCCTCAAGGCGATTATCGTTGGCGTCTAATAAATACAAACAATGAAATCAGTAAATGGTTTAAGTTTGAAATCACAAAACAAACCCACAATTACCTAGCACCAACAGCGGAAGAGATTTTTAAGCTGTGTCAACATCATGAGCAGTTCTTAATGTACTTTAATGAAGACATTGAATCCGTTCGCATTGCCTCATGGGATGCTTTTCACAAACTAAAAAAAACAGCTGAATTAGTCAATATCGAAAACATTGCTTATCCAACCCACTATAGAAGAGGTAATGAAGAAGGAAAAAGAACAGCGATAGCGAATGTCAGAAATTGGATTGACAGAGACCTAATATCTCTTACTCAACTCTATAAAATTTGGAAAATAGAAACATACGGCCATCAAGCCGTTAATCTATTGCTACGACTTTCAGAATGGAGTCCAGAAGGACCAGCTTCATTACTAAGACCTTGCACATGGGGTGATGAAGTAGGGTTATCTTTAGCACGAAATATATACTTAGCTTATCATTGGTTATCACCTTTAATGACTAAAAGTGAAAAAGATTTTATACGTCCAATGTTGATTCGTATTGCTTATCAAATGGAAGAGCGATTAGAGCAAGATCAATTCAAACAATACCCAGGGCATTCTCATACCTCTCGTTTACCTGCTTATTTAGGGGTAGCCGCCCTTGTATTACATAAAGAATTTAATCAAACAGTGTGCGAACGTTGGTTAGACTATTCATTAATGATTTACCAAAACGTACTGCCATTTTATGGTGGTAATGATGGGAGTTGGGCCGAGGGTCCTTTCTATTCCTCTTCATACACAAAATGGCAGCACCCGTTTTTTCTTTCTATTGAGCGTATCAGTGGGTTCTCATTTTATAATCATCCTTTTTATAAAAATTACCATAAGTTTGCTATGGATTTTGTGGCAACTGAAAACAGTACGCACCCTTTTGGGGATGGGTTTTGGTGTAAAAGAGAAGGTAAAGAATGGCCAGGATTTTTTGCACAAAATCCATTACGTATTTATGCGGAAAGGTTTGGAGACCAATCGTCTATTGATATGTGTAAAAAACTGGAATCTCAAATAAATACGTATGAACTTCATTTACTTGATATCATTCCGACAATCAAACAAATTGAATTTTCTATTCGTCCTATTTTTAAAGATCCAGTAAAAATATCAGACTTTAAATATTACGATTTTGCCGGTTTAGGTAAAGCAAGAATTGACACTACAGAACTGTATTTTAGAGCCAGTAAATTTGGCAATAGCTCACATCGCCATGCTGACCAAGGGAATATTGCCCTAATAGATAATACAAAGAATGTAATAATCCCTAGTGGCAGTTATGGATATCGTTTTGGCAGTAATCATCACAACGAATGGACAAGAACCACCAAAGCTCACAACCTTCCACTTATTGGAGGGTTAGGGCAAATTCTTGATGACGAATCAGCGACAGGTCGACTATTAAAACAACAGTCAGGTGAGCATTGGTATCTCTCTCAGATAGACTTGAGTAAATCATATCGCAATGTGAAACAATTTATTCGTACCATAGTCATGGTTGATAATTGTGGTCTTCTTATTATTGATAACGTTAGCTTAAACACAGAAAAATCAATTCAGTGGCGATTGCATTCTGAATTAACCGCTAGCATTAGCAATAACAACATAACATTACAAAGTGACAATCACAGTTATACTGTTGAAATTATGGGACAAAAAAACATAACACCAACAATTGCTCATGGTTATAACTTAGAGAAATCACCTAATGATTTAATTATCTCAGACGTAAACGAAGATATTTATCATTTAGAGTGGCAACTGCCATCACAGCATAAGCACTTTATCGTCGCGAGCTGTACCAAAAATGCGATTTCCTATTTAGTAAAAGAAGACAATAATATTGAAATAACCATAAATGATGATGTGATATACATCGATACTGAAAATAAGAAATAATCGTTTACTTAAAATAAAAGCGCCTAAAATATGAATATTTAGGCGCTTTACAAATTTAATAATTATCTCTTAGGCAGTAACTTCTTATAAAAACCCGTTACAAACATGGTTCCAGTCACCACTAAAATAGTACCTATAATGGCATTTATTCCGACAGTTTCCCCTAAGAATAAGTAGCCCCATAAAATCCCAAAAACAGGAATAATAAAAGTAACAGTTAAGGCTGAAGAAGCGCCAAGCTCTTTAATCAGTCTAAAATACAACAAGTACGCTAAACCCGTACACACAGCACCAAGGGCAAATACAGCGAAAACAATATCTACACTCACCACTTCTCTTACTGGCATAAAAGGAACAAGCGGTAACACCAAGATAACAGAAGCCCACATACTACCGTGTGCGTTATTAAACGGCTCAACGCTTGGTGCATTTTTGGCATAATTAGTTGCAACACCATAGCTAAATGCGCCCATTAAGGCTGCAATCATCGGGATAATGGCTTCATCACCAACATTAATCGCCTCCCATCCAACCAGAACACTAACCCCGATCATACCTAGAACCAAACCAAACACGACCTCTTTGGTTAACCAAGTTCGAGTCCATACCGCCCCAATAATCGCACCCCAAATTGGAGCGGTAGAGTTAAGAATAGCTAAAGTAGATACATTTAAGATTTGTGCTGAATAAGCAAATAATAAGAAAGGTAATGCTGAATTAAACAACCCCAAAATAAGGAAGTGTTTAATATTTGACATAAAGTGTAGGGATTTTTTCAGAAAGAAGGAAACAACAAGTAGAGTCAATGCGGCGAAAGCAACCCGTGTCTCAATTAATACCGCAGGCCCTAACGGGTTTGCTGCAATTCTAACAAATAAAAATGAACCGCCCCACAACGCAGCTAAGGTAAATAAACTTAATATATTAATCATCCATGATCCCAAACGGTGGGTAATTTTTTAGTGTGGTTGATAATGACAAATTACTCAACCACATAAACTAAAAAATGCTTTCTAACGCTCGCCTTGCACTTCAAAGTCATCAGAAATTAAACGCGCTTTACCATCGTCTTGAATTGTCCAATGTTCACGGTGTACAACACCAAATGCTTTGTTCATCGTCCAATTCGCCGTTAATAGATAGCCATCTTCACCGATTGGTTCCCATTTAACCTCTGTATAATCAACATCAGCAAAACCTTGATCCATAATGTTTTGCCAAAATACTTGGATCTCTTCACGGCCTGTAAATGTACCAAATGGACGCGCTTCCATCACCGTACCTTCAGCGTATTGTGCTGCACAACCTGCTGCATTTTGAGAATTAAACGCCTGTTGCCATGCTGAAATACCGGCTTTGCATGCTGCTAAAATTTGTTCTTGAGTCATGATTGTTTCTCCTAATGTTTGTATGAAATGAACTATACGTGCATTATTAAGATTGAAAAACAAACCAATATGAAATCACTGTTTAATAAAACAGAACAATAGGATTTAAAAGAGCATGAATAAACTGAAACAAATGACCCTTTTTATGACGATTGTTGAAACAGGATCAATCACTAAAGCGGCTGAGAAATTAGAACTGTCTAAGTCTGTTATTAGCCAACACTTAAAACAACTAGAGCATGAACTTGCTATTCCATTGCTCAAACGTACGACAAGAAAACAATCACTCACTGCCTCTGGAGAGCATTTCTATCTACAATGTTGTGAGATGCACAAATTAGCAGAAAAGGCATGGAGTGATATCTTACATCAACAAGAATCGCCTCAAGGGAGATTGTCTGTCACCGCTCCGCACGCCTTAATGAACAGCATTGTTATACCGGCTCTTAGCTCCGTATTTAACGCGCACAAAGACGTGGAACTAAACTTAATTGCGCATGATGGACAGCTTGATTTGATGCAAGAAGAAATCGACCTAGCTATCCGTGTTGGTGAATCAAAATTAAGTAACCTAAAGCAAAAGCGCATTGGAACCATACAAGACGTATTGTGTATCGCCAAAGACTATCCAGAATTTACTATTGATAGCATTGAAGCTTTGCCTTATGTAGCAAACCACTGGCAATCAAAGCAAATTTCGCATCAGCTAGTAAATATAACAACAAAAAACGCCCGCGTTATAAACTTTATCGCAGCGCATCAAGTCAACACGGTTCAAAATAGTTTAGCGTTAATAAAAAATGGGTTCGGAATTGGGCTTCTTCCTGAGTTTATCTATTTGCAACATCAAGATGAGTTAAAAGAAGTATTACCTACTTATGAAATGAAAGCGTCTAATGTCTATGTGCTTCATCCCTTTCATGGCCAAGTTCCGATTAGTGTAAGAATGGCAATTGATGTCATTGAAAGGGCATTAGCCTAGTTATCGACCTATACACTTCATTTTATTCATTGAATCATCCGTTGTCTCAATATTTAGCAAAGCACCAACCAAAGAAAAAGGTATTATGTACGGATACATTTATTACCTACTAACCCACTATATTAAAAGGAAAAAATCATGAAAATTCGTTTTTATCTTCTTGCAGCACTCGCTATGACGTCACTTTTTGGCTGCGCAGAAGGCGAACAATCTCTAAAAGTAACCGCAAGCGCATACACATCAAGTGTTGGTGAAACCGATGACACACCAAATCTTGCAGCTTGGGGCGATACATTAAAACCAGGCATGAAATCAATTGCGGTATCAAGAGATCTTATCGATATGGGTCTTACTCATAATCAAGAAGTAACAATCGAAGGACTTGATGGTACCTATCTAGTACTAGATAAAATGAATAAGCGCTGGAAAAAGAAGATTGATATTTACATGGGTGAAGATGTTAAGAAAGCAAGACAATGGGGTAAAAAAGAAGTCGTTATCCATTGGACTGTAGAAGAAGAAAAGAAGTAGGCACTTAATAACGATCACTTCAACACTTTCAATTAAAGTGGCCTCGTAATGAAGCCACTTTTTTTGTATCTAAATATAGCGATCCTAACTGCCGATCACACCACCATTATCTTTAGTCACCATCACAATGGTTGAGCGTGGTTTGCTATCTCCTCCTTGAGGGAAGTGTCCAGATGGATGCTGCACACCAACAAACATGGTTTTTTGATCTTCAGAAAAAGTGAGTCCGGTAATTTCACAGCCAATTGGCCCAGTTAAGAAACGACGCACTTCGCCTGTTTTAGGATCACCACACAACATTTGATTATTACCCTGCCCTGCAAAATCCCCTTTGTTTGAGTAATTACCATCGGTTTGAATCCATAGACGCCCTGCTTTATCAAAACCAATACCATCAGGGCTATTAAACATATTGTCTTTATTGATGTTGTCACTGCCAGCGTACAAATTGCCTTTATGAACCGTTGGATTCCCTGCTATTAAGTACAAATCCCATTGGAATGTATCACTCACATGATTTGCATTAGTGGGTGCCCAACGCACAATTTGACCATAATGGTTTTCAGCTCGTGGATTAACGCCATCGACATCTTGACCTTCTTTTACTCCACGATATTTATTATTCGTTAATGTACAGAAAACGTGTTTTTTATCTGGATGAATGGCAACCCATTCAGGCCTGTCCATTGTGGTTGCGCCCACTTGTGTTGCTGCTCGACGAGCAAAAATCATCACTTCAGCTTGGCTATTAAATCCGTTTTCTTTGGTTAAACCATTCTTACCATAAGTGAGTTCTAGCCACTGGCCATCGCCTTCTAACTTATCGTCTTTCATTGCAAATTTAGCAACGTACAAGGTGCCTTCTTCAAGAAGGTTACGATTGGCTGCGTTATTACCTTCTTGATATTTATCTTTTGATACGAATTTATACAAATGCTCGCCACGTTCATCATCACCAAGATACACCACGACATGACCATCATCATTCACCACTAATGCGGCATTTTCGTGTTTAAATCGACCTAGCGCAGTTCGTTTTAATGGCGTTGATGTTGGATCATTCGGATCAATTTCAACCACCCAACCAAAACGATTTGGTTCATTCGGATTTTTAGCAACATCAAAGCGATCATCAAAATTATGCCATTGATATTTACTTTGCTCAGCTTCAATGCCATAGCGCTTATCATCAGCAGTTAATGCAGCTTTCGTTTCTGAACCAAAAAAGTCATTGAAGTTTTCTTCACAAGTTAAATAAGTGCCCCACGGCGTTTCGCCATTCGCGCAGTTATTGAATGTTCCTAATACTTTCTTACCTGTTGGATCTGCCTTGGTTTTCAATAAATCATGGCCTGCTGCTGAACCTGTTACTAACATCTCTGTATTTGCGGTAATACGGCGGTTTGCTTTACCTGTTGGATCCATCGTCCATTGACCGTTCTTTCTTACGATTTCAACAATGGTAATCCCTACTGCGGCTTGGGCTTTGGCAACATCATCTGCCGTCATCGCTTTGCCTTGATGTGCAAACAAGTACTCATAATTGGTGTATTCATTATTGACTGCAAGAATGGCGCGATCTTTTGATAAAGGGAATACACTCATACCATCGGTATTATCACCAAATTGCAGTGCTTGTGCTTTTGAGCCTTGCTTACCGTTAGGGTTAAATTGAGGTGCGTTAGCAAAGATTGGATCCCCCCACGACATCAACGTACTAGAGCTATAACCTTTAGGAAGAAGAATAGAATCACTGGTAGAAGTGGTAATTGCCTCAAAATTTAATAATGAATTATCCATGCTACCTGCGATGGCTTTCGCTACTGGATTTAACGCTAAAAAAGCGCCTGCACCTGCCGCCGCGGTTCCCATTAAAAAACCTCGACGAGATAAACGTGCATTAACCATGTTGCTAAAATCTGATTCTTTCTCTACAAAATTGCTCATCATACTTCCCTTTTGAAATCGTTATTTTTATAAATTCGTTTTATATAATCAGGAGTAGCCTAAAGGGGATTTATTACAGTTTCGTAGAAGATTTGTGGCGATTTTATTGCGTTTAATTAAATTAGAATCGAGGTCTTAATCGCATAATAAAAAAACCTTAATCCATAATATTATTAATATCGTTCTCTATTAGCTCTTTCTCTGGTATAAACTTTGCGCATAAATCAACATCAAATTAGATAAAAAACCGTTTGCAAGGAACAATAATGCGTAAGAAAACGACGATACTTTTAGTCACTGGATTATTATTTGCTCTTAATGGTTGTGCAGAACTTAAAGATGCAGGTAGAACTATTGGCCATACTACGCGTGACGTTACCAAATCCATTGGCCATGCTTCACGTGATGCTGCTAAATCGGTAAAAAAAGAATACGACAAGGGAGAATGGTCTGAATAAGTTCTTCTTTCGATGTATCAATAACACAGCCTAATAATGAGGTTTTCATATTCATGTTTGGGCTGATAATCCTCATTCCCTCTTTTTTCTCACCTTATTTTCAGTCACTCGACACTCAAACAATTACACCTCATATATTTATAACTCAAACATTAAATTTATTAACAAATAAATTAACAAGTCAAAAAACAAGTCATAACATATTGATTTTAAATAAATTAAAAGAAGTAATAATAAAAACTCACAATAAAGCCAACAAATAATAGTTTGTACTCTAACTAAATATCTGTCATTTTATAATTAATTGAACGTTCAATAAAAAATAAAAGGACAGCAAATGCCCAAAGTAGGGATGCCTGACATACGAAAACCACAACTCGTCAAAGCGACAATGACCGTTATTGGTCGTGTCGGTCTACACGCCGCTAGCATTGCTTTAATTAGCAAAGAAGCGGGGGTATCTACAGGGATCATTAATCACTACTTTGGCGGCAAGCATGGTCTTTTAGAAGAAACCATGCGTGAAATTCTTCGCCAACTGTCTAATACCATCACGACTCAACTGAAAAGCTTACCTGTTGACGCTCACCAACAACGTATCACCGCCATTGTTAATGGTAATTTCGAGGGCTATCAAGCAGAAAATGAAGTCGCGAAAACGTGGCTCGCGTTCTGGTCTTACTCGATGCACGACGCTCAATTAAAGCGTCTACAGCGTGTAAATGAAAAACGATTGCTGTCTCATTTGAAAATTGAATTAAAAGAAATGTTTAATAATCAACAAGCTGACCTCGTTGCTCACGGGATAGCATCGTTAATTGATGGTATATGGCTAAGAGGTACATTGAACCCTGAAGGCATTGACGCAAATAAAGCCCGTACCGTCATCAACGATTACATTGAAAAACAACTCTCATTTTATTCAAAAAATAAAAACCACTCATAATAATTATTAAGTCAGAGATTAAAATGGAAATGAATTCGTTATACATCGACGGTCAGTCTATTCAGGCAACGTCTGGAGAAAGCTTCACTAGCATTAATCCTGCTAATGGCGAACCCATTGCACAACTAGGCCAAGCCTCTCAATCTGATCTTGAACTTGCCGTTGAATCAGCAAAGCGAGGTTTTGCTATATGGTCTGCAATGTCACCAATTGAACGCAGCCGTATTCTTCTCAATGCGGTAAAAATACTTAGAGAACGAAACAATGACCTTGCAATGCTTGAGGTTATGGATACCGGTAAACCGCTTCAAGAAGCATTAGAAGTTGATGTAGCCTCTGGTGCCGATGTCATTGAATACTTCGCAGGGTTGGTTCCTGCAATGCAAGGTGACCAACAACCACTGGGTGAAAGCCAATTTTTTTACACTCGTCGTGAGCCACTTGGTATTTGTGCAGGCATCGGTGCGTGGAACTACCCTATCCAAATCGCTATGTGGAAATCAGCACCTGCATTGGCAGCGGGTAATGCGATGATCTTCAAACCATCAGAAGAAACACCTTTAACGGCATTGAAACTGGCCGAAATATTTACCGAAGCAGGATTGCCAGATGGCGTGTTTAACGTCGTTCAAGGTGATTATCGTGTTGGTCAAATGCTGACTGCACATCCTGATATCGCAAAAGTGTCTTTCACTGGTGAAACAGGAACAGGCAAAGCAGTCATGGCTGACAGTGCAAAAACACTAAAATCAGTCACGATGGAGTTAGGTGGAAAATCACCAATGGTCGTCTTTGATGACGCAAAGTTGGATGATGCCGTATCCGCTGCGATGGTGGCAAACTTTTATACTCAAGGCGAAGTGTGCACCAATGGCACTCGTGTTTTTGTTCATGAAAGCCTTTATGACGATTTCATTAGCCAGCTTAAAGTTCGTACTGAAAAACTGATTGTCGGTGACCCAATGGACATCGAAACCCAAGTCGGTACGCTCATTTCAAAAGCACATTTAGCAAAAGTATTAGAGGCCATTGAGCAAGCCAAACAGTCAGGTGCAACCCTGCTTACTGGCGGCTATCAAGTGACCGACAAAGGATTAGAAAACGGTAACTTTGTGGTTCCTACTGTCTTTGTAAATTGCGAAGACGATATGCCACACGTTCAACAAGAAATCTTTGGCCCTGTTATGTCTGTCCTTAAATTCACAGACGAAGACGAGGTTATTCGCCGCGCAAACGACACTAAATATGGGCTTGCTGCCGGTATTTTTACTCAAAACTTATCACGAGCTCACCGAGTTATTCATCAAATGCAAGCGGGTATTTGTTGGGTAAATACGTGGGGAGACTCTCCTGCAGAAATGCCAGTAGGCGGTTATAAACATTCAGGTGTTGGACGTGAAAACGGCCCTGAAACGCTACTGCATTACACGCAAACCAAAAGCATATTAATAGAGCTTAGTGATTTCGCTAGCCCTTACGCTTAATTTACCCTTCCAATAAAAACGTCTAGCCCTATGCGCTAGACGCCACGGAGAATACAGACATGGAACAACGCTACGATTATATTATCGTCGGCGCGGGTTCGGCCGGCTGTGTGTTAGCGGATAGGCTAACAGAGAGCGGTCAACACAGCGTTTTATTATTAGAAGCAGGCGGTACGGATAAGAGTATTTTTATCCAAATGCCGACCGCTCTTTCTTACCCTATGAACTCTGAAAAGTACGCATGGCAGTTCGAGACCCAACAAGAATCCGGACTCGATGGACGTCAATTGCACTGCCCTCGCGGTAAAGTACTTGGTGGAAGCTCGTCGATCAACGGCATGGTTTATGTTCGTGGACACGCGTGTGATTATGACGAATGGGAAGAGAATGGCGCGACAGGCTGGAACTACCAAGCCTGCTTACCTTACTTTCGTAAAGCAGAAACATGGAGCAAAGGTGCTGATCAATATCGCGGAGGCGAAGGCCCTTTAGGTACGTGTAATGGCAATGACATGACACTTAACCCTCTATATCAAGCCTTCATCAATGCAGGTAAAGACGCGGGATACCCAGCAACATCAGACTACAACGGGTATCAACAAGAAGGTTTTGGTCCAATGCACATGACGGTAGATAAAGGCGTTAGAGCATCTACCTCAAACGCGTATCTTCGTCGTGCTTTAAAGCGTCCTAACTTAACGCTAATGAAAGGAATTATCGCAAGAAAAATTCGACTTGAAGACAAGAAAGCCGTTGGTATTGAGTTTGAAAAATCAGGAAAAATTATCAATGTGCATGCGAATAAAGAAGTCATTTCAAGTGCAGGTTCAATTGGCTCAGTTCAATTACTGCAACTGTCAGGCATAGGTCCAAAAACCGTCTTAGAAAACGCAGGCGTAGAGGTAAAACATCAACTCTCTGGTGTTGGTGAGAACCTGCAAGATCACCTTGAGATTTACTTTCAATATCATTGTAACGAACCTATTACGCTTAACAGTAAACTGGGCTTGGTAAGTAAAGGCTTAATAGGCACAGAATGGATATTAACTCGCAAAGGGTTAGGCGCAACAAACCACTTTGAATCGTGTGCTTTTATTCGTTCTCGTAAAGGTTTGAAATGGCCTAATCTTCAATACCACTTCTTACCTGCGGCGATGCGTTATGACGGACAAGCTGCGTTTGATGGTCATGGATTTCAAGTTCATGTTGGTCCAAATAAACCAGAAAGCCGCGGAACCGTATCAATAACCTCAGCAGATCCTCACGCTAAACCAAAGATCGTTTTTAACTACATATCAACCGAAGGTGACCGCCAAGATTGGCGCGATTGCATCCGCCTTACTCGTGAAATTCTCTCTCAACCCTCAATGGATGCATTTCGTGGTGATGAAATACAACCGGGTATAGAGGTCACTTCTGACGAGGCGATTGATGAATGGGTTAAACAAAATGTAGAAAGTGCTTATCACCCTTCTTGTGGTTGCAAAATGGGCAATAAAGAAGACCCAATGGCTGTACTCGATGAAGAGTGCCGCGTACGTGGGATTAAAAATTTACGCGTTGTCGATTCTTCTGTATTCCCAACCATTCCGAACGGAAACTTAAATGCACCCACCATTATGGTTGCAGAACGTGCCGCCGATTTCATTCTTGGCAACCCTATGCTCACAGGGGAGAACGCGCCAGTTTGGATAGCACCAGAATGGGAAGAAAAACAACGAATAAACGCACCAATAAGAGAAGCAAACACGCTCTCTTAAATAATAAGAAACACAACAAATACAGTCAGCAGCGCCGTTCTAACCAATGGCGAAAGGAATCATTACAAGGAATTATTATGTCACTTACAAAAAAGACACTTGCCACATTAGCGATCAGCTCATTCGCTTTTAACGTGTATGCCAATCAATGTGAAACCGTACGTTTTGCAGATGTCGGTTGGACAGACATCACCGCAACAACCGCAGTAACCTCTGAACTACTTAAAGGCATGGGCTATAAAACCAAAACCGATCTTCTTTCTGTTCCCGTAACTTACTCTTCAATGGCAAATGGCGACATTGATGTCTTCTTAGGTAACTGGATGCCAACGATGGAAGGGGATATCGCCAAATACCGTGAAGCGGGCACGATAGAAACCGTTCGTGCCAATTTAGAAGGCGCTAAATACACACTTGCCGTACCAAAATATGTGTACGACGCAGGCGTTACAAGCTTTGCAGATTTAGCTAAAAATGCCGACAAATTCAAAGACCGCATCTACGGAATCGAACCGGGTAACGATGGTAACCGTATCATTCAATCCATGATTGATTCTGACGCGTTTGGTCTTAAAGAGTTTAGTGTTGTTGAATCAAGTGAAGCAGGTATGGTTTCTCAAGTATCACGCGC
Source organism: Aliivibrio sp. 1S175 (assembly GCF_001690985.1). GTDB lineage: Bacteria > Pseudomonadota > Gammaproteobacteria > Enterobacterales > Vibrionaceae > Aliivibrio. Next base: position 255,697 of record NZ_MAJS01000013.1, read on the forward strand.
CGTTCGTCGTAGTCAATGGATAGTCTATTTAGGTTGGGCTCCACACCCAATGAACAGCAATGTTGAAATGGAATATCTATCAGGTGGCGATGACTTCTTTGGTGCCAACTATGGCGGCGCAAGCGTGTATACCAACGTTCGCTCTAACTACCTTTCAGAATGTAAAAATGTTGGACAGTTATTACAAAATCTAGAGTTTAGTCTTGAGATGGAGAATGAACTGATGGAAAACATTCTAAATCAAAAAATGACGCCAGAAAAAGCGGCTCAACAGTGGTTAAACAAAAATCCACAACAAGTAAAAGCATGGCTTGATAATGTGAAATCACTGCAAGGTGACGCCGCAAATAAATCAGTTACTGAATACCTAAAACAAGTTAAAGCTTAATCAATAATGGTGGGTTTCGGCCCACCAGTCATTTAAGGAAATATTGTGAATTTTATTACTGAGCACAAAATCCCTGTTGGGCAATGGATGGAAACAGGCGTTGACTGGTTAACTATCAATGCCGCTGGTTTTTTTGATGCCATTTCATTTTTTCTAGAAACTATTATCCTATTTTTAGTCGATGTCTTTAAATGGATGCCTCCTGCGCTTCCTATTCTTATGACTGCTGCTATTGCGTGGTATTTACATAGAAAACCATCATTAGTGATTTTTGTCGTCGCTGCATTATTGACGATTTTAAACCTCGGTTATTGGCAAGAAATGCTGGAAACCTTTGTCCTTGTTTTTGCAGCGACAACGATTTCCGTATTAATTGGCGTACCGATTGGGATAATGGCCGCACACCGACCTTGGCTTTATACCGTACTAAGACCAATTCTTGATTTAATGCAAACCGTACCTACTTTTGTTTACCTGATCCCAACTCTCGTTTTATTCGGTTTAGGCATTGTTCCAGGATTAATCTCAACCATTATTTTTGCCATCGCCGCTCCTATTCGTCTTACGTATCTTGGTGTCACAAAAGTGCCGGGAGAGTTAATTGAAGCAGGCAAAGCGTTTGGTGCAAGCCGCATGAAGTTATTACTCAAAGTAGAATTACCTGCGGCACTACCCAGCATTATGGCCGGCATCACCCAATGTATAATGTTGTCGTTATCAATGGTGGTTATTGCCGCACTTGTTGGTGCTGATGGCTTAGGTAAACCTGTTGTTCGAGCGCTTAATACCGTGAATATCTCACAAGGTTTTGAAGCAGGATTAGCCATTGTTCTTGTCGCTATTATTCTTGACCGCTTATGTAAAGCACCAAATCAGAAGGAAGTATAATCATGGATGCCATTACTATAAAAAACCTCGATGTGGTGTTTGGAAAAAAACCAAAGCAAGCGTTGAAATTATTAGACCAAGGAAAAACTCGCCAAGAGATTATCGATGAGATAGGCCAAGTTGTCGGTGTTGATAATGTCTCTCTTTCAGTTAAAGAAGGCGAGATTTGCGTTCTAATGGGATTATCTGGTTCAGGTAAATCAAGTCTGCTTCGCGCCGTGAACGGGTTAAATGAAGTAAGCCGCGGTGAGCTCATGATTAAGAATGGCGATAAACTTGTTGATGTCGCTCTGTGTGATGAAGAAACCTTACGCCATTTACGTACTCAACGTGTTTCGATGGTTTTCCAAAACTTTGCGTTAATGCCATGGCTTACTGTGCTTGATAACGTCGCTTTTGGTTTAGAAATGCAAGGCATCGCAAAAAACGAACGCCGAGCAAGAGCACGTGAACAAATTGAAATGGTTGGCCTTGCGGATTGGGAAAAAAAATACCCTCATGAGCTTTCAGGCGGCATGCAACAACGTGTTGGTTTAGCCCGTGCGTTTACGATGGATACCGACATTCTATTAATGGATGAACCATTTTCTGCTCTTGATCCTCTTATTCGATCTCAGCTTCAAGATGAACTTCTTCTATTACAAACAAAGCTAAATAAAACCATTTTATTTGTTAGCCATGATTTAGATGAAGCGTTAAAAATTGGCAATAACATTGCTATCATGGAATCGGGTAAATTAATTCAGCACGGTAAACCAGAAGACATCGTGCTTAACCCGAAAACAGAATACGTGAAAGATTTTGTGGCTCACACAAATCCATTGAATGTATTAAAAGGCCGCTCATTAATGCAGCCTCTCGATTCGCTTAAGCAAGAAAATGACTGTTGGAAGATTTGTGATGCTAAAAATCTTTGGGTAAATCAACACCAAGGTAAATTGAACATTGAAGGTCAGCCAACGCTCACTTTAATTCAATGGGATGAATCAACGACAGATCTGTCTTTAATCAATCATTCAACATTGGTTATCGCAAGCCCAGAAATTGGTATGCGCGATGCGATAAAACTAAAACAACTCAGTAATCACCCAATTTTACTGGTTGAACATAATCAATTAGTTGGCATTTTAGATAACAGTGAATTCTATAGCGCACTGATTGGTGACTTTACATTACATAGCGCCGCGTAATACCGAAGTAAAGGGTGAGTATTCTCACCTTTTACTCTCTAAGTTTTAAAAAACACCTGAATAATGTCACTTCTCCTGAATATCTCGCACAAATCAACTATCTTAAAGTAATGGTATCGTGTTGTTAGACCTCAATTGAGAAAAAAAACAACAATGGATGAGCAAGCAATACGAGAAAAGATTGAGAATAGTACGAACATCAGTACAATGCGGAAATCAACAACGTTGTAAACCATTCAATTTTACATTTATACAAAGGCTGTTACGTGGATAAACATGAAGAAGTTTTGGTCGCTATTCGTCAGATAATTCGAGCTATCGATTTACAATCGAAAAAACTGAGTAAAGAATATGGATTAACCGGTCCTCAACTTATTTTAATGCGTGCGATTCAAAGCATGCATAATGTAACGATCAAAGAACTGTCAAAACATACGAACGTAAGCCAAGCAACCACCACAACCATTATCGATCGCTTAGAGCATAATGGTTACGTTCAACGCATCCGTAGCGAATCTGACAGACGAAAAGTACATGCAAATTTGACTGAAAAAGGGGAAGAGTTACTTAGTAAAGCCCCACTCTCTTTACAAGATAACTTTGTGAACAAGTTCCATAATTTAGAGTCATGGGAACAAAGTCTTATACTGTCTTCGATGCAGCGTGTATCTTCAATGATGAACGCAGAAGACATTGATGCAGCCCCTGTATTACAACTTGAAAGCATTGCAAAGATCTAACGTTCTCATTCCGATTATCGAGATAACGTTCAGTTAAAATAAAAAAGCCTCTAATTAAAGAGGCTTTTTTGTTGCGTAGAAAATAGTTATATAAACCATTTCCACCAAACAAAAAGAGCTAAGAATCCAAACAAATAAATGAGGCCAGCAATCGACAACGCTTTCAATTTTGGTCCCATTTTCAACTCATCTGGCAATTCTGTTTTTGTTACTAAGATGTAGTTAAGCACGGCAAAAACAGGGGTCGTAATAAAGGCCATGATCATCGCGAAATTTAACATTCCCATCAATGATGAAATGAACATTGTGACAATCAACATCGCTATTGCAGAAACAATCATAACCCACCAGTTATAATGCTTTGGCTGATCTAACGGTTTATTTTGCAACAACAATTGCGCTTCTGACACCGCTCGAGAATAGCCATCAATAACCGTAATAGTACTGCCAAAAATACAGAAAAAAGCAATTACAGCAATCAAATAACGCGACCATTCACCAATCGTTGCCGCATAAATACCGACTAACTGATGAGAAAACCCAATCCCTGACGCTTTAAATTCAATGCCTGAACCGTATAGCACTAATGCGCCTAATGATAAGAAAACAACCGCTAATAACGCCGTACCAATATAACCGACATTAAAATCAAATAAAGCCGATTGTGCCGTCACTTCTTGAGTTTGGCATTGACGCTTTAACCACATAGACGTGATGCTTGAGATTTCAATCGGAGCGGGCATCCACCCCATGGTAATCACTAAAAAACCAATCGACGCAATTGACCATACTGATGGCCCTTCGTAATCTACCGGAGCGACTGAACCATTAGAAAAAGCCACACTAAGAGCAATAACGGTCGTAAAGGTTAAAATAACCATGATGATCTTTGACAGCAAATCAAGAGCTTTAAAGTGCCCAGCAAACAGTATCGTCATGCAGGTAACAAGTACAATTCCAGACAGTACATTCAATGACAAATCAAAAGGTAAAAAATACCCTAATAAACTGGCACTAAACAACAATAACGCAGCGGTATTTATCACCGCAGAAATAGCACTTAGCACTAAAAACACCCACAAATAACCACGACCTAATTTGTGATACCCCTGAATAATACTGTCACCCGTACCAACGGTGTACTGAACTGCTGCTCTAAAAAATGGGTATTTCAATAAATTGACAGCAAGAATGAGAAACAATAATTCCCATCCATAAATAGCACCCGCTTTCGTTGATGCCACTAAATGTGACCCACCAACCGCAGCAGCAGCCATCATGATCCCTGGCCCTAATGATCTAAATAAATCTTTCATTGCTAACTTTGGCTTCATGCCATCTTGAGTGTAAGACTGTTCCATATATGTTATTCTTTTCCCACTTATCCCTGATGTTAATGCATTCCTTAAATGAATAAATTCCATTTACATTTAAGCTAACAATTAAATTACATAAAGGGATCACTTAAATCAATTTAAAAAATGAATAAATACGCTCTATTTAAGATAATAAGAAAAATATCAATAATGGTACTTATCGAATCTCTCTGCCATAAATACATTCACCAAAAAAATAACAAACACAGAAACATTCGTGACTATTCAATTTTTTACTAAACATCTAAAATACAGTGGTAATGTTATAAAACAGAAAAGGATGTGAGTTTACACAACTGTAATTTATTTGATTGTGTGTAAAATAAACATTCACTTAAGGATGGTACGAAAACAAACTATGGATAACTTCATCACTCAACTGCTGTTTTCAGCGTCAATTACAGGCCCTATTTGCCTGATGCTATTTTTGGGCGTTATCCTTAAGCGTATTCGCTTAATTAACGATAATTTTATTGAAGTAGCCTCTAAGTTAGTCTTTCAAGTCACTTTACCCGCGATGTTGTTTTTAAGTATTGTGAATGCCGACCATGATTTCTCATCCAGTAGCCGCTTAATCATTTATGGGCTTATCGCAAATTTCGGATTCTTCTTATTCACCACGTTCTCAACTAAACTTGCTTTTAAAAATAAACAAGATCACGGCGTCATAATTCAAGGTGGGTTCCGTGCAAATACAGCCATTATTGCACTTGCTTATGTTGCTAACGCCTATGGCGAGTCAGGCATTGCACTAGCGGCTATTTATGTCGCAAGCACAACTGTACTTTATAATATTCAAGCTGTTATCGCTTTAACGCCAAAAGAAGAACACAATGAAAAACAAGCGTTTGGGGTGATAATTAAAACACTCACTAAAAATCCGTTAATTATTGCAATTCTATTGGGCGTTGTGTGTTCATTTCTATCTGTTCCCATTCCAGACATGGTGACGCAAGCTGGACAATACTTTGCCAATATGACGTTACCACTTGCGTTGCTTTGTGCTGGGGGCTCACTAGATCTGAATTCAATGAAGCAAGACAAAGGACCAACATGGTTTGCAACGAGCTATAAATTGATATTAAGTCCATTATTTATAACCATTGGTGGAATATTGTTAGGCTTTAGAGGGCTCGATTTAGGGTTATTATTCTTTATGAGTGCAGCACCTACTGCCGCAGCAAGTTATGTGATGGCAAGAGCGATGGGAGGTAATGCTATTCTCGCAGCAAATATCATTGCTCAGACTACTGTAGCTTCATTGGTTACTTGTACTTTGGGGATATTTATTTTGTCTTCATTTAGTTTAATTTAATTTTTATACCTAAGTGTTGGAAATTAAAATATTCATATCCTATAAATATATAGATACCTTTGCTAAACAAACGATATTACCCAGAGAGTCCGCTCTCTGGGATTTTTTCCTGCGGATTACAAGACGTAACGTACACCAAACGTGAAGGCTATATCTGTCGAGTTATCCATATTCACCGCATTCTCTATTACAGAAAATTCAAACGCTGCTTTTTCTAAAAGATAGCGATAACCAAGAACAAATTCATTTGAAGGTTCAGAGTAATCTTCACCATCATCAATAGAACCTTCATAAATATGATAAGACGTCACAATATGGTGAGACGGAGTAATCGCATAACCATAGCCAGCAGAAAAAGCAAAAGTACTGTTGTTATAAGGGATATTATCCACTGCACCATTATCTCTAAACGTCACACCTACCGTCGAAAATAACGCGTGTTTCTCATAACTAAAACTATAATTCGCCTGTAGTCCTTGTTCAAAACTGTCTCGTTTAAATGAACCACTGTTTACATGATTAAAATATAAACTAGCCCCTAAACTAACGGCATTATGCTGATTGGAAAAAACTTGATATTCAAGGTAACTGTGCAATGCACTTGATAACGTTTCCCCCTCAAAATCATCAATTTCAACCCCATATTTAGGGACTGATATATTAAACTGATTATTATCTACTTCATCTCGTCCATTTTGACCAATACCAAAAAAATCATGAAAGCCATGAACAAACGAATCTAATCCATTATTACCGGCATAACTGTATTGATATTTAAGTTCTGCTTTAAGCTTTGATGTCACTTGCCATTGAGCCCCAGTAATGACCTGATTCTGATAATAATCCATATTAAAGCTTTCAGAATGAGCCCACACACTGGCAATCGTTCCAGTAGCAAACAATTCAACATTGCCTTCTTGCGTTGCAAAGGCGGAACGTAACTCTGTTGATAACGTATTAGAATGAATAGGAGCTTGAGCATAAATTTTCATTGGCGTAACCGCTGTATCTGCATTTGCCAAAGAAGAAGATAAACCAATAAGAATCGTTGGTACTAAAATGGGGATTATCAATTTTCTCGTAGGCATCATAATTTCACATAATTAACGGCTACCAATTATATTGATAACAAAAAAAGGGGGAGAGTTTCATAATATAAAGACCATTATCCCTTCGTTATATCTCCGTCCCAAATGGGTTACCCATACGATGTGATGCAGATCAAATTAAGGGAATATATAATAATGGTAAAGATAGATAGCAGCATTAGATACATATTAAATACAAATAGATAAGCAAAATATCATTCAAACGCATTACAGGAAGATTAACATTGTCGCTGTAACCACTCTTTAAATACGTTTATTTTTTCATGAGCTAACCCATTCTTTTTCCACACAATGTAATACGCTAATTCAATTTTACAATTTAACTTAGGAAAAGGTTGCACCAAACGCCCACTATCTAAATCGCTTTGCACTAACACACTTCGTCCCAGAGCCACACCTTGTCCACTTATTGCCGCTTGAATAACAGAGGCTGAATTATTTATCTTCAATCCTTTTTTTGCATTTACATTGTAAATTCCATGTTGCTCAAACCAGCTTTCCCATGTAGGGAAACCGCTTTCTTTAGGTAGAGACAAATCATGTAATAAAGGAAAATCAGCAAGAGATTGAATATTTTTCAAACCGTTATTAACTATTTCAGGTGAACAGACGGGAAAAATAGATTCAGTCATTAATAACGAAGTCTCGAATCCCAATATCAATGCTTTCGGCAAGATAATCTACCGTTCTAATATTGGTATCTAATCTCAGATCCCACTCTGGATGTGATGTTTGAAAATCATCAATTCGCATTAATAACCATTTAGCGGCAAATGCAGGGCTTACCGCCACCGTTAAAATAGGGCTTATTTCTATCGGCTTTAATAAGGTGACGCCTTGCGATAAGTGTTCAAACCCTCGAGTAATTTCAAGCAAACCTTGCAATGCTTCTTTAGTTAACACCAAGCGGGTTAATCCTGATGAACGCCGCTCAAATAAAGAAACACCTAACCACTCTTTTAAAAAAGAAAACGTTCAATTAGAAAAATGGCAAGAAAACAGTGCTATCAAACTTAAAAATACAGGTGGGATAGAAACTCTTGTGGTTGATGGCAACTTCATTCACAACGGCATAAATTATGAAAAGTTCGATTGGCTACGTTTACCTATTGGCGAAACAGTGGATTATCAGGCTCTGCAAGCAGCCGTGTGGGCCCGCTAGTGGAAATACACGATGCCAGTGCATTTGATGGGACAGGCGCCTTATTCGGCTTTGTAGGCTTTAATTCGATAACTCGAGAAAACGCAGGAAGTACAGTTATTAAGCAGGCCGCTATAGAGCAACTAACTCGGATCTTTGGCGCCCAAGCCAGTAGCCCTACTGATGTAAAATTCGTCGATTGGAGCCAAGAAAAATATACGGCAACACAAGACGACCGCCAAGCACCGACATCTCATCCTCATTATGGATTACCGTCATCAGCAAAAAAACTGCATCAATTAAATTGGTATTTTGCAGGGACAGAATCGGCAGAGGATAATGGTGGTTACCTAGAAGGGGCAGATTTAGTATTAGCACAACTCGATTTAAGCGAATAATAAAAAAGCCAAGCAATTAATTTAGCTTGGCTTTGTGCATTTCAATGTTCTTTGTTTATAAAAACTAGCAGCTATGTTCCATTAAGAACTGAACATCATCTTCTGCATTGTAGTACACGGGATCTTTTCCGTAAGAGAACAATTTAAGTGGCTTTTCATTTGCCGTGTGGTAGCTCAATTGACCATCAAGGATATGTAACCATGTTCCTTCAGGGATACCGACTACCGGCTCATGTTTATTCACTTCTAAAAATTCTTGGATACGCTCATCACGAGTCTCACCAAAATGCCCCTCAACAGACGCTTCTAAATAGTGTGGGTTAATTTGGAAAGGTACTAAGTTTAATGACGGCAGAATTGCACCTGTAATAATAGGCATGTCATTGGTTGTACGAATCGTTGGACAACCAATATTTGTGCCTGCACTCCAACCAATATAAGGAATACCATTATCAAGTACTGCTTTACGAATTGGACCAACCAAACCTAAATCATGCAGTGTTTTATTTAATACCCAAGTATTACCGCCACTAACTAAAATACCATCCGCTTCTTGAATTGTTTTCACAGGATCTTCTGAGCGATGCAAACCCGTTACTTTACAATCTAAACCTAGATGATCAAACGTTTGCTGAACCATAGCAACGCGGTCGTCATGGCTAGAGCGGATCACAGCATAAGGGATCAATACTAAATTTTTTGCCTTAGTTCTCTGAATTTGTTCTACAATAGCTTTGCTCGCGAATTCCATCACGTAGTTGTTACCTGAAATCTTGCCGTTACTTAATAATAAAATATCCACTTCTAACTGCCTTATGTCTATTTAACATCGCTTTTTAGCTTTATCCAATACGAGAAAAACAAGCGATATGATTACGAAAGATGCAAAAACAATATCAGAAATAGTGACGTTAAAACTTGTGTTAGATCGTATCTGTAGTCTATAAATTATGACTAAATAGGAAGAAATAGTACCGTCGTCACAAACAAGACAGAAAATAACTACTCACCAAAACTTGTGAGAAAGCAGAATATAGGCATAATGCCCTTTAAATTTTATTCATAGTTCAAAAATACGTCACAACTTGGGACGTTTATCTACGCTCATATGAGGTGCAATGAAAATACCAAACAGATTACTACCATTAGTTGAAGATGGTTTAATAGATGAAGTTCTAACCCAATTAATGAGTGGTAAAGAAGCCTCGGTCTACATTGTACGTAGTGGCGATAAGATTCAATGTGCCAAAGTCTACAAAGAGATTGAACAACGCAGCTTCAAACAAGCCGTTGCTTATCGTGAGGGACGAAAAGTAAAAAACAGCCGCCGTGCTCGTGCGATGGAAAAAGGATCTAAATTCGGTCGTGATGAACAAGAAAAAGTATGGCAAAACGCTGAAATTGATGCGCTATACAAACTATCAGAAGCAGATGTGCGTGTACCTACACCCTACGGTTGTTTTGATGGCGTTCTATTAATGGAATTAGTGACAGACGATGAAGGCTCTGTAGCTCCTCGTCTAAACGATATAACACTAACAAAAGAACAAGCGTTGCGTGATCATGATTTAATGATCCAATACGTAACTCGTATGCTATGCGTCGGTATTGTTCATGGTGATTTATCGGAATTTAACGTATTAGTTGACCATCTCGGCCCTGTTATTATCGATTTACCTCAAGCGGTAGATGCGTCGGCAAATAACAATGCGAAGTGGATGCTTGAACGTGATGTGAATAACATGACGACCTATTACGGCCAATATGCACCAGAGTTACTCGGAACCGAATACGCAAAAGAAATGTGGGCACTGTATGAAATCGGTGAATTAACACCAAACAGCACACTCACAGGTGTATTTGTAGATGATGGTAAAGATGCGGATGTTGATGGCTTAATGGCCGAAATTAACGCCGTTATGGAAGAGGCGCGCTTACGTAAAGAACGCCAACTTGAAGACCAAGATAACGACTAATCTTTATACTCTTATAATATCACTGGCAGATGACGGATTATCTGCCCTGTAATTCCCCAACCCTGCTTTTTCTTCTCTATTAAATTTATGATGCTCAATAAAGTAATCAACTTGATTCACAGTATCCGTTGCGTAAATCAAGCTAGTATGCGAATGGTTAAGACACAAATGATCACTAAGCTCAGGAAGTAATGTCTCTTCTACCGTTACCGTTCCATCCGAAGGTTGCTTATCTCGAATAAGAGATGAACGTAGACCAATGGGTATCGTACCGGCGATAGAACCAATAGGACAATCGACCATTAATTTATTTACATCAACCAAACCTTGTTCTTTCGAATTTCCTAAAATGAACCCTAGTCTCATATGCTGAAGCTCTTTTGCAATGGAAGCTCCTTGAAGTGGTGAGCCTATCGTTACAATCGAGTCAATTGGTGTATTTTTATCTTGGTGGGTATTCACAAAATGAACGCCTAAAATACCGCCTAAGCTATGACCAACAATGACATTCTTTTTAGAGACCGATAAACAATTATGAATACGCTTAAAAAGTAAGGTTTCATTGATGCGTAAAGAATTATAAGTAATGACTTGTACGGTATGACCTTTTTTTCGTAATCGTGCCGCTAGTGGCTTCATTACAACACCATGCATATATAATCCATGCAATACAACTATGTTCGCCATTACTTATTCCTCTACTTAAAACACTTATATACGACTATATCAAGAGCGAATAGTTCTAACGCCCTAGACATATCATTTATCACGGGTAGCGACAGTCTTAATTTATGAATCGTGAGCGACTACAAACTATTGAATTAAAGGATTTTAATTTTCAATAGAATGGGAACTTTCTTCCGCTTCATTATTCAACCAAACCGTGAATAATTGATAGGTTAAACTCAGCACTACCGCACCCACAAATAAGCCGACAATACCTGACATCGCCATGCCACCTAACGCCCCAAGTAAAATAACAATCATCGGTATATGAGACCCACGGCTTAATAAAATCGGTTTTAAAATCGCATCGCTACTACTTACCAATACACACCAAACAGCAAAAAGTACGCCAGTGGTTGTAGTATCAACGCTGAAAACATAAAAAATAATAGGCAAAAGTACCAAGATTGGTGGTAACTGAATAATAGCAAAAACAAGAACTAAGAAGAGCCATAAGCCCAATACAGGAGCAGGAAGCCCTATCACGGCCATACCTAAACCTGCCATCATGGTTTGAATTACAGCCACACCAATGACCCCTTGAACCACACTTCTAATTGTCGTTTTAGATAATTTAGTTAGATCTTCACCATGTGCTCCCGTCAATCTATTTGAAACCAAAATAAAGGCACGTTCGCATTTAGCTGCATTCGCCATAAAGACACCGCCAATAATGGTAGAAATAATAAACTGAATAAATCCACCACCAAGAGAACCAACAATAGAGGCGGCTTTACTGGCAACGACTTTTACTTCTCCACTGTATTTAAAAAGCAAGCTTTCAAGGTTTGAAGACGCTAATGACATAAAAGAATAGGCTTCATTACCAATGATAGGCCACTCTTGCATACTCAATTTAGGTTTAGGAATCGCTATCGTCCCATCTTGATAGCCTAAAAAGAGTTCCGTACCACTCGTATAAATCCCTGTCGATAACGCCACTAAGGGGATCAATAATAAAACCACCCCAACAATGGTTAAAACAATACTGACTTTACTTTCACTTAATCTCGTTTTTTTACTAAAAAAAATCACAATAGGATACAAGGCAGTCGCAATAATGCCTCCCCATACCATCAATAATAAAAAAGGCTTTAAGATAGAAAAGCACCACAATACCAAAACAGAAAGCGCACTGATTTTAATAAAGGCATCAATCGCTTGATTGGAAAAATTGTGTTCTAGTTTCATAAACAGTCCTTGTCGCAAAAGGGAGTTGTATTCATATCGCGTTTACCTAATTAAAAAAACTAATGCTTTTCTTTAGTAAACCACCAACATAACAATGACGCGATAGTCACCATTATAACGCCTTGCCAAAATTGAATTGTTAGCTCAATGTCTAAAATCCACGCAGAAAAGAACGTAGATAATATAGGGGTAAAATATGAAAACGTAGCGAGAAGCACCATGTTCCCACCAATAATACCGATATTCCACAATGCATAGCCACTGCCCATGATCACACCTGCAAGTAAAAGGTCGATAGCGGCACTGCTTGTCATCACAATCGAACCTTCATCACTGATGGCGTATTTGCCCCATAACGCGACTGCTGTTGCGATGAAAAACCACGTAATTGCGTTTTTACCATTGGCTAATTTTTTCGTGATATTACAATAAATTGCCCAAAGAAACGCTCCCGTAAACGCAAGGGAATAGCTCACAGGGTTAGTCGCTGCATTATTCATTAATTGAGTAATAGAAAGGCCTTTATCTCCACTTAATGTCCAAGCGACACCAAAGAAAGACAATAATATAGCCGGATAAATTACCTTATTTATGGGTTTATTACTTACAAGTACGGCAAACAATACCGTTAACGATGGCCACAAATAATTAATGATACTCATTTCAACGGCTTGATTACGGCTATTTGCCATACCTAATGCTAATGATAAACACATTTCATAACTAACAAATAACCCACCACCAATCAGTAAATAACGCGGTGAAAATACACTTAATTTAGGTAATCCCATCACTAAAACTAAAAATAATGACCCCACGCTATAAATCATTGCAGCCCCACCAATTGGACCTAACTGCTCGGTAACATTACGTATTAATCCGACAATCATGCTCCAAAATAAAATAGCACTACAACCAGCCAACGTATATTTATATGAGGTATTCAAGGTAGATATTTCCTAAAAATAAAAAGTAACCTCCTTACTTTATCATCTAAATAAGAAATATATTCATAATATAAATAAACCCGGCATGAACCATGCTTAATAATCTTACAAATTAAACACACCTTATTTACAGAACTATCATTAAATAACGAGAAGATTACATTTATTATGTTTAAAAATTTATCGCTTAAAAATAAACTGGCTATCTCTGCCAGCGCTGCAATCATCCTCGGGGGAGTATTGGTTGAAGCTCTATCATTTTCCGCTTCGTTAGATCGTTTAGATACCGAAGTAACACAACGATTAGAAAGTACCACAGCCTCATACAATCAATATGTGACAGATTGGGTCCTTTCTAAAGAGCGCGCCTTAACCTCACTACCAAAAGAAGCCAGTCCTGATGCCATTGTCGTTCACTTACAACAAGTTCGTGATTCTGCAAAGTTTGATAATGTCTTTCTTGCCTATCCTGATGGGTCTCAAGCCAACGCGAATGGGGTAATTCTTCCACCGGGTAATAATGACCCTAGAAAATGGGGTTGGTACACAAACGCCATTGCCGCGCCCTCTAAAGTCTTTATGGATAATCCAACCGTTGCCGCAGCAACAGGCGCAAACGTTATATCTTTAGGTAAAGCCTTGAATCTACATGGCCAACGAATCGTTCTTGGTGCCGATGTTGAAATTACCGATATCTTAAACAGCATGGGAAAAGTCATTATTCCTGGTGAAGGCTTTATGTTTATTGCCAACAAGAAAGGGAATATTTTCACTCACCCGAACACAGCATTACTGAATAAATCAGTCTCCACTTTAGGCTTGGATTTTTCAACCATTCAACAAGCAACAAATAGTAACTCTGACATTTCGATTGAATTGGATGGTGAGAAGTTCATTATGTATGCTCAGGAGATTGAAGGCACAAGCTTAATTACGGTGAGCATCATTAATTATGATTCACTCGTTGCCCCTTTATTTGATGCGGTATCAGGTCAAATTATCGTCACAGCAATTGTTGTAATTATATGTACTCTACTATTCAACCTTCTGTGCAGCATTTTATTCCGCCCATTAAATAATGTCTCTCAAGCTCTTGCTCAAATTGCAAATGGTAGCGGTGATTTAACGCAACGAATCCATGTTGAAAATAAAGATGAGGTTGGTGAGTTAGCAAATAATTTCAATACTTTTGTTGAAAGCTTACAGCAACTTATTCAGCATATTCGCCAACAATCACAACAACTTACCGAAGGTTCAGAACAAAGTACAAATCGTGCTAATAATTCCGTAAAAGAACTGAACCTTCAGCAACAAGAAATTACCATGGTTGCTACTGCTGTCACTGAAATGGCATCAGCCACTCGTGAGATTGCTTCTCATGCAGAGCAAACGGCAGAAGCCGCGCAGAATTCATCAAGCAGCACTCAAAAGGGGCACTCGCTTGTCGTTGAAACAAAAGCATCAATCAATAACCTAGCTAACGAAGTTAATGAAGCAAGTACGGTAATTAGTGAGCTGCAACAGCACTCTCAAGAGATAAATACGGTACTGGCAACTATCCAAGGAATTGCTGAACAAACGAATCTATTGGCATTAAATGCGGCAATTGAGGCCGCACGAGCAGGTGAACAAGGGCGTGGTTTTGCCGTCGTTGCTGATGAAGTACGAGTTTTATCACAACGTACTCATACTTCAACAGAAGAAATCAAGTCGACCATTGATATTCTACAGCAGACAACAAGCCGTGCTGTTAATCTAATGCAAAGCAGTTCTGAGCTTGCGAACAGTTCAGTAGAAGATGCTGACCGCGCAACGCTTGCACTAGAAGAAATCAGCTCGTCGGTCACCTTAATCAGTGATATGGCGACTCAAATTGCGACGGCCGCTGAGGAACAAACCCATGTAACAGGTGAGATTACTCAAAACATTACCTCAATTAAAGACGTCACTGATTTACTCGTTATTGATTCAGAAGACACGTTAACTCAATCTTATTCTCTTAAAGAGCAGGCTGTTGATTTAAGTGAAAAAGTAGCAACATTCAAATTATCATAATGGTGTAAATCGACTAGTAGAAGTGGTATTTAACTCACCACTTCTACCGTTTTATGTTGGGGGCCTAAGTAAGTTCCTTCATCAATAAAATAGCGTAACGATTCTTCACACTCTGGACACTCAAAGATCTCATTAGGTTCAATAGCTTCATCTTCAACCCACTCCCAGCCAATGTGCTCTTCACAACTCGGACATTCCATTTTTATACCTCTAGCATTTTTTCCTAGTATAATACTTATACGTAGCCACATAAATCTTCTTACCCATTTGTAAAACAAATTTTTATCCATTATCTTTAAGATAATCATATTTTGTTATATATCTGGTGATTTATGCTTAACCCATTATGGCTTAATACATTTTGTACTTTAGTTGATATTGGTCATTTTACTCAAACAGCCGAACAGCTATATATGACCCAACCGGGTGTTAGCCAACACATCAAAAAATTAGAAAATGCCTGTGGTTATAATTTATTAAAACGAGAAGGAAAAAGTGTCGATCTTACTGAACAAGGTCGCTTAGTTTACGACTTTGCTCGACAACAGCAGCGTCATACAGCGAGCTTAATTGAAACCTTAAGTTTTGATGACCCATACAACGGTATTTGCAAGTTATCTTGCTCTGGTGCGCTAGCCTTATCTCTTTATCCAGAGTGCATCGAGTTACAAAAGATGCACCCTAATTTAGTGACGTTTTTAGAAGCCGCACCCAATCATAAAATATTAGACGATATCCAACGTGGGAATATTGATATTGGTATTGTCACTCACCGCCCTACGCCAAATTTATTTATAAGTGAAGAATTGACAAAAGAGCCTCTCTGTTTGGTCCTTCCAAAACAATATCAAAATACCCCAATAACCATTGATGTATTAATGTCGTGTGGATTAATTAAACACCCAGATGCAGAGCACTATTTATCATTATATTTCGACCATTGCCAAGATGCTGCATTAGAAAATGGCAATGCAAACGAATTTCCTATTACCAGTTATATAAATCAACTTAGCCAGATTTTATTGCCAATAGCCCAAGGGATTGGATTTACTGTCTTACCACAAAGCGCAATTGATGCTTTTCATAACAAAGACGCACTGTATATTCATCAACCGACTCAAATCGTATTGGAAAGCTTATTTTTAGTTCAAAAAAGGAATCGAGACTTACCGAAACGCTACCAGACATTAATAACAAAACTCAAAGAAACATTATTGTAGGCGGTAGGTATATGAGGCTTACTGTTAAAAAAGAAATTACAAAGCACTAAAACCAAAAAACTCCTGATTATCAGGAGTCTTTTTTTACCATTTTTTAGCCGCATCTTTTGCTGTGTCTTTCCAGTATTGAATTCGCGCACGTTGCAATTGGGCTTTTCTTGTTTTTTTCATAAGATACTTCCTTTAATCACTCGCTCATCTTTGAGCTGCGGTCATAAATCTCAATGACCCATTCAATCTATAGCAGTGTATAACACTTTGCGAGGATCAAGATCACGAATATTTAAACGTACTGCGTTTTTTTACGTATTATTTTTGATCTAGGTAACAGTTTAACGACTATCATCACTAAACTGCATATTATTACCGTTTAGCCTATGAAAGAAACAACCAATTGAAATTACTCTACTAAATTAAAAAACTGATACATATAATTCAAATTCTCTCAAACGGTATCCTCTAATTCTTTATTTGTAATCGTTCCTATATTTACTACGGAATTTAAGATATTCAATATTGATACGGCTTATTAAATTCATTGCACTGAAACATTAATGACATCAAAATCCACTAAAACTGTCAGAAATTCGCCTCAAAAACGTCACAAACTCTCTCTAGGATGACAATCAAATTATTGATGTAGTCCAAAAGGATAGAGACGAATGAAAACATTACTAACCAGTGCAACATTAATTGCGACAACCCTATCTACACCGCTATTTGCTAAAGAAGCAGATATTCAATCTCTTGTGAATGCGGCAAAACAAGAAGGCCACATTTACAGTGTTGGTATGCCAGGAAGCTGGGCAAACTGGAAAGATACATGGAATGACCTAGGAAAAATCTACGGATTAAAACATCAAGATACCGACATGAGCTCGGCTCAAGAAATCGCAAAATTTTCTGCAGAAAAGAAAAATGCTACGGCTGATATTGGTGACATTGGCTTTACCTTTGCACGAGTCGCGGTTAAAAAAGGCGTCACTCAAGCGTATAAACCAACCACTTGGGATTCCATTCCTGATTGGGCAAAAGACAAAGAAGGGCATTGGGCTCTAGCTTACACGGGCACTATCTCATTCATATCAAACAACCAATTAGTAAAAAATCCACCAACATCGTGGAGTGATTTATTAGAAGGTACATACAAAGTCAGCGTAGGAGATGTTGGGGTTGCAGCTCAAGCAAACAATGCCGTTTTAGCGGCGGCATTTGCTAATGGTGGCGATGAAAGTAACTTAAAACCAGCCATTAAATTCTTTGCTGAATTAGCAAAACAGGGTCGTTTGTCTTATACCGATCCTGGCTTAGCCAACTTAGAAAAAGGCGAAGTTGAAGTGGCTATCTTATGGGATTTCAACGCGTTAAATTATCGCGACAAGCTCGGTCATAATGAATCAGGGCAGGCACGTTTCAGCGTAAATATTCCTCAAGATGGATCGGTTATTTCAGGCTACACCACCATCATCAATAAATTCGCTAAAAACCCAAACTCAGCAAAACTAGCCCGTGAATATATTTTCAGTGACCAAGGGCAAATTAACTTGGCTGAAGGCTACGCTCGTCCAATTCGTAACGACGTAATATTACCTAAAGCTATCCAAGACAAATTAATTCCAAGCGACCAATACACTAACGTTCATCCTGTTAGTGACTTCAAAGCATGGGAAAAATCCGCTCGTAAATTGCCACGTCAATGGCAAGAAAACGTCCTTATCAATCAACAATAGAGGTTGCTATGAACAATAAGGTTATCCTTGTTGTTCTTGATGGACTTAATTACCAAGTAGCCCGCGATTGCATGGGCTACTTAAATGGGTTAATTGAGCACCAAAGAACAACGCTATATAAAATTCAATCTGAATTGCCGTCGATGTCTCGCCCACTCTATGAGTGCCTACTCACCGGTGTGTCTCCAGTCAAAAGTGGCATTGTAAACAACAATATAGTGCGTTTATCTCATCATGAATCGGTATTCAGCTTAGCCAGAAAACAAGGCCTAAAAACAGCGGCTGCCGCTTATCATTGGGTCAGCGAACTTTATAATATCGCCCCTTATCATGCAGTACGTGATCGCTTTACTGATGATGAAAATCTGAATATTCAACATGGTTGTTTTTATCATTGGGATCACTATCCAGATGAAGCATTATTTCTAGATGCAGAGCACCTTCGTCGTACTCACCAACCCAATTTCTTATTAATTCACCCAATGAACATTGATGATATTGGGCATAAATTTGGCTTAGATTCTCGCCAATACAGAAACAGCGCACGCGTGGCCGATATTATTCTGTCTAATTATATTGATGATTGGGTTCGCGATGGTTATCAGATCCTCATTACCAGTGATCACGGCATGAATAACGACTTATCACACGGTGGGATCTTACCAGAAGAACGTGAGGTTCCTTTATTTGTCATTGGTCATCGTTTTAGTCATCAAGATCCAGATCTTAAAAACATAAAGCTAAAGCAAACCGATATCTGCGGTTCTATATGTCAATTATTGGCACTTGAACACGACAAACCTTATTCTCAGGAATTATTAGCATTATGAGTAGTTCTGTAGTCACTCATTCTAAAAACAACCCAAGTAAGCGATTACCATTGTGGTTACATAAAATAAAGCCTGCGATTTGGCTCGCTCCATTGGCATTATTTTTCTATTTATTTCAATTAGCTCCGATGATTTGGGTGTTCATCAATAGTTTTGTTTATGAAGATGAATACTCTTTTGAAAACTATCACGAAATATTCGATTCAAGCTTTATGCTACAAGGGTTTAGTAACAGTTTATGGTTGGCTATTTGGTCGAGTTTTATTGGGCTCGCAATTGCTACTTTGTTGGTTTCATCATTACGAAGAATTGACAGCAAAATTCGTGATGGCGTTATAGCCTTTACCAATATGAGCAGTAACTTCTCAGGCGTACCGCTCTCTTTTGCCTTCATTATTATTCTAGGCGTTAATGGCGCATTCACTTTGCTACTCAAGCAATATGGTCTCATTGATGATTTTAATTTATATGGCCAATGGGGCTTACTCACGCTTTATATTTACTTCCAAATCCCTTTGGGTGTTTTATTACTTTATCCCGCGTTTGATGCATTAAGCGATGATTGGCAGGCCGCCTCAGCTCTACTTGGTGCAAAAACATGGCAATACTGGACAAAAATCGCCTTACCCGTGTTATCACCCGCGTTACTCGGCACCTTCATCATTTTAATCGCTAACGCCATTGGTGCTTACGCCAGTGTATATGCTCTCACCAATGGTAACTACAACGTCATTACCGTTCGTATTGCGAGTCTTGTTTCTGGGGATTTATTCTTAGAGCCAAATTTAGCCGCCGCAATTTCTGTCATCTTAATGGCAATACTGGCCTTCATTACCCTAATTAATCAATGGCTTATTACTAGGAGTTATCATGCAAAACGTTAACGCCACCTTTCACAAATCAGTCGTTTATTCTATTGTCGGTATCATGATGATCCCAATTATCGCGACGTTTGTGTACTCGATGTCTTCACGCTGGGGGGCGACAATCCTTCCAGATGGATTCACTTTGAACTGGTATGGACAACTATTAACAGACGAGCGTTTCATCGCTGCATTTGGGCGTTCATTATTTATTGGTCTCGCCGCATTAACGTTGAGTGTTGTACTGATTATTCCCGCTATTTTTGTTGTGTTTTATTACTTCCCAAAACTCGATAAAGTGATGAACATTCTCATTCTCTTACCCTTTGCGGTTCCACCTGTCGTGTCATCCGTTGGGTTATTGCAAATCTATGCTGACAGTAGTATCCCTTTAGTTGGAACACCCTGGATACTCATCGGAACCTATTTCACTATTGCATTGCCATTTATGTACCGCGCTGTCGCAAATAGTTTTGAAGCCATCAATTTACACGATCTAATGGATGCAGCTCATTTACTAGGAGCAAGTACAACCAAAGCCTTTCTCTTGATCATTCTTCCGAATTTAAGAAAAGGATTAATGGCATCACTCTTCTTATCCTTTTCATTTTTACTGGGTGAATTTGTGTTTGCCAACATCTTAGTCGGCACGCGTTATGAAACTCTGCAAATCTACCTCTATAACATGCGACAAACAAGCGGACACTTTACGTCTGCATTAGTAATGACCTATTTCTTATTCATCTTTTTACTGACTTGGCTAGCAAGTCGTTTTAGCCAAGGGATCAAATCATGAGCTATGTAAGCGTAAATAAATTAACGAAACGTTTTGGTGATAATACCGTATTTGAAGATGTGAGTTTCAATATCGAAAAAGGGGAATTCATCACGTTATTAGGCCCAAGTGGTTGTGGTAAATCAACACTACTTCGTAGCTTAACGGGCTTAGACCCTATCAATAACGGCGAAGTTTGGGTAAATGGCGAAAACATCACAAACCAAACACCACAACAACGTGGTATTGGGATGGTGTTTCAATCTTATGCCTTATTCCCCAATATGACCGTAAAAGAAAACATTGCATTTGGTTTGAAAATGAAAAAAATCGATGCACATACAGTCGAAAAAGAGGTAAATAAAGTCATTGAATTGGTTGATTTGAATGGCAAAGAAGATCGCTACCCACATCAACTTTCTGGCGGACAACGTCAACGAGTTGCATTGGCTCGTGCGTTAGTTGTAAAACCTAGAATATTATTACTGGATGAGCCATTATCGGCATTAGATGCAAAGATCAGAAAACGCCTTCGCCAACAAATCCGTGATATTCAAAAAGAGCTAAACTTAACGACGATCTTTGTCACTCACGATCAAGAAGAAGCGATGATCATGTCCGATCGCATCTTTTTAATGAATCAAGGCGAAATCGTTCAACAAGGATCACCAGAAGAAATATACACCCAACCTGCAAATGAGTTTGTAGCTGGTTTCATGGGACACTACAACTTGGTGGATGCACCAAAAGCAAAACAACTCTTTGATATTGAAACTGAATGGAAAGTCGCCATTCGTCCAGAATCGATTTATGTAAAAGAAGAAGGTCGACACTATGCCGAGCATATTTCAGCACCAAAACAAGGCATTATTAAGAGCCACCAATTACTTGGTAATGTTATTCGCTACCAAGTCGATGTAAATAATTGCGATCTTACCGTCGATTTATTAAATCGTTCTTCAGAGAGGCTGTTAGCCGCAGGAAGTACACTAGACTTACTCTTTAATCTTAACGAAATTCAACCAGTGAGAGCTTAGTATGACGCAGCCATTGTACGTATTTGATATGGATGACACGTTGATCAACGGTGATTGTGCCATGATTTGGAATGAGTTCTTAGTGGATAAAGGAATTGTCACGGATCCTAGCTTTTTAACGGAAGATAAACGTTTAATGGCACTGTATTCGCGGGGTTTGATGGATATGGACGATTATCTTGCCTTCTCAATGCACCCATTGAAAGCAGTGGCAAAAGAAAAAATCACAGAACTTACGGAAGAATGTGTCGAAGAGCGAATTTTGCCTTTATTGTTTCCCGAAGCAAAAATGCTCATTCAAGAATTAAAAAACGATAACATTGATATTGTTATCATCTCTGCATCAGTCACATTTTTAGTCAACGCCGTCGCTAAAAAAATCGGCATTGAGCATGCAATTGGTATTGATTTGAAAGAAAAAAATGGTTGTTACACTCGCCATATATTAGGAACGGCAAGCTATAGAGAAGGGAAAGTAACGCGATTAACGGAATGGTTAGGTGAAGAAAAGAATACCTATTCTGATATTCACTTTTATACTGATTCTATCAACGATTTACCATTGTGTTTGTACGTGGACCATACGTACTTGGTAAATCCTTGTGAACCACTAAAAAGCTATTCAGAGAAGAATAATTGGCCTGTGCTATTTTGGGGAAGCCAATAAAAATTCAATTAAATCTAAAAACGTGATTAATTAGTAAGAAATTAAAAAATTGCCAATAGAGTGATTATCGCTATTGGTAATACTTCCTTCGCCCGTCTCTTCACAATATGAAAATTGAATATCAAACGTATTCAAATTGCCTTTGATTAAGACATTACGCAATAAAACATCACTGTTTAGTTGGTGAATTGGAGCGTCCCATGAAACATTATCTTTGAAAATAGTAAAACTTACGTTCATTTAGTACCTTTGGATTTATAAATAGAAAATATGATTATTTTTTAACCTGTGTTTTTTAAATACAATGAGGCCAAAAAAATAATTTAAATTATGTAATAGATTGATGTTACAGAAAATGATTAGATTAAAACTAGGATAGTAAGGATAACTAAGAGATTTTATGACAAGTACAAAACAGGAGCAGATGTTTGAAATGTTTATATCTTACAGAGTAGAACTAAATCGAGTGTTAACAATATTTAAAAGTAGCGCAGATGGTATAAATACCATCTACGCAACTTATTTGAAATTAAGCAGCTACAACGTTAGCAGCTTGAGGGCCTTTTTGGCCTTGCTCAACTTCAAAAGAAACTTTTTGGCCTTCAGCAAGAGTTTTGAAACCCTCTGAAGCGATAGCACGGAAATGTACGAATACGTCAGCGCCGCCGTTATCTTGAGTGATAAAACCGAAACCTTTCTCTTCGTTAAACCATTTAACGATACCAGTTGTTTTAGACATGTGATGTCCCTTATATTTAAATTCATAAAAAATCGCATAATGCGATGCGCTTAGAGCTTGAATTATTAAATGTGACGACAAAGCTAAGGGAAACACTGAGAATAACGACATTACGAAGAAATACTAAGGCTTACTTTTACTTGATGTTCATTAACAACTCTGAGCAACAGAGCGAGATGGATAATACCTTAGTACCAAATATTGTAAAGTTTTTTCTTCATTTTTTTTTGCTTATTGACAATCAGATTTAATAATATCAATAAGTTACAACTGTATTTTTTATCCAAATCACGTCAACTTAAACGGTATTAAACAAAATCGAAATCTAACATTACCAAGAAAATCAATTAAATTATCCCCCTCTTTAGCTATGATAACTTTATAAATAAGCCATCACATCCCTATTTAGCGGAGTAATAACGTATGAAAAAAATAGTCCCATTTATTCTACTCGCCTTTTTCAGTCTACGTTTATTCGCTTCTGTAGGTCCTCATATACAACAATTAGAACATGATGGATTCACCATTTTACGTTCAGCTCTGATTGTTGGTGCCATCTGTTTTGTCATTTCATTTGTCATCAAGAAATTTAAAAAACCGTCAACCGTTATGACAAAAACAGACGATGGTTCAGAATAATGGATAAAAAAATAGCGGCCAAGTTGGCCGCTATTTTTTATTTGTATTTATTGTTTAATTTCAGCGTCATGTCTATAGATATGAAGATCTCTTTGTGGGAATGGAATACTAACACCTTCCGCATCAAAACGTTTCTTAACCGCTTCAGTGACTTCCCAATACACATCCCAATAATCATCCGTCTTCACCCATGGGCGAACAACGAAATCTACTGATGATTCATTTAACGTATGCAGTTTAATCATGTGCTCAGGCGATTTTAATACTTTTGGATGGCTTAACAAAATATCATTAAAGATAGATTTTGCTTTTTCAATATCATCTTGGTAACCAATACCAAAAACCATATCGACGCGTCGCACCGTCTCAACCGTTACATTCTTAATTACATCACCCCAAATCTTATTATTTGGGAAGACCAAGTTTTGGTTATCAACGGTTTTAATTGTTGTTGAAACCAAGTTCATGTGGCTCACTTTACCTGTGATACCAGCAATCTCCACTAAGTCATTAACATCAAATGGACGATAGATAAGAATCATCATTCCTGATGCAAAGTTTGACAATGTGTCTTTTAATGCAAAACCGATAACGACACCAGCAACACCAAAACCAGCCAGTAATGGACCTAGATCAATACCTACTTGAGATAATGCAATCAAAATACCAATCAACATAACTAGCTTAGTCCCCATTGATACAAAGAAATCTTGCATCAAACGGCTGAACTTCATTTTAGAATGCGAAACACTGTGTTTAATCGTTTTTCTCGCAAGCTGAGAGAGAAGACGAGCAACCCAAAGAATAATGAAGAATATAAGCACTTTAAATATTAAAGAAGGAGCATTCTGAATACCCCATTCTTTAAAGCTATTACCCCATCCCTCTAGAAGCCCATAAGCAACACCTAAATCAAGTACATCACTGTTAATATCCCCAGTCATTGAGAAAATAAGTTGCTTATATTTTGTAATATCAACGCCATTTTCTTCCATTAACCCTGTTGTCGCTTGTAAGCTTGCAACCATTAATGAAATACGCTCTGTTAAATTCACAGCATTGTGCTTCAACGTTGCTTTTTGTTCTTCTGAGGCAAATTTCAAACGTTTAGCGATATCACTTCGTTGAGTATTAAGATAATGAATGACGTTAAATAAAAGATCAGCACGGGTTTCTAATTCTTTTAAAATTATTTTTTCTTGTTTCGAAAAATCAATATTTAATTCTTCACCCCAAGACAACGTTTCAAATGCTTCTACGTAGTATTGATCCATCAAACCAAGACGCTTTTGAGCCGCAAATTGCAAATCAGCCTTCTCATCACCACTTGCTTTTCTTGATGCTTTAGTAATTCGAATTAGCTCTTTTTGACTATAAGTTAATAATTGACTAATCAATTTCATTTCAGACTGAACTAAACCAGTTAATTCAGCGCTCTTTGGATCTTCTTGGAGCTCTAATGCTATGTTCGCTCGAACGGTTTCATTTTGTCGACGTAATACATCTTCAAAAAACAGTTTATCGGCGGGATCAGCAGTAGATAACTGAACTAAGCGTTCCTGTAATTTTTGTTGTGTAACTTTAATTTCATTAATACTTTGTGCGTAAGTTGGCGTAATAAAGCTAACCATCAATAGCAACAAAGCCACATATTTCTTAATCATAAAAAACGTCCTATATAAATCATGACTATATAATAATCTAAGCCTGTCTATTCTCGTGCATAACTCTTATCAATAATAGTGATAAATGATGATATTACGCTCACTTGTTGATAATTTGTGATTTAAAAATAAATTTACTGAGTGACACTTTACTCCGTTATGTTTCAATGTGTATTTGATATCGTTAATATAATTTAATTCAGCTTTTCTGTATTCTCATTAGACATGTTAATTAACATCGCTACTATTCATTTTTAAAACAATAAAAAGGGCGTATCTATATAAAATAAATACGCCCTTTCACATATGAATAATCCGTTAAAATCGCTTTATCATTATTTATAGCTCAGTAATAATTGCTTTCAATTTCTGAGCTAGCGCTTCATTTTTTAACTCACCTTTTTCCATGTCATAATTATCGTAAAAACTAGGAATAGACAGCGAACCTTTCACTTCTGCTGCAAAATAAGGGGCTGAACCTGTTGCCGCAGCAAGTACTGTTGCTGCACCACCAGGACCTGGAGACGTCGCTAACATAATCACAGGCTTGTTTTGATATACCTTCATATCAATACGAGATGTCCAATCAAATACATTTTTAAATGCCGCTGTATATGAACCGTTGTGTTCTGCGTATGAAATAATAATCGCATCCGCTTCACCAATCTTTTGGAAAAAACGTTTCGCAAGATCTGGTTGACCTAGTTCTTTTTCTTTATCTTCACTGAAAATTGGCATTTCAAAATCATTTAAATCTAATAATTCAACATCTGCATTAGGCACTAGACCAGCTGCGTAAGTTGCTAATAATTTATTAATTGATGTTGAACTATTGCTTGCAGCTAGTGCTAATACTTTCATGGTTATTCCTTACTTAATCTATTTGAGTAAAAAGAGTAGGTGATACTTTTCTCTTTTCAATGTCATTCTATTTTTTTGCGATGAAGTAACTATAGTTTAATTACAAATATTGATTAATAGCCTAAATGTGCAATGATTATTTCCATATGACTGGTAATACAACCTAAGAGGCACATTAATGGCGTTCAATTCAGCTTTATTTGATGGGATGGTAATTTTTGTTGAAGTCGTGAACTCTGGCAGCTTTACTCAAGCGGCACACAACAGCGGCCATTCAACCTCTTATATAAGTAAAGAAGTTGGCAAATTGGAAGAACGCTTAGCCGTTCGCTTACTTCATCGTACAACTCGTACCCTACGCTTAACTCCTGAAGGTGAATTGTATTTTCAGCAATGCCAGCAATTGATGGAAGATGCTCAAATGGCAGAGAATGCCTTAACAGGGCAGCAAGATAAACCAAAAGGAAAGCTTCGTGTTAGCTGCCCCGTAGGTTTTGCTTTATCTCGTTTACGCCCCATTATTTCTAAATTTACAGATCGTTACCCTGACATCATTTTAGAGTTAGACCTTAATGACAGAAAGATTGATATTGTGGCAGAAGGGTTTGATCTGGCAATTCGAGCCTCGCATCAACTTGAAGATTCCAGTTTAATCAGCCGCCGTTTTTTACGCTCTGAAGGCATTGTGATTGCATCTCCAGATTACTTGAAAAAACACGGCTCACCAGCACATCCTAACGATCTAACAAATCATAAAACCATCAGTTATAGTTATGTAAAACAAGGATTAGTATGGGACTTTATTGATAAAGATAATCAGCATTTTACGGTGCCAATACAAAGCCAGCTCATTACCAATAATTCATTTATGGAGGTCTCCTTGTGTGTTGAAGGAGAAGGTATTACACGCATCCCTCGTTTCCATTTAAGAAACGAACTAGAAACAGGGCAACTCGTCGAGTTATTTGCAGATTATCCAAAAATCATAATTGATGTATTTATGGTATATCCAAGTAGAAAGAATATGTCAGGGAAGGTGCGCTGCTTTTTAGATTTCATCACAGAGCACCTGTGAGATAAGTAATAACAAGAGTGGACGGTTATTCTTCTAGTAAGGCTTCAAAACGCTCAAGACCTCGTAATGGGTCAAAATCTGTTTCTTCAGCAACAAGTTCACGCATTGAAGAACTTGCATTAATAGATCGTTGTAAATCATCAATAGCCTGAACTTCCGCACCCAATTGAGCATACGCACACGCACGTTGAAACAGTGCATGTGCGTTTTTATCATCCACTTCTAGCACTCGATTACACAGGTTTAATGCCCAATGGAACTCACGCATTTCCATTGCTGCATCGGCTTTATATGTTAATGCTTCTAAATCACCCGGTCTAACCGTTAAGATCTCATCATAAACATCCATTTTTTGTTCGGCTGTCTGAACACTTTGAGCTCTCAGCCATAGATTATGCACTTCATTGATAATTTCAATTTCACGATTATTTTCTGTAATTATTCGAGTTTTACGTTTTAAATCTCGCTCTAAGGCGACAAACTTCTTTTCATAATCCTGGGCAATTTTATTAAGTTGTTTATCTGCCATCTCTCTCGTGTTTTGCTTCATTTCCTTTAGAGATTGCCAACCAATCAAGGCAACCAAAGAAGCAACGGCGGCAATAACATAGAAAAAATAGGTCACGGTTACATTAGAATAATTAAGAGACTTGTCCGCAACAGCAAGCTCTCTGTCTGTAATTTGGATAATCATTCTTTTTTCTAAGTCTTGCTGATCTGTCCGTAATGCTTTTAATTCATCAAGAATGTAGCGCTCCATTAATGGTCGATCTAAGTACTCTTGTTCTGAGTAACTCACTTCTTCAGCTTGAATTGAAAGCGAGGTAAAAATAAGCATGGCAAGCAGAAAGAGAGGTCGAATCATAAAATTGGCCTTATTAATCGTGTAATTACGGATTGGTATGTTTAAAGATAACATATCCAAGTCGCTTACATTGTCTTAACAAGGCAATCAGCTAGAAATAATTAAAATCCCATCACCATAGAACCTATTAATAACCCAGCCATACTGTAGTTAAATATTTTTAAATGACTCGGTTTCGTTAATCTTTTTTGTAACTGTTTTCCTGCGGCAGTCCAAAAGCTAACGGTTGGTACATTAATACAAATAAACACGAATGCGATCAGAAACACACTAAACATATCAGCACTGGTCGCGTAAATACTCATTACCGATAACGCCATTGACCACCCTTTTGGGTTGATCCACTGAAAGCTCGCGGCTTGTAAAAAAGACATCGGTTTATAATCGCCATTAATATTATCTACAGGCTTACTACTGGCAATTTTATACGCCAGATACAATAAATAAACAGCACTGATAATTTGTAATGCTTTCTCTAGTTGTGGATAGGTCTGAAAAATTTGAACCAAACCAAATCCTACTAATATCAGCATAAACGCAAAACCGAAGATCACACCCAGCATATGAGGAATAGTTCGCACAAAACCAACGTTCGCACCAGAAGTCATCAACATGATGTTATTTGGTCCAGGTGTAAACGCACCAACAAAAGCAAATGTGGTTAAAGCAAGTAAATAGGTGTAATCCATAATAAGCATCTTATAAAAGTAAATTCTGCTTGTATCTTAATGCGAGACTGAGTAAATTTTCTGTCTATATTTGCTTAAAATAAATTTAATACGCAAGGATTAGTCGCTATGGATAGGTTTGACGAGAGAATATTGCAAGAGTTGAGATTGAGTGGTCGACTGACTAATGTTGAGCTATCAGAGCGCATAGGATTATCTCCTTCTGCAACCCTCAGACGAGTACAAGAATTAGAAAGAAACCAAACGATTCAAGGCTACCGAGCGGTATTAAACCCTAGTAAATGCGGGGTAGGTTTTATTGCGTATGTAACCATTGGTTTATCGAACCACAGTAAGCAGTCTCAGAAGGGGTTTGAAGCTCAGATCATGGATTCTAAAGAAGTGGTTGAGTGCCATAATATAACAGGCTCAAATGAATACTTATTGCGGGTTGAGACTGAGAGTCTATCCTCTTATAAGCAATTTCATTCAAATGTGCTTGGAGAGATCTCTCAGGTCAACTCAATTGGAACCTTAGTGGTGATGGACACACCTAAAGATGAGCGCACTTAGGCGTGTAAATACTTTGCTAGAAATGTATTTCGGCTTAACTGATGCAATTGTTTTGCCGAGCTCAATATCATTTTCACAGGAACAATAATAAAGTAAATAGAGGCAATAACGACCATAACAGGATCCGCAAGTTGTGCATAATGTGCGTATGACGTTAATAACAATAATTTAGCTATCATAAAACCAACAAACACTGCAGCACTGATCACGGTATCCATTAGCCACTGTTTTGCCTCAGCATCAATCAAAGCTGAATTAACTTCATGACCTTGAGTTTTCATAACCCAATAACTGGTATAACAACCAATCATGCTAAACACACCAAATGCCAACGCGATACCCGTATTCACCTCTCGACCACCCTCCATTATCGCTTGAATCGCAGCAATAAATGACAGCACACACATTAAGGTAATTGCGATCCCTTTTAGCAAAATAACTGAAGACTCAATTACCTTAACGCGCTTAATATTCTTTGATACGTCTTTTCTGCGAATGTATAAAACTGCCATTAGAGAAACTAACGTTAGGCCTAAACTGACGAGCGAATATACTCCATCAAAAATAATAACGAGTGAGTGAATTAACGTACCTAGCGCAATACCAATCATGGCAAACAATAACGCTGAAAACGTTGAGACTAATAACAATTGCCTTTCTTTGTGAACTGAATACGACATACTTTTTACTCCATGACTTATTTTTCGTCTTTTTTATCTATGTAGCTCATAATATAACGGAAATTGGTGATAGTATAATCAGTCAGCGTCAGGTTATTCGTCGCTTAATGTTAAATATATGTTTTACCATCACATTGTTGAGTCAATACCATGAAAACCAGTCAAATTGAAATGTTCTTATATACAGTTGAGTTAGGTTCCATTGCCGAAGCCGCACGTAAACTTCAAAAAAGCAGAACAACAGTAAGTGCTGCATTAAATGCATTAGAAGATGAGTTGAATGTAACGTTATTAACCCGCACAGGAAATCGCATTACAGCGACAGAAATAGGTGAATCTTTGGTGCATGATTTTCAACGAATTTCTCTTATTAGCAATGACATTGAAAACAAGTGCTTTCAATTCAATAATGGCGTGGCTTCGACCATTAGAATCGTTCGTGATGATGCGCTACCTGAAGCAATTTGGCGTCAAATCTTAGGTAAAATGAGTCGTAAATTTCCTAGCACCAGTATTTCTATTTATGTTGCCCCCTCTCCCGAACTAGAAGAAATGGTTGAACAAAATATTGTCGATGTCGCTTATGGTTTATTACCTATTAATAATGAATTACTGCATGTTCAGCAAAATGAATTAGGCCAGATACGAATGATGTCTGTCGCCCATAAAGACCATCCTCTCAATCAACTCCGAAAAGTAAATTTAACCGATCTTGAAAGTAATACGGAAATCATTGTGAACTACATTGATGAAGATGGATTAATGATTGTAGAGCCAAAATCAAGTAAGTACATTGCTCTGACGTTTTATGAACACTTACGTGATGCAGTGTTAGATAAAACAGGTTGGTCTTCTGTTCCTTCATTATTAATTAATGAACACTTACGAGACGGTACCTTAAAAGTACTTAAACATAACCGAGCAATGAATTGGCAATCTTTTGCTGAAATGACAAAATCAAATATGCCTAGAGGGGTAATCATTGATTGGTTATCAGAGCAAGTTGAAGATTATTTACTCGAAGTGTCTGAGTAGTCGTTATTTATAGATAACTAGATAGGATTAAGAACTATTAGGTTGGAAATAGAAGCTATCTCCAACCTTGTTTATTTATCGATTTAAACGTTGGTCAACTTCAACCGCAAGCGCAACTGATGCACCAACCATTGGGTTATTCCCCATACCAATAAAGCCCATCATAGCAACGTGTGCAGGAACAGATGAACTACCAGCAAATTGTGCATCCGCATGCATTCTGCCCATCGTATCTGTCATACCATAAGAGGCAGGACCCGCGGCTACGTTATCTGGGTGTAATGTACGACCCGTACCGCCACCAGATGCAACAGAGAAATACGGCTTACCTTGTGCTAAACGTTCTTGTTTGTAGATACCAGCAACAGGATGTTGAAAACGAGTAGGATTGGTTGAGTTACCCGTAATACTGACATCAACTCCTGCCGCATGCATAATTGCTGTGCCTTCTCGCACATCATCAGCACCATAACAAAGAATGTCACCGCGTTGTGTTTGTGAAAAACGTTTTCTGCTTACTTCAACTAACTCACCGGTTTGATAATTAAATTGCGTTCTTACGTAAGTAAAACCATTGATACGAGAGATAAGGTACGCTGCATCTTTACCTAAACCATTCAACACAACCCTTAATGGTGTATTACGTGATTTGTTTGCATTAAGTGCGATTTTTATCGCACCTTCAGCAGCAGCAAAAGATTCATGACCCGCCAAAAAAGAGAAACATTGAGTCTCATCAGATAATAAACGAGCCGCTAGAGCACCGTGACCAAGGCCAACTTGACGTTGCGCTGCCACGCTGCCTTTTTTACAAAATGCTTGTAGACCTTCACCAATAATATTCGCCGCCGCCGCTGCACTGCCGGCCTTACGATATAACGCCAATGCCGAGCCTAACGTGTAAGCATCGCATGCATTATCAAAAGCAATTGGTTGAGTATCAATGACTAATTTTTTAGGATCAATGTTCATTTCAAGACAATAGTTATACGCATCATCTAATGTAGATAAATTCATTTCTTCAAGTAGGGTTTGGATATTCGTATTCATAATGATGGCCTCAATTATTCTTGACGTGGGTCGACAGTTTTTACCGCTTCAGCGAAGCGTCCATAAGTACCTGATGCCGCTTTTAATGCATCATCTGCAGATACACCTTTGCCAATATCAGCCATCATTTTTCCAAGATTCAAATATTCATAACCAATCACTTCACTATTTTCATCAAGGCCTAAACGTGTCACATACCCTTCAGCAAGCTCCATATAACGAACGCCTTTGGCGCTAGTTGAGTAGCTTGTTCCTACTTGACTTCGTTTGGTTTTACCTAAATCTTCTAAAGCCGCGCCTATTTCTAAGCCGCCTTCTGAGAATGCAGATTGAGTACGACCGTAAGCAAATTGAAGGAAGATTTCACGCATCGCAACGTTAATTGCATCACACACTAAATCTGTATTCATTGCTTCTAAGATTGTTTTCCCGGTAAGAATTTCGGCAGCCATCGCAGCAGAATGCGTCATACCAGAACAACCAATCGTTTCAATCAGTACTTCTTCGACGATACCGTCTTTTACGTTTAGGGTAAGTTTTGCTGCACCTTGTTGAGGTGCACACGCACCGACACCATGACTTAATCCTGAAATCGCGATGACTTCTTTTGGATTAATCATTCGACCTTCAACAGGGATAGGAGCTGATGGGTGGAGATCGCCTCTTTGAATAGGGCACATGGTTTGAATTTCTGATGCGTATTGCATAATATTTTCCCAATGATTAGGAAAACAGGTGTAGGAGGGTGTTATTTACCTACAGACCAAGAGCGATCAACTAAAGACCGTTCAAACAGATACACCTGTTCTCTTTACTGTAGGAGTCATCAGCCAATATTGGCGGTTAAGTAGGTGGCACCCCATCACCTTGTACGCCTTTATATTAGACCTAGATCACATTATCGTGCAATAACGTTATTAGATTAAATTCACATAATAATGGTTATTTTTATATGTTAATTACCATAAAGAGATAGAGTCCCCCTCTCTCTTTATGATTAAAACATTTCATATTTTATTTAAGACTATAATGCTTTCATATTAATTTTATAACCTAAGTACATCACTTCTACCTTTGCGTAGCCAAGAGAAACAGCTTCAAATTGTTGGCTTAATTCACGTGCATGATCTTCATCTTTTGCCATAATAGAGACTGAATATGTTGGTCGTGTTGAACCATCTTTTACTGTTTGGGTATCGATATAAGAAGACGTAACTAGACCCGATTTATTTAGCGCAATGACACGCTGCAAATCAATTCCAATCACTCGATCCATTTCTAACACATTAATATCTGCCTCCCACTTAAACATTAACCCATAATTCTTATTACTTGGAGTATTATCTAACCACTTACCTCCAAGGGGTTGAATATGTTCAATTTTAACTAAATTCTCTTTATAAAATGGAAGGTAAGATAATTTATCTTCTACGCCTTTTTCGTTATCAGCTTCAATAACAAAACGTAAAATCCCCATTAGTTTTCCATCAATTTCACTTTCTACTAAGAACATATCTTTGATTTCTTTATTCTTAATTAACTCACCAAATGCTGAACGCTGCTCATCCATCATACTCAAAACTTTATCGGCGTCAGTCGTATTCCAATTTAATGTCACGCCATAATCAGCAGCCTGTACTATCGCTGAAGAACCAAGTAATGAGGTAATCAGTAAGGTTGTTTTAATTGATTTTTTCATAAAATTTCTCTCTCTAATTTTATAATCTTTATCTAAAAGGTGGTTTTAAAAACAAGGGGCTCGCATTTAAAAACGTGAACGATAAGAACGGTGGCACGCATTGCAAGTATCTTGTGCTTGCTCTAAACCCGCTTCTGCTAATGCTTTATCTTGTTGTTGGCTTGCTTGATAAAGTTGAACAAAGCCACTATCCATCTCTTGCATCAATTGATTAAACTTTTCAGGTTTATTCCATATCGCTTCTTTGGCTTTACTGCCATCTTGGCTACCTTCCGGAAATGCTGTAGTTAGTAATTGGCTATGTTTAGAAAGTTCATGGCTGATCAATTCAATTTCGTTCCACTTAGGCGCATCTTCATCAATCATGCCTTCAACTTGCTCTGATTGATTTTCGATATGTACAAAAGCCTGTTGTCTTGTGTTAATAAGGTCAACACTCGTTTGAGCAAATGCACTATTTGGTAGTAAAACACATAAACTAAGTACTAATTTTTTCATTACTTTCTCTCTAATAGATGTCTGTCTCGCTTCAAGTTGCATTTAATTTACACAACAACAGTTGCTCATGCAACTGTTGTTGTGTAAATTATCCACCGTTAGTTAAAACATCCATCAATTAGGAACAAGAAAATGAAGATTTGGGATTTACCAACACGCATATATCATTGGCTTCAAGCACTGCTTTTTATCGGATTAGCCGCAAGTGGCTTTAAAGGTGAAGGGCCACATATCTATTTAGGTTTAGCGCTATTTACTCTTATTATGTGGCGAATTGTATGGGGATTTATCGGCAGTGATACGAGTCGTTTTAAAAAATTTATTGCTTCCCCAAAACGTACCATTCGTTATTTATTAGGAAAAGAACCATCAAAAATAGGCCATAATCCAGCAGGATCTTGGATGGTTATCGGATTAATTTGTACCTTACTTATTCAATGTATTACCGGCATATCGTTAGCGGGGTTATTCGATCACATCCCTTACGCTGATATCCTCTTAAATGATGATGTCTTTGATGTTTTCGTTACCCTGCATGGAATATGTGCACGTTTACTACCGGCATTAGTCATCTTGCACTTAATTGCTATTCTCTTTTATAAACTACGCTCAAAACCACTTGTTTGGGCAATGATCTCTGGCGTACAGAAGAAACTGACAGAAAATCAATCCTCGTCGAACCTGATGTTTGTATCAAATAGACGTGCATTATTGGTGCTTATTGCCACCGGATTAGTTACCATTGCAATAGTTGTAAGCGCAGGAGTTTAAACACAATGGAAGAATTTGATCGTCAAAGCAGCTTTGGATGGATGATTAACGTTATTGCCAACCAAGCCTCAAAGAATTTCGAAGCAGAATTAAAACAGCACGGTTTAACTGTTGCTCTTTGGCCAACCATGATGTGTTTATGGGAAGAAGAAGGAGTAACTCAACGTGATATTGCTGAAAAATCAAAAGTGGAAAACTCCACAACAACACGAACATTAGATAAATTAGAAAAACTTGGCCTTGTTGAGCGACAAGTAGATCCCAACAGCCGTCGTTCATTTCGTATTTACCTCACAGATGAAGGCCGAGCATTAAAAGAAACACTTTTGCCGATCCCTGTGAAGGTGAATAAAGAAGTACTTAGCTCTCTTGATCTAAAGGAGCAAAAAGAGATGATTCGATTACTGCAGAAAATGGTCGCTGCTGTATAAATCATCTCTAATAAAACACGATAAATAGCCCACTAGAATGGGCTATTTTTTTATAAAAAAAACATG
Organism: Aliivibrio sp. 1S175; assembly: GCF_001690985.1. Classification (GTDB taxonomy): domain Bacteria; phylum Pseudomonadota; class Gammaproteobacteria; order Enterobacterales; family Vibrionaceae; genus Aliivibrio. The sequence goes on from NZ_MAJS01000013.1 coordinate 291,573, forward strand.
GCACTGATCTATTTCACACAACGAAATACATAGAACCCTAATTAAACAAAAACATAAAAACGAGATCAATGTCGCATTAAATAGCTAAAAAACACGCTTTTTTTGTGATTACCTTGCCTTTGCGCCTCTAAAAATGCCAATAATAAAAAGGAATTTAATTAGAGTACAAAGGATATGTATTTACATATGACTATTGCAGCGCCCAGAATCTTGTGTTCAAGCATGGATATTGAACCCAGCAAAAAATGGACATTTAGAGAACCATCAAGGACAGACGGTGACGATGTTTATGCATTGATCACCGAGTGTCCCCCTCTTGATATCAACTCTTCATACTGTAATTTCCTTCAATCTACACATTTCAGTAAGACCTGCGTTTTAGCAGAGAAAGACGGCAACCTTGCTGGTTTTATCTCTGGTTACCATAAGCCTGATGATCCAAAGACATTATTCATCTGGCAAGTCGCGGTCTCTCCTCGCTACCGAGGTAAAGGTTTAGCTTACTCCATGCTAAATGAGCTTTTACAGCGAAAAAACCTCAAGCACACCGAATTCTTAGAAACGACGATCACCAAAGCCAACGACGCTTCTTGGTCACTATTTAAAAAGCTGGATGCCGAGCATGGTGACCGAGGCGAAGTGACTACGTTTCTAGACAAAGAAGCGCATTTCAAAGGCAAGCACGATACTGAATATTTGTATCGTATCGCTCTAAAATAAAATAGGAATCATAAACGGACTCATCATGAATATTTTCAAGAAGCAAGAATCACAAGTACGTTCATACTCAAACAGTTTTCCAGTTATCTTTCAAAAAGCAAAAGGATGTTGGCTAGAAACCGAAAGCGGCGAACGTTACTTAGACTTCCTTGCTGGAGCCGGATCACTCAACTACGGTCACAACAACCCAGTCTTAAAGCAAGCTTTACTTGAATACATCGAAACAGATGGTATTACTCACGGCTTAGATATGCACTCAAGTGCAAAAGCCACTTTCTTGAATGCATTGAATAACTATATTCTTGAACCTAGAGATCTAGATTATAAGGTTCAGTTTACCGGTCCTACCGGAACCAATGCCGTTGAGGCCGCTTTAAAACTGGCACGTAAAGTCACCAATCGAACTAACATTGTTGCCTTCACTAATGGTTTCCACGGTTGTACTGCTGGTGCATTAGCTGCAACAGGGAATCAACACCATCGTCAAGGTGCTGGCTTTAGTTTAAACAACGTCACTCGTATTCCTTTTGAAGGTTATGCAGGCATTGATGGGCTTAACCTGTTTGAAACTATGCTATCTGATAACTCAAGTGGCTTAGACAAACCCGCAGCTGTACTGTTAGAAACCGTACAAGGTGAAGGAGGGTTAAACGTTGCCTCAAATCAATGGCTACAACGTTTAAGCAAGATTTGTAAAGCCAACGATATTCTAATGATTGTTGATGATATTCAAGCTGGTTGTGGTCGTACAGGTACTTTCTTTAGCTTTGAACCATCAGGAATTAAACCAGATATGATCACGTTATCAAAATCAATCGGTGGTTATGGTTTACCAATGGCGGTTGTACTACTGAAACCTGAATTAGACGAATGGAAACCGGGTGAGCATAACGGTACTTTCCGTGGTAATAATCATGCCTTCATCACCGCAGCTAAAGCACTAGAGATCTACTGGTCAAATTCAAATTTTGAAGAGCATATTAAACAGATCTCTCAGAAGGTCAGTGATGTCATTCTTCGTGCCGTAAAACGTTACCCTAAGCTGTTTGTTCAGCAAAAAGGCCGCGGGATGATGATTGGTATTGAATGTAAAAACGGCATTATCTCAAGTGACATTGCTAAAGATTGCTTTAAAAACGGCATGATCATTGAAACCGCAGGTCCATCTGATGAAGTTGTTAAATTCTTTTGTCCACTAACGATTACAGACGCAGAATTAGACAAAGGATTAACCATCTTTGAAAACGCAATTGACAATATTGCAGAAAAACACTTCAAAAAAGCATCTTAATCAGGGACGAAAAAATGATTGTTAGAACATTAGACAAATGTCGTGACAGCGAACGACGCGTAGCATCAGAAACATGGGAAAGCGTAAGAATGTTGTTGAAAGATGACAACATGGGCTTCTCGTTTCACATTACGACAATTTACGAAAATACTGAAACACATATTCATTATAAGAATCACTTAGAGTCAGTATATTGCATGAGTGGCGAAGGCGAAATTGAAGTCATTGGCGGCGAAACTTACCCAATAAAACCAGGGACACTATACATTCTTGATAAGCACGATGAACACTATTTACGAGCTTACAAAAATAAAGAAATGGTGATGGCGTGTGTTTTCAACCCACCAATTACAGGTGCTGAAGTACACGATGAAAATGGGGTTTATCCTATTCTTGATTAATATATAGAGGTCATTCTCTATGTATTACTCTTCATCGATTATGCATATTACCTACCTGGATAAGCACTTATTCAGGTTAGTCTCTTCTTTTAAAAGTCAAAAAGGACTTACCCATGACTTATACCGTAGAAAAAATCGGCGGTACTTCTATGACTGCATTTGATGCAGTACTAGACAATATATTTCTTCGTCCACAAAATCCATATAACCGTGTTTTTGTTGTTTCTGCTTATGGTGGGATCACTGACTCCCTCCTTGAATGTAAAAAAACAAGTAAACCGGGTGTTTATCAACTGATCGCTAAGCGAGATGACAGCTGGGAAGAAGCATTAGCTTATGTAGAGAAACGTATGCTACTAACTAATGAGCATATTTTCATTGATCCACTCAACCGCATCAGAGCAGATAAATTCATTTGCTCTCGTATTAAAGAAGCAAAAAATTGCATTACAAATATTCTTGAGACTTGTCAGTATGGGCAGTTTTCATTACGTCGTTATTTACCTCAGGTAAGAGAGTTTCTCTCTTCAATTGGTGAGGCTCACAGCGCTTATAATACGGCACTAAAACTAAAAACAATGGGTATCAATGCCAAATTTGTTGACCTATCAGGCTGGGATAATCAAATTCCAAGAACATTAGATGAAACCATCATTGATGTATTTAAAGACATTGATGTTACGACAGAACTTCCAATCGTTACCGGTTACGCTTATTGCAAAGAAGGCTTAATGGGTACATACGATCGCGGTTACAGTGAAATGACGTTCAGTCGTATTGCTTCTCTAACTAACGCAGATTTGGCTATTATCCATAAAGAATATCACTTGAGTTCTGCTGATCCCCGTGTTGTAGGCACTGATAAAGTATTTCCTATCGGACGTACCAACTATGACGTAGCCGATCAATTAGCTAATTTAGGTATGGAAGCCATCCATCCGAATGCCGCTGCAGGGCTTCGTGAAAGCGACATTGAGATACAAATTAAAAACACCTTTGAGCCAGAACATAAAGGCACTTTGATTTCATCGGAATATCACCCAGAAACAAACAAAGTGGAGATCATTGCAGGCAAAGAAAAAGTGTTCGCTTTGCACCTCTTTGACCAAGCGATGGTTGGCCAAGTCGATAACGTAGGTTATGAGTTAATGGAAATCATCTCTGATGCCCGCGTTAATTTAATTGGTAAAGAAATGAATGCAAATTCAATTACCTATTATCTTGGTGGAAGCACTGAAAGTCTTAATAAACTGTTATATAAAGCAGAAAAACGTTATCCAAAAGCGTCAATTAAGGGACGAATGGTGGCATTAATTTCAGTCATTGGATCTCAAATTGATACTAACAAAGCACTGGCAAAAGGCGTTTTATCATTAATGAATAATGACGTAACTCCCGTTGCCCTACACGCTTCTATGCGTAACGTAAACGTGCAATTTGTAGTAAGTGATAAGGATTATAAAAAATCAATACAAGCACTTCATCACGAGTTCTGTGAAGATGTTACCGCCACCACAACGCTAAAAACGAGTCAGGTTGCTTAACGCAATTTTATTCAATTTAAGATAAACAGTCCTATTTTAAAGGGCTGTTTTATTTAATTTTTTCAATGATACTAGCACCTCCTCTAATACTGGACCAAAACCGTGGCTACGAGAAACTAAGCATCCCATAGGGGTTAGCCACCCATCAAACTCATGCGCAACGGGCAACGCGACTAACTTCTTTTGTTCTAATAAATGCATAACCGTATGTTCTGGCACCACTGTCCAACCTAGCCCTTTACACGCAAGTTCTATCAAGGTTTGGTGGCTGTTTCCATACCATAACTTTGAACTTATTCCATAACTGAACCACAATTCTTTACGCTTTGAACTTCGATGCACTAACTGTCGCTGCCCCTTTAATGCAGTATCACTCACTACTGATAATTTTGTTAATTCATGTTCTGGTGAGACTACCGTAAGAAAACGTACATGACCTAACGTAAAGAAATCCATATCTACTTTAAGCTCACCATCGGCATACACAATACCCACTTGTGCTTTACCTTTTTTAACTAGTTCTTCTACATCAAAAGTAGATGTCGTAATTATTTCAAAATCGGTTACTGGAAATTTATTTGCTAAACCGGCCAATATTTGAAGTAGGCTATCAGTTAATAAACTCTCATCTACTGCAATGATAAGTTCATATTCATGATCTCTTTCTAATGATTCCACTTTCTGATCAAAATATTTCTGTTGATGCAAAATAGATTGAGCAATCGGTAATAACGCCTTGCCTTTCTCTGTCAGCACTGGCGTATTCTTCTTTCGATTAAACAGCTCTTGGTTGATTGAGATCTCTAAGTTTGCAATAGACTGACTCACACCTGATTGTGCACGTTTTAATTGACGAGCAGCTGCCGAGAACGATCCACACTCACACACGGTGACAAAAATTTTTAATTGCTCAAAACTGTACATGCATTTGGCTCAATGAATAAAAAGAAAGATATAAAACCTAAACTATCACGATTCGTGATAGGTGTTAACTTTATCTCTTTTAACCGCTCTTTATAATCGCTGATTCATTATTTTTAAATGTATCAATAAACATTAAGAGTTATCGCTATGAAAACAACTGAACGTATTTTCCACGCTGTATTATTTGAAGTATTAGCTGTATCACTGTCTATTCTTGGGTTAGCTATTTTTACTAATCACGATGTTACTTCTCTATCAGGAACGATGATAGTTATTGCCACTATCGCGATGATTTGGAATTTTATTTATAACTGGATTTTCGATCAATTCTTCACAGGCGAGAAAACACAACGCACTCTTTCTTTGCGTATCTTCCACGTTGTATTATTTGAATTAGGGTTATTGTTCGTGACTGTTCCCGTAATGGCTTACTTATTAAATGTAAGTATCTGGGAGGCTTTTGTAATGGATATCGGCGTAACTATTTTCATCACCATTTACGCATTCACCTTTAACTGGGTATATGACAATGTAAGAGCAGTATTGATGAGAAGAATGACGAGAGAAAACTCGTTAACTGTATAAGCTACATTTATTGGCTCTCGGCTAAAAACATATTCCATGCCTTATATCTAACAAGAGCAATCATCTTCAATTTAAGTGAGTAAAATGGGATTTAACTCACTTTATTGATATAAAAATCAATAAGTTATATATATAAATAAAATTAAAAAACCAAATAAAACACAACAATAAAACATAATGGCAACTGGTAAGTTACATATTTACCCTTACATTTGAAAATTTAAGACGTAAATCACAATATTACTGTCATAAAAATGAGACTTTATGATACTACGTACTTTCTCGTACAAGGTGTTTATATGGATATTAGCACTCTTTCTATTGTTAGTGTTTTCTTATCAGCAGTGCTGAGTCTCAGCTTGTTTTTAGGGTATAAGTATATGTTTAATGAGAAAATAAAGGGTGTAAACTATATCTCTTTTGCATTTTTTTTACTTACCTTAAGCATTTTACCAATCAGTTTAGGCTACACCCAAACTTCCTGTAACATCGTATTCTTATCAAATAGCTTATATGTAATCGCTGTATCCCTATTAACTTTAGGCATTTCCTTTATTAGGATACCAAAAAAAAGCCCCCTTTTATCCTGCTCTGTTATTTCAATAATAACGATACTTTCCTTTGCTTACTTCACATACATTACACCATCCATAAACGCGAGAATAGAAATCAGAAGTATCTTTATACTAATTATGGGATGCATTGGGATCTATATTAATAAAAATGGACAAATTAAAGATAATCAAGCGCCCTTACTGCTACTAAACCTAATATTCAGTATAAATATAATCGCAATGACGCTACGCTTAATATGGGTTTATACTGAAAGGCCAATTATTCACTATCTCAGTATTTCAGAAGTTCATAAAATTGCTTATATATTAGTGATAATCACAATCATAGCAATTAGCTTTACTGTCTTTTGGATACTTACTGAACGCCTGATATCCAAAATTCATAAAACGTCTATTACTGATGAACTCACAAAACTTTATAACAGAAAAGGATTAAAAGAATTTTTAACTACGCTCTTACCAATGAATAAAAATGCATCTCTTTCTATCATATTGGCAGACATCGATAAGTTTAAATTAATTAACGATACCTACGGGCATGATTGTGGCGATTTAGTTATTGAGAATTTTGCAAAAATCATTCGAGAGCAATGTAGAAATAACGAAATATGTGTGCGTTATGGTGGTGATGAATTCCTAATAATCTCACAGGACCCTCCCCAAAATACTTCTATGAAAATAACCAATAGAATACAACAAGCGGTTTCCACACAATCGATAAATTCTATCACTTATAGTGTTAGCTTCGGTTTAGCAAAAATGACAGTGAATGATGATTGGAATGGTCTTATGAAACGTGTTGATAATGCCTTATATACAGCTAAAGCCAATGGACGAGACTGTCTAGTACAAACCTAATCTATAACTGCCAATGTAAACGTTTGCCTAAATTTATATCGAACAATGATTTTATTTACTATCTAATCCTTTAAAATATTATTTATATTTAAAGCTAGACATTTTACAAAATGAGGCACATTCTGAAGCAAGAATCTGGAACATAACCTAGAAACATAGATAGTATAGCCATGAAAAATAATAAATTTAATCCTTACTTCCCGCTTAACCACGTAACGACGACCTCTCTGGTACTCACCTAAACTCGGCCTAAGGCTGATATAAAAATAAATAGTAACTTAAGGTTTTATTATTTTCCATTTAACAATGGGGGATATTTATTATCTGAATTATGGTTAATTATATTCATTCTTATTTAAGATAAATATAACCGAAGAGTTACAACGCATTTATTAAAATAATAGCTAATAAATAAAGCTTAATTTATACAGTAATAATTTATTAATTTTAAATTAATGGCTTGGTTATTTTCATTATAAATACACCGCAACTTATTAAGTAAATAATACGTCAAATCTAGGATAAAAAATGAACAATAAAAACACTCATTTCGCTCGAAACTTACTTGTTGCTGGGTGCGCCACCGCAGGGCTTATTACTGCTGGTTATTTTTACGTTAAGCATCAAGAACAATTTCCAAACACTGATGATGCTTATGTTCACGCTAATATTGTATATATTGCACCGCAAGTCAGTGGCAAAGTCATTACGACAGATGCAACAGACTATACCACGGTAAGTAAAGGGGATTTATTAGTACAAATTGACCCTGCTCCATATCAAGCAAAACTTGATGAAGCAAAAGCCGCTTATGAAATCGCAACATCAAACAACGCAGCCACAGACGATGCAATATTAGCGGCCAGTGCAGATGTAAAAAGTGCGATGGCGACACTGAGTGATGCTCAGGTTTCGTATAAAAGAATCAAGAAATTAGCAGCGAAAAATTTACTTCCAGAGCAAACCTTAGATGATGCTCGTCAGAAATTATCATCCGCAGAAAACAATGTCACCGCAACAAGAGCCCATATGTCTCAGCTAATCAAATCTCAAGGAGCAAAAGGTGAGGCCTCTCCTGAAGTGAAAAAAGCGGCAGCAGCATTAAGCCAAGCGAGTTTATCGCTTTCATATACGAATATCTTTGCTGACCATGATGGAACGTTAGGCAAAGTTGAAGTTCATCCAGGTAGTGTTGTTGTACCCGGACAAGCATTAACTCCTCTTGTAGAAGCTCATTCGTATTGGGTACAAGCCAACTTTAAAGAGACTCATGTAGGCCGTATAACAAAAGGCATGAAGGCCACTATCACCTTAGATCTTTATCCTAATGTTAAATACGTCGGCACTATCGAAGCAATTTCTCCAGCCAGTGGCGCTTCATTTTCATTACTTCCTCCAGAAAACGCAACGGGCAACTGGGTGAAAGTACCGCAACGCTTCCCGGTTCGCATTAAGTTAGATAGTGATCAAAACAAACTGACGTTTCCTTTACGTGTAGGTGCTAGCGCATCAGTAACGGTTGATACATTAGCGGCTCTCGCGAAATAACCGGCAAAAAGGAAACCATCATGACCAATGTCATTACATCGGCAGAACAAAGCTTGAAGGATAAAGGCGATTCTAAACGAACGTTAGTCACCCTCGCGATTATGCTTTCAGCCATCATGGTATTGCTTGATATGACCATTGCTAATGTTGCCCTTCCACACATGATGGGCGCATTAGGAGTCACTTCAGAGCAAGTCACATGGGTACTAACTTCCTACTCAATGGCTGAGGCTATCTTTATTCCTCTTGCTAGCTTTTTAGCTCTTAAAATAGGCGTCAGGAAACTACTATTAGTTTCTGTGTCTGGTTTTATTATCACCTCTGCGTTATGTGGTCAGGCTGATTCATTGGCTGAAATGGTCACTTTTCGGATCATGCAGGGGGCATTTGGCGCCTCTGTTATTCCATTATCACAATCAATCATGATTCAAATTTATCCACCAGAACAACGTGGTAAAGCGATGGCGTTGTTTAGTGTTGGGATATTACTCGGCCCCATTCTTGGCCCAACATTGGGTGGGATAATTACTCAGAATATGGATTGGCGATGGATCTTTTATGTCAACCTTCCTGTTGGGCTTATTTGTTTATCTTTAATTTTCTTCTATGTGAAAATTGAAAATAAAGGTCAGACTAAAATTGATTGGCCTATTGTAATAGGCATGGCATTAGGGATTGGTTTATTGCAAATGGTACTTGATCAGGGGAATGAAAAAGGCTGGTTTAGTTCTAATTTGATTCTTTTTTCATCTATTATTAGTGCTATCGCTATTGCTTATTTTGTTCGACGTTCATTCAAAATTAAAGGGGATATTGCTCCTATATGGCTACTAAAAGATCGAAATTTAGCCGTATCTTGCTTAGTAATGGCAGGGTTTGCAATGGGCATGTTTGGTATTACCCAGTTACAACCCATGATGTTAGAGCAATTGCTAAATTACCCTGTTGATACGACAGGTATTGCAATGGCTCCCAGAGGACTAACCTCCGCAATTGTATTAATCATGCTTGCGGGATACATGGATAAACTAAATACAAAAATGTTGATTGTTGTGGGTTTACTGCTCAACGCGTACGGCACGTATTTAATGATGAAATATTCATTAAATATCGATATGTTTTGGATTTTGCTCCCTAGTATAATCCAAGGCGCGGGCATGGGGTTGGTATTTTCACCATTAAGTCAACTGGCTTACTCTACGCTATCGAAACAAGATGCAGTGAGTGGCGCAGTTGTATTTAACTTGTTCCGAACTATTGGCGGGTCATTTGGTATTTCGATAGTGAATACTTACTTCAGCCGAATGGAACAAAAAGAATGGAATTCACTCGGTGGCGACCTCACATTAAGCAATCCAATACTACAACAAGCGGCTCATTCTCAAGGACATCAAATTACTGATCCTTCGTTCTTGGTCCAAATACAAGCGTTACTGCATCAACAATCGACAATGATGGCGTTCGTATCTACCTTTGGGTTTATATTAGTCTCGTATTTATTGCTTATTCCTTTCATTGCTTTATTTAAGAAAAAACGACACATCACAAACAATCATTATAATTAACAAGCCAAACACCGTAAGTGACCACTCACTTACGGCGTTCTTTTATACTTATAATTAGCATAACTTCCTTACTCGAATGTATCTATATTAGCGATAATGTATCAGTAACAATAAAAAGAATATTCATCTACATGAATCCTCTTACCAGTTAAATATATCACCTACAAGCTAAGTATGAGAGATTAAACCATGAAACAACTGGTTACATATATTTATTACTGATGTGATAAATATAATGCGTCACAAATATTTCCAGTATAGAATCCCCGCTCAATGTCCAGTCGGTGTCTTCGCTATATCTTTGCTTAAGAGCAAGGTGATGCTGAACACAGTAGATTTGTGATAAATAGACGCTGGCCAAACTTACTCAACAAGAAGTGAGATTTGGTGATAACAGCAATGATGCGGCATTGAGAGAAGAAAAATGAGTCTTACAACAATAAAACCTACCATTGTTATTGCCTTAGGTGGTAATGCTTTATTACGTCGCGGTCAGGTCCTTTCTTATGAAAACCAACTTGAAAACGTGAAGGTTGCAGCAAAATCGATTGCTAAACTAAGTAAAGATTACCGTATTGCTATTGTTCATGGCAATGGCCCACAAGTTGGTTTATTAAGCCAACAAAACGATGCTTTTGATGCAGTACCATCTTACCCTTTAAGTTGTTTAGTTGCCGAATCCCAAGGGATGATAGCCACTATGATTGCACAAGAATTGCGTAATCTCGTTGATTGTAACGTAACAACCATTCTTACTCATGTTGACGTAGATAAAGCAGATCCCGCCTTTAATGACCCAATGAAATACATTGGCCAAGTCTATTCAGAATCAGAAGCAAAAGCACTTGCCGAAGAGTTTGATTGGTCTATCCGCCAAGACGGTGATTATTTTAGACGTGTTGTTGCCTCTCCTTCCCCTAAAAATATCCGTGAAAGTGAGTTAATCTCATTAGCTTTGCAACATGATCACATTGTTATTTGTTGTGGCGGTGGCGGTATCCCTGTTTGTACAGATCAGCATGGTATTACGACAAATATTGATTGTGTGATTGATAAAGATTCAACGGCCTCATTGCTCTCTCAGCAAATATCTGCTGACTACTTCTTAATTTTAACTGATGGCGATGGTGTCTTTTTTCATTACGGAAAACCAAACCAAGTTAAATTAGACATAGCGACAACTGAAGAACTAAAAGGCTATCCTTTTGATAAAGGGTCTATGCAGCCTAAAATTGATGCCATGATAAATTACGTAGAAAGCGTAGATATATCTATTGGTATCATTACCGATTTGCATTTAGCACTAGAGGCTCTTAATGGAAGTGCGGGGACTAAAATCGTCAAAGAAAAATTTTATGATGATGCACTTTCTCATAATCAAAATGATGATGAGTTGATCTCAGCTTAGCGGGGGGCTCAATTCAAACTAAAAAAGCCCTAACATATTATTAGGGCTTTAATATCAAGTAAGTATAGTTATAAATCATTTACAACACGGTTTCTTTAATCACCGTAAACACGCCAGCCTCTTTGTTACTTGGCGCCATAAAGCGGGCTGTCTCTTTTACTTGCTGATGCGCATTTTCCATCGCATAAGAGTAGTAGCTCTCTTGCAGCATTTCTAAATCATTTAGGTAATCACCAAAGCTCATCGTCTCTTCAAAACTAAAACCAAGTGTATTTTGTAAATGTTTAATAGCGGCACCTTTTGAGGCTTCTGCATTCATTATATCTAACCAAATTTTAGCACTAACCACCACTTGGTGCGTCTCTCCAAATTTAGCGTTAATGGTTGGATAAACATGTTCTTCTGTGCCATCAAAATGACAAATCGCCACTTTAATAAACTCATCATCAACCGCAAGAAGATCGTCTACATATTGGCAACGTTGATAGTATTTTGAAAACTCAGCCAGCGCTTTTGGGTCTTGAGTTTCGATGTAGGCTGAATTTTTTCCGCAAAGTACAATCTGCGTACCTTTGATTGAACGTGCTGTTTGAATGATGTTAATTATCGACGGCGTGTCCATCGAGCAACTGTATAGCTCTTTACCTTGATGCATCACTAACGTGCCATTCTCCGCAATGAACATCATGCGATCTTTCACTGGCTCAAAGGTTTCTAATAAGCTGTAGTATTGACGTCCAGACGCCGCTGCAAACATGATGCCTTTATCTTCTAGTTGTTTATACAAATCGAAGAAACTTGGGTCTAATTGGCTCTGTTCATTAAGTAACGTGCCATCCATATCGGCAGCAATAAATTTTACATTGTGTTTTTGCATTGATCAGTACTCTGAGAAAAATTGAAGGCGTGAATCGATAAGAGTTGAGTATATACCTTAGCTTTCCTCGCTCCGAATGACTCTAGTTCAAAATGAGACCTTAATTTCAAGAAGCTCAAAAAGAAAAAGGAGCCACGAAGGCTCCTTTTGGGTTAATAACTTAATTCATTAATTTACTGTAAAGTTACTCATCATCGATTGGAACAAGCTTGGTACTGCCACCATGCAATCTTTCACGACGGCGTTGTACCATGGCATAGAAACCCGGGATAAGTAACGTACCAACCAATAACACACACAGTAAGCCGCCAATCAGTGACACACCCAGAGAGTTTTGGCTGATGTAACCCGCGCCTGATGCAAACACCAATGGCAGAATACCTAAGATGAATGACCACGATGTCATGTTAACCGCTCTGAATCGTAGACGACCGCCATTTACTGAAGCGTTATCTAAATCCGTCTCTTTCTCTTCACGCTCGTTTTTCGCAAACTCTACAATCAAGATGGCATTTTTTGCGGCCAAGGCGATTAAGAGAACCAAACCAATTTGAGCGTATAGATTCAATGGCATTCCGGCTAAATTCAAGGCGATAAAGGATCCTAATGTCGCCACAGGAACCACTAAAATGATCGCGAGTGGAATACTCCAACTCTCGTATTGTGCCACCATGAATAGATAGATAAAGATCAGTGCTAAGGCAAACGCATAAATCGCTTGGTTACCGGCTTTCACTTCTTGGTAAGCCATGCCTGTCCATTCGTATTGGTAACCGTGAGGAAGCACTTCTGCTGCTACACGCTCCATTGCTGCAATCGCATCACCACTTGAATAGCCTTCAGCTGGTTGGCCTTGAATAACGGCTGAACGATACATGTTATAACGCCATGCAACATCAGGCTCAAATACCGTATCATAAGTAACCAGTGTACTTAGTGGTACCATTTGACCAGAACTTGCACGAACATGGAATTTATCCAAATCGTCCATACTGCTGCGATACTCACTGTCCGCTTGCATCGTTACTTGGAAGTTCTTACCAAACATAGTGAAATCATTAACGTAAATCGAGCCTAAGTTGCCTTGCAGCGTCTGGAAGATAGAACCTAATGAAACCCCTAGTTGCTTAGCTTTTTCACGATTAATGTCCACATAGTAATGCGGAACATTGGCACGGAAAGTACTGAAGGTATATTGGATCTCAGGTTGCTGATTAGCCGTTTTAATAACGTCATTCATCACATTAGCTAAATCGGTACGGTTACGACCCAATGTATCTTCTAAAACAAATTCAAAACCAGAGGCTGCGCCCATACCCGGAACGGCGGGTGCACCCATCGCGAAGATCACCGCTTCTGGTAGTTCCATTGCAGCACGACCATTAATGCGATTGGTAATAGCGAATGAAGAGTTATCTCCCTCCATCTCATTACGTGCATCCCACGGTTTTAATTTCACAAACAATGACGCACCATTTGATGCAGCAGCACCCGTTAGAAATGCGTAACCATTTGCAACAGTAACACCATCAACACCTTGTTCTTGCTCTACAATCTCTAGTAATTTTGCAGACACTTCTTCAGTACGAGAAAGTGATGCTGAATCTGGTAACTGCACGTTAACCAGCAAGATCCCTTTATCTTCTTGAGGAACAAATGCCGTTGATGTGTTTTTCGCAAGGTAAGTTACCGAGCCAAGTGCAACAGCAAAGAACATCATCAAGATCATTGTTTTTCGAACAAAGAAGCCTGCAATATCACCGTATTTATTGGTTACATTATCTAGACCACGATTAAACGCTTTAAACCAACGAGCGGTATTATCGCCCCCCTGCTTTAGCACTAAAGAACACAATGCAGGCGAAAGCGTTAAGGCATTAATCGATGAGATAACAACAGCAATACAGATAGTTAATGCAAACTGTCGATACATAATGCCAGTAATCCCCGGTAACATTGCAACAGGGATAAACACCGCAAGCAAAACCAAGGTAGAGGTAACAATGGGTCCTGTTACTTCTTTCATTGCCATTAACGTCGCTTTTCTAGGACTTAATGAAGGGTCACGCTTCATGATGGTATCGACGTTTTCGATAACCAAAATAGCATCATCCACCACGATACCAATTGCCAAGATAAGACCAAATAACGTTACGGTATTAATCGTAAATCCCGTCATTAACATAACAGCAAACGTACCAATTAATGATACTGGAATGGCAACTACTGGAATCAAGGTGGCACGCGCACTGCCTAAGAACAGATACGTTACAGCAATAACCAATAGAATCGCTTCAATTAGGGTTTTAATTACCCCTTTGATAGACTCCGCAACAAATAGAGTGGTGTCATAACTGGTTTCATATGCCATGCCTTCAGGGAAGGTTACGCTGAGTTTATCCAGCATATCCATCACCGCTTGGCCACTTTCTAATGCATTTGCATCCGATTGAAGAGAAAGCGTTACAATAGACGCATCTTGTCCTCTAAATTGGCCATTACCATCGTAGAATTTTTTACCCAACTCTACACGAGCAATATCTTTTAGATAAACTGACGAACCATCATTATTAGCTCTAAGTACCACATGTTCAAATTCTTCAGCCGTTTCTAAACGCCCCTTTGTTACCAAGTTAAATTGCACATCTTGCGCACTTTCATAAGGCGCAGCACCAATTTTACCCGCGGCAACTTGTACGTTTTGTTCTGCTAATGCGGCTTGAACATCTGACGTAGTTAACCCTAAGTTAGTCATTTTATCTGGATCTAGCCAAACACGCATTGCGTATTCACCACCACCAATCACCCCAACTTCACTGATCCCGGTAACTCGTGCTAATTGATCTTTGATATTTAAATTAACGTAGTTAACCAAGAACTGATCATCGTACTTTCCATCAGGAGAATAAAAGTTCAGCACCATCAACAAGTCAGGCGAGCGTTTCTTAACGGTGACACCGACCATGCGTACTTCTTGCGGCAGTTTAGATTCTATCTGCGCCACTCGGTTCTGAACGTTGACTTGAGCCATGTCAGGATCAGTGCCCACATCAAAAGTGACATTCAAGGAATATGAACCATCATTGGCACTTTTAGAAGACATATAGATCATGTTTTCAACCCCATTGACCGAGGTTTCTATTGGATCGGCAATGGCTTGCTCTACTACCTCTGCACTTGCCCCTGTGTAGTACGCATTCACGCTTACCGAAGGTGGACTGATTTTTGGGTATTCCGCCACAGGAAGAATGGCTAGCGCAATCGCTCCGGCAAGAGTGAGAATAATAGAAATAACCAGAGCAAATTTAGGACGCTGTATAAAAAAACGACTTAACATATTAAGACCCCGTATTTTCTAAACGAACCTGAACACCATTTCGAACACGCTGTAATCCTTTCACTAACACTTGCTCGTTAGCCTCTAAACCAGAGCTAATGATCACCCCTTCTGGTAATTGCTTACCCAAGGTCACATTGCGTCTTTCTGCGATATTTCCTTCCGTTAATACCATCACAAAGCTGCCTTCTAAATCACTTTGCACCGCACGGCGTGGCGTAACAACTACGTTCGTTGGTTTCTTTTCACGCAGGTTTACGTTGATATGCTGACCAGGAAGTAATGTAAAATCAGGATTTTGAACCAACGCTCGAAGGGTTAATGTGCCTGTCGTTTGATCGATACGATTTCCGATGTAATCAATTTTACCTAAATGGTTATATTCTTTATCATTCTCAAGGTTCAGTACTACCTCTACTTGGTTTGAAGCACCAGAACCATCTCCCTTCACTTGATCTATTCCCATCAACAATCGTTCACGTTCACTGATAGTAAAACGAGTATGAATTGGGTCTAAGCTAACCAATGTAGTAAGTTCACCCGATGCAGAAGAAACCAAATCACCAATACTTACCTTACTGTCACTAATACGGCCAGAGAAAGGCGCGAGGATTGTCGTATAAGAAAGATTCACTTCTGCAAGTTTCAATTGCGCTTGAGCCGATTCAACCTGAGCTTCACCACTCAATAATTGAGCCGTTAAACCATCAAATTCAGCTTGGCTAATATTGCCTTTAGGGAGAAGATTCTTACCTCGTTGGAAATCAAGCTGTGCTTTTTTCAATTCAGCATTAGCTTGAGTAATACCTGCTTTTGCATTAGCGACTTGGGCTTCAAAAGAAGAAGGATCAATTTGGAAAAGTACATCGCCCTTAGTGACCATTTGGCCTTCTTTAAATGAGCGAGATTGAATGTAGCCAGAGACGTGAGCAACAATAGAAGCATCTTCCATTGCTTCAATACGGCCAATATAGGTTTTACCTTGTTGGTATTGGATTGATTCTACTGTATGAGCGGCAACCAAAGGGGCTTGAGGCGTTGTTTTTGTCGTTGCGTCATCACTACAACCAACGAGCAAAGCGGCACTAATCAAAGTGGCAAGAAGTGTTTTTGATTTCATAAAATAACCATTTAACTGTCGAATTATAAGTATTCTGACAGTTAAACGATTGAAATTATTAGATTAAAATTAGAGAGATTGTTACTGAATGTGTCTGTAATTTACGTTTAGTCAAATTTAGAAACGATTTACAACTAAATAACTGATATAAAACAGATTTAATCTAATTCTAAAAGCTTACAAATTTACATTCGCTTGGAATGTCCATGCTACAAAACGACTAATTTTATGACCTTGTGCCATATCAACCGTTTTAATAGTTTTTACACCTAATCGAGCAAGCTCTTGATACAATGCATCAACGTTTTCTTTCTTAGAGATTAATGTCGTAAACCATTGAACTTGCAGTGCAAACTCACAACTCTCTTTTGCCATTTTAGTAATGAACGCTAGCTCTCCACCTTCACACCAAAGCTCTGCTTTTTGACCTCCGAAGTTTAATTTTTTCACGCCTTTTAATTCATTATAAGCGTGTCCTTTCTTCGATTTACTTGTCGCTAAGTTCTGCTGTTTACGCTCTGATCCTGCTGTTGCTTCTTCTTCTGATGCATGGAACGGAGGGTTACACATCGTGAACGCAAATTCATCTTGTGACTTGATAATACCTCTAAAGATATTTTCTTCATTCTTTTGCTGACGACACTCAATACTCTTCTTCAGGCTTGGGTTATTGTTCGCAATGAACGACGCCATTTTTAATGCTTGAACATCAATATCAGAACCAACAAAGTTCCATTTGTATTCACGGTGACCAATGATAGGGTACACGCAGTTAGCGCCCACACCGATATCTAAACCACGAACGTTTTTACCTGTTGGGATCTCACCTTCATTAGTAATTGCAAGTAAATCAGCAATGTTATGAATGTAGTCAGCACGACCTGGGATTGGTGGACATAAGTAACCTTCAGGAATGTCCCAAAATGGTACATCGTAGAAATGAGCTAATAATGCTTTGTTCAATGCTTTAACAGCAAGAGGATCTGAAAAGTTGATTGATTCATTACCATATTGATTCGTTTCAACAAATGCTTTCAGTTCAGGAGACGTCGCAATCAGCGCAGGAAAATCATAACTTGCATTATGTTTATTGCGAGGATGCATAGATTTTTTAATCGGAGCTTCGTTATTATTCTTAGATGCCGATTGATTTTTTGAAAAATGAGAATGAGACATGTGAACTCAATGGTAATAAATAATGGCGGATATAATAGCTTATCTTCAACATAATTACTTTAAATAACGAAGATAAAGCCACGGGAAAATACGACTTTTGATGTATAAAAAAAGCACCCAATGTACGTAAACATTAGATGCTTCTTATTCAAGAATAAACTTTTTTAATTAGAATGCTTGAGGAGCAAAACCAGTCATTTCTTTAAGACCAAGTTCTCTGCCCAAAGCAGTCATTGGATGAACAATGACTAGGCCACGAACTGATTTTTTCAGCTTACCCATATCTGCTTGTTCAGCTTTAGTAATCGCACGTTTGAAATCAAGGTTACGAACTTCTGTTCCTTTATTCCCTGTTTCAAATTGCTTTTTACCATTTAATTTTGCAACTTTCTTTTCTAGCGTTTGGATTTCATGCAAAAACTGTTTAACGACAGGTTGATCGTCACGCTTTTGTGCAGCGTCTAAACGGTGCTTACAACGATCTAAACGGTTATGAATTTTTTGCAGTTCTTCTTTTACACTCATGAAATTACCTTAGTATTGAAAATGGTGCGTATCGACGCTACCTGATAGTATACCCTCTAATAGAAGTTCGATCATAGGTTTATTACATGTTAACCATTTCAAATTACGTTCAATTAGCCAGTTGGGAAATTGAACTCACCGCGATTAGAGCACAAGGTGCAGGTGGTCAGAATGTAAATAAGGTCTCAAGTGCGATTCATTTACGCTTTGATATCAATAACTCAACACTGCCCCCTTTCTATAAAGAACGACTTTTAAAAATGAAAGACAGTCGCATTACTAAAGAAGGGGTTATCGTAATTAAGGCTCAACAATTTAGAACGCAAGAAAAAAATAGAGAAGACGCACTTGAGCGTTTAAAGGTATTGATTCAATCTGCGGCTGAAACTCAAAAAGCACGCAGAGAAACAAAGCCAACACGTAATTCACAACGTAGACGTGTAGACAATAAGACCCAACATGGTCAAACAAAGAATATGAGAAAGAAGGTAGACTACTAATGACATATCAGCAGACGTTAAAAGATGTATTTGGTTTTGATTCTCTAAGAGGTGGCCAACAGCAAGTCATTGAAAAAGTACTTAATGGCCACTCGTCTGCTGCTATCTTCCCAACAGGTTCGGGGAAGTCTTTATGCTACCAATTGCCAGCACTTTTATTGCCTAATCTCACATTGGTTATTTCACCCTTACTTGCTTTGATGAAAGATCAAATTACCTTTTTAAAAAGTAAAGGCATTGCGGCAGCATCCATTGATTCAACCCAAACTCGCGAAGAAACCCAAGCCATATTACAAGGGGTAAGAAACGGCGACATCAAAATTTTGATGATTTCCGTTGAGCGCTTGAAAAATGAGCGTTTCCGTCAATTTATTGCACAGATCAACATTTCATTATTGGTCGTCGATGAAGCGCACTGTATCTCAGAATGGGGGCATAATTTTAGACCCGATTACCTCAAGCTCCCTCAAGACAGAGAGGCCTTAAATATTCCTCATGTATTACTCTTAACGGCAACGGCAACGCCTGCGGTTATTGAAGACATGAGTAAAAAGTTCAAAATAGACAAAGACGATATTGTAATCACCGGCTTCTATCGCCCTAATTTGGATATTTCAATTATCCCTGTAGAAGAAGAACAAAAGCGATCTGCTTTATTTGCCACTCTACAACAAAGACCAAATGAACCAAGTATTGTTTATGTCACGCTACAGCAAACGGCTGAGAACGTAGCTCAATGGTTACAAAGCAATGGCATTCAAGCAAAAGCCTACCATGCAGGTTTGAAACACGATATTAGAGAAGACATTCAACATAAATTCATGAATGGTGAGCTTAATTGTATCGTTGCAACGATTGCGTTTGGTATGGGGGTCGATAAATCGGATATTCGTCAAGTTATTCATTTTGATTTACCAAAATCTATTGAAAATTATTCACAAGAAATTGGACGAGCGGGCCGCGATGGAAATCCCTCTTTTTGTACTGTACTTGCTAATACCTCTGGTCTGAATGTTTTAGAAAACTTTGTTTATGGTGATACGCCAGACAGAGAAGCTATCCAATACGTATTAGATGATATCTATAAATCTTCGGATACATGGGAAACCCAACTGTTACGTCTATCTAAAGACAGTAATGTTCGTCAATTACCATTAAAAACACTGCTAGTTTATTTGGAACTCAAGCAAATCATCCAAGCAAAATACAGTTATTACGCAGATTATCGCTTCAAAACCTTAATCCCAGTGAA
Organism: Aliivibrio sp. 1S175; assembly: GCF_001690985.1. Taxonomy (GTDB): domain Bacteria; phylum Pseudomonadota; class Gammaproteobacteria; order Enterobacterales; family Vibrionaceae; genus Aliivibrio. Next base: position 311,779 of record NZ_MAJS01000013.1, read on the forward strand.
TGATATTATTGGTAAATTTCAAACCGAGCGCCAACATTTTGTATCTACCATTTTTCAATGTTCTCCAAAATCAAGAACGTGGCATACCGTTGATTTTGATGCGCTTTGGATGGGATATCAAGGTGAGCGTAAACGTGTTATTTCTGCGTTAGATTACTTTCACGAACAAGGCTGGATAGAACTTGAAAGTAAGTTAATGACAGAGGTTTATCAAGTATTAAATAAAGTAGAGAGCACTCACGTACTTTCTCAAGAACAACATCAATTGTTCAAAAATAAAGAAGAAAGTGAAATTAAGCGTATTCATTCCATGCTCGATTTCTTTGAAACAAAAACATGCTTAAGCCATTCACTCGCCAATTATTTTGCTGACTTTAATGCCCCAATAGAATGCGGTCACTGTTCAGCTTGTCGCTCAGAAGGCGCTCATTTGCCAAGAAACAATACCTTCTTTGTTGCTGATGATGAACAAGTGAAACATTGGTGCCAAGAGTTACAGAATAACAGTAAAACTCCTCTTGCTAACGCTGTGTTTGCTCGATTTTTATGTGGTATACCAACCCCTCTGACAACAAAAATCAAAGCAAATAAAATGCAAGGCTATGCAAAATTCGAATCCAAACCTTTTTTTGAAGCACTTGAATTAGTAGGTAAATTAAACGGGTAAGTTATAAACTGTGAGCGTGTTTACACTTACTACACGCTCAGTGAACCCCATACGTTATAAGTGATAATATCATTTCTTAATGCTGAGATTTCAGTATCTATTGGGAGAGGATATGATCGAACATTGTTTACTATTTTCAGATAATAAATCTGCTGTCCATTTTACCGTTCCTGAAAACATGACCTTGAACCAATCTATTGAAGCTTCCGATATTCATCAAGCTTTATATTCTATCGGTGCCGGTCAGTTTTATCTTTTTGAAAAAGAAATAGAAACGATCATTTCTGCAATCAATACTGGCAATATTGCCTCTATCAATAATGTTTTGATTGCTCAACGCTTAAATGCTGAAATAGCCATCGATCTTCAAGAAAACGAAATGCTCGCTTCTATGACAGTAACTGGTGCTTATGGTGGGCACCCTTTACGTGCTCCTGAGATTATTGAAGTATTAAGTCATCATCATATCGTTAAGGGCATTAAAAAAGAAAATCTCAAAGCTCTTTTAATTAAAAGTAAAAATCTAGAACCAGGAGAAGTCTACTCAAATATTATCGCTTGTGGTCGAAGAGCCGAAGAAGGTCAAGATACCGTATTTGAACCTCTCGTTCCTAATATTAAAGAGCGCATATTACAACCGCAAGAAATGGAGGATGGTCATGTCGATATGCGTAACTTAGGAGATGTGATTAGCGTAAAGAAAAATACACCATTGATGAGACGCATACCTGCAACTCTCGGGATAAATGGCAACACGGTAACCGGAAAAATTATCACTGCTGCGCAAGGAAATGATATCCCCTTCACTCTTTTTCCTGGATCATTCGTATCCCAAAATGACCCTAATCTTCTTCTGTCTAATATTGATGGAACTCCTCTGATCCATCATGCAGGCGTTAGTATCAATAATTTACTTACCTTAAAAAGAGTCAACGCTACAACGGGCCATGTTTCATTTGAAGGCAGTATTTTTATACAAGAAGATATTGAATCAGGAATGAAAGTAACCGCTACCGGTTCTATTATTGTAGGCGGTTTTATTGAAAATGCTGAAGTAACGGCAAAGCATGATATAACCGTAATAAATGGCATTATAGGTCGGCCTGTACCAGAAGGGACTCCCTTAACTTGCATTGTAAATACTGAAGGTCAAATCACGACTAAACTCGCTCAAAACTCGCATTTGATGGCTCACAGTGATATTCGTATTACATTACATGCTAACCACTGCTTAGTCGAATCTTTAGGCTCTATTGTGGTCATTGATGAAACAGAAAAAAATGGAACAATAAGTGGCGGAAGCGTTACTGCAAACGGGTCAATAAAAACAGCGAATCTAGGTATTGAAGGGGGGGCTTATACTAAAGTTCATGCTTTCCATCATTTCAATACGCAAAAAGAAAACTTACATTTACTACAGAAACGTCTAGATGATGCAAACGCTCAAGTTGTAAAAATTGCACAAATAAATATTAGCCGACAACCTCCAGAATTAGCAGAAAAAATCCTTCGTTCAAAAGAAAAATCAACTCAAGATTTATTGGCTCTAAAATCTCAATTAGAGAAAGAACACATTATTTTTAATGCTCACTTAAGAGAAAGCCACATCTTTGTGACAAACAAAATTTTTCCTCGTGTTGATATTCAATTTAATACCGAGCACTTAATAACAAAACGTGAATATAGTCCCAGTAAAATATCTTACTCTGGTTATGAAATTAACATTGATCCCGTCATGATTAAGAAAAAAATATAATCTGACTTTTTATATTTTCCAAATCTTAGACAAAAAAATAGCATTGGCGATTACGCACAATGCTATTTTTATTTGACTAACTTAAAGCAATAATTACTGCTCAGCTAAGACCATGTTCTCTTCTTTATTCGATTTAAATACCAATACCGCACCAATGAATAAGAACACTAATTGCAATAACATAACGCTACCCATTGAGATAGGGCCTAAGTAGCTAATACTTGATACCATTGCACTTGCTGCTACACAAAATAGCATTTGTAAAAAGTTTAATAGACCTGAAGCAACAGCGCTGCCTTCTTTAAAATCCATTAGTGCGTTATTTACAACAATCGGGTATACCGCGCCATTCGCTGCCGCTAAAAAGCAGAAAGGGATCAGCATTGGAATGATTGATGTAGGTTCCATGCGCCAAGCAATTAAGAACACCACACTGACACTCGCAATTGATAATTTTAAAATCCAAGGAAGTACTTTTTGGCTTTCAAAACGCTCTAGAGCCCAACGACAACCGTAACCACCAACAATGAATGCGATTGTCTGTGGAATGTAACTTAAACCGATGTCTGCACCTGAATAGCCCATTTGAGTCATTACAAAAGGTGATCCAGTTAACCATGCAAAGAAAATTGCAGAGCTTGCTGCGTAAATAAGCATATTACCTGTGAATTTTTTTGACTTAATAACATCACGGAATGTAACGGCTTTACCTGATGTTGATTTTTCTTGTTGTGGTTCTTTATCTGCAGCCGTTCTTACCGCTAAACCAACACCAATAACCGTTAGTGCAACAAAAATCATCGACCAGCCATAGAACTTTTCAATTGCGGCACCCAGTAAAGGTGCTAATGCAGGAGAAAGCGCTACAAGAGGCATAATGGTTGCAAAAATACGCTGTGATGTTTTCGCATCATAACGTTGAATCACCATTGCTTGCCAAATTACGTTAGCGCTACATGCACCAAGTGCTTGGAAGAAACGTGCAACTAATAGCATTTCGACACTGGTTGAAAATGAAGCAACTAAACTGCTTATTGCGAAAATAGTTAAACCAATGATAAGTGATTTTTTAGTCCCTAACTTTTCAGTCAAACGCCCATAAAAAAGTTGACCAATAGCCATACCAAACAAGAAAATACTTAAGGTTAAACCGATCATACTTTCAGTTGTTGCCAAATCACCGCGAATAATATCAAATGCAGGTAAATACATGTCTGTTGCTAAAAAGCCCAGCATACTTAGGCCAGCAAGCCAGATATAAGGAATAGATTGTTTTTGCTTATCCATGTTCTTTCTCCAAAGATGAACATATTTCTAGAATTATTTGCATTCTATTTGCTAGTTGCTACTCTTGTGAAACGATAATATTTGCACTTTGCATCAATATTTTTGATGCGAATAATTTACCATCAGGTTTTTTATGTTTTCTTACCACGAATTAATCACAATTGAGTCTGTAGCACGCCTTGGTAGTTTTAGTCATGCCGCTGAAGAATTGCACAAAGTACCCAGTGCAATTAGCTATACAATTAAGTCTGTTGAAGATCGGTTAACCGTGTCTCTTTTCACTCGTTTGCATCGCAAAGTAGAATTAACCGCTGCCGGTGACTATTTTGTTGAACAAGCCAGAAAACTTCTTAAAGAGATGGAGGATATACGTTTAAATACACAACGCGTCGCGAATGGTTGGCAACAAAGTGTCTCTGTGGCGCTAGATAATGTCGTTCGTGAAAATAGTGTAAACCAACTGGTTCGTGATTTTTATGCAACCTTCCCAGATATAGAGCTTCAACTAACAATGGAAGTATTTAATGGCGTATGGGACGCCTTAATGACAGGCAGAGCAGATATTGGAATCGGAGCAACGGCAACAATACCCATTGGCGGTAATTTCTCATACCGTCCAATGGGGGAGCTTTCATGGGACTTTGTTATGAGCACAACTCACCCACTTGCAAACTATAACGGTGCAATCCCCGACTCTGAATTAATGAAATACCCAGTCATATGCTTAGAAGATACCTCTCGTATATTACCAAAACGAACAACCTGGCAACTGGATAATCAACGTAGATTGATCGTTCCTAATTGGCACAGTGCTGAACAGTGTTTTATTGATGGTCTTGGTGTTGGTGTTATACCTAGCCATAAAGCAAAGCGATTATTCAATTCTGGAAGTATCATTAATAAAGAGATCGAGAATAATATCGACCCAAGCCCATGCTGCTTAGCTTGGAACAAAAATAATGAATCTATCGCAATTCAATGGTTATTGGATTATCTCGGTGACACTGAAAAACTAAACTCAGAATGGTTAAGATAATCAAAAAATAGAAATAAAAATGCCAATGACCATAAGCTCATCGGCATTTTTATTTCATCATCAAGATCCAAACACAATAAAGTCAAGATCATGGCGCTAATCGGTCGATCTCCCAATTATCTTGATCTTTACTATATATAAATCGATCGTGTAAGCGACTATCACCACCTTGCCAGAACTCAATCGAATCGATGTTAACTCTAAAGCCACCCCAAAATTTTGGTACTGGGATCTCGCCTTTCGCAAATTGTTGCTTCAGTTCTAGATATTTACCTTCTAACGCTGCTCTCGCGGTCAAACGACTGCTTTGTTTACTTGCCCACGCCGCAATCTGACTTTCTTTCGGTCTTGACGTGAAATACTTCATGTTTTCTAGCGCCGTCAGTTTTTCAGCCGTACCAGTAATATGCACTTGGCGCTCAAGAGGGTGCCAAGGAAAATGCAATGAAATTTTGCTGTTATCTTCAAGGTGCTGTGCTTTTCGAGAAGCAAGATTGGTATAAAAAACAAAACCAGTTTTATCAAAATGTTTTAATAAAACAATGCGCTGAAAAGGTTGTCCATTTTTGTCAACCGTAGCCACTGTCATGGCTGTTGGGTCTGTCAATTTAGCTTCGACAGCTTGTGTTAACCACAGCTCAAACAAGTCGACGGGTTCCTGTGGTAAATCCGCTCTACGTAGGCCGCCAAGGCTATAATCACGGCGGATATCTTCTAATTCCATTACTATATCTCCAACTGCTTTTTCTAAATTGTGCTCTTTTGAAATAATTTAATCAAGAGTTAGACCTTGAGGTGTTGTAACAAGTAAAAGGGCCCTAAATAGGCCCTTTATCTAGTTCACTCTCTATAATCAATTATTATCATCTAACTTAAACAGTTGATTATCTAATAGTTGAGTTAATATTTCTGATTGATTTGAGAAATTGGCATCTTCTAATCCAAATGAACCAACGCCACCTTCAACAATGATGGTGTGATTATTATTAGAATCATCGGTAATAGCTAACGTTAAGTCATCACCACTTTCTGATACCGTTACATGAGACAATAAATCTTCCATATCAACTGTGCTATCACTGCCGCTAATAATGTCCATTAGATCAATCAAATCCTCACCGACAGTAAAATCTTTAATTGTATCAATGCCAGTATCAGCTCCTTGATCCACCCACTTAAAGATGTCTTCACCCGTACCACCAACTAAAATATCATCACCTAATCCACCGATTAGAATGTCGTTGCCTTCATGGCCTAAAATAATATCGTCACTATCAGTGCCTACGACAACATCATCACCTGTTGATGCATTTAAGCTTGATGTGACGGTAGTATTAACTTCACCGCTTGGGCTTATATTTAAAGTAACAAGCTGCTGATTTTCAACTCCATTATCACTCTCAGTAGTATAAATCACCTCAAAAGCAACGGATTTCCCTGACTCAATAACAGGGGCTGATAACGATGGCTGAAAATAATAAGAACCGTCTTCTTCAATACGTAAATCACCATATTCAGTATCAATAAGTAACTGATTACCATCTTTAGTTACAGTGTATGTTGAGCTCGAAATAACACCATTGTGGTCAATAACTCGCAGTACTTCTGTTTTAGTTTCATCGATAATAATGGCCGCAGCATCTAACCCTATGATCCCCATAAGTAGTGCTCCTGCTTGCCCAATAGTAGGGCGAAGTTTTGGTAGCTCAGTCAGTAATTGCCCATCCGTAAGATAAATAACCTTATCAGAAATTTTATTTAGTCCGCTTAGCGTTGTATTTTCATCTCTTACAATACCAATAGCCGTCACATCTTTGCCTATAATAAAATCTTCCCAAATATCTTTCGGTCCGTTATTACCACCTTGCCAACCACCATCATTATTACCATCACTAAAGAAGTAAACGACATCATTGGTTTCTCCTGTAATATCGGTAACTTGAGAGTCTTGATAGCCCGAAATTACAGCGTAGATACCTTCTTCATAATCAGTACCTCCATCAGGATAAAAATCTTCATCCTCATTTTCATTAGCAATATCAACTAAAGCGGCATTTAATGCATTAATTGCACTTTGAACGGTGAACCAACCAAGCGATTCTGCATTTTCATCCTCGGAGTGATGTTTTTGGTTATCAAAATCAACCAGCTGAACGAGAACCTCTTCAGAACCTTCTTGAACCTTCACATTATTAAGCATGGCGATAGATGCTTCTAAAACTAGCTCCATCCTTGTTTTATCTTGATCTGGGTTTGAGTCATCAGATTCAAACGGTTTATGATCCATACTACCCGATGAATCAAGAACTAAAGAAATCAATGTTGTTGGCGTTTCTCCACCTTGATCTGCATATATATCTTGGCTAGGTGATGCATTAACAGTGGTTGTCGCTTCTGAATTATTTGAAGATTCTTTTGCAACTGCTGAAACATCAATATCAAGAGTTTCTGCCGATGGATAACGAACAACTAAATTATCGTAATTAACCGTTTGAGTATCTTGACCAATAATATCAATCACCCAAATTTGCTCACCGTTGATCTCTTTAAATTCTCCAAGAGGTTGGTTGGTGTCTTTATCAAAAATTTGAGCCCCTGCTGGAAGACCCGAGATATTAATAGCATCTAAATATTCACTGCCATCTATATCCATTACAGATGCGGATAAATCTAGTGTCGTTTCTGTCTCTTGTAAAATCGTATATGTTCCATCAGAATTTAGCTCAACAATGGCATCAGAGAAGATTAATCGCTCGATTTCATACAGATGGTCACCTAAATTAGCATCCCAGTCACCTGAAGGATTAGCTGATGAGTCTATTCCCCTAGAATCATAGACTGCCCATTTATCGACACTTCCACCAGCATCACCGTGATTTAAAATCGAATAATCACTAATTGAACCAGAATAAATGACAACATCGTGACCATCATTATTAATATTTGAACTTGAATCATCTCCATCAATTTTATCATCACCAGCACCTCCGATAAAAAGATCATCTCCATAACCACCAAGAAGCATATCTGATGAGTTAGTTCCAATTATATGTTCATTATCAGAATCGCCAATCACACGACGTTCAATGCCAGCCAATTCTACGCTATCTATATTTACACCAAGAGAGGTTTGTTCTTCCAATGTAAGAACTTCTCCATTAATTAATTTGTCATGAATAGAGGGATCTATTGAAAGAATCGTTGATATCGATTCACCTAAAACAACAGATAATGTTGGCTCATCAGCAACAGCATTAACGATAAGTGTTGCTGTTCCTGTTGATGATTGATATCCGTCGGTCGCTGTTATTTCAAATTCAACTGCATTATTACTATCAAAATGTGCATTTTCTGCAGGCGTAAATTGAGCACCTATAACTTCATCACCGTTAAAAATAAGCTCTAAAGAACCAAATGCTGGATCAACCGTAATATTAGTTAACGTAACATCATCTCCATCCAGATCTGATATCAGCAAGTCGTTTAAATTTAATGGGATAGCGACATCTTCATCCGTCGCATTAAATACTGAATCATCAATGATTGGCGCATTATTCATCGCACGCTCAGTACTGTCAGTTGAAACAGTAATAATACCAGTATCGGTAGCATCATCACTATCTGTTGCTTGATAAGGAATATCTTCACTCACCATAGCATCAACAACTTCAATACCTTGTAATGTCACATTCGAATTTGACGCAGTGGAACCCTCTCCATGAACGGTATAAACCCGAATTTGGTCAAAGCCGCTATCAAGTTGAAGATTAGCGGTAAACTCACCACTACCATCATAAATATTATGAGTTTCATCATCGAAGATGTAAGGGCTTTCTCCAACAAGAACCCCATCTTTAAATAATAAGATATGAATTTCAGCATTCGCATTACTATTTTCTGAATAATTACCAAAGACACTACCAAAATCAATATTCACTTCTCTAATATCAATATCTGTTGTGTTTGTATTTCCTACATTAGTAAAGTCCACTTCAATATAGTCTTGCGAATTTACATCTATTTCACTACTACCAACACCAAGTCCCGTTTCGTTTACTGCTGAATCATAATAAAGTTCATCTGCCGTTAATGTACTTGTCGTATCAGGTCGATCTCCAGAATAAGTTCCCCCTGACACAATAACACCGCTAGCTAAAGTGAAAGACGTTACTGCTCCATTATTATAATTAGGAGCAAAATCTTCGGCTGCATTAAAACTCAAATCATCATTTATTGTATCGTTAAGTTCATATTCAATTTGAGAATCTTCAGTTAATACCGTTGTTGCTGTTATTTCAGTACGAGTATCACCATCAACAAGATATAGAGTACCGAACTCTGGTAACTCAGTAATGTTGATTCCAACAGATTTATCATCTGTAGTACTAGCATCGTCTTCAATATCACTCACATGAGGTGCGAAAGTAAATTGAACGCTTGTATCATCTGTTAATGTAATTTCAAAATCAGTAGCAATAGGGTCTGAATTAACCGTCACATCTTGCGTGATCGTCGCTTCGTTGCCTGCCATATCCTCCGCTGTAATCGTTAGGCTGTTTGAACCCTCGGCCAGCGCGTTGATGATCGCAATGGTGTAAACACCATTTGCATCCGCGGTACCTATTGCTGTCTGCGCTTGATTGTTGGCATCTGTATAAGTAATCGTCACAATAGCGCCAGCTTCTGTAACTCCGGTTATATCTGGTGTATGGATATTAGTGACAGTATCGGCGTTTGATCCAGTATTGGATTCATTTGTAATATCAGAAGTTAAACCAATAACTTGAGTATCTACCGTGTGGGTTGAAGTCGCTGTGCTTTCGATTGCATTTCCTGCCGCGTCGGTTGACGCCACGCTCACTTCAAACTCGGTGTCGGCCGCCAGATCAGCGCCCGCCACGTTCACACTCCAGTTGCCATTTTCATCAACTGTGGTTTGGTA
>NZ_MAJS01000013.1:321602-321799 GCF_001690985.1 Aliivibrio sp. 1S175
GCCACCGTTACGGTGCCTTCGGTCGCTTCAAGATCAACCGTATGGGTTGATGTTGCTGTACTATTAATTGTATTTCCAGCGTCATCACTTGACGCTACATTCACTTCGAACTCGGTGTCGGCCGCCAGATCGCTGCCCGCCACGTTCACACTCCAGTTGCCATTGTCATCAACCGTGGTTTGGTAGTCAGTACCATT
>NZ_MAJS01000014.1 GCF_001690985.1 Aliivibrio sp. 1S175
CCCAAGAATAAATTGTATTCACTTTGTAAAGTTGATCTCTTAGCCGTTTTTTTTGTTCATCTGCATTCATTTAGTTCACATCCACATTAATTGTTCTAATAGCAGATTCTTTAAATGCAGGTGATATATCAAGCTCACCTTGGCTATTACCTGAAGCAATATAACCTAACTTTTCATGCTCTGATGCTTGCCAGTTAAAAGGCAGACTAATGAAGACCGTAATATTATCTTTGATTGCACCGCCTAAATCTAAACGATAGACTGGATTTCCCGTTTCACCTTTACTCCAAATACCATTTTGTTCATTTACCATCACAGCCGTTTTTAATGAAGAAGCCACATAGCTATACTTATTTTGCATTGGTTTGTTAGGTGCATTAAAGAGCATTATTTGACCTGATTTGTGGCTTATAAGTAAATCACTCTGCAACTTCATCTTGTTGATAAATTGGATGCTTGTATTGATCATTTAATCTTTTGATCTCCATGATTTCCATATTTATAGAAAGTGATTGTAAGTTGGTAAGTAACTCCATTTTTTCTTCGAGAGTCGAAGTGTATACAAGGCCTTTATATTGAAGCTTACCTTTTTCTGGGATCGTAAATGACACTACTCCATCATTCCTTATATGAAAAACAACACTACGCTCATCAATGAATATATGGCTCTTATCTACGGTTGACTGGAAATTTGTCATCCCAAATGACATGAGCGCAAAGGCCCCTGCTCCAACAAAAGCCAATGGGCCAAGCATAAAGGCAACGATAATACAGACCACAATACCAACCCAAGCAAAGCCTCGCGCAATTTTATAAGCCATCTCTGGGATCATGTCTTGTTCAGTGTAATGAATACCCATTGATGTTAGGTGGTAACAACGATGTTTATCTGGTGTAAAAAGATATCTTGAAATCAATACCATCATAGTCAGGAAAGTAAATATCGCCCAAAAAGAATATGAATTTAAGGTTATATCTTCAGAAACAGACCAAAGAAATAACAAGATAAGTAAACCAATAAATACCGAATACCCCCAGTTAAATAGATTATTATATTTTAATCCAGCCCCTTCATAATCCCATGCATAAATAATCTCTGCACTATACAACTCTTCTTTTAATTTAATTATTTGATCTTTAGAACTCATCATTCACCTCAACTTTAATAGTGCGGGTAATGTTATCTTTCTGTGCAGCCGATACAACAAGTTCACCCTGGTTATTACCTGAAGCAATATAGCCTAACTGATCATGCTCTGATGTTTGCCAGTTAAAAGGCAAGTCAATGAAGAGCGTAATACTATCTTTGATTGTACCAGCTAAATTTAATAGGCAGATTAATTTCGATTGTTTCATTCTAATCTTGAATGAAAATAGGATGCTTAAACATATCATTGAACTTGGCTAACTCTACGTACTCTATATTTTTTTGGCTATTTTGAATCACTGTTATAATTTGTTTCTTTTGCTCTAAAGAAGGCACGTAAAAGTCTCGACGACAACAATAACCATGAGCTGTATAACTGTCTACTCTGAACATAGTATCGTTAAGTAGATTAAATAAAATTGGCCTCTCAGAAAAAAAAACTTCATGCTCTTGTATAGTTGACTGGAAATTTGTCATCCCAAATGACATGAGTGCAAAGGCCCCTGCTCCAACAAAAGCCAAAGGACCAAACATAAAGGCTACGATAATACAGACCACAAT
>NZ_MAJS01000015.1 GCF_001690985.1 Aliivibrio sp. 1S175
ATAGAAAGAATTTGCTTGGCGACCATAGCGTTATGGACCCACCTGATCCCATGCCGAACTCAGAAGTGAAACGTAATAGCGCCGATGGTAGTGTGGGGTCTCCCCATGTGAGAGTAGGACATCGCCAGGCTTGAATTTTAAAAAGCCATCCAAAGGATGGCTTTTTTTCCATTACAAAAGTAAATAGTTATTGCTGATATAGCTCAGCCCGGTAGAGCGCACCCTTGGTAAGGGTGAGGTCCCCAGTTCGAGTCTGGGTATCAGCACCATTTACTGACAGATTTTGTTTAGCGACCATAGCATTATGGACCCACCTGATCCCATGCCGAACTCAGAAGTGAAATGTAATAGCGCCGATGGTAGTGTGGGGTCTCCCCATGTGAGAGTAGGACATCGCTAGGCTTGAATTTTAAAAGGCTTCCCATTGGGAAGCCTTTTTTCGTTTTAATCATTAAATAAAAGTATTTTCTGCAACTTGCCAAAGAGCCTGAATAACAGAGTCATTTAGTTTTGATTTTTTACAGCATAACCCTAATTTAAATGGAGCTATAGGTGATATGTTTAGGCGTTGAACTTTATCTTTTACTGGACTGTTATTAATTACCACGTCTGGAGCAATACCTATACCGCAACCTAACGCCACCATACTCACAATTGCTTCATGTCCTGATACTTGAGCGTAAATTGTGGGCTTAATTTTCTGCTCCTTAAACCATTGATTTGCTCTATTCCTCGCAGTCCCAGACTCAGGCAAAATAAAAGGCAATGACTTCCAATTTTTATTTTCTTTATTAATTTCACTGATGAAGTGATTGTTACCAATTGGAGCTATGATTGATAGTGGTATTTCGCTGATAATTTCAAAGGCGAGTTTATTTGATAGGGTTTCTGGAAGAGCTGATATTGCAATATCTACTTCTGATGTTTCAATCTTATTGATCGCTTGAGCAGGATCACCAGTAGATAGTTTAATATCTATGTGGGGATAGTTAACTTTAAAATCGTTTAATAATTGAGGTAAATGACTGTAGCTTGCCGTTACTGAACAAAATAAATTAAGCTGCCCCTTAAGTGTATTATTAACGGTATTAGAATTTGCTTTGTAACCACTCCATTCCGCACATATATTTAAGGCTATAGGTATAAGTTGCTTAGCTGCTGTTGTTAGTTCAACACTTCGATTATCTCTAATAAATAATGGATGCCCAACGTCATCTTCTAATTTTTGAATTTGTCGGCTTAAAGCTGAAGGGCTTAAGTGCATCGCTTTTGATGTTTGAGTAAAGCTATGACTTTCACAAAGATGTAGGAAAGTTTGTAGAAGTTTTATGTTCATTTATGTTGCCTATATTGCAATCATGTGTTGCTAATATATCACTTTTGACAATGTTAATCTTTCGTTATTATCTTTTTATACACAAGATCATCCTAATGGATTAAATGATATTTATGGAGTTTTATCATGGCTAATTACTTTAACACACTGAATTTACGCGAGCAGTTGGATCAACTTGGTCGTTGTCGCTTTATGGACCGTGAGGAATTTGCAACAGAAGCTGATTACCTTAAAGGAAAGAAGGTGGTTATTGTAGGTTGTGGTGCTCAAGGTCTTAATCAAGGTCTTAATATGCGTGACTCAGGCTTAGATGTAGCATATGCACTACGCCAAGCAGCGATTGATGAACAGCGTCAGTCATATAAAAATGCCAAAGAAAATGGCTTTGAAGTTGCAAGCTATGAAAAACTAATTCCTCAAGCAGATCTTGTTGTTAACTTAACGCCAGATAAGCAACATACAAATGTTGTTGAAACTGTAATGCCGCTAATGAAAGAAGGTGCAGCGCTAGGTTATTCTCACGGCTTTAATGTTGTAGAAGAAGGGATGCAGATCCGTAAAGATATAACGGTTGTTATGGTTGCGCCTAAGTGTCCTGGTACAGAAGTACGTGAAGAATATAAGCGTGGTTTTGGTGTACCTACATTGATTGCTGTTCACCCTGAAAATGATCCAAAAGGTGAAGGTTGGGATATTGCAAAGGCATGGGCTGCGGGTACAGGTGGCCACAGAGCTGGTTGTCTTGAGTCTTCTTTTGTCGCTGAAGTGAAATCTGACTTAATGGGTGAGCAAACTATCTTATGTGGCATGTTACAAGCGGGTTCAATTGTCTCTTATGAGAAGATGATCGCTGATGGTATTGAGCCTGGCTATGCAGGTAAATTGCTACAATTTGGTTGGGAAACGATTACTGAAGCACTTAAATTTGGTGGTGTTACTCACATGATGGATCGCCTATCTAACCCTGCAAAAGTAAAGGCGTTCGAACTATCTGAAGAGCTAAAAGAGTTAATGCGTCCCCTATACAACAAACATATGGATGACATTATTCAAGGTGAATTTTCTCGTACAATGATGGCTGATTGGGCTAATGATGATGTGAACCTATTAGGTTGGCGTGAAGAGACAGGTCAAACTGCATTTGAAAATTACCCTGAGTCAGACGTAGAGATTTCAGAGCAAGAATATTTCGATAACGGTATTCTACTTGTTGCTATGGTTCGTGCTGGTGTTGAATTAGCCTTTGAAGCAATGACTTCATCAGGTATTGTTGACGAGTCTGCATACTACGAATCACTGCATGAGCTACCACTAATTGCAAATACAGTTGCTCGTAAGCGCTTGTATGAAATGAATGTAGTAATTTCTGATACGGCTGAATATGGTAATTATTTATTTGCTAATGTAGCAACGCCACTACTTCGTGAGAAGTTTATGCCATCAGTTGAGACTAACGTAATTGGTCGTGGTTTAGGTGAAACATCAAATCAAGTTGATAATGCAACGTTAATCGCTGTTAATGAAGCAATTCGTAACCATCCAGTAGAATATATCGGTGAAGAGCTACGTAGCTATATGAGTGATATGAAGCGTATTGCAGTTGGTGGCTAATTAATTCCAAATGAATATAAAAATGGCTTAACCAGTGATGGTTAAGCCATTTTTTTATGCGTAAATTATGATTCTATCGAATTACTTTTCTGATAGTTTTTTTTCTAATTCAGCCAGTTTTTGTTCCATCGCCGTGATTTTTTGGCGAGTGCGTAACAGAACTTGAGTTTGAACATCAAATTCTTCTCTACCTACAACATCGAGCTTATTTAATTGGCCTTGGATAACTTGGCGAACTTTTTGCTCAACATCGCTACCTAGTTCTTTTACTGGTTGCGGCATTGAGTCATGAATTTGTTTTGCTACTTGTTCTAATTTCTTTGGATCAAACATCATTTACCCTTAATTGAATATTTTCTTTATTCTAAGTAAAGCCTTGCCAATTGTCGCTATCGAAATAAAAAAAAGGCTACCGAAGTAGCCTTTAATATCAATTGACCATTAAGATTCTTTAATCTCTTTACCTTCTTCAAAAACAGGTAATGGTTTGTGCTCACTTGCTAAGTAACTATAAATTACAGGTAGTACGAACAGTGTGAATAACGTACCAATCGCTAGACCAGCTACGATTACAATACCAATACTAAAGCGTTGAGCCGCACCAGCACCACTTGCATACATTAGAGGAACAAGACCTGCAATCATCGCAGCCGTCGTCATTAGGATTGGACGTAGACGAACTTTAGCAGCTTCGGTTACGGCTTCCATACGATTCTTGAGGTGATGGAGTTGTTCTTCTTTTGCCACTTCACAAATAAGAATACCATGCTTAGTAATTAAGCCTACAAGCGTTATCAAACCAACTTGAGAGTAGATATTCATTGTTGCCGCGCCCCAAGCAAGAGCGATTAAAGCACCACAAATTGCTAGCGGAACAGATACCATGATTACTAATGGATCTCGAATAGATTCAAATTGAATCGCAAGAACTAAGAAGATGATCGCTAATGCTAAACCAAAGGTTGCATATAGTGCGCTACCTTCAGTCACATATTGACGGGCTTCACCCATGTAATCATGATTATATCCACTTGGTAGTGTTGTGTTTGCAATATCTTCAAACCAAGTGATAGCGTCGCCCATAGCAACTCCTGGCGCAGGTACAGCACCAACGGTTGCAGAGTTTAATTGGTTGAAATGAGGCAATGATCTCGGTTCGGCAATTACATTAATTGAGATTAAGCTACCTAATGGTACAGCTTCACCACTGATCGAACGAACATAATAATTATTCATTGATTCAGGGTTTAGGCGGTATTTACGTTCGACTTGAGGGATAACCTCATAAGAACGTCCATTTAGATCGATACGGTTTACATAACCATCAGCCATCATTGTGCTTAACGTAATACCAATATCTTGCATGGTTACGCCATAAGCGCCTGCTTTATCTTTATCGATGTTGATTTTCATTGTCGCAGAATCAAAGTTTAAATCGATATCAGAATAAACAAATAGAGGGCTTCCTTTAACATCAGTTAATACTTCGGTAGCTATTTGGAATAAGCTCTCAAAGCTGTTTGGTGTTGTAATTACAAACTGGATTGGTAAGCCAGAACCTGCACCAGGAAGTTCAGGCATTTGGAATGCAGTAACAGCCATACCAGGTACATCTTGAACTAATTTACCAACACGAGCTGTTACCTCGGCTTGACTTGCTTCTCGTTCACTCCAAGGAACCATTGAAGCGATACCAAATGCTTGGTTTGAGTTAGGTACACCCGTAAATACTTGAGCAAATGCAATTTCAGGTTGGTCTGAAAGGATTGTATTTACATCATTCATCGTATTTTGTAGGTAATCTAAGTTAGCGTTAGATGTACCTGTACCCATAAGCATTACTACCCCTTTATCTTCCGAAGGAGCAAGTTCACTTGGAATGAACTTAAAGAGTAATGGTAGGCTAGCAAAAACGATAACAGCAAACGCAATTATTACTGGACGGTGTTGCATTACCGAGCCAAGAATTCGTTCATATTTGTTTGTCATACCATCAAGAAAATGATGAACCGTACTTTCAAATTTGCTTGGAACCTCATTTGCTTTAAGCATCTTAGAACACATCATAGGAGATAGTGTTAGTGCGACGATACCAGAAACGAATACAGAACCCGCGAGCGTTAAAGCAAACTCTTTAAACAATGAACCAGTAATACCACCCATCATAGCGATAGGAGCATACACAGCACCCAATGTTAGAGTCATTGCAATTACAGGTATTGCGATTTCACGCGTACCAATAATCGCGGCCCTAAATGGAGTCTCCCCAAGCTTAACGTGCCTATCTACGTTTTCTAGTACAACGATTGCATCATCTACTACCAAGCCAATGGCGAGTACCATCGCGAGTAGAGTCATCAAGTTCCATGAGAAACCCATCGCCTGCATAACCATTGCCACACCAACAAGTGATAATGGGATAGTCACAATGGGAATGATTACAGCTCGGAATGAGCCCAAGAACAACGTGATAACGATAAGTACGATGACTGCCGCTTCGATAATTGTTTTAATAACTTCATGAATTGATTCGTTAATCGCAATCGTAGAATCATACATGATGTTCATTTTGATGTTTGTAGGAAGGTTTTTTTCTAGTTGAGGCAAAAGCGCCAAAACATCTGCTGCAATGTTAATAGGGTTAGCACTTGGTGCGGCATTGATTGCGGCAACAACGGCTTCTTTACCATTTGCACTTGCACGGTATACATCGTGACTTTTTTCTAGAGATACTTTAGCAATATCGCTTAGGCGAACGACTTCACCATCCTCTGTTTTAATAACTAAACGTTCAAGTTCCTCTACATTAGAAACTTGTGTGTTTGCGCTACCATTATAAAGAACGAACTCACCGGTTGCTTGACCTGCTGCTGATTGGAAGTTATTGGCATTTAATACACCCATAACATCCGTCGCGGTCATGTTTATTGCCGCCATACGGGCAGGATCTAACCAAATACGTAGTGCGTATTTCATACCACCATAAAGGTCGATTTTTGAAACACCATTAACGGTAAATAGTTGTGGGTTAACCACTCGTTCTAGGTAGTCGGTAATTTGACTTGATACAAGTTCATCACTTGTGAAGCCAATATAAAGTACCGCAGTGGTTGAACCTGTTGACATGGTAACGGTTGGATCTTCTGCTTCTTTTGGAAGTTGTGATCGAACAGAGTTAGTCTTAGCTAGTATGTCAGATAATGCGGCATTGGGGTCCGTATTCAATTTCATCGTTACAGTAATGGTTGATTGACCCATTACAGATTGTGACGTCATGAAATCTATATTATCGGCCTGAGCCACCGCTTGCTCTAAGGGTTGAGTAATGAAACCTTGGATAAGATCAGCACTCGCACCATAATAGCTTGTTGTTACCGTTACAACGGTATTCGTCATTTCAGGGTATTCACGAACCTGCATTTTGAAGATAGCTTGGATACCAAGCAAAGCAATCAAAAAGCTGATTGATACCGCTAAAACTGGACGTTTAATGAAAACATCAGTAAAGCGCATAGTTCCTCCGATTACAGCATTGGTGTTTCAGCTGGTGGTGTTGTTGCATCGCTTTCCACGATACGTACTTTGGCATCATTACTTAAGCGTACTTGGCCAGATGTAACAACGACATCGCCAGCTTTAACACCGTCAAGAATGTGAGCAATAGCTTCTGAACGCTCACCAACTTTCACAACATGCTGTTGAACACGCTTAACACCGTCTTTTTCAGTTACGATGTAAACATTATCACCATAAAGAGTGTAGGTAATTGCTGTTTGTGGGATAACAACTTGGTTCTCTAATGTCGGTAAGATGATATCTGCTTGAGCAAACATACCACTACGTAGCTTTCCGCCATTATTAGGGATATCAGCTTGAACTTGAATTAGACCGCTTTGAATGTTTACCGCAGGTTCAATCGCACTAATCGATCCTTTGAAGATATCGTTAGGGTATGAATCGACACTAATATCAATTTCTTGACCAATATTGATACGAGAGATATCTGTTTGAGGAACAGTAAAGCGTAAACGCATGATACTAGTATCTTCTAAACGTACGATATCAGTACTTGGTTGTAAGTATTGACCAAGATACACATTACGAATACCTACAACACCAGAGAACGGTGCTTTAATTTCACGACGCTCAATTGATGCCTTCATGCCTTCAATATCAGCAGCAAGAGAGAAGTAATTTGCTTCCGCTTCATCGTACGATTCTTTAGAAATAGACCCTTTTTTGTACAAGCCTTTATAACGCTTATATTTTGCTTCCGCAGCTGGTAGGCGAGCTTGAGTACTTTTTAAATTGGCTTTCTCTACTTTAGAATCAAGAGAAATCAGTAACTGCCCTTTTTTCACTTGGCTGCCAGAATCAAACGAGATCTTATCGATAATACCGTTAACTTCAGTAGTTAGTGTTACACCTTGGTTTGGTTCAATAAAACCAATCGCGTCAATTGTTGGAGTCCAATGAGATGAACTAATAGTTTCAACTGTCACCGGAAACTCAGGCTCAGGTCGGTTAGCCATATATTCAGCGATTTTTTGTTGTTTAAACATGTTAAAACCAATCACACTACCGAAAAGAAGTAGGGCAAGAAGTAACATAAAGAAAGTCCACTTTTTCATTCTGATTAGAACTCCAAATTAGTGTTTAATAATAGCGTCCCAACTGGCTTCAATTGCCGCATCGAGATCATCGTTTGTTAAAGTAAAAAAACCTTGAGCATGTTTTCGAGCTAAACAAACACTCGCTTCTAAACTAAGGCCAGTTAATATTTCTACGCTAAGAGGTTTAAATACACCTTGTTCAAGTCCATCGACAAAGAGTTGATTTACTTGGGCAAACATTTTTTCCTCTAATTCCTTAAATTTCACCAGATCAGTAGAAGGGAGAGAGTCGTATTGATTACGATTCAAAAAAGTATTCTTTTCTGAAATAGCAAAGTGCCAAATGTTTAACCACATGGTACGAAAGCGAACTTTCAATGGGTCGGTATCGCACACATCAGCTTGAATAGCACAAGCCACACGGTTCAGAATATTGAACTTAATTTCTTGAATTAACGCTTCTTTATCATCGAAGTAGCGATAAATCGTACCTGCGGCAACGCCTGCTTGATTCGCTACTTTTTGCATAGATAAGCCATGGAAGCCATCTCTAGCAAGTAACATTTCTGCTGACTCTAAAATAAGCCGCCGCTTTTCTTTCATAAATTGGTCCTTATGAAATGAATGAACGTTCATTCATTATTTTAGGGCACGGCGAATAAAATGTAATCTATTTTTGTGTCAAGAAACGTAAAGATCACATTTTTTCATTGATTGTTTACATGGTATTCCCAAGTCGACCGCTTTATTATAGACGCAAATAATTCATTATCGATTTTATAGGTGATTCATGAGACTTAATCCACAGCAAGATGAGGCAGTAAAATTTGTCTCTGGGCCATGTTTAGTATTGGCTGGTGCAGGGTCAGGTAAAACCCGTGTAATCACAAATAAAATAGCTTACCTCGTTCAGACGTGTGGCTATAAGGCAAGAAACATTGCCGCGGTAACGTTTACCAATAAAGCTGCGCGAGAAATGAGAGAGCGTGTCGGACAAACGTTAAATAAGCAGGAATCACGAGGGTTAATGGTCTCTACTTTTCACTCGTTAGGTTTAGATATTATTCGACGAGAATATAAAGTGCTTGGGCTGAAAGCCGGTTTTTCTTTATTTGATGATCAAGACCAATTGGCTTTATTAAAAGAGCTCACAGAAAAGCAGATTGATGGTGATAAAGATTTATTGCGCCAGTTGTTAAGCAGTATTTCCAATTGGAAAAATGACATGCTAACCCCTGCGCAAGTAAAAGGTTTTGCTCGTTCGGAGCAAGACCAATTATTTGCTTTTTGCTATGAAATGTATTTAACGCAAATGAAAGCCTATAACGCGCTTGATTTTGATGATCTTATATCATTACCAGTATTACTGCTTCGAACCAATCAAGAGGTTCGTGAACGCTGGCAAATGAAGATCCGCTATTTACTTGTGGATGAGTATCAAGATACCAACACCAGTCAGTATGAATTGGTGAAGTTATTAGTCGGAGAGAGAGGGCGCTTAACGGTTGTAGGAGATGATGATCAATCTATCTATTCGTGGCGTGGTGCCAAGCCTCAAAACTTAGTGCTATTAAATGAAGATTATCCAAATTTACGAGTGATTAAGCTGGAGCAAAATTACCGTTCGACCAGCCGAATTCTACGAGCGGCTAACATACTTATTGCTAATAACCCTCACGTATTTGAAAAACGTCTTTTTTCAGAAATCCCTGATGGGGAGCAGATAAAAGTACTCACAGCAAAAGATGATGAGCATGAAGCTCAACGAGTGGTGGGTGAAATCATTGGGCATCGATTCTTAAATCGAACTGATTATAAAGATTATGCTGTGTTATATCGTGGTAATCATCAATCCCGCTTGATTGAGAAATCCTTAGTGCAAAATAGGGTTCCTTATAAAATTTCAGGTGGGACCTCTTTTTTCTCTCGATCTGAAATTAAAGATATCATGGCGTATTTACGTCTGCTAACAAACCCTGATGATGACAATGCCTTTTTACGAGTTGTGAATACGCCTCGTCGTGAAATTGGTCCTGTGACTTTAGAAAAGCTAGGCACATACGCCAATATGCGTGGAAAGAGCTTGTTTGAAGCCAGTTTTGAAATGGGATTAGAGCAAACGTTATCAGGAAGGGGGCTGGAGTCGTTGCGTCGTTTCAGCCATTGGATTGTTTCTATTTCTGAAAATGCAGAACGTGGTAATACCGTTGAAGCGGTACGCTCTCTTGTGAAAGATATTCACTATGAAGATTGGTTGTACGAGACATCTACTAGCGCAAAAGCAGCAGAGATGAGAATGAAAAACGTCTCTGATCTTTATTCGTGGATTGTTGCTGATTTAGAAGGTGATAATTACGATAATGAAGAAAAGACATTAAAAGAAGTTGTTCAACGTTTAACCCTACGAGACATGATGGAGCGTAGTGAAGATGCTGATGGGGCAGATCAAGTTCAATTAATGACTCTGCATGCCTCTAAAGGACTTGAGTTCCCTTATGTTTATCTAATCGGAGTGGAAGAAGGCATTTTACCTCACCAAGTGAGCATTGATGAAGATAATGTTGATGAAGAACGACGCTTAGCTTACGTAGGAATAACGCGAGCACAAAAAGAACTGACGTTTACTCTATGTAAAGAGCGTCGTCAATATGGAGAGTTAATTCGTCCAGAGCCAAGTCGTTTTCTTGAAGAGCTTCCCCATGACGATCTAGATTGGGAAATGAAAAAGCCAAAACTTTCTCAAGATGAGAGGATGGAAAGAGGAAAAAGTAATATAGCGAACCTTAGAGCCATGCTCAAAAAGTAATAAAAATGCCCACAACTATTTTGCTGTGGGCATTTTTTATTAACTTGTCGATTTGAATTAGATCAGGATTTATTTATAACCCTTTAACTAGATAGTTAATAGCATCTACAACTTCATCATCAGTACAATTCATACAAGTCCCACGAGCAGGCATAGCGTTAAAGCCATTAAGAGCATGCTCCTTTAATACATCCATCCCTTTTGCTATGCGAGGAGCCCAGTCTGCTGCGTTTTGAGTTTTTGGTGCCCCAGCAGCCCCAGTTGAGTGGCAGGCAGTACAGAAAGTTTTATACACTTGCTCACCCGTTCTCGGCCCTGTCGGTTCCACAACAACAACAGGAACATCACTTGCTAGGTAAACTTGTCCAACAGGCTTAATTCGCTCAGTTATCGCATCGTCAGAGTTACTTGCTGCAAAAGAGGTAGTTGAAAAAGTTAATGCAGCGATTGTTGCAATAATGATGTTACGAATAGATTTTTCCATAAAGCTCACTTTACACTCCCAGTTATTATTATTGGCTTAAGCTAATTTTATTGTATTTACCGAGCAGAAAAGCGAACTTAACAAAATAGCCGCGTTAACTTCATGTAAATATTGGGTGAGTATATCTGCTTAAATTGTTGCAATAAACCACTTAGTTTAAAGAAAATGAGGATAAACAGGCATAAATTGTCGAAAAAGAGACCAAACGATAAAAAAAGTAAAAAAAACACTAGACGAAGGACACCCATATCCGTATTATTCCTCTCCGCCGATAGGGTATACGCCCGTAGCTCAGTTGGATAGAGCGTTGGCCTCCGGAGCCAAAGGTCGAAGGTTCAAATCCTTTCGGGCGTGCCATCCGGAATAGAAATTAAAGGCACAGAAAAACGTAATAAAGTAGTGGTGGCTATAGCTCAGTTGGTAGAGCCCTGGATTGTGATTCCGGTGGTCGCGAGTTCGAATCTCGTTAGCCACCCCATTATTTTGGTAACCAAGTTTACTTAGTAAATACAGGTTTCCAGTTTTGATTCAAGTAACATCCCAAGAATCGAAACGAAATTTGTCGGTGAATAGCGCAGCTTGGTAGCGCATCTGGTTTGGGACCAGAGGGTCGGGGGTTCGAATCCCTCTTCACCGACCACTATTTCAATAATCGCAGTAGCGGTTATATAAAAAATTTGTGGTGGCTATAGCTCAGTTGGTAGAGCCCTGGATTGTGATTCCGGTGGTCGCGAGTTCGAATCTCGTTAGCCACCCCATTAATTTTAAGGTAACTAAATTTACTCCGTAAATGATGTTCCCTATTTTGATTCAAGTAACATCCCAAGAATCAAATAAAAAATCGGTGAATAGCGCAGCTTGGTAGCGCATCTGGTTTGGGACCAGAGGGTCGGGGGTTCGAATCCCTCTTCACCGACCACATTTAAAAGCCTCGTCAGAAATGACGAGGCTTTTTTCATTTCTGCGTTATATTATTCTAACCTTCATCACAAAATCATTATTTTAAGTTGTGCTTTTACTCTTCTTTTTCTTCTTCTCTTTCTAAGTTTCTATCGCTTGATTTTACCTTTATTTTGATTATATCCACTAAGTTATAAAGGGTTTTTAGATATTAAATCCTAAATAACCCGCTTAAACCAATTAAACGTTTGCTTATAAATGTTACGACTATTTATGTAAAGTTATCTAAATTAGAACGTAAGCAGTTTTACTTCCTATTTATTTAATTATTAATAACTGGTTGTTTATTATTGATTTTGCGTTTATCTCAATAGCGATAGATATCGATTAAAGCGAATGGTAATGATTATTTATGCAGCAAAAAGGCATATAGTAGATTTATACTCTTTGATTGTTGCTTTTTTGTGAATAATTGACTACATTGATGTTCTTATCAAGTAACTGCTGTTCATCACAGTTATGAATGGAATCAATATACAGACAGGGCAGGATGCTGCCGAGTAGTCGGAGTCTGATAATGTCACTTTTAGAAGTTAAAGATTTACGTATCGAATACCCATCTCGCCATGGCGTTCATGCCGCAGTAAAATCATTGTCGCTTTCAATTGAACGTGGTGAGATCGTTGGTGTTGTTGGTGAGTCAGGCGCGGGGAAATCAACCGTTGGTAATGCTGTTATCGATTTATTAAGCCCTCCCGGTGTTATCGCCAGCGGAGAGGTATTTTTAGATGGAGAGAAGATTTCAGGCCTATCTACAGAAGCGATGCGAAAAGTGAGAGGTTCTAAAATAGGGTTTATTTTCCAAGATCCTATGACATCTCTAAATCCTCTATTTACTGTTGAACAACAAATCATAGAAACCATTCATGCTAATTTGAAAGTATCATCAGAAGAGGCCTATGAACGTGCCTTGTCTCTTATGAATCAAGTTGGTATACCACAGCCTGAAAACCGCCTTAAACAGTATCCACATCAGTTTTCAGGTGGTATGCGTCAGCGTGTTGTTATTGCGATAGCGTTAGCGGGTGAGCCCGATTTAATTATTGCAGATGAACCAACAACAGCATTGGATGTATCAATTCAAGATCAAATATTAAGTCTTATCCGAGATCTCTGCGTTAAGAAAAACGTAGGCTGCATGTTGGTTACTCATGATATGGGTGTTGTGTCTAACGTTACCGATAAAGTTGCCGTAATGTTCCGTGGTGATTTAGTTGAGTTTGGTAAGACAGAAAAAGTATTGGGCGACCCTGATCATTCATACACACGTAGTTTGATATCCGCAGTGCCTCGTTCAGATATTAAGTTAGAACGCTTTCCTTTAGTGAGTTATATCGAAGAAGCGGTAGAGCATGAATCTATTGATGTAAAAACACATTGGTTAGGACAAAGCCAAGATCAGCGTGAATATTCCGGTCCATTGTTAAAAGTCGATAATGTAAGCCTTCGCTTTGTGACGAAAGACTCTATGTTTGAAAGTCGTCGAGAATATGTTCAAGCTTCAGATAATGTTAGCTTTGAAATCCATGAAGGGGAAACCTTTGGTCTGGTTGGTGAGTCTGGTTCTGGCAAATCAACTATTGCACGTATTATCACGGGTTTATACCCGCCAAATTCAGGTTCAATTTCCTTTGAAGGGATTGATCTTACTGCGCTTAAATCTGAAAAAGAACGTCGTCCAATGCGTCGTCAAATGCAGATGGTATTTCAAAATCCATATACCTCAATGAATCCACGTATGAAAATCTTCGATATCATCGCAGAACCGATTCGTTTTCATAAATTAACGCGTTCAGAATCAGAAACGCAACAGATCGTTAATGATCTTTTGGATCATGTCGGTCTAGGCCGAATGGCTGCATTGAAGTACCCGCATGAATTTTCTGGTGGTCAGCGTCAACGAATTTCAATTGCGCGAGCACTTGCTACTCGCCCTCGTCTATTAATTTGTGATGAGCCAACGTCTGCTTTGGATGTATCGGTTCAAGCGCAAATCCTCAACTTATTAAAAGATTTACAAGATGAGTTAAATTTAACCATGTTGTTTATCAGCCACGATTTACCCGTTATTCGTCAGATGTGTGATCGTGTAGGTGTAATGCAAATGGGGAAATTGCTTGAAGTTGCCCCAACAGAAAACCTATATACGAATCCACAGCACGAATACAGCAAAAAATTAATTTCTCTTATGCCTGAATTTAAAGGGTTAAGAGAAGGGTAACAACGGTGAAAACCGTCTAATAATAAATAAAATACAACAAACTAGGGATTGATTCCCGCATAAGGAGTTATGCAATGAAAACCATTAAGACTAAATTAGCGATCGCGATTATGGCTGCTGGCCTAAGCTTTAGTGCTGCTGCTGCAGATATTACGGTAGCTTATGATGCTGACCCAGTATCTCTTGACCCACATGAGCAACTATCAGGCGGTACATTGCAACTGTCCCACATGGTGTTTGATCCCCTAGTTCGTTATACGCAAGAGTTCGACTTTGAACCTCGTTTGGCAGAAAAATGGGAACGTGTCGATGACAAAACGTTCCGTTTTACGTTACGTAAAGGCGTTAAGTTCCATTCTGGCAACACAATGACTGCAGATGATGTGGTATGGACATTTAATCGCCTTAAAGATTCTGCGGATTTTAAAGCGATTTTCGCACCGTACGAAAAATTAGTAAAAATTGATGATTACACGGTAGAACTTGTTTCTAAAGGTGCTTATCCACTAGTTTTGCAAACCGCGACTTACCTTTTCCCTATGGACAGTAAGTTCTACACAGGTAAAACTGAAGATGGTAAAGAGAAAGGTGAAATTGTAAAACACGGTAATTCATTTGCTTCAACGCACATCTCAGGTACTGGTCCATTTGTTGTTAAATCTCGTGAACAAGGCGTAAAAGTTGTTTTTGATCGCTTTGATGGTTACTGGGATAAAAATTCTCCAGGTAACGTCGATGAGCTGACTTTGGTTCCAATTAAAGAAAATGCCACACGTGTTGCTGCACTTCTTTCTGGTGACGTAGACGTTATCGCACCTGTGGCACCTAATGATCATAAGCGAGTGAAAAATACGAAGGGCATCGATTTAGTTACATTGCCAGGTACTCGTCTAATTTCATTCCAAATGAATCAAACAAGTAACGAAGCATTAAAAGATGTACGTGTTCGTCAAGCTATCGTTCATGCAATCAATAACGAAGGTATCGTTAAGAAAATCATGAAAGGCTTTGCTACTGCTGCAGGTCAGCAATCTCCTCCTGGTTATTCTGGTTATGACGCTGATTTAGTTCCACGTTATGATCTTAAAAAAGCAAAAGAGTTGATGAAAGAAGCGGGTTACGAAGATGGTTTCAAACTTAGCATGATGGCGCCAAATAACCGTTATGTTAATGATGCAAAAATCGCTCAAGCAGCGGCAGCAATGTTGTCTAAGATCGGCATCAAAGTGGATCTTAAAACGTTGCCAAAAGCACAATATTGGCCAGAATTTGATTTATGTTCAGCGGATATGATGATGATCGGTTGGCACTCAGATACTGAAGATTCAGCGAACCTTACTGAGTTCTTAACGATGACTCGTAATGAAGAAACAGGTAAAGGTCAGTATAACTGTGGTCACTATTCAAACCCTGAAGTTGACAGTCTAATTGAAGCGGCAAACGTAGAAACGGATCCTGCAAAACGCAGTGAAATGCTGAAAACAGTAGAAGATACGTTGTATAACGACGCGGCATTTGTTCCTTTGCATTGGCAGAATCTTGCATGGGGCGCAAAATCAAACATCAATATTCAACCAATTGTTAACTCAATGGAATACCCATACTTTGGTGATTTAGTTGTTGAGTAAATACTAAGTAATAAATTAGGTTGCTTTGAATGAATCAAAGCAACCTTTCTTTGTACTAAATTACAATAAAAAAGTGTTATACCTCCTAAGCTAATGCGAGTTAGTAGGTATTCGGCATGATAATTATCATGTCATTCTTAGGATAGATTAAGGGGACAAGGGATGTTTACGTTTCTGGTCAAGCGCCTGTTTCAGGCTCTGATAGTGATGTTTGTGATCAGTCTGGTTGCGTTTTCCATTCAAGATAACTTGGGTGACCCGTTACGTGAATTGGTTGGACAATCAGTTTCAGAAGCAGAGCGTCAAGCTCTGAGAGATGATCTTGGATTAAATGATCCATTCGTCACAAAGTATACTCGTTTCATTACTAATGCAGTTCAAGGTGACTTGGGCACCTCTTACTTTTTTAAAAAACCAGCGGTTGAGGTCATTCTTGATAAACTCGTAGCGACACTGGAATTAGTGTTGGGTGCGGCGTTAATCATTATTTGTTTATCGATACCTCTTGGTGTGTATTCTGCGATTCATCCCAAAAGTTTTTTTACCAAAGCGATCATGGCGTTTAGTAGTGTTGGTATTTCTATTCCAGTCTTCTTAACCGCAATCATGCTGATGTATGTATTTTCTATTGAGTTAAATTGGTTACCGTCTTATGGGCGAGGAGAGACTTATAATTTATTCGGTTGGGAATCAGGATTCTTTACTATTGATGGTTTAGCGCACTTAGTATTGCCATGTGTTTCTCTTGCTTCAATTATGTTGCCTTTATTTATTCGTTTGGTTCGCTCAGAAATGATCGAAGTACTGAGTTCTGAATACATCAAGTTTGCAAAGGCAAAAGGCATCGCAACAAACAAAATTTATTATCAACATGCGCTTAAAAATACCATGTTACCAGTATTAACAGTGGGTGGGGTTCAAATCGGTACGATGGTGGCTTATACCATTTTGACTGAAACGGTCTTTCAATGGCCGGGAACGGGTTTCTTATTTTTAGAAGCGATTAACCGTGTAGATACACCTTTGATTACGGCTTACGTTATCTTTGTAGGTTTGATCTTCGTCGTAACCAATACGATTGTCGATTTGTTATATGGATTAATTAACCCCACAGTAGATATTACAGGCAAAGGAGCGTAATCATGAACACGACAACTAACCACGTTCCAACGCGTTGGGAACGATTTAAATCATCGGATTTCTTGTACTACTTCTTACGTGACAAAGTAGCAATGTTTAGCTTTGCTGTTTTTGTAGTCTTTGTATTGGGGGCGCTACTGTCACCCGTTCTAGCGCCAACCAATCCATACGATTTAAGTTCTATTGATATTATGGACTCGGAGCTACCGCCATCTTGGATGGAAGAGGGAGATGAGCGTTTCCTTCTAGGTACAGATGACCAAGGTCGTGATGTTTTATCGACTATCCTTTATGGGTCTCGACTGTCATTGACGATTGGTTTTCTAGCGGTAGCAGTACAGCTGACTCTCGGTATCGTTATTGGTCTTTCTGCAGGGTATTTCGGTGGACGAATTGATAGCTTCTTAATGCGCTTTGCGGATGTGCAGTTATCATTCTCAACCATGATGGTTGCGATTATTGTTTCAGCCATTTTTAAAGCCAGTTTTGGAACCGAATTCTTTAGTCAGTATGCGGTGATCATGTTGGTTGTGATTATTGGTATTGCTGAATGGCCGCAATATGCGCGTACTATTAGAGCATCAGTATTGGCTGAAAAGAAAAAAGAATACGTTGAGGCAGCAAAAGTGATGGGATTCCGTTCTCCAAGAATCATGTTCCGTCATATTTTACCTAACTGTTTATCTCCTATTTTGGTTATCTCAACGGTTCAAATTGCCAATGCGATTATGTCAGAAGCAGCGTTATCTTTCCTAGGTTTAGGCCTACCGGTAGATCAACCCTCACTAGGTTCATTAATCAGTATTGGTTTTAACTATATTTTCTCTGGTTCATGGTGGATCACGGCTTTTCCTGGTTTGGTATTAGTTACTTTAGTTTTGGTCATTAATCTACTTGGAGATTGGCTGAGAGACGTATTTAACCCGAAAATTTATAAAGGTTAATATGTTAAAATAAGCAGAAAAGCGATGATTTAGTTCATCGCTTTTTTTTTATCTGTAAAACATGAACAATGTCTTACAAAGGCGAGTATTTGGCTTGTTTTGTTGTTTTATCGGCTAATTTACCGCTTTTACTGGTAATAATTTGCTCAGTTGTTAGGATCATAGGGTGTGTTTAAATATTTTAAAGCGAGTATTTGAATTAAACCAAAACAGAGAGCTAAGGCTCGAAGTGAGGAATAATGAGTAGAAATAAGGACAAGTACAGTATAGATAATACGGATTATACTGTTGGACAGGATAACGTTCAAAAATGGGGATTGGATATTCATAATACCGTCTTCGGTATTAGTGCTGGTTTAATTGCACTCTTCTTAATTGCAGTTGCAGTGACGGATCCAGAAACCGCGAAAACAGTTTTAAATGATTTAAAGTCACAAATTATCAATGCATTTGATGGTTTGTTTATGTGGTCTGCGAACATCTTTGTTGTTTTTTGTTTAGCATTGATTGTCTCTCCATTTGGTAAGATCCGTCTTGGTGGTGATAAAGCCAAACCTGATTACTCGATGATCTCTTGGATTGCGATGTTATTTGCTGCCGGTATGGGTATCGGTCTTATGTTCTGGGGGGTTGCAGAACCTG
This sequence comes from Aliivibrio sp. 1S175, assembly GCF_001690985.1. GTDB lineage: Bacteria > Pseudomonadota > Gammaproteobacteria > Enterobacterales > Vibrionaceae > Aliivibrio. The sequence goes on from NZ_MAJS01000015.1 coordinate 18,386, forward strand.
TTGCTTACTTTACCGGTTGGTTTGAAACTCCATTAGGTGTGGAAGCTTATACTCCAGAAGCAAGACAATTAGCACTTGGTGCGACCATGTTCCATTGGGGTATTCACCCATGGGCTATTTATGGTGTTGTTGCCTTATCACTAGCGTTCTTTTCTTATAATAAAGGCTTACCGCTTTCTATGCGTTCAATCTTCTATCCAATTTTAGGAGATCGTACATGGGGATGGCCAGGTCATATTGTTGATATTCTTGCGGTTCTAGCGACTTTATTTGGTCTTGCTACCTCTTTAGGTCTTGGTGCCCAACAAGCAGCAAGTGGCTTCCAGCACGTATTTGGTATTGAAGGTGGCTTAGGTTTACAAGTTGCGATTATTTTCATTGTTACTTTACTTGCGGTTGTTTCGGTAATGCGCGGTATTGATGGTGGTGTAAAAATTATCAGTAATATTAATATGATCATTGCGATTGTATTGGTTGCTTTTGTTGCTTTGGTTTCGTTCTCTGTATCAATGGGGACAATTCCAACTACTATAATGGGTTATATTGAAAATATTATTCCATTAAGTAATCCACATGGTCGTGGGGATCAAGCGTGGATGCATGGTTGGACAGTGACGTATTGGGCGTGGTGGATTTCATGGTCTCCATTTGTTGGTATGTTTATCGCTCGTGTTTCTCGCGGTCGTACCGTTCGTGAATTCTTGATTGCTGTATTAGTCGTACCAACGGTCTTTACTGTGCTTTGGATGTCGACATTTGGTGGTGTAGCGATTGATCAAGTCATTAATAATGTAGGAACACTTGGTTCTGAAGGGTTAACTGACGCTTCTCTAGCAATGTTCCAAATGTTTGATGCATTGCCTATGGGTAACATTTTATCGTTGATTGCTGTTGTGCTGGTATTGGTGTTCTTTATTACCTCATCAGATTCTGGTTCATTGGTTATCGATAGTATTACCGCTGGTGGTAAAGTTGATGCGCCAATTCCACAACGTGTTTTTTGGGCGTTTATGGAAGGAGCAATTGCCGTTGCTCTACTATGGGTTGGTGGAACACAAGCGGTTGAAGCGCTTCAAGCGGGTGCTATTTCTACCGCACTGCCGTTTACCATTATTCTATTAGTGATGTGTGTCAGTTTGCTTATGGGCATGAGAACAGAGAAACATAACCGTTCTTAATTCTTAAGTGAATAAACAATAAAAAGCCGATGAGAGATAATCTTCATCGGCTTTTTTGTATTTATATTATTTAAACATCTATTTAATTGTTATTGCCATAGCCTTCTAATCGGATCATTTTCTGAGAAATGATGACGAACTTGGGCTTGAAATAATTCAGCGGTTGCAATTGCATCAGTGAGAGCATGATGAGGAGGATAGGCCGGTAAACCATAACGTAATCGACTGTTGGCTAATCGAATTGATTCTGGGCGTTTTCCTTTAATCCAATTTATTAACCCTTTAGATTGCTCTTGTTGGTAATCACCTTCGATCTGCATCGTATCGACGACAGGAAAAACAATCCCTTCGCCAATAAGATTACGCAAGTTGATATCAAAGAAGTCACGCTCGATTTTACGATAATGAACCACGACCACTTTCCCTGCCAATGCATCCAATACTTTCTCTAAAATACGACGTAAATCAGGGGCACCCTGTAAATCTGAATGAGTGATACCGTGAATAACGACAGAGTTTTCTTCTAGGCTATCTTGTGCTTTAACAAACCAATGTTGCGATTCACGACAACGAATACGCTCCAAAGTAAAAGGAACTAAACCAATACTAATGATGCTGTTTTGATTAGCATCTAATCCTGTGGTTTCAAAATCTAAAGCAACAAACTCAATATCTTTGAGTGGTGTTTCTTCTTCGTAAGTACCCGTTTGATAAAATTTTTGAAGACGTTTATCTTTACTGGACTCAAACTTATGAGTAAAGAAAGCTGGCCAATTGAGAATTTCTTGTTGAATGTTCGATATCATCATTCACCCCTTAAAATTTGTTGGCGCTATAGCGGAACTTAAGGAAATTCTGCGCGTTACTCAGTACTTGGAACGCATCTTTTAAGTTTCGGCGTTCAAAATCAGACATATTTTCAGGCTCAATATTATTGTCAGGCTCAATTCCTGCTTCTACGTCTAAGGCTTGGTGGCGTAAGCGAACTAATGAAATTAATTCCATTGCATGATGGAGATCGCTGCCTTTTGATTTAGGTAAAATCCCCGCTTCGATAATATCGTCTAAGCGTTCAAATGAATTTTGAGCCTGAGATCCTATCGCCAATGCATGAACACGGATGAGATCAGCAAGTGGTGCCGTACCGCGACGTTTTAAGTTAATTGAATTATTATGACGGCCGTCTTTTTCCATCACAAAATCTTTAAAGAACCCAAGTGGTGGCGTTCGGCGGAGGCCATTTCTCGCAAGACAAGCAAGGAAGCGATTGTTCTTTTTCGCACGACGAACAATAAAGCCATTCAGTTGTTCTGCCCATTTAGTTCGGCCATAAACGCCATTTAAATCGAAGAAGATAGAGCTGTTTAATAATGCTTGAGGATCTGGATTATCAATCCAATCAGCAAAGCATTCTTCCCATTCCGATTGGGTTTTACGCCATTCAGGATTGGTTGCCATGATATCGCCAGTACAATAAGTATAGCCACACGCGGCTAATCCATCACAAACAAAAGCAGATAAGGCTTTAAAATAATCACCGTGCTCAGCTTCATTGTAGTCATTATCTAAAATAATCGCGTTATCCTGATCAGTAACAATCAGTTGTTCATCGCGAGCCATTGACCCTAATGCTAAGAAACAATAAGGCACAGGCGGTTGACCAAGATCTTCTTCTGCAAGTTCTAATAAACGTTGTTTGAAGCTGCGACCAATTTCAGACATCGCACTTCCCACCATGTGAGAGTTAGCGTCTTCATTAACCATTCGAAGAAAGCAGTCTTTTAGTTGGCTTGAAAGAATGACTAAATCTTCGATGGTTTGCTGTTGGAAGATACTGCTTACAAACAACAGACTATTTTGAGATTCGTAACGTACGATGTCAGAAACCTCAAGAACCCCGATTGGTTGTTTGTTGCGAAGAACAGGAAGATGATGCACGTTGTAGCGCAGCATCATCAGCATCGCTTCAAATACATAGGCGTTGTGATCGAGTGAAATAAGCTCTGTCGACATAACTTCAGAAACCGGAGTTTCGAAATCTAATCCGCAGGCAAGTACCTTTGTACATAAATCTCGGTCGGTAATAATACCGACAAAGTCGTTATCTTCTTCATCAGTATCGATTTCAGGATCGGTAATTAAAACCGCAGAAACATTCTCTTCAGCCATTGTTTTAGCCGCTGATTGAATCGTTTCATATTTTGTGATCATTACCGCTTCACGAGTCAATAATGTTTTCACTTTCGAGGTGGTTAAATCATTCGCATCATCATGATTACTTTCTACCGCTTGCTTTAGACGAGTGGCGTCTTCCACTTCAACAAAATCTGAAAATTCATCATAACGTTCACAATAATCATCAAATACAGATTCAGGGATACAATACAGAAGAGAATCATTGAGAGCTTTGGCTGGGAAACGAACTTTATTATTCATTAATAAGCCCATTTGTCCAAAAATACTGCCTTCATCTAGTCGGTTATAGAGCTCGCCATTACGACGATAAACTTCAATGACACCACTGCGGACCATGTAGAGATCTTTAATCTCATCACCAAATCCAATGACCATACTTTCTGCACGATAGTATGAAATTTCAACGCTTTCGGCTGCTTCTTTTATCGCCTCTTCTGGTAATAAACTGAACGGAGGGTATTGTGATAAAAAATGTTGGATTTCTAACAGTTCAACTTCCATGTGTCACTCAACGTAAATAAAGGAGGATAGACTATAATTTTAGTTTATCGCCTTATGGATAGCTATTTTAATTCTATTAAATTGAGTGATATTAAGGCATTGGAAATCGGTTCTCGGATCTGAAACTGAACTTTTGTTATGCTGATAATATTGTTAAAACTTGCTTGGGGAAGTCTAGTGACTAAATTAATAAAAAAAACGGTAATAACATTAGGAGTTCTCGGTAGTATCGCAACGATAACAAGTGTATCTGCGAGTGAAAAAGCGACAGAACATGTGGCCTTAAATAAAGGTATATTGTCAGCGGTTTGTTTTCCTAAAGAAGAAAATCGAAATGAAGGGCATGTCTTGTCTGAATCTTGCCCGATCGGTGAAGGGTTATGGGGACGAAAACCAGTAAAGCAGCAAGCAGGGGGCAGGGAATATTGGATTCAATGTGGTTTGTTTAAAAAAACGTTAACCAAAGAAGCGATTGAACAAATACATCGAGCGGTAGATGCACCCATTAATATGAAAAAAGAAGAGGGAGTTAACCGCTGCTTAATTGGTCCTTATCTTGATTACTCTATTGCGAGTAAAGAGCTCACAGCATTACAAAATCAGCGATTGTTTAAACAGTCAGGATTACGTGAAGTTGATCTTTCTACTGTTGTTAAGTCAGATGCAGTCGCTGAAGAAGCAATCGAACCACAACCCGATCCGATTACGATCCGTAAAGCAACCATCATTAATCAAGTTCATTTTGCTGTGCCGTTCATTGATAATGGAAATGAAGGTTTTTACATGGAAAATAAAATCCCTTGGCTCAGAGCTACGGCACAAAATGCTCAAACCGTTTGTCAGAAAATAGACATGGAGTTATTGACTAAAGAGCAATGGAAAATATTGATTGATTCAACGATAATGACGAAAGATAAATGGCCAATGCAACTACCTTATTGGGGGGCTAATACTATTGGACTCTTTAAGGATGGCGCAGTCAGAAAATTAAAAAACACATCGATGTTGAATGTGGTGTGTACGAAAAAAACAGAGGATAAAGTCGTTGGAAATCCAATTTAAAGGTCGTTGGGACAGTAAGTCTCTGGCGGAGAATTTACAAGAAGCATTAGAAACCCTAGAAGAAGAGTTTGGTGTAAAAGCGCTATCAGATATTTCATTAAATATTTGTTTAGAAGATGAAAACAAAGAAGAATTGGCCTTATTAAGCCCAACAGGTAGAGCATTAGATTTAATTGTAATTAATAATCCTAAAGATGTGAATGACGGACAGAAGGCGTCAGTGTTGGAGTTTAAGCCGCGTGGGTAAACATGGTTTTTAAAAATTTGAGTTTGTAGATAAAAGAAACCCCGGTGATTACCGGGGCTTTTGTTGGTTAATTATAGTTAGTCTTTTTTGAAGCTAAACATAATGTCTTGATATTTACCTTCGTGAGCTTCTTTTACCTCACCGTGTAGAGTGTGAATGCCTAGTGATATGTCTGAGTAACTTGTGAAGTCAACACCACATGAATCACCTTGTGGGTAAAAATTAATATTAGGTGTGTAACTATTTGTCGTGTCATCCCAATTTCCCCAAGAGATAGGGTACTCAGAGATTGAATAGCCATCAAATGAGTAAACTTTTTTTACTAAATCACATGACATATTTTTGATGAAAATATCGGCATCAGTAGAACCACTTTCACACATATCACCTGAGCAATTTTGATCAACACTGTTCATCGTTGCATCAACTCTTAATGGTTGAATATTACCGGATTCATCTGTGAAATAAATTGTATTTTCAAGTTGGTTAATACTGTTATCGTCAAGTTTGTGCAACTCAGCCATAATTGAATCTACAGAGTCTGGAGTTGTCGACGCTGCATATGAATATAACCATGAGTATGGTTTTTCATCGACCTCAGCAGGAGGAGTCATAGTTTCCTTAAGTGTAGTAATAAATTTATTATCAAACATTTTTGCAGATAAATAGATATTACCTTGTTCCATTAAAGGATTTCCATTGGCATCAAGAACAAGCTCACCGTTATCATCGCGGTATTCTTCTTCCATTTGTAGGTTTATAACGTGATAGCTATCAACGGTATATTTGCCAAAAGATTCAAATCTTTCATCGATATTAGGTTGCGTATCTTTACTTATGGTAGGACACTCATCAAAAGTTGCTACTGTGCGAATTGATGAGAACATTTCACCAGTGCCTGTATTTGCACCATCGCTCATAAAGTAACGAACTTCACATGAAACACCAGAACCTAAGTATTGACCATCTTCACTATCGATACCTTCAACCGCAGATTCATAAAGGAAGGTGTTTTCCATGCTGACATTATTTTCAGGCTGAGGTGGTGGAATCACTTCATCCGCAGGCTTAACATCAGGCAGAGTAATTTTTACCATTTTAGAAATGATTTCATTTTCAGCATCAGGGTTAATGCCTGCTGCTACGTAGAAATAACCGCTTTTGGTTGCTTCTGTCGGTTTACCTAAAATAGTTAAAGTACCAAGGCCGTTTACTTCATCCGTATGAACTCGAACCCCAGGAATCGTTGTGTAATACTCGTGGTTGTTTTTTAATTTTTTATCAAATTCTAAACCAGCGTAAAATTCAACGTCTCCACCTACATTTGAATTAAAAATCGGTGTGATATCTAAATCTAGCCCATTAAGATCAATCTTTTCACCGACAGTTAAATCAAGAGTATTGATTTTATCTTGCAGTAATTTTACTTCGTGATCATTAATCTCGATTGCTTCAACAATGGCCGGAAGGTCAAGTTTAACTACGTCACTACTTAAGCCGTTATCCGCAGTCGCTCTTAGTTGAATAAAATATTCACCTGCTTTTGCTGTGCTGGTTGGGCGACCTGAAATTAGAATCTTATTTGTAGTATCATCTAACTTAATTGTTAGGCCATTTGTATTTGATGATAATTCAATAGTTTTAGCAGCGTCATTAAATAAGGCTGTAGCATCAAGTACGATACCATCTGGCACAACGAAAGATTGACCAACAACGAACTCTAAATTAGAAATAGAATCTTGTAGGCTGATAACTTCATTGTTATCTACTGTTGGAGCTACAGCGCCAACTTCTGCTCTCACATCAAATGAGAAGCGAGCAGTTACTTTTGAATCAATATTTAGTTGATCCGCTTCTGGGTGAAAAACAAGAGAAAAGCTACCAGCTTCTGTTGGAACTCCTGAAATTACTAATTCGTTGTTAATAATCTCAAATTCCATACCTTTAGGGATGTTACTTGTATCTGTTACAACAAGAATCTCAGTACCATTAATATCTTTATCGCTAAATAAGTCGGCAACAGAAATAGATAGTAGGGCTGTTTCTTTTGGAGAGAGAGCTTGTTCTAAATTTAGTTTATCTAATGAGTTTTGGATCTCATTGTATTTATCAGCATTAACTAATGTTTTATAAGTCGTAGTTGTTGGCTGTGTGATATTGTCGACAGCTACAGATGTATCGATTACTGGTTTATAAGTTGGGTCGGTTAATTTATCTGTGTTTAATGTTTCAGCTGTTTCCATTGCAACTTTTGCAATAGCATCAATTTTTGTTGTGTAATTATCACCAACTGCCGTCGATTTTGTTTCTGTCAGAATTTGTGCTGTTTTATGTAAAACAGGATCTGATTTAGTGAAGTCAGAGTATAGTTTAGTTGTACAAGCTTCACCTGTTACTTTCTCCGCACCGAATAATGAGTCACACACTTTTTGTTCAGCAGTTTTGTCCGTTGAATATACAACGGCTGGTTGCAATGCAACAAGGTCAGTAATTGGTGAAATTACGATATTCTCGCCATCTTGTTGAGAGCGGAATACAACCGAGTGCTCCATTGGTTGGCCCGGTAAATCCATGTCTGTTGTATAGGTATCAAAATAATCAGATGGAAGTTTATCTTCAGCTAAACGTTTATTTTCAGCATTAGTTACACGTTGAGCAAGTTGCTGATCAGAAAATTTCCCAGTCATATCACCAGGCTTTAATGTTTGTAGAGCAATAGTGCCTGTTGATAGGTCAGTGCCTTTAGGTAACTTGATTTTACCATCGATATCAGTCAAGCCAAACACTGTATCAGTTTCATCAAGCTGACCTTTAGTACCAGCAAGACTATCGCTATCAAGGAACACAACAGCGTTGTTAAAATAACCATCAAAACCTGTAATAACGATACCACCAGCTGAAGGTGTACCTGTACCTGTATTGGTATCTGAACCACCATCTGAGCCGCCACAACCCACTAACGCTAATGCCACTGACGCTGCTAATAAACTTATTTTTTTCATTTTCAATAGTCCTTTTTGAAACGAGAACTAGCCGATTCCCATTCTTAATAATTTAGTTATATGAGATAAGCCTATTATTGGCTTTTTATTTATGCGCGTTTTTACGTGTAATTGTTCCTACTTTCAATACACGGAAAATACGAAAAAAACCGTAAAATTTATTTTTCTTTTTTATCAATAGCACTATTGGTTTTTTGGAATGAATCACTCATATTTCTGCTCAAAATAATCAATGGATTTAAACGATGAGAAAAATATGTTGGCTAGGCCTATTACCGTGTTTTGTAATGGCGCAGGAAGAAGATAAAAATTACGGTTATTCGTATTTTACGTTCGGGTTTGAAAATGTGATGTATGAAGAGTATTACGGTACTCTTCAATCAAAAGTGACGATCACAAATCCAGTACTAAATAGTGGAGGGTTGTACTATATCAATGAGGATTTTGACTTTTCGATAGATGCTTTAGCGTCATTTTCACCGCAAAGTGCTCAAGAAGATTGGAATAATAACAGTCAACTTATGCAGACCAATCAATTTGAATATTTAAAAACGGCAACCAATATTCAATTGCATTATAAAATGACAGACGAGTGGAGGGTGATTGGTGGTCCCGCGTTAACCTACCAAACATACACTCGTTATGGCATGAAAAATCACAACGGATTCACTAATAAAGTGTTTTATGGCTCATGGGAAGAAACCTCGACAGATATCTTTGTCGACCTGGGTTTAGCTTATGATAATGGCTCTTTATTTGGTGATGATAAATGGAAGATCAGTGGACGAGCTGTCTTTGGTATACCGATTTATAGCGTGACTAAAAATACACAATTTGAAGATAATACATTTAATGATTTTGGTGTAAGAACTTCAATTGAAGGTACGGTTAGTTATGAGGTTATGCGTGGCCTTCATTTAGGTTGGTATGCAATGTTGGGTTATGAAAAACGCTTTGAAACAGATAAACAAAAAGTACAATTTGAAACGTGCGTAACGATGATTGATGGAGAATGTACTGAGCGGGAGATGAAGAGTGGATACGCAACTTTACCAGAAGCTGATACTTATACGTTTAGTACTGGTTTACAAGCGATTTGGAGTTTTTAGCCTATCATAGGAAAAATTCTAATTAATTGAACTTTAATCTATATTTAATGAAATTAAACCCCGATCTTCACCGGGGCTTTATTTACTTTATTTCATAAAGAAAGGCTAATCTTTTAAATTATTAAAACTAAAAGAAATTTCCTCATATTTAGCCGCGTACGGTGTATTGACTTCACCATATAAAGTATGAATCGCAGAAGAGAGTCGTGATTGGCTTGAAAAATCCACATGGCAATCACTGCCTTTATCTTCATATGTAGTCTCTAAGTCCCACATCATTGGATTTCCCATAATGGAATAGTCAGCGGTAAATGAATAGATACTGGTCGCTTGGTCACATGTCATATTATGTAAAATTAAATTAGCATCAGCACTGCCCGCTTCACCTGCTGGTACGCTAGAGGGTATAGAGGCCGTCACGCTTAATTGCTGTGGTTGAGCATCATCATCTAAAAAACTCACCTGACTGTTAATGTCGGTATCGAGCGGGTTAACGAGCACCGAATTAATGATTTTAGTGGATAAATAACCAGTATTGAGGTTATACATACTTTCATAACCCATGCTTTCGCTGTTATGCATTAGTAAATGTGACTCATCATTAATGGTTATCTCTTGGGCTTGATAAGTTATTGTCATAAATTCACCATCCTCTTCTAGCTCAAAAGTAATGCGGTTTGAGGGCTGATCTCGCGTATATTGACCATAATTCTCAAACCCATTACTTTCACTTGGGATAGTGCTTTCAGAAAAAACAGGGCATTGGCTATAACTCTCTAAAATACGAGCATAAGAATAGAGGCTTGAATCCGTAGAGTTAAAGTAGCGGATCTCACACACCACACCAGCTCCAAGGTGATTACCTGATTCATCTCTTAATGATTCTATGGGCTTGATATAAATAAAGCGATCTTCAAGGTCGGCACCGTTAGTTATTGTTGGTGGTAAGTAATTAGATTTAACTTCTGGAAGCGTAAAAATGGCATCTACATGGTCACCTTGCTTATCTACACCAGAAATTATTAGCGTTTTTCCTGCTTCGGCCGCATATAAAGGCGTGCCCTCAATCGTCATTGATGAGGTATTTTGATCAAAAGACTGAAGCCCGCTAATATCAATGCGCTTTAACTCAACATGGCTAAAGGTATCTGTCGGATTATTAAATAATGAGTTTAATAGTAGGGTGGTACGAAACGGCTCATCAACAGAGAGATCCCACTGATTAATCTTAGTTTGCAGTTGCGCGTGTTTCTCTATATTAACACTGAGGTTATTATTATCTTGAAGAATAGTTAATTCAAACGTGACGCTGGTCGTGGACACGGTTTCATAGCTATTTTTAGGGTTATCAATCGTGCCTAAATTAAGCCCAATGTCATCCATAGTTAAGATGATAAGGTGTTTTCCTCCACCTGAAACTAGGTTCGTCGGTGATAATTTAAGGTTGCTACCCCATAGAATACTTGCAGTAATACCTGTCGCCGATAAGGTTGGGCTATAAAGGGTGATTGGCGATGCGTTACTGCTGTTACCGAGGTCGATATCGTTATTAAATAAATCGAAAAGAGAAGCTTCAAACCCGTCAAAAGCGGTGCCCTTTAGTGGGCTTGGTAAACTTTGTTGTAAATAGGCCGCAAGACTAGGGTTTATGGTTATGGATGCATTACATACTCGCTCTCCTTTGGCCGTTACACTCAAGGTTTGTTCTGCGATGCTGCACTTAATAGGATTATTGGCTAACTGACTTGCGGTTGATGCAATAAGTAATGAGTTCTTTTCATAGGCTATTGGGTCACTGATTTTAGTCGCAGTTAAATACTCTGCGGTATCTGTGAGTACAGTATTTTGTTCATTGATAAAGTGGGAGAAAAGGGGGCTTTTTTCTGTGTTTGTGATCCCTAATTCTGATTCAACCTTATTTATTGCGTTTTGCTTTAGTATCACTTCTTCTTTGGTTGTTCTTGCCTGATTTCTCTCTTTATTCATCTCAATTACCACTAAATCAGTCAGAGATGAGATGATTTTTTCGTTGTTAGGGGTGCGTAAAACCAACGTATTATCTTGCGATTTAACGGCGAGATCTCCCGTTAGCTTGGTGGTTGACGGTAAGCGAAATTTACCTTTCATGTCCGTTGTGGTTAGTGTTGGCTCTGAATCCGTGCTTTGCATGCCATCATGGTTTATATCATCAAAAATAATGGCGTTTGGCATTGCTGGCACGGTTTGATGTGCAGTATCAAGCAATAGGTCATCGTTACACCCTGTTAAGGCGAAAAGAATAGTAACGGAAAGAATGCGTTTTTTTATCATGAGTGTCTCTATTATTAGTCTTATTTATTTGGGTCGTGATAAATCAAATTTAATTTAAGCTCTTCCACCATATGAGCGTATTCAGGTTTTGGCTTGAGAACGTAGCTGTAGACTTCTCCTTCTACAAATTCATGGTAGTCATCGTAATCTAAATCGAGATAAACAAATGTCTTATTGATGCTCGTGTCAGTTCTCATCTCACATTCAATCGGACTGCCATTGCGGTCATCTAAGGATGTGGAAATGATCTCACTGAATTCACCTGGGCCACCCATCGTGGAGCTTTGATAAAAATAGGTGATGTCTTCGCATCGCATATCATGGGTTTGAGAGTTAATGTTTAAATCCGAATCAGATTGATAATAAAGTGAATCAATTTTCCTATTATCAAAAATGTAAATGCCAGCGGTTACCGGTAAATAAGTGTATTTATTTTGTATGGTTGCATCCTGGCTATTCCGTACAGGTAAGAGGTATTCAAATTTTTCCATTTGATATTGCTCCTGCCCGGTAGTGATATTTAAACGACTCTCCATTGCTGTTTTGTCTTTTAATAGCGTATATGTCTCAACATGTTTACCGCTGGACACGGTGGCTAAGTGGCTTTCTCCTTTCCCCTTTGTTGAGAGGTATGAATGTTTGATATCCCAAATTAGATTGGTATCAAATACCGATCGATTACTGATCACAACCAACGTCTGACCTTCTAAATGATAGGTACCAATTTGCTGTAATTGCGCATCATCAGGGCAGGTTTGCTTCGTTGTACTTTTGGCATAATAGGCTTGGTCATTGATAAATTTAAAGGCTTCACAATAAACCGTCTCATACTCAAATCCTTCATCTAAAAAGAGATAACTACTTTCTAATCGGTACCATATTTGGTCTAAGAGAGGATGTTTTTTCTCTGTGATTGGAGCGTCACCGAGTGTTGGAAGATCAAAACTAGCGTGCACCCAAGCGTCTTCATTATCGCCATGTTGCTCATCTCTGGCGGAGATAATAAGTGTGCTTGGCTGCTCACTTGGTTTTGGTATTCCAGTAATGAGCAGCGCCCCTCGGTTTTTGAGACGTAAGCCCTCAGAGAAAAAAGTCACACGAGTAGTTATAAAGTCGCTCTCAGCATCGATAAATAATCCGTGAAAATTAAATACATAATTCACAGGTGTTGATTCAGTGAACTCCCAATGGTTTAAGTGTTCTTGAAGGCGTTGTTGTATATTTTTATTTATCTCTGGTTTTTGATTTTTCTGTGAAAAAAATTGTTTATTTTCTAATGGTGTTGAGAATGCAATTGATGAGTGAGCATCACTTAAAAACGAGGCTAGAGGCACCTCTGCCTCATTGTTTTTATTTGTAGAGATAGCTATAGGCAGTAGTCTTGATGTTTGTTGTTCTTTCTTTTTTGTAATTATCCCATCAGAGCTTGAATGCATTTGGCCTATCATAGGCCAGTTGGTTGTTTTTGTTTTATCTGTATGATTCTCTTCGTTTTTAATTGTATTGGTCGTTTGTTTTTTTTCTGTGCTTGACGTCGGATCCATATAAAAAAAACAGCCGCTTGTGAGTGAAATAATGGCAAAATTAACCCAATAGATAGACGATAATGAAAAACGAACAGCCATTTTAAAGACCTAAAAAGTAAGAGGGGCGACAAGAGAAAAGTAATGGGTTTATGCCATTCTTGACTGTAACCAACAACGAGAGAATTTGAGGTCCTTTTCAATCAAACTGGCGCTACACTCTAAGAGTGAACAAATTTCTTTGTTTTGTAAGCCCATTAAATATTTGAGTTTGATGACATTCGATTGACGAGGATATCGAACACTAAAGGTATCTAGCACTTTATCCATGATGACAAATAACTCAAAACGGTCATTATCTTGTTCTATAGTGGTGGTCTTTTGGCGTTTTTTTGCTTGTAAAGTGCGCGCATTATCGATCAGAATTTGACGCATAATTTTAGCGGCCATGAGAAAAAACTCACGCTTTGAGCTTATATCTTCCAGGTCAGAATGAGACAACTTGATGTAAGCATCATGAATTAAAGCGGTGGTGCTGTTCATGCTGTCATTGATTACATTATTATTGTCACCGTATTTTTCAGCAATACGTAAACGTTCTTCTTTGGCAATGTGGCGTAGGTGTAGATAAGCAAATTGATATAATTGGTTTTCTGCCCCTTTATTACCTGATTGCCATTGATGAATTATTTGAGTTAATTCAGATGAGTTTGTCATTATGTTCGTCCTGTTATTTTTCTAAACTCTGAGATCCGGAAAGTATGCATCTCTTCTACTCCATTAGGATATCTATGTTTATTTTGTTGATAACGATAGAGTAAGCCTTGATCCCATGTCGCACCGGCAGGAAGATATTCCCAGGAGGTGTACTGTGGTTTTTTTCCTTTTTCATGCCAACGAACAAGTAAATTCATTTGCTCTAACTCTGCATAAGGTGTTGAATTTTGCACCCACCACATGTCGCCATACTGGTTGGTTACATCATTCGAGTATGAGGCACGGTTAGTCGGGCAGTTCTCTTTTTTCGACGGCGTAGTAAATATTTTTTTATCTTCAATAAGTAAGCAAGATTGCGTTATTTTTTCATCTTCATACTGGGTTTGCTGCCAAATACCTTCAAAGGCGATACTGCTGCCTTTCTTCTTTTCATAAACAAAACCAAATGACTCGCCTACATTAAAGTATTTAACATGTTCGTTTTTCCCTAAGCCTTGTGTTTTGCTCATGTATAGTTGAGTTTCAGGGTCAAAGTTCATGGCGATAGAGCGGTATTTCCAGTCGTCTTCGTCTTTGCGGTTTTCTACATTAAAACCATTAAGGTCGTTACGTGTGCAGCCTGATGCAGCACAGGCAATCAGCCCCCCCCAGCCTAAGGTTTTTTTGATTGGGATTTGGTCATGGGTTAAGGCCTTTTCTTTTATTAATTGGCAGCCTTGAAAGTAATCACCAATACTCGGGTATTGTGTGAGGTACTCTTTTCCGACTGAGTATTCAATTTTTCCTAGTGGTGGAGAGTATTTAGGGTGATTTTTGTATTTTAAGTCGTAATAGCAGCGACGCCCTCTCCAGTCTTGTTTTTTAATGTAAATAGCAATTAAATGTTTATTTAAAGGACGGTAAATGATCTCATCAGAGGTGAAGTTTTTTTCAATGTAGCGCTGACTTTGGTTGAGGTGCTCTACCGCATCTTCAATCGATACTAAATCTATATTTAATTGCTGCGCAGATTGGTCAAGCGTAGAGAGATCAATATTTTTTAATTGTTGTTGAAATGCGGTATCGGATAAGGCTTGGCTAGCTAAGATGATCTCGTCACGGTTATTTGGTGTGCTGTCTAATGAGAGCAATAAACGGGTAAGGTTGATGCTTTTACTTGGTGTCGTGCTAGCTAGGGTTGGGGTGATCACCTCTTGAGCAGACAGTGTACTAATTAAATAACCAGAATTATCCTTACCAAGGAAAAAATGCACCACATCACCCGAGCGGTAATCAAAAGCGCCTTTATTAGTGACACCTGAGAGATTTGAACTGGTTTCGTAATAGAGCCCAGTAACAGGGGAGTCAATAAAAAAGCCCGTTTTTACTTCCGAATTGGCGTGACTGACAGTCGTGATACTTAATAGTATAAGTGGAATCCATTTCATTTTTTTCATGGTTTATTCTTCTAAATATGACGCATTATGTGGTTTGGTTTGGCTATTTTCTATGGATCTTTTGGGTGCAGGAGTCATCATCGCCAACAACATTTTTTGTTTGATATGGGTCGGTAAGTCGGGATTTGAAAGAATTCGGCGACGAGTCAGCTCTAAGATTGACCCTACAGTAACTTGCGCCGATCTTGTTCCTTTCGCATGAAACAGTAAACGAGTCACTTCATACATCATATTTTCTGCAATTTGTTTTTCTTGTTCTAATTTTTGGTTTTGTAAGACCAATACAATAGAAAAACTGAGGCTTAATATGATTAATGCACTTGCCAATAATGATTGTAATGGTCGACGTTTTATCAAGCAGCGTAATGTATACAATGGCGTGTTTTTTTTACTTGTTAGTGGCCGATATTCTATTATTCGGGTTATCTCTTGACGCAGTTCAAGTACAGAAATATAGCGTTCGCTTGGCTCGGTTTGGGTTGATTTTTGTTGTACGGCAAAAATGTCAGAATTAGGCATTTCATTCGGAAACAACAAGGTTAAAATTTTACCCATTGAGTAAATGTCACTCTGTTGTGTTAAATAGTCACCTGCTTTTTGTTCTGGACTAGCGTATTCCTTACTGTAAGCAAGTACATTCATGTTCGTACTCACTTGATGTTGAACTTTTTGCGTTAAATTAAAATCGATTAATTTTGGTGTTCGTTGTCCATCAATTAAAATATTTTCAGGCTTTAAATCCGCGTGTAATACTTGATGTTGATGAGCATGTTCAATCGCTTCACAAATATGTTGAAAAAGCACCAATTTTTGTTTTTTTGAGGGCGCTTCGCTAATAAGATAACTATCTAAGGTGTGGCCATGAATTTTTTCCATGACCACATAAACGTATTCTTCATATCGCCCACCATCAAACACTTTGGCAATGTAAGGATGATTCAGGCGAGCTAATAATTGCGCTTCTTCAAAAAGAGCGTGCTTACTTAATACGTTATTTAATATAGGCTGAATGAATTTAATAGCTAATTCTTGCTCGAAGGTATCATCTGCACGATGCGCAGAATAAACCACTCCCATACCGCCACGACCCAATTCATTAGTAAGTTTGTATTTATCAATTATTTGATGGCTAAAATCCCAATCATTAAGATCTGTTTTTTGGATGGTAAATTGAAACAGTTCAGCAATTTGATCGGATTCTTCATGCTCAAGAAGAGGTAATATCTCTTGGTATAGTGCAAGGTTTGTGATTTTAAGTTGCTGTAAATAATCCTGCTTTTGTGCAGGATTATAATCCATTAACTGATAGAAAATTTCAGTTGTAGTGCTACCTAGTGCCATGTGTATATTCTTATTATAATATTAAAATGAGTAGCTCATTCCTGCATAAGTACCTGTGCTAATTAATTCAATGTGTTCTATATCGGTTTTTAGTTCTTTATAGCCTAGGTAGGTAGAAAGTCCTGATTTAAAATCATAACCAACTTCAATGCCATACTGAAACCCTGTATTAACGTGGCTTACTTCAGCGTCATAGGTTTTAAAATTAGAATCTACTTTGCCAACACCTAATAATATAGCCGAATAAAGTAGAGTCTCTGAATTAACAAATTTAGGTTTTAGATTTACAAAGACCGCTGAACTTTCGACAATCATTTCATGTAAATAGTTATTTTCCCCAAGTTGTCGATATTCAGCTTCAATGCCTAACTTGACCAGCTTATGTATATTAAAGAGGTAACCTACATGGGCGTTATAACCAATCTCTGATGTTTCATTAAGGGGACTTGAAAATCCATCTAATTTGGTTTCATTACTGATGCTAAGATCGGCACCAAAGTAAAGATGGCCTATGTCATTTGCATAAGTATATGTGCTTAATAATCCAATAAGGAGAGTGGTTAGTCGAGAGGCTGACTTATTCATTGGGGGAATGCATATTTATAAATTTGGCGCATTCTATATGTTTAGGCCTGTAAGTCAATTTAAAGGTGGCTATATTGTATGAAAGTTGAGGGGTAGAATAACTTCTTTATTTTTAGAGTGTTACTTTCATTATTACACTAACGTAATAGTCATTTTCTTTTTACTGGGATAGTCATTTTTCAAATAAAGCTTACACTTAGTCTCATCAAATCGAGTTAATGCATAGAAGGTAATCATTATGGCTGAACACAACACTCCGCAATTTCAAGTTGGACAAACGTTTACAGATCACCCGTTCCAAGAAGGTGATGGCGCAATGCTTGAGTTGTTCCGTAATGACTTACCAAATATGCTTTATGTCGGTCTTGCTAATATCACCGCTGATGAACAAGCGATGTTAGGCCAAACCGGTGCGCAACTTGGTGTCATTACCTCTGATAATGGGGGTTGTTTGGTTGTGGTTAGTTTTGGTGATCTAGCATTTGAAATGCAATTAAACTCAGCCGCTATTCCTGAAGATTACTTCACACTGACAGAAGATAAAGCTCTATCTGTTTCTATGATAGCGGTAGATACTGCAACCAATTTATTGTGTGCGATTCGTGAGTTTACGTTGCCAGAAGCATTGAGCTGTCAATTCATTGAAGTGACCAAAGCGCAACGTGCATTAAGCGATGTAGATGTCGTAAATATGGAAAACATGCAGTTAATTAATTCACTAACACCAGAAGCTCTGCAAGAAAAAATGGAGTTTCATCCCCTACAAAGTGTGATCGCTGCACCGACTTGTGGTTGTGGTCATCATCATCACTCGCATTAAATTTAAATACAAATTAGAGAACAAAAACGCCGCCAATATTAACTATTGGCGGCGTTTTTATCGTTAAAACAGTCTAAAAATAGACTATCTCATCGTTACAAATTCTTCAGAACCTGTTGGGTGGATAGCCACAACGGCATCGAAATCAGCCTTAGTTGCGCCCATCTTCATTGCTACTGCAAAACCTTGGATCATTTCATCAACGGTGAAACCGATACCGTGTAGGCCAACCACTTTTTCATCTTCGCCCGCACAAACCAGTTTCATTTTACAAGGTTGACGATGCTTAGTAACGGCGGTGTACATAGCCGTGAAGCCTGATGTGTACACTTTTACGTTGTCTTTGCCGTATTGCTCATCAGCTTCTTGTTCAGTAAGACCAATCGTACCAATCGGTGGGTGACTAAACACAACCGTAGGAACTAATGTGTAGTCCATTTTTGCGTTTGTTTGACCGTTGAATAGACGCTCAGACAATAAACGACCCGCTTTAACTGCGATAGGTGTTAGCTCGATGCCACCTTCCATGATGTCGCCAACACAGTAGATGCCTTTTACGTTAGTTGATTGGTATTCATCAACTTTGATGTAACCGCGATCGTTAGTAGCAACGCCTGTTTTTTCTAGGTTGATAGCATCAGTCGCTGGGTGACGACCAATCGCCCAAATTAGGGTATCAACGTTTTGGCTTTCACCGTTTTCTAGGTGAAGCGTTAGGCTGCCATCGGCTTCTTTTACTACTTCTTTTGGTACAGAATGAGTATGAAGGGTTGGGCCTTCTGTGTTCATTACTTCAACTAACGTATCGATGATCATTGGGTCAAAGCTACGTAGTGGAGATTCTTTACGAACGAATAAATGAGTTTCTGTGCCTAGAGAGTGAAGAACGCCAGCAATCTCTACCGCAATGTAACCAGCACCAATAATCGCAACGCGTTTTGGTTGTTCAGTGATCTCAAAGAAACCATTTGAATCAATACCGTATTCTGCACCTGGGATATTAGGGATGGTTGGACGACCACCAACAGCAATAAGAATATGATCGGCTGTGTAATGTTCGCCATTTACTTCAACAGTGTTTGCATCAACAAACTTAGCGAAGCCTTTAATTACGTTTATTTTATTGTTACCAAGAACGCGATCGTAAGATTCGTGAATACGACCAATATACGCTTGGCGGTTTTCAACCATTTTGCTCCAGTTGAATTTTTTCAGTTCAACATCAAAGCCGTAATCTTCAGCGTATAAGTTAATTGCTTCAGCAACTTGCGCACCGTGCCACATTACTTTTTTAGGAACACAGCCCACGTTTACACACGTGCCGCCAAGCTCTTGCGCTTCAATAAGAGCAACTTTTGCGCCGTGCATAGCCGCACGGTTTGCTGATGCGATACCGCCAGAACCACCACCGATACAGATATAATCAAAATGCGTAGCCATTACTTTCTCTCCAATAATTTTTTAATTCTTATTACATACTATGTATGAAATGCGACCAAATTTTTCTTTTTCAAGGCCTACGAGGTTTCAAAAGCGATGAGAATTCAGATCGCTTCGCTTGCAGGTTTCAGGAAAGAGATAAAACTGAGCAAATGCTATCTTTTTTCCTGAATCCTTTAAGGGAGCTTGCGACCGGCCTGAACCCTTATTTTTTTATTCTGGAACAATCCACTCTACTTTAAAGTGACCAGTTGCAGGGGCAATTGCTTCTTTTAAGAAAGGCAAAATCGTGTTCATTTGGCTTTCTAATTTCCACGGTGGATTAATGACGATCATGCCAGATGCGGTCATGCCACGCTCGTTAGTATCCGCAGAAACACCTAACTCAATTTGCAGAATGTTACGGATATCTAATTTTTTAAGGCCTTTGATCATATCGTCGATGTCACAACGATTAACCACAGGATACCAAATCGCATAAATACCTGTAGCCCAACGCTTGTGGCTTTGGCCAATGGCGTTAACTACGTCGTAGTATTCTTTTGCAAGCTCATAAGGTGGGTCGATTAAGACTAATCCTCTGCGCTCTCTTGGTGGAAGACTTGCTTTTAATCGTGCAAAGCCGTCTTCTTTATAAATAGACACTTGGCGATCACGATCAAATTCTTGTTCAAGTAATGGGTAATCTGATGGGTGAAGCTCGGTTAATACCATGCGGTCATAGCAACGGATATGCGCGCGACCAACACATGGAGAACCTGGGTAATAGCGTAATTCACCGTCTTCGTTTAATGCTTTTACGGCATCAAGGTAGCTGGTAATTTCTTCTGGAATGTCTGTTTTATCCCAAATACGTTCGATACCTTGTTTGTATTCACCTGTTTTTTCAGACCATTCATGCGTTAAATCGTAACGGCCAACCCCTGAATGGGTGTCGTGATAAACAAATGGCTTATCTTTTTGAGTTAATGAATTAAGGATAAGGCTTTGAACAATGTGTTTAACTACATCGGCATGGTTGCCTGCATGAAAACTGTGACGATAACTTAGCATGGATGAACTCTCACTATTGGAATCTTATGATTATACCCAAGTTTATAGCTCAATGTGTGTACTCTTGCATCAGCCATTGAAATTTTATCCATTAAGCACCATCTTTAAGGGATAAGCCGATCCTAAAAATGAAAAATAGAAAAGGAATGAATATGTCTAATCCGTTACTTACCTTTACTGATTTACCGCTGTTTTCTCAAATTAAGCCTGAACACATTCAGCCTGCGGTAGAACAAGCCATTGCAGATTGTCGCGCTAAAGTGGAAGAAGTATTAGCCTCTGATGCTGCGCCAAGTTGGGAGAGCATTATTATCCCTCTAGCAGAAACCGATGACCGCCTAAGTCGCATTTGGTCACCAGTGAGCCATTTGAACTCAGTGCAAAACAGTGAAGCATTGCGTGAAGCGTATGAAGCGTGTTTACCTGCGTTATCTGAGTACGGAACATGGGTTGGTCAAAATAAAGGACTGTACGAGGCGTATAAATCAATTAAACAGAGTGACGCGTTTGCAACGCTGTCTCAAGCTCAACAAAAAACAATCGTTGATGAGCTGCGTGATTTTGAATTATCAGGCATTGGCTTACCGGCGGATCAACAAAAACGCTACGGTGATATCAGTAAGCGTACGTCAGAATTAAGCTCAAATTTCAGCAACAATGTACTTGATGCAACCATGGGTTGGTCAAAACACATTACCGATGAAGCGGAATTATCAGGGTTACCTGAATCAGCAATGGCCGCCGCAAAAGCCGCAGCCGAAGCAAAAGAGTTGGACGGTTGGTTACTGACACTAGAAATGCCATCGTACATTCCAGTAATGACTTATGCTGATAATAAACCACTGCGTCGTGAAATTTACGAAGCGTTTGTGACTCGTGCATCGGATCGTGGTCCAAATGCCGGTAAGTGGGATAACACCGATCTTATTTCAGAAGAGCTTAATCTTCGTCATGAAGTCTCGCGCCTATTGGGTTTCTCTTCGTACAGTGAAAAATCGTTAGCAACAAAAATGGCCGAGAGCCCAACGCAAGTCCTTGGTTTTTTAAATGACTTAGCAGCGAAGGCTAAACCTCAAGGTGAGCGCGAAGTTGCAGAGCTAAAAGCGTTTGTAAAAGAAGAGTTTGATATTGATGAGTTGGATCTATGGGATGTGACTTATTACTCTGAAAAATTAAAGCAAAAGCTATATCAGATTTCAGATGAAGAATTACGTCCTTATTTCCCTGAATCAAAAGCCGTCTCTGGCCTATTTGAAGTATTAAATCGTGTGTTTGGTATGACAGTGGTAGAGCGTGAAGGCGTTGATGTATGGCATGAATCAGTGCGTTTCTTTGATATCTTCGATTCAACCAACACCTTACGTGGCAGCTTCTATTTAGATTTATACGCGCGTGAACACAAACGTGGTGGCGCATGGATGGATGAATGTCGTGTTCGTCGTTTAACTGAAAATGGCGAACTGCAAACGCCAGTGGCGTACCTAACGTGTAACTTCAGTAAGCCTGTTGGTGGTAAGCCAGCACTATTTACTCATGATGAAGTGGTTACTTTATTCCACGAATTTGGTCACGGTATTCACCACATGCTAACGCAAATTGATGTGGCGTCAGTGTCTGGTATCAATGGCGTGCCTTGGGATGCGGTTGAATTGCCAAGTCAGTTTTTAGAAAACTGGTGTTATGAAGAAGAAGCGTTGGCGTTTATTTCTGGTCACTATGAAACGGGTGAGCCGCTACCAAAAGAGATGCTAGATAAAATGCTGGCGGCAAAAAACTTCCAATCAGCGATGTTTATTTTGCGTCAGTTAGAATTCGGAATGTTCGATTTCACATTGCACACAAACTACGATCCTGATCTAGGTGCAAAAGTATTAGAAACGCTAGCTGAAGTAAAAGCGAAAGTAGCGGTATTACCAAGTGTTGAGTGGAACCGTTTTTCTCATAGCTTTAGTCATATTTTTGCAGGCGGTTATGGTGCGGGTTATTACAGCTACCTATGGGCAGAAGTATTATCAGCAGATGCGTTCTCGCGTTTTGAAGAAGAAGGCATTTTTAATACAGAAACAGGCCAAAGTTTCTTGAATAATATTCTTGAAATGGGTGGCAGTGAAGAGCCAATGGAGTTATTCAAACGCTTCCGTGGTCGTGAGCCACAAGTGGATGCCATGTTACGTCATGCGGGTATTGGTGCGTAATTAAGCCGTTATAACAACGAAAAATAAAAGGGTCTCAATATGATATTGAGGCCCTTTTTTTATATCGATATATTTATACCAATCGTAGTAAATAATTGTTCATCCTAGCTTGTTAAAATGCTCGATAACTGCGTTGGAATTTTTGATTGTAGAATAACTACTTATCAGAAAACTCCGCCTTGTTTTCAAGCATTTTTCCTTCGCTATTTCTGGTCACTGACTTACTGTGATTGGTATTATTTTTTATAAGGTTGAGTGACGACGATTTTTACTTTTTGATCTTGTTGTAATGGCGCATTTCCTTTTAAACCATTCCATACCGCAACCCCTTCAGCCGATAACTGGGAGTCATTACGTTTGGTTAATGTATTTAAGTTCTCACCATTACGAGCGGTTACAACCCTTATTTCTTGCTGAGTGATAGTCGCAATTTGCTGGTTGGTTATCGGTTGCAGTGATGTCGCAGATGACGTTATTTCATCTTTATTGTTATCAGTACTTAACGTTAAAACCTGATAAGTCATGTCATTAAAATCTAACCAATATTGATTGATAAATGCCTTTTTATCCGCACTATCATCAACCAATTGCACGTTATACATGCTTGCTCCCCACGGTAAATCGATGGTGTTGACTTGAGCTGCGTAATTGTATTTTTGTTCTAAATATTGACTGAATCGATGCGCGGTTTGTTCTGCGGTATATTCTGGCTCAGAAACAGAGAGAGCAACGAATCCATCTTGCGTGTCATTAATGGCAGCAACGACTTGAGGTTGGTTAACCGTTTGCCAATCTTTAGGGAAATTAATGGTGAAGCCCATCGTAGGCTGCAAGAAAAGAGAATCAGTAAATGTACCGTTTTCTGGATTGTTACCAACAACTAACCCATTGAGATAATTAAGAAAGTTAGAGTGAATAGGCGGCAATGAAGCGGCAGTTAATATACTAGCAGAGTGATCAACATGGCTTACGCGTTCAGGAGTGTAAGGGTGGCTATCAAAGTAGCTTTTTTCTGTTTCTTTTTGTGTTTCAAACTCTACCGCGTGATTTAGACGCGTTAAAATTACGCCCATTGCCATTGGGTCATAACCCGCCTTTGCGGCTAATGCGACACCGAGATCATCAGATTCTGTTTCGTGAGAACGGCTGTAATTCGCCATTAAAAGGCTACTACTAAAAGCGAAGGGAGTATTAATTAAATTGCCTAAATCTTCATTGATGACACTTCCGACAATGTTGCCGGGCAATTGGGTTATCCCAGGCAGAATGCTGCGTTTCATTTGCTGTATTGAATGCCTTTCCGTTACATGAATAATTTCATGGGCTAATACGCAAGCGAGTTCATCTTCGCTGTTCATCAGATTTAATAAGCCACGAGAGATATAAATATATCCTCCTGGCAGTGCGAATGCATTGGGTACAGGATCATCAACGACTTCAAATTTAAAATCAAATTGAGGAGAGTCAAGATTAGAAACTAAACGAGCCCCGACTTGTTTTACGTATTGATCGAGTGATTCATTGTTGTATAACCCCATTTGTTGCTCAATAACCAGTGAGTTTTTTTCACCGACCGATTTGTCGTAATTTGGGCTTACTGAACAACCAGAAAGAGAGAACGCGAGTAGTGCAGAAGCACTTATTTTAAGTAGGGCGTGTGTCTTATTCATCAGCACTCCTTTGTTGAGAATAATTAGAAACGATTTTTTTAACGTAGCAAGATATTGATATTTTGTATTGGGAAGAGGCGAATAAGCTCCTTTGAATGAATCAAGGGAGCTTGAAATACATTAATGGTTAAGCCCACTCAATATCTTCATCTGCGTGCTTTTGGCACTCTTCTTTTACCATTTCGATAAATTCCATGCCTGTTTTAGAGCATGTCCATTTCTCATCAGTATAAGCGAAGTGGAAGCCGCCAGATTTTGACGCTAACCAGATCTCGTGCATTGGTTCTTGTTTGTTGATCACGACTTGGCTGCGGTTTTCAAATTCTAGTGTTAAAACGTTACCCGTGATTACTGGCTCAATATCGGCACCAGATTCATCAATCATATCTTCGATTAATTGCAGTTTTGCATCGACTAACTCGTGAAATTCAGTGTTATTCATCTTATTTATCCTATTGCTTTTCTTGGCTGTGGTGCGATTATAGAGAGCATAACCAGATATTAACACTAATGGTAAAATCTTATGCAAAAAAGAGTGATGGCGTTAATGCTATTGAGTGCCTTAACACTGGCAGGTTGTGGTCAAACGGGTTCGTTGTACATGCCTGCAGATGACGCACCAAAAACAGAAGTAGCAGAATAATTTATTTGTAGTCAGTGTATTTAATAATCACTGACTAATAAGCACTGAACTAGACAAGGAAGACGACATTGGATTATTTCAATTATAAGGATGATGGACAACTTTGGGCTGAAGAGTTACCGGTTGCACAATTAGCAGAGCAGTATGGCACGCCATTATATGTATATTCTCGCGCGACATTAGAGCGCCACTGGAATGCATTTGATAGCTCGGTAGGTGAACAACCTCATCTTGTGTGTTACGCCGTAAAAGCGAACTCAAATATCGGTGTGTTAAATGCACTTGCCCGTTTAGGTTCAGGCTTTGATATTGTGTCTCAAGGTGAACTTGAGCGTGTTGTAGCCGCTGGTGGCGATCCGACAAAAGTGGTGTTTTCTGGCGTTGGTAAAACGGCTGTGGAAATGCGTCGTGCATTAGAACTTAATATTAAATGTTTTAATGTTGAGTCGGAACCAGAGCTTGAACGCTTAAATACCGTGGCTGCTGAAATGGGTGTTGTTGCACCTATATCATTGCGAATTAATCCTGATGTCGATGCAAAAACACACCCATATATTTCAACGGGTTTGCGTGATAATAAATTTGGTATCGCGTTTGATCGTGCACCTGAAGTATACAAATTTGCACAAACCCTATCGAACTTAGATATCCAAGGTATTGATTGTCATATCGGTTCTCAGTTAACGGAT
Organism: Aliivibrio sp. 1S175; assembly: GCF_001690985.1. GTDB lineage: Bacteria > Pseudomonadota > Gammaproteobacteria > Enterobacterales > Vibrionaceae > Aliivibrio. Next base: position 44,103 of record NZ_MAJS01000015.1, read on the forward strand.
ATTACGCCATTCATTGATGCCACTGATCGTCTTCTTGCCTTGATTGATGACTTAAAAGCACAAGGTGTCAATATTCGTCACCTTGATGTGGGTGGTGGTTTAGGAGTGGTTTATCGTGATGAATTACCACCGCAACCATCAGAATACGCAACGGCGTTATTAAGTCGTTTAGTGGGTCGTGAAGATCTTGAATTGATTTTTGAACCGGGTCGTGCAATTGCAGCAAATGCCGGTATCTTGGTCACTAAAGTTGAATTCTTGAAGCACACAGAGCATAAAAACTTTGCCATTATTGATGCGGCAATGAATGACTTGATGCGTCCTGCATTATATCAAGCGTGGCAAGATATCGTGCCAGTGGCACCTCGTGAAGGTGAAGCGCAAAGCTATGATTTAGTTGGGCCTATTTGCGAAACCGGTGACTTCTTAGGTAAAGATCGTGATCTAGTTCTCGAAGCTGATGACTTGCTTGCAGTTCGTTCATCTGGAGCCTATGGTTTTGTTATGTCATCAAACTATAATACGCGCACTCGCGCAGCAGAAATAATGGTCGATGGGGACCAAGTTCATCTTGTTCGTAAACGAGAAGAGTTAAGTTCTTTATGGGAACTAGAATCCATCTTACCAAACTAACTTAAATTAAAGAGCAAGCAGCTTAACGTTACTTGCTCTTTTGGTATTCAACCTAAAATATAAAAAAGAAGAACAACTATGCACTTTCATTTTTCTAAAATGCACGGGCTTGGCAATGACTTTATGGTGGTTGACTGCTTAACTCAAAATATTTTCTTTTCACCAGATTTAATTCGTCGCCTAGCGGATCGTAATCGTGGTATTGGTTTTGATCAGCTATTGGTGGTTGAAGCTCCCTATGATCCTGAAACTGATTTTCACTACCGTATTTTTAACTCTGATGGCACAGAAGTAGAGCAATGTGGTAATGGCGCTCGCTGTTTTGCACGTTTCGTTAGAATGAAAGGTCTAACCAATAAAATAAGTATTCTAGTCAGTACTAAAAAAGGCAAAATGACCTTAAAAGTGGAAGATGACGATCAAATTACAGTGAACATGGGTGAACCTGTATTTGAACCAAATAAAATTCCATTTAAAGCAACACAAGCTGAGAAAACGTATTTACTACGTGCCGATGATAAAACACTGTTTTGTGGTGTCGTTAGTATGGGCAACCCACATTGTGTCACTGTCGTGGATGATGTTGATAATTATGACGTTGATAAATACGGCCCGTTAGTGGAAGGTCATGAGCGTTTTCCTGAGCGTGTGAATGCTGGCTTTATGGAAATCGTGTCACCAAATGAAGTGAAATTACGTGTTTATGAACGCGGCGCTGGTGAAACTCAAGCGTGTGGAAGTGGCGCGTGTGGTGCGGTTGCTGTCGGTATCATGCAAGAACTATTAGGGGAAGACGTTAAGGTATCTTTACCTGGTGGTTATTTACAAATTTCATGGAAAGGCCCAGGTTACCCATTGTTTATGACCGGTCCCGCAACACATGTTTATGATGGTCAATTATCTATATGAATGGCGTAACACCAATCGAGCCGCAATCCACTCAGCTAACTGAAGATATTGTGGCTCAATTTTTGATGGACCATCCTGATTTTTTTCAGCAGCATCCAGAATTACTTGGACGAATAAAAGTAGACACGCCTGAACGAGGCGTGGTTTCTTTGGTTGAAGTGCAAGTCAGTAAATTACGTGAGCGCATTGGTGATTTAGAAGAAGAAATTACTCAGCTCATGTCGCTTGCAGCAAAGAATGATCGTTTATTTCATGATTTTTCAAATGTACAAAAACAACTGTTGGCTTGCGAGGGGTTTTCTCAAGCGGCAAAAATCATTGAACAAAAAGCACTGTCTCTTAATTTAACTGCGCACATTAAAATTATTGATCACTCTCACCCTAAATATAATATTAATAAAATCGCACTCGATAATTTCACCAAAAAGTTTTTGAATGGGCATTCCGCCTATTTAGGACGCTTGCGTCAAGCTGAGCGTGATAACTTATTGGCCTATGATGGGCTAAACCAATCAAGTACCCAATTGGGTTCATTTGCTATTCTTCCATTAGGGCAATCTAAGCCTGTTGGGATCATGGCATTTGCTAGTCGTGATGGCGGGCACTTTGAACCGAATATGGATACGCTATTTTTAGAACAGCTGGTTAGTGTGTTCCATTATTTATTAATGCAATGGTCGAAAACTTCTCATGAGTGATGCACTTCCACTTCAATATTCAAAACACCTTGATGCTTTTTATGAATTCTTACGTAATGAAAAAGGCTTAAGTATTTATACTCAGCGTAGCTATAAGCGCCAACTCACTACCATCGCAGAGCAATTAGTCGAACTTGGTGTGGAGTCTTGGCAAGATGTTGATGCGGGCTGGGTTCGCCAAATTACCAGTAAAGGGATGCGCTCAGGGTTAAAAGCGAGCAGTCTATCGACTCGATTATCTTCATTACGCAGTTTTTTTGATTTTCTTGTATTCCGTAACGTATTAACGGCAAATCCTGCTAAAGGGGTATCTGCGCCTCGTAAATCTCGTCCATTACCGAAAAATATTGATGTGGATGAAATGGGGCAATTACTAGAAGTAAATGGAGATGACCCATTATCAATTCGAGACCGAGCGATGATGGAGTTGATGTATGGTGCAGGTTTACGTTTGGCTGAACTCGTCGGGATTGACGTTCGTGATATTCAATTACGTCAAGGCGAACTGCGCGTCATCGGTAAAGGGGATAAAGAGCGTAAAGTTCCGTTTTCTGGTCAGGCGAAAGAGTGGTTAGGTCATTGGCTACAAGTACGAAACCAATTGGCAAAACCGGAAGAAAAAGGGTTATTTGTCTCTAAATTGGGCGTTCGTATTTCGCATCGAAATGTGCAAAAACGAATGGCGGAATGGGGAATGAAGCAAGGGGTAAATAGTCATATTAGCCCGCATAAATTGCGTCACTCTTTTGCTACACACATGCTTGAATCGAGTGGTAATTTACGTGCAGTACAAGAGTTACTGGGCCATCAAAATATTTCTACGACTCAAATATACACCCATTTAGATTTTCAACATCTTGCTCAAGCGTATGACAAAGCCCACCCAAGGGCGAAGAAAAAATAACAAAGTGACCGGATGAAAATAGAAAAAGCCAGATGAGTATAACTACGCATCTGGCTTTTTTATGTTCGCTACTTTTTTATATTAACTGTTTGTTTTTAAACAGTAGTTAACCATTTGGCCTATAATGGGCCAATCAGTCAATAAGCTTATTTTAGCAGTAAGTTTTCTAAGTAATGAGCAACGGCTTCGTCGACAGATGAGCCGATAACTTCATTATTTGGCAGGGCTTTTTTTACTTTCTCATGCGATGTGCCCATCACGATCCCTTTACCTGCCATGCTTAACATTTCATAATCATTCATGCCATCACCAAACGCGATGCAGTTTTCTAATGTCTTACCTAATAATTTAGCAACCGCTTCTAACGCTGCGCCTTTAGATACTTCTGAGGCCATCACTTCTAAACACCAAGGTGTAGAGAATGCCACCATGAGTTGGTCACCAAACTGTGCTTTTAATTGGTCTTCATATTGAACTAAATATTCATGTTCAGGCATGGTGATGAATATTTTCGCCATGTTTTCTACTGGCGGATTATTCACATCAAATAAAGTGTAAGTGAACCCATTATCATGAAATTCTTTTAGCTTCTCATCTTCTTGGTTTAAGAACCATTTGTCGTCTGAGTACATGTGAATAGACAGCTTTTCATCATGCTTTAACAGGTCGATAACTTGAGGAATTAAGGCTTCAGGAACATTCTTGCTATAAATAAGATTGTCATCAATATCATGAACACGAGCACCATTAGAGGTGATCATGTAAGCAGGGATACCCACATCATTGCGAATATTGCCCACATCAATGTGGTGGCGACCAGTCGCAAAAATAAAGGTTAATTCTTGTTGGTGCAGTTTATTAAGTGTTTTTTTAGTGAAATCAGCAATTTTGTGTTCTGGAGTAAGCAGTGTGCCGTCAAGATCAGATGCAACAATAGTAATCATAAAGCCTCAGAGGAAAAGAAAAGAATAGACTCGAAGTCAACTGAGGTCAGTTTACGTGACTTTATAAGGAAAAAAGAGGGTAAAGATAATAATATTGACCTTCCTCTTTTTTCTTTAGTGGATCGTCACGTTTTTAATTATTTATTATGTTGAGAAAAGAAAGCTAAGATCTCGGTCAGGGCTTGATTTCGACACACGTCGGATTCAAATAGAAGTTCATGCTTTGCTTCTTTAATAGTGATGAGTTGGCAATTGGCTGCTTTTTTTTGAAAGGCGATGTGCGCATTATTATCGACAATACGATCATTTTCTCCCTGCAATAACAAGGTTGGGATAACACAAGATGCTGCTTGTTTAATGCATCGCTTTGAGCCTTTTAAGCTTTGGTTTACCCAATGATTACTTGGGCCACCAATTTGAAGTTCAGGTTTTGAGTCGTATAATTCTCTAAACCACTGGTAACGAACTTCACTGTGAGTCAGCGTGTTATTTAGAAAAGGTTTTGCATGATAAGGTTCTTGGCCCAATGCATAGGACGGTTGTGAAGCCCAGCGGCTCAAATAATGGCTAATTGGACCCGCTATTGGTTTTAACCAAGGTTGTATATGAATACCGTGCATTGGTGCGCTTAATGCGAGTGCTGAATATGGATGTGGATGAGTTTCAACATATTGGGTTGCAATAGCTCCCCCCATAGAGTGGGCGAGTAAATAGCAATCTTGATAATGCTCGGGAGTAATTAAGTGCTGAGTTATGTTATTTAGATCGAGAACATAATCATTAAAATCTTCGATATGGCCGATGTCACTATTTGCTGTTAATCGCTCGGATAAACCTTGCCCACGGTGATCAAAAGAATAAATATCATACCCTTGGCAAAACAGGTCATAAAATAATTCTTGGTATTTATGAACGCTTTCAATACGTCCATTTACCACCATAATAGCTTTGGTGTTTGTAGGGCTGGTAAAGCTAATCCAATGAAGAGAGGTCTCTTTTTCTCCTTGAAAGAATCCGTATTGACGTTTTTCCCAAAAAGGGGTGATGTTGTTTTTTATTGCTTCAAGGTAGTTTGCTTCTTGGGTAAAGATGACTTTTTTCATTAGGCTCACAGCATGATTATTAATACGGGTTCCATATTATTATAATAACAATAATGAAATGTGTATCATATTTTGGTAAGTTCTTGCACAGTTCTTAAGCAAGCGCATTTTTTTACTCATTTGATTAGACTACTATGCTTTTTTAGTAGGTCGGCATTGATTTTAATTACTCAAGATTTGGAGTTATTCGCCGATATGATTGTTTATCATACCTATATATTTTCACAGGATACCGTTTTCCAGTTATGTATGCATACGTTGCCCGACAACCGATACTTAATCGAAAAAAACAAACGATAGGGTATGAGTTACTTTTTCGTGATGGTGAGACTAATGCGTTTCCTGAGATGGAAGCAAATCAGGCCACGTGTCGATTATTAGTTGAAAACTTTATGTCGGCGGGAACTAACCCTGCATTAGAGTCTCCTCGTAGTTTTATAAATTTTCCTCAAGAATCTTTACTTTCTCTTATTCCAACGGCTTTCCCTAAGCGAAAGATAGTGGTCGAAGTATTAGAAACCTGTATTCCTAATGATGAACTTTTTAGTGCAATTAAACATCTTCATCGAATGGGCTACATTATTGCTTTAGATGATTTTAGTTTGGATCCTGAGTGGGACCGATTTTTACCGTATTCACACATTGTTAAATTAGACATTATGCAATTAGGCATTGATGTTGCGTGTGATTATGTCAAAAAGAAAAAGAAAGAGGGCTGCAAGCGCCATTATTTAGCTGAGCGCGTAGAAACTTACAACGAGTTTGAGCAAGCATTTGACGCGGGTTTTCATTTTTATCAAGGTTACTTTTTTAGTAAGCCACAAATTATTAAAAATCGAGTCGTGAAACCTGAAGAAGTATTAACGATGCAGTTATTTCAGGAAGTGTGCCGTGAAGAGGTAAATTTCGCTCGGATTGAGCAATTAATTGCCCAAGACGTATCCTTGTCTTATCAGCTTCTTAAGTTTGTAAACACAACCTCTGTTCGACTTGAAAAACCAATATCTTCATTCAAACAAGCGTTAGTTTATTTAGGCGAAGAACAAATTAAACTGTTTGTCACTTTAGTTGCCACTGCACATGCCGCAATTAATAAACCAAAAGAGCTTTATAAGCAGTCTTTAATAAAAGGACGCTTTTGTGAATTAATGATTTGCCGTTGTCAAAATGGAACTCCAGGACAACAAGCTTTTATTGTGGGTTTATTTTCCCTACTTGATGCTCTGCTTGATCGTAAATTAGATGATGTTTTAGAGCAGTTGTCATTAACGGACGAAATTGAACAAGCGATCCTACTTCGTGTGGGTTTACTTGGGTCAATGTTAGAATTATATGAAAGCATTAAGTCTGGTGACTGGGATCTTATTGATAAAAACAGCCGCTTACTTGGTTTTTCTCCTAAGACGGTAGAAAAAACATATCAAGAGGCTGAAGCTTGGTATCAAGGCATTTTGATGAAATAGAATGATTATTTCTTATAAAATATAAAAGCCCCATCAACAGCGATCTGTTGATGGGGCTTTTTGTTTGATGTCAGTAATAACTATTACTGACAATAGTTAATGATCTGAACTTCTTTGGAAAACAGTTTTTGTACTAATTGATGGCATTGCTGAGTTATTGAAGTCACGGTTTGCGCTTTTTCTGGATTGACCAAATCGTAATCCCCTTCAATATTGAAATTAAAGGCATCACCAATAATATTTATTGGTGCAATTGAAATTCGCCCTCTATTTGCCGTTATTTTAATCGGATCAACCTGAATAGGGTAGGTTCTTAGTGGTACTTTTGTATTAATGATTTTTTCTTGTTGCGATGGTTCAAGGTGTTCATTATCGGGCATTAACCCTAATTTTAATTGCCATAATTCTTGCGCTGTTTTGGTGGTTGTCATCTCTCTTGGAATAATCGCTAATTCACCATTAAAGCTGTAATTAAAACTGTCTCGATTAGCCGCAAGACCATTCGCATTTAAGTTGAATTCAGCCACACCTTCTAAGGGGATGGTATTTGGGAAGAAAGCGGTGAGGTAACTGATTGGTAAACCATCACCATAAGCTTCTAATTGCCAAGGCTGGCTATCTTGAGTTAAATAAATACTGCCATTTAATCCAACAAGTCCTTCTGCCAAAGGAAAGAGTGCCCGTTCTATTGTCCATAACCCATTTTCAGCGTTCATCTCTATCAATACCTGCTGACTTAATAGGTAATTAAAGCTGGCGTTAGAGGCACTAAAAGACAGTTTTCCATCCCATAATCCCCATTGGTAATAGCGTAATAAATCGAGATCGCGACCTTCAACGTTTACTCCTGAAACTTGGTAGGGATGTCCATTATCAAGTTGAATCAGTTGAATGTTATTAATGTCCAGATCCGCGATGTTAACTTGTTCAAGTCGCTTGATGTATTGTTGAATAGTGGAGACTTCTTTTTCGCTAAGTAGCCATTTTATTTGGCTTAATGTTAGGGACTTTAAGTTTATTTCGGTAGGGGATATTTTACCTTCAAGTTGAACATTACCATCAAAAATATCAAAAGAAAGCGTTGAGATGTTTGCCTCTTTACCATTGAGCATTAGGTTGAAAATAGGTTTCTCAATGAGGTGTTCATTCCATACCAAGCTATCGGCATTAAAAGAAATATTAGCATTACTTTGTTGCCATAAATGATAAGGCAGTAGTACGTTCTCAGCAGACAAACTTAAATTGTTTACTGAGAACTGAGGAAGCTCAATATTAATATCTAAAAGATCAATTCGTTCAAATTGGTAAGTGAAATGTTGCTCACCAAGCCATGCTAATGGCTTACCAATAATGTCGGCATTGTCAGACTCTAAATTAAATTTTCGCAGCGTGAATTGAGGGATCACCCATAATCTATTCTCTTTGAGTTCAGCTTGAGCGGTGATGGTGCTATCACGCCAAGTGAGCGATATGCCATGTAGTGCCGTGTAATCTTCGCTGTAGTAGCCATCGATCAATACATCATCAAGCGCTTCGCCTTGCCAATATAATTGTTGAGTCGAAAATTGGAAGTCGCCTTCAAATGGCAATGTTTTTTCTTTTTCAACAGACCAATTGGTGAGCTGGGCTTGGGCGTCGCGAATAACCAGATCGTCATTGGCAAAATCTAAATTAGAGATGCTTAATTGAGCAATCGAAATCCAATCGAGGTGCTCCGTCTTTGGTAATCCATTTTGTAAACTTAACCCATCAATTTTGATGCTATCAAACGCCAATTTATGTTGTTGTATAGGGTGCTGAGACAACCAAAAATCGACATGTTGTATGAGCAATTGATTCTCTGTGTGGATGGTGATTTCTGACAGCGTAAGATGCAAAGGATCTTGAATTGAGTAATTAAGTTTACCAAAAGAGATTGTTTGATCCGATAATTTTTCAACGAGTGGATTTAACAATGGCTGAGCATAAGGGGTATGCAAAAGGGATAAAAATGCGACCACAAGTAGTAGGCAGAAAGTGATAAACCAACCAAGGCTTTTCAGCATGGTATACATTGTTAACTCCAGAAAGAAATAAGAATAGAAAGAGTGGATTAAAAGTGAGGTTCAATCAAGCTATTGTAATGTTTTACTCAAAGGTAATCACTGTTTTGAAAGCCAGACGAGAATCAAAGGAATAAAAAAAGCCCTTCGTTACCGAAGGGCTTGAATTTATCGAGGTATTAACTTGGGTTAGTCAAGTTGAGGGCCTGCTTTTACAAGCGCCTTACCTTCGTCATTATCTGTGTATTGAGCAAAGTTTTTGATGAAGCGTTGTGCAAGATCCTCTGCTTTGCTATCCCACTGTAGAGGGTCAGTATAAGTATCGCGAGGGTCTAGGATTGATTTATCAACACCAGGAAGTGAGGTTGGTACTTCAAAGTTAAACACAGGAATATTTTTCGTTTCAGCGTGATCAATTGAGCCATCTAAAATCGCATCAATGATCGCACGAGTGTCTTGGATAGAGATACGTTTGCCTGTACCGTTCCAACCAGTATTGACGATATACGCTTCTGCGCCAACCGCTTCCATACGTTTTACTAACACTTCTGCATATTGAGTTGGGTGTAGCGTTAAGAACGCCGCGCCAAAGGCTGCAGAGAATGTTGGTGTTGGTTCTGTAATACCACGTTCTGTACCTGCTAATTTTGCCGTAAATCCTGATAAGAAGTGGTACTTAGTTTGTTCTGGAGTCAGTTTCGCTACAGGAGGTAGGACACCAAATGCATCAGCCGTTAAGAAAATGACTTTATTTGCATGACCTGCTTTTGATACTGGCTTAACGATATTATCTATATGATGAATCGGGTAAGAAACGCGAGTGTTTTCTGTTTTTGAGCCATCATTAAAATCAATCGTGCCATCGTTACGAACGGTGACATTTTCTAGTAGTGCATCACGACGGATTGCATTGTAGATATCAGGTTCTGCTTCTTTAGATAGACGAATTGTTTTTGCGTAACAGCCGCCTTCAAAATTGAAGATACCGTCATCATCCCAACCGTGTTCATCATCGCCAATCAGTTGACGTTTTGGATCGGTTGAAAGGGTTGTTTTACCGGTACCAGATAAACCAAAGAATACAGCGACATCACCTTCTTTACCCACGTTTGCAGAGCAGTGCATAGAAGCAATGCCTTTCAGTGGTAGAAGATAGTTCATCATTGCGAACATGCCTTTTTTCATTTCACCGCCGTACCAAGTACCACCAATGATTTGAACACGTTCAGTTAGGTTGAAGGCAACAAAGTTTTCAGAGTTTAAACCTTGTGCTTCGTAATTAGGGTTTGTCGCTTTCGCGCCGTTCATGACAACAAAATCAGGTTCAAAACTTTCTAATTCTGCTTCTGTTGGGCGAATGAACATATTTTTTACAAAGTGCGCTTGCCATGCCACCTCTGTAATGACACGGACGCATAAACGAGTATCAGGGTTTGCACCACAGTAACCATCAATAACAAATAGACGCTTACCTGAGAGTTGTTCTGTGACTAAGGCTTTTAGATCATCCCAAATAGCAGGAGTGATGGCTTTATTGTCGTTTTTACCTTGATCAGACCACCAAAGTGTATCTTTGGTTGTTTCATCTTTTACGATGTATTTGTCTTTTGGAGAACGACCCGTAAAAATACCAGTATCTACCGAAACTGAGCCAAGCTCAGTCATAACACCACGCTCATAACCTTCTAGGTCAGGGCGAGTCTCTTCTTCAAACAACTGGTCATAGCTTGGGTTACGGAGAATATCGGTAACGCCAGTTAGGCCATATTGAGTAAGATCAAGTTGTGCAGCCTTGTTGTGTTCCATTACAGTCATAGGTGCTCCTTAAAGGAATTTTGTAGGGATTTTTAATATTTTAATTATTTTTTAATATTGTTTACTGCTACCCATGCTACCAACGCGGTAAATTAAAACAGGGAGTCATATCATGAAATAACCACAAAATAGTACAGGTTATTTAATCACCATCACAAAACAGAAACATGTCTATTCTACTCTTAATGAAATCAATTGCGCTAGATGCAATTGATTATTATTTGACCAAAATTAAGTGTGGATAAGTCGATTCAAAATGTGCTTCATATCAAAAAAAGGTATAAAAAAAGCCAACCTAATGGCTGGCTTTAAAACAATATAAAGAACTTATTCTGTATGAAGAATTAATGAACGGTATCATTACCTTTTGTTGCTTCTTCAAAAATATTAGCGACATCGATGCTGTCAAAATTGTAGCTTGTACCACAATAGTCACAGTGCAGAGAAACCTTACCTTCTGTTTTTATAATATCGTCAACTTCAGCACGATCAATCGTTACGATTGCACCCGCGCTGCGTTCACGAGAACAGCCACAGAAAAACTCAACCGTTTGAGGTTCAAACAGTTGTACTTTATCTTGGTTGTATAAACGGTACAGAACGTCTTCCGCTTCTAGGCCAAATAGCTCTTCGTTTTTGATCGTATCAGTCAGTTGTTCTAAGTGCTCGAAGTCATCTGCTGAACCGGTGCCATCAGGCATAATTTGTAGAAGCATACCAGCAGCATGAGGTTTGCCTTCAAATTCACCCAGACGTAACCATAAGCGAGTTTTTAATTGCTCAGAACGCTCAAAGTAACCTTCAAAACACGCGGCTAAATCTTTACCGTCAAGTGCAACAACACCTTGGTAACGTTCACCGTCTTTTGGCGCGATAGTAATAACTAGGTAACCTTTACCCATTAATTGGTGCAGTGTGGCATCATCAGCAATTTCGCCATCAAAGCGAGCAACACCACGAACTTTTTGATCATTATCGCCATTAATGACAACAAGAGAAACAGGACCGTCACCTTGAAGTTGAAGCGTAATTGAGCCTTCAAATTTTAATGTTGCAGTTAATAGTGTGGTTGCAACTAATAGCTCACCCAAAAGGTTTTGTACTGCTTTTGGGTATTCCTTGCTAGAAATAATTTGTTGGTAAGCATCGTCTAATTGAACCAGTTCACCACGAACAGATAAATCTTCAAATAGGTAGCGATGCAATGTGTTATTTGCCATGAAATACTCCAGCAATTGTATTAGAGGGTTGTTGTCGCTCTAGTATAGCGACAACAGCCAATATAAATAAGGGGTGAAACAGAAAGAGCGGATTTATTGCTGCTTAAACTTCATTATGTCACGTCGTTGTTTCTTATCTGGACGTTTATCAGGGTGTGGGCTGCCAAGTGAATTGAGTTTGCGTAATTTCGCATTTTCTTCACGTTGTTTGATACTGTTTGATGTTTCTTTGTAAAGCGTTTGTGCAACAGGAGCGCCACGGCGTTGATCTGAAAGGATCTCGATGATCACGACAATTTCTTCGTTATTGCCCTGCCGAAGTTTAACTTCAGCACCAAGATCAATTAATTTGCTTGGTTTGGTTCGTTGTCCATTATAATGAACTTTCCCGCCATCAACCATATTACGAGCAATAGAACGAGTCTTGTAAAAACGAGCCGCCCAAAGCCATTTATCGAGTCTGATACCATCGCTAGTATTGGATTTTGAACTCATTATGGGTACCTAATGTCTTATCTCTGCTTATTAAGATGGAGTCAGGATTTTTTTTTTCAATCTTTTGGGGGGAATTAATCAAAATTGATAAGCAAGTAGAGTCATTAATGAGAAATAATGCTCTAATACACGGTTATCTTCATCAATTACGTGATGTGTATTCTAGTAATTTAAGAAATTAGAATCATTTGCGGAAATTATGACTGGTTATTTTATAATTCATAAATACATCAAATGTTTAATTGCTCTGTGAGACAGAAAAGGAAGAACAGTACCTAATGATAGCTAATATGAAAATCGAAAAAATTTCTCAATATTGGTCAATATATCAGTCTGCAATATCGAAAGGGGTAACCGTTGTTTTGGTGGCTTGTCTCGCGTGGATTTGTGGCTCTCTTTTTTGGTCGATGCTGGCTCCACAAACCTCTGTTTCTCAATGGTCACCAAAAACCGTCGCTATCAATGCCTCATCAAAGACAAATAATGATGATTCTTTATCTGGTTTATTAAATGGTCAAGTGTTTGGGCAGTTTAATGCTGAAAAAGCCATAGAGCAGCCGAAGGCTGTTGAAGTAAAAGATGCACCTAAAACCAAGCTTAATCTGACATTATCAGGTGTGGTCGCGAGTTCTAATCCTAAATTGAGTTTAGCGGTGATCGGAAATCGAGGAAAACAGAACACTTATGGTATTGATGAAACCATTGATGGCACAAGAGCAACAGTGAAAGCCATTAGCGTAGATCGCATTATTATTGCAAATAATGGCCGTGATGAAACGTTAATGCTGGAAGGAATTGAATACACAAAAATTTCAATAGAACCAAATCGTACAGGCAGCTCAGGTACGGTCTTAGGGAATAATCGTCAACATTCAGATCAAAATGAGTTAGATACTATTCGTCAAGAAATGGCGAAGAATCCGCAATCTGTTTTGAAGTACATTCGTCTTTCTCAAGTCAGTAATGATGGAAAAATAGAAGGTTATCGAGTGAACCCAGGTAAAGACCGAAAGTTATTTGATTCGGTAGGTTTGAAGCCTGGTGATATTGCAAAAAATTTAAATGGGATTGATTTAACGGATCCTGCTGCAATGGGCACATTGTGGAAAAATATGTCAGAAATGACAGAGCTTAATTTAACCGTTCAACGTGACGGACAACTACATGACATTTTTATCGGTTTATAGCTGGTAGATGAAAAAATGAGTAAGGGTGTACTGTGAAAAAGTGGATGGGCAAGGGAGCCTTATTACTTGCGGGTAGCATGATGTGGACATCGGCTATCGCAAATGACTTTAGTGCCAGCTTTAAAGGCACGGATATTCAAGAGTTCATTAACATTGTTGGTCGAAATTTGGAAAAGACCATTATTGTTGATCCGTCAGTTCGAGGAAAAGTAGATGTCCGTAGTTATGATCTTTTAAATGAAGAGCAATATTACCAATTCTTTTTAAGCGTGCTTGAAGTATATGGTTATGCTGTTGTTGAAATGGACAGCGGCATTTTAAAAGTTATTAAAGATAAAGACGCAAAAACATCGGCGGTTCCTGTTCTTGGTGCAAAAGACAAAATTACCGGTGATGCTGTTATTACGCGTGTTATCGCGGTTCGTAATGTGTCGGTTCGTGAACTTTCTCCTCTATTACGTCAGCTAAATGATAATGCGGGTGCGGGTAACGTCGTTCATTATGACCCCGCGAATATTATTATGATCACCGGTCGTGCTGCGGTAGTGAATCGTCTTGCTGAAATTATTGAGCGTGTAGACCAAGCGGGTGATAAAGAAGTCGAAGTGGTTGATTTAAAAAATGCGTCAGCCGCTGAAATGGTACGTATTGTTGATGCCTTAAATAAAGCGACAGATGCTAAAAACACCCCCGCATTTTTACAGCCTAAATTGGTTGCAGATGAACGTACAAATTCTATTTTGATTTCGGGTGACCCAAAAGTACGTCAACGCCTTAAAAAATTGATAAAACAACTCGATGTTGAAATGGCAACAAAAGGAAATAACCAAGTTGTCTATTTACGCTACGCTAAAGCCGAAGAGTTGGTTGATGTCTTAAAAGGAGTTTCTGATAATTTAACCGCAAGCAAGGGAGGCTCTCAAAAAGGAAGTTCAAGTAACCGTAGTGATGTGATGATCTCAGCTCACGCTGATACCAATGCGTTAGTGATCACTGCGCCGCCAGATGTTATGCGTGCAATCAAAGATGTCATTGCTCAGTTAGATATTCGTCGTGCACAAGTCTTAATTGAAGCGTTAATTGTTGAGTTGTCGGAAGGAGATGGCGTAAACCTTGGCGTACAATGGGGTAACCTCGAAACGGGTGCCATGATCCAATACAGCAATACGGGTGCATCGATTGGTGCCACCATGGTTGGCTTGGAAGAAGCACAAGATTCAACAGAAACTAATACGATTAAAGATGATAATGGCAATATTACAGGCTATAACGAAGTCACGACTAAGGGCGATTATACCGCGTTAGCTTCTGCGCTTGGTGGCGTTCAAGGTGCGGCGGTTAGTGTCATGATGGGGGATTGGGCTGCATTGGTAACCGCAGTGTCTACTGATTCAAATTCCAATATTCTATCGTCACCAAGTATCACGGTTATGGATAATGGCGAAGCGTCATTCATCGTTGGTGAAGAAGTGCCGGTATTAACCGGATCAACCTCTGGCTCAAATAATGAAAACCCATTCCAAACGGTTGATCGTAAAGAAGTAGGTATCAAACTTAAAGTGGTACCACAAATAAACGAAGGTAACTCGGTTCGTTTAGATATCGAACAAGAAGTATCTAACGTATTGGGTGCCAATGGCGCGGTGGATGTACGTTTTGCTAAACGTCAGTTAAATACATCAGTGATGGTTGAAGATGGCAAAATGCTGGTTCTGGGTGGTTTGATTGATGAACGAGCAATGGAAAGTGAATCGAAAGTGCCTTTCCTAGGCGACATTCCAATTTTAGGGTATTTATTTAAATCAACCAGCACTCAGGTTGAGAAGAAAAACTTAATGGTGTTCATTAAGCCGACTATTATTCGAGATGGTATGACGGCGGATGGTATTACCCAGCGTAAATATAATTATATTCGTGCAGAGCAACTGTATAACGCAGAGAAAGGACTGAAATTAATGGATGATGCCAATATACCGGTGCTTCCTAAGTTTGGGGCTGATGTGCAGCATCCAGCAGAGATCCAAGCTTTCTTTGATCTGCTTGATGATGAGAAGAAGGATAAATAATGGCAGATATGCTATTTCCTAACTCTACAGCCGTTTTACGCTTGCCTTTTTCGTTTGCAAAAAGGCATTCGGTTGTTATTGAGGCCAGCTCTGAAGGGTGGGTACTGTATTATGCAATCACACCATCGCCGATTGTTTTGTGTGAAATTCGCCGAGTATGTAAGGCTAGCTTTTCATTAATACAATTAACTAAAGATGAGTTTGATACCAAAGTCACTCAAGTGTACCAACGTAATTCATCAGAAGCGCAGCAATTGATGGAAGACATAGGGGCTGATAATGATGATTTCTTCTCATTAGCAGAAGAGTTACCAGATAATGATGATTTATTAGAATCAGAAGATGATGCTCCCATCATTAAATTGATCAACGCCATGTTAGGTGAAGCGATCAAAGAAGGGGCGTCGGATATCCATATTGAAACGTTTGAAAAAATATTGTCGATCCGTTTCCGTGTTGATGGCGTGTTACGTGACGTATTAAGCCCTAGTCGTAAACTTGCGCCGTTATTGGTCTCGCGTGTAAAAGTCATGTCTAAATTAGACATTGCGGAAAAGCGTGTGCCACAAGATGGTCGTATTTCGTTACGCATTGGTGGTCGAGCGGTTGATGTTCGTGTTTCTACTATGCCGTCTTCTCATGGGGAACGTGTGGTAATGCGTTTGCTCGATAAGAACGCAACACGTCTAGACTTAAACAGTTTAGGGATGGAAGCGCAAAACCACCAAAACTTCCAACATATCATCAAACGTCCTCATGG
Source organism: Aliivibrio sp. 1S175 (assembly GCF_001690985.1). GTDB lineage: Bacteria > Pseudomonadota > Gammaproteobacteria > Enterobacterales > Vibrionaceae > Aliivibrio. The sequence continues at coordinate 60,342 of NZ_MAJS01000015.1, forward strand.
CATTATTTTGGTGACGGGTCCAACAGGTTCTGGTAAATCAACCACCTTATATGCAGGGTTAGGTGAATTAGACAGTACTCAATCTAATATATTAACGGTTGAAGACCCAATCGAATTTGATATTGATGGCATTGGACAAACTCAAGTAAACCCAAAAGTAGACATGACGTTTGCTCGTGGGTTGCGTGCCATTCTTCGTCAAGATCCTGATGTGGTGATGATTGGTGAAATTCGAGATTTAGAAACCGCAGAAATTGCTGTTCAAGCGTCATTAACGGGTCACCTTGTTATGTCGACTCTTCACACCAATACCGCTGTTGGTGCGATTACACGTCTTCGAGATATGGGAATAGAACCTTTCTTAATTTCCTCTTCTTTATTGGGTGTTCTTGCCCAGCGTTTAGTTCGTACTCTATGTAAGGAATGCAAAAGCCCTTACCAAGCCGATGAGCAGCAAAAGAAACTGTTTTCTTTATTGCCATCGGACGACTTAGTGCTATATAAACCGGCGGGTTGTGAGCATTGTAATGGTAAAGGTTATCGTGGCCGTACTGGTATTCATGAATTACTGGTTGTGAATGAGAAGGTACAAGAACTGATTCACAAAGAAGCCGGTGAACAAGAAATTGAAAAAGAAGTGCGTAAAAATACACGTGGTATTCAGCAGGATGGTTTATTAAAAGTTCAACAAGGTATTACGACGCTAGAAGAGGTGATGCGAGTCACTCGGGAAGGGTAAATGGCAGCATTTGAATACAAAGCCCTCGAAAAAAATGGCAAACAGAAAAAAGGCGTAATGGAAGGTGATAATGGTCGCCAAGTTCGTCAACGCCTAAAAGAGCAAGGGCTTATTCCTGTTGAAGTGATTGAAACTAAATCGAAGCAGCAGAAAAGTTCCTCTCAAGGTTTAAGTTTTAAACGGGGTATTAGTGTCAATGATTTGTCATTAATTACTCGTCAATTGGCCACTTTAGTTCAAGCGGGTATGCCCCTAGAGGAGTGTTTAAAAGCCGTTGCAGAACAAGGTGAAAAAGCACACATTCGTAGCATGATGATGGGCGTTCGATCCAAAGTGATAGAAGGTTATCCATTGGCTGAAAGCTTTGGTGAATATCCTCATGTGTTTGATGATCTGTTCTGTTCTATGGTTGCTGCAGGTGAAAAGTCAGGTCATTTGGATACGGTATTAAATCGGTTAGCTGATTATGCTGAGAATCGCCAAAAGATGCGCAGCAAATTACAACAAGCGATGATTTACCCGATCATGCTGACGTTAATAGCGATAGCGGTTATCTCCTTTTTACTTGCTACTGTCGTTCCTAAAATTGTCGATCAGTTTGTGCAAATGGGACAAGGGTTACCAACCGTAACGGAAATATTATTAGCCGCCAGTAATTTTGTTGTTCATTGGGGACTTTTGGTTGTCGTTGCTGTTGTGGTGGTGATTGTTGGTGTGAAGTGGTTACTCACTAAGCCTCATCTACGCTTGGCGTGGGATAAGAAGATTTTACGACTTCCTGTTATTGGTAAGGTGGTTCGTGGTTTAAATACCTCTCGTTTTGCTCGAACCTTATCCATCTGTACTTCAAGTGCGATTCCATTACTGGATGGGATGAAAGTAGCCGCAGACGTAATGAGTAATAAGTATTTTAAGCAACAAGTGTTAGAGGCGGCGGATAATGTTCGTGAAGGGGCGAGTTTACGAATTTCGCTTGAGCAAACAAAACTGTTTCCACCAATGATGCTGCATATGATTGCCAGTGGTGAACAAAGTGGTGAGTTAGAGCAAATGCTAACGCGCTCGGCTGATAATCAAGATCGTGATTTTGAATCATTAGTGAATATGGCATTAGGTATTTTTGAACCATTACTTATTGTTTTCATGGCAGGGATTGTACTCTTCATTGTTGTTGCGACCTTGATGCCAATTATCGAATTAAACAATTTGGTTGGGTAGCATTCACTGCTATCTATTTTTCCTTTTATTTATATATGAATTTTTAACGTTAGGAGTTATTCCATGCAAGTCAATTCAGCTCAACGTAAACAAGGCGGCTTTACTCTTTTAGAAGTCATGGTTGTTATCGTTATTCTTGGTGTGTTAGCGAGCTTAGTTGTTCCAAACTTACTGGGTAACAAAGAGAAGGCCGATCAACAAAAAGCGATCACCGATATTGTGGCACTAGAAAACTCATTAGATATGTACAAGCTAGATAACAGCGTGTACCCATCAACAGATCAAGGGTTAGAAGCGTTAGTATCTAAGCCATCAGCAACGCCCGAGCCTCGTAATTACCGTGCAGACGGTTATATTCGTCGTCTACCTAATGATCCGTGGGGCAATGAATATCAATACTTAAGCCCTGGCGACAATGGCACGATTGATATCTTCTCTTTAGGTGCAGATGGTCAAGAAGGCGGTGAAGGTGCGAATGCTGATATTGGTAACTGGAACATGCAAGACTTTCAATAAGTCACAAGCTTAATTTAGATAAGAGCAACGATGAAAATAAAACGTGAGGTTGGGTTTACCCTAATCGAAATTATGTTGGTACTGGTGCTGCTGTCGGTGAGTTCGATGGCGGTTATCATGAGTTTGCCTGAAAGTAGCGACGATCAACTTGAAGAGCAGGCCTCACGTTTTTATCAATTAGTGCAACTTCTTAATGAAGACGCTTTACTCAACGGGATGGATTACGGCATCTACTTTAATCAAGAGCGACAAGAATATCGCTTTATGACATTAACAGTAGATGGCTGGCTGCCTCTTGAGAAAAGCCGCTTTTTTACCGAAGTAAAAATGGAAGAGGACATCGCTTTTGAGATGGAACTTGGTGGTTCTGCATGGGCCGATGATGACCGTTTATTTGAACCAGGATCTTTGTTTGATGAGGAAATGTTCGCTGACGTTGAAGAAAAGAAAAAACCTAAGCCTCCTCAAGTGATGGTGTTATCTAGTGGGGAAGTCACCCCAGTGATCGTTCGTTTTCTACCAGCGAATGAGCGCGGTAATCTAAAGAATAAAACGTGGGAGATTAACGTCGATGAATCTGGTTTGATTACATTAATAAAACCAGGAGAAAGCGTTGATGACTAATTGCTCATCAAGTTATCGAACCGTAAATAAGGGCATGACTTTGCTTGAGGTTTTGGTTGCGTTGGCTATTTTTGCTACCGCAGCATTGAGTGTACTTCGCTCTGTGACTCAGCACATTAATACGTTAAGTTATTTAGAAGAAAAAACATTCGCTTCTATGGTGGTTGATAACCAAATGGCACTAATGATGTTAGATAAACCGCCGACCTCAATTAAAAAAGGGGAAACAGAATTGGCAGGACGAACATGGTATTGGACGATTGCACCAGTAAAAACAACGTCCGATATTTTAAAGTCGGTTGATGTCTCTGTCGCAACAACCAAAGATCAAAAATCATCATTATTAACGGTAAGAACCTATGTTGCGCCGTAATTCAACTCGTAAAAAATCGCGCGGTTTTACTCTTATAGAAGTGATGGTGGCAATCTCAGTATTTGCTACCTTAAGCTTTTCAGCCTATCAAGTGGTAAATCAAGTTCAGCGTAGTAATGAACAGTCATTAGAAAAAAGTAACCGTATTAAATCCTTACAACGCAGTTTGGTTTTTTTAGACAATGATTTTCGGCAAATGGTTGCTCGCCAATTCAGAATCAACGGAGAAAAGGCTGACGAGAAACTTCTTTTAGCGGGTGAATATTTATTGGATTCTGAATCTCAAGGTATTTTATTTGTTCGTTTAGGGTGGAAAAATCCACAGCAAGCTTTCCCACGTGGTGAAATTACTAAAGTGGGTTATCGAGTGGTTGAAAATAAACTTGAACGATTATGGTGGCGCTACCCTGATACTCCGGTAGGCCAGAAGCCAGTAGTAACGCCATTAATTGATGGTATTGATGAGCTGAAATTTGAATTTTATGATGGTAAAAAATGGCAGAAGAACTGGGAAATAAAAGATCAACTCCCTCAAGCTACAAAGGTAATGGTTACGTTTAAAGATTATGGAGACGTCGAACGCATTTATCTTACTTCTGGTTATAAATTGGATCAAAGTGGTCAGAGTGATGATGACTCTAAGAGTGGTGGGTAATGACAATACGCACTAAAACGCAGAGAAAACAGAAAGGCGTCGCATTAATTGTCGTCTTATTGTTGTTGGCTATTATGGCAACCATTGCGGCTCAAATGTCAGAGCGTTTATTTATTCAGTTTCACCGCGCTGAAAACCAAATAAATCATCAACAAGCTTATTGGTACTCTATTGGTGTTGAAGCGTTAGCCAAAGCAGGAATAGAAGAAGCATACAAAGATGGCGACACCATTAATCTGAGTCAAATGTGGGCAACAGAAGAAACCACTTACCCACTTGATTATGGTGAAGCGTTAGGTAGCGTTAGAGATAAGCAAGCTTGTTTTAATTTAAATGCACTAAGTAATATAGAACCACAAACCGATCCTTCTCAGCGTCCATTTTTGGTCAAGGTTTGGATTAATTTATTAGAGTCTGTTGACGTTGAGAATTATTTAGCTGAAGTGATTGCCGATTCTAGTTGGGAGTTCATGGATGAAGATGATGTTGTTCGTTCCGCTACAGGGGTTGAAGACAGTACTTATCAATCGTTTAAGCCTGCGTATTTAGCGCCAAACGGCTGGATTGCCGATGTCAGTGAATTACGAGCCATTAATGGTGTGACAGCAGACGTGTTTATGGCGGTGTCTCCTTTTGTATGTGCAATACCAAGTGCGAATTGGTATTTGAATGTAAATACGATACAACCAGAACAGGCAAAAATATTAGTGGCGTTATTCTCCCCAAATTTAAGTGATAGTGATGCACAAGAAGTATTAGAAAATCGACCTTTTGATGGTTGGGACAGTGTGGATGACTTTTTAGCAGAATCAGAAATCAGTCAAGTGGATGAAAAAATAAAGCAAGAAGCAAAGGTTTACTTATCAGTAGATAGTCAATTTTTTGAGTTAGATGCTCAAGTATTAGTAGAAGATTCGCGCGTACGTGTGCGTTCTTTATTGCATAGCAGTGATAAAAAAGTGGTGAACGTTATCCGTCGCCAATATGGAGGAATGAATGAGCGAACATCTGATAATAAGGCTGAATAGTCAGTCGTCAGATCCCATTCAATGGATAGTCTGGTCACCAGAAAATAAAGAAGTGATTGCATCAGGGGAGTTAAATTCTTCTGAAACGTTAGAGTCACTAACGCAATACAGTGTTCAACGCAGTGTGTCGGTGTTGCTACCAAGTAGCGACATCTTATTGCGTGAAGTCATTATTCCAGAAGGGGCTGCTCGGCAGTTTCCTTCTATGCTGCCTTTTATAATTGAAGATGATTTAGCACAAGATGTAGATGACCTACACATTGTGATTTTGAAAAAAAACAACAAAACAGCGCAAGTCGCGGTTGTAGAACATCAAAAAATGGAAAGATGGGTCTCTTTGCTGACGGATGCAGGAATTCAGACTAAACGTTTCATTCCCGATGTATTGTCATTACCTTCTCATCAAGATGGCGTCGCTATGGTTGAGCTGAATCAACAATGGTTATTACGCTATGGTGAATATCAAGGTGCTATCGCTGAACCTGAATGGCTATCAATGCTGTTGGATGGTTTGGTTAAACATGCGGTTCAAACTGCTGATGGTATTGTTGTTCAAGAAGAGAAGGAAGAAGAGCAAGAGGAAAGTGATGACGTTGATGATGTGTCATGTTATGCGCTTCATAGTTATTCTCCTTGTTCGCTTGAAATTGAAAACACAAAGCATATTCAAGAGACGCCAGAGTTAGTTATGCAGTTATTAGCGGAAGGTGCGTTAACGTCAAAAGTTAACCTGCTTTGTGCTCGTTATCGTCCTCAATCGTCATGGCGAAAGCATTGGCGAATTTGGCAAAAAGTAATTTTGGCTTTTGGTTTGGTTATGGTGGCCTTTGTTGCACAACATATTTCGGAAGTTCAAAAACTGGAACAACACAGCTTAGCATTACGAGCAGAAAGCGAACGTATTTTCAGAGATGTATTTCCAGGTAAACGTAAAATTCCAACCGTGAGTTATTTGAAATCTCAAATGAAAAATGAAGAATCACGCTTACAAGGTGGTTCTGGTGGGGATGACTTATTAGCGTGGATGTCTGAGTTGACGCCATATTTAATAAAAGTACCCCAAGTGAAGTTGCAGAGTTTAAAATTTGATGGAAAACGTGATGAATTACGCCTACAAGCCAGCGCATCAGATTTTCCATATTTTGAGCAATTAACGTCAGAGTTAAATACCAAGTTTGATGTCGAGCAAGGTCAATTAAATAAAAATCAAGGCCAAGTGTTTGGTGCGATTATTATTAGGAGAAAATAATGAAAGCCTTAATGACCTGGTGGCAAAGTATCTCACCACGTGAACGAGTTTTGGTTGGTGGGGGCAGCATAGCGTTAGTGATTGCTGCATTATATTGGGGTGGAATTAAGCCGTTAAATGATCGCGCTGAAATTGCTCAAAACCGAATTAATAGCGAGCGAAGCTTATTAACGTGGGTACAAAAGAAAGCCGATACGATTGTGACATTAAGAGGAGGGGCATCGTCGACTTCTCAGACAGCCATTCGACCAATGAATCAGGTAATACCAAGCAGTACTCGCCAATTTAAGATTGAATTGATCCGTATGCAACCTCGTGGTGAGCAAATGCAAGTATGGGTTAAACCACTTCCGTTTAATACTTTGGTAAATTGGTTAGCGTACTTACGAGACTCTCAAGGCATCAATGTTCAGTTTTTAGATTTAAATAAAACCGATATTGAAGGGGTGGTGGAAGTGAACCGTCTGCAATTAAGTCGAGAGGCATCATGAAATTTAAATTATTGATCGCGACGATATTCTCTACGTTTTTTACGTTTAGTGCTTTATTGCATATCCCTATTCAATGGGTGGTTGAACAAGCCCCAAAAGTTAGGGCGCTAACACTTACTGGGTTATCTGGCACGCCTTGGAAAGGGCAAGTGGATTCTCTTTCTTGGCAAAGAGTAAACTATGGTCAAGTTCAGTGGCAGATTGAACCATTTGCTATTTTAAAAGGACACGCGGTATTTTCTGTGCGCTTTGGGCGCGGTAGTGAATTGGAATTACGTGGCAAAGGTGTTGTTGGCTACAGTGTTTCAATGGGGGCCTACGCCGAAAATATGGTGGTTTCTTTTCCTGTCTCTAATGTGATGAATCGATTACCAATGGCATTGCCTGTTTCTTTACAGGGCCAAGCAGAGGTCAGTGTTAAGTATTTCCAGCAAGGCCAACCATGGTGTAAGCAGGCGAGCGGTGAAGTGGTCTGGTCTGGTGGGAAAATTATTTCGCCACTGGGTAATATTGACCCTAAAACGGCAATAGCAGAGGTAACTTGTGTAGATAACAAAGTCACCTTGATCAGTAAACAAGCATCAGATGATGTAGCAAGTCAGTTTAATGTGGTATTGAATCCTAACCGTTCTTACCAAGTGAATGGATGGTTCAAACCTGAGGCAAACTTCCCTTCTAGCTTAAGAAGTCAGCTTAAATGGCTAGGCAAGCCGGATTCAAAAGGGCAATATAAAGTAACTTATTCAGGACGTCTGTAAGGAAATACAATGGCTAAAAAACAATTGCCGACAATTTTAGATAAACGCGTTGAAGCACAATCAAAGTTGTTTTGTATTGAATCGGTAGATTTACGCTTTTCTAATGGGGTTGAACGAACCTACGAAAGAATGAAACCGAGTGGGCGTCATGCCGTGATGATGGTTCCTGTAACCGAGCAAGGTGACCTGTTATTAGTTCGAGAATATGCGGTGGGTACAGAAAGCTACGAGTTAGGTTTTCCTAAGGGATTAATCGACTCTGGTGAAACACCGTCAGAAGCGGCAAATCGAGAGCTTAAAGAAGAAATTGGCTTTGGTGCAGAGACGTTAACTCAATTAAAAGAGTTGGTATTAGCACCGTCGTATTTTTCAAGTAAGATGACGTTATTTGTTGCTCAAGGCTTATATCCAGAGCAACTTGAAGGGGATGAGCCAGAACCGTTAGATATTGTTCGCTGGCCCCTAGCGCAAGCATCAGAGCTACTGCACCATCTTGATTTTTCAGAAGCGAGGTGCATTAGTGCACTGTTACTTGCTCAACAATTTTTAGAAAAGGAGTGATATTGATGAATTCAACGCTTTCCCACCTACTTCCTGAGGTGATCAATATTGCTCGAGCATCTGGGCAGCTTATTCTTGATATTTATGAAAAAGGGAATTTTGAAGAGTTTACTAAAGCAGATAATACACCTGTAACCAGTGCTGATTTGGCTGCTCATAAGTTAATTGTGGAAAAGCTTTCTCAATTAACACCAGACATTCCTATTTTGTCAGAAGAAGATGCTGAAATATCACTAGAACAACGAGCTCAGTGGGAACGTTATTGGTTGGTTGACCCACTCGATGGAACTCAAGAATTTATTGCACGTAGTGGTGATTTTGCGACAATTATTGCGTTGGTTGAAAATAACCGTCCGGTAATGGGGGTGGTTTATGGTCCTGTTTCTGGTGTGACGTATTACGCTTATGAAGGCAAAGGCGCATGGAAAATTCCAGATATGGATGAAAGTGTTCGCATTAGCACACTTAAGCATGAAGAAGAAAAACAACAAATCGCCATTGCTATCAGTCGTCGCCAAGACATCAATAATATTACGCGTTGCATGAGTCCTGAATGGAATTACGATTTAGTTCCTTTAGGGTCTGCTGCATTAAAAGCGTGTCTTGTTGCAGAAGGAGCTGTCGATTGTTATTTACGTTTAGGCCCTACGGGTGAGTGGGATACTGCGGCAACGCAATGCATTGTTCAAGAAGCGGGTGGTCGTATCTTATCAACAGAGCTTGAACCGCTTTCTTATAATGAAAGAGAATCCCTAGAAAATCCAAATTTTATCGTATTAGGTGATGAAAATTTACCGTGGAATAAAATTCTAACGTGTAGATAATTCGATCTAATCTTGATTAATTGATCATTAAGATTGCTATAATTTGAGAACGCTACTCGAAAATTATTCTTTTTCAGAGTACAATCCTTAATCATACTAATTTAGTCGGGTATTACTTGTGTCTTCAATCAATATTACTGAAAGTGCCCAAGAGCATTTTGCAAAACTTCTAGCACAGCAGCCAGAAGGGACAAACATTCGTGTATTCGTGGTTAATCCAGGAACACAAAACGCAGAGTGTGGCGTATCTTATTGCCCACCAGAAGCAATAGAAGCGAATGATACTGAGCTGAAATTTGAAAATTTATCAGCGTATGTTGATGAGTTAAGCTTACCTTTTCTTGAAGATGCTGACATTGATTACGTTACTGATAAAATGGGCTCTCAATTAACGTTGAAAGCACCAAACGCAAAAATGCGTAAAGTAAACGATGACGCACCTTTGTTTGAGCGTGTTGAATACGCAATTCAAACTCAAGTTAACCCACAGCTTGCTGGTCATGGTGGTCATGTTAGCCTGATGGAAATCACAGAAGCTGGCATTGCTATCGTTCAGTTTGGTGGTGGTTGTAATGGTTGTTCAATGGTAGATGTGACTCTAAAAGAAGGCATCGAAAAAGAACTACTTGTTCAATTTGAAGGTGAATTGACAGCAGTTAAAGATTTAACCGAGCATGATCGTGGTGAGCACTCTTACTACTAAGAGTCTAATTAAATCAATGTATTAAAAAGGTGAGCAAGTACTCACCTTTTTTGTGTCTGCGATTTAGTCAATGGTATTTACGCATTTGAGTAAATGTCACGTTCTCCTAACCAGCGTAAAATAATGGCTTTTGAATTACGAGGGTAATTATCGTGTAAGTGACGAGCAATACGTTGCACTTCTGGAATTAAATGTTGGTCTCGAACCAAATCTGCAATTTTAAAATCAGCCAATCCGGTCTGTTTTGTCCCCAGTAATTCACCCGGCCCTCGGATCTCTAAATCTCGTTGAGCAATCACAAAGCCATCATTGCTTTCACGTAAAACACTTAAGCGCTTTTGAGCTGTTTTGGACAGCGGAGAGTGATACAAAAGAACACAATGGCTAGCAACGGTACCTCGCCCCACACGACCACGTAATTGATGCAATTGGGCTAAACCAAGACGCTCAGGGTTTTCTATGATCATTAAACTTGAGTTGGGTACGTCAACACCTACTTCAATAACCGTAGTGGCTACTAACAAATGCAGTTTGCCTTCTTTAAACTCCTGCATGATCTGTTGTTTTTCTTTTGATTTCATTCGGCCATGAACCAAACCAATATTTAGTTCTGGTAGTTGTAGTCGTAAGGCGTCTGCGGTATCTGAGGCGGCTTGGGCTTCAAGAACTTCGGAGTCATCGATTAGAGTGCAAACCCAGTACGCTTGTCGTCCATCATTCACACAGGCGTTTCTTACTTTATTGACGATTTCATCCCGTCTTGTATCAGGTAACGCGATAGTTTGAATTGGTGTTCGACCAGGAGGTAGCTCATCAATCACTGATGTTTCTAGATCAGCATACGCCGTCATAGCTAAGGTTCTTGGAATTGGCGTTGCTGTCATGATTAACTGGTGTGGGTAAGCTCCGTCTTTTTCGCCTTTCTCTCGTAGCTCTAGACGTTGGTCGACCCCAAAGCGGTGTTGTTCATCAATAATCACTAAAGCAAGGTGGTGGAACTCAACGTGTTGTTGAAAAAGTGCGTGAGTACCCACTATCATTTTTGCTTCACCACTGGCAATGCGAACTAATTCTTTCTCTTTTGCTTTGCCTGTTAGTTTTCCAGCTAACCAGCCGACAGGAATACCCATGCTTTCAAACCAATGACTAAAATTGACTGCGTGTTGTTCTGCTAATAATTCGGTTGGTGCCATTAAGGCGACTTGATAACCATGTTCAATTGCTTGTACGGCTGCTAATGCGGCAACTAAGGTTTTACCAGAACCAACATCCCCCTGAACTAAACGCATCATTGGGTGTGGTTTGGCGAGGTCTCGCTCTATTTCTGCTACAACACGTTGTTGAGCTCCGGTAGGCGTGAAAGGTAATTGGGCTAATAACTTGTGTTTTAAATCGGTCATTGTTGCCAGTGGTAAGGCATTTTCTTGTTGGCCTTTACTGCGAACTGAAAGCATTGAAAGATTTTGAGCCAACAACTCTTCCATAATTAAACGCTGTTGTGCAGGGTGCTTTCCTTCATCAAAGGCATCTAGATTAATGGAAGGATCTGGGCGGTGAATAATATGCAGAGCTTGGTTTAGTGTAATTTGGTTGTTATATAAACCTTGGGGTAATAGTTCAGTCACTGCGGCTTTATCTAATAATTCTAACGCTTGGTCGGTCAAACTGCGTAGTATGTTTTGACGCAGACCATCGGTTGTTGGATAGACGGGCGTTAATGTGGCTTCTATATCTAAAGATTTAGAGGGGGTGTGGAATTGATATTCTGGGTGAACAATCTCTAAACCACTTCCGCCACGCTTAATTTCGCCATAGGCATGAACCAGTTTTCCTTCATTGAAACTGTTCTTCATTCCAGCATTAAAATTAAAAAAACGTAAAGTGATGGTCCCATTGCCATCGCTGATTTTGACCAACAGCATTTTTCGTTTGCCAAATTGCATATCACAAGACATCACCTTGCCTTGAACAGCAGCAAATAAACCAGAATGAACTCGCGCCATTGGGTAAACACGAGTTCTGTCTTCATAGCGAAGAGGAAGGTGAAATAGTAAGTCTTGAATCGTGACCAACCCAATTTTTTCGAGCTTTTCTGCTACTTTGGCTCCAACACCAGAAAGAGAGGTTAATGGAATAGCAGAAAGCATTGTGCTGGTCATAGTTATTTTCCTAGAGTTAATCCCGCTTTAAAGCAAAGTGATGAAATTTACGTCCTTGATAAGTCAGTATACCTTTATCTCCAGGATTTAGAGCATGAAAATAGTGAACGCCTATTTCAAATTCTCTTTTTGGTCCAAATTTACCTTTCTGCACGTAAATCCAAAACTCTTGATCTTCTTCACCAGGTTTAGTATCAGGTATTTCTACTATTTGTTTATCTAGGATAGTGACTTCTACTTTCATTTCAGGCGCGTTATCACCCAAAATAAACTTAGTTTGAAAACGTTGGAACAATACAGCGGCTATTAAAATAAATACGAGAAGAATAATAATATAAGTAACGGGCATGATTTTCCTTAAACTTGCTAGTATGTGTATATGAACTTAGAACGAAGAATATAGGGTGAAAATTCGTCATTTTTTACTATTGAACATTTTAACTTTTCTTTATCGATAGATAAGGAGTATTTGTTCAGTTTGTGCGGGTTTTCAGGTTATTTTATCGATATTTTTTTGACATAAAAAAAATCAAGCCCGAACTGGGATCTGGCTCGAATACTGTTGATGTATTATCTCCTATTATTTTATGCAGCAATTTAAATATCCTCTTAGGTTGAGGAAGAGAAATAGCCGTTAGAGTGGTATAAAGTAGAAAGAGATATTCAGAATTAAAGATTAGGAGAGTGATATGTCTGATATTGATCTTGTTGTAAAACAAAGTCGAAAAATTGAATCTTTATTAAAGACGCATTATCACGCGGAAGGAAAGGGACTTCACCAACTTATCACTAGCTGTGAGGAACGTTTACCTCATGGGGTGATTGGAAAACTACGCTTTATTGCAACTATGAGAAATAAGGTAGTGCATGAAGAAGGCTATAAGTTAGAAGATAAGTCTGACTTCAAAGCGACGTGTATTGAAATGAACGATATATTAACACCAAGAGCGAGTCGTTTTTTATGGAAGCTTGTCGCTGGTATTGTTTTAGTATCAACGTTGGCTTCTGCAGCTATCTATCTGATTCACTGGGATAATATTAAGCATTTATTTTAAATTTATGTATTTTGAATATAAAAAAACGGACGCCTTAGCGTCCGTTTTTTTATATAAACTTATTTGAATGCAGTTAGTACATCATTGGAAGGGTCATTAGTCCAACAACTACTGCGATCATCATAAGTCCTTGTTTTTGCGATGAAGTAATCATTACTATTCTCCTTTAATGTCTTCACTCATTGCTTGGTAAATAGAATACCATCATTTTTGGTTGTTGATCAATACCTGGGGTGTCAAAAGCTTAAAAAAATAACTTTTACATGACAAAAGTAGCATTTTTATAGAGGGTTAAGGTGTTCTTTTGTCTGTTGTTATTGTGGTTTATTGTGTGTTTATTATGTTAATCTTATTTAAGGTGTTGATTTAAATGGTTTTTTAGCCGTTTTTTATGGTTTATTAATTAAGCGTATAGTTTTAGTGTTGTTTCGGGCTTTATCTTCTCTGTGCTCTTCTATCTTGGTTTTTATGTTTTTTATAAGATTGATATATCTTATTTTTTACTGTGTATTGTGTCATTGGGCCTTAAAACATGAAATATCTTACTTAAACATTAAATGTTGAAGGCGTTTTTTTATACATTATTTTGATTAAATGTTTTTTGTTTGTTTTTATGTGGTTGATTTAATTGGATTTAATTTGATTTTTTGAGGGTTTCGTTGCTGTTTGATAAGTAACCTGTTTCTTATCTGTTTGTGATTTTATTGTGTTGAGTCAGCCTGGTGGGGTAAGTCGCCCTTCTTGGATAATTACGCATAAGTGTGTAAGTGAATGAGGTTGATCATAAGGACTCATTTATTTTTTGTTATTCTATGATTTCGTTTTTTAAAGAAGAATAAAGTATGAAGCAAGATATTCATGGTCATGTCGTTCTAAACCTCCTATTAGAAGCACCTGAGCCTCTTTCTCGTTTAGCGTTAGAAGAGAAAATAGAAACAGAGTTTGGCAGCGATGTATGTTTCCATACTTGCAGCCAACACGATTTAAGCTTAAATGAATTGCTTGAATTTCTATTATCGAAAAGAAAGGTTGTGGAAGTTGAGTCGGGTTTAACTGCAAACCCTGATCGCATGTGTAACCATTAGTATGAATACAAAAAAGGCCGCATAAATGCGGCCTTTTTTTCAAACTAGGGATTAAACGTGTGTAAAGTAGCTTGTAATACCATCTAAGAACATTTGTACCGAAATCATCAGTAACAGCATACCCATAAGCCTTTCAATGGCTGCGAGGCCTTTTTCGCCGACAATTCGTTGGAATAACTCTGAGAACATTAAAATAACCGTCGTGACAGACCAAGCTCCGATGAGTGCTAGGCTCCAATCAATCATTCGGTCAGGTTCTTGGTGAGCAAGTAATAATAAAGTAGCAAGAATAGAAGGACCGGCAATCATAGGTATTGCCAGAGGAACAATTAAAGGTTCATCCCCTGCACCTAAGCTCGCACCTAATCCCCCTTCTGGCGGGAAAATCATTTTTAAACCAATCAAAAATAGAATAATCGCACCTGAAATAGAAACGGCTTCTTTTTTCAAGCTTAGGAAATTGAGTATCTGCTCTCCCATAAAAAGAAAAGCCATCATAATGGCAAGAGCAATAAGAAGTTCTCGAATTAAAATAATACGTCTTCTTTTTTTCTCTACGTGTTTAAGAATAGAAGTGAAAACAGGTAAGTTACCCATTGGATCCATGATCAGAAAAAGCATGACTGCTGCAGAAAGAGTTTCCATAAATGAGTACCAAGATTAAAGTCGTAAAATAAAATGAGAGCATAACATAGATAATTAATTGAAATAGGAGGAAAGCAGGTGAACGAGGCGTAAAAAAGGAGCAATATCTGCTCCTTAATTGAATTTTTATGAGAGTGTTATTTATCCATCATGTGTTTTTTTCTAATATCAAGCAGGGCAAAAACACCAAAGATAAGAATGGACCATTTTTCCCATCGACTCATTGAAATTTTATCGCCAAAAGCACCGATAAAGATAAGCATTTGTAATCCATGCATCATAAATAAGAAGGCCGTTAGAATATAAAGTGCAATTGCTCCTTTACCTGGGAACGGCATAAATAAGTTAAGTAATAATATTAACCAAACACACCCCAGCGCTATTTTGGTTAGAATGATCAATCCTTTCATCTATTCCTCTCTTTCATATAATTTAAAGGTGACTTGTCCTGCTGTTTTATCTCGATGTAAGCGCCAATGAGCAGGTACAGGTAAAGATCCGAGTTCTTTTTCTGCTTCAATGTATATCATTGCATTTGCCGCTAGCCATCCATTGCTTTCTAATTTTGTTAGCGTTGCTTCTAATAAATCTTTTCTAAATGGAGGATCAATAAAAACGACATCAAATGGGCTTGCAGGTTTATCTAAAAAAATAAGGGCATCAGTATGATGAAGTTCAATATTATCTGCTTTTAAACTATCTGCATTTTGTTTTAATTGAGCATGAGCTTGTTTGTTTAATTCAAGCATGACGACTTTTTCTGCACCACGAGACGCCGCTTCAAAACCTAAGCTACCACTGCCAGAAAAAAGATCTAGGCAGCGAGCGCGAGGAATATCAAGAGCCAACCAGTTAAAAACCGTTTCTTTTACTCGGTCAGTTGTTGGTCTTAATCCTTCAGCGTCATGTACTGGAAGTTTGCGTCCACGCCAGCGTCCGCTGATAATACGAATGCTTCCAGAGCGACCATTTGTGCCAGAAGTGCGAGATGAATGTTGTTTACGTTTAAGCATAGATTTTTTGACCGCTCAGAAAGTGATAGTATACGAGAAAATGGTACCAATTTAATTCTAGGATTTCCCAATGACAGGCAAAAAGAAACGCGGATTATTGTCTTGGTTAGGTTTTGGTGATGAAGAAAAAGCCGAACAACCAACCGTAGAGCAACAATCAGTAGAAAATACCGATACACTTTCTCAAGCCCCATCTATAGAAGATAGCGCCACAGAGAGTGTAGTGGAAGACACTGAACTTGAACAGCGTAAAGCGAATGAAGATGCAACAGAAAATAACGATAACGTTATTGATGATATATCTGAAGAAGACGCTGATAAAGTAGAAGAACAACAAGTTGAAGAGCCACTTGTTGAATTAAAAACTGAGTCTGTAATAGAAGAAGTGCAAGAAAAGCCAACAGAAAGTTTTTTTGCTCGACTAAAACGCAGCTTACAACGTACTAAAGAAAATATTGGTGCGGGTTTCTTTGGTTTATTCAGTGGTAAAAAAATAGATGACGATCTATTTGAAGAATTAGAAGAACAGTTATTGATTGCTGATGTGGGCATGGATACCACGGTTAAAATCATTAATAGCTTAACGGAAAAAGCAAGCAAACGTGATTTAAAAGATGGTGAAGCTTTATATGGCCTATTAAAAGAAGAAATGGCTGAGATTTTAGTTAAAGTTGAAAAACCATTAGAAATTGATGAAAAGAATATGCCTCACGTTATTTTAATGGTTGGGGTTAATGGCGTTGGTAAAACAACGACAATTGGTAAGTTAGCAAAGCAATTCCAGAATGACGGGAAATCAGTCATTTTAGCGGCGGGTGATACATTCCGTGCTGCTGCGGTTGAGCAACTTCAAGTATGGGGTCAACGTAACGATGTTCCTGTTATTGCACAACACACGGGAGCAGACAGTGCTTCGGTGATTTATGATGCAATTGAAGCGGCAAAAGCTCGAAAAGTAGACGTTGTAATTGCAGATACTGCGGGTCGTCTCCAAAATAAGAGCAATTTAATGGAAGAATTGCGTAAAATCGTTCGTGTAATGCAGAAGATTGACCCAACAGCGCCGCATGAAGTGATGTTAACGCTTGATGCTGGTACGGGACAAAATGCCATTAGCCAAGCCAAATTATTTAGTGATGTTGCGCCAGTAACCGGTATTACGTTGACTAAATTAGACGGCACAGCAAAAGGTGGCGTTATCTTCTCTATTGCCGATCAATTTCAGATCCCAATTCGTTATATTGGTGTTGGTGAAGGTATCGATGATTTACGTCCATTTGTGGCGCAAGATTTTATTGATGCACTGTTTAGTCGTGAGGAATAACGCGTGATTCGATTTCAGCAAGTATCAAAAGCCTATCGAGGTGGTCGCCCAGCATTACAAAAAGTAAATTTTCACCTTAATAGAGGTGAGATGGCTTTTTTAAGTGGTCATTCAGGTGCAGGTAAAAGTACCTTGCTGAAATTGATCTGTGCTATTGAGCGTCCGAGTGATGGTAAGATTTTATTTAATGGCCATGACATTACTAAGATCTCTAATCAAGACATCCCTTTTTTACGTCGTAATATCGGGATTGTATTTCAAGATCATAAATTATTAATGAACCGAACCGTGTTTGATAATGTAGCATTACCAATGCGTGTTGAATCCGTTCGTGAAAATGATATTAAACGCCGTGTTTCTGCTGCGTTAGATAAAACTGGACTGTTAGATAAAGCAAAAAGTTATCCAATGCAGCTATCTGGTGGTGAGCAACAGCGTGTCGGTATTGCACGAGCGGTGGTAAATAAACCCATGTTATTGTTGGCCGATGAGCCTACCGGTAATTTGGATCCTCAGTTATCTCGCCAAGTATTTAATTTATTTGCTGAGTTTAATCGAGTTGGAGTCAGTGTATTAATGGCGTCGCATGATTTGTCGTTAATTGGTGGCAATAAATACCGTCGTTTTGATTTACACCAAGGGTGTTTACGTGAGGTTTCTGATCATGGCTAAACGTAAACCAAAAAATACCCAAGGATCGTCAAGCGATGGTTTTTGGGCGACTCATAAGAAACAAGCAAAACTGTCTTTTCAAGAGTTGCTGCGTCGCCCATTAGGTAATTTACTGACTCTTGCTGTTATTGCAATGTCATTAACTTTGCCATCAAGCATGTATTTAGTCGGTAAAAACCTAACTATTGTCGCTTCGAAATGGCAAGCGCCTTCACAGGTGAGCTTGTATTTACAACAAGAAGTGCCTGAGTCTAAGGTTCAAGCATTAAAGTCGGAGCTTGAAGATTGGAAAGAAATCGACGCAGTTCAATACATCTCTCCACAAGAGGGGTTAAAAGAGCTGAGTGAACATTCTGGGTTTGAGCAAGCATTAACATTGTTAGACAGTAACCCTTTACCTGCGGTATTGATTGTTTCTCCAAAAACAGAGTGGCAAAGTACTGAGCAAGTAAATCAGCTTGTGAGTCGTTTGAAATTACAATCTTATGTTAATGAAGTGCGTTTAGATGATGATTGGTTGGCAAGATTAGATGCGATTAAGCATGTTGCGGTGGTTGTAGCTACTACGCTTGCAATCTTAATGTTTGTAGCGGTCTTCTTAATTGTGGGTAATACATTACGCTTTAATGTATTAGAGCAAAAAGATGAAATCCAAGTCATGAAGTTAGTGGGTGCAACGAATACTTTTATTCTACGCCCATACTTATATACAGGGATGTGGTTTGGTTTATTAGGTGGCTTTGTTGCTTGGCTATTAACCGCTATTATCACAATCACGTTAAATGGTGCGGTTGATAATGTAGCCGTACTTTATGACAGTGTATTTAGATTGATTGGGTTAACTTGGGATGAAAGCTTGCTGCTATTAATGTTATCGTCATTTCTGGGCTTACTTGCCGCTCGTATATCCGTATTACGACATCTGAAAGAGATTGAACCTGTTTAGTTACAATGATCGTATCTACGCTAACTTAGATCTTATGAACCGTTAATTCATTGAATTAACGGTTTTTTTGTATTCATTTTGTTAAAAGCTGAACTTACTTAACAGAAATTAGTCTATAAAGTGTGGATAATTTCCCGCCTTTCACTTGCAGTCTGTTTATTTTAAGTACATCATTGCAGGGTTAAGTTAAGTAATACCTAGATATAAATGGGGATTTGAATGTCGAAAGAGATGTATTCAATGGCTGCTATTTCACAGGATAGTGTAGACAGCTATCTGAGATCTGTTAATAGTTATCCGATGCTAACGGTAACAGAAGAGCGTGAACTGGCTGAGCGTTTACACTATAAAGAAGAAATAGAAGCAGCTAAAGAGCTTATTTTATCTCACCTTCGTTTCGTCGTGCATGTAGCCCGTGGTTATTCAGGTTATGGCCTACCTTTAGCGGATCTTATCCAAGAAGGTAACGTTGGCCTAATGAAAGCAGTAAAACGGTTTAACCCAGAAGTGGGTGTACGTTTGGTTTCTTTTGCTGTGCATTGGATTAAAGCTGAAATTCATGAGTATGTACTGAGAAATTGGCGCATAGTGAAAGTAGCGACAACAAAAGCACAGCGTAAACTGTTTTTTAACTTAAGAAAGAATAAAAAACGTCTTGGCTGGTTTAATAACGGCGAAGTTGAAGCGGTTGCTAGAGATCTTGGTGTTGCGCCTTCTGAGGTGAGAGAGATGGAATCTCGTCTTGCTGCACAAGATTCTACGTTTGAAGCACCAGCAGAAGATGATGATCGAGATATGGCATTTACTGCGCCAGTTTATTACTTAGAGGATAAGCAATCAGACGTTGCTCATTCTTTAGAAGAAGATAACTGGGAAGATTACACAAATAATCGTTTAGCGAATGCAATTGCTACCCTAGATGATCGTAGTCAGCATATCGTACAATCTCGTTGGTTAACTGATGAGAAGGTGACTTTACAAGAATTAGCAGACACTTACCAAGTTTCTGCGGAACGTATTCGTCAACTTGAAAAAAATGCAATGAAAAAACTAAAAGATGCGGTTGGTGATGTTTTTTAGTTAACTCTAATTCTATAGAAAGGCTGATCTCGAAAGAGGTCAGCCTTTTTTTTATCTGAATTTTAGATCGAAGTTCGATATATTAGAAATTCAATTCTTGTGTATAAGCAGGGTGTTATCTGTTTAGATCTTATATAAAAAGACGAAAAGCCAGATGATATGGGGGCTTGGGAGGTTGATTTATATCCACACATTAAAAAGGATCTTTACTACATGTTGTGGATCTAAAATTAAAAAAACACTTTATCAACGTAATCCACAAGCTTTTCCACAGGGGGTTAAAAAATGAACAGTTAAATTTGTCGCTATAAATGGTGTGGATAATAACCCTGTGAATAACTTTGCTTAACCCTTACATACTCTGTGTTTTTCTTGTGGTTAATCGAGAGTACAATAAATAAAAAATTGAGAGAAAAGCCTAAGATGGAACAATTTCAACATATATCAGTAGAAGACGCACAAGCGAAGTTAATGAATCACGATCTCAACGCCGTGATTGTTGATATAAGAGATCCTCAATCATTTAACCGTGGACATGTAGATCGTGCTTTTCATTTAACTAACGATACAATTGTTGAGTTGATGAATAGCGTTGATTTTGAACAGCCTGTATTAGTGATGTGTTATCACGGTCACAGTAGTCAAGGCGCTGCGCAATACTTGATTAATCAGGGTTATGATGAAGTGTATAGTGTGGATGGTGGATTTGAAGGTTGGCATAAAGCGGGCTTACCTGTGGAGTAATAAAATTATATGCAGAGATTAATGGCATTATCTAATCCAAGAGCAGGGCAAGCGTTTATTGATTACATGGCTTCGCGCCAAATCGATATTCGTATGATGCCTGAGGGTGAAGGTCAGTTTGCTTTATGGGTTGTGTCTGATGATACGTATTTATTAGAAGTTGAATCAGAGTTACAGGCTTTTTTAAGTAACCCTAATGACAAAAAATATCAATCAGCATCATGGGAGATGGCAGAGACTCGCACCGCTAAATTTACTTATGGTTCTCCTGATCTGATGAAGATGATTAAAGCCAAAGCAGGCGCTTTTACTTTATTCATCATGGCTATTTGTATTGTCATTTTTGCTCTACAGCAGTTGGGATGGAATAATTCGATTTTTCAAGCATTGCATTTTCCGGCTAGCCCATCGCAAAGTATAGAGATATGGCGTTGGTTCTCTCATGCGCTACTTCATTTTTCGGCGATGCATATTATTTTTAACTTATTGTGGTGGTGGCAGTTAGGTGGAGATATTGAACTGCGCTTAGGTCGAACTAAATTAGTGCAGTTATTTTTATTTTCAGCGTTGTTTTCTGGGTTAGGACAATATTGGATAGACGGTGCAAACTTTGGCGGGCTATCTGGCGTTGTATATGCCTTATTAGGGTATTCTTGGTTTATTGGTTGGTTATCACCTAAGAAAGGGATTTCAGTCTCTAAGCCTATAGTTGGTTTTATGCTAGCGTGGATTATTCTAGGTTATGCTCAACCTTTTATGGCGATAGCGAATACTGCACATCTTGTTGGTTTAGTTTCAGGGTGTGTTATTGCTCTGATTGATAGCAAATTTAAAAAAGCGTAGTTATATTTTTATACAAAAAAGGAGCTAGGTAGAAATACCAGGCTCCTTTTTTTGAATTGAACAGAATGTTATTGATATATGTACTTAGTAAAAAGTAAATCTACCGCTAAGGTTTTTCCTGTTTCAGTTAAAAGGATTTCATTGATTGCAGTTAAACATTCTTTTCTTATTTCTTCTCGTCCCGCTAGTGATTTAATTCGTTGCTCTGGTTGTTGGCCTAGAACGTCAACTAATGAATTTCTAATTTGTGGATTATGGTGCTCTAAGCTAGGTAAATCGCGGCTATCGGCCACTAGGATATCGACTCGAATTTGAATGTAGCCGAGTTTTTTCCCTTTAGTAACAAAGTTTGTTGTTAGGTCTGGGGCTAAAGTAAAGTAGCCCATTTGAGGTGTCGAGTCTTCCGCTGCCAAAACCGCAGGGGAAAAAAGTTGGCTAATAATTAGCAGCAACCCTACAAATAATGATTTCTTTGTCATTTTCTAATCCATTCGTCAGTCAATTTATTATATTACTTGTTACAATAGTCGGCCGTTGTGAGAAAAAATTAACCGTAATCTCTCAATATAATTGATATATGTGAGAGATGTTATAGAGAATATGTCAGAGATCAATTCTTGGTGTGCCTCGGTACTTAAAAAAGTATGGTGGCAAGATGCCGATACCTTTGAGTGTCATAATGAATGGCAGCAATACTGGCTGCTTGGATTAGATTCATTATCACGCCGTCTAGAGCAACATTGCCAATTGTTGTCTGTATCGGTATTAGATAATACACATGTGAATCCAGAAACATTAACGGAAGTAGAATTAGAACTTCTGGGTAATGAAGTGTGTTTGCGTCGAAAAGTTATTCTAAAGGGAGATCAACAATCGTGGGTATATGGTAGAACGTTGATCCCGTTATCATCGCTTCAAGACCAGCCGCATGATTTAACTCGTCAAGGTCACGTACCATTAGGTATTACCGTGTTTAGTGCTCTAAGTGCACACAGAGACAAGCTACAAGTCGGAAAGATTGAAACAGAGAAAGGAATGCTATTTGCTCGACGTTCTCGTTTATGGATGAATGAAAAACCTATGTTGGTGGCGGAATTATTTTTACCTAATGCGCCTATTTACTCAAAGGAAGTTGAATAATGACCACGTCAAAAGCACAAGCGTTTTGGCAATTAACTCGAATGAATCGTCCTATCGGTTCTTTATTGCTTTTATGGCCAACATTGTGGGCATTGTTTTTAGCGGCAGATGGGTTACCTGATTGGCATGTGCTGATTGTATTTGTATTGGGTGTTTTATTTATGCGCTCTGCTGGGTGTGTAATTAATGATTTTGCTGATCGCAAAGTGGATGGTCATGTAAAACGTACCGCTAATCGTCCACTACCTTCTGGATTAATCTCATCAAAAGAAGCATTAACGCTTTTTGCTGTTTTAGTGGTGTGTTCATTTTTATTAGTATTAACCATGAATACTTTAACGATTATGCTTTCTGGGATAGGGATAGTTCTTGCGGTTGCTTACCCTTTCATGAAACGAGTGACTTACTTACCTCAATTTGTTTTAGGGCTCGCATTTAGTTGGGCTATCCCAATGGCGTACGCAGCAGAATCTAATCAAGTGCCACCTGAAGCCTGGTTGTTGTTTGTGATAAATGCGTTGTGGACTATTGCCTATGATACCCAGTATGCCATGGTGGATAGAGATGATGACCTTAAGATTGGGATTAAATCGACAGCGATATTATTTGGTCGGTTCGATAAGCTCATCGTAGGCCTACTGCAATTAAGTGTATTGGCGTTATTGATTGTTCTTGGTTCTGAGTTAGCGCTTTCAAGTATGTATTACTGGGGAGTATTGGCAGCCGCAGGTTTTTTTGTTTATCAACAATGGTTAATTAAAGGCAGAGAAAGAGAGGCGTGCTTTAAGGCGTTCTTAAATAATAATTATGTGGGTGGTTTAGTCTTTGCTGCAATTAGTGCCAGTGTGCTGATTTAGATACCTTAATTGATAAAATAAAAGCCAGTATGATACTTTCAATAAGAAATGTCATACTGGCTTTTTTGTATTTAAAAGATATTTAATCGTCTTTATTCATAACCGCTTGGATTGTTAGCTTAATCTCTGGCGTTAATAGTTTCGATATATCGTGTGCGAATGGCGCCACTTTCTCTAGTACTGCGTTACCGTCGCTATCCAAGTAGCCTTCTGTTTTTAAGCTATTAAACAAAATACCAAAAACACCTTTGTCAAAGAACTCAGGTGCATTGATGCCATGTAGACGACTTAGACGTTGAGCCATTATTTGGCTTTGTTCTTCTAATTCACTTTTATCTAATTCAGGAGAGGCTTGCAGATGCGTAAGTGCAATAGCGTAACGCTGCAGAGTTTCTGAAATAGTATGAGCTAATAAGTGAAGTTTAAGAATATTGGTAGCGTTAAGCTGTAAAAGGTTATTTTCTTTTACGATTAACTTTTGACGTACTAATTCCTCAATATGTAGATTCACTACATCGGCTAACTCATCTTGACCATAATGCAGAAATAATTCTGCTTTTAAGAACGGGTAGATTGTTTGAATCTGCTTTTGGAGATTATCTACAGAAATAGATCGAGATTGAACCACTAATTTTGCGATTAATGATGGCAATGCAAATAGATGAATAATGTTATTACGGTAATAGGTCATTAGGATAGATTGGTTTCTATCCAATGAAATAATTTCCCCTAATGTATCTTTCTCAATAACAAATTTATCAAGAGCAATGGCGTGTTTTAATAATTCATCTGCACTTTCTGCTGGAACAGTTGCTGTTTTTGAATAAGGAATATTACGCAGCAGTTGTAAGTAGCAATCGAGTTGTTCTGTTAGATCTTCCTTACTTAATGCGCGCTGACGAGCAGCAAGTAAAGCGGTTGCACATAAGGTTAATGCATTGGCTGCTGCCGCATCATTTATATGTGTCATCATCTTATTTGCGATGCCATTAACAACAGGGATCATCCACTCTGGCTTTTGTGGCTCAATTGGATTGATTGATTCAGACCAATTAGGCGCGTGCTCATTTAAGTAATGATTTAAAGAAATCGGTTCACCAAAGTTTACATAGCCTTTGCCAAAGTTACGCAGTTTACGAATAGTGCGTAGTACTTGTCCTGCATTTTCTTTTTCTTTGCGCTTACCTTGCAGTTCTTTAGCGTAAGTCGTTACTTCCATTACGTGTTCGTAGCCGATATATACAGGTACGAGTGTTACTGGGCGATTTAAGCCACGTAACATTGCTTGCACTGTCATTGCTAACATACCGGTTTTTGCTTCTAATAAGCGACCTGTGCGTGAACGCCCACCTTCGCTGAAATATTCTACTGAATACCCTTTAGCAAATAGCTCTGCTAAATACTCACGGAAGATCGTTGAATACAGACGGTTGCCTTTAAAGCTACGACGAATAAAGAAAGCACCGCCACGACGGAAAATTGGTCCAGCAGGGAAGAAGTTTAAGTTAATACCTGCGGCAATGTGTGGTGGCACTAATCCTTCATGATAAAGCACATAAGACAGTAATAGGTAATCCATATGGCTACGGTGACAGGGAACGTAAACAATTTCATGGCCTTCTTGTGCCAGTTTACGTACCGTTGCTGCATTATTGATGTTTAAACCTTGGTATAAACGATTCCATAACCATTTGAGTAAGCGGTTACCATTCTTGATAAGTGAATAAGAAAAATTAGTCGCGATTTCTTCCATGATCCCCATGGCTTCTTTACGTACTTTTTCTACGTCTACATTTCGTATTTTTGCTTCTTCTAAAATCACTTTTTCAATAGCTTGAGATTTTAATAAGCGATTAAAGAGTGCTTGGCGATTAGGAAGGTTAGGCCCTGACGCTGCTAACTTTTGGCGAGAGAAGTGAATCTTTGCCACACGAGCCAGTTTATGAGCAATGGCTTCATCTGCCCCATGGTTATCTGCCATGTAACGTAAAGACACTACAGGGCTAATACGCACAGTTGAATCACGGCCAGCTTTAATTAGTGTAATGAATTTTTGAGGTGCGTTAAGAGGCATTAAATGAGGGTTATTTGTCCCTTCTTTGCCAGGTCTTCTTCCCCATAAGATAGATGTTGGAATTAATTGGAAATCTACACTTGGATTATCTGCGTGGTATTTCAATACCACTTTAAATAAATCTAGTGATTCCTGTGGAAGATCATCATCTGTTTCAAATATCTTTGGGCCAATAGAGGTGAATACATAGCGAGGGTATTCAACACCGTCCATTTCAAGTGGTGAAAGAGGATCGGGCAGTCCTAATTCTAATGCGCTTTTTTGTAATGTTAGCAAATCAACATGTGAGCGAAATGGCAGTGCATAAATAATTGGACGCTCAAGATCTATCTTAAGGTCTTCAATTGGATTCGATGGAATCGAGCTACTCTTCACCATTACCGATAAGGGTAACTTTAGCAAAGAGTGATAAATAGTTTGTCCTGTAGACATAATGACAATAACGCCTTAGTTATGTACCGAGCAGTCGGTTATATATAGATGCTTACAATTTGTTGGCAAGAATAGCAGAACTGGTCAAACCTTTTAATAGAAATGAACACAGAATCTCCAATAGTACGATTAATATGACAGAAAAGAGGCTCACTTTGTCTTATTTTTAATCAGTAGGTCTTTCAAAGCATAGCACAGCTGTATATACTCACAGTTAACTGTATAAACAAACAGGTGAGTTATGAAGCCACTAACGGCAAGACAGCAAGAAGTCTTTGAGCTAATCAAAGCAAAAATTGATGACACTGGAATGCCACCGACACGCGCAGAGATTGCTCGTGAGTTGGGGTTTCGCTCAGCGAATGCGGCAGAAGAGCACTTAAAAGCGTTGGCTCGTAAGCAGGTTATCGAGATTATTCCCGGCGCCTCTCGAGGTATTCGTATTCTTTTACAAGAAGCGGAAGATGAAAATCTTGGTGTGCCCCTGATTGGTCAAGTAGCTGCGGGTGAACCGATTCTAGCTCAAGAGCATGTAGAGAGCCATTATCAAGTTGACCCTGGAATGTTTAAACCACAAGCCGATTTCTTGTTACGAGTAAACGGTGAGAGCATGAAAAACATTGGTATTATGGATGGTGATTTACTCGCAGTGCATAAAACACAAGATGTTCGTGATGGGCAAGTTGTTGTCGCTAGGGTAGATGATGATGTGACAGTAAAACGCTTAGAGCGAAAAGGCTCTATGGTTTTTCTTCATGCAGAGAATGAAGAGTTTGCTCCAATTGAAGTGGATTTAACATCACAAAGTTTAAGTATTGAAGGTCTTGCTGTCGGCGTTATCCGTAGCACGACATGGATGTAATCTAAACTTAGATAACAGCCAGGGTTACTGCTTAGGAAGTTATTATTAAATTGTCATTATCGCTTGTTGAGATGAAATAGCGCTTTACAAGTGGTAATGATAGTCATTATCATTAAATCTCTTTCATAGGAGATGATAATGACACAGATCGGCCATAAAGTTCCTTCCCGCCTACTTCAGCCTCTTTGGTTGAGAAGCCGCGAAAGTATGATCGATAATGGATTAATTTATGATCCTATCGCTGCTGCGGCATGTCGACATTGCCACCTTTCTTCTGAATGTCTCTCTGGAGATATCGATCAAAAGCAATTATTACACGCTACTCTGACAGTTCAATGTGACCAACAAGTATCGCAATTTCTTAAACGCCATCCGTCTGGTTGGGTCGTTAATGTTGGCGCTGGATTAGATACTCGATTTTATCGTTTGGATAATGGTCGATGTCATTGGCTTGAATTAGATATCAATGAAAACCTTCTTTGGCGTCAAAAGCTATTTCATACCAATGAACGTTATTATTTACGCTGTGGCTCTGCGATGGAAGAGAGTTGGGTCGATAATCTCCCTGTTCCTAATGAAGTGCCTTTAATGATTGTCTGTGAGCACGCCTTACTAGAATGTAATGAAATACAATTAGCTAAATTTATACAATTATTAGGTCGTCGTTTTCATCATGCTGAAGCGTTATTCGTGGTGGCGGGTGATCGTTGTAATACTATGATAGGCAAAAAGCTTGGTTGTATTGAATATAAGCATGGATTACATCTACCTAAACAACATTTCACAGGGTGGTTACCGTGGATAGATAGTTTCTCAGTAAAATCACCAATAGAGTATGACTGCGGAAGATGGAAAGTATGGCAACGATGGCTAGCTAAATTTCCTTTGTTTAAACATCGAGTCACACCGCTGTTGATCTATATGAATTGGTAATGGTGTTATAACAATTGTCTTATTAAAAAATTCAATTGTGCAAAGGTTTAGGATCGAAAGAAAATAATACTGTTGTTACTTTTTTCAATCGGTACGCTCCAATGTGGAAATAATTAAGAAATATCTCTTTGCATCGGCAAGTTCTGGCGTTAGCTATTCCGATGGTTCTTTCAAATATCACCATACCGTTATTGGGCATTTAGATCATGCGTGGTATTTAGGTGGTGTTGCTGTTGGCGGCACGATGATCAGTGTGACATTTTGGCTGCTAGGTTTTCTACGTATGGCGACGACTGGATTATCAGCTCAGGCGTATGGTGCTGAGAATAAAACCATGTTGAGTCAGACTTTTTCTCAGGGCATTTTCTTAGCTCTGTGTTTTTCATTTGTTTTACTTCTTTTTCATCAATCTCTCTCTTATGCTATTTTTTCTTTCAGTGATGCAACACCAGAAGTTAAGTTATATGCAGATCAATATTTTTCTATTCGTATATGGAGTGCGCCAGCTGCGTTGAGTAATTTTGTCATCATGGGCTGGTTACTCGGAACGCAAAATGCGCGTTACCCTATGTGGCTAGTAGCAATGCCATTAGTCTCTATGTGGTGCTTCTTGCTAGATGGTATTTTTGTAGGGGCAACAAAAGGTTCTGAGATGAGAAATTCAATGTTTGTGGCGATGCGTGGCGTTAGTTCAGCGATTACCTTTTCTATTCAATGGAAAAAAGCAATTTTCCTATCATAGGCCAAATGCTTTATTGTATTGATAGTTAAACTAAAAAGGGATTAAGTCATGCTTAATCCCTTTTGTTATCTTCTGATGTATATAGCTCTATTTTTTGATTTAAAAGAGTCGGTTTAATCCGTTTAGAGCCGCAACACGATAGGCTTCAGCCATTGTTGGATAGTTGAATGTAGTATTGACAAAATACTCAATAGTATTGGCTTCGCCTTTTTGTTCCATAATGGCTTGACCGATATGAATGATTTCAGCAGCACGTTCACCAAAGCAATGTATGCCTAAAATTTCTTTGGTTTCACGATGGAAAAGGATTTTTAAACTGCCAATATCCATTCCAGCAATTTGAGCGCGAGCTAAATGTTTGAAGGAGGCTCTTCCAACTTCATATGGTACTTTTGCTGCTGTTAGTTCTTGTTCTGTTTTTCCTACAGAGCTAATTTCAGGGATGGTATAAATACCTGTAGGGATATGATCAATTAATTGAGCCTCTGCTTTTCCTTTAGTAATGGCTTGAGCGGTGAAACGTCCTTGGTCATAAGCGGCACTTGCAAGGCTAGGGTAACCAATAACATCACCAACCGCATAAATGTGATCAACTAGGGTTTGGTAGTTGCCATTAACTTTAAGTTGTCCACGGGAATCGGCTTCTAGCCCAACCGCGGATAGATTTAATTTGTCTGTGTTTCCCGTTCTACCATTGGCAAATAAGATGCAGTCGGCTTTCATTTTTTTACCAGACTCAAGGTGCATCACAATACCGTCATCACTGGCTTCAATCTTTTCAAAGGTTTCGTCATTACGGGTAACGATCCCGCTATTCCAAAAATGATAAGAGAGGGCGTCAGACATTTCATTGTCTAAAAAGGAGAGCAAACGATCGCGAGTATTCACTAAGTCAACTTTCACACCTAACCCTCTAAAGATAGACGCGTACTCACTACCAATAACCCCTGCTCCATAAATAATGATATGGCGTGGGTCATGCTTTAATGACAAAATTGAGTCACTATCATAAACGCGGCTATGGTTGAAGTTAACACCAGCAGGGCGGTAGGGACGAGAACCCGTTGCGATAATGAACCTATCTGCGGTGTAGGTTTCTATTGAGCCGTCTTTTGCTTTTACTGCGATAGTATTTTTTTCAACAAAACTGGCTTCACCAAAAATGAGCGAGCATTGGTTACGGTCATAAAATCCTTGTCTCATTCTAGTTTGTTTATCTATAACACTTTTTGCATGCCCTAAAATATCCGAAAAAGTAGAATGAAGACTGGTATTATTCTTACAGTAAAGAGGATTGGAGTTAAACTCGATAATACGGCTAACAGCATGACGCAGTGCTTTGGATGGAATGGTTCCCCAGTGGGTACAACCTCCACCAACACTTGGCTCTCTTTCAATAATGGCCACATTTAGGTTTGCTTTGGTTAATCCCATAGCTGCCCCTTCCCCCCCTGGACCACTCCCTATTACGATGGCATCAAAGTGGGTTGAATGTGTAGGGGGTGAGTTAGTCATTATTGGTGCCTTATTATTATCAATCTCGCAACATTGCTAGCTAACCATATTAACCTTTTCATTCGTTTGGTAAATCAAGTGAGTAAGATAGAGTGGAGAGGATCACGTTGTTTATGGAAATCTGGATGATTATGGATTTCATTATTTACATCGCACGGTAGAAATCCATAATGTGGGTAAGCGAAAGTTTGTGATACCCATTTAATTAAATTGTAAAATATACGGTAAAAAATATGTATCCTGAATTTGAAGCGGATGATCTTAATGCCGTATCAGAAGTAAAGCGACCAGTAACAGCAAAAGGTGTGCGAGCACAACAAAAAGAAAGAACACGTCGAACCATCATTGATTCTGCTTTTTGCCTATTATGTGCTGAAAGAGGTTTTACGAGTTTAAGCTTACGAGAAGTTACTCGAGAAGCCGGTATTGCACCAACCTCATTTTATCGTCATTTTAAAGATATGGATGAATTGGGTTTAACTTTAGTTGATGAAGGAGGATTAATCTTACGTCAATTAATGCGCCAAGCTAGACAGCGTATTGTGGTAGAAGGAAGCGTTATCCGCACATCGGTGGAAACTTTCATGGAATTTATTGAAGGTAGTCCGAACGTATTTCGATTGTTATTACGTGAACGTTCAGGAACATCACCCGCATTTCGAGCTGCTGTAGCAAGAGAAATTCAACATTTTGTAGCGGAACTAACTGAATATTTAATTGCCACAACAGGTGTTGCTCGTGAAGAAGCATCAGTTCAAGCTGAAGCATCGGTAACTTTGGTCTTTAGTTCAGGGGCGGAAGCATTGGATCTTGATGCACCTCATAGAGAAGAACTTTCAAGACGGTTGATATTCCAATTACGGATGCTTTCGAAAGGTGCTTACTTGTATCGAAAAGAAAATTAGAAATAGAATGTAGATGCATTGGTCACAGTGAATCAATGTCTATAAAGAGGTGATAAACATGACACATGAAAACAGTAGGAATGAACGTAAAACATTAGTGCTATCAGTGGTGACAGGTCTTTGTTTAAATGCTGTATGGGTTGGATTTACGGTAACTGAAATTGCATTTTCAATTTTTCCTATTATTGCATTGGTTCTTGCTGCTCAAGGTTTATATCAAGAATATCTACGTCAGCCAGAAACTGAAGATACATCATTGATAGCGGTTGCTTGTTTCTTTGTTGGTTTATTTGGACATTCTGCTTTTGTAAAAGCACAATATCCTGAAATTGGCTCAAATTTCTTCTCAATTATGGTGGCATTAGGGTTATTGCTTTGGGTTGGGATTAAAATGGGCGTCTTGAAAAAGAAAGAAGAAGTCACAGAGCTTTAATTATTCATATTTGGATAAAATGAATTAATACTAGAATTTTAAAAAAGGCTCAGAATATAATGTTCTGGGCCTTTTTTATGTTCTTAATTTTTGAGTATTATTTTCTTTCTAAAAACACACCTGCTTCCATGTGATGTGTATATGGGAATTGGTCAAAAAGAGCAAAACGAGTAATGTTATGTGTTTTGCTTAAAATTTCCAGGTTTTCTTTTAGCGTTTCTGGATTACAAGAGATGTACATAATACGCTCGTAACCTTGCACCATTTTACAAGTGCCTTCATCCATACCAGAACGTGGTGGATCGACAAAAATGGTATTACAGTTATAGCTTTTTAAATCAACATTTTGATCTTTTAAACGTCTAAATTCACGTTTACCTTCCATTGCATCGGTAAAGTCTTCTGCTGACATACGTATAATTTGAACATTATCAATATTGTTTGCTGCAATATTGTATTGCGCAGATTCAACAGAGGGTTTTGCTAGTTCAGTTGCTAGTACACGATCAAAGTTTTTAGCTAAGGCTAAAGAAAAGTTACCATTACCACAGTAAAGTTCTAATAAATCACCTTGACTGTTTTGAGTACAGTCTACCGCCCACTCCAACATTTTTTGTGCAACAACACCGTTAGGTTGAGTAAAACTGTTTTCAACTTGCTTATAAGTCAGGATGTCATCGTTTACTTTAAGTTTTTCAATTACAAACTCTTGGTTTAGTACGATTTTCATCTTACGAGCACGACCAATAAGATTTAAGTTGAAGCCTTCATCATTTAAGCGTTGTTTCAGTGCTTTTGCTTCTTCTTTCCATGCATCATCCAATTGACGGTGATAAAGCATAGAAACTAAAATCTCACCGCTTAAAGTTGATAAAAAATCCACTTGGAACATTTTATAACGCAATGTTTTACTTTCTTTTACTGCTTCGGCAAGAAGTGGCATTAAGTCATTAATAAGACGAGTGGCAGGTAAGAAATAATCTACACGGTATTTCTCTTTTGTTTTTTGATCGAACATGACGTAATACATGTCGTCACCTTCATGCCAAATTCGAAACTCTGCTCGCATACGGTAGTTTTCAGCAGGAGAAGAAAAGACTTCCAGTTCAGGAACGTCGAATTCAGAAAATATTGCAGACAGTGTTTCTGCTTTTTCATCTAGTTGTACTTGATAATTTTCTGGGTTCATGACGGATTGTGTCATTGTCTTGCCTCACGCTGCTCAAAATAAGAGCGCCGATTTTATGCGATAGAGATCTGTTGTCCAGTCTTTGTGTGTTATTGGCCGAAACTAATTGGTTCAGTGTTGGAATATTAAGCGCATAAACCTAGACAAATATAACGCACGCCATTACTATTTCGCCCATGTTGGTGCGCTATTTTCATCTTTGAGAATAGCCTGAAAAGGGAATCTGGTGAAAATCCAGAACTGACGCGCAGCGGTAAGAGAGAACGAAGGTACACGAACCACACTATTATTTTTCTTTATCAATGGATGTAGAGATAAAAAATGGGAAGTGAGTACCGTAGGCTAACTGCTCTCAAGTCCGAAGACCTGCCAGCAATATGCAATACATGAGGTATTGCTATATGGACTTAACGCGATTTTAGGAAACAATGGAAATGAAAAAAACTGCCCTTGCGACTGCAATAGTGTCGCTGCTTTCTCACGCCTATACTTCCCCTGTATTTGCCCAAAACACCACAACTGAAACTGATGAAATAATGGTTGTTACTGCTAATCGATTTGAGCAGTCGACTAAAGATGTAATTGCGCCAGTAGAAGTGGTTACTAAAGAAGAAATTGAAGCGATGCAAGCTAAATCTCTTGATGAAGTACTACGTCGACTGCCAGGTGTTCAAATTGGAAAAAATGGTGGTTATGGTCAGAAAACGAGTTTATTTATTCGTGGAACAGAATCTGATCATGTACTTATTTTAATGAATGGGGTGAGATTAGGTAGTGCAACTTCAGGCGTTGCTGCTATTAATGCTATTTCATTAAATGGTGTAGAAAGAGTTGAGTATATTAGAGGGCCTCGTACTGCTATTTATGGTGCAGATGCTATTGGTGGTGTAATTAATATAATCACATCAACAACGGATGAATATACAGAAATTAGTGGTGGTTTTGGTTCTAATCAATATCAACAACTAAGTGCAGTAACAAGTACAAAAGTAAATGATAATTTATATGTAAAAGTAGCAGTTAGCCAAGAAAAAGAAGATGGCTTTTCTGCATATAGTGAATCGAATAGTTATTATGATCCTAGTAAAGATAGTGATAATGATGGATTTGAAAGTAATAATTTATCTTTAGAATTAGCATATAAATTCTCAGAATCTTTTACTAGCCGAGTAAATATTGATTATAGCGAAGGTTCAGTTGATTATGATCCAGCTGCGTCATATAAAGATAGTAAGAATTATAATGTAGCTTTGAGTAATGAATATAAAACGGATAAATGGGTAACGTCATTAGTTGTGGCAACTAATCAGGATCATAATGATGAACATTCTTATAGTTCTTGGGCTGGTGTTTATACTGATGCTGTTTTTGAAACTCAGCGCGACTCTATTTATTTGAATAGCTTTTATCAATTAACCAATGAGTTAAATGTTGGAGGTGGTATTGATTGGTATAAAGATGATGTATCTAATTCAACAGATGCTGCAACATTTGATGAAACCTCAAGAACAAATTTAGCCGGTTTTGTCACGGGAGTTTATCAAAAAGACGACCTCCAGTTGGAAGCTAGTTTAAGAAATGATGATAATCAGCGTTATGGCAACAATACAACGTGGCAATTTGGTGTTGGCTACCAAGTTATAGAACATTATAAACTTACTTTTAATTCAGGAACTGCATTTAGAGCTCCTACATTTAATGATCTTTATTCAACTAACCCTATTTATGGCGATAGTGGCAACCCAAATTTAAAGCCAGAACAATCAGAAAATATGGAAGTTGCACTTATTGTTGATTATTCGTTAGCTACTGTTCGTTTAGCTGCATATAAAAATAAAATTACAGATTTAATTGCTTATGGCAAACCTAGTGAGAATGTAGATAAAGCAACAATTGAAGGAATAGAAATATCCAGTAGTTTTGATACAGGACCAATTTTCCATCAAGTGAGTTTTGATTGGATGGATCCTAAAAATGAAGAAACTGGTGAGGTTTTAGCACGAAGAGCAAAAAAGAGTGGAAAATGGAATAGTTCATATGCAATTAATGATTTCCTATTTGATTTGAGTTATTTATATCAAGGTGAACGCTTAGATTATTCTGGTGGTGATATGCTTGATTCGTATTCACTTTTTGACCTTGCTGGAACTTATTTTATAACGGACTATTTTTCGGTAAGCGCTCGAATTGCTAATATGTTTAATGAGGAATATGAAACTGCGGGTGGTTATAATACACAAGAACGTAGTTATTATGGAACGGCAACATATAAATTCTAAGTTATACATTTACTTAAACCGCCATTCATCGGCGGTTTTTTCTTTTCTGAGGTATATATGAAAAAGAAAGTTATCATCAGTTGGTCTTCTGGCAAGGACTCAACACTAACACTTATCCGTCTGCTTAATAATCCTGAATATGAAGTTGTTGCTTTATATACAACTCATGTAGCAAATGAAGTCCCTTTTCAAGTCACGCCTATTTCAGTTGTTCAAATGCAAGCTGACTTGGCGGATCTGCCTTTAATTACGATTGAATTGCCTACCGTGTTCCCTGCCAATAATGAATATCAAAGTTTAGTCGTCACTGGTTTAAAGGAATGTGGAATTGAGTTTGATGCAGTAGCCTTTGGCGATATGTTCTGTAATGGGATTGTTGAATATCGAAAAAGCTATATAGAAGAAGCCGGTTGGGAGTGTGTTTTTCCACTTGTTGGACAATCTAGTTATGATTTGGCAAATGAAATCATTTCTTGTGGGATCAGAACAATTTTAGTTACAACTGATGGCACTCAGCTAAGTAATTATTTTTGCGGTAGAGAATATACCAAAGAGCTATTAATAGAATTACCTAAGAAAGTAGATCCATGCGGTGAGGACGGTGAGTTTCATACTTTAGTTATCCAAGCGCCTTGTTTTAAAGGAGCAATTCAATTATTAGATCTTAAGATTGATGAAAAAGATCGTTTTACTCATTTACGTTATAGCGCTTCTATTTTACAAAAATAGTGCAAGCGGTATGATAAGGCCCTTAAGTTCTCATATCGATTTAAATAGAGTCTGTGGTTTTAGTTATGCCAAAACACATTTTAATTTTTGATTCAGGCGTCGGTGGATTATCTGTATATAAAGAGATCCAACAACAATTACCCTCAGAAAAGTATATTTATGCATTCGATAACGCAGCATTTCCATATGGTGAGTTAACTGAATCTGTATTGATAGAGCGTACAACACACATCATCGCTCAACTATGCAGTCTCTTTCCTATTGATATCGTTGTTATCGCGTGCAATACCGCAAGTACAATTGTTTTACCTACTCTTAGAGAAAAACTTTCTATTCCAGTTGTTGGTGTTGTCCCTGCGATTAAACCTGCGGCGTTGGTATCTAAGAAAATTGGTTTGCTAGCAACCCCAGCGACAGTAAAGCGCAGCTACACTTATGATCTTATTAAATCTTTTGCTCCGATATCCGATGTTCAGTTATTAGGTTCAACACGTTTAGTTGAAATGGCAGAAGAGAAGATGATTGGAAAAAAAGTAGACTTAAAAGAGTTAGAGAGCATTTTATTACCATGGAAAGAAACGGTGGATACTATCGTTCTTGGTTGCACGCATTTCCCATTCTTAAAAAATGAAATCAAAAGTGTACTTAATAAGAATGTTGTTCTTATAGATTCGGGTGAGGCGATAGCAAGAAGAGTCAAACAGCTATTAAATGAGAATAATGAGGGAATTAGAGAGGTAATGAAAGGTGAGGTTTTTTGTAGTGCCTCAACAAAGAATGAAGAGGCACTAAATAAAACATTTAAAGAACTAGAATTTAGTCCTCTTCAATATTTGGATTACCCGAAGTTTTAGGATCATTAGCAATACGGACTTTAAGTGTACGCTGATCAAATTCGTTGTTGTTTAAGTTTTCGATAACGTTATCCGTATCTTTACTTGCAACAACAACAAAACCAAAGCCTCTTCTTTTACCTGTTCGTTTATCTTTCATTAAGCGAACGGCAAAAACATCACCGAATTCAGCAAATAAATCTTTTACATCTGATTCATTTGCTCGGTAAGGCAAGTTACCAACATAAAGAGTTGTACTTGCTTGATCTGTTGTTGGTGTACCTTCAACAGATATTTTTGTACTTGGCTTAGCTGGGTCTTTATTAATGGTTAATAATGTAAAACCTGTAATTACTGCGCCGAAAGCGAAAGCAAAAGCGGGAGATACCGTTGGGAATAGCAACATTGCACCTGCACCTAGTGCAGCAATAGCAATAATAACAATATTTGAGTTAGTAGATTTCATGATAAGTAAGGTCTAATAAATAAATAAATAAAAAAGTGATGAATTAACAATAAAATCACATTGATACTACTTATATTGTTTATCAATTGCCAACTAATTAAGTCATTGTTCATTTCTTGTAGGGCTTTTGTTTGAAAAAAAGTGATCTGTGTAGAAAATAATCACTTAGGACGGAATATTGAAAAAGTACTTGCGAAACACTTTTAGCTCCCTATAATGCGCATCCATTCCCAAGGTAAAAACAATAGTTAAAGCCTGAAGAATATTAAGTTTTGAGTATTTAAACTTTGTTTTAAATAACACTTGACTTAAAAGTCTGGCTCGGTATTATACGCAGCCTGAGACGACGAAGCTGAAACGCTAAGTCGTTGAAAGACAACGCTCTTTAACAATTTAACCAAATCAATCTGTGTGGGCACTTGTGAGTTGATAATCACTAGTTTGCTTTTACTTCTCGAAGTAAATTCAAACAAAAATAATCA
>NZ_MAJS01000016.1 GCF_001690985.1 Aliivibrio sp. 1S175
GACTCAGTACGCACAACGCCTGCATAACACGTTTACTACTATGCAATTATACTTAATATTGACGCCTTAAAACGAGAAACACCCGACAACCTGAGATGCCGAGTGTAGTAAATCGTGTTGATGCATTTGTTATGTTAATGATTACCTTTTAACTCAAACCACATTTTAAGAAGCAATGCCCTATTCTTAATTATCGGACTTATAATTGTGTTTACTTCATCAGCCCTCATAGCTAAGTACATCGTACCTTGCTTATTATATTTATCATCAAGAAGGTGACTGTTAAATTGAATAGTGTCATCTCTAGATTTTAGCCAAGAACGTTGACTCATGATTAATAACTTCTTAGTACTTTCGTCTGAACTTTTGTAAAGCAGCTGATAATAATGATTCAGTTCTCTATCCCAAAGCTCATAACTAACAAAACACCTTCTGACTAAAGAGCCGCCACCGCTATTATATAAGCATTCTTGTACGTACTCATTGATGTTGTTTTCAAACTCACTAACAGATGAAAAATCAGCTAACGTTGGAAACTTATTGATTGGCTTTTCGACAAACTCTTGAGCATGACTAGAGAATGGAAGCAGTAATACCAACAATAAAGCGACTCTTATTTTCATCATATTCTCCAGAATTAACATAACGCCTGCATAACACGTTTACTACTATGCAATAATACTTGAAATTGACGCCTTAAAACGAGAAACACCCGACAACCTGAGGATGCCGAGTGTAGTAAATCGTGTTGATGCATTTGTTATGTGTAATCGCTTGACTATTAGAGAAAAAATGGTAAGTTACACAAATCAGTGGCGCGATGTTGGTCAGCCGCGAAGTATGAATACTTTGCAGCCATGGGGTTCAATTCCCCTCTTGCCTCCAATTCAAAAACCTTTAATTCCATCTTTTAAACTTTTCAGTTCAGCCTTAGCTGCCTCATCCAGAACAATAAAATCTAAGCATTTTGCCTTCAGTAAGCTAGACACTTCAAGATTCTTAACTCCTTTCAAATTAGAGTTCCTTAAATTTGCTCCCTCGAAGTTAACCGCCCTCAAATCACAATTTTTCAAAATGGCACTTTTAAGATCAGAATTAATAAACTTTGCTCTTTCTAAATTTGAACCCGAAAAATCAGCACCTATTGCCTTTGAATTGATGAAAAGTGCTTTTTTCATTTTACAATTAATAAACTTACTTCCTTTGATCTCGGCCTGCGAAATATCAGCGTGATTTAAACTCGTATTATCAAATATTGAACCAGTAATAATTGATTTTTTTGCCTTTAAACCATTCAAAGTAGATGATTCAATGATCAATCCTTTAATTCTAACATCCGTAATTATAAGCTCATCAAGGTCAAATTTTTTAACACCGATTTGATTCAAACGAGCAATCAAGCCAACTTTCTTATGATTGATTTCTGGTAAATCCAAATACGATAAATCACTAAGTTCATTTGTCATATTTGTTTGTTCATTAAACTTTGTTCTTCTTGTATCTAACCACACAACAATTACACCGATGATAAGTATATCGAACACCATCCCGTGAGCTTCAACTAATACATTCTCCCAAAAACTTTTATTGTATAAACCGATACTTGTATTTGGAAAGACATTACTACTAACCACCTCCCAAAATGAAGTAATCGAAACTACAACTAAGAAAGTCATAACAAAGAGAAAAGTAACAGCTCTTAATGGGGTTTTATTTATAAATTTAATCATTTATATCTCATATACTTATGGAACACATAACGCCTGCATAACACGTTTACTACTAAGCAATTATACTTAATATTGACACCTTAAAACGATAAACACTCGGCAAACTGAGATTGCCGA
>NZ_MAJS01000017.1:0-537 GCF_001690985.1 Aliivibrio sp. 1S175
ATTGATAAACGACATGAAATCGTTCCAATACAAGAACCATGTCCTCACTAGGCTTAATATTTAACTCTGAACATTCAGCAGCAAAGAAACGCCAATGAGCTTCACGCCACCATGTTAATGAACGGTCGCCCTCGCCTTCTGCATGAGCAAACTCAGCCGTAACTTCGTTATATTTACACGTTTCAACTAAATCAATTTCAATGATACAAATTGGCTTTCCGTTCCAATCAATAATCACTTGTAAATGACCAACGGTTGGCATTGGTTCTTCACCAGATTCGTACCAAACATTTAAGCTACAAGTCGCTGTCTTTTGACCAATTCGGATTAATTCAGCACATAAATTGGCATTATGCTCATCAGCACAGAAATAGTCTGAGCCGAATGATTGATACTTTTTACGCTCAGTTTCAGAAAGTGAACTGAGATACTTATTCAAGTAGATTTGAGACTGTTCTTCCATGAAATCCTCTTAACTATTTTCGCAATATAACGCCTGCATAACACGTTTGCTACTATGCAGACCTAGCTGAATTT
>NZ_MAJS01000017.1:598-1642 GCF_001690985.1 Aliivibrio sp. 1S175
TGTAGCAAATCGTGTTGATGCGATTGTTATGTTCGCTCTTACGTAATGTAATGTACCAAACGAGAATATAAATGAGTTTTACAATTAGGACATTTATTACCATCTGGATCCTTCCCTTCCCATAAAGCATTGCAAATTACACACTCATATCTTGCAATACGCTTAGGTATCTCAATATTAACTTTTGGAGAGTGATTATTCCATGAAATGGATTTCTCAGAGTCTAACTCTATAGCAAGATTTTTTTCATAAATATCAATCGTTTTCCGAAGTGACAATTGAGCATTGTAGCGCTTACTTTCTGCTCTTGGGTGAAATAACCACAATTTAGACTCTAAATTATATTGTAAAAAATCGCTAAGAATTTTCTTATGTGATTTATTTTTAGATTCAGGAGCTTGAAATAATGATAGTAATTCGTCTAGCTTTATTTCAACAACCCCACACTTTTCTTTCTGGTGACATAACTCTTCAGGAGTATCTCGGTTGGGATGGGAAAAGTAAATAACAAATGGGAAACCTTTGATGTTTGCAAGAATATCAACGCATACATGATTAAATTTCTTATCTAACTCAGGGGCTGACAGTTGAACCGTTTGCTCCGATGATATTTCGAATACTTCTGAGAAGTATTCGCCCGATGGTGATTCTTCTCCTACATAATCAATATTCGCGGGCAAATCAATATTTATGCCTTTAATAATTACTTGGCGAGCCATTAAACGAACTGAAACAAAAAAAGAGAAATCACATTCATCTTTTGTTTTCATTGATGATTTACGCGTAATATGAGCAAAATGCCATTGATTGACATCCCCTTGCCTAGCAGTTAAAGGGGTCTCACATGAAGGACAAATACAACCACATTTATTGCCTTTAATAACTTCGCTTACATCAACAATTTCTTGGTCTTCTTCTCTGAGACCAAAAGGAACTAATTGTAAATCACTCACAGAATCCCTCCGAGAACATAACGCCTGCATAA
Organism: Aliivibrio sp. 1S175; assembly: GCF_001690985.1. Taxonomy (GTDB): domain Bacteria; phylum Pseudomonadota; class Gammaproteobacteria; order Enterobacterales; family Vibrionaceae; genus Aliivibrio. The sequence continues at coordinate 1,584 of NZ_MAJS01000017.1, forward strand.
CACGTTTGCTACGATACAGACCTAGCTGAATTTTACTGCCTTAATCACTGAAACTAAAG
>NZ_MAJS01000017.1:1676-3524 GCF_001690985.1 Aliivibrio sp. 1S175
TGTAGCAAATCGTGTTGATGCGATTGTTAACTGCGCTTTTCAGCTTTAGTTACACAAACAGAAAACAGCTCTTTCATTGGCACATAATTACAATGATAACCATGGATATTTGCAGCTACCCATTGCTCAGACGTAATACCAGAAAAATTAATATTGTAACCACAGTTAATTGCAATGTGCTCAAACAACAAACGCTGAGCACGACCATTACCCTCTCGAAATGGATGTAGAACGTTAATGTCGCAATAATACTCAGCTAATTTAGTTAGAAATTCATCGTATGAAAGGTCAACTAAATACTTATCTTTTTCTAACATTGAAAACAGATTATTCGCTTCTTTTTCAATCCTAACTACATTACAGAAACGTGTATTTCCTTTTGAAATATCAATCGTTCTTAACTCACCTGCCCATTCAAATAGATCAGAGAACAAAATACGATGAATTGAACGCAGATAGATGAAATCGTAAGGAGGTAATTGAAACTCCATATACATTGCAGCTAACGTTGTTAAATCACGTTCAGCAGCCTCTAATACAGCTTCATTACTAATATTGAGCTTATTAACAAGAACCGTACTATTTTCGTAAGTATAAGGATCTTGAGTTGTCCCATATTTATCAGCCATTGAGCGCCTCTAACGAATTTACGTTTGAGTATTTGTTTAACAGAATTTGACGTTGTTCTTCTTTGTCGAGTGATAAGTCGAAATCACTGGCAACATCATGTCCCTCTAAACGCATACTTTCTTTAAAGTTATCCATTTTGACTTGCTCGAAATAGGCATGTTTTTCTTCGTAAGAAAAAAGCATTGAATTACTTGGCATAACTAAATCAATGTCATTAAGTTGAGATTGAATCGCTTTCCCTGACTCAAAAACGCCCCAGCTATTAATAGAAAAACGGAAGGTTCGACCTTGGCGCTCTCTTTCAATATTTAAGCCTAAATTTTCAACTAATGAGTTAACTACGGATTGTACTTTACGTTCAGAAATCCCAGTCGCAGCCACGATAGCTTGAGTATTTGGAGATTCCAATCGTGTCATTGCAGCTAAAACTAATAATTCGTACTTCATGCTTACCTCGCACATTTATGCGGAAATAATATTAGTCTACTACTCAAAGGGAATGATTGCCATATTTGAAAGCTAAATTAACAAAGAAGCAGTTAACGCCTGCATAACACGTTTGCTACGATACAGACTTAGCTGAATTTTAACGCCTTAATCACTGAAACTAAAGGCAAACTGACAACGCCGAGTGTAGCAAATCGTGTTGATGCATTTGTTATGTTTTATTTAAATTTGACTGCATCACCGATACATTTTACTGATGCCCAACAATTATTAAGTAGGTCAACGTCCGAATTAGTTTGACAGAAAGTATAAATTACAGCGTCTGCGCCAAGTAAAGCAGCTTGAATTTTTAATCCTTCGATTCCTTCATGATCTGAAGTCTCTTTTTCTTGATATTTATTTCTATGACAAGAAAGACCTGATACTGTTTGTATTACTGTATATTCGCGTTGTGGTGCACCTTTATAAACATCCATTGATGCAGCTCTAGCTCGTTGCTTACCAGTTAAATTTTCTATTCTTTGATTAGATGAACACCCATTTAATAAAATAGAAACAGTAAATAGCAGAAAAAACTTAGTCATTGGAGATTCTCCCAAACAGCGACACTAAATGAAAATTTTGATTATAAAGAATCAGTTTACCACAAGAACACTAAAGTGATAATAATTACCATTACTACCTATGATGAGTTAATAGTCCGAAAACATAACGCCTGCATAACACGTTTGCTACGATACAGACTTACCTGAATTTTAACGCCTTAATCAC
>NZ_MAJS01000017.1:3540-5623 GCF_001690985.1 Aliivibrio sp. 1S175
TTGATGCATTTGTTATATGCCGTTGATAAATGGTGAGAAATCGATTTTACAATATTTCAAATAATTACCCTCACCAAAAGGACTTACAGCTAATTCAATAGCTCCATGATCTGTATAAGTATCAAATTGCTGATTAAACTTGGTGATATTATCTTCAATTAGATACGTTTTTTCTATTTCTATTGAGCAATCCCCTGACTGCCCATTAATAAAAATTGCATACATTTTCGATAATTGACTCAGTGTTATTGCACAATGCAGCTCTTCATGTCGGTATAATTGTTCTAAATAATCCCGATAATCCTCTCGACTCTGAGAGTAACTATTGAGTATATTCAAACGCGGAAGTGTATATTTAATTTGAAGATTAAAGTCTTTTATTTCGCAACTGTCATCATCTACATTAAACTTATATTCCCACGCAGTATAGCCGTCAAAATTATTCTTTTTAAGAAAATCTGCTCGTTTGTCAAATGAGTTTTCTACGCTTTCTGGAGTATCTCCTTGCAACTCATACACATCATATGACTTGTTAAAATCAAAGGGCAAAAGTTCCGAAAAAGATAGAGGAGAAACTAATAATAGAATTGCTCCGTATTTCATTGTTTTCATTAAGCCTCCTTAACTTAAAAAAGCATATAACGCCTGCATAACACGTTTGCTATCATGCAGATTAAGCTTGAATTTACCACTTAATGCGGTAAACCCAAAGAAATCTAGAATGCCGAATGTAGCAAATCGTGTTGATGCATTTGTTATAAGCAAATATTACTTAAAGTAAAATCGATCAGCACTACCCTTACCGAAGAATTTTTCATACTCCTGGGCTGCATATGAATCCATCATCCCTGAGATATAATCTGTTACTAATCGAGTTTTACAGTCATTTTGAGATCTTAACTCTGGTGGAAGTAAGATATTATCCTTGTTATATTTTTCATCCGAATAAACTTCAAATAATCCACGAATTATTTGTTCTCCTCGACGTTCATATAATTGAATATCTTTTTTCCGTAAAATTGCTTTAAATAGTAGTTTCTTTAGACCCTCAGCTAGCTTTGCATAGTTCTTATAACCAAGAACACCGTTAACTAGTCCAATATCACCACATAGTCTGTTTACTATTTTAGAAGTAAGCTCCTTTCTCAACACAATTGCATATTCTTCAGAAGTTCCCGTACGATTTGCATTCATTGCTACTTCTTGAGCTTCTCTTTCAATATCACTCATAATTGAATATGCTGATTTAAAGTCATCACTAATCTTAAATTCGTGAACAACCTCTCCTAAAGTTATCATTCCTGAACTTAATGCATCCTCTAAATCGTGTGCTGCATAAGCTATTTCATCAGCTAAATCCATGATTTCAGCATCAATACTTTTTGTCACTTTAATATCATGACGATCAAGCTCATTTTTTAAAAATTCAAAATCACTATCATAAAGAAACTTTTTATTATTTTGCTGCTTATTATAAAAGTACTTTGTTATTGCCATCAAAGTACGAACATTTAAATTTAAGCCAGAATACGCATGGTGTTTTTTTTCTAATGTTCGTAATATACGGAATGCTTGAGCATTACCTTCGTAACCTCCACACCCTGCACTTAAGTCGTTTAAAACGACTTCACCATAATGTCCAAAAGGAGGATTACCAATATCATGTGCTAACGATGCAGTTTCAGTGACTACAGTATGTTGAAGCTCTAAATCATACGCGATTGAACGCGCAATTTGTGCAACCTCTAAACTATGAGTTAAGCGGTTACGGTTGAATTTATTTGCATCAACACCTAATAATTGCATCTTTCCCTGTAAACGACGGAAAGATGAAGAATACAAAACCCTTGCATAATCTCTCATTAAGTCTTGCCTAAATTCTGAGCGTCCATCATCATGTTGATGAATTCTATACTCTAATTTAGATATAACTGATTCTTGATGTTTTGCATACTCGATGACTTCTTTATCATACATATTTTATTATCTCTATTTTAATAGCCAAACTAACTTTTTGCTTATAACGCCTGCATAACACGTTTGCTATGACACAGACTTACCTGAATTTTAACGCCTTAATCAC
>NZ_MAJS01000017.1:5703-6275 GCF_001690985.1 Aliivibrio sp. 1S175
TGTTGATGCATTTGTTATAACGCAGTTCTCAATTTAGACCAATGACTCAACCAACCTTTCGACGTTACACGGTCACTGAAGATTTCTAAAGAACGTTTCGGATTATGTGTAACCTGCAAATTGAACAACGATTCAAAGCCAAAAGCAGAAATACATTCATATTTTCCATTGCCTAATTTTCGTATGGCTACCGCTGTTTCTTTTTCTGGCCAATAACTCATTGCGTCGATAATATTTAAATACGGTTTATCACCATTTCGTTTGTGCATAATTGCTTGATTACGCACTTCCCAATTCAATTCTGGCATCAATGCAGAAAGCTGAGATTCGATTAGTTTGTAGTTTTCAGGATTAGATTCAGTTTCATCGAAATAAATAACGTCAACGTCATTCAAAGCCGTTGATACTGATTTCTGATGCAAATGATCCCACACCAAATTTCGGACGAAACCAGCGGCTAAATAACAATGAGGTAAATTGAGTTGTCGAACACAATCAAGCGCCTTTACCCTCAATTCATCTTTCTCAATTAATGTGATGATTCTATCCATATCCACCCTGCGTTATAACGC
>NZ_MAJS01000018.1 GCF_001690985.1 Aliivibrio sp. 1S175
ACTCTTCAATTAAAGTTTTTGACTCAATGATTTATACTGATTTCTTACATAAATATATTTGTGTAGTCACTCAGTTCATTGATAGTTGCTCACTTATAAATAAGTTAAGCTATTTTGACTATCAATCCATAAGTGTCCACACAGATTGCTAAGGTCTAATTATTAAAGAGCTCAAAACTAGGCTTTCGCTTTGTCTTGCTTGAAGTGTCATTTAAATTACTAAAAGTAAGTTGCAAGCAACTTTTGAAAACTCCGTTCGCGTCAACGTTTCACTTCTTGCTATCTCGCTAACCCTTACTAATAAAGGTTTGCTGTGACAACGGAAGCGAAGTATAGAGATTTAATTATGAGTTGCAAGCCATTTATTTAATAAAAAGATTAAGCGTTCAAAAAACAATCAAGTCGGTATAAAAACAATCAGCTTCGTCCTTTAATTATACTTCCCAATCCTTTTTCATTCGTTTGATTACATTTTCAGGCACATTATGTATGCTCTTAAACTTCCCCCTGCAGATATCTATTATTAATTCTGCATTATATTGTTGAGCAATTTTTCTATATGCATCCATTTCCCACTGTTTAACGAACGTATTCGCCACCACCACACTTCTACCATGATAAAGATTAAATTCACATTGAGATTGGCACCATTGATGAGCCGAACTTAATAATGATCCTTCAAAGTAATATTCATTATCATCATTCACAAAAAACTGATCCGCCTCTATATGTACCAAATCCAGTGTTTTTGCCAATGTTGATTTTCCACTACCAGGTAAACCTCTCAATAACCGCAATTCTAATTTATTCATAACTAGCTCTGTTCTTTCATTAAATTCTGCCTTACAAACTCAGTAAATACTTTTATTCTTGATGGCATGTATTTATTCTGTGCATACTGCATCGCGATAACACCATGATAATTTCCTTTTATCTGCCATTCAGAAAGAACAGGAACAACCTCGTTATTATCTAACGCCTCTTTAATAACAAAATCAGGGAAAATCCCGATACCAAAACCATCCTTAACGCCATTTAATCTCATTTGCGAATGGTTAACAGCGTAACGTCCAGTTACTGCTATAACATGGCTTTCTTCTCCTTTTACAAACTCCCAAATATGATCCGTTGTTGTCTCTCCTAAATAAAGACAGTCGTGATCGGTAAGATCATGTGGATTAATGGGTAACCCTCTCTCCTTTATATAAGTAGGGCTGGCACATAAACTGAGATTCACCTTCCCTATTTCTTTCATGATTAACCCTTCCGTTGGTTTATCGGTTAAACGAAAAACCACATCAATCCCTTGAGCTATCATATCGATATCACCATCGGAGGCTCTTAGCTTTAATTGTATTTTAGGATATTTGTTCAGGAATGGCGTGATTAGCGGTTGAAGTACTATCGTTAAGAATGCTTTTGGTGCCGCAACCGTTAAACTTCCAGACGGAACAATATGCTCTGAACTCGAAATATCAATCGCCTGTTGCGCTGCCTCAACCATAATGACTGATTGTTGGTATATTTTTTTACCAGATTCAGTGATCAGTAAACTGCGTGTTGTTCGCTCAAACAACTTAACAGAGAGTGCATTTTCCAACCGAGTAATAAGCTTACTCAACGCCGACGGAGTTACGCCCAGTTTTTTAGCCGCAGCAGTAAAACTGCCTTCATTAACGACTACAATATACGTAGCCAGATCGGGTAATAAGGTAATCAGTTTATTTGTGACCATGATTCACTAATGCTTTTCCATTTTTAGGGATAATAGTCGTAATTGATTTGAATTAGAATCTATTTATCGGATTTTAATTACACTCAATACGTAATAATCATAACTAAAAGAAGGGAACACAATGTCTTCTGCATTCTACACTCAAATCCAAAATCAAATTGAAGAAGTAAAAAGTGAAGGATTATACAAATCTGAACGCATCATTACTTCAGCTCAAAAAGCATCTGTTTCTATTTCTACAGGCCAAGAAGTACTAAACTTCTGTGCAAACAACTATTTAGGTTTAGCTAATCATCCTGCACTTATCCAATCAGCAAAAGATGGCATGGATGAACATGGCTTTGGTATGGCATCAGTTCGTTTTATCTGCGGTACTCAAGACTCACATAAAGTACTGGAAGAAAAACTATCTACTTTCTTAGGTAAAGAAGACACTATCCTTTATACCTCATGCTTTGATGCAAACGCAGGTTTATTCGAAACAATTTTAGGTGCCGAAGATGCCATCATCTCTGATGCCCTAAATCACGCATCAATCATTGATGGTGTTCGTCTTTGTAAAGCAATGCGTTTCCGTTACGCAAACAACAATATGGCTGAGTTAGAAGAACAACTAATTGCAGCAAAAGAAGCTGGTGCTCGTCATACACTTATCGTTACAGATGGTGTGTTCTCAATGGACGGCGTAGTTGCAAATCTTCCTGCTATCTGTGATTTAGCTGATAAATACGAAGCACTTGTTATGGTTGATGACTCTCACGCTGTTGGCTTTATGGGCGAAAACGGCGCGGGTACTCATGAGCATCACGACGTTATTGACCGCATCGATATCATTACTGGTACGCTAGGTAAAGCAATGGGTGGTGCATCAGGCGGTTATACTTCTGGTAAAAAAGAAGTCATTGATTGGTTACGTCAACGTTCTCGTCCGTACCTATTCTCGAACTCTGTTGCTCCTGCGATTGTTTCTGCCTCTATTCGTGTTCTTGATTTACTGGCTGAGTCAGGTGATTTACGTACAAGTTTATGGGAAAACTCTGCTCATTTCCGTACTCGCATGGAAGCCGCTGATTTCACAATGGGTGGTGCTGACCACGCTATCATCCCAATCATGCTAGGCGATGCAAAACTAGCTGCTGAATTCGCAGAACGTGCGTTAGAAAAAGGCATCTATGTTGTTGCTTTCTCTTTCCCAGTCGTACCTAAAGGCCAAGCTCGTATTCGTACACAAATGTCTGCTGCTCATTCTCGTGAGCAACTAGATCGCGCAATTGATGCCTTTATCGCTGTAGGTAAAGACATGGAGATCATCAAATAATGAAAATTAAAGCACTATCAAAACTAAAACCTGAAGAAGGCATTTGGATGACCGAGGTTGAAAAACCTGAAATGGGTCATAACGATATTCTTATCCGTATTAAGAAAACCGCAATTTGTGGTACTGATGTACATATCTACAATTGGGATGAGTGGTCACAAAAAACCATTCCTGTTCCTATGGTTGTTGGTCACGAATACGTAGGTGAAGTGGTTGGTATTGGCCAAGAAGTTCGTGGTTTTGAGATTGGCGACCGTGTTTCTGGCGAAGGTCACATTACTTGTGGTCACTGTCGTAACTGTCGTGGCGGCCGTACCCACCTTTGTCGTAATACAACAGGTGTTGGTGTAAACCGCACAGGCGCATTCTCTGAGTTCTTAGTTATTCCTGCATTTAATGCATTTAAGATCCCCGCTGGAATCTCTGATGATCTTGCATCAATCTTTGACCCATTTGGTAATGCGGTTCACACTGCCCTATCATTTGACTTAGTGGGTGAAGACGTTCTTATCACAGGTGCTGGTCCAATTGGTATCATGGCAGCTGCAGTTGCTAAACACGTTGGTGCTCGTCACGTTGTAATTACTGATGTAAACGAATACCGCTTAGATCTTGCTAAAAAGATGGGCGTAACACGTGCAGTAAACGTAATGAACGAGAAACTAGAAGACGTAATGGCCGATCTTGGTATGACTGAAGGCTTTGATGTTGGTTTAGAAATGTCAGGAGTGCCATCGGCATTCAACAGCATGCTAACTAACATGAATCATGGCGGTAAAATATCTCTATTAGGTATTCCACCATCAGACATGACAGTAGACTGGACTCAAGTGATCTTCAAAGGCTTAGTTATTAAAGGTATCTACGGTCGTGAGATGTTTGAAACTTGGTATAAAATGGCAAGCTTGATCCAATCAGGCTTAGACCTAGCGCCAATCATTACTCACCACTACAAAATTGATGACTTCCAAGCAGGCTTCGATATGATGCGCTCAGGTATGTCAGGTAAAGTTATTCTCGATTGGGAATAATAATTCTCATTTCACAATGAATTAAATAAAGGCTAAACTTCGGTTTGGCCTTTTTTGTACCATTTTTAGAGTATTATATGTCCCAGTTAGAAATTCATGGTTATCACGTTCATATTTATTTCGATGAGAACAGTATTGATTTAGCGGTTAATTTAACAGAAGAATTATATGAAAAGTTTGGATATGAGTTAGGCAATATAAATAAAAAACCCGTAGGTCCGCATCCAATCTGGAGTCGTCAAGTTTCTTTTAAGCATAGTGATTATGATGCAGTTATATCATGGCTTAAAATGAATAGAGAAGCTCTTTCAATACTTATACATCCACTCACTGATGATGAATATATTGATCATACAACATCAGCGATATGGTTAGGGCAACCAATAAAATTAGATCTCAGTATTTTTACAACAAACAATTAGATTGAATTTATCTATACTCCTTATGACCTAATTAAAGCAATAAGGAGTAAAAAATAAATATTAAGTCTATATTATTTAGATTGGTAAATTGAAAACTCTTTATTTAACTTATAATCGGACCATTCATTTTCTTCCATCGCCTCTAAAAATGCTTTTTTAGCTTCAATAAAGGCCATCTTTTCACTCATTTTTTTCGTTGAGAACGTTTTGAATTTATAACTACTTCGAGGCGTTTGGCCAATAATGCCTTTAAAGATAACCTCATCTTCCATCACTTTGGCCACTACGCCCACAACATTAGATGATGGATGGGCAGCCATAAAGTATTTTCCTTTAGCTGATTCGGCTTTACGCTCTGTTTTATAATTCGCCCAATTATAATTTGCCTTCATTAACGCCACTTTTCTTACTACATGCGTTGGATGCGTACAGGCTTCAAATTTACTTAAATTAATTGTTGAACCTGTTTTAACAAACTCTTTTCTAACAATAAAATGAGACTTATCTTCTGCTTCAATCATTAGAATTTGTTTTGGTTTACGTTTAAATTCAAACCATGTTTTTTCAAATTCGGCCTGACAACCATCCATCGCTTTTTGAACCAGCTGGTCACAAATTTCACGCATCTCAAATTTAGATAATGCCGTTGTCGTTAACGTTTTACTTGGCTTAAATTCTTTTATATCTGCGTCTTTGGTTTTTAAATAAGTATCCAATACCTCGCCGATTGCATTTAATTCTGCTAGAAAACGGCCCAGATCATTAAAATCTATATTATATAAACTACGAGAAAAATTATGAGAACGGTAACAAGATTTACTTTCATGTCGTTCAAAATGGCTATTAACGTAAGGCGTCCCATTTATCATTGATAACTTTAATTGTATGTTAGGGTGTAGACCTTTATAAGCAGATTTAGCCGTAAACGTTTTGGTTTTTCTTGCGGCATCGGCAGTTTCATATTCATCTTGCTCAACAAGTTCAGCAATAGACCACGCCGCTTCAATTATCGCTTCGGAACGGGCATCAACATCACTCTCTTCATTTTCAAAATCAGCGTAATAAGCTTTACTGTAATAAGGTTGGCCTTTACGAGCAAAGCGTACTTGTGCAAACTCCATTCTACGACGCTTCGTTGATTGACCATCGTTCCAGTTAATACCAATAGGGATCCAATATTCAGTGCCTGATATATCAACCAGTTTTACGCGTAATAATAGGTTTTCTTCAATATACGTTTTCTTTCCACGTACAATTTGAAATGTACTAAAATCGAGTCGTGGCGATAAAGGGTGGTACATATAAAACCTCTGGGCACATAGAGTAAGTGAAACAAGCTACAAAGAAAGAAAACTCTTGGAGAAAGAGCCTTTTATTTTATTGTTATCTATTGGTGATTATATCACCGTTTGTTATATTAATTCAATTATCTTCATAACAATATAAAAAAAGGCATAGAATTGATCCTATGCCTTTTATAAAAAATGAATTAAGCGTTTAATTTTGAACGTATTATATTATAGATACCATCACCGGTTTCAAGTTCAACCGAAAGCCCTGTAAATAACTCAATCGCCTCACTCACATGCTTCACTGGCCAAATAGTAAATGACCCTTTTTCTATTGCTTGAACGATTTCCCGATTTAGCATTAAATTTTGAACATTAGATTGAGGAATAATGACACCTTGTGCCGGTTTCAATCCTTTAATTTTACATACTTGATAGAAACCTTCTATTTTCTCATTTACCCCACCAATAGGTTGAGCTTCACCAAATTGATTCATTGAACCAGTAATCGCAAGATCTTGTCTGATCGGCATATTTGAAAACGCAGAGATAATAGAACAGAACTCAGCCATAGAAGCACTGTCTCCATCGACCCCGCCGTAGGATTGTTCAAAAGCTAAACACGTTTTTAACGGTATCGTCTTCTCGTTTCCAAATAGCGATGCTAAATAAGCACTAAGAATAAATACACCTTTTGAGTGGATACTACCACCTAGCTCAACTTTTCTTTCAATATCAAACACTTCACCTTTCCCGAAAGACGTCGTTGCCGTAATTCTATTTGGCATACCAAATTGGTGATTGGATGTTGATAATACCGATAATGCATTTACTTGCCCAACAACTCCCCCTTCGGTTTCCAGTAAAGTTGTACCGTTAACAAAGCTTTGCATTACGCCATCTTGCACTCGATTCACTCGATGCTCTTTATTCGCTAATGCTTGTTCTACGTGTTTTAAACGTATCATGTTAGAGTTCGCTGCTCTGGCAATATAATTTGTTTCTTTCAATAAATTAGAAATATCAGCCGAATGCAGTGACAATCGATTTTGATCACCGGTCTGACGAGAGCTATATTCTATAATTCGTTCAATCGCTCTTTTATCACACTGCAACATATTACCGTCTTGGACAATGCTTGAGATAAATTGAGCATAATGAAACTCTGAGGCGTCTGTTCGTAGCATATCGTCTTCAAAATCAGCCGTTACTTTAAATAACTCACCAAACTCTGAATCATAATGTTGTAATAATTGGTACGTTTGATAATCACCAAACAAGATAATTTTAACATTCAATGGAATAGGTTCTGGCTCTAGAGAAACCGTACCAGAAAGCGTTACTTCTTTTTCTAATGAACTTAAATTTAGATTTTGAGATCGTAACGCTCGCTTTAAACCATCCCAAACATATGGGCGCTCTAATACCTTTACAGCATCCATTAATAAGACACCACCATTAGCTTTATGTAAGCTTCCTGGTCGAATTAAAGAAAAATCAGTAAATACAGTACCTTTAAACGTCGCATTTTCTATATAACCAAATAAGTTATGATAGCTTGGGCTTTCCTCTACGATTAACGGAAAATGCTCATCTTTTTGGCTAACAATAAGATTAATTTGATAACGACGTGGCAATTTTTTCTCTAAAGAAGCATAAGCAAGCTCTGCATCCTCATTCCCCTCTTGAATGAAGACATCAAAATTTTCTAAGATGTCCTTTTCCATTTCTTTTAAATGTTGAGTTACTACTTTTGATTCTTGATACTTAGTTTTGATCGCTTCAAAGTTAACCGTTAATACTTGAGATACGACTTCTTCATTCAGTTTTTCAATTTTGTCAGAGTATTTATCTTCCCACTCGGTTAACTGTCTAACTAAGCTACGCAACTTTATCTCTAATTCGTCAATAATAGATTCAAGCTGACGTTGTTCTTGTCTATCCAATGCATCAAAGCTGTCTTCTGTATGCAGTTCTTCACCGTTCATTGCGATAAACTGATAATCACCTTGGGTAGTTACCGCTAAGCTAATACCTTTAGTTTTGGCTTCTTTAGTTAATGTGCCAAGTAAAGATTCTTGCTTATCTACTAATTGATTCTTTAATGTGCCTGTTCGTGAATAATAAAGTTCATTATCAAACGCAAGAGGAATGGCCTTTGCCAGTTTTAAGGTTATTTTTTCAATTTCTTTTTTGAAGCTTAAGCCGCTACCAACAGGTAACATTAATACTTTTGGCGTTCGCGTGTCATCAAAATTAGTCACGTAGCACCAATCACATAAACCATTTCCAACTGGCTTATGCCGCTTTAAATAACGTAACACCATCGTTCTCTTACCTAGACCATTTTGACCTACGGCATAAATATTATAACCACGGTCAGGAATAGACATAGCAAACTCAACCGCTTGCTGTGCTCTATCTTGTCCTACGATTTCATCGATGGGTGTAATGTTTTTGGTTGATTTGCAGATGTTCTCATCAAGGTTAGCGGAACGGTAAACTTGCTTATGTGTGAGAGGTAAAGTAGACATAAGGCGACCTCTTATTTTGTTATGATTTTCATCAGTATAGATTGAAAAAAACAACAATTAAGTGATCTACGTTTAACTATTTGAAAAAGAAGGTTTTTGTAAAATCATCTCATATAACTCAATAATCATAATTTAATGGATGAACCTCCTATCTCCCATTAAATCGACTTCACAACGTCAGATTGTCACAAATAAACACTACATCAGCTTGAATATGATACGTTGAGCCAGATTTAATCCCATCAGAATGCACTTTGATTTTATCAAAAAGATCAGGCACTAATTTATCTTTTAACGATTTATGCAATCCAGTGATTGATTGACGAATAAAGTCTTTTTTTAACTCCCCTAATTCATCATAAGATTTTTGTCGCCATTGACCTTCATCCTCTAACCCCATGGTCTTATATAAACGAACATCAGCCTTCATCTTATCTAATACGTTAAGATAATGTGCCGTTTGGCTTTTGTCGTCTTCAAAATAACGGCCTAGTGTTTCTTTTCTTTCTTCTTTTAACAAAAAGAACAGATAAATTGCCAGACTCTTACCCGTGAGTGGAATTTTGATTCCCGCTACTTCAACCGTTTTTTCTGTTGTAGAGATAATCACTTGAGTCTTTATATTGTTTGCGCTATTGAGTGCAGACACCGTTTTAGAGAAAGAATGTTCCTCCATTTGATTAATAATACGCTCATCAACTTGACGTCGCATTCGTACAAACGGGATTTCAGCTAAGGTTACTGTCGCCTCTTTCGCATTAATTGTCTTTCCTAGCTTACCTTGAATAAAACAATCAATTGGTGTTGGATAATAAAAATCACTGACAAATTCAAACTCATCATCTACAAATACATGGCTCAACACATCTTGCTCTCGACCATACAATGACATCGCATAACCCATATAAAACGCCATGGTTTTACGGCCACCAGCAATAGAGGCATGAATAGCAACGTCATCATCTTGAGTTAACTGAGCAACCTTTTGCGTAATAAAATCCGCCATTATGGATTGATCATCAATGCCTTTCGCATCCATTAACCCATTACCCTTATCATCGGTAATTACCCAAATATGACCAGAATTAAAGGCGATTGGTGGAAGTTGATAATCCGCAATTAATTTATCCCAATACCCTTGTACAAAAAGCCCATTTTCTAAGGTCTGTTTCGAATCTTCGGTGGTAATAACATACACAGTTTCTGGCATCGGTTTGCCCTGTGTATGAAGCGCGTAAATAGTTTCAGTTAATACTTGAGGGCTGGCGCCAGTAACGGCGATAAGGATACTTTTCATGGGACCTCAGGGGATGATAAATGCCAACCAGGATAGGGTTGGCATAATATCTATTCACTAACCAATAATTAAACAACAACAATGGATAATTTAATCACTTTATCCGTTTTTGTGTTGATATAACCGTAAAATAAGACATTTTGAATACTTCCACTCATATTTTCACTGCTGTTATGTTTAATATGAGATTGAGTGTCAAATTTGTCACCTACTTCAACTTGTTGAAGCTCAAACATTGGGTAAGCCAGTTTATAACGTTGGAAAAGAAGCTCAAATAATCGGATAATACGCTCTTGGTCTGGATTAGTACCATTAACCACTTCGCTTTTAACATAATCCCATAAATTTGAAATATTCTTATCTTGAATACCACAGGCAATTAGCCCTTTTATACTGGTATCTTTAAATATCCCTTCTGTTGATAATTTTGTTTGAGATGAAAGACCGTCATACAGCTCTTTAATTCGTAGATCATCTTCAAAAGCATCTCGGTAAAAACCAATTTTTCTCTCTTGCTCTTCATGATCTTGTTTAAGTGAATCAAATTCACTCTTTAGATTTTGATGCTGATGACTAATGTCTGATAAATATTGTTTATTTTGATTCAAATCTGCATTTACAGATGATAGGTCAGTCTCTAACTCTATTTTATGTCTATTTAATTCTGAGATTGATTGAGTGCTTTCATTTAACGCTTCCTCTTTCAAACCTAATAAGGATTTAAGCTTTTCAATAATTGCTTTCATTTCTTCATTCTCATCAGACAATGTATTTATCTTAGTTTCTAAGTGTTCTTTCTCATCTTGTAATTTCTCGATTAGCTCAAGATCACTCTTAACTAACCCTTCAAGGGTTGGTGTTTGAATTTCTGTTGATGCTGCATTATCAGATTCAGCCATGATTTGACGGATGGTTTCACGAACATCGACATCATCTAACAGCGTCAATAACGCCTGTTTTACATCTAGATTATTAAGTGATGCGTCATTCATTACTGAGCCCCTCGCTTAAATTCTCTCGTCGCCTTACGATAGTAACTCTGTAAGCTACCACTGTTCATTGTTTCCAGTGCTATCGTTTCTTTTTGAACCGAATCTTGCTTCTGGTTATTCGCATCTTTTACCTGATTACTAGCCTTCAATGTTGCTTTTAATTCACCAAAAATTTCAGGGTATAACAATACTTGAGCATTACTTAACTCTGAAGTATCAATAATCCCTTTCAAATCACTTAGGCTATTTTCAAACGTATCAGAAATAACAATGTCAGGATCAACCATGAATGACTCATCATCTGAAATCATCAGCAAAGCTAGAGTATCACTCTCAGAATGTTCAATTTTTTCTTTAAATCGTTGCCAATACAAATCCACCGCTATCCACTCCTCCCCAAAGAAGCGAATAACATCGAGATCACCATTAATAATTCGGCTTGTCATTACCTTATTATTTCGTACTTGAATAAAAAAATCGGTCATTTATTTACTTAACCCCATCACTTTTTGCTCGATTTGCTCAAGCGATAATTCAGGCTCTAATTTTTGATAAGCCTCTACCAATGCGGTGCTATGCTTATTGTTTTCATCAAGAGTTAACTCCTCATTAAGATACAAATCATAGTCATCAAGATTCAGTTCTTTCTCTTTATATATTTTGATTGTTTCTATAATTTCATTCGCTTCAAGCTCTTGAGAAGCAACCGTTGCCATGAATTCGGGCGTTACTGTGGCATTTAATTTCTCATTGATGCCTTTTAGGGTAATAGATGCCCCGATTGAAGAACGAGCCAATAACTCTTTTTCATCTAAATTTGCAAACTTCTCTTTATCAAACGGTACATTATTTTTTAAATAATCAATGTAATCATTAATAGATTCAAAATTTTCAGGCTTTTTATCACTTAATAACGCGCGCTCACCCAGCTCTTCCATTGTATCTTCTGGTTTAATAATACCTAAAGAAATCCCAACAGCTTTAATCGCATCAGCGACCTTGGCTGCGAACTCTACACCTAAATTAGCAATACTGGTTGCAACATTTGCAATACCACGACCAATGCTTGATACCGCACTATTGATTACGCTACACGCACCACTCACAAAACTGCAAAAACTACTGAAAAATCCCATAACGACTCCTTAATTAAAATTTAATTTTTTTATTTGCAATAAACGCATCTTTTTGTTCCAGAGTAAATACGACTTCATCGTTTTCAGAAGCGTTAAAAAGAAACATAGCTAAATGCTCACTTCTTGTTTTAAATTGTTTTTTATTTTCTTTACTCTCTCCAAGCGGTTTATAGCAAGTAGTCAGAATATATTTATATATAAATTCAAGCCCAAAATCTTGAAGGTGGTTACGCAATACACTATTTGATTTTCTATTCTTGACCGTATTAGTCCACATCAATGTCAGATTACCTTGCAGAATATTCTCAACTACTTCTAGCGTTGGTTTATTTTCTAGCAACTCTAGCCCCTGAATTAAGCCCGATTTATAATTGTCTGCATAATATTGCAATGCTGTTTTCCTAATTTCAGCAGGTTCAACATCTGATTCTTCTGTCGTGCTAACAAACTCTTTGATTTGTACTTGCAGCGGTTTAGTCATGCCTGAACTGGATAAAATTACGCGTCCCGGCTCAAGGTTTGACAAGAACTCTTTTTGCTCATCCGATAAGGCCATTGTATTACCCACCGCTTCTTTATCATCTTGTGCAAATAACTTATGGATAATCTTAGTATTGGTATTTTTTAATACTTCAGGCGTCAATTTATTTGGGATTTGATCAACAATGATCAATGACTCCCCATATTTACGCACTTCCGCCAGCATATCAGAGAACGTTTCAACCCCTCTCTTCTTATTCGAACTGTCTCCCGCTTCGTATTTCGACAGCAAACGGTGCGCTTCTTCGATTAACGTAATGTGTCTAAATTTTTCACCACGTTTTCTATATTCTTCATGATTCGATCGTACCGCTTCATTTAAATTAGCCAATACAAAACCCATAATAAGCGATTTCTCGCTTGGGTTACGGATCTCTTCGAGTTCTAAAATAACGTTACGCTGCGCTAATTCTTTAAAGTTAATAGAGCGTGGTGTATTTAGCATTTGCCCTTTTGATCCAATCAACAGCCCTTGTAAACGCGCTTTTATTGAACCGATGTAATCTTGTTTTAACCTGTCATCGAATCCTTGTTCTTTAACAACCTCTTCCGTCATTGCGATCAAATCCGCCAATGTAGGAAAAGCATAGACTCCCGGAGCAAATGGGTCTTCATATTGACTATTTTTTGAATTAGCTATATTCCAACCTTTTACCTCATAACAACGATAAATCGCCGCTTCAATTAACTGTGGGATCGCCGCTTCCATATCAAAGGCCGATTCAATGCTCGCCTTAATCATATCCACTCTTGACGTGATATTTTCATGTGGAAAGAATTCAAACGGATTTAACCTAAATGGGGCAACATTATCATTCCCCAACGTAAAAATAAGGATATCTTTATGTTTTTTCGTTAATACTCGATATTCTGTTTTCGCAGGCTCAATCACTAAAAAAGGCATTTGAGCCGAGTTTAAAATACGATGACAGGTGGTTGTTTTACCGCTGCCCGTTACGCCTGCAATAAAGGTATGCTTATCAAGATCACGCTTATCAATGCTGACTTCCGTTTTTTGATTCAAGCCACTTTTAATCAAATTACCTAAAAATAGTTTGTTATCATCCGTCACTTTTTTAGTGATGTTCAAACCAAATTCTACTTCTTCTTTTAAGGTAAGGCCGACTACCTCTTTTTGTGGTAAACCCGCCACTACACTTAGTTCATTCGTAGATAACCAATTACACGAATACTTATTAAACGGATTTTTCGACATCAAAAGATTAAACTGATGTGCATTTTTATCTTGGCTTTCAGTCCCTTTTAATGTGGGAAATTGAAAGTTTTTCAGCGTTGTTATTTCATGGCTCGCCGTGACCTTTTTAAGTGTCAACGGTGATTTGTTCGCCTCTTCACCTGAAAAGATAGATCGCGCCGTATTGCCTAGTTTTAACACACTGGCTTCTGAATGCGATAACAGATAAATATTAGACAGATATAGCCCTTTATTTTTACCTATTTGGATACGTTTAAGCAACACATCATCAATATAACTCACCCACTCTTGTACCGCTTTATCAGAAAACTCACGAGACTCACTTGATGATGAACCAGTTTGTTTCGAAGTATTGGTACCAATATTTTTAGCGATAGAGGTCGACTCTGACGTACCTTTGGTTTGTGATTCATTACCACTTCTATGTTTGTTATGATCCGTGACGGATGCATTCTTTGACGTCCCACTGCTGCTTGAATTACTTGCTCCTGAACTCGTACTTTCTGTTGTACCATCCGTTATATTTACCGACTTACCCGTATTAGTACTAATACTTGTACCATCATTCTCTCCAGTCGTTTTTGTTGTACTCGACCCTTCACTCGTTCCCTTAGTGTCCGCACTATTCTCACCACTTTGAATGCTTTTTTTAGACAATGGCAACAGCTTGTCATAAATTTCATACAGCTGGCCTTCTATCTTATTCACATCAGATAAAGAGAGAGGATCAGCCAGCACTGCAAGGCAGAATTGATCGCCACTCATAATATCAACTAAGCGATCGACCCCTTGGAACTGTTCATTATCTTCAAGAACACTAGGGACCCCTTCAAGTTTAGATACTTTAGAAAAACACGCGACATCATCCTTAACTTGTTGTCGCTCTGCTTTGGTTAGCTTCTCAACAACACTGCCTCTAAAGTTACCTTCTAGAGAGGGCTTTAAGATGCTCTCTCCAATATCATCGACATCCAGTGATAACGTCCCTTTATAACGCTTGTCTTTTGCAATCCCAAATAAAAACTTAACGCTTTCACCATCACCAATTAATAGATACAGAAATAGGATACCGTCAATGTGCAGCGAGTTTAATACGTTTTCAAACGCTTCTTTTCTTGGTAACTCTTCATCAAAAGTCACTTCTTTAATGTGATAAAGCGAAAATTCATGTTCAGCAAGCAAAAACGGTTTTTCTATCTCAGGTGTCGAAATAGACAACGCATTATCATTGCATTTTAATAATTCAATTAATGATTTTGACATCTTAAAAGTCCTTCATAACCGCTTGTTCGATTTCTTGTGATGTCATCGATGGGTAAGCGTTATGATAAGCATCAACTAAAATATTGCTGTGCTTTTTTGATTCATCTAAAGTCAAATCACCATCAATATATGCTTCTACATCATCAGGAGTTAATCCACTTTTAGCGTAAGATTTAATGATTTCTAGTATCACTTTTGACTCAAGCCCTAGCTCGCTAACTTTACTTAAAAACGGTAAAGATATGTCTGTGTTTAATTCACTGCCTAACGCTTTTAACGCAATAGAAGTACCGATAGCTTGACGAACGGTTTTATCTATTGGATCTTGGCTTAACGTTGCTTCATCAACCTCGACCTCATTACGCAAGTAATTGATATAATCATTTATTTTATCGAAATCTTCTGGCTTTTTATCTGCGGCCATTGCTTTGGCACCTAACTCTTCCACTTTATCATTTGGTTTTAATACATTGGCAGCAAGACTTACGGCTTCAACTAATTGAATCATTTTAGGTAGATTTTCACCTAATGTTTTAATCACAATAGGTGCATATTTAGTGATCATTGGTCCAACCGTTGTTGCTACCTTAGTAATAGCGGCAATAATCGATGGAAGTAATGTTGGTGGGATAATTAACATAATTTGTCCTTAAATAATTAAAGTTCTAAGCTTTGGATACGGTTTAAATAAACGTTATTTTCAATGTCATTTTCATTCGCAATAACGTATTCAATTGCCGTTGGCGAAACGATACGGATATAAACCAAAGCGTCGTCATCGGTCATATCTAATTTAATCGTCTTCTTTTTAATGCTGCTGTCTGAGATAACCACATTACCTGTGCTCGATGTTGGTTGTTCGGTATAAAACAACTCAAATTTCTGATAGCCAGCATCAATAAACTCTACCCATTGGTTAAAGCCCATTTCACGGTCTATTACGGGTTTAAATTTTCCTTTACGGTTTTCACCCAAATAAAATTTAAAACGAATGTCATCATCAGCAAGGTTACGATCGATAACCATAATATTGCCGCCTTCACGTGACTCAATAAGCCCAAAAGCAACGCCTGTTTTACCCGTCGGTTTCTCTACGTCATTTTTATCTGCCCCTAATGGCGCAAATAATTCAAAGTGGCTTTGACCTGTTTGATTTCCAATACCTTCATCTTGCAAAGCAATATGCTTTTCAAACAAGGCGTTTACAAAACTGGATTGGCTTGAGTTACCTGCCAAGAAAATCTTCACCGAATCAATATCACCTAGGGATTCTTGACTATTACTGAACGCTAAGCGCAATGCATTAAAGAAGTTCTCCACTCCTCGCTCAATTCGGTCAGACAGTAACTGCTTTAATTCTTCTTCATCAATATCAAGCGCGAAACCCGAATGCTGAACACCGTGAATATCGGTTAGTGTGATGCTCAACTCACCTGACGCATCGATGGTAAAGTCTTCGTGCTCTTCCCAGAATGGAC
Organism: Aliivibrio sp. 1S175; assembly: GCF_001690985.1. Taxonomy (GTDB): domain Bacteria; phylum Pseudomonadota; class Gammaproteobacteria; order Enterobacterales; family Vibrionaceae; genus Aliivibrio. The sequence continues at coordinate 16,252 of NZ_MAJS01000018.1, forward strand.
GCAAAGCAATACACAGCTTTTTGGTGTTGTTCCGAGCTTCTTGAGAATGGCTTAATAGTTGCTCACTCCCTGCAAACGCGTCTTTCTCTGGGTGTTTTTCAAACTGAATGCCTTGTTTAAGTAATTTGCTTTTGTTTTTTTTAAACACTTCAAAAGCCAATAACTCTAATAAATTTTCACCACCAAGGAATTGATCACCACCGGCACCAAAGTGTTCAATCACATAATCAAAACGGCGCTCTTTTCCACTTTTGGCTTCTCTAAAAATACCAAAATCAAAATCGGTTGTACCACCACCAAAATCAAATACGCTATAGAAAATACGATCATCACCTTCTGGGGCAAAATCATGCGATTTAAACGCAGTCAATGCATAAGCTGCGGGTTCACTTGCTCCTTTTGTCACCGTCAACTGTTCAATGGCTTGTGTGCCTAGCTCGGCAGGCAGTGATTTTTTTAAGCCCTTTTCAAAGCTAGCAATGATCTTGTCTCGAATTGGCATTTCATAAGTCACAGGGAACGACAATATGTATTCCATAAAAATGCCATTATTTAGGTTATTAATGTACAAGCCTAAATAATACGCATAGATTTCAATTGGGTTGAAATCGTCATCCGTTAGTTCAAGAAATGGCGGCAGGTCAATAATTTTGCCTTTTTGTCCCACAATTTTAAGCTTTCTGTTTTTGTCGCCAGCCCACTGTTTTATCTCATCTAAGAAGGTATTAAATTGGCTTGATTCGGTCCCCTCCATTGAATTTTTTGCGGTATGTGAAATGGTCAGATCTTGCCAACGCGTATACGGCTTATTGGCTTTAGCATCATAAGCGGTAATAAAGGCTTCTAGATCTTTAAACTCCATAATTGTTGGATTTTCATAATGATACGCTTGTATATCGGTACTTAAATCACCCGTACCTACGCGCATTGGGTGAATATTCACGTTATCTTTTTGGTACACCACTACTGTACTTTTTGTACCAAAATCAATACCAACCACACCGTCATTAATGCTTGATTTTGGATCACGAGCCACCATAGGAATGGGTAAGCTAATTGTTTGCTCGTTTGTTCCTTCTAGCTCATCGGTCCACAAAGACCAATGGCCTAACCCTGTGTCTTCTACGATTTTTGAATGGTATGGTGCCATGTCGGCACGAATGCTGTCTTCAAGTAATAAGCTGTTGGTTATTTTTTGAATCACGATCTGATTTAAAATATCAGTGTGATTTTCTAGCCCATGAATAGCCTCTTTATTTTTGTAATTTAAGGCGACAATCAGAGCTTTATATAACGCATTATTTTTTAGTTTTGTTGAAGTAAAACCGCTAAAAATCGCATTAATAAATATGCCTTTATTGCCTAACGTTGAAAACTCTGCTTGAGGTAAATACGGGATACAATAACCATAATCTTTATTCTTAAGATAGCCTGCATCACAATCAAAACCTTGGGTATAATTATCAATCTTATATAAATGATAAGCGCTAAAATTAATCCTTCCAGTAGAGCTAATAGAAAATGGAGTGTTCGATAAATTCGTTAATTTTTTTAATGCATCAAGACTAGGTACATCCCATTCATTAAACTCATCACTTAAACTGTCATTAATTATTTCTAGTAGGTCATCATAAGACTCACCAGAACAAAACGATTCACCTTGATTAAATGATTTAATGGTTTCTTCTGACAACATCCAAAAACCTTTGGCTTGCTTATCAAAATAAATCTCGCCATCAAAACTGACCCAACGCTCTGCATTAAACTCACTTTCCACTTCAGAAAAACACATATTCAATGCATTCATTAGTGGCGTCTGGTTACTTAATGTCGTTGCGCCATTAGCAAAGGCTACAATCTCTTTTTGAATAGTGTCTTCTAAATTTTCCACCATTTTTTCAAATGATACATCAACACCCAACTGTTGCGCCGCTTTATTAGATAGTTTCCATTCTGTTATTCTTTTCGTATTCATTTTTATTCCTAATTCTTATGCCAACGTAATGGTGTTGATGTTATTTAAATATTGGTTGTTTTCGATGTCATCTTCATAGGCAATGACGTATTCCACTTCAGTAGGAGAGATAATTCGTACATACACCATTGCCTCTTCATCAATCACATCAAGCTTGATGATTTTCTTTTTAATACTGCTGTCTGTAATAGAAATTTTACTTGTACTTACTGCTGGTTGCTCGGTGTAATACAACTCAAATACATCATCACTCGCATCGATAAAATCGACCCACTGACCAAATGGCGTTTCTCTATCAATAAGGGAGTTAAAGCATTTCTTACGGCTCTCGCCAAGGTAGAACTTGAAGCGAATATCGTTATCTTCCACATTATTGTCGATAACTTTAATGCTGCCGCCCTTTCGAGATTCAACTAAACCAAACGCCACCCCTGTTTTACCTGTTGGTTTCTCTACATCATTCTTGTCTGAACCCAACGGCGGAAATAACACAAAGTGACTTTCTCCTTGTGCAAGACCAATCGCTGCGTTCTCAATGGCAATGTATTTATCAAACAGGGCTTGCACAATACTTGATTGGCTTGAGTTACCCGCTAAGAAAATATTTACTTTATTAATATCATGCAGTGACTGCTGTGAATTTGAAAAAGCCAGACGTAAAGCATTAAAGAAGTTTTCTACCCCACGCTCGATACGCGATGCTAAAATCACCTTTAACTCATCAGCGTCAATATCCAAAGAGAAAGCGCTATGCTGAACTCCGTGAATGTCCGTTAATGTTATCGTTAGCTCACCAGAAGCATCAAAACTGAAGTCTTCATACTCTTCCCAGAATGGACGCAGAGCGATACAAAGCTGCTTGGTGTTGGTTTTTGCCTCTTGAGAATGACTTAATAAGACCTCGCTACCTGCAAAATGATCTTTCTCGGGGTGTTTTTCAAACTGAATGCTTTTTGCTAATAACGCATTTTTGTTCTTTTTAAAGATCTCAAACGCCAGCAATTCAAGTAAGTTTTCACCTCCAAGGAATTTATCGCCATTGGCCCCAAAATGCTCAATGACATAATCATAACGACGCTCTTTTTTACCCGTTGCTTCTCTATAAATACCAAAATCAAAATCGGTTGTACCACCGCCAAAATCAAACACGCCATAGAAAATACGCTCGTCACCTTCTGGCTCGAAGTGATTCTCTTTTAATGCGATTAATGCGTAAGCGGCTGGCTCACTTGTGCCTTTCATTACGTTCAATTGTGAAAGTGCTTCACTGCCCAACTCTGCTGGAAGTGATTTCATTAACCCTTTTCTGAAGCTTTCAATGATCTTATCTCGAATCGGCATCTCATAAGTCACTGGGAAAGATAAGATATAATCCATAAAAATGCCGTTATTTAGATTATTAATATATAAACCTAAATAATAAGCATAAATTTCAATTGGATTAAAATCGCCTTCGGCTAATTGTAAAAATGGAGGGAGATCGATTATCTTTCCTTTTTGCCCTACAATTTTAAGCTTTCTATTCTTATCCCCTGCCCATTGTTTAATTTCATCCAGGAAAGTATTAAATTTGGCCGATTCACTTCCCATCATGGCATTCTGAGCCGTATGCGAAATCGTTAAATCTTGCCAACGAGTATAAGGTTTATTCGCCTTTACATCGTAAGCATCAATAAAGGCTTCTAAATCTTTAAACTCCATAATGGTTGGGTTTTCATAATGGAAAGACTCAATTCTTGAGCTTAAATCACCCGTGCCAATTCGCATTGGGTGAATATTATCGTTCTCTTTTTGATAAACCACTACGGTACTTTTGGTACCAAAATCGATCCCTACCACACCTTCATTAATGCTTGATTTTGGATCGCGTGCCACTAATGGCGTTGGCAACGTTAATGTTTGTTGTCCGTTAGCTTCAAGTTCATCAGTCCATAAAGACCAATGACCTAACTCAGTATCTTCCAGAGTTTTAGCATGATAAGGCACCATATCCGCACGAATAGTATCTTCATTTAATAGTCCTTGGATTATCTGGTGAGATAACATTTCCTCCTTAAATGAATTACTTTTTCTATCTAAATCAGTAGATGTTTTCTTATCATTTAATGTCGATATGATCTTTTTATATAGTTGGTCATTCTTAAGTTTGACTGGAGTAAATCCATTCATGATGACATTGATAAATAAACAACGAAGCCCTTGGCTAGCCATTTTTGATTGGGCTAAAAAAGGGATATAACTTCCTGTATTAGATTTTTCAAAACAACCAGAATCACAATTAAAGCCCTGCACTTTATGATTAATTTTATATAAATAACAATTATTTATATGATAACGTCCATTAACGATACGAAAAGGGGTTTTACTTAAATTTGTTAATCTCTTTAGAGTATTAAATGTCGGCACTCCCCAATCATTTTTATTACCTTGGCCCGTATTATATATTTTACGCAACAGTTTTATTTCAGACATCCCAGATGGGGAAATGCTTATCTTATCTTGTGAAAATTGCCAAAAACCTTTGGCTTGTTTATCAAAATAAATATCATCTTCAAAGCACACCCATCGCTCAGAATTAAAATCTTTTTCTACTTTTGAAAAACAGCTATTTAATGCACGAACCAATGCGGAATTATTGCTGGTCTGCTGCGTTGTAGGATGAACAAATGAATTTATTTCATTTTTTATTATGGTTTGAAGATCCATTTTAGCCATATCAATGGCTTGCTCATTAGACAACTTCCACTCTGCTACAAACTTTGTATTCATGCTGATTCTCATTGGTTAGGGTTACACCGACCCATTAATCCGGCTATTATACTTAGCGAATAACTAGTGATAATTATGTTATTAACCTCAACTAAGACAACCGTCACGCTTTATAAATCTGACCGAGTAAACAATCACCTATTCGGTCAATTGATAATAAAATAATCACTGGGATTTTTACTTTTATAAGCTTACAAAAAAGCCCACTCGGGATGAGTGGGCTTTTAAATACTCTAGTGATTATTAACCCAGTGTTCGTACTCGGTATGACTCAGGCAATAATAAGGGCCTGTATTACAACGTGTTCGCAGTACCAATAATCGATACTTTCGGTTCACTCGATAGCTAAACCACTTTTTATTTCTTTGAATCACTTTAGGCCGCATACCACGTAAAATATCCTTCGCCAATATTTTTGAAATCAGCCGTTTAGCTCTATTTATTATCCGAGGAGGAGCCTTAGGAGTGATTATTTTAATTTTTACACCATCTCTGCCTGTAACTTGTTGATGATTCATATCCCCTCCTCCTATTGATAACGTTGTGCAAATTTAGCTGCATCAAAGCCCGTTTCAGCTAGTGCTATATCAACTGGGGTTGTAAGCAAAGAGCGACTTTTAAAATAGCCTTGTTCGTTATTTCCATTTTGGAAAAATGCGCCATCAGGACTAAGCATGAGATAAGAATTGGTCATAGAATTATTATTCTCAGCCGACATGAAATGGGCGACTGATTGGTGGCGATCAACAAAAGCATTAAATTGCTGATTACTGATGGGCTGGATCGAATCAAATACAGGTAGAACACGCAGTACTTTCCACTTATTCGGCTGAATCGCAGCTATTAAGTCCGTGAAGTTTTCCTCCGTATTATATTGATTCACCACTGTATTTATTTTTAGCTCGGTAGTTGGAGATTGAGATTTAACTTGTTTAAAGATTGATTGCAAACGCTCTGGTGACAACACTTTACCTGTTGGAGTGATCCTGCCAATTTGTTGCTGCCCCTCAATACTATAAGAGTCATAACTAATACCTAATAATTGCAGTTTATGGCTATGATCTACAATGAATTGATCGGTAATTAAATGTCCGTTGGTGATGATCGAAGTCTTAAAGCCAAGTTTGATGGCGTAATCAAGTGCATCAATAAATCGCTGCTTTAGGAGTAAAGGTTCACCACCAGCAAAGTTGAGTCTGACGCTTTGATACTGAAGTTGTTTCTGGATAGGATTAGGAGAAAGAAAGTACTCAGCCAAATTGCTAAGTACTGTCTTCATGTCATCTAAATTTCGATGAATTTCGTTCGGTTTCGCCCATTTTGCGTAACAATAATGGCAATCGTAATTGCACTTCTCAGTGATGTGATAATTAATTACTAATTGGTTTACTTGGTTCATAACACTACTCCTTTTGGTTGATAGGAGTAGTGTTGACTTGTGCACTGCACAAAAAAGCGTTTTTTTAGTCTGGAAGGAAACTTAATAGCGCATTAAAACTTTGTGCTTCTTGATATTCCCTACGAACTCTTTTAACCATCTCTTTTAATGCTATATCTTTTTCTAAAAGCGCCGAGTCTACTTGGTCAGCTAATTGATATGCTGCAGCAAGATCTTGCTCTAGCCAACAGAGCCAGATTTGTTCCTTATGTGATAAGGAAAGACGTTGTGCTCTAAGTAATTGGTAAAGCAACCCTGTATTTTGCAGTGCCATATCCATTTGCGGCAAGCGCTGCTCATTAAATGGGCATGTTAAGCGATGCTCTCGTAAATTGAATGATTCATCTTTCAACTGACTGAGAAATTGCTGTGCTAAGTCTGATAAATGAATAACCGTTGTTACTTCTTGTGCCTTGAGTAATACTTCTTCACACAAGACTACGTTTGCTACTCTCGTTCTCGATTGCTCAAAAATCGCTTTGATTAATTTCGTATCATTGAAAAAAGCATCCAACACTAGAGCGTTAAATAAACAATTTACCGCCTGAGATTTAAGTAATTTTTTGCCACGCTTGCCCATGCTTTCGTCGCTAAACCCATCATCAACAACCAAAGATGATGGGATCACCCCATTGCGCAGATAACTATTGGCTTTAGAGCGCAATGGTTCACTGCCCTCAATACCAAATAGGTCTTTTACTGCTTGATTCGTTGTAACTAACGGCATACTGCATCTTCCAACAATCTAGTCTCGGAGTATCTTTGCTTAACATTAACCGAAGCAATCACTTTTGCAGCTTGATACACCGACAGAGTATAGGAATACGAACATGTACTATTGGTATGCATGACCGCCCCAAGGCAGTAGCCAGCGCGGAAGCTTTCTTCTTTTGAGGTAGTCAGAAAAGTACCGAAACCCAGCTCGTCTTTTTTATTGTAAAGTTCAGTGTATTCCTGACAAGCAGCGATCAGAAACTCAGCACTGCCAGGTCTAGCGTTTGAATGTTCCAACGCATAACTCGGTTGTGCAAACAAGAAAAGAATAGCGATTATGTAATTAATAGGTTTCATCCTACTGCTCCTTCAGTGCTGATGGCTTCTACAGTTTCACCTATTTTTTTAGCGAACAAACCAATTCGGTAATAGCTATATCCGAATGTTGCCGCCATCAAAATATACCCTAATAAATCCAACAGAGGCATTCTCTCTAGATCCTTCAAGTTTAAACCAAGGAGTGATGCGCTTATCATAGATAATAAAAGGAACACCAAAAGTAAATGCGCTTGATGAACCCATGGTGTAATGATTTTTCTTACTAGCGGTGCATCAATCTGTCGGCATCGTTTTCCGTATTGATAGATAAACACCACTAAGAACACAATAAAAAGAGTTTCAATTAAATCTAACTCTGATAAGGAGATGGAATATTCAAACATTGCGAATGGCATAGCCAAAAGCAGACTTACGCCTAATAGACACATGGTTATTAACCAAAACCATTTAATAAACAATTTTGTCCCACGCCAAATCTTTGAGGCAGTACTTATATTTTTTTGCATAACTCTAGCCAACATCCTTATTTTATTTTTTATATTATTAAACCTGAAGTGGCATCCATATTGGTTGCCACTTCTTATCATTTCATTATTGTTATTACACCTTTTGCGCTTTCTTTTTTACCGCGTTCTTGGCGGAAAGGGCTTTTTTTGTCGCCTTAGCTAACGCTTCTGCCTCACTGCGAGCCTGTGCAATGCGCTCAAGTAGCTTATCCGCAGGTTCATCGTTTGGATCTTGCGGCACCAACTCACCACGAAACGCCTTAGCTAAAATACTTTGGGTTAAGTTATTCACCCTCGCCTGTGCTTTTTTCACTTGCGCTTCAATGGTGTCAGCGAAAGCAAAGTACTGGTCGACTAGGCGGACAATTTCTTTTTGTTCTTCTAGTGAAGGTAGTACAAACTCTAAGGCAGATAGCTCTTTTGAGTTAATATTATTTACTCCACTAGTCGAGCGAGCACCCAATTCAACAACATTTCTCACAACTCTTGAACTCAAAACATTTAGCAAAAAGCTTGGTATTACTTTTTCTCTATCGCACCTAATTCTGATCAAGTAGCCAGCATATAAAAAACCTTCATATTGAGACTCGACTAAGGCGGGTTTAGCCACGAGGTCTAAGCTACCATTAGAACGAATAACTAAAAGATCACCCGACTTAAGAGCTAATTTCTCAAGTTCTTTCTCAGTGAAATCTGCCGATTTCAAATCTGAAATATCTAGTTTTCTATCACCAATATTAGGAATACGGATTACAGGAGTATCCCCTCCTTTGTAATCACATTTTTTAGAAGTTCCATATCGAATATCCTCAGACACATCCCCAATAGTCATAAGACTAGGAGTCTTAACAGCTATCAACTTACCCGATACCGCAGAAGCGAGTACCGATTGGCGGAAGCGTTTTAGCAAACTAGGAATACCATCCAGACGTGCCTTAATGGTATCGACCTGTGCCAATACCTCATCGAGTTTTTCAACGATGCGTTTTTGTTCGGCTAGTGGGGCTAACCCTAACGAACAATCTTTGATCCTAAATAAAGCTAATTTTGGCTGTCCACTTGATGTAGTTTTATCAATAAACTGTTGCAAAGCACTTGGTGACTGCAAAAAGTATTTGAGGAAATCTTTATTAAGAATATGCAGATTGCATAACTTAGCAGCATTTTCAGTCAAGTTAGCACCATCTAGTGTTTTAGGAATATCTCCTACTAAACCGATTGTTCCTGCGATGCTTATGTACAGATCATTTGAGCTAATTACATAGTTCGAAATAGCTAAATGAGTTTCCCTATCAATAAATTTTAATTTTTGGGTGTTTACTGTCCCATTATCAAAATCTGATACACGAATATATGGGTAACTTGTTTCTACTTCAGAAAAACCTCCCCCTTTAGGTAGACGCTTACCACCTTTCACATCAGCTACATCTGATATTGAGATCCCTACCCACCCTTTCGGCAACGAACTCATAGCTCACCTTCCTGCGCCTGAGCGCCCAGCTCCCCACCCCTGAATCCTGAAACCTGCTCTTCCTGCTCTCTCAACCCAAACGCCTCTGCCACCAACAACTTCTGCCCCTCAGCTACATCATCCGCCCCTAGCGCTTGCATCAACTGATAAATCTCTGACATAGCCTCAGTCAACTCAGCCATTGCTTCCCCTGCTAACACTTCTGGTGCTGGTAAGTTCTCTGCACTGGTGGCTTCTAAATCTTTCAACCAAGAGATATCTAACGAGTCGCCTTTTTGATCACGAATGTAATCACGGCTAAATTTGCGGAAGCGGGCGTTTTCAAGACTATTTTCCTTGTGCGCTTTCTCGCTTAGGCTTTCTGCTGTTTCACCTTCAGCAAAGATGTTGCCTAGCGTTTCATAAATCCCTTCTTCACGAGCAGATAAGCCGTTTGCATCGCTGCCATACGCATTCACAAACACATCAAAGTGCTTTTCGGTTAATGGGCGGCGCTTACCAAAAGTGTTCATGTTGGTACGTAGGTCAAATACCCATGTCTCCTTGGTACAGTCTTTGTCTTGATTTGGGTTCTCTGGCGTGCCTTTTTGGAAGAACAGCACATTGGTTTTTACCCCTGCTGCGTAGAAAATACCCGTTGGCAACCTTAGAATCGTGTGTAGGTTACATTTGTCCATTAAATCACGACGAATGTCTGCCCCTTTGCCGCCTTCAAATAAGACGTTATCAGGAATAACCACCGCTGCACGGCCGCCCGGCTCTAGGGCATCATAAATGTGCTGCATAAAACACAGTTGTTTATTACCTGTTGGGTGAACAAAGGTACGCGTGATATTGGTGCTTGATGCGCTACCAAATGGTGGGTTGGTTAAAATCACGTTGGCTTTGGGTAGGTTTTCACCTGCGCTGCCTAAGGTATTACCTAGACGGATCGCACCATCATTTTCATGGCCTTCAATGTCGTGTAATAAACAGTTCATTAAGGCTAAACGGCGAGTCTCTGGTACTAACTCTAAACCAACAAAAGCTTTTTTCATTTGGAAGTCTTGATCTTCATCTGGGAGATCAAACAAATTGTCAGTGTTTGATTTAATGTATTTGTCCGCTTCAATTAAGAAGCCTGCCGTTCCTGCTGCCGGATCTTGGATGATCTCTCGAGGTTGTGGCTGTATTACATTCACAATAGTGCTGATTAATGCGCGTGGTGTAAAGTATTGGCCTGCGCCTGATTTGGTTTCGTTGGCGTTCTTTTGTAATAAGCCTTCGTACATATCACCAAAATCATCACGGCTTTTACCACTTTCACCATCATACCAATCTAAGCTGTCCATGTTCGACACAAGCTCTGTTAACTGTGCAGGTTGGGTAATGGTGGTGTTTACGTTTTGAAAAATAGCACGAACAATGGCGTGATCATCGGTTCCCAGCTGGACTAACATGTTACGGTAAAACTGGTGTTGCTCTTGACCAATTTTTGCGGTTAGATCGGCCCAACGAAAGCCTTCTGGCAATAAATCATCCTCTTGCCCTGTCTCTTGGCACATTTTAAGAAACAGCAGCGACGCCAATTCATTCACGTAGTTTTGATAAGACACACCGCCATCACGCAGGTTGTCACACAATTTCCACAGTTTGGCGACCAGATCATTATTGTTCATGTTATTTCTCTATTAATTTGTGCGATGGACGAAATCCACGCCATCGCTGAATGCATTTAATTCGGTATAAAAATTGAGATGAATTGTACTCGCCTAAGCAGGCTCATCCCACATATATTCATTGAATTGAATGAGTATGCCGTCTAATTCATCATTAAAGATGCTCATTAGCTTACGTTTTCCACCATTGCGTTTGTAGTTACCCGTTTTGAACGTGTCGTCATCAAGCACGACTTTCTCTTTTATTGAGTTCGCGATGCGATCAAGCCATTGCAGTTGAACGGGTTGCCACTCTTTGCTTGATTTAATTCTACCTAGTGCGATATCGACACGTTGTTCAAAAGGCAATAACGCATCCCCAATCGCAGCACGACGAATATGCCCAATTAACCGCGCGGCGATGTCTTGGTTTTTACTCTCTTTCCATGCGGTTTTTAGCGTTGGTTCGTTAAAGTGTTGTGCATCAAACCATTCTTGTAGCTCTAACAAGCCTTTGCGGGTTAAATCTCGTGGTCGATTAATAATGATGTCTAACGCGTCTTGCTGATTAGTTGAACGTGTAACTAAAGCATCAAACGCCTCTAAAAAATCGTCGGCATTTTTGTGCTCGCCATATAGAATTTCAACTTTGATCACCGCATCATCTATATCGGTAAAAATCGGCATATCACGCAGTTCATTAATGTCTAGCTTTAACTGTTCTAAACGTCCTACCATGTTTGGCATAACATTGAAGATCTCGGCTGACCATTTTGGCCCTTTATCTTTAAGCGTGTTGGCTAAACCTAAGAAATCACACCCGGCGTTATCCATACACAGTTCATCAAATCGCTTTATATGCGCTTCGATCTCTTTGGATTTATCGCGGTTAAAGTGTGCATGGCTAGTGATTCGTTGCAATTTGGCTATCAACTGCTCGTGACTGTGCTCGGCAAAACTGCGTCCGTCCGCTTCTATGGTTTTATAGGTTTCTGAATCGGTAATTTCGTTGACTAAGGTTTGTAGCTCTACCGTTGGGCGCACCACCACGGGACGCATGGTATCAACGCTTTGCAGTGTGGAATACAGATCGACCGCATCGAAAATTTTAAATGAGGTTTTGCCCACTTTTGGACACAGGCGCGTGGCTCGGCCTTTCATTTGTTCGTACAAAATACGGCTGCGTACTTTGCGCATAAAGACGATATTACAAATGCTTGGAATATCGATACCTGTAGTTAATAAATCCACCGTAACTACAATGTTAGGTAAGCGTTCTTTATTAAAACGGGTGATCATGGATTGAACTTTATTGGAATCTTTATCTGAATCACCCGTGATTTTGATGATTGCATCGTGCTCTAATTGCAGGTATTTGGCCTTAAACGCGGTTCGCAGCTCTTCCACCACGGCATCGGCATGGGTATTGTTCACACAAAAGACTAACGTTTTTTTCGGGCAGGTTGGATCAATATGATGCACCAACTCTTCACACACCACTTTATTGAAGTTTGAGGCGATTAATGCTCGGTTAAAGTCAGCAACTTCAAAGCCTTGTTCATCGTTTAAGGTGTCGTTAATTAACTCGCCTTGGTTTGATAAGCGTTGAACCTCGCTGCCTTGCGATAAATACACGCCACCGTCACTCAATTTGGTGATGATGCGGATTGGCGGCTCTTGATCGGTTAGGAAGCCATCAATCACGGCTTTTCGATAGCTGTAGCGGTACACTGGCTGCTTCTTATCGCCACCAAAGATATCAATGGTATGCAGTGCAGGCGTTGCGGTTAGTGCAATTTTCACTGCATCAAAATGATCGATAATGCGGCGATATGAGGAGATAAAATCTAACTCATTACGGAATTTTTCTTCACCTTCGGTCTGCTCTTTATCAAGAATATACCCTCGGTGGGCTTCATCAATAATAATGCAATCGTAACGGCCAACAGGCATGGTCTCGTCACTTTGCAGTGTGCGTTTTACCAGTGATTGAACTGTTGCTACGTGGATCTTGGTGCTGTCTTCAGGGAAACGGTCGGTTAACCCTTTTACATTAAAAATGCTATTAAACGTGTCGCCTTTGATGTTGGTGTCTTCAAACGAACCTAACGCTTGTTTACCCAATGAGGTTCTATCAACCAAAAAGAGGATGCGTTTAAAGCGTTGTGATTGGATCAAACGATACATTAGGGCAATGGCTGTACGTGTTTTACCTGTGCCTGTTGCCATGGCGAGCAAAATGTCTTGTTGACCTTTGGTTATTGCCTCTTCTGTGGCTTTTACGGCTTCTTCTTGGTAATAACGCAAACCGAGATCGCTCATATCGCCATTATCACTAAACCAACGGTTATTGTGTTGGTTGTCGCTCTCTAGTTTGGCAAGTAGCTCTTCTGGGCTGTGCCATTCTGGTAGGGCTTTTGGCATATTTGTGGCATGACGAACGTCACGATACCAAATTCCACTTTTGGTTTTTATTGCTGAGCGATAAGCACGACCGTTGGCAGAAAAACAAAATGGAATTTTATACGGCTCTGAACTGGATGAGTCAGACCATGTTGGTAAATAGGTTGGCAATAATTCGGCAATTAGAGCGAGTGCGGTTTGATCAGTGGCGGCGTGCTGTAATTCATTACGTAAAAAGTCGTTATCAAAATATTTGCTGTAGCGGTAAGCTTCGCTCAGTTTTGCCACCACGTCTTTATTGGCTTTTTTGGCTTCAATAACACCCATGGCTTTTAAACCTATGAATAAGACGTAATCGGCAAAGCCTGTCTTTCCTGTTTCATCTTTGCTTGTTGGCCACTCTGCAATGGCAAGGTTTCGACCGATTTGTGGACGAGTCCCATTGGCAAAAGTTAATACTTTACTGTCGGCATCCCAACCGGCTTTTCGAAGTTGATTATCGATAAGATAGCGAGTTTCACTTTCGCTGAGATCTAACGAGCGAGAAGCGGCTTGATCGGTAATTTGTTTTTTATATGCTTTACGCTCTGCTTCTGTTTTCTTGGTTATCTCTTTATCTTTGCGTTGCAGTTGTGCCTCAAGTGCGGCGATTCGATCTTGCGTTTGCCCTTGAGTTTCTTCTTGTTTACTTTCTAATACCGAAATATAGCCCGTTAAGGCAGTGAGCTTCGCATTTTGTGCTTCTATTTCGGTTTTTGTTTGTACTTCAGCTTGATGAACAAGCAATAATTCTTGTTTTAATGATTGCATTTCTTGTTCAAACTGCCCTCTATTTTCTGAACTTGGCAGTACAAAAACAGGAACAGCAAAGTCAAATTGTTTGGTAACTAGGCGGTAATACCAGATGGCGAGGCGAAATGCCAAACGCAAACACATCTCTGCATCTTGTAAGTCGTTATGGTACTCATGTACCGCTTTGTTACCGATTTTACGCAGTTTATGAAAAACAGTAAGAATGCTGTCATCAACAAAAGGTATTTTTCCTAGCTCACGCAGTAACTCGTGTTGATTATCTGGTGCTTCAATATCCAATAATTTAGCAAGGTGCTTTGCGGTGGCTTCGCCAAAAATACGAACCTTAACTAAGGTGGTATTTGGATCATCTGGAAAGTTATTCTCTGCCGCACGCGCGATGGCATATAAGAAGTCATTCACGCCTTTTAGAAACTCAAAATTTGATTTTTGCATATGCAACCTAACCATTTGGTAAACCACGTTTTATTTTATGTAACTGTGTGGTTTTTCCTGTATTTATCTTAAAATTTTCGTATGAGGCTTTATAGCAGAAATTAAAACATAAAACGATGATATAGGTAGGAGAATTGAATGCTTGTTTTTGATATTCAAAATCAAAATAAAAAAGAGCACCGAAATGCTCTTTATTTCACTTAAATTATATAGCCGCTGGAGATTAAGCCAACCAAACCGCTTCTTGTTCTAATGCTAAACCTTGCTTTTGCATTTCTATAATTAGCTCTTTTAATTCGGCTTTATTGGCAAGTAACTGTTCAGATGTTTTTAAGAAATGATTAACATCGTCTTTTGTCGATTTCCATACTTCATCACTTCCATAGGTAGAGAGTAATCGATTCCATTCTGGCATTAACCAAAACTCAACATCATTACCTAACTTAGTAGTAATTCTGGCGTAATTATTTAAACCTACCCCATCATAATCAGCAAATAGATAGACTTTAGCTGTTCGATTAATCGTTAACCAGTCGATTAATTTATTACTCAAATGTCCACGATACCAAATAACCGTTGTAGGTTCATTTGTTGGCAACCAATCGAGTTGATCAAACAATGCTTGATTCTCTACAAGCCAAATAGAATGGGTTGTTGTCAGATCAGTATTAGATTCATTACCAATCTCAAGCGCACAGATCCCAAATTGTTCAGTGTTTTGATTCAATTCAATAATTAGTTTCCCTTCTCTCATCCAACAGGGATTATTAACAGTTTTGAGCAATATATATGCTTTTTCATGGTTTGATTTACCACCTTTACTATTACGATTTAATGCGATATTAGCGGCTCGTTCAGGCACCTTATTTCTACCGTCATAGCCTGGTGAATGATGATTTAAATGCGTTTCTACTACTTGAGAATCTATTATTTTAAATGTAATTCCTCGTCCTTTTTTTAAGCATTGAATTGCTTGAGTTTTTGTTTCAAAATTCATTAATGCTTCTTTCTGATTTTCAGTAAATTGGCTACCAGAAAGCGAACTAGACAAAGTACGATTTAATTTAAGAAGTGCACTCACTAATGCCTTACTCATTTACATTACCTCTAGTTCTAGTTCTAGTTCTAGTTCTAGTTCTTCAGTCTCAATTTGTTCAAATATTTGCCACGATTTTCGAGCAATACTGTTTTTTCCATGACTTTGACTAATTGGCACGCAATAGCGAACTGTCGTTAGCGGCGATGGTGAAGCGAAGATTAACGAAAAACCAAACTCTCTGGCTATTTCTATTAAGTTTGCTTGATTAATACTGTCTAATGCTAATGCTTCATCTAAATAACATACGGCTTTAACTTGATGACGCTTATCTTGGATTAAATGAAGCATCGCTAAGCCTGTCACTAACTTTGCCATTAATACTGTTCCATTCGATGCAGCACTGTCTATTTCTTCAAATGATTCTTCTTCCTGTCCATGCTTAGCGACACTAAATTCAAGGCGAAATAAATCAGAGACTTTTAATCCTTGTCTCGCATTTCCTTCATCAATCAATATTTGCTTCGCTTGATCTATATCTACATTATCGAGAATGTTTTTTTGATTAAATAAATCAAAGTTTTGCTCGCTGTCTGATTGTCCAGCTTCTGTGATCAGTAAATCAATGGCATCAACCAAGGCTTTTTCTGGCATCGTTTTTATCTTAAAAAGCCTTAAATCAGAGAGTTGACGATGACTAATTAATCGATTGAATTGCTGCATCTTGTGCTCTAGAGTATCTAATCCATTACGAAGTTCTTTCAGACTAGAGGTCACATTTACAACAGAACTTCGAGCCATTCTTTCTAATGCTCGTTTTTCATCTTCAAGACAATTATTAAATTTGATAATGCTGCTAATTTCTTCATCCCTGCTTTGTGCTGTTTGATATTTTGTAAGCCCTGATATATGCAGATCTTTTAAGTGACGGCTAAGTAACGTAGTTATGCTTTCAAGTTCTTTACAATCATCATGATAAGCGGTTAAATCATCAGGAAGGCTCTCTAATACCAACTCTTTTTCTTCTATCCAAGTATGGTGTTTTTGAGTCTCTAAATACTGAAAAAGTTCTCGACTATCTATTCTTTGATCTCGCAAATCAGTAACTGTTTTATTTCCAACTTCAAGGTTTCGTTTTTTATCTAACGTATTTTGTTCTTGTTGGTTTAATTCTTTTAATCGCTCTGGAGAACTATCAATCTCAGTATTAAGTTGGTTCCACTGATTTTGTGATTTTTCCATTTCGAATTCACGGGTTGAAGATTCAGAACTCAACAACTGCCATTGGTCATATTCTTTTAGATCAATACCGCGTTGTTGATACTCACTCTCAAGGCGTTCTTTTTCGTCATCTGCTTTTTTCGCTTGGAGGCTGGCCTCTTTTAATTCATTAAGATCTTTAATCTCTTTATTTATCTGTTCAATTTGTTCTTTAATCTGGGTTTCCGTCAATTGCTCAAAT
Organism: Aliivibrio sp. 1S175; assembly: GCF_001690985.1. GTDB lineage: Bacteria > Pseudomonadota > Gammaproteobacteria > Enterobacterales > Vibrionaceae > Aliivibrio. The sequence continues at coordinate 33,250 of NZ_MAJS01000018.1, forward strand.
TGAGGCAACAAGTGTTCTAACGAGATGGTGATCCCTAATGCTGTTAATTTATCTTGAGGGCTCTGCATTAATGCAGTTTTGAGCGCTTGGATATCAATCGTGTAAGTATCAGATGCCAGCTGAAACACATTTTGGTTAAAGGCTTTATTTAGCCTTTCTAATTCTTCATTTGATAACAACTTTGATAGCTCAAGGTATAAGTTATTTCCTAATGTATTTAATTGACCAGTAAGCTGATATTTTTGAGTATTAACTTTTTTCAGTTCTCGATCTATTACTTCTAACGGTTTACGCTTTAATTGCTCACAAATAGACACTTGTTTTTCATAAGCTTGTCTTGCGAACTTCGCATTCATTTCAATTGTTGAACGATCTGATATTAATGTGAATTTTGCTTCTAATCGTGACTGTTCTTGATTTGATTTAGTTAATCCTGCTATTTTTTGATCTAACTGAGACTTGAGATTTGTTTTCTTTGTCAGCTCTTTAGTGAACTCTTCCTGCTGTTGCAATACACTGTTAAGTCTCTTCTCAACCTGTTCAACTTGCAGTTCATAATGCTCTGACCATTCCTCTAATGCGTGATCAATTAAAGGTCGTAAACAGAGTATTTTCCCTTTCAATGTTAAGCTTTGTTGATAGTTATTATCCATATCCGCAATAACAACAGAGTTCTTAAGCGCAGCATCATATTGCATACGATCTCTATTGACGTCATTAAACGCAGCTTCCCACTCCTGCTTAAAATCAATCGTTGAATTAGCTAAATCACGTGTAAATATCATTAGTAAATATTCTTTTACCAATTTCGACGTTAATTTATCTAACTTCAGTGTATTGGTTAATATTTGCTGATAAATTTTTGCATCTGCCGCATGCTCTAATTTAAAAACAGTAAAATCTGGCTCATCACGCTGTATTTTCCTTGCTCCGCCATAGATACGCTCTTTAAATTCCTTGTCGTCATAGCGATAAACCATATGCCCATGTGTTGATAGGTGCGCGATGAGTTTAGGCTGCGTTACAACACTTCCATCATCCATCTTATAATCTTTACTATTCAATTCTCCCTTGTAAGCAAAATATTGATATTCACCACTAAGTCCTTTGCCTACCGCCCCTAATACAACGGTGCCGGTATCTGGAAGTAATACTTCAAGCAAAATGTATGAACTGTTACTAGGAAAATAGAAATGCTGGGATTTAGATAAACTATGTGCGCCAAAATTCATTCTTCGTTTATCAATAATCAACAGAAATTGAAGCGCATTAATTAAACTCGTTTTGCCTTTATTATTTTTACCTATAAGGGATACTGAGTCATCTAACGGCAACTCTGCTCGTGAATACCCTGCACTGTCTAGCATAACTAAACGTTGAAAACCTGGATTTAACATTGTTCTAGATCCTCCATAATTTCTGACAATTTATCTTTCGTGTTATCAACAATAGATTCAAAGTGATCTAAATATCGGTAAGCTGGTGGTAATAATTTCCAATAATTAAATTCCTCAACCATAAATCCATTTCGTGCGGCTATCTCAGGGAGTTTAATAAAATCTTCTTGCTCAATTTGCTCTGCACTCAGTAATTCTTTATGCCTTGGATACGCATTTTCTAACAGTGTCGAATTAATCTTCCAATCTAAAAAAGATCCCAGAGATTGGCCTGTATCCGCTTGATAATCAAATAGCACAAGGAAAAACAGGGCTAACTTTCGTGACTGAGTGTTCATTGTTGCCGTTAATTCATCATTAACAAACCAAGCAAACCCTCTAGCATCCACCTCTAATTTGTAATTAAGCGCTTTAAATAAAACAATATACACGTCAGTATTTTTTTCTAATTCATACCAAAGAATAGGGTCAGAACTGCGACTTAAATGCTTACCTGATGTTAAGGATCGAAACAGTACCGATAACTGCGGTAATTCAGTCAAATTGATATTATTAACGTCCATTTATTATCCTCTCTCTAGCGAATGTCGGTGATATTTAACCTTGATTGTTTTTAATTTAATTTGACTTTGATCTGGGCTTACAGAAGCAAACCACTGCTTATCTAGTACCAACTCATGATATAAACGTAACAAGGCATCATCAGGTAATTTGCTATAATGTAAAGAAAGCCAATCCATTAAATTATCAACTGGTAATTCTTCTTTAATCTTTGCTTTCAATACTTTCTCATCTACCCAAACAATATCTTCACCTAGAGGTAAATCATCCTCATCTGGAAATTGAACTTTTTTAGGTTGATAATTGACCACTTCTGCCATAAATGATCGCGTTGATTCTCCAATGTGTATTCGATTGTTTCTTTCTCTTAACCATCCTGGAAGAGCGCTCGATTCAAGTACTCTGCTTGCCCCTTGCTTTCTAATATCACTTAATAAACGACTCATCACAGCCGTCATTTGATTATGTTGACGAACTTCCTGACGAAGAGGTAATAAAATCTGAGCACACTCTTTCGCGATTAACCGCCCTTGAAGTCGTAACTCTTTGGTTTGATATGCTATTTGACGAACAGCTAAGCGTTGTTTATATAATGCGCCACGTTTCGATAATGTATCTACAGCTTTATCTAAAATGCGCTCAGTTTGCTCTAATAAAGGATAGAAACTCCCTCCAGACCCACTGTCTAGCATGGCATTCATAGGCTCTACGTATTGATCGTAAGCTTCAAGTACTTCTCGGTATCTACGCTCAATAGGAATATTTGTACTTGCTGATTTAGCATTCTCTGCAATTTCCATAATTGCGTGTTTATCCTGCTCTAATTGCAGACTGATTTTTCGAAAAAGATCCCCCAACTGCTTGGTGCTTGACGCTAATTTTTCACTACTGGATTCTTCTACCCCCTCTGATAATAAATTTGCCGCATGTCTAATGCCTTCAACACGAGCTTTTAGTACTTCAGATAACCCTAATTCATGCTCTCTGGTTAATCCTTTGGTAAATTCTAAAACCATAGGATTAAGTTGGTAATCGTCTGTTCGTGTTAATTTTTGCAATACATCGGCATTCAATAAACTATTTTTAATTGCATTGCTGTCTTGTTTTCCTATCGAACTATTAATAATAATTCGATCGACAGTTTTTAAGTCAAAGGACATTAATTGACGTGAAAGTCGTGTTAATTGCTCAATAATTTCCCAGTATTTATGTAACTGAAATAGCAAACTCTTAGGTTTAACCATCTTCATTCCACCATAAATCGTTTACACATCAACCGCCATTGGTTAATATTTACACTTTCGATATTATGCCGTTGATAGCGACAGGTAAATACTGAGTACTTAAACATGTCGCATTAATAGACAGGAGTCACTAAATGAAAAAATGGCCTATAAGATGGGATTTACTATTAAGGTACCGACTTATTGAAGTGATTTCCTTATGGGAAGGAAGGCTAACAACTAAACATTTAATGCAAAGTTTTGGAATTGGCCGCCAACAAGCATCTAAAGACATAAATACATATCTAAGTGATATTGCACCCGGTAATCTTATCTATGATAAGCACCTTAAAGGCTATAAGCCCAGCAAGACCTTTTCACCAAAATTAACGTCTGGGCACACTGATGAATATCTGCATATATTATCCAGAACGGAAGATATCACATTTACCTTTAATGACTTAAATCTAGGTTTTGAACATACTTCGATCGTTAGCCCTGTAACTCGTAGCATTTCTCCAACAATTTTGCGCCCACTGATACAAGCGATCAGAGAGAAAAAACGTGTCGATATATGCTACACACCTCTAAAAGATGGCTTAGAAGTCGAGCGAATTATCTCGCCACATACCCTTGTTTGCACTCCTCTACGTTGGCATATTCGTGCTTATTGTGAACATTCAAACGGGTATAGGGATTTTGTTTTAAGCAGAATTCAAGGTATTCCTGACCTTAACGATAAAACAGGTATGGGAAAGGAACAAGATGATTTATGGAATACAGATATCACCATTGAGTTGATACCTGATTCTCGCTTTACTAAGCAACAGATGATTGTTATCGCTAATGATTTTGGTATGACGAATAATGCGTTAAGTATCCATACAAATGCGGCGTTAATACGATATGTTTTAGATTCATACAATATTGATATTCATGTTCTAGATTCTAATCCACAAGGGCAACAAATTGTTGTTAAAAATATGGATGAATTGCGAAAGTATTTAGCCTAAATGTCCAGTCAATAAAAAGAGCAGACTTGCTGCTCTTATATTTAAACGATCTCTTTTACGCCGCTTCCATGCATGAGATAATGGCTTCTAACGGCAGATCTTTATCTCGAATTAAGTTGATCACCGCCTCTATATCCTCCTCTCGGTTTTCAGCCATTGCCTGATTAATGTCATCAATTAACATTAAGGCTTGGGCTTTGGTTAAATTGCGTAACAGACTAACGCGATTGTTAGCCGACATAGCCATCAACTCAGTGGCTGAATTACTGTTTTTTGTATTCATTTTTTTATTACTCACTGGTTGTTTTGTTTGTTTAGCCATTTTATTTTCCGCTTTTATCTGGGCGGTTTGCGTTTTATCCTCCAAACTTATGACGTTGTTATTTAAGGATTCAGTTGTAGTCGGCTGAACTTCAGCATTCTTATATTTTGATTTACTGTTTAATAACTCTGCATAATAAGCCATGCTCGGTAACATGAAATTAAGATGATTATGCACCAGGCCTTCAATCATTTTCAGATCTTTAGTCTTGAGATAAGACCCTTGTTTACGTGCTTGTAAGGCAAGTGATACTGATTGTTTTACAATTTCAATTCGTTTTAGATTAATACCATTAATGCATTGATTATCAAGAATGCTGGCTTCTTCTTGTTTTTTTAATGCACTAATCCGTATTCTTAACGATTTCACGCAATTCTGAATGAGTTTGTCATTCGCTTGTTCGAGTGATCTGGTTAATATCAAATTTTCTTGCTGTGGCATTTCCTCTGTCTGATTTTTTCTGGCTTTGAGTTCTCTCTTTACTTCTGCCATGAAGTTATTAATTGATTTGCAATCCGATGGCGTTGAGCCTGTGTAAATTGGTTTGGGGATACCTTCAATCAATACTTTTAAGTGGTTATTTTTAGCTCTTTCATAAGTGAAAGGTGTGTCAGTTCCAAGCAAATCGTTTAAAAATTTAATAACGCGTTTTTGGTATTTACTGTAGTTAGTTTGCTTGCTCATGATGTTCTCTCTCAAGTTAATTTTTCTTCGTGAGAGAGATAGTAATTACTAGCCTAAGTGCCATGCTGTTTATAAGCTTGTGAAAATCTAAAAGTAGATAAATATTAATAGGCTTACACTTCATAATAAAAATCTTACTGAGACAGAAAATTAATCATAATTCAACTTACGTTAGTAAGATTACTTATTTTTGCAAAATAAATTTGCAATACAATCTCAAAATAGAAACATCAACACTCTTGATATAAAACAAATTCATCAGGTTAATTTGTTAATAAAGAGCGCCAAAACCAGTAAAACAGCCAAAAAATTGACCGTATAACATATTGAGCCCGTAAAGCCAAGATTAAAATCAGAAGCAAGATCACGTAAATGATAAATATCAATATCCATGATTTTTCTTGTCGTTAGAATGCTCGAAAATTCAGATTTGAATATTAAATAAATATTGATATGTGCGTTTTGTGTAATTTGGTTTGGATATTTATGATGAATAATCCATCCATTATGCACCTTTAATAACTAATAAATTTATCTCGATAAGATAAATACAAAGAAGAAAAAGCAGTGATAAAAATAAATAAAATAACAGCCGCTATTACTAGCGTTATGTTCAGTGGGTATCTATATGCCGCTGATGTAAGCGCGACATCTAACATGACTACCTTTGTTCCTGGTGAAACAAAAGTTCAAAATGGCGATATGGTTTCTTTTAATGGTGACTGTTTTATTGCAAAAAACAATCCAGGCGTGTGGGAATCTCCAACAGCAGACTCATGGTTCTGGGATACAGCAGTATGTTCTGGTGAGCCTAATCCAGAGCCAACGCCGGACCCAGATCCGACACCAGACCCTGAGCCAACCCCAGATCCTGATTTGGGCGACGTAATTCCTTTTATTCCTGGTAAAACTCAGGTTTCAAATGGCGACGTTGTTTCTTATGACAACCAGTGTTTTATTGCGCAAAATAATCCGGGTGTATGGGAAACGCCAAGTGCGAGTTCTTGGTTCTGGGCACTAACTGAATGTTCTGACGAACCAGTAAATCCTGATCCTGAGCCAGAACCAGAAGTAACTGAATTATCGATCCTTTCTCCTGTTACTGGCCAAGTGCTACAAGCAAATGAAACGATCACGATCAACGCTCACGTTGATGGTAACCTAGCTGCTAAAGTTGAGTTTTGGGCTAATAACGCGAAACTTGCTGAAAAAACAGTTAACCAAAACAATACACAGTACTCTCAATCTTGGACACCAAGTGAAGAAGGTCGTGCAACAGTTAACGTATTCGTTTTCGATAAAAATAACCAAAAAATCGAACAAAAATCAGTCTCTGTTACTGTAGAAGCTGATGCTAATGAAGACTTTGTAGCACCAGTGGTCACTTTTGTGACGCCAACAAATGGCTCAACAATTAAAGTGAATGATACTGTTTCTATTTCTGTGAATGCGACAGATGCAGATAACGATTTAACGACATTGGTTGTTAAAGCAAACAACACGCAAATCTGTTCGTTTGATGCAACTAACACAGAAGCATTTACATGTGAGTGGCAATCAACTCAAGCAGGTAACGTTACTTTTAACGCTATCGTTACTGATGCTCAATACCTTTCATCTACAACAAGTGTGAAAATCACCGTTGAAGAAGAAACGATTGAACCGCCAGTTGAGCCACCGGTAACTGGCGATTTATGTAAAGACTTTAATGTTTACCCTGACTGGACAAATGGCGATCACGCTACTGGCGGCGACATTATGGTTCATAACAACATCGCTTACTCTGCAATTTACTGGACTCAAACGCTTCCAGGCAGTGATAGCTCATGGGCTCTTCACCTAAATTGTGATGGTACAGAACCAGGTACTGCGCCACTTCTTTCTCTACCAAACCCGATGGACCCAGTTCGTCTAGAAGTTGCTGGCTGGCCAAACACACTAGTTGTTGCAAGCCCATCGTCAGCAGCACCAAAAATGTTGACAATTAATGCGAGCAACAGCGCTGATTTAGCTAATTTAGATAAGCTAACAAGCACGTTTGTATCAATCATTGAAGCAGCTGCACAAGCAGGTTCTGCATCAATCATCATCAACAGTGATGTTCTTGATACAGCGACACAAGATAACGCATTATCTTCAAGCAGCATTGCGGTTAAAGAAGCACTAATTGAAGCAATGGATATCACTGGCAACAAGATTGACATTGATGGTATCAACGCACTTAGCAATGACTTGAAAGGTTGGGCTCAAGCTCATCACCTAATCATTTCTACGCTAGCACCAGAAGCAAACTACGGTTGGTCTCTAAGCATTGGTGATTTTGCTTTTGATACTCACTCTGGCAGACAATCTGTTTGGGATAAAGCTTCTAACTACACAGCTGATTTACTTGATAAATTAGAGCTTTACAAAGCAGAAGCAGCAACTAAAGCTGATTTCGTTGCTTTCACTAAATCAAACTCAACAGAAGCGTTATCTAGTGAGCAATGGCACAACGCGCTAGAGTACGTTAAGCAAGTAACTGATTTTGTTAAAACACCTGCAATGCTGAGCAATATCCCAACAGAGCAAGCGTCTGCTTACTTTATGGGTGATAAAGCAAACAAACCGCAAATTCGTAAAGCGGCATTCAGCAACGTATTTGCTATTCTGTTTGACAAAAACACCGCTGCATTAACAAGTGAAATTGAGCATTACCAAGACGCTAAAATGCCACTGTACTATGTTGGTGAATCAACAGAAAATGGCAAGTTAACTATCATTGATGCGTTAAACAACGAATTAATGAATGCTGAAGATACAATGAACAACACTGCATTTTTGTACGAAACGCCTCAATCACAATGGGTTCCTTCTACGGTTTATAAGTGGACTGACTTCATGAAAGGCTTAAATGCAATGCATAACGTTGGTGTTGCCGGTAATAAGTTCTGGTTACTTGATGAAAATGTAGATGATGCAACAAACATCAAATATGCAAAAGTTGCGATTGCTGCGTTCTTAGCACAAAGTATGCAAGAAACGATTCGCTACAATGCATGTGATGAGAACAACTGGGCTGAGATTAAATACGGCGCAGCGACAGATTACCCAATGTCTGCAAGCTGTGGTCAACTTGGTCAAAAATATGCAGATTACGGTGTTAACCCTGAGTCTGGTTTAGATCACGCTTACTCTTGTCCTCGTGATAACAAAATGGAAGTAAGTGCACTAACTCATGCTAAATGGTATGGCGCTCCTGCTCCTGTATTCGCAGCACCAAATGCAGTACTAGAAGAACGTGGTTTACTTGTTAACGGTAGCGTTGGTCGTTGGACAAACAGCGGTCACTGTAATGATGTACCTACATCTGTAGATGGCTCTAAGCAAGTATGGGAACGTGACGATTGTAAAACTTACGTTGACCAAAAAGCAGGTAAATTCATCTGGGATGGCAGCAGCCAAGCAGACGTGGAAGGTTGTGGTTGGTGGGGTCGTGGTGTAATTCAAACGACTGGCCGTCAAAACTTCGGTACGCTTAACCATTACTTAGGTCGTTCACACGTTGACCCTGAGACAATTGGTAAAAAAATTGATGGTATCATTGTTCAAGCTCCACCAGAAAATCCACTATACGCTGACTTAGATTTCTGTTCGAACCCAGGCCTAATTTGTAGCTCTGAAGAGAATAAAGAAATCAAGTGGATTGCAGGTCTGTTCTACTGGGTTACTTCAGTTCAAGCTTACCCTGATGAGTCTGGTCAATACGGTAACTGGAACTACCACAACGAACTTAAGCAGTATGTTGATAACGGTATGAAAGGCACATCATTTATTGATGATGTATCTGGTATTGTAAACCGTGGTTGCCCTGATTTAGTTTGTTCTACTGGTGAAGTTCATAACATTAAAGAACGTCGTGCTAACTTTAAACTGGTACTAGAACAACTAGGTCTTAACCCACAATAATACGTGGTTAAAGATTACAAATGAAATAAGTCACTAATTATTGACTTAAACAACTAAGAGCCCTGTTTTTCGAAACGGGGCTTTTTTTATGCCTATTTTTTATAAGCAATTATCTTCTGCCACTAACCGTTAGTTTAAATATAAAATCGGTGACCCTTTGCTCTCGTTATATAACTAAAAAATACGATACTGACTGGCAGGTGTATACATAAAATAGTAGACACCGATTTAGCCACCACTTGGCCACCCCATCACTTCACTTCACTTCACTTCATCATAAGTAAGATCAAAAGATCCTCAAACGCCAGATACAACAATACACGCCACTAAGCGCTTTATTTTCAATAAATAGGAATTTTAAAACAGGAACAATCTCTTGAGGAAGATAAAAAGAGATTGGAGCGTACTGCGGGAATCGAACCCGCATCATCAGCTTGGAAGGCTGAGGTAATAGCCATTATACGAAGTACGCTATGTCTTGAAGACCTAGCTAATATGCCATAATTTAAAAAAATGAAAAGCATTTTCTTTCATTAATGGATTTAAGTGCATGAAATACAAACAAATCGATCAATATAACCGCAACTAACCGCTTATTAATCTGGATGATTAAGGCCTCTAGCCAAGTCACCCAGAGACGCGTAGTTCAGTAACTATAATTAAGTTTATATACAAGGTGTTAATTCTAAAACCACAGAAAATGATTAATCAAGAGACGATTTTAAATTATAAAAGCAATATATTGGATATTTCCTGTTTTTGCATACTGGTCTCTTACGTTGAATACAGTATAAACCCCCCCTTCTTAACGTATCATTTCATTAAACAACGAATCAAATACAGACACAATACCAACAATAATCCAACATACTATGTGATCATTCTATAAAATTATGATTTAACCAAATAAAACACTTGATTGTTTATGCCAAATTAGTGAAATTACATGCAATTTCCGTTAACCTTAAATTTCTACTATGTCTCAAACACAATCTCACACAACAGATCCATCTACGACAAAAAAAACGTGGCAGATGCCCGATACCCTAATTCTCATTTTCATTGTGGGTATTTTCGCGGCTATCTTAACTTATTTAATCCCTGCAGGTCAGTTTGATAGCCAACAAGTGACTTACATGATGGAAGGCGTAGAAAAAGCGCGTACCGTTATTGATCCGAACTCTTTTGCTTACGCAACAGATGAAAAAGGCGAATTAGTATACAACTCTGTTGGCTTCTTTGCATCTGGTGGTGGCATTGGCCTAATGAACTTCCCATTTGAAGGTTTGGTATCAGGTTCAAAATGGGGCAGCGCTGTTGGCGTTATCATGTTTATGCTGGTTATCGGTGGTGCATTTGGCGTAGTTATGCGCACAGGTACAATCGACAACGGTATCTTACGTCTTATCGATAAAACCAAAGGCAACGAATCACTATTTATTCCGGTTATTTTCCTATTATTCTCACTTGGCGGTGCTGTATTCGGCATGGGTGAAGAAGCCGTTGCTTTTGCTATTATCATTGCCCCTCTAATGGTTCGCCTTGGTTACGATAGCATCACGACTGTAATGGTCACCTATATTGCAACGCAGATTGGTTTCGGCACATCTTGGATGAACCCATTCTCTGTCGCTATCGCACAAGGTATTGCTGGTGTTCCTGTGTTATCAGGTATGACAGTTCGTATGGGGCTTTGGGCTTTCTTTACCTTAATTGGTATCGCATTTACCATGATGTACGCTGCAAAAGTAAAAGCGAACCCTGAGTTCTCTTACTGCCATCGTAGCGATGCTCACTTCCGTCAACAAAAGCTGGATGATACTCAATCACGTTGGGGGCTTGGTGATACTCTTGTTATTCTTACTGTTATAGCCTCAACTCTTTGGGTTGTATGGGGTGTGGTAATGCACGCTTGGTACATTCCTGAAATCGCGTCTCAATTCTTCACTATGGGCTTTATTGTTGCGATTATCGGGGCTATCTTCCGTTTAAACAACATGACACTAAATGATGCAGCGGCGGCATTCAAAGACGGGGCGAGCGTTATGCTACCACCTGCGATACTTGTGGGTTGTGCTAAAGGGGTTCTGCTTATCTTAGGCGGAGGATCAACAGAAGAAGCAAGCGTTCTAAACTCGATTCTAAACAGCGCTGGCGGCCTTATCAGTGGTATGCCTTCTGTCGCATCAGCTTGGGTGATGTACGTATTCCAATCTATATTCAACTTCTTTGTGACTTCAGGTTCAGGCCAGGCAGCTCTCACGATGCCACTACTGGCTCCGTTATCAGACATAGCAGGGGTAACACGTCAAGTCGCTGTACTTGCGTTCCAATTAGGTGATGGTTTCACTAACGTTATCGTTCCAACGTCTGCTCCGTTAATGGCAACATTGGGCGTGTGTCGTATCGATTGGGGTGACTGGGCGAAATTCTGCTGGCGCTTCATGCTATTACTCTTTATCTTATCAAGTATTGTTATTGTGCTAGCACAACTGTTAGGCTTTTCATAACAATACCCTAAGTCACTTATTTTCAAGGCGAGATAATTTCTCGCCTTTTTTCATTTTCCCGATTGGAGAAATACGTTATGGCTACCCAATTCTTAGATGACGTGATTCAAAGTCACCAAGTAGTTCACTCTCTTGATGTCAGCGATCTTACTGCTGGTGAACATAAATTTTGGTTTCGTATAGCCACTAATGCCCTATCACAATGGCAATACTTACCAGTACTGGTTTTCAAAGGTGATCAACCAGGGAAAAAAGTGATGATTACCGCAGGGGTTCATGGTGACGAATACAACGGTGTACTCGCAGCACAACAAACGGCACGTTCACTCGTTGGTCAATCGTTAGCTGGTACAGTGACAATTGTCCCAACGGTAAATCTAACTGGTATGCTTAATCACAGTCGTGACTTTTTCTCAGCCGATCCTGATTGCTCTCCTGCAAACCTAAACCGTTTCTTCCCAGGCGATGCTAACGGCAACGAAGGACAGCGCTATTTACATGCATTGTGGCATAACCTATTACAGCCCAATGCCGATTTTGCCATCGATCTTCATACCCAAACCAGTGGCACTGTTTATCCTCTGTATGTTTTTGCTGATTTTAGATTAGAATCCGCTCTGCGTATGGCTCGCTTAATCAATCCTGATGCAATTTTGAATGATGCTGGTGACCCTGGGGTACTAGAGACCGTATGGAACGCCAACGGCATTCCAAGTATTACCATTGAAGTGGGAATGGGTCGTTACACTGAACAAGATCTCATTAATCGCACCGTAAATGGTATTACAAATATATTGAATGATGAGCAAATACTGGTTGGTGATGTTGACACAATAATCCCATGCATCGAAGGATCTGACATTATTAGCATCCGAGCCGAGCTTGGGGGTTTTGTGCTACCGCAAGTTGCTATGATGGATACCGTCGAAGAAGGTGACCTAGTCGCAATTCAATACGACAGCTTTGGTGATGAAATCCATCGTTATACTGCGCCAACAAATGGAACCGTACTGAGCCACAACATTGAATCCATTCGAGCTCCAGGATCACTTGTCGTACGCTTGATCAAATAAAAGAAAGTAGAGCCTCATTCCAAATCAATATGTGATCACTCTTACTGACTCGAATGAGTATAAAATCAACAAGGGAGCATTGATATTTCAAGGGATTTCACCGCGAAGTTTCAATCCTCTCTAAAAACAGCTCAAGTTACATCACGAAACTAAAATGGCTTAGATATGCATCTTATTACAGTATAAAAAACAATCATATTCTGTTTTCTTTATGTCTTTTAAGTCAAATTTGTTACTAATTTTGACTTAATCCTATTTGTTTTATTCGTTTTGCTTTAGAATCCTTTCGCCTAAGCAAACGATTAACTCGATAATTCTTAGGCTCTTATTTCTTTTTCTGGTGGGAGCAGCAAATGACAACTTTAACAATTACTCGTCCTGATGATTGGCATTTACATCTACGTGATGGTGACGTACTTACAGATACTGTACGTGATTCAGGCCGTTATAATGGCCGCGCATTAATTATGCCAAACCTAGTTCCACCAGTAACAACCACAGAGTTAGCCCTTAGCTACCGCGACCGCATTCAAGCAGAAAATCACTCTGATACCTTCTCTCCTATTATGTCTTTGTATCTAACAGAGAAAACGACATCAGATGAGATCCGCAAAGCAAAAGCAACAGGTCATATCGTTGCTGCAAAATTGTATCCTGCGGGTGCAACAACTAACTCTGACTCTGGTGTTAGTGATGTAAGTAAGGTTTATCCTATTTTAAAAACGATGCAAGAAGAAGGTATGTTACTTCTAATTCATGGTGAAGTGACAACGCACGATGTTGATATTTTTGATCGTGAAAAGACGTTCCTTGATACCGTATTAGCACCTATCGTTAATGATTTCCCTGAGTTAAAAATCGTTCTTGAACACATCACTACAAAAGATGCGGCTGAGTTTGTTAAAAACGCAGGTCCAAATGTAGCAGCAACTATTACGGCTCACCATTTATTGTTTAACCGCAACCACATGTTAGTTGGCGGCATTAAACCACACTTCTATTGCTTACCAATCCTAAAACGTAACACGCATCAACAAGCATTAATTGAAGCGGCAACAAGTGGCAATGCTAAATTCTTCATTGGTACTGACTCTGCGCCACACGCTAAAGATAAGAAAGAAGCCGCTTGTGGTTGTGCTGGTTCGTATACTGCGCACGCTTCTATCGAGCTTTATGCTGAAGTATTTGAGAACGAAGGTAAATTAGAAAACCTTGAAGCATTCGCAAGCTTTAATGGTCCAGATTTTTATAACCTTCCTCGCAACACAGATACAATCACGTTAGTAAAAGAAGCATGGATCGCTCCTGAAACAATGACATTTGGTAATGACTTTGTTGTGCCAATTCGTGCGGGTGAAGCGGTGGAATGGTTAGTAAAATAACGTCCCTATTTGTATAACTCGTTACGATAAAAAATGGGATGCCAATTAGCATCCCATTTTTGTTTCTATTTTATCAGCTGAATTGAGATCCTGTCATCTCTATGGCACACCGTGGCCTTTTGATTCAACCCATACGCGATACCATTGCTCACGCGTCAATTCGATACTCATCGCATCAATGGCTGATTTAACACGTTCAATTTTACCAGAGCCAATAATAGGTAATGGACTTGATGGCAATTTACGTACCCACGCATAGATCACTTGATCAAGACTTTGCGCACCAACCTCTTCTTTCAACTCTTCTAGCACTTTTCTTACTCGGATCGCTTGTTCTGATTGGCCAGAGAAGATCTCCCCGCCAGCTAAACACGACCATGCCATTGGTTTAATGCGGTTCATCTGTAATTGGTCAAGCGTACCATCGTGTGCAACATCAAAGTTCAATGGATTAATTTCAACTTGGTTCGTCACGAGCGGTTTATCAAGACGCGACTGTAATAAATCAAAATGACTTGGCGTAAAATTAGATACCCCAAAATGCTTCACTTTGCCTTCTTTCTGTAATTGATTAAACGTGTCAGCGACTTCATCGGCATTCATTAACACATCTAAACGATGAATCAATAACACATCGATTTCTGAAATATTAAGACGAGTAAGAGAGTTATTTACAGAGTTAATTATGTGTTCTTTCGATGTATCGTAATGATTAATCTTTCTATTTGGGAAGTCAGGAGTGCATAGATTAATATCACACTTGGTAATTATTTCTATTTGATCGCGAATAGAAGGCTCTAACGCAAGGGCTTCCCCAAATAAACTTTCGCACTGGTAACCACCGTAAATATCAGCATGGTCTACCGTAGTGATCCCCAATTCAACATGTTGTTTTAAGAAATCTAATCGTTGCTGTGGGCTCATTCCCCAATCAGAAAGTCTCCAATAACCTTGAACAAGCTCTGAAAATTCTGGGCCTTGTGGTGCAATCGTTGTTTTATTGATCATTATATTCTCCGTTGTATTCCCCTATCTTAGGGGGCAATACTTAGAGTTACAGTGATATAGATCCAGAAATAAACATAATGAGTAAGTTATCAAGACAGATTCAATTAAATTCCTCTTGGTATTAAATATAAAAATAAAGTAATTACTCAAAGACAAGGTACCTTTATTTTCTTATAATCCCTTTTATCGTAAATAATAAAAATTGAATACAAGGTTTATAACATGATGATAAAGCTAAATTTTTATGCCTTATTACTCGTATTGGTTTCATTCAGTTCTGTTTCAGATGTTGTTGTCACTCCGGACAATGAAGATATCTGCAAACAAAAATACGTAAGAGAAATTTTCGACCAACAAGTGCAATACAGTAACTCTCAAAACACAGAACAAGTTAGAAGAACAGCTGAACGTCATATAGACCATTCTCGCGAAATATACAACGAAACACTCAGCTTTTGCTCTGCTTTAAGTTACTTAAACAATAAAGATTCTGATGAACTTCTTAACGATTTTCAACGAGCTAAATCAGGTGAATCTCAATTCAAATAACAATATAAATAAAGCATGAGTGTATTCAATCATGCTTTATTATCACTATCGCTTATATTTCAAAGGTCGAATAACCTCATCTAACCCTTCAATTTTCATTGCTAAGCACAGTGCCATTAACTCTCCTAACTCCCCTTTTGGAAAACCATCTTTTCGTTCAAACCATAAAAGATATTCATCAGGAAGATCAATAAGTACACGGCCAGCATATTTACCAAACGGCATTTTCATTTGAGTTAATTTAAGGATTTGTTCTTTATTGAACATGCAGACGCTCTTTTACAATAAGATGAAGTAGAAAGGTTTCACGCTCTATACTCATTCCTTTTTTCTCACTATGAGCAATAATATTTTCATTATGAGCTATCGCTTCATGAATATTGATCCAGACTGGTTTCATTCCATTACGAATTTCATAACTTTCGTAATTGGTGTCCCCTAACTCTTTGTCTGCATCACACGTATAGCAATAAGATATCATGTGTAATACGTTACACTCATGCTTATACCAAGGACGAAATTCTTCATAAATACCGAATGGTTCAATACTCGAAATATTCTTAGCACCCGTTTCTTCTTTTATTTCTCTGACTAATCCTGCAATGACATCTTCACCATCATCTATTCCACCACCAGGTAACGAATAATCATGGTAACGCTCTGTATATAAGAGAAGAATATCTTCGCCTTTCAATATGATAGCGCGAGTTGCATTACGTTGAAGAATTTTTTGATTGTCTAAATGATCTATATCTGGATGCGTTGTAATATTTAAAATGCGCATAAAAACGAACAAGCCTACTTATAAGAATAACCACTCCATTATACGCACTTTGTTTTTTGATGCAGCCCTCAAATTATCCACTTTTTTTGTGCGTCTTTGCACAGAATGTAAATAAAGTGTAAATGTTGCGCTACTTAACTACTTCTTTTATCGATCATTTAATATAATAAAGACTTAAAATAATTACAATTCAAGGAAGTCTCAACATGAAAAAAATCCAAGCACTGGTTATTGCTTCTACTCTTTTCGCTTCAACCTCTGTTTTAGCGCATACTTTTAATGAAGCAAACAAAGCCATTAAATATCGTCAAGCCGCTTTTACTATGATTGCTGGTAATGTCAGTGAAATGGGTGAAATGGTAAAAGGCAAAACAGAATGGAGTGATGTTATTTTTGCTAAACGAGCAAATCAATTATCTCAACTAACATTAATGCCGTTAGATGCATTTTATGTTGAAGGCTCAGATAAAGGAAAAACAAACGCACTACCAGAAGTATGGAAGAATTTCCCTGATTTTGAAGCTCGCTTAACTCAATTTCAAGAAGATGCTGCTGCACTAGCAAGTATTTCAGATAAAGGTGACAAAGCCGCAATTCGTAAGGCTTTTGGGAAAACAGTTAAGAACTGTAAAGCGTGTCATACTGATTATAAAGCGAAGTAGCCATAAAGGACTTTCATGAAAATCTGGGATGGTTTTATCCGGGTTTATCATTGGAGCCAAGTGGTATTACTTGGCTCTCTTTGGTATACCGCAGACGAAGGATTGATGGAGTGGCACTTTACACTCGCCTACCTTCTAATGGCCTTATTAGGTACACGAATTATTTGGGGTGTGATTGGCAGTGATACTGCTAAATTTTCTCATTTTGTTACGTCACCTAAAAAAGCAATTAATTACTTATCAATAGAGAAAAAAGGAACATTATCTCATTCTGTTGGACATAACCCTGCGGGTGGTTACATGGTGCTAGGATTATTCTTCCTACTATCATTACAATTAATCACTGGGTTATTCAGCAATGATGACATTCTCTCTGAAGGCCCTTTGGCTTCATTAGTTAGTTATGATACAAGTGGGTTTTTAACTCAAATACACCATCAAAGCTTTGATGTTCTTCTTGGCTTTATTGGTTTACACATTGCCGCGGTATTTTTTTATAGACTCAAAGGCATTAATTTAATCAAACCCATGCTCACGGGTAATGCTGAACTCACTGGAAATAGCCCAAAAATGAAACACTCTATTTTTGCATGGCTTATTTTTACGGTGATATTTCTTATTATCTACTTTTTTTGGGCAAGCGAAGTGATAAGCTATCTTTTTTAAATAAAAGAGAACTATCAATGACTCGTTTCCTTGATTGGTGGAATACCCTATTAGAATTTAAAGATCACGATTGGGCACAAAATATAATCGTGATCTCTTTATTCAGTGCTTTTCTTTGGTTATCTTGGCGTATTATTGTTCAACGCCTGCATCGTATCGCAGTTAAAACCAAACTCCCTTGGGATGACGCTGTCATTACAGCCATCTCCTCACCAATTACGCTCATTATTTGGTTATGGCCGGCGACTGCTTCATTGAAGATCCTTCTTACCGTCCATACGCGCTTCAGCATTACTTGGTTACCTGAATTACAAGTATTCATTCTAGTTTGGAGTTTTATTTGGTCTGCATTAAGACTAACCACGCTAGTAGAGAAGCAAGTTTTAACTAATCCTAAACATGATGAGACAACCGTACTTGCTCTAGGTAAAGTCAGCCGACTTATATTTATCTCATTAGGTCTTCTGTCTTTAATGCAAGGGATGGGGTTAAGCTTATCTGGCTTATTAACTTTTGGTGGCGTCGGCGGCTTAGTTGTTGGTTTAGCGGCAAAAGATTTATTGTCTAACTTCTTTGGTGGCATGATGATCTATTTTGATCGCCCCTTTAAAGTTGGTGATTGGATCCGATCTCCAGACCGTTCTTTAGAAGGCACAGTTGAACATATTGGTTGGCGCATGACGGTGATAAGAACCTTTGATAAACGCCCTCTTTATGTTCCTAATTCAGTATTTAGTAGCATCGTTGTAGAGAATCCATCAAGAATGCTAAACCGACGTATTAAAGAAGATATTGGCATTCGTTATAATGATCTTAAAAATATAGAACTTATTGTAACTGACATTAAAACAATGTTGATTGAACATAATGATATTGATTCAAACCAAACGTTAATTGTAAACTTTAATGGCTTTGGTCCTTCGTCATTAGATTTATTGGTGTATACCTTTACCAAAACCGTCAATTGGATTGAATATCATAAGGTAAAGCAAGATGTCTTAATTAAGATTGGAGATATCATTGCACGACACGATGCTGAAATCGCCTTCCCTACTCAAACCCTTAAAATTGAGCAATTACCTGTTGAGTAATCACGCCACTCACGGTTAATAACAAATAATCAAATATAAAAAAGGGCATCACATTATATGTATGCCCTTTTCTATGAACAACGCGATTTAGGTTGCCTAACTATACAATCAACCGGTTAACACACTCTCTTCAGGGTATTTCACACAAGATTTCTCCGGTCTTGCTAACATATAAGCCAATGTGAGTGGACCAATACGACCAATGACCATCACAATAACCATAATAAACTTACCTGCCTCAGATAAATCCGCAGTTAAGCCCGCTGTTAACCCTACCGTAGCGAACGCTGAAATAACCTCAAACATAACTTTATCAAACCCTGCTTTCTCTGTGATCATTAAAGAAAACATTGCCATAGAAAGCAATACACCACTAACAACGATAATGGCTAATGATTTAGTTACAATCGGCCAACCAATCGTACGTTTAAACATGACTACGTTTTTCTTTTGACGCAAGAATGTCCATGTAGCTACTGCGGCAACGGTAATCGTTGATACTTTTAAGCCCCCACCCGTTGAAGTAGATCCGGCACCTATCAACATTAAAATAATCATGATAAATAATGCAGGCTGCGTGAACTGAGTTAAATCGACACTATTGAAACCCGCAGTTCGAGCACTTGCTGATTGAAAAAATGCCGCTAACCACTTATCTCCGGTCGATAAGGCAGCGAGTGTATTTGGGTTATTGTATTCAAGAACATAGAAAAATAATGTACCTATGACTAACAAGGTTGGTGTCGCTATGATCATTATTTTTGTATGCAGTTGCAAACGACTGAATCCCTTTGAACTGTTTTTTACTAAATCGACAATAACCGTAAAACCTAATCCTCCACCAATAAACAGCAAGGATAACGTCAAGATAACCAAAGGATCACCGACATAACTCATTAGGCTGTCTGAAAATAATGAAAAACCCGCATTATTGAAGGCTGAAATAGAATGAAACGCCGCATAAAATAACCCTTTAGCGATACCAAGATCTGGTATCCAACGAAAAGATAAGATAATCATACCTATCAATTCAGCAACTAAAGCAAAACAAATAATACTTTTAATTAATTTGCGTAAGTTTACTTTTTTCTCTTGTCCTAATGCTTCTTTCGCTAAGGCTTGCTGACGTAAGCTCAAGCGTAAACCAAATACATAAAGCAAGACTGCTGATAATGTCATCTGCCCTAAGCCACCAATTTGCATCAAGAACATTAAGACAATTTTACCACTTATCGTAAAGTGAGACCCTGTATCTACAACGCCTAGGCCAGTCACACTAATAGCAGAAGTTGCTGTAAATAGCGCATCCATAAAACTTAATCCTGACACTGAAAATACAGGCAAGGTCAGTAATACCGCAGATGGTAATAAAATAGCTAAAAATGAAAAAAGAATAATCTTTGGTTCAGACCATTCCTTTGCTTTTTGACTATTCTTTATTGGAAATAAACCGCGTTTAGGTAAATAACTCATAAGCTTCTAATTTTTTTAGCTAATTTATCTTCAGGGCCAACAATAATTAGAATGTCTCCTATCTCTAACACTTTACTGTGCTCTGGTGCACTCTCTATTTCAGGACCTCGTTTAAGGGCTAAAATCTTCACATCCGACATTTGGCAGAAATCTAGTTGATCGAGCGATTTCCCCATGTTCTTACCACCAACCACAATTTCAGTCATTGCAAGGCCGCTACCCAGTTGGTGAAATTCAAATACACGCTTATCCAACATTTTTCTTGCAACACGGATGCCCATGTCTCTTTCTGGCAAAATTATATGGTCTGCGCCAATTTTAGTTAAAATCTTAGCGTGAAATTTATCGTTCGCTTTTACCCATACCGTTTTAACACCGGCTTCTTTTAATACTAACGTCGTCAATATACTCGCGTTAATATCAGAACCAATGGCAACCATGACCATATCGTACTCATCAAGCTTTAATTCTGAGATGGTTTCTTCATTAGCGCAATTAGCCACGATTGCAGTAGAAACAAAGTCAGTGGCCTTTTTTACTCGCTCTTCATTTATATCAATAGCAAGCACTTGTGAACCATATTGATGCAACTCTTCACAAACGGTTAATCCAAAACGGCCTAAACCTATTACTGCGTATTGTTTATTTTTTGCTTTCATCAAATTCACTCACTTATTTATTATGATAATAAATTACCTTTGGCATCATCCCCCTAGAAGGTAATAAGTTCAATCTAATTGAGAATTAAGGATAAGGAAACTAAACCTATGTATTAAAGCTAAGACCACTTACAAAAGGTTGCGATTGCCCAATCACTTTCAACAATTTTAGTTATCAATATTGAAAATAATGTAGTTTCAACAAGAAAATGTGACATTAATCTCATGACACCTTAAAATATAGGCTTAAAATAGCTACATATCGAACAAAACCGTTCAACAATTTTAGTTATACTGAATTTAATTTCAACTTTTAGACTGGAGACCTTATTATGGCTACCCCACACATTAATGCACAAGTTGGTGATTTCGCAGAAACAGTTTTAATGCCTGGAGATCCATTACGCGCAAAATTCATTGCTGAAAACTTCTTAGAAGACGTAACGCAAGTATGTGATGTTCGTAATATGTTTGGTTACACTGGTACTTACAAAGGAAAAAAAGTGTCGGTAATGGGTCACGGCATGGGGATTCCATCTTGTTGTATCTATGTTCATGAGCTAATCGCAGAATTCGGCGTGAAAAACGTAATTCGTGTTGGTAGCTGTGGCGCAGTGCATGATGACGTTAAATTAATGGACGTCGTTATTGGTATGGGTGCATCGACTGATTCAAAAGTAAACCGTATTCGTTTCAACAACCACGACTTCGCAGCTATCGCTGATTTCGGTTTGTTAGAAACGGCTGTTGCTCAAGCGCGTGAGTTAAACGTACCTGTGAAAGTAGGTAATGTATTCTCTGCTGACCTTTTCTACTCTCCAGAAGCTGATCTGTTCGACAAAATGGAAAAATTAGGCATTCTTGGTGTTGATATGGAAGCCGCAGGGATTTATGGTGTAGCCGCTGATTTAGGCGCAAAAGCCCTAACAATTCTAACGGTTTCAGACCATATTAAACGTGGTGAAAAACTAAGCTCTGAAGATCGTCAAAAATCATTCAATGACATGATGACGGTTGCATTAGAAACAGCGATTAAATTGTAATCATGTTTGCGCCAGTATATAAAACTGGCGCTTAAAATCTATAAGGGGTGTCTAGTGCCGACCGAAAAACTGCCGTTGGCTGCTAAAGGGTTACAACTCAATTTTTGTAAAACATTGGCGTGTGACAATTTTGGTAATAGCGATGAACAACATTATTTAGTTCAACGTACTAACCCTAAGCGACCTGCATTAGTTTGCCGGAAATGTGGCGCTTTTCCTCCCTTAATCAATAATAATGAAGTATTGAATGAACTGGCACGTCAGCGTACTGTGCAGTCTCACTCGTTACCTTCTTGTAATAACCCTGCCTGCGACCATCTTGGTCTTGATGTATTAACTCATCGCGAACTTTACCATGCGTTTGGTTACAGTGGTGACCGTCAACGTTATCGTTGTAAGTCTTGTGCATCAACCTTTGTTGACAAGTGGTCAGGAGAGAATCAAAAAAGTCTCATCCAACAAAAGATTTTAGGTTTTTTATTTACGGGTTATTCGGTACGTGAAATTTGCCGACGATTACATATAAATCCTAAGACCTTTTACGATCATATAAATCAAATCGCTAATCGTTGTCGCCGTCATATGTCTTTGTTTGACACAAGATTGCAGCACGACAGAACAGAAATACAACTGGCGTCCAATGCCACCCCATTACAACCGTTAAGTAATAACGGTGTTTTTTGGTATACGACAGTGGAAATGAATTCGGGTTATGTTATCGCTCAGCATATTAATTATTCTGAATGCGATAATCCAGGCACTCAATCGGATCACGACCCTTTTAATGATGAAGCTCAATTCTTACCTAATACCTTCATTGGTGAGGCTAACTCACAGCCAACACTCGCTTCAAATTCAATCTTTAAACGAGTAGATAATAAGTATCAAGAAATTTTAGCCAGAGCAAATGTAGAAGATCCTCTTGGCAATTATGTTTCTTTAAATTACCCATCAAAAGGAGCGATAATTCGACCTCCTTATACTTCATACGCTCATTTTTTAGAAATACAGCAAGCATTCTCACATTGTGATTCTATTGAAATTTATATGCCACAAGAACCCATGCTGCGCTCTGCAGCAATGTCTGTCTTTTTAAAACGCATTCAAGAAAATAGCATTGATTTATTATACGTAACTCAAGATAGCGCATTTCCTCTTGAAGAGAGTGGAAAGAAAATTGATATCCATTTAGTTGGTTGGTGGCGTGACCGTTGGGCATTTACTGAAGTTAACGAACAACATAAAGGGATCTGCCATCTTAATGGGGCTGAGAACAATGAGGTTTATTGGTTAAAACGTGCTTCTGCAACAACAGCAAAAGACTATCAAGACCGCTTCTATACCCAATTTACGAGTTTAGTTGATGAGCCTAGACGAAAATTACGTCCAGCGAGTTTACTTCCACTACTCGATATATTCAGATCATGGCATAATCTATGCCATCAAGATAAATTTGGCATCACGCCAGCACAAAAATTAGGGTTGATTTCTAAACCAATCACTCTTGCAGAATTATTAAGTTAGGACAAGCTATGACCCTATTGCCTTCTCAAGATCAAACCGAAAATACAGATATGCTCACTGAAATAGCGATCCTTTATTATCAAGAAGGAGCGACTCAGGAAGAGATATCAAAGAAATTTGGTTTATCTCGTGCCAAAGTCGGTCGTATGTTAAGAAAAGCACGAGAAGAAGGCATTGTAGAAATAACAGTAAAATTCCATCCCGTTTACAGTGCTCAACTAGAGCAAAAACTGGTTGAAAAGTTTAATTTAAAACGAGCTCTTATTACCTTAGATCAACCCAATACTAACGAACAACGTAAACAAGTTGCCGCATTAGTCAGTTCTTATTTAAACAATAACTTACAAGACGACATGGCGGTCGCTGTAGGTCAGGGACAAAATGTGGCTGCGGTTGCAGACCATGCAGGTATTGTCTCTCACCGTAATGCTCGTTTTGTTTCTGCTATTGGTGGAACTCACCGCAGCGGTGACATTATTAATGCTGATCACATTTGTCGTAGATTAGCAAAAAAATACGGTGGCAGCAGTGAAACCTTATATGCTCCTGCTTATGTTAATGACCCAAGTTTACGCTCTGCTTTTATGGAACATAGCACAATAAAAGAAACCTTAAACCAAGCTCGTAAAGCGGAATTTGCACTCGTTGGAATTGGTGATATGGATGAAAACAGCCATATGGTTAAGCTGGGATTTTTTACACCAAAAGAATTTGTTGAAGCTCGCTTAAATGATGGCATTGTGGGTGATATTGGTGGTTTTGATTTCTTTAAGCTAGACGGAACAAACGCAGATACGCTGATGCGTGGCCGAGTTATTGGGCTTGAAATGGAAGACCTACGCCAAATATCTAATGTTATTGCAATGGCAAGTGAGAGTCGTAAGGCACTCTCTATTATGGGGGCATTACGAACAGGGGTTATCGATGTGCTTGCTACCAGCGTAAGTTGTGCAATGGCGTTACTTAACCTCGCTGAAAACGAATAGTCCCTCTTTTAATATTTATCGGCACTTCTCTTATTAACTAGATCGCACATCTAGAAAATAGTTCGTGACATCAATAGATTAGCCATATTATATTGATGTCACTAACAAGGAAGAGTCATAGTGAAACAATCGAAAGATCAAATCATCTCCCAACTCAAAGCATTAGAGTTAATCATTGAAGTTGATACAGAAAAAGTAAAACAAGATGCCGAGCAATTTTTATTGCTTTCAGAAAAAATTCATTTCAAAGATGGTATTGCCTACTCAAAACTCATTATCTCAACAGCACATTGGCATTTAATGCAATACCATGCTGGCTTTAAAATAGCCAAAGAGTTATTGCATCTCCATCAAGAGCTTGAAAATGACGATTTACTCCCTACAATTTTACACACGCTAGCTCTTCATTCATGGGGACAGGCAAAGCTATTTTCAGCTCAGCAATTTTGGATAAGAGCATTAGAGCAGGCTTCTCTATTAGGTGATAACGAGATTGAAATTGAATCTCTTATTGGTCTTGGTAACATCTGGCGAATGACGAATCGTCTTTCAGAAGCCAATTCAACTCATTCAATAGCAGCACAAAGAGCTAACTATTATCGGATCTCTCACTTAGAAGCGAAAGCATACATTTTACAAGCATGGGATAATTATTTATTACATGATTTTCAAGCAATGCTACCTATACTATTGAAAGCAGAACAGTTACTTACTCATAATACAAACCTGACTTGGAAAGCTGAAATTTATGATTTTAGAGGGCTAGCCTTTCTTGGCTTAAACGATTTAAACTCAGCCCTACAATGTTGCAGTTTTGCTCATCAAATTGCACTGCAACATAATCTTATTTGGATGAAGGCCCATTCGGCAATTAGCTTAGCCCGAATTTCTTCTGCGCAATCGCATTTTGATAATGCTTATGATTTATTAACAGACGCTGAAGTCATCGCTCAACAATTTGATAACGGTGAACTTCGATCTCAAATATGCCTTGAGCAATCACGAATTGCTGAGCTAACAAAAGATTATGAACACGCGTTATATTCCTATAAGCGTTATCGTCAATACGAAATAATGTTACTTCAAGAGCAATCAAATTGCTTAGGTCGCGACAAAACAAGCAGCTCTAAAGAACAATTAGATTTGCGTGCCCAAAAATTAATCAACCGTATCGAAATTCAATTAGAGTTTAACAGCATATCTTCGCTGACCTATTTATTACCTTTAGATAAATGGACCCAAAATATTCAATCTATATTGTCTAACTCTCTAAACAGTGATTATCACTTGATAACGATAATGGATCCTTCTGAAGACAAAATAAACAATCTTCTTCTACTCGGTCATCATTACTGCAAGCACGGCGATAGTATTACTCGTTTAAGTAATACAGAAATCGTTCTATTAATTAATGAAAACGAGCAAAGAACAAAAGACATTTCACACTCTTTATCTGCTTTATTTACTTCTTATCCATGGTATCGATATTCATTAAATGCATCAGTACCAACAATCCGTAATTTTAGTTTGCATGACATATCAACCCACCCTATTTTATCTCACATGCATATAGAGACCCCTTATGGATAACCTTTTAGCTCGCATAGCGGAAGAAAATATCAATCTGATAGAGTTAAATCCTCAACAGTCTTTAACCGTTTGGTGTTTCGTAGCTGAACATTTTGCTCAATCAGACACAGAGAAAGCCTATGCTCTTTTGATGTGTTCTGAATTTGAAGTGCAATCTAATCAAATAAAAAACAGTATCTTGCACTTACAACGAGCTTTGTTACTTTTATCTTTACCGCAAGATTTTGAGTTAATGTTAAAGATATACTCGGCACTTAGCTATCGATACACCGACATCGGAGAATATCAGAAGGCTTTTGAGCATTTATATTCTTTATCCAAATTAGCCGTTGAATATGGCGATAATGAATTTTATATTCAGTCCATTTTAGGTCTCGGTAATTTATGTTCTATTTATGGCGACCATCTCAAAGCCTTACGTTACTACCAAAAATTAGACGCGCTTAGTTCAAGTATTAAAAGCAATAACCTATCTTTACGTTATAGACTCTATACCGTTGCATGCCTATTAGATTTAAACCGTTTATCAAAAGCTAAAGAGATATTAGCAGAGTGCCAACTCATTCAATCTGTTTCAGATGATTGGCAACTTATCGCTCAAGTTAAGCTGTATTCAGCAAAACTATTAAGATTAAAAAAATCACCACAAAGCGCTTTAAATCAATTGGTTACATTTCGCAGAGAGCAATCCAACATCCATAATTATCCGTGGTTAAATAAGCTATTTTCAATTGAAACTGCGTATTGCTTAATACAACTGCAACGGGGTGAATTGGCTGATGTTATAATTTCACATCAATTAAAAATCACCCAAAAATATTCACAAGGTTATTATATTCGTCAATTACTTGATGTGAAAAGTGATGCTCTGGCTAGTTGTAACAATTTCTCGGAGGCATTACATTGCGAAAAAGAAGCACACACACTGACTGTAAATATCATAAGAAACTTTCCTATTAACGAGCTAGGTAGCCAGTCATTAAGGCGCTTAACTCGTTTAGAGTTGCAGTTACGTTTAAATATTTCTGAATCTGAAAATATCAAATTAAAAAAAGTATCTGACCAGCAAAAAGACACTGTAGCTAAGCTACAACAAGATGTCTTTCATGATAGCCTTACAAAACTATTTAATCGTCGCTGGTTTGAAACGACCTTCATTAAAGAAATAAAACCATTTCTTAAAAAATATCAATTATTAGTGATTGATATTGATGATTTCAAATCAATAAATGATGAATATTCACACTTAACGGGAGATGTGGTTTTAAAAATAGTTGGTCAAATTTTAAAAGAGAGTATAGACCCGTCACACTATATAGCTCGTTATGGTGGTGAAGAATTTATCATTATTATCGACTCTAATAATGACGAAAATGGCAAAGAAATTGCTGAATTCTGTCGAGTTGCCATTGCCGATTATAATTGGAAAAATACGCTGAATGACCGAATGTTAACAATAAGCATCGGCCTAACGAAAAGCATAAAAAATGAAGATTACAAAGCGACATTCTTGCGAGCTGATAAAGCACTATATCAAGCAAAACGCTCAGGAAAAAATAAAGTGTGTATTTACTAAAATGTCGTAATCATAATAAAAGCCAGCATAAATGCTGGCTTTTACTTTATAAACACTTAACGATATAGACCTAGATCTTTTTGTAAATGTTCTGATAATTCTGAAGAGTAATATGTCGAATTTACTTGGCCTTTACCAAATAAAACATCAACAAAATGAGCAATCAATCCTTTGATAGTTACTGAATAGGCCTTCTTTTCCAAAGAAGAAGTAGCGATGTTATTAACGTTCATTGCTGCTTGTGCCATGATTGCCTCACTTAAAAAGTCATTTAATGTTTGATGCCGAGATAATAAAACTAAATTTACGGCTCAAAAAATGACTTTTTCTCCAAACTAACATTAGTTTTTCTAATGCTAATGTTTCTCTTTACTTTAAGCAAATTAAATAACTATTTATTCATATAGCGCTACACCAGGCGAATAAAAACCAAAATAACATATATTTAACACTAGAGATCTGCATATAACTTTTTAATATAACCCACTAACAAAAAAGTAAGATAAGTTTTACTATTGCTATATTCAGCATAATGTAAAAAGCTCTCTAACTAATCAGAGAGCTTTTTGTTATCCAGAAAACTGAACAAAATATGCAATAACAGCCCAAGCAAAAAACCAAATCACGACTAAAAGTCGATCAGACCAATCACTACTCATAACTAACCTATTAACTTAATTAACAATCCATACAAGATTTAGCAAATTTTATGCCAACTAGAAGATCACCGCTTCATTTCGCTTATATTTATTCAAGCACTCTGTTGGTTTGGCTAAATTAGGATAATGCGTTAAATAATCAATAAAGCAATCTGCCATCGAAAAAGGGGTCGTTATCAGCATCTCTTCACGATGAGTTAAAGGGGCATACCCTTCTTTTCCTTTAATGGTATAGGCTGTTGACGTTCCATAATATATTTGTTCATCAATGACAGGTAGCCACCCCATTATCGAGCTATAAATACTAAGTTCTGTGATACGTTGACCACTTGGTTTCGAGGCTTCATAACAATAACGCAGTTGCGATACGTAGGGAAAACTGCCTGAGCCACTGCCAATGACCCCATTATCTGTTGCGTTATCAATCGCCCCTTCTATCGCCGCCTTTAAATATTTTCCTTTAAGGCTATAAATGACTATTGGGATCGCGAATGGCAATACTTTTCCGGCAATGTCTGCATAGGTAATGTCGCCTTGATTAAGCCCGGCTCTTACTCCTCCGGCATTATGCATAGCAAATTGAACTCGATTATCAATTTGATGCGCTTTGGAGTAAAAAGACTCTACAACCCAAGGTGCTATATCACTTTGTCCTTTTTGATCTGGGATCCTACGGTGAAATAAATCTTCAATACTGTAGCCAATCACTTGCTGAGATAAACGCTCTACTTCTTTTCTGTATTTAGTAATAAGTAACGTTTCTATCTTCGGATCTTTTTGACAGAAAACCGCATATTCAAAAGAGTTAAGTTTATCAATAACTTTAGATAATTCAGGTTCTTCAACCAATTGAGAACAGGCCTTATCTTTATAGGCTAGATCATCTAGCAGAAGAATGTTTTTTCCGTTAAAAGAAATCAGCTGCCCATCATCTGTATAGTCTAAATCACAATATCCTAGAGCTAATGCATGGCACCCAGCTTGAACAATATAGGTATCATTAATGTTTTCACCGTAATTATCCCGCTCTTCTAAACCTATGTCCGTAAAATCTCCTTGAAGAACATGACTATGGCCACCTATGATAAGATCAATACCATCAACCGACATTGCTAATTTTTTATCCGACTCATAACCTAGGTGGCTGATAACAATAGCATTGTTTATACCTTTCCCGGCTAGATATGCCATTGTATTTTTTGCTGTTTCTACTGCGTTCATAAATGGAGTATCTGGATCTGGGCTTGCAAGCACTTCCATTTGATCAATCGTTAAGCCAAAAATAACGACATCCACAGGACCAATTTTTTTAATCATGTAATTAGCGATTCGTAACTCTGCATCAAAATCTAAAATCCGTTCTTGGTGTTTTAAGCCATGACCTTTAGATTCTTCTTCTTGGCTTAGATCCCAGTTTCCCATTAAAATAGGAAATTGTGTATTTGCAATAAAGTCACTGACCAAATCATTGCCTAAGTCAAATTCGTGATTACCTAGTACCATACCATCGAGAGGAAGTTGGTTAAGCAAATCAGCATTAGCTTTTCCCTTATACAAGGAGAAATATAAGGTTCCTTGAAAACAGTCTCCAGCATGGAATAACGCAACCTCACCTTCTTGCTGTTTTTGTTCTTCTGAAAGAAGTGTAATTTGATGAGATAAACGAGAAAAACCACCACATTTGATATAAAATTTATCTAAACCATCGCTGTTCAATGCTATTACTGATTCATCAAAATAAGAATGGGTGTCATTGATATGCATTACTCTCAATCTATTGCTCTTTTGGTTTTTCATTGTCTCTTTCCTTCCTAGAGCAAACAAATATAACGTTGAAAACGATACCAGTAAACTACAACTAAAACCACATCAAACAAGTTATTAAACGGTACCTAAGACGAATTCATTATCAGTTAACTCATTAATAGGGTTCGATTTTACGAAGTATTTACATTTCAAACGACATGTCTTAATAAGAGAATCATTGATAAATGTGACTCCTACAATGCTTTACTTAATTTAGTTGCTATATAGTTATTTATAATAAGTGTCTCTAATGAGGAAGTATTATGCTCTTAGAACGAATAGAAGTGTCAGGATTTAGAGGTATTAAGCGCTTATCCCTTTCTTTTGAACAATTAACAACGTTAATTGGTGAAAATACGTGGGGTAAGTCATCATTGCTTGATGCTTTATCAATTGCGCTCCCTGTTTCTGGTGAGCTTCATCAATTTACTCTAAAAGACTTCCACCAAGATCACTCTATTTCTTATACTCAAGACCAACATATTCAAATCATCATTAGCTGGAAAACCACTGAAAAAAATGAACACAAGGCTGGTCGTTATAGAAAACTATCAAGCTTATGGCAAAGCTCTGCCGATGATGACTATCAACGAATTTATTATCGTATTAGTGCAACAAATAATGAGGGAAAAATAACGTCATCTAGTTCATTCTTAAGCAGTGATGGAGAGATTCTCCGTTATCATAAAATTGAATATCTCATCACTGAATTAATGCGACTCCATCCAGTAATTCGGATTAGAGATTCTCGACGTCTTAACTTCGAGGAAATGATTGAATCACTTCCGAATGATAGAGTTGAGAGACGAATAAATAACACCTGTCGCCGTTTAATGACAGCGCCAGGACAAGTAAATAGTGGTGAAATAAAAAGTGCTCTCCATTCTATGCAATCATTGGTCGAGCATTACTTTGCTTTTAAACATCATAAAAGAAATACCACTCATAGAATTCATGATGACCTCTTTTTTGGTCAGAAAACCGATGGCGTCTCTTTATCCCAATTTATTAACCAAAATAAAAACAAACAAACCAAACTACTTTTGCTTGGGTTATTAAATACCTATTTAAGAGCAAAAGGGCCAAATACATTAAAAAAATCCGCTAGACCATTAATGATCATTGAAGATCCTGAAGGCCGTTTACACCCAACGCAATTGATTCAAGCATGGTCTTTACTCAACCATATACCGATGCAAAAAATACTCACCACAAATAGCAGTGAATTACTGAGTGCCGTTCCATTGTGTTCTATACGCCGTCTAGTAAGAGAATCTGATTCGACGTCTTGTTATTCAGTCTCACCAACCAGTTTATCTCGAGATGACTTACGTAGAATTACATTTCACATTCGCTTTCAAAGAACCAATGCTTTATTTGCACGTTGTTGGTTACTTGTTGAGGGAGAAACTGAGGTGTGGTTATTTAATGAAATGGCACGAATGCTTGGTTATAACCTTGCTGCAGAAGGCGTACAAATCATTGAATTTGCTCAATCGGGTTTAAAATCACTAATCAAAATAGCCAAGGCTCTCCATATTGAATGGCATGTCGTCACAGATGGCGATCCTGCAGGTAAAAAATACGCATTTATAGTAAAAAATCAGCTCGATAATGAACATGAACGTCATAGACTAACGGAATTGCCTCATAAAGATATTGAACATTACCTTTATCATAATGGATTTGAGGCGTTATTTAGATCCCTATCTAACATAACAAAAGATCAACCCGTACCACCCAAAAAAATCATTATAAAAGCATTAAAGAAATTCGCTAAACCCGATCTAGCGTTAGCGATAGTGCAACACAGCGAAGAATTAGGGCCTGAAAGCATTCCTGTTCTATTACGTTGGACACTAAAACGAACGGTTACGATGGCAAAAGGACAAGGATAACCACTCGACAATAGGATAAAAGAAAAACGCCAGTCACATTACGTCACTGGCGTTTTTTGTTAATAGCATGTTGGTATTATTATTTATTTCGACGAGCGCTTACTGCGTCTGCTAGTTGACGAAGTACTTTTTCAGTATCATCCCAACCAATACACGCATCTGTAATTGATTGGCCGTAAGTTTCAGCTTTGCCATTAACGAGATCTTGGCGACCTTCAACTAGGTGGCTCTCAATCATCACACCAAATACAGCATCTTCACCGCCCGAAATTTGACCACATACGTCATCAGAAACAATTACCTGACGTTTAAAGTCTTTTGAGCTATTTGCGTGACTAAAATCAATCATCACTTTCTCTGGTAATCCAGAAGCGGCAAGTTGCTCTTTCACTGGTTTAACATGTTCTGCACTGTAGTTTGGCTCTTTACCACCACGAAGGATGATATGACAATCAGGGTTACCTGCCGTTTCAATAATTGCAGAGTGACCGTATTTAGTCACAGATAAGAAATGGTGCGAAGAACCTGCTGAACGAATCGCGTCCGTTGCAATCTTAATATTACCATCTGTTCCGTTCTTAAATCCTACAGGACAAGATAAACCTGAAGATAATTCACGGTGAACTTGTGATTCTGTAGTACGAGCGCCAATCGCACCCCAGCTGATTAGATCGCCCATGTATTGGGGTGTGATCATATCTAAGAATTCACCAGCCGTTGGTAGACCCATATCAGTCAGATCAAGAAGCAATTTACGGCCCATACGCAAGCCATCATTTAATTTAAATGAATCGTCCATATACGGGTCATTAATCAAACCTTTCCAACCAACCGTTGTGCGTGGCTTTTCAAAATATACACGCATAACAACTTCAAGACGATCACCTAACTCATTACGTAATGTATTAAGTTTTGTACCATACTCTAATGCTGCTTTAGTGTCATGAATTGAACATGGACCAATGATAACAAGAAGACGATCATCATCACCTTGTAAAATATTATGGATAGCTTGACGAGATTGAAATACGGTTTTTGCCGCAACCTCAGTAGCTGGAAATTTTTCTAAAACAGCGACAGGCGGTAATAGTTCTTTTACTTTGTTAATTCGTACATCATCAGTTTGATACATCTTTATGCTTCCATCTATTTATGCAACATATACTCTATATACTGCATGTTTATTCTCCATACTGTTAACGTAACGTGTCTTGTGATGTTGTGCAACGGTTAATTTAATATAAATATCTATCTCACTCCTTATTTGACTTTAACCACACATAAGCACAAATTTAGCTTAAAAATAAATCAACTCATTAATAATCACTTTTCTAGCTTTATGAATATGTTACAGTAAGTTTAGTAACTAAGTACGAGGATGAATTGTGACTAATAATAATGCTAAAAAACCCAATATCATTAGTTTTGAAAAAGTGGATAAATATTACGGCCAATTTCATGCCTTAAAAAACATTAACCTCTCTATCTCAGAAGGAGAAAAGGTGGTTATTTGTGGTCCATCTGGCTCTGGAAAATCAACATTAATTCGCTGTATTAACACACTAGAATCAACCCAAAACGGGACTCTTACTCTTTTTAATCAACCTCTCTCTTCTAAACAATTAATGAAGGGGCAAGTAGGTATGGTTTTTCAACACTTCAATTTATTTCCGCATCTCACGGTATTAGAAAATCTAACCCTTGCTCCGATGAAAACCTTAAAACTGTCAAAAAAAGAAGCACACCAACGTGCGTTAACTTATTTACACCGAGTAAACATTGCTGAGCAAGCAGATAAGTACCCATCTCAACTTTCTGGTGGACA
Organism: Aliivibrio sp. 1S175; assembly: GCF_001690985.1. Taxonomy (GTDB): domain Bacteria; phylum Pseudomonadota; class Gammaproteobacteria; order Enterobacterales; family Vibrionaceae; genus Aliivibrio. Next base: position 67,162 of record NZ_MAJS01000018.1, read on the forward strand.
ACAGCAGCGTGTTGCTATTGCTCGCTCACTTTGTATGGAACCTCAGGTTTTGCTTTTTGATGAGCCGACATCCGCACTTGACCCTGAAATGATCAGTGAAGTGTTAGATGTTATGTCAGACCTTGCTAAAGATGGAATGACAATGGTATGCGTAACTCATGAGATGGGCTTTGCTAAAAAAGTGGCTGATCGAGTCGTATTTATGGATGAAGGAGAAATCGTTGAAATTGCAAAACCTCAACAATTCTTTGAAAACCCACAACATCAACGAACTCAACATTTTTTAAATCAAATTTTAAGCTATTAATATTATGCGCCGTTTGATAACTGTTTTATCCCCTATTTTTTCAGCACTACTGCAAATTACTTTATTGGGCATTGCTCTTTATTGGATATTAGACAGCGGTGCACAAGCCATGAACTATCAATGGCAATGGGATCGCGTTCCTGATTATCTATTTTTCTATGAAGATGGAGAGTGGTTCCCTGCCGAACTTATCGAAGGGTTATTAGTCACTCTCAATATCTCAGCGATTAGTGCCATTGCAACTCTTTTCATTGCTCTCATTACCGCACTACTGCGCTTATCCGATTCTATCGTGGGCCGCAGCATCGCTACGATTTACATTGAATTAATTAGAAATACGCCGCTATTAGTGCAAATTTATCTTTTGTATTTTGTATTCGGTCCATTTTTAGGGCTAGATAGAACGACAACGGCAATTCTTGCTTTGGCTTTATTTCAAGGTGCCTATACCGCTGAAATATTACGTTCCGGTCTAGTAAACCTCCCAAAAGGGCAACTAGAGGCCTGCAACACTTTAGGTTTATCGCCATTCAATAGCTATCGATATGTGGTATTGCCTCAAGTGATCCGAAATACACTTCCATCTTTAACTAACGAATTAGTTTCTTTAGTAAAAAACTCTTCTATAGTCAGTGTGATGGCTATTTTTGATTTAACCACTGAGGGGCGAAATATTGTCTCAGATACAGCGATGCCATTTGAAATTTGGTTTAGTGTCGCGGCTATCTATTTAGTTATCACATTAACACTTTCTGGGCTATCAGCCTGGTTAGAACATCGAATGCATAATGCACATTAAGGGAGAAACATACGCATGAAGCAATTACTACTGTCATTTCTTAGCTTGAGCCTGCTGTTTAGTAGCTCAGTATTTTCGGCTACCTCATCAGATAGCACGCCAAATGTTGATAAAATCAAAGACAGAGGTACGCTTAAAGTCGGCTTAAGTACTTTCGTACCTTGGGCAATGAGAGACAAACAAGGGGAACTTATTGGCTTTGAAGTAGATGTAGCCAAGCGTTTAGCAAAAGATTCTGGTTTAAAAATTGAATTTATTCCAACCGCTTGGGATGGCATTATTCCGTCTCTTATTTCAGGAAAATTTGATGTCATCATCGGTGGTTTAACGATTACTGATGAACGTTCTAAAAGTGTTTTATTTACTATTCCTTATTCTCATTCTGGCGTTCAAGTTGCTGCAAATAAAAAAATGACGGAAGGCTTTACGCGTGAGCAATTCAACTCTCGTCGTGTGAAATTTGCTGCACGCCGTGGTTCTATTACTGTAGCGGCAATTAAAGAACACTTCCCAAAAGCAAAGGTTCTTCAGTTTGATGACGATGCACAAGCATTCCAAGAAGTATTGAACGGCAATGCTCATGCGGTTGCCGCTTCTACTCCAAAACCAGAGTTCGATACCATCAAATACTCGGATATCTTATACCTTCCTTTCAAAGAACGTTTGTCTCAAGGAAATGAAGCCTTTGCTGTTCGTTTAGGCGAAGACGATAAGAAAGCCTATTTTGACGAATGGATTGAAGCTCGTACTGCCGATGGTTGGTTACAAGACCGCTATGATTATTGGTTTACTAGCCTAGATTGGCAATCACAAACAGCGAACTAAACATAATGCAGCAAAGAGTATTTTTAAAACTAAATCGATTAGATTTAATATTGCTGGCGATTATCGTCAGTTTTATTACTTGGTTATGTGTGAAAGAGAGCGGTAGCCTTGCTTATCATTGGCAATGGTCTCGCGCTCTTGATCTTCTTTTTACACGTAAAGCCGACGGTTCCCTGCCCTATTTTTTCGATGGTATATTCTCAACACTACGTCTAACGTTTTGGGGGATGCTCTTTGCTTTGGTGTTCGGTATTCTACTGGGCTTAGGTCGCCGTTCACCTCTTGCTATCTTTAGAGCGATATCAAACAGTTATATTCAGCTTATTCGTAATATACCACCGTTAGTGTTTATTTTTATCTTTTACTTCTTCATTGCCAATCAACTCGTTCCCCTATTTGGTCTTGAGTCATTGCTTCGAGACCACAATGGCGATATTAATGCAGTGCAATACTTTCTATTTGGTTCTGCCAATTTATGGGAAAATTTAATTGCAGGGGTACTTTGCATAGGAATGATTTCTGCGGCCTATATAGGTGAAGTGGTGCGTTCTGGCCTTGATACGATTCCACAAGGGCAACATGAAGCAGCAAGAAGCTTAGGGCTATCTACTTGGGACCGCTACCGTTATATCATTGCTCCTCAAGTGTTTAAAATAATTATTCCTTCTTTGGCTGGTCAATGTATTTCTTTAGTTAAAGATTCGTCAATTATCTCTTTAATATCAATACAAGAACTCACCTTTGTTGGTACCGAGATTGCAAACTCTAGCGGAATGATATTTGAAATTTGGATTATTGTGGCACTCTGCTATTTTATTCTTTGCTTTAGTCTATCTCGCCTTTTTGCATATTGGGAAAAAGATAAAACATCAATATCATAGCCTTACTCTATGTCATGACACCATTCATACACAATAAAAAACTCAGAATCACTTCTGAGCTTTTTTACGTGATTAACTTATTCGGTAAGGTTTAGTCAATTTTTTGAATTTCTTCCAGTCGTTTTTCTTTAACAGTAAATACTCTAAACATGAAGATAGTATTCATCATCGATAAAACCACTTCACACACTGAGAAAAAGAAAGATAAGGCGGTAGATTCAAGACCAATAGAAGTAAAACTCGCTTCAATTACCCACATCAACCCGGTTGTAAAACCAAAAATAATAACTAACCCTTTAAACAGGATCCAATAATTGTCTTTTGTTTCATTCCAACCTAATTTAATTGCATCTAAGGCTTTTTCTTTATAAAGAACGCAATAAATCTCGGTAAAAGAAAAACGAGCCATTAAATATAAGCCCGGTAAAATTAACGCTATAAAACCAGTTAAAACAGCGGCTCCCAAAATAATATTCATCAATACAAATGAAAACCACGTTGTTGCAGGGATTTGATATAGCTGACTAAATGGTACACGACGTCCATCAAACGAATAAGCAATATAGTAAAGAATTGCACCTTTATAAAATGGATAAATAGTTAAGATAAATAGCATGTAAAGTAAGAATTTACCTGAACCATCCTCTTCGTTAAAGCTCAATGCAATCCCATTTGTAAGCAAGGCAAATGGTAGAACAAGAATACAAAAAGCGACAATATGCTTTTTGAAGTAATTAAAGCTATCCATCAATAAAACTGATAACGCTGGCATCTCTTTTTATCCCTAAATATATTTTTTAAACTAAAAGTCTCTATTATTATGAGAATAACAAATATCAAACCAACTAAAAAGTCGATTTTCATAAAGAAATACCAACATAGGACAATAGGCTAGAGAATGAAAGGACTCCTTAGAGTAGAAGTCCATTTACTAATAAAATGTGACACTATTTATTGTATTCAATTTAGAATTGTTACTACAACCTATCTTATTTTCTGCTTTCTAAATAATGATCTTGAAGAATATACATACGCTTAATATCGCAATACTCCCCATTAACAAAAATCTCTTGAACTAAATGCCCTTCTTCAGCAAACCCACATTTTTCATATAAGTGAATCGCTTTATCATTATTAACAGCAACATGCAGATATACCTTATGAAGATTCAAGATTGTAAATGCATAGTTTAAAGCACGATGGATGAGGCCTCTTGCATAACCATTACCCTGAAAATCAGGTGCTATAATAATTTGGAACTCAGCACTGCGGTGAATGCTATTAATTTCAACCAATTCAACTAAACCAATAGACTGTTGGTCATTATTTTCAGCAATAAAACGGCGCTCTGTACTGTCATGAATATGTTTACGAAATAAATCTTCAAGCTCATAATAAGACTCGTAAGGTTCTTCAAACCAGTAAGACATTATCGATCTGTTATTATTTAACTGATGAATAAAACGCAAATCAGTTTGTTCAAGAGCTCGTAATCGAATTTCATTGTTCATTATAGTTATCCATTAACTAATAAAATAATAGTCATCGCAAACGAGATTATCCATATTGCGATTATCAGAAAATACCACTATTCAATAAAAACAGAAATAAATAAATGCACATAAATCACAAATAACAGGCATAAAAAAACCGAGCTACATGAGCTCGGTTTTTATTATTGAATCTTATTGATTAGTCTTCACGAGGTGTGCGTGGAGCACGGCTTGCGCCTGGAGCACGCTCGCCACGGTGACTGCCACGGTGGTCGCCACCTTTGTTGCGGTCAAAACGACGTTCGCCACCACGGTTACCTTCACGGTTACCGCCTTCACGATTACCACGGTAACCACCACGGCTATTTCCACCACGGTTTTCGTCAGCACCACCAGAACGAGGACGACGATCAATTGTTAGGTCTACGCCTTCAACAACAACCGCTTTAACTTCGTTTTGACGAATACGTAGTTGCTTAAGTTTGCTTGCAACGTCTGCAGACATTTTCTTAGGTAACTGTACGTATGTGTGACCCGGAGCAAGTTTGATTGCACCGATAGCACCTTTAGTGAAGCCAAGTTCGTTAGCTAGAGCACCTACGATGTCTTTAACTTGAACACCTTGCTCACGACCAACTTCTAATTGGTACGTATCGAAATCGTCATTGTTGTATTGACGACGTTCGCCACGCTCTGGACGGTCACCACGATCACGACGCTCGCCACGATCAGGACGGTCACCACGATCACTACGCTCTGGACGACGTTTAGCACGGTCCATTGCTGCGATCATAGGATCTGGACCTTTATAGAATAAAGGACGCTTACCTTGTTGACGCTTAAGAAGCATTGCTGCAATTGTTGCTGCATCAACTTCTAGTGTTTCTTGAAGCTTAGTAATTAAGTCAGAGAATGCTTCTAATGCAACGAATTCTTTATCTGCTGCTAATTCAGCACCAAGAACCGCTAGACGAGCTTCTGCAACTTGATCACGATGTGGCAATTCAATTTCGATCATTGAAGATTTAGTTACACGCTCAATCGTACGAAGCATACGAATTTGGTTTGTGCGAACTAAAAGAATCGCTTTACCTTTACGTCCAGCACGACCAGTACGGCCGATACGGTGGATGTAAGATTCAACATCGAATGGGATGTCGTAGTTAAATACGTGTGTAATACGAGGAACATCAAGACCACGAGCAACAACGTCAGTTGCAACTAGGATATCGATAACACCACGTTTAATGTGATCTACAGTACGCTCACGTAGAGACTGAGGAATATCACCGTGCAATGCAGCAGCTTTAAAGCCACGAGCAGATAACCAATCAGCTAGACGCTCTGTATCTTGACGAGTACGAACGAATACGATTGATGCATCAGTTTCTTCAGTTTCAAGAAGACGAGACATTGCTTCGTCTTTTTCTACGCCTTTAACAATCCAGAAGTTTTGAGTTACTTGTTCAACAGTATTGTTAGTACCAGCAACATCAACACGAGCAGGATCACGTAAGTAACGGTCAACAATAGTCTTAACCATTGGAGGCATAGTAGCTGAGAACAGGATACGTTGAGCTGTTTCTGGCGCTTTTTCAAGAATCCAAGTTACATCATCAACAAAACCCATTTTTAGCATTTCATCAGCTTCATCTAGGATGAACGTATGAACTTCGCCTAGATTTAGACGGTCACGGTTAAGTAAATCTTTAACACGGCCAGGAGTACCAACGATGATATGAGCACCGCGGCTTAGAGCACGCATTTGATCAACGATAGATGCACCACCGTAGATCTCTAAAACTTTAAGGCCATTGATGTTACGACCAAGGTTTTTAACTTCAGCAGCAACCTGAATAGCAAGTTCACGCGTTGGAGCCATGATGATTGCTTGTGGGTTATGTTGCTTAAGGTTGATTTTATTTAGAAGAGGTAAAGAGAAAGCAGCTGTTTTACCAGTACCTGTTTGAGCTTTACCAAGTGCATCACGTCCAGCTAACAATAGAGGAATTGATTCTGCTTGGATAGGCGTTGGTGCAATAAAGCCCATTTCGTCAAGTGCAGATAATAAAGTTTCTTCTAAAGCCAGTTGGCGGAATTCAGTAATAGTTTCTGACATTGGGATCCCAATAATTAAACATATAAAAAAGGTCCCATTTGCTCAGCAAGTTCCATACACACACACAAGCACTCGGGACAGGACGGTTTATCACTTCATTAATTAATATAGTAGAAGATGATTAACTCAGGGCGCGGATGATGCCCTAATACGTCAAGAATTACCAGAAAAAATTGAGCAACTTCACAAATTTAGCTCTATTTTCTTATTTTTGGTAGTTTTTCGTACATTACGCATGCTTTTTTGCATATTTCATCGGTCTTTTCTAGCAATAGATTAAGGGCAATAGTAAAGTTAACGAGTTATTTCCCTATTTATAGTATGAAGGCTCATGTTTCAAGATAACCCACTACTAGCGCAATTAAAGCAACAAATACAAGATAAGCTTCCTAAAAAAGAAGGCACAGTAAAAGCAACCGACCGCGGTTTTGGCTTTTTAGAATCAGACGATAAGAAGAAAAGTATCTTCATCGCACCTGCACAAATGAAAAAAGTCATGCATGGTGACAAGATCATTGCTTTAATCCGCACTGAAAATGACAAAGAGCAAGCCGAACCCGATCAATTAATTGAGCAGTCAATTACTCGATTCATCGGCCGCATTCAAATGTTCAAAAAACGTCTGCAAGTGATGCCCGATCACCCTAGCCTAAAAAACGCTATAAAAGCAAAGGCCCGTAAAGGTGTAAACCCAGAAACTTTAAAAGAAGGTGACTGGGTTGTTGCAGAGCTTACGCAACACCCTTTAAAAGGTGATCAAAGCTTCCTATGCGAAGTCACCCATAAAATCACTGATAGCGATGACAAAATAGCGCCATGGTGGGTAACACTAGCTCAAAACGATTTACCAAACTCAGAGCCTGATGGCATTGATCACTGGGAAATCAAAGATGATGCTGATTTAGTTCGTATCGATATGACAGAAACACCATTTGTAACTATTGATGGTGAATCGACTAAAGATATGGATGATGCTCTATACATTAAAAAACAAGAAGATGGTTCTTTTGAGCTAACAATCGCTATCGCAGATCCAACCGCTTACATCACACCAGATGATGAGATGGATAAAGTCGCTCGTAAACGTGGCTATACTATCTACTTACCGGGCCGCAACATTCCAATGCTGCCTCGTGATTTAAGTGACCAATTATGCTCTCTGATCGAAAATGAAGTCCGCCCAGCGCTTTGTTGTACAGTAAGCGTAGCTTCTGATGGCACGATTGATGAAGAATCTATCAATTTCTTTGCGGCAACAATGAAGTCTCATGCCCGTTTAGCGTACGAAAATGTCTCTGATTTCCTAGAAACAGGGTCATGTGACAAATGGCAACCAAACGAAACTATCGCTCAAGTGGTTACGGAGCTGCACGAATTTGCGCAAGCACGTACCTTATGGCGTCAAACTCATGCTGTTATCTTCCCTGACCGCCCAGATTACCGCTTTGAATTAGACGCTGAAAATGACGTTGTTGCTATTCATGCGGATATGCGTCGTTGCGCAAATAAATTAGTTGAAGAAGCAATGGTAACGGCAAATATTTGTGCCGGTAAAACATTGCGTAATACTTTTAACATGGGTGTATTTAACTCTCATGCAGGGATCAAGTCAGAAAAATTAAAAGACGTCGTTGAGATTGTAAATCAACTTAATGATACTGAATTTACTGAAGAGCATATTGCAACACTTGAGGGGTTCAGTGAACTGCGTCGTCTACTTGGTAAACAACCAACATCATATCTTGATGCTCGTATTCGTAAATTCCAAACTTACAGCGAAACAGGCAATGAACCATTACCTCATTATGCGATGGGTTTAGACATTTACGCGACATGGACCTCTCCTATCCGTAAATACAGCGACATGATTAACCATCGAATGCTAAAGGCACACATCCTTGGTAAAGAGCCAGTACAACGCCCTGACGATATCGTGGGTGAAGAGTTAGCACTAAGTCGTCGTTACCACCGCATGGCGGAACGTAATGTTAGCGATTGGTTATACTGCAGAACATTAGCGTCTGAAGTAGCAAAAGAAACACAATTTACGGCCGAAATTTTCGATATTAACCGTGCTGGTATGCGTGTTCGCCTAATTGAAAACGGCGCTGCTGCTTTTATTCCTGGATCTCTTATCGTAGATAATAAAGAACGCATTGAATGCAATGCAGATCAAGGGTCTGTTTCAATTGATAAACACGAAACATTTAAGCTAGGTGACCATCTGACTGTAATTCTTGCTGAAGTGAAAGAAGATACTCGTAATATGGTGGCAAAGCCATTACAAGCCTTTCCTGCTCCAGAAGTAACACAAACAGAAAACACTGACGCGATTAATGCTGATACTAAAGCTAAGGCTTAGCACTTAATCTGAACATTAAACGTCCCACATAATAATACGCATTGTGTGGGATTGTTTAATCTAGTTTTATCACACCTGAAAATGGTAACTCTTCATCCTCTAGTTCAAAACGATCTTTAGACATATAAACAACGATACTTTCTGCATCTTCTTCTCGCTGCCGCCTATCATTTAAAACCATTTTTTCTGCATTTTCGACTGCTACTGAAACCATTTTGTTATATTCCATTAATCTTTTCTGAGATGTTGCCGATAGCATATCTAAGCGATGACGAATATAGAGTGTTGGAAGTTGATTTAAGCTGATGCACTTCATATCTGTGATTTGATCATGTGTATAGTTTTGGTAGAAATCGAGTTCAATAAACCGCTTATCCACCAGAGCTTCCATATAGTTATTAATGCTTGATTCCATAAAAAGGCCTTATTGTTATTAAATACATCTAAGTGTCGTTACAACCGTATGAATAGAGTGATGTTATTGATAGAATAGCGTCTTGTCCTAGCAATTCAGTGACAAACTCTTTCTTTTTTTAGATTAATAAGGATCCGTTAAAAAACAATGCCTTTTAGCCTTCTGAGCCATCCACTATTTAAACTTCTATTGCCTATCATTATTGTTGTTTCGGTAATAACCGGTATGGATGGCATTATCCAATTATCATCTGAAAATCAAGGATTCTCATACATACTGCCATACATCGTACTTTCTATTGTTTTGCTTTTAAGTCAACCTTTCAATCAAGGCCGAATAGGGATGATAGCGATTACAATGGCAATTGCTTATTGGATCATTCAAGAACGATTACAAGTCCCTCTCTCTTATGGCAGTACCCGAATTGAATTTACATTAACCGCTTTTTTATTACCCATCTCAATGATGGCCACTTTTATCTTTCCTGAACGTCGGATTTTTTCCAAATATGGCGCTGGTTATCTAGGCATCCTTCTTTTCATGTTTTTTTGGTGCTGGATTATTGTTTCCCATTTTGCCGACAACGATATGACTGAAATTTGGGAAACTTATTTACTTACGATCCCTGAAGTATCTCCTCTTCCTATTATTATCGTTCTTTATAGTTTAGTTATGTGCGGGCTTTCTGCCATTTTTGTCTTAACTCGTAGTAATAATACAGATTTAGCGTCTTACACCTGTTTACTCTATTCTTCGTTAACTTTTGCTCTTTTTAGCGTTGAATTTATCTCTAGTACAATGTTCTCTATTGCTGGCTTGTTATTACTACTTTACATAATCTCAGCCAGCCATGAATTGGCCTTTATTGATCAGTTAACAGGCATACCTGGCCGTCGCGCTCTTGAATCAGAAATGAAGCATTTAGGCCGTCGTTACACGATTGCAATGCTTGATGTTGATCATTTCAAAAAATTCAATGACAGCTATGGCCATGATACTGGTGATGATGTATTGAAACTCGTGGCTAGTATCATGGCGCAAACTGGCGGTAATGCAAAAGTCTACCGTTATGGTGGTGAAGAATTTACCGTACTATTTAAAGGTAAAACGGCTGAACAGAGCTTAGAGTATTTAGAAGAATTACGTGAAGATATTGCAAATTACGATTTAATTATTAGAGATACAAATACCCGACCTAAAGACAAAAAGGAAGGCGAAGCAAAAAGAGGAAAAGCAAACAAAACCAAAGTGGTGAATGTAACCATTAGTATTGGCGTTGCTGATAATACAGAATACAAAAAGCCACAAGAAGTTATCAAAGCTTCAGATAAAGCTTTATATCGAGCTAAAGATGGCGGACGGAATTGTGTTCGCCAATAAATAAAGCCTTCCTAAAAAATATAAAACCAGCCGATATAACTTTTTAGTTAATGTTATATCGGCTTTTTCATTTCAATCTTTGATTATATCTTGCGTATTAACCTAACCAATGTCACACTCAAGTTACTAAAAAATAGGTAATTTGTTAATTTTCATAGTTGTACACAAGGATGCGTTTATGTTTTTAGATTATTTTGCTCTTGGTTTATTAGTGTTTGTAGCATTGGTTATTTTCTACGGGATTATTGTCATCCATGATATCCCCTATGAGATTGCTCACAAGCGTGACCACCCACATTCAGACGCGATACATATTGCTGGTTGGGTTAGTTTATTTACGCTACATGTTTTATGGCCTTTTCTTTGGATTTGGGCAACATTATGGCGTGAAGACCGTGGTTGGGGATTCCATAAAATTGAAAATAATCAATTAGAGCTTCAAACTCGTGTTAACCATCTTAATGACCAAGTTGAATTACTGACCGAAAAAATTTCTCAAATGGAAGTTAATCAAGTAAAGCAGCCACCTCAGCAATCAACTAAAGAGGAGCAAATATAATGGATTTATTGCTTATTCTTACGTACACCGCATTATGTATTGCTGTGTTTAAAATCTTTAATATTCCGTTGAATAAATGGACAGTTCCAACTGCCGGATTAGGTGGTGTCGTTCTCGTTGGTACACTTGTTTTATTAATGAATTATAACCACCCTTTTACTCAATTTGGCGGGCAGTTCTATGTAACTACACCGATTGTTCCAAGTGTAAAAGGTAAAGTAATTGAAGTTAACATTGAGGCAAACCAACTCCTTAAAAAAGACGATATCCTTTTCAAAATAGACCCTATTCCATTTCGAGCTGAAGTCGTCCGTAAACAGGCTGCATTATATGAAGCAGAACAAGCCGCTCTTCAATTAGAATCTATTTATAAATCAGCGCAAGCAAACACGATCAAAGCAATCGCAGACAAAGATAAAGCGTATCGTGAATTTAAACGTTATGAAAAAGGCTTTAAAAAAGGCGCTTTTACTGCACAACAATTAGATACACGCAAACAAACTTACAAAGCAACTCAGGCAACGGTTGAATCTGTTCAAGCTCAAGAGCAACAGGCCAAACTGGCACTAGAGTCTGAGATAAATGGTGAAAATACGATGGTTGCTCGTATGCGTGCGGAGTTAGAACAAGCACAATTCAATTTAGATGAAACAACCGTTAGAGCTCCAACTGATGGGTATGTAACTCAAATGGCTCTTCGTCCAGGTATGATGGCGGTACCTCTGCCTCTTCGTCCTGTGATGACATTTGTACATACCGAAGCTCAGTATTATGTAGGTGCATTTCGTCAAAACTCTTTGCAGCGTTTACAATCAGGATTTCAAGCTGAATTTTTATTCCGCGCCATTCCTGGGCGTGTATTTAAAGGGGAAGTTGTTGAAGTCATTCCAGCTATCGGAGAGGGACAAATTCAAGCTTCAGGTTCTTTATTGGGTACAAACGCCATACAAACTAACGGCAGAGCACTTGTTAAATTAAAATTGACTGATGACGTCTCAGCTTTCCACCTTCCTGCAGGGGCAAATGCCGAAATATCGGTTTACTCTGACAGTTTTGAACATGTTTCGATTATGCGTAAAGTATTAATCCGTATGAAATCCTGGCAAAACTTTCTATACCTTGACCACTAAATAACCTAATAGTATAAAAAGTGCCTTAAACCCATGTTTTAAGGCACTTTTATTTATATCAAGCCCTTAGAAAAACATTTAATTAAAATCTTAACTCTGATATTATTCTCACGAAAAAAGCTGTTACATGAATGTTGCAGTAGTTTGACAGACTCCGATTGGAGCTGTTATGAAAATTATGTGAGGACACATGAGTACTACGGATAAGTACAGTATTGACAGTACTGATTATGAGGTTGGACAGGACAATATTCAAAAATGGGGTTTTGATATACATAACCAAGTTTTTGGCATTAGTGCTGGTGCAATTGTTTTATTTCTTACTGTGCTTCTGATTATGGATCCAGCAGAGGCAAAATCCCTTCTTGACGGTGTCAAATTACAAATCATCGATAATTTTGATGGTTTATTTATGTGGTCTAGTAATATCTTCTTAATATTCTGCTTAGGATTAATCATTTCACCATTTGGGAAAATCCGTATTGGTGGAGATCACGCTAAACCTGAACATTCTACGATATCTTGGATGGCAATGCTGTTTGCTGCCGGTATGGGTATTGGTTTAATGTTCTATGGTGTTGCAGAGCCTCTTGCTTACTATACCGATTGGTATGGCACTCCTCTAGGTGTTGAACCATTTACTGAAGAAGCTAAAAAACTAGCGCTTGGCGGTACTATGTACCACTGGGGTATTCATCCGTGGGCAATCTATGGTCTGGTTGCTTTATCTTTAGCCTTCTTTACCTATAATAAAGGGTTACCTTTATCTATGCGTTCTGTTTTCTATCCAATTTTAGGTGATAGAACATGGGGTTGGTTTGGTCACATCATTGATATCCTAACCGTGCTTGCGACGCTATTTGGTCTTGCAACCTCTCTTGGATTAGGAGCACAACAGGCTGCTGGCGGTATCAACCACGTATTTGGTACTGATGGCGGCATTAACATGCAAATCGGTGTGATTATTTTCGTTACTATACTTGCAATGATCTCGGTTATCCGTGGCATTGATGGTGGTGTAAAACTACTAAGTAACGTGAATATGTTAGTTGCTGTTGCACTGCTTCTGTTCATTATTGTTATTGGTTTCTCTGATGTAATGAGTGCTTTGCCATTAACTCTTATTGGGTATGCTGAGAATATCATTCCATTAAGTAATCCACACGGTCGTGAAGATGAGACTTGGATGCATGGTTGGACAGTATTTTATTGGGCTTGGTGGATTTCATGGTCTCCATTCGTAGGTATGTTCATTGCTCGTGTTTCTAAAGGTCGAACTGTTCGTCAATTCTTACTTTCAGTGATGATCCTTCCAACACTAGCAACGTCTTTATGGATGTCAGCGTTTGGCGGTATTGCAATTGAACAAGTTAAAAACAAAGTTGGTGAACTTGGTGAGAATGGCTTAAATGACATCACCATGGCTCTATTTGACATGTATGACGCATTACCAATGAGTACTGCTCTATCTGTTATCTCCATTGTTCTAATTATGGTTTTCTTTGTAACGTCATCTGATTCAGGTTCATTAGTTATCGATAGCATCACTGCTGGTGGTAAAGTTGATGCACCTGTACCTCAGCGTATTTTCTGGGCAACAGTTCAAGGTTCTATCGCTGCGGTATTACTATGGGTTGGTGGTACAGAAGCAATGCAAGCGCTACAGGCAGGTACGGTATCAACAGCATTACCGTTTACCTTCATTCTTCTAATGATGTGCGTAAGCTTAATAAAAGGATTTAGTACTGAAAAGTTCGGTACTACTCAAAAATCAAATAAAGCAAAAGCATAATCAATAAAAAAAGCCCCGAACACTACTTTAAATGAAGTACTTATTCGGGGCTTTTTTATACCAATCTATATAGTCGTTTGGTATTTAAATCAATAAACGTTATTTTTCAGCTTGCTCATTATCGTCATGCTTCTTAGCAAAATCAGCAATCTGTTGAAAATCATCCGGAGTCCAATAGGGTTTATTCTTTAATGAATCAGGTAGTACTGAGAAATCTTTATCGTTTTTATTTGGCATTAACATAAAGGTAGCTAATGCTTCATACTCAGTTGAAACACCCTCTTTCGTTTCACCTTTAAACCCATTTGGCTGCAAGTCTGTTCCTAAATGGTATTCCCGATGAATCACAACCCATTTGTTTGGTAGCCGCTTAGAACTGTCCCACCATACCCCATCCATTTTTTTTATTTCTGTTTTAGATTGCTCTTTAGTACCCACACCCAACTCAATAAATTTTGCTTTTATTGCTTTGGTCATTGCAGTGGAAAAAGCATTTTTATCTAAATTTGGATCGGCACGAATAACATCACTGGCTAACAGCGCACCAAGCATATTTGAATAAAGATCTTCAGGAGAGAAAGCAGAGGCATATTCTTTAAAGCCTCCGACTGATTCCATACCAAACCATTGCGCTATCTCATGCCATTGAGCAAATCGATATGCAGTCAACGCAGCTAATTCGATACTGATTTTTTGACGTTCTACTTCAGAATACACATCCACACTCTTGTGCATTTGAACAACACGATCTTTTAACTCTCGTGACAATGTCACTTTATAATCAGAACCTAGGTGAGCGTAAAACTCATTGTAAAGATAATAAGTAAAATCAGCAGTATCTCGAATATGAGCCGAATCTAAAAAACCTCCTTTTTTAGAGTAAAAAATACCATTACTTTCATCTCCAAAACCCATCAAACTACTAGCAACGCTTTGGGTACCATCGTTATATATATGATCACCAAGATCTTCTATATTCATTACGTTTTCTACTGAAACAAAAGGGACAGGGATCCCCCCTATTTCTGTTTGCAGGTTGATCCCAAAAGCACAGCAAGGCCTCACACCAGCTGGAGCATCAGCAGCAAAAGCAGATAAGGACACGCCACACAAAAAACTCGTGATGACAATGGAAGCTATCTTACTCTTCATATAAATACCCTCTAAAACGCTTCATTAATTTGAAAATATACCGCTTGGCTATCTTTTCCTAACCCATAATCCAGTCTTACATTAACTCTTGGTTTAAACGCAAAACGATAACCAATGCCATACGTCGGTAACCATTTACTATCAAACAACTCTTGATAAGAGCTCGCGACACTCCCCCCCCCTATCCACGCAACCATTCCATGCCGTTTGTTAAGTTGTTGACGAATTTCAATTTGGCCAGACAATTGACTATTATCTCGATACTGACCTGAATAATATCCTCTCATTCGCTTATCACTGCCTAAAGAGGAAAATGCAAACCAAGGAATATCACCTTGAACATCTTCAGAAAATATTTCCCACGCCAAAACAGTATTAGGTAATATTTTGTGATATTGACGGTAATTTATGGTGACTTTGTCAAAATCATAATCGGATCCAAATTCAGTACGATAGGCATTCCAATTCACACTGAATAACATGCCTTCATGGGCGTTTAGCTCAAAATCACGACTGTCGTACTCAACACTCACCGTAGCAGCACTTAAAAAGGTATTTTCCAGATCACTCTGTGCTAATACCTCAGTATCTGACGAAAGATCACGATAACTCTCCATATCTGCACCAAAAAGGAAATAGGTATTAGGTAAAAATTGATACGCCACCTTTGGTGTAAATCCAAAAATTTGAGCTTCAACTAGTGTTTTATTGCTGTCAACTTCCGCCGCTTGTTTACCAACGCCCCAATAGTATTCAGGGGTATGGCTTGCTTTGGCTTGAACCAATAACCGAAGGTCATCATTCTCAAAATAAGTTCGATTATTAACACCTACGCCATAGGATCCTGAAGTAGAACCATAACCCGTAATATTAATCGTAGAAAGTGGCGCACTCTGTTTATCTTCAAGTGGCGAATATAAACCCACAGCCGCAACCCCAATACCAAAACCTTGCTCAGGGTTAGCGAAAGGCCCGGGAAGCACAGCCCAATCCCCCCCTTTACTGACATCAATATCTTCTGATGAGCCAAGCTCTTCTAGAAAAGTATCAACCCAGTTTTGTGGCTTCTCTTTCGCAGAGATCGAAAATGCGCAGCAACTTAGTAAAGCTGCCGTAGATAGGTTTAATAACTTCATGATTTAAAATCGCATATCAACGCTTAAGAATAAACTTGTACGGTTACCAAACCCCGCCTCACCCAGTAAATAGAGTCGATCATGCAATTTATACTGCATACCTACAATTGGGTTCCATGGTGTGACTAAGTGTTGCTCTACATTAAAGCGACCATTATCAACCTTGCCCACTAAATTACCCAAGCTACCCGTTAAACCTATATCCGTTAAATTGCCAGATAAGGATTGCTCAACATCTTGATACATAGCCCCCACCCACAAACGTAACGGAGCGCCTAAACGGGTAAAGTCATAACCAATTCGAGGAGAAATAACAATCGAAGATATGGTGCCATCAATTACATTTAATTTAGTTTCGGTATAACTTGCATCAACTAAAGTAAATACATCTTTATAGCCTCCAGCAAGCACAAATCCGGCACCATAAAGAGTGCCATTCAGATCCAGACGGAATGGCATAGTTCCCGATAACTTTTCAGAACCAAGGGCTTTAACTTTGATCGTAGTTTCTGAATAGCCGTTAAGCGTACCAACAATGCCGTATAAATTTAGAAATGGGAATAACCAAACATCACCACGCAAAGTCAAAACTTCGCTCATTTGTTTACCCGTACCTACAGGCTCTATTTGAACGACATCACCGAGTGGAACATTTATTGTGTGCCCAAAGGGTAAATCAATTGGGTAGGAACCCTCGAATCCAACGCTATCTACTGAGATATCTTGAGTTTGTTTCATGTAACTAACGTTTAGGCCAAAAGCCTCAGGAAGAGTATAACCACGAGCTTCCGCTTCATCTTTCCAAATGGGTAGTGTAAAAGATTCTGCAAATAAAGAAGAAGAGTAAGATAAAAATAATAAGCAAAGTACAGAAAGAGACCTTTGCGACATAACGGCTCCGAATACTGAAGGATAATAATCCAAAATTGGCTTCAGTTTTCCAAAATCATACGCCTCACATGAATACATTCAATCGAACTTTACACTAATTTACATATGAAACTGTCAAGGTTTTATTTGATGCATTCAAAGCTCAAATTACAGCCTACTTCACATAATAAAAAACAATTTAAAATAAAAAATAGGAATATATGAAAGATATTGATTGGCAAGATCAGTAATGGCCAATTTAAAGACGTTTCAGTCATTAAATCGGCCATTCAGAAATGATAGGGGTAGAGTTAAATAAAAACGATATTAACGCTTATTTTTACCTCGATTAGCGTGCACTTTCATCTTTGCTTTCAGCTTTCGTTTATCTGCTGAACGTCCACGACTTTGACGCGAATGATCTTCTTTTACCACTCGAGCATTAGGATCTGGTTCATACCCTTTCAACCATTCTTGCGGTAAACGAGTGTCTAACAATGTTTCAATCGCCGTTAATAAATAGTCTTCGTTACTGCTCATTAATGAAATAGCTTTACCTGTACATCCCGCTCGACCCGTTCGTCCGATACGATGAACATAATCTTCAGCTTTAAATGGTAATTCATAATTAATAACACATTCTAGTTGCTCAATATCCAAACCACGAGCAGCGATATCCGTTGCAATTAATGCACGAACTTTCCCAGTTTTAAATTCTTCTAACGCACGTAAGCGAGCACCTTGGCTTTTATCACCATTAATAGAAACTGCTTTTATGCCGTCTTTCTTGAGTTCTTTAACTAATTCATCAGAACCTAGTTTTGTTTTTGTAAAGACAAGAACTTGTTGCCAATTACGAGAGCCAATTAAATACGCCAACAACTCACTTTTACGGTGTTTATCGACTGGATATACTATCTGTTCAACAGTATCAGCGGTACTGTTCGTAGGTGTTACCTGTATTTCTTTTGGTTTATGCAACATGTAATGAGCAATTTCTCTCACTTTTGCACTGAACGTTGCTGAGAAAAATAACGTTTGGTGTTCAGCTGGCATCTTACGTAGTACTTTTTTAATATCCGGAATAAAGCCCATATCTAACATACGGTCAGCTTCATCTAGTACTAAATATCCTGCTTGATTCAACGTAATCGTATTGATGTGCAATAAATCTAATAAACGCCCAGGAGTCGCAACTAAAATATCCGCGCCACCAACTAAGTTATCTTTTTGAACATTAATACTCGTGCCGCCATAAGCAACCACCACTTTGATGTCTGTATTTTTTGCATAGCTAACTAAACTATCAAATACTTGCTGTGCTAATTCACGAGTTGGCGTCAAAATCAAACTACCAATCACTTTTGAATTCTGGCTACGATTCATTGGGTTTTCAATTAAACGTTGAATAAGAGGCAAACCAAAAGCGGCAGTTTTACCTGTACCAGTTTGTGCTCCTGCAAGTACATCATGTCCTTGTAATACGAGAGGAATAGCTTGTTTTTGAACTGGAGTCGCTTCTTTAAAACCTAATTCCGAGACGGTATTAAGAAGCTGTTCAGATAACCCTAGTGAAGCAAATGACATGATGAACCTTTAAATACAATAATTTTCGCCGATTGTAGCAAAATAGTATTGGTTCCCCTAGAGTAAGTTGCGCTATAAAAAAATCCAGCGTACTTTGCAGGTACACTGGATTATCTTAGGAAAGTTAAAGATTAATAATCATTGTAGATTATAGGTAGTAACGCGCACCTAGCATCCACTTATTATCTTCTTTATTATTGTAATCATTACCTAAATCAAGTTGGTAACCAGTAAAGCCTACAAACTTATCAGTGAAATTGTATTCTGCTTGAATTGCTGATGTACTGTAAACCGTTTTACTTGCATCGTTATCTACAACCGATTCATAGTTCAAACTTAGGTTTAAACTGTTGTCTAAAGCGTAGGCAACCAAAGCTTCGTATGCTGAACTGTCTTCAATTGGGTTTCCTGTCGTAGACAATTGATGAGGAGTATTCATATACTCATTCATTGCATACACACCTGCTACGTATAAACCACTTCCATAAGTACCGTAAGTCCCACTCAATACATGAGATTCAGAAGTCACTGACTTTGCACTTGAACCATACGTAACGTCACCGGTGTTATATGCGTAATTCGCCGAGAATCCCATCACGCTATAATTTAGTGCAACCTGTCCACGATTTCCGTAATTGTTCTCTATTTTTGTAGTATCCCAGTCATTTGAAACTGTATCAGTCTTACGTCCTTGCCAACCAGCGGCAACACCAAATTTACCAGCATCACCCAGTTCAAACATTTTTCCGTAGCTCAGCATTTCTTCAGCGCGGCCTGTACCTAAATTGCCATGGTCCTCATAAAGAAAGTCATTCGCAAACGCTATTGGCATATCCGCTACACCACCCACAGCGTAATAAGGTGACCATTGGGTTCCGGCAACTGCTCGACCGAAATCTTCGTGTGTCAAACCGATGTAGCCTAGACGAGTTGTGAATGCATTTTCACCACCATCTAAATAGTTAAGAGCCCATTCACCTTTAGCATCAGCAACAAAACCATTACCTAAGTCATGTGTTGCATTAAAATTAATACGTGGAGAAACTGCGGTTATATCAGTATCGCCTTCATCAGATCCTTCTAATGCTACTGATACATGCCCACCGATATCAAATGTTGTCCCATCTTCATTATATAATTCAACAGCAACGGCATTTGAAGAAGCAGCAGCAATAGCTAAAGCGAGTAGTTTTTTATTCATTTTAATTTCCATTTAATTTGTCTCCTATGAAATGAAGTCTCACAGAAAAACAGTGCGACCAACAATTTAAAAACAAGATAATAAAAATTTTCATACAGAAGGAGTTAAACGTTAACAAAAAACACAATAAAAAATAAATCCAAGGTAAACAGCCTTGATATATAAGGAATAAAACAAAGTTAATTAGATGTATCAAAATGTTTTCTTTATATTTAGCTCATGTTTTTTTAGGTTAAAATCAAAATGCGAATAAATAAAAACACTTAAAAACAGCAATAATAGTAGAATAATGAATCAAACAGTCAGTTTTAATGCATTTAAGGGTTTACAAGAAACGGTGAACACCCTATTATACGCGGCATTGGAGGGATGGCTGAGTGGTCGAAAGCACCGGTCTTGAAAACCGGCAACCGTTAATAGCGGTTCTAGGGTTCAAATCCCTATCCCTCCACCAAATTAAAAGATTAAACCGCTGTTTTTACAGCGGTTTTTTTGTATCTGTACTATCTAAAAGAATTAAATGCAGATAAGCCCACCAATGCAATGCATTATAGAGACCGATTACTCAACCAAAAATTAAGCAGTAAGACCTTAAAAGACTGCATTGCGGTAAATAGACAATTTTTTAATACTCTGAAACCTTTTTCGACACTTTGGTGTGCTGGGGCTTTTTTGTATCGTCATTACATCCATCACCTTAAAACCATTCCTCTGCTATTCGAATGTATCTAATATCGAGAATAGGTAGTCGATTTCATCGAACGTGTTGTAATGCATAAAACCAATACGAACAACCCCTCCACTTTCCTCTAAACCAAGTTGCTTTATCAATCCCAACGCATAAAAGTGGCCATTCCAAACACAAATTTGATGTTGCCCTAATTTTTTTGCTATCTGATCGGGTGAGTGGCCTTTAAAACTGATTGCAAATGTAGGTGTTCGATTACCTGCATTTTCAGGATCACTTATACCAAACAATGACATCCCAGAACGCTCTTCGAGCTTATTCAAAAAGTAATGTGTTAATGCTAATTCGTGTTGTTTATATTGGGTGAAGCAGCTAACTAATCTTTCTCTTAAGCTGCACTCTTTATCGCCCCATTGAGCTAAATATTCAATTGCAGCCGTTACTCCCGCTAACCCTTCAAAGCTCTGTGTTCCTGTTTCAAAACGTCCTGGGCCAATATCTGTTGCAGGTTCAACTTTATAAGGAGACAACGATTGGAGATATTGGGAAGAGACATAAGCGATGCCAACATGAGGCCCAAAGAATTTATACGCAGAGCATACTAAAAAATCACAATCAAGATCTTGAACATCAACTAAATGATGCGGAGCATAATGAACAGCATCAACATAAATCATGGCACCAAAATGATGGGCAGCCGCAACCATTGACTTCACATCAACAAGAGATCCTGTTGTATTTGACGCATACGTTGTCGCCACAAGTACCGTTTTATCAGACAGTAAAGAATGAAAATGATCCATATCCAAAGTACAATCGTCTGTATTAACACGAACCTGATGAACGATAACGCCTTTATCTTCAGCAGCCTGCTGCCAGCTCGATACATTCGAATAATGATCCAATGCTGTAACAATGATCTCATCGCCTGCTGTCCAATTTCGACTGATCGCACGACTTAACTGAAAAGTGAGCGAAGTCATGTTTGCGCCAAATACAATATTATTACTGCTTGGTGCATTCAATAAAGCAGCACAACAAGTTCGAGCATTATCCATAACCGCATTTGTCTTCTGGCTTGAGAAGAAATGACCGCCTAGATTAGAGTTCGAATAGCCTAAATACTCTGCCATAGCCGTTAACACTGATGTTGGAACTTGAGATCCTCCAGGGCCATCTAAAAATAAAACGGGATGATTATCAACCGTTTGTGACAGAGCTGGAAATTGAGAACGAACGCTATCAGGCGTGAAAATCATTAGCTTTATCCTTAGCTGTTAATACAAATACATCCATATGCCCTTCACGAGCGTGGTCAACTAAGCGTATCGGTTTTCCGTTATGCCACAACTTTCTGTCATCCACCATCGCCACTTCTCCATCTTCTAAAATTTTTTTAAAAAACGGTTCTTCGTTAGAATTTTTATATACAAGCAGTTCTCCACCTTCGATATTAGATCGATCAATACCAATCAAAGCAATATGATCAAAACCATCTTGATGGACACCCTCTGGTGCTATTTGCGTTTCTGCATAGATTGCTGAGATCCGCATTTGGTGTATCTCAATCTCTTGCCCATTAGGTAGATGATTTAAATCCATAAAGACTTGGCACATTTCTGCCATACCTTCACTGTGTAAAATATGCGTTTCAATACCTTCAAATTCACGAACTATGTCCCCTTGAAAATGATTAATATCTTCACTCTGAACAAAATTATGTTTGTTGGTTTCAACCACCTCGTCATTAATCACCTCGATCACTGAATAACGACGTAATCGAAAGTTCCCATCTGCATGAGTGGTTTTAGGTAGACCCGTAAATGAGGGTGCGAGTTGATGGACAGCAGCATGGCTTAACTGTGTCAGCTGTAATGTAGTGTCATGTGAGTGAATCATATTGCCTCCCGCATAAGTAATTTAACAATTTAGTTACACTTCATTATTTACGCAGAAATACTATTAAATCAAACTAATCCATGATTTAATTCTCACAAATATAAAAAATAAGCACAATGAACTACTTTTTTGTGATACGTAAGAATTAAAATTCAGTTTAAGTTCTAGCTATATCAAAAAACCAGAACTCTTCACTGAATAAAATTTAAGTTTATGATTTATAATTATTAAGTTTCCTTCTTACTTGCTTATTCCACAGTAAAACAAAAAGCATGATAATTGTGATCGTTAGATAAAACAGCCCTAAGCTGTCTTGGTCTACCACCCAATTTTTTACTAAATAACCACCAAGTAACCCTGCCAAGCACATTTGAATTGAACCAGAGAGAGCTGAGATCGTCCCTACTTTTTTCGTATGTGGAGCAAGTAATAAGTTGATCGATAATGGGAATGAAATACCTTGTGCCACCGCAAGTAATGTGAAGGCAAATATTAATGAAAATAACGAAGTATCAAATAAAATTAACCATAAGCCTGAGACTGTCATTATGCTTAAAGCAAGACCAATCAATACATCGACTGAATAACGTTTATTCAAACTATTAAGTATGAAACTGCCTATCATTAAACCTGCAGAAGGAATAATCATTACTTCCCCATATTCAGCTGTCGTTAATCCTAATCCACCTTGCAGTAAAAAAGGTAGCAAAGAAACGGAGACAAGACTTCCTAAATAACTCACCCAATTTAAACTTGCGCTAGACATAACCTGAGCGTTAGAAAAGAGAGAACCATAATCCCGTAATGTTTGTCTAAAACTGAATTTTTGAGGTTCATAAGGTAGCGTTTCAGGCAGAATGAAATAGCCAAGAGTTAAAATGCAAATTAGATAAATCAGAACAAAACCAAACACCCACTCCCAACTAAAATGCCACGCAATCCAACCGCCAATCACAGGAGCAAGAATGGGTAGAATAGAAGCTGTAATTGAAATATAAGACATTGCTTTAGTTAAATGGTAACCACTATAACTGTCTCTTAATACACTACGCCCTAATACAGATGCACTACCCGCACCTAGGCCTTGCAACAAACGCCCTAACACTAAAGCCGTAAAATTATCTGTCATTGAAACGCACAAAACTGTACCTAACAAATAAACACCCTGCCCTAAAATAAATATCGGTCGTCGACCTAATGCATCAGATAGAGGCCCATAAAATAACTGAGAACCACCAAAGCCAACCAAAAATAACGTAATAAGTAACTGAACATCCGCGGGGGAAACGCCCAGATCTTGGCTAATTAAAGGCAATGAGGGTAGATAAATGCTGACACCAACTTGCCCCGTTGCAATTATCATCATCGCAAGAAGTAAGGGTGTTTTATTTAAGCGGCCAACAGGCAGAGCTTGGGGATTATTTTCATTCATTTTATTAGTTTACATTCAATCAATATAATTGATAATAGTCAGCAGAGGAATTACATTGAGTCCCTATAGGAATTAATCATGGATTGGATTGAAAGCGTAAGAAGCTATATAAAAGTGGTTGAAGAAGGCAGTTTTAATGGTGCTGCTGTTCAATTAAATACATCAGGCTCTGCGATAAGTAAACGCATCAATTGGCTTGAAGAACGAGTTGGCGTACAACTACTTACTAGAACGACTCGCTCGGTACACCAAACTGATGCAGGGATCTTATTTTACCAACGAGCACGCTTACAACTTGACCAATGGCAGCATCTTGTTGATGAAACTAGAGCGATTAATCAAACCCCAACGGGATTATTAAAAATAGGCGCCACCCTTGCGGTAGGCTCTAAATTTATCATTCAATATTTAGATGAATTTTTAGTCATTTATCCAAAAATTAAAATACTGTTAATTACGACATTACCAGGGCAAGTACCTGACACAAATATTGATGTCTTTATTAGTCGTGAATTAGAACAATTAAATACGTTCAGTTATAAATCAACCCCGTTATTTGAACACCATTCAGGTTTTTTTGCGTCTAAAGAATACATAGAAAAAAAAGGAATGCCGAGCGATCTTGATGATTTAAAACGCCATAATATGCTTATTTGGGGTGAGCGCCCCGTTAGAGAGGTTAAATTAGCAAACGGAAAGCGCATTACTCTAAGAGGTAATTTTTCCACCACTAATCCTGAAGCTCTTTTCCATGCTGCCAAACGTGGGATGGGTATATTATTAACCAGTAAGCAGATGTTAATTGACGATATAAAATCAGGTAATCTAGTTGCGGTTCTTCCTGAATTTACGGCAGATCACACCTTGGTTAATGCTTATTATCCAACATTAGAGTATGAACACACTCGAACTCAACTTTTTATTAAGTACTTAAAAAGTAAACTAAGTTGATACGAGTAACACTATTAACAAGTACCATATTAATATGTAAACATTTACATTGATTTTAATCCTGATTTCCGTACTCTATTTTGCTTACCTCTTTAAACTTGATACATATAAATGAATACTGCAATTTTATGGGCATTTATCCCAACCTTTTTCTTTGTTTCTGTTACTCCTGGTATGTGCATGACATTAGCACTTAGCTTAGGAATGAGTATTGGTTATCGTCGTACCCTGTGGATGATGATGGGCGAATTAGTCGGTGTCGCAGTTGTTGCGGTTGCTGCGGTGTTAGGCGTTGCAGCCATTATGCTCAATTACCCTTGGTTATTTACTATATTTAAGGCCATTGGTGCAGCATACCTTGCTTATATTGGGATTCAAATGTGGCGCTCAAGAGGCAAACTTGCTATGAGTGCAGAGCAAACTGAAGTACCTAAAAGTAAAGATTGGGATTTAGTCATTCAGGGTTTTGTCACTGCAATAGCAAACCCTAAGGGTTGGGCTTTTATGGTTTCTTTACTTCCTCCATTTATTGATGGAAGTAATCCAATTGGACCGCAGTTAATCGCTCTTGTTTCTATTATTTTGATCTGCGAATTTTTATGTATGACACTTTATGCGGCAGGCGGAAAAGGCTTAAAACGTGTATTAGGTCAGTCTAATAACGTGAAAATTATGAACCGTATTTCAGGCAGTTTAATGATTGGTGTCGCGATTTGGTTATTCGTAGGGTAATAGCGTAGTTTAATCGGCTCTAGATAAGGCGATCTGCATTAGGGTCGCTTGATTTAGAGTTTGAACGAAAAGGGGAAACTGCTATTATTTTGTAGTACATCAAGAATGATAAAGCAGCGGATAAAAAGAAGGCATGATTGTTTAAATTAACGGTAAAATAGCGGTTTAGATCAGGTAACAATCAACTTCTCATTACTTCTCATTACTTCTGCTAGCATATCTAATTCTTCATCAGTAAGCAGTGCATTTTCTGATTTAGTCATTGTTTTTTCTTCTAATTTTTTTGCGACTGCATATTGTAGACTACGTAATTGGTAGACCGTTAGCTCATTTAACTCGTTCTTTAGTTTTTCAGTATTAATCATAATAAATCTCGAATATATAATGTTTTATATCAATAGCGTGAATAGTAGTTCTCTTTTTCCTACACTTTGTCAGACAAATGTCAGACAAATGTCAAAGCTAAAAGTTGCATAAATAAGTTATACTAACCACATCGCTGTTTAATGGAGAAAACAAATGCGCATTCAGGTAGATACACATACTCACACTTACGCTAGTGGTCACGCTTACAGCACCATTAGTGAAAACGCTTTTTCAGCCTCTCTGCTTGGTTTACCTATGTTTTGTACAACTGACCATGCCTCTTTAATGCCTGGGGCGCCACATTATTGGTTCTTTAGCAATCAGCGAGTCTTACCCCGTTTTCTTCATGGCGTTGCCATCATCAGAGGCTGCGAAGTCAATATCCGTAATACTGACGGAGATATCGATATCCCCCCCTCTGTTGAGCAAAACCTCGATTGGGTGATTGCTAGCTTTCATGAACCCGTTTTTACTCCTACAAATAAGTTAGTACACACTCAAGCATTAATCAAGATTATAGAATCAGGTCGAGTTGATGCCTTAGGTCACTTGGGTAATCCCAATTTTGATTTTAACTTTAAAGAGGTGATTCAATGTGCTGCCGATAATAATGTCGCCATTGAAATTAATAACACGTCTCTTAAAGGCGGAAGTCGAATAGGAAGTATTGACCGTTGTTATGAGATAGCAAAAACAGCAAAAGAATTAGGCGCGTTTATCACTACGGGTAGTGATGCACATTTCTGTGATGATATTGGTAAGTTTGAGAAAGTAGAATTGTTAATTGATACTGTCGATTTTCCATTAGATAAGATTATTACTCACACTCCTAAGCAGTTTTTAAGCTTTCTTGCTCTACGTGGACGAGCGCCAATTACAGAATTTGACGCATTAGCACAATAGCTTGCAACGTGTTCTAATTTTAGTTCTAGATCGATATATAAAAATGGAAGGTTATCGCTAACCTTCCATTTTTTTAGATCTTAGATTGAGATTCTAATTGCCTCAAATTAGACAAGTAGTTAACCCACCCCTTCGTTTCATTAGACGCTGATATATCATTGGCTTTTTTCGCATTAATCAACCCTTCTTCTAAACGATTCAGTTTGTAATACGCTTTTACCTTCGCTAATAATACCGCTTGTTTTTTCTTAGGATCGTTCACTTTATTTAACGATCTCAATGCGGCTTCATACTGTTTTTGCTGTAGAAGTAATTGGGATTCTTGCCAGTAATAACGAGACGATATCTTTGCGGCTTTACTCCAGAAGGCAATGGACTTATTCCACTCTTTCGCATTTTGCCAATGCACGGCTTGCTCTACCAATAAATCAACGTCAGTATTTGCTGTTGATAAGCGTCCTAATGTCTGTGCAGCTTTCTCTGGAATACCTTGTTTTGCGTATAGCTGAGCCAACAATTTAATGTCTTGCTCAGGAAGAGATAATTTGTTGATATCCGCTAACACCAATACATTTAATGCTTGCTTGGTTTGACCTAACTGCAAGTGAGCCGTAACTAACTGACGCCACCACGTTAATTTTTCAGGTTGTAGAGCAATTAACCGCTCTAAGGTAGGAACAACTTGCTTCCATTGTTTGAGTTGAACTTGCGCACCAAACTTTAACGACAATGGCGTTAATTCATCAGGCTTACGGTACGATTCATATCGACCAATCGCTTTAAGGGTTGGTGCAAACTCTGAGCTCTGATAATGGATCTGAGCGATCCTAAGCCATAACTCATCCCCTTTTTCATTCTTTGGTACCGTTTTAACCAATTGATAATAATGGGGTAGCGCCGCTTTATACTTTTGTTCCATTAAGAGGATATCGGCCAACATTTTTCGGGTTGTCCACGCTTGTTTATCCTGTAATTGACCACTCGAAACAGCATAATCAAGCTGTTTAATCGCTTGTGATCTTTGATTATTCTGCCAATAAAACACACCCAACATTCGAGCTACGAATGCTTTATCATAGGCTTTCGATGTATCAACATCCGCAAGAACATCAATGGCTTCACTCAATTTTTCATTTTGCTGAAGGTTTTGTGCCCTTTGTACTTTTGTAGCGGTATATCGGCTCAATTCAGCGGCCGTCACACCATTGCAGAGCAAGGTAAAAAGAGCCATTAGTGCAATTTTCTTTATCATTTGGCTAATTTAAACTCCAGTCTAACGGTTTGATTCTGCTGAACAATGGCCTTTCCTTCTACCAACTTAGGTTGGTACTTCCATTGCTTTAATGCTCGAACCGCATCACGGTCAAAAATTCGTTTTGGCTCCGCCCCTTTGACTTCGATATCAAAAGGTTCGCCCGTTTCATCAATAGAAAAAGACATAATAACGTAGCCTTCAATTTTTCGTTTCAATGCTCTACTCGGGTATCGTGGTTCTACGCGATACAATGGCATTGCCTGTTGATTGGTCGTAAAACTTCCGAACGACGTTGGCGCACTTATTTTTAATCCGTTAATCGCCGTATCTAAACCAACCGAAGACATTGGTGTTACAGGCATCACCGAAGACATCTCTGATTGCGATTGAGATACTTTCGTTTCTGGTGGTAATTCTGGCGGTTTAGGCTGCTCAGGAACAGAACGTTGACGACGTTGAAGATCACTTTCAGGTTCAACCATCATCATAGTAAAGCTTAGATTTTCACTGGCTTCCGGTTTTCCTTGGTTACCATTGTCTATCATCCATGCCATCACGGAAAATAAGGCAATACTAATAGCCAGTGCAATAGGTAACGCCATCAATAACCTAAGCACTATCGTTTCTCCGCAGCCAATGCAATTTGCTTCACGCCCGCGCCTTTTGCTGCATCCATCACTTTAACTACGGTGCCGTTATACGCGTGTTCATCCGCTTGGATTACCAAAGAAGCCTCTGGTTGCTCTAATAACAGATGCTCTAACGTCGCTTGCACACGCTCTACATCTACGATTCGTTTATCGATGTAAATATCATTTGATGCATTAATGCCAACAAAGATGCCTGCGTCTTTCTGGCTCGTCACATTAGATGCTTGAGGGCGATTCACTTCAACCCCAGATTCACGCACAAATGAGCTCGTCACAATAAAAAATATCAGCATGATAAAGACAATATCCAACATTGAGGTTAAGTCAATTTGGGCTTCTTCTGTTTTGGTATCGCGTCTTCCGAGTCTCATGTTGGACTCCTTAATGATTTTTCTAACTTCAATTCACGTAAACGACACGTTTTTGCTAAACGGGCATGAACAAACAATCCAGCAAGAGCGGCAACCATACCCGCCATCGTTGGTAGCGTAGCCAGTGAGATGCCTGAGGCCATCAGTTTCGGTTGGCTACTGCCTAATGTCGCCATCACATCAAAAACAGAAATCATCCCTGTAACCGTACCTAACAATCCTAACATTGGGCAAATTGATACTAACCATTTGATTAGGTTTAAATTTTGATTTAATTCTATGTGCGCTTGATTTAACCAACTGTCACGAATCGCATGAGCATACCAAGATTCATGTTCACTGCGTTGATGCCATTGTGTTACCCATTGTTGGCGGCGCTTTGGAAAATAAAAACCAAGATATATCACACGCTCAACCACAAATAACCAACATACAACCACAACCCCTGCCAGCCACCACAAGATATGACCGCCTTGTGCCATAAATTGCAGTAACGTATCAAGCCAATTAGATAGCCATGACATTGCCATTAGATGTTAGTTCCTACCGTCGTTTTCGCTGTCGGGTTTGGTTGATTTTCAGCCTGTATTGCCACTAACCCAATGCCTCGTTTCTCTAAAATACTGCGTATATTCTCAGCTTGAGTGCTTAAGATATTATGAGCAAACAACAACGGCATTGCAGCAACTAAGCCAAGAACGGTAGTGACCAGTGCCATCGAAATCCCTCCAGCCATGACTTTTGGATCCCCATTGCCAAACTGAGTAATCACTTGGAATGTTTCGATCATGCCAGTAACGGTGCCTAACAAACCAAGCATTGGTGCAAGGGCTGCAAGTAATTTCAACATTGAAAGGCCTTTTTCTAACCCTTGTTGTTCATCCACAATCGCTTCTAATAAACGCAATTCTAATGACTCAACACTGCGATGTTTTTCTTCATCGTAAACAGATAACACTCGGCCTAACGGATTGTCGGTTGGTGCTTCTGGGTTCTTCAACTGTGTTTTTATTTGTTGTTGAATAATCGCTAATTTAACGCCTCGGAAAATCGCAATCACCAATCCTAATGTTAATAACGCAAGAATGATTTTACCTACAACACCACCCGCTTGCAGTCTTTCAACCAAGGTTGGTGTTAATGCCAGTTGGTCTATCATAAAGCCACGAGACGGATCGACAACCATGGTTTCCATATCGCCACTTGCAAGATCAGACAGTGAACTCAAGCTTGGGCCATTATCTGGTTGCTTAACATAATAAGTGGCGTCTTTACGTGTGCCATTCCAATTCAAGTAGCCTTGATCGGCAATTAAGCCTATCGAACCTAAGCGATACGACGCTTGAGAAGCGGTTTGACCTTCACCATCAATCACATTGGTATTAATTTTTTTCAGCTCACCACTGGCCTGGATTTGTTCATCCATGCTCATCCATAATTCAGTTAACTGTGGTAAGGTTGGCAACGTTTTAGCAGATACGATGGTGTTTACCGCTTGTGAGTATTGAAGATTATCCGCACCGGTAACACTGGTTTGATTTTCGCTTTTCAACTCTTTCGCAGCTTGACGAACCACACCAAACAATTCACCTAAACTGCCAGTATCTAAACGAAGTTTCTCTTCACGTTTTGCTAATAGCCCTTCATTTTCACTGAAGGTTTTCGTCAATGCATTAATCTTTTTTTGAACTTGGCGTTTACGTTCTGCAAGTTCTTTTTTCTGTTGTAGATACGTTTGTTCTGTTTGCTTAAACCCCGATTCTCGCTGCACATCATGCGATTTTTGTGATTTATTTTGAGTTTGTGCACTGCTTGCTAAATCACCTTGAGCTGCCACTGAAAAAGAAAGGCTTAATAATAAAACACTAAGAAGTGTGGATACGTAATTCATCTTATTTCTCCTCAGTAACATTCAGTGATACAGGTAATGTAAGCAAGCTTGGGGCTACCTCTTTATTTGCTACCGCGTACGCATGATTAAGATCCGAATTAAGTGAAGAATCTAATAATGTCCATGACTTTTCTTTTTGATCCCAAGCCCAATATTTATCTTGGTTAAAGTTACGTGCAATTAAAGAAATTCGACCTAAATACAAAATGTTAGCTTCAATGGTTTTATCATCATCAAGCGTAATTTTACCTTGGTAAACACCCAACTTAATGCCGTAATCCAGTTCGATTTGATACGCTTCTAAAATACGACGATACTTCTCAGCATCACTGACATTCGCCACTGTCATCATGGTCTCTAGCTTTTCAATGCGAAGATTACGTTGCTCAATACGAATAGGCTTATCGTTCTTAACCGTTTGTTTTAGACCATCAATCATTTTATACATCAAAGGCACGACCCCTTGACGAGTTTGTTCAATGTCTGAAATTTGCTGATCAATATTACTCAATTCACTGTGTTGATCTTTTACTAATGCTTCTAAATGCTTACGGTAAACATCGAGGTTTTTAACTTCTTCTTCCAGTTGCTCAATATCAGAACGCAACGATAAAGTAGAATCGGCACTATGACTAATACGAGTCTGGCTTTGGGCTGAAGCCGTATTGGTCTTATTTTGAATGGCTTGAGCCGTTCCTAAATCGCTGGCATATACCGCTATTGGTTGTGCCATCATGACCAATAGCCATGCTTTTTTCGTCATTTTTATCATAATCAAATCGCTAATTAATTAAATTCATCTAGCCAATATCAATGCAAGGCTAGCCATTATTGAACGTCTATTGTTAATGTGCAGAGCGTTGGCCTTTTATCAGTAAACCAATAAAGTAAATGCCACCAATCACTGACACTAACGTTCCTGCCGCCACTTGAGATGGAAATAAAATATGCTGACCTAACCAATCAGAAATCACCATTAACCAAGCGCCAATTAATGCCGCTACGACAATCTGTTCAAATGCTTTTTTCGCCCCTAAAAGAACCGCCATATGAGGAGCAAGTAAGCCTATAAATGCAATCGGCCCCATGGTAGCAGTTACTGCACCACAAAGTAACGCAACACAAATAAGCAATGCGATAAAACTCTTAGTTACGTTTAATCCTCTGGCTTGTGCAAACAAACGACCAGCTGAAATAAGAGTTAGCCAACGATGGGTTAATAACGCAAAAGCCACCAATAAAACGACGCAAAAAAACAAAACAAAAGCAGATTGGGGAGACACTCGATAAGTAGAACCGGCAAGCCAATTCAATAATGAATATGAGTCCTCATTCCCTTTTGCTAATGAAAATTGGACTAAAGCATCGATTAATGCCGTTAATGCTATCCCAGTAAGAATGAGCATAGAAGGCGCATACTGATGACGTTTCCCTAGCACCAGTAGCAGCACTAATACCGCTAAACTTCCACAAAAAGCCACAAGAGGCGCAGCTTCAAAGATATTAAACCCTAAGAAAACGCTGCCACCAATTAAGCTCAATGTCGCTCCCGCTGAGATACCTAAAATATCAGGACTTGCTAAAGGATTATAAATCAATCGTTGCAATAATACGCCGGCAACTGCCAATCCGGCCCCTGCAGATAAAGAGGTAAGTAGCCTTGGCCATTTTAACTCCCAACTGAACTCACTTGGGATCATCATTACCCACGGATGAAGTGTTTGGGTTGAATCTTTTGTTATCACAACCGCTAAAACCACAACCACCACAAGACCCACAATCAATGATGGAATTAACCCTGTTGGTAAATACGATTTTCCTTTTGGTAAACTGATCGACAGTTGATCTTGCGAGGTCATGCTTCTTCGAGTAAACCAAATAAGTGCAGGTGCGCCAATGAATGCCGCCGCCGTTCCACTTGGGATCATATCTGTTGTGTAATGACTGAACACGACCGCCAATAAATCAGTACCAACTAATAACGTAGCGCCTAATAATAAGCTAAAGCACAATTCATCTCTTGGAGTTCTAGCTCCTAAATGGCGCGCAATATTTGGTGCAAGTAAACCAATAAAACTGATCACACCGACCACAGTAATCGAAGAGGAAACCAACCATAAACCAACGGTAAATAATCCAAAGAAAGAAGGAATAACATTAAGTCCGCGAGCTGCAGCGCCAACATTACCCAAACGTAATAATGCTAAGACTCTGGGCGCGAAGATAAAAATAAGTACAGCGGCTGATAGTTTTGGTAATAACCATACAATTTGATCCCATCCATTCTGAGCCAGATCCCCTGCCCCCCAAATAAACAAGTTCTTTGCATATTGCTCATTTAATAAAATAATAGCGGTGGCAACAGCACCCAGAAAAATATTCACAGCCATGCCAGATAATACGATAGGTAAGCCTGATAAATTTCGAATACCAGCAATAGCAACGACTAAACCAAACGTGAGCGATGCCCCAACGAGTGCCGCCATAGACGCATAATCAGCCACATACTCAGCAAACCACACATTCATAATCACTAAGGCTAGCCAGGCACCAGATGCCGTACCCAGTGTCATTGGGGAAACGAGGGCATTCTGAGTCAATTGTTGCATTAAGCTACCGACTAACCCAAGCATTCCACCAACCAAAAGTGCCATGATTAAACGAGGCAATTGTGACTCAACAAAGATGATCTTATCAAAGTCATCAAGTAAAGTGAGATCCACACTCGCTTGGCTTATTGCTTGCCATTGCTGAGATAAACTCAATACAGCATCAAATTGAAACGTAGCAACCACCAACCCAATCAATACACAAAGTACCGACAGATAACGGAAAGAGACGCCCTTTAACTGACTACTCATTATTACCACTAACATTGATTGATTTAGGTGCTACCTCAAGTAGGCTTTTTGCCAATGCTTGCGCTGTGTATTTGATCGACATTGCGCCACCATAACTCCATACCGATTCAACACTATTCACTCGATGGGCACGTACGAAAGGCATCGCATTCCAAATAACTGATTTGTTTAATTTACTCTCTTCATTAAACGGTTCTATATACAACGCAATGCCATCATCAATATGACGAAGCTCTGTTAAGCGAAGTTGGGTTACTCCCCATTGGTTACTTTTTTGAGGTAACGCAGTGGTAAACCCTAACTGATTTAACGCGTATTGCGCTGTTGAATTATCACCATACATAAAGACCGAGGTCATCGTTGCGAATCGAAACACAGACACGGCTGGTAACGCATTACCGTATGCGTCAGCTAACTGCTGCTTTAATTCTGCTATCTCGGTATCCATCTCAATTAACTTTTCTTGTGCGACTTTCTCTTTTCCTAACACAAGGGCAATGGCTTCAAAGTTATTAATCGCCATCAAGCTATTATCATGATCCGCAGAGTAAGTTTGAAAATACAACACAGGGGCTATTTTTTCTAACTGAGGAATTAAATCGGCCTGCGGAGAAGCAACAAGAATCACATCCGGTTTTACCGCCGCTATTTTCTCAAAATTTGGTTCTGCGCGAGTACCTACATCTTCAATATCACTCGACAGTGCGGGTTGTACTACCCACTCACGGTACCCCGCGGTATCTGTGATTGCGACAGGTGTGACACCGAGTTCTATCACTTGCTCAGCAAGATCCCAATTTAAGGCCACAACTCGCTGAGGTATGGAATCCAGAACTTGTTCACCACGACTGTCTTGCACAACAAATTGAGCCGATGCAGTGTGACTTACCATCAAAAATAGAAGAGTGATAAGCGAAGGAATACGATTTTTCAACATACGATAGCAACTTTATGATTATGAATAGGATGATCAATTAAGGTGATCGGAGTGCCATACAAGTCAGACAATAACGCATCATCAAGCAAATGACCTGCTTCA
Organism: Aliivibrio sp. 1S175; assembly: GCF_001690985.1. GTDB lineage: Bacteria > Pseudomonadota > Gammaproteobacteria > Enterobacterales > Vibrionaceae > Aliivibrio. The sequence goes on from NZ_MAJS01000018.1 coordinate 102,208, forward strand.
CCTTTAAAGGCCACTTTTCCGCCTTTAAGTGCAATGATTTGTGTGGCATAACGCAGCGTTAAATTAAGATCATGCAGAATAACAATGATCCCTTTTTTCGTTTGTTGGTTTAACTCGCTCAATAGCCCCATGAGTTGATATTGGTGATGGATATCCAATGCGGATGTTGGCTCATCTAAAATCAAAATATCTGCTTGCTGAGCTAATAACATCGCCACCCACGCTCGCTGTCTTTCGCCACCAGAAAGTTGGTCAGCCAATGTTGAACGAAAAGTTTGTACGCCAGTTTTGATCATCGACTCTTCAATAATCTGAGCATCTTCTTTATTAAAACGCCCAAGAACCCCACGCCAAGGATAACGGCCTAAGCGAACAAGCTCTTCAACATTAAGCCCTGCGACTTCTGGTAATTTTTGAGGTAAAAATGCCACTTTTTGAGCGAATTTTTTCGAATTTAACGTAGACAGTCGTTGTTGATTTAATCTCACTTCACCTTCTTCTGGTGAAAATTGATTCGCCAACAAGTTCACCAAGGTCGATTTACCCGAGCCATTATGGCCAAGCACGACAGTTAAAGCCGTTGGATCTATTGTTAATTCATCAATATCAAGAATCGTACGTTCGTCCCTGATCACTTTTATATTGTTTAGTTGATACATACTGCTACATTATTTATGTGTGTAAATGGACTTCTTTATGTCATGCCTAATTCATTTCTTTCATGGCAAAAACGCAAGAAAAGAAGCACGTAAAATGATACGCACTTCCCCCTTTTTCTTAATTAAGCTTAAAAGTTATAATTAACACTCAATTCTACCGTTTGCTCTGCACCGTACCAACAGTTAGCCGAGTCATAACAACTGTAATATTCAGTATTAAATAGGTTAGTTGCACTTAGTTGTGCCGTTGCACCAGCCAATGATTCACTTAATCCATCCAACTCATAACCAATAGAGACATCAGCAACCGTATAATCAGGCACTTTGTCTGTATTGTTCGCATCCATTTCCATTTCACCCACATAACGTAAACCACCACTAATGCGTGTTCCCGTTAGAATACCATCGTAGATATAGTAGTTAGACCAAAGGCTAGCAGCATGGGTTGGTACATAAATTGGTGTTTTACCTTCTAAGTCATTACCACTGTCTTTGGTAATTTCCATATCAATGTACGTATAGTTTGCAGCGACGTCCCAGCTATCATTAATCATCCACTGACCTTGCAGCTCAACACCTTGAGAACGAATTTCACCAATTTGCAATTGAGGTCCCCATGGGTCTGTCGGATCTGACATTAATGCGTCACTTTTCACGATTCTAAACACAGACGCTGACGCTGTTTTTGTATAATCAGCTGAATCATATTTCACACCCGCCTCTATTTGCTCACCCAATTCAGGATCATAAGCGTTACCTTTTCCATCAAGACCGGCAGCTGGTTCAAAACTGGTTGCGTAGCTAATAAATGGTGAGAAACCACTTTCAAGCTCATACAGTGCACCAACACGGTATGAGAATTGACTTTGATCTGCATCTTTAGACGTTGTGCTTGTTGTATTGCTTGATTTATATTGATCGAAACGACCGCCAGCAATCAGAACTAAACGATCAATTCGCACTTGATCTTGAGTATAGAAACCTAATTGTTCAACACTGATTTTTTCTTTCGATTCATAAGATTGTGTTAACTTACTTTTATCGATCATATCGTTGTTTGGATTAAAAATATTAAAATTACCAAACTGATTAGTAGTACCAAACTCTTGATAAAGTGAGTCACCATCTAATTTCTGGTAATCAATACCAAATAATAAGTTATGCTCAATACCTCCAGCCATCACACGACCAGATAATTGGTTATCAATCGTATAACCCGTTGAGCTTTCATCTGTACTGTAAATATTTCTATCAAGGTTACCCGTTGATGAATCAAACCCACTTTCAAGATGATACGTATTCTCTTGATACAACGACGCATTCATATAGCGGAAGTTTTGTAAGAATGACCAGTTATTATTGAACTCATGGTTGATCTTATAACCAGCCATAAAGAATTCACGCTCAAACGTACTCCAGTTTTTATCTCCAACAAATGTGGATGGATCAGTACTGCCATTTGGATTGTCGTAAATCATTCCAGAAGATGGCATCGAAGAATTCATACCCATTGACGGATCATTCTGATAATACATATTAAAGTTGATCAGCGTTCGGTCACTAACTTGCCAATCAACTGATGGTGCAATAACGTAGCGTTCTTCTTTTGTGTAATCAACTTGACCATCTTTTTGACGAGCAAGGGCAATAAAACGATAAGAGAAATCACTGTCTCCAAACTGCCCTGTCGTATCAATAGAGGCTTCCACTAAATTACCAGTACCTGTTGCTAATTTTACATCTGTACTTTTTTCTTTTTGTGGTGATTTGGCGATCATATTGACCATACCACCCGGTGGCATTGACCCATATAATACTGACGTTGGCCCTTTAAATACTTCAATTTGTTGAAGCGCAATAGGATCAATCTGGGGTTGTAAATTCCACCCATTTAAGCCTTGTAAAACCAAACCATCATAATAGCTTTGGTTTACATCAAACCCACGAATATTGAACGTATCGTACATTGTCACTGCACCACCTTTCTGCTCGGTTGTCACACCAGGAACATAGCGTAGTGCCTCATTAAGAGATTTAACACTGCGTTGTTCTAATGCTTCACCATCGAGAATAGTAATGCCCTGAGGGGTTTCCTCTGGCTCTAACGATGTTTTTGTTGCGGTATTACGATAAGCCTGACCAAATATTGAAATCGTCTCAATGTCATCAGAAGAGTTATTGTCATTAGCCATTGCTGAAATGGGAAAGAAAAAAGAAGCAGCAATTGCCGTTGCAAGTAACGAAACATTAAATGTTGAATGGTTTGTAGATACGTTCATTATAATCCTGTTTACAATTTCTTAAATTGAATGCTAATGAGAATGATTCTCTTGCGCATGAGTATAATGATTTATTTTATGAAAAGTTAACAATTTGGGGCATGAATAAATATTTTTACTGATAAATTGATTTATAACAAAAGCTACGAGTTACGGATCGGCAACCAATACTCAACATCAATAATTTCTTCATTTTCATTCAGGTGATAAATTTCAATATCAAATCCTTCAATGCCTTGATGGCCTGATAACGGTAACCATTCTGAGATCAACCATTCAACGGACTTAGCTAAACCACTTGAAGGCCCGATATAAGGGAGAACCGCATATTCTTGAGATGGGATGATAACTTGTGATACGTTTTCATTTAACGACATTAATACTGACGATAGACTTTCATCTTCAATAATACCTGCCCAGTAGATTAGGGACTCGGTATCATTTCGAGTGTCAATTACGCCATATTTACTCTCTGGAGATGAAGACATCTGAGTTAAATACCCATCGAGATCTTCCCATATTTGAGGAACTTTATCTAAAAAATCAGGAACATCTGAAAGCAAACCTTGCAGCGTGATAGGTAATCCCGTTAACGTGAAACTCTCTTTATATTCTAATCGCACTTGATAAAAACCAGAGCCTTGGATCTCTGTCAGACTTTGACTTTTTAGAAACGGTTTACGAATACCTATTTTTTTACCTTGTTTTTGATACTCTCGCGGCGACATTTTAAAGTATTGTTTAAAAGAACGGCTAAAGGCTATCTCTGAAGTAAACCCATATAAATAAGCAATATCTAACATACGGTATTTTTTATTCAGCACCTCAATAGCCGCCATGCTTAAACGTAGCTCTCGTACATATTGAGCCACATTCATTCCGGTATGGCTTAGGAACACTCGTTGTAATTGCCAACGAGACCAGCAACTCATTTCTGCAAGTATCTCAACAGATAATGGGCTATCCATATTTTCATGGATATACGCCAAAATAGTATCAATTCGATTGAATGTTTTATCATTATCGATATCTGCCGACATAACTTATCTCCAGTACTTAAGGTGAACCATAGCTTATATTGAGTAGAGGTAGTTATCAAAAACACAATTGATATCCTCTCTCTTTTTTAAGTCACAACACAACCCAAAAACATATCCAACTTGGTGAATAATAGTCCAGACATAAAAAATGGAAGCTTATTAATAAGCTTCCATTTTATTTTATCTGTTTAGGTTTTTAGCTAAATTAGCCTTTTAAACCTTGTTTGATTAGGTGTTCTTCGTATGTACCGTGGAAATCGTTAACGCCATCTTTTGTGATTTCGATGATGCGTGTTGCGATTGAAGATACGAACTGACGGTCATGAGATACAAACATTAATGTGCCTTTGTAGTTCTCAAGCGCCAAGTTCAATGCTTCGATAGATTCCATATCCATGTGGTTTGTTGGTTCATCCATTAATAGGATGTTTGGTTGTTGCATAATCAACTTACCAAATAACATACGACCTTGCTCACCACCAGAAATCACTTTAACTGATTTCTTGATATCGCTTTGAGAGAAAAGCATACGGCCAAGAATACCACGAACAACTTGCTCGTCATCGCCTTCTTGTTTCCACTGTCCCATCCAATCCAATAGATTTAGATCTTCAGCGAAATCATGTCCGTGATCCTGTGCGTACATACCAATATTGTTGTTCTCAGACCATTTGATCATGCCTGACATTGGTTCCATTGCACCAGCAAGCGTGTTCAATAGTGTTGATTTACCAATACCATTCTCACCGATGATCGCAATGCGCTCACCCACTTCAACCATCAGGTTAACGCCGTTAAGCAAGATGTTTTCGCCGTAACCTTGCTTTAGACCTTCAACTTCTAATGCATTACGGAAAAGTGGTTTTTCTTGGTCAAAACGAATAAACGGAGATTGACGGCTAGATGCTTTAATCTCTGTAAGTTCAATTTTATCCAAACGCTTCTGACGAGAAGTCGCTTGTTTCGCTTTTGATGCGTTTGCAGAGAAGCGGCTTACGAACGTTTGTAAGTCAGCAATTTGTGCTTTCTTCTTAGCATTGTCTGCTTGAAGTTGCTCACGAGCTTGTGTTGCTGCTGTCATGTATTCGTCGTAGTTACCTGGGAATAGGCAAATATTTCCGTAATCCACATCAGCCATGTGTGTACATACTGCGTTCAAGAAATGACGGTCATGCGAGATGATGATCATTGTACAGTTACGAGCAAGAAGAATGTCTTCTAACCACGCAATAGTATGCATATCCAAGTTGTTCGTTGGTTCATCAAGAAGCATGATGTCTGGTTCAGCGAATAGAACTTGTGCTAGTAAAACACGAACTTTAAGACCAGGAGCAACTTCGCTCATTAAGCCAAAGTGTAGAGACTCAGGAAGGCCTAGACCTAGTAGAAGTTCACCAGCACGAGCTTCTGCTGAGTAACCATCCATTTCACCGAATTGAGTTTCTAAATCGCCAACACGCATGCCATCTTCATCTGACATTTCAGGTAAAGAATAAATACGGTCACGCTCTTCTTTAACTGTCCATAGCTCTTTGTGGCCCATGATTACAGTATCGATTACTGTGTATTCTTCGAATGCGAACTGATCTTGGCCTAATTTAGCCATACGTTCATTTGGATCTGTTGAAACTGTACCGCCAGACTGTTCTAACTCGCCACCTAAGATCTTCATAAAGGTAGATTTACCACAGCCGTTCGCGCCGATTAAACCATAACGGTTACCGTTACCAAACTTAACAGAAATATTTTCAAAAAGTGGCTTATCGCCAAATTGCATTGTGATGTTAGCAGTCGTTAGCACAGTACATTCCAATTAGTTATTCAAATAGACATAAAAAAGCTGGCCCGAATGTCCAGCTTTTCAAATTTCAGGTGATTATAGCAGCATTTGTGATTTACATCACTTTTTATTCTACTTAATTACTTTTCAATAACTTAACAGCCTATTTTTTGAATTTTAAAGCACAGTATCATTCTTTTATCAGATACTGTGCTTTATGTCGTATAACTTGATACTCGAAAGAATATTATAAATAAGTATGTTCTCAAAAAAACAAAAGTCTGATCTTATCAACGGTCTTTTTAGTACTATTATTGTGTTGGAAAGACATAAAAAAGGCTCAAACCAAAATTTGAGCCTTTTATCAATCTATTACATTATAGAGCGACTATAAAAGCTCTACCGATTGTTGAGCAATCACAAATTCTTCGTTGGTTGGAGCTGGTAAAGTATTGCACCTTAAATACTCCTAATTTTATGATACTATACATTTCAGTGTTCAGACATTTAGGTTCAATAAATCACTCTGTAACTTCATCTTGCTGATAAATTGGATGTTTATATTTATCATTTAGTCTTTTGATCTTGACTACTTCCATTTCTGGGAAAAGTGAAATCAAATGATTAAGTAGCTCAGCTTTTTTTTCGAGAGTCGGCGTATATATATCACCCACATATTCAAAGCTTCCCTTCCCAGGGACCGAGAGTGATACCACACCATCATTCATCACATTAAAAGCAACACTACGTTCATCAATGAATATATAGCTCTTATCTACGGTTGACTGGAAATTTGTCATCCCAAATGACATGAGCGCAAAAGCCCCTGCTCCAACAAAAGCCAATGGGCCAAGCATAAAGGCAACGATAATACAGACCACAAT
>NZ_MAJS01000019.1 GCF_001690985.1 Aliivibrio sp. 1S175
CTACATATGGATAAATAAGATCTAAATAGTTAAAACTTAACGATCATTAACTAAACGTAAAGCCCGTTAGATTCATTTCAAACGGGCTTTATTTTTTAAAGGTACATACGTTTATTAAAGGAATAATTCTTCAATAAATGTATAAATGCATCTTATCCAAACCACTGGAAACCATTTTTATGTTGTCTAAACTTCGTCAATCTTTGCCTTTGCAATTGCTACTAGCCGCATTACTTGCATGGTTTTTCACCCTATTTATTTCTCCTACAACTGACGTAACCCAAGCTTCTTGGTATCAATTAGTTATGTTAGGAAAAGTCACTTATATCGGTTTACTTAAAATGGTCGTCGGTCTCGTCGTGATGTTTTCCTTACTTCAAGGAATTACAAGCATTGGCTCTATCACTCGATTAAAACAAGTCGGTCGTAATACCTTATTGTTTTACAGTTTTACCACTTTGTTAGCTATTTCTCTTGGCTTAGGTGCTTCATTACTATTACCTGCATGGCAGCCTCTTACTGAGTTTGCACCTGTTGGTGATAACGTTCGGCTCATTAGTGAGGAGTCCGCTGGCGGCGCTGCCATTGCAGGTAAACTGCTAAATATGGCTTTTGTTAATCCAGTGGCCGCATTAACTCAGGGGAATTTACTTGCTATTGTAGTGTTTTCATTCATGTTAGGGGGGGCTTTACTCTCTTCATTACCTGAAAAACACCCTATTTTTGATGTACTCAGTGGCTTAAATAAAAGCATTAATACGATAGTAGGTTGGATAATTAAAATATCTCCACTGGCGGTATTTGCCATTGTTTTTGACTTCACGATCCGTGGTGGTGCATCTTTATTTGAACAGCTAGCTCTGTTTTCTCTACTGGTTTTTGTTCTTACTTTAATTCATGGCGCCATTGTTTTACCAACGATTGCAAAACTAGCAACAGGCATTAAATATACCACCTTATTTAAAGCGATCTCCGCTCCTATGGCGATGGCTTTTGCTACCTCTTCTAGCTCTGCAACTTTGCCATTAGCAATGCAAAGTGCCCAAGAAAAACTTGGAGTATCACAAAGTACCAGCAGTATGGTATTACCCCTTGGTGCGGTAATGAATATGGATGGAACTGCATTATTCGAAGGTGTTGCTGCGATATTCTTAGCTCAACTTTTTGGTGTTGATTTAACAACATCAGGATTAGTCATGATTTTTATCATGGCCATGGTTTCATCTGTTGGCGCACCAGGAATGCCATCAGGATCGATGTCAGGTATGCAACTGGTGCTTCTAGCCGCAGGGATCCCACTTGAAGCCATCGCGATCTTGTTAATTATTGAACGCCCGCTTGATACTTTCCGTACTGCTGTCAATGTTGAAGGAGACATGATTGCCGCTTTAGTTATCGATAAATGGCAAACACAATCAGCTAAAAAAGAAACCTTCACACAGGATATTCCTGCATAACTTAAATAATAAAAAGCCCTCACGTTTAATGACTTTTTATCTGATATGGCCTTTAAATCCTCCTTTATTATTCACCTTTTCATGTATAAAGAAGTTATCACTAGCTAAAATAGCCGCAATTATTACATTTTAGTAAAAATCATTTTCATTTTAGGGGGATTATCAATTCTTTAGAAACACCTATACTAGCCACATCAAAACGAGACAGCAGAAAAGACAAATTCAACTAGGCTTTAGTTGACTGCTCATTCGAATATATTAATAAGGAAAATCCAATGGCTCTTGATATTAAACCAGGTCAAACATCAATTAAATCTAAAGCAATGGTAGCTTGGGCTGCTGGCGAACCTCTTAAAATGGAAGAAGTTGATGTTCAACTTCCTAAAGCGGGCGAAGTATTAGTTCGCATCGTTGCTACTGGCGTATGTCACACTGATTTATTCACTCTTTCTGGTGATGATCCAGAAGGTATCTTCCCTTCAATCCTAGGCCATGAAGGCGGCGGTATTGTTGAGATGATCGGCGAAGGCGTGACAAGTGTTGAAGTTGGCGACCACGTTATCCCTCTTTACACTGCGGAATGTGGTGAGTGTAAATTCTGTAAATCTGGTAAAACTAACCTTTGCCAAGCAGTTCGTGAAACTCAAGGGCAAGGCCTTATGCCTGATGGAACTAGCCGTTTCTCTATTAATGGTGAAACTATCTTCCATTACATGGGTTGCTCTACGTTCTCTGAATTCACAGTTCTTCCTGAGATTTCACTAGCGAAAGTATCTAAAGAGGCACCACTTGAAGAAGTTTGTCTTCTAGGTTGTGGCGTAACGACGGGTATGGGCGCAGTTCTTAACACGGCTAAAGTTGAAAAAGGCGACACAGTTGCTGTATTCGGTCTTGGCGGTATTGGTCTTTCAGCTATCATCGGCGCAAAAATGGCGGGGGCAAGTCGTATCATTGGTGTTGACTTAAACGAAAGCAAATACGAACTGGCTAAGAAATTAGGCGCAACTGATTGCATCAACCCAACAAAATTCGACAAGCCAATTCAAGAAGTAATCGTTGAAATGACTGACGGCGGCGTTGATTACTCTTTTGAGTGTATCGGTAACGTACACGTTATGCGTGCTGCTCTTGAGTGTTGTCACAAAGGTTGGGGTGAATCAATCATCATCGGGGTTGCGGGTGCGGGTCAAGAGATCTCAACTCGTCCGTTCCAACTTGTGACTGGTCGCGTATGGCGTGGCTCTGCATTCGGTGGCGTTAAAGGCCGTACTGAGCTTCCAGGTATCGTTGACCGTTACATGCAAGGTGAGTTCGCTCTTGATGACTTCATCACTCACACTATGGGTCTTGCTGATGTAAACGCAGCGTTCGACTTAATGCACGAAGGTAAATCTATCCGTACTGTTCTACATATGGATAAATAAGAAATTCGATTCTAGCTCAAACCGTTAGAACTTGATTTTATTTTGCTCCCATCTTCTATACTGATGGGAGCCATTTATAAATGACTTTTTGATTTTAAAGTGCTTTCAGCAAATGAAAATAAATACGTCTTCATTTTCGCGTGGGTGGCGCGCTGATGAATATAATTGCTAAGTATTATTTCCCCGCCTCAAAGCACTTTAAAATCAATCAGTAGATACCTCATTCTATGCAGTGAAATCACTGATATGAATTAAATATTATAAGGATTCATCATGACAGTTGAAAACATCAGCCAAGCTAAAGTTGCCGGTGGTTGGCATAAACAGTACACACATACTTCATCAACATTAAATTGCGATATGCGTTTTGCAATTTATCTTCCAGCTAATGCATCAGAGACAAATAAAGTCCCTGTGCTGTATTGGTTATCAGGCTTAACGTGTACTGATGAAAACTTTATGCAAAAAGCAGGCGCATTCAAAAAAGCGGCTGAATTAGGTATTGCTATTGTAGCAATGGATACAAGTCCTCGTGGTGAAGATGTACCTGATGATGCAGAAGGCGCGTACGATTTTGGCCTAGGTGCAGGGTTCTATTTAAACGCAACACAAGCGCCGTGGAATCGTCACTATCACATGTACGATTACGTAACTAAAGAGCTGCCTTCTTTAATTGAAGAGCATTTCCCTGTATCAGATAAAAAATCTATATCTGGTCATAGTATGGGTGGACACGGTGCAATTACTATCGGGTTAAAAAACCAAAATGCATACCAATCTATCTCTGCATTTAGCCCAATATCAAGCCCTATTAACTGCCCTTGGGGTCAAAAAGCATTAGGTCTATACCTTGGCGATAATAAAGACACTTGGAAAGAATACGATAGCTCTAAGCTTCTTAAAAAAGGGGCTAAACTTCCGATTTTAGTTGACCAAGGTGAGGCCGATGGCTTCTTAGAAAATCAATTAAAACCTGAATACCTACTTTCTTCGGCAGAGCAATCTGGTGCGGATATAAATGTAAGAATGCAACCAGGTTACGACCACAGCTACTTCTTTATATCGACGTTTATTGATGACCACCTAGAATTTCATGCTGCTTATTTAAATAAATAATACTGGTTTAAGATAAGTAAAAGCATAAACAACAAAAGCCCAGAGTAGGTTCTCCTTCTCTGGGCTTTTTTATATCTACTAATCCAATACGATTAGATGAATGCTAATACTGGAGAGATACAAAGTAATATACCTGTCACGATGATTAAGTTAGTTGATAGACCTTTGTATTTATGAAGATCTGGCACCTTATGAACAAGATAAGCTGGAATTAAACAACCAACCAAACCAAACACAGGGCTACAAATTGATGTGAAAGATAAGATAGGTGCATTTAATGCGACTGCCGACCAAGCCAATAAAACAATAAATACCGTGATAAGTTTATTAACTAACTCTTTGTTAATCGCCGACTCATCCATGCGTCTTAGTAAAATATTCATCGCCAAACCACGACACGCTTCTTGGAATGCCATAAATACACCGAAGAATGAGGTGACTACAGCAAAAATATTAATCACGATACCCGTAACGGTAGCCCAACTGCCTGGGAAGTAATGAGCAATAATAGCGAGAGCTGAGATATTTTTATTCATCGCTTCTGCCGCTTGCTCTTGACTGATAGCAAAGGTAAATGACACAGCAAAAAAGAAAACAACAACAAATAAGATTGAAAAAGCAATATTCATCGCTCTTAGTGATTTATAACGTGCAACTTCAATTGATTTCTCACGTGAACGGTATGAGATAACCATAGGGCTAAGCGACTGAATAAAAAGAATAGACGTTAGTGTAAATGGAAGCGTAATGATCGCATCTTTTAGCATTGGGCCAAAAGAGCCAATGGCTGGTACGTTAGAAAAATCCCAACGAGAAACCAGTAATAACCCCATAACAGCAACTAATGAAAGTACTGTTACGGCCATAAAGCCAGATAATTTAAAGAGTAACTTCTCACCTTTAGAACCAATAAAAGCAAGTATACAAATTAAACCTAAACCATAAAACACGTTATCATTTAAATGCCCTTCCGTAACACCAAACGAATGTAAGTACGAAGAACTGTCATTGGTTACAGCAAGTGCGTATACCAATACCCAAATAACAAGCATGATGAAATAAAGGGCTCCTAAAGCTACCCCCCAGTTTTTACCTAAATATCCGGTAATCACACCAGGATAATCTGTACATGTTTTTGCTTCGGCAAGAGTATTGATAAAAAGTTTTTGAAACAAATACATGGCTGGGTAACCAATAATTGAAGACAGAAGAAAAACCCAAATCCCCATTATCCCAACTTGAACAGGTAAAAATACGATCCCTGCCCCTATCGCCATACCAATGCTGATTACAATCCATCCAATATCGACACTGTCGAATTTAGTGGCTTTTTTCCATTCAGAATCAGTCATATCACTTTTACCATGACTTGGATTCGCCAATGTAGCTGTGTTCATATAAAACTCCATCTTTGTAGGGAACATTATTTTTATAATTTTAAAGCGTCTAAACGCCATTTTTTGCAACTTTTGAAGAATTTACTCTCTAATTTAAAAATAACAATGCAATTTTATTTGAAATGATATCGAGATCTCAGTTCGTAAAATAAACAAAGATTTGCAACAAAGTCATTGCATTCCCTTACGAATAAGCATAAATTCAACTCACACAAATAAATGCAATTATTTTTGCATAATTAAAAATCAAACTCCAAGTCAACAATAGTTGCAAAAAAAAGGATGGGAAATATGAAACAAATTATCGTGGCAAAATCAGCTCCAGAAGCAATCGGTCCTTACTCTCACGGTACTGCATTTAATGGTCTTATTTTCACATCAGGTCAATTACCTGTTGATGGCTCAACTGGCTCTGTTGTAGAAGGGGGCATTACCGCTCAATCAGTAATGTCTCTTAAAAACTTAATGTCAGTAATTGAAGCCGCTGATGGTGATGTGAATACGGTTTTAAAAACAACCTGCTACCTTGCTAACATCACTGATTTTTCAGCATTTAATGAAGTATATAAAACCGTTTTCCATACCGACTGCCCTGCTCGTTCTTGCTTTGCGGTAAAAGATCTTCCGCTTGGCGTATTAGTTGAAGTCGAAGCGATTGCTCACAAGAAAACAACGGTATAACTAAAAAGGTGAACAAAATGAACTCTACCTGGAAGCAATACATTACTATTTTAAAAAATGTCGTGAAGCCAGCTCTTGGCTGTACTGAACCTATTTGTGCGGCCTATGCAACAAGCGTAGCAACGCAAATGCTAGGAGAAAAAGCTGAAACAATTGATGTTTTTGTCTCTGATAATTTGTATAAAAATAGTATGGGTGTTTTTGTTCCAAGAACAGGTAGAGTTGGTCTTGCCATCGCAGCAGCAACTGGCGCTACAGGTGGAAACCCAGAAGCTGGTTTAGAAGTTCTTGCAAAACTGACTGAATCCCAAGTAAATGAAGCGCAACAACTTATTGATGCTGGTCGAGTTCAAGTAAAACGAGAAACTACAGAGGAGTTCATTTATTGTCGCGTTGTAGTTAAAGGCTCACAACATCACGCAGAAGTCACTATCAGCGGGGGTCACACTCTCATTGTAGAAAAACGACTTGATGGTAATGTCATTTTTTCCCTTGATTCTTCATTACCAAAAGCCTCTACCGCTTCTATTTGTGATGGTGTAGATATCACTATTTCATCCATTTATGACTTTGCAACTCACGCTGAATTCGATGACATTAAATTTATTCTTAAAGCTAAAGATCTCAATATTGCACTAGCTCAAGAAGGACTAAAGAACCCATACGGCTTAGAAGTGGGTCGAACTTATCAAAAGAATATAGATACTGGTTTACTTTCAAAAAGCTTAGATAGTGATATTTTAATTTATACCTCTGCAGCATCTGATGCTCGAATGGGTGGCGCGACTTTACCTGCTATGTCTAATTATGGCAGCGGTAATCAAGGTATAGCCGCAACGATTCCGGTCGTTAAAATGGCTGATTTTTATAATGCTGATGAAGAAGCATTAGCAAGAGCCTTTATTATGAGTCACCTTGGTGCCATTTACATCAAATCTCATTATCCACCACTATCCGCATTTTGTGGTAATGCCGTCACATCTGCTGCTGCAGCAATGGCAATGGTATATTTAGCGGGTGGTACATTCGAGCAATCTTGTTCAGCAATACAAAACACAATCAGTGATACTAGCGGTATGATCTGTGATGGTGCGAAATCAACCTGTGCGATGAAAGTAGGCAGCAGCGCCCAATCGGCAATGAAATCATCCCTACTCGCTTTGAATAATCATTGCGTAACGAAGCAGGGTGTTATTGCTGAAGATGTAGAAAAAACCATTCAAAACATCGGTAGAATGATAACAACTGGAATGCCAAATATTGATCATGAAATCATTGAAATAATGGCGTCATAATGAAAAGATGTCACTTACACACTAAGTGACATCATCTTTTTACCAACATAAAGAAAACATATGCTACATAAACTTTCTACTGCCGATAAACTCATACTGAAATCAACTTATAGTATTGTTGATGGCATTGCTGCTATGTTTGGAAAACATGTTGAAGTGGTACTGCACTCTCTTGATTCTGATAATCCATCAATCATAAAGATCGCTAATGGCCACGTCACTGGTCGTGGTATTGGTGCACCCATTACCAATCTTGCGTTAGAGAAATTGAAGGCAGGATCCGATGTATCGACACCTTATTTCACAAGAACTGATAAAGGTGAACTACTTCGCTCTGTTACTTCAATGATTAGAAATGAAGCAGGAATACCTATCGCTTTACTTTGCATTAACTCTAATCTTGATGTGCCAATGAATAGCTTCTTTATGGACCTATTCCCACAAGCAAATCAATTAGCAGCGTCACCTGAAACCTTTGCAAAAGACAGTATTGAAATGCTGACAGACTCTATTGCAAGAATACAAAGCGAAGTATTAGAAGATGAAAGCATTGCTATTTCTCGAAGAGTAAGAACCATTGTTGAACGTTTACATCATCAAGGGGCGTTTAATATAAAAGATGCGACTCAAATAACCGCCAACATTCTTAATGTGTCTAAAGACTCTGTTTATCGTTATTTAAGAAAATTTAAATAATAAAAAAGAAAAGAACGTCATACAAAAAAGCCCTGAGAACTTATCATTCTCAGGGCTTTTATTTTATAAGCTATTTCATAAAGCGAAGTGCTTATATTAACCAGGTAATTGGTATGTATATGGTGCTTGTATCCCTAGAGGAATACCTAGAGCCCAGTACGCTAGTAAGAAGATTGTCCAACCAATTAGCATCGCGATAGAGAAAGGCATCATTAGAGAAGCCAATGTACCGATACCTGTAGACTTAACATAACGTTGGCAATAAACCACTACTAATGGGAAGAATACCATTAATGGTGAGATGATATTTGAAACAGAATCACCTACACGGTATGCCGCTTGAGATAACTCAGGAGAGATACCAACACCCATTAGCATTGGAACTAATACTGGACCAATTAATGCCCATTTAGCTGATGCAGAACCGATTAATAGGTTTACAAATGCGGTAAGCAAAATCATACCAATAATCGTTAGCTGACCAGGAAGCTCCATTGCTTTAAGTACATCAGCACCGTACATCGCTAAGATTGTACCAATGTTCGATTGGCTGAACGCAACTAAGAACTGTGCACAGAAGAATGACATAACCATGTATGCACCCATTGTGCCCATCGTCTCTGACATTGCTTTGATTACATCATTACTGCTTTTAAACGTACCAGAAACTCGCCCAAAAACGATACCCGGAATGATAAATAAAATGAAGATAAGTGGAACAATAGACTTCATTAATGGCGCAGAGAATGAGGTAATTTGACCATCTGGAGAACGAAGCGCTGAATCTTCAGGGTAAATAAGCGCGATAAGTAATGCGATACCAGCAACCATTGCCCAACCTGCAAACTTAAATGCTCTTGATTCAATTTCAGTGAATGATCCTAAATCTGGCGCGGTTTCTGCATCTTTATCTACTGGTGTTTTCGCTAAACGAGGCTCAATGATTTTCTCGGTTACATACCAACCAATCACAACAATTAAAATTGAAGAAAGACCAGTAAAGTAAATATTTGCTAATGGGTTAACGATGTAAGACGTATCCAATACTTGTGCTGCAGTTTGTGTAAAACCGGCAAGTAATGGATCAATACCCGATGGAATAAAGTTAGCAGAGAAACCACCAGATACACCGGCAAATGCTGCGGCAATACCCGCTAACGGATGACGACCCGCCGCGTGGAAAATGATACCACCAAGTGGAATAACTAATACATAACCGGCATCTGCTGCTGTGTGTGACACAATCGCAACAAGGATAAGCATTGGTGTTAGTAATTTAGCTGGCGTGAAGTTCAGCATTTTCTTTAGGCCAGTTTGAATAAAGCCTGAAGAGTCAGCAACACCAACACCTAGCATGGCAACTAATACGATGCCTAATGGAGCAAAACTGGTAAAGTTAGTTACCATTGTTGCTAAAAAGTTTGCTAAAGAATCACCCGTTAAAAGGTTTTTCACTTGAACTGCATCTTGAGTAACAGGATGAATCAAGTCAAATTGTACTTGTGATAATAGCGCCGAAAGGCCCCAAACAATTAAAAGGCCCCAGAAAAACAGTAGTGCAGGATCTGGGATCTTATTACCTACTCGTTCGATTGTATTTAGAAAGCGATCCATACCACTTGGCTTAGATGCTTTCTCTGCTGCTTGGTTACTCATCCGTAACTCCATTTTGTTTAATGTTGTATGTAAAGATAAAGAGATTTAATTTTTTTTATTCTTTATCTATTCCTTTGCTAAATCAGTGTAAACCAGATATTGCTAAGAAAAGATGAATACATTGCATTTTCAGCACTGTGCAAATAGTAAATTTGTAAAATAATGTTTCAATGAAACATATAACTAACAAGGTTAATATTTACATTACAATAGAAACAAAAAAAGCGCCTTTCGGCGCTTTATTATATTCATCATTTAACAATTAAATTAGAATTATTCCCATTCAATCGTCGCTGGTGGTTTACCTGAAATATCGTAAACAACACGAGAAATACCACCAACTTCATTAATAATACGGTTAGATACTTTACCTAAGAAATCGTATGGTAAATGTGCCCAATGCGCCGTCATGAAATCAATGGTTTCTACCGCACGTAGAGAGACAACCCAATCGTATTTACGGCCATCACCCATTACGCCAACAGAGCGTACTGGTAAGAATACCGTGAATGCTTGAGATACTTTATTGTAA
Organism: Aliivibrio sp. 1S175; assembly: GCF_001690985.1. GTDB lineage: Bacteria > Pseudomonadota > Gammaproteobacteria > Enterobacterales > Vibrionaceae > Aliivibrio. Next base: position 10,255 of record NZ_MAJS01000019.1, read on the forward strand.
AGATCAGCATTATGAAGTTCTTCAATAAAGATCGCATCAGCACGACGAAGTAAATCACAGTACTCTTTCTTAACTTCGCCAAGAACACGTACACCTAGACCAGGTCCAGGGAACGGGTGACGATAAAGCATGTTGTATGGAAGACCTAATTCTAGACCGATCTTACGAACTTCATCTTTAAACAATTCACGTAACGGTTCAACAAGACCCATTTCCATGTCATCAGGAAGGCCGCCAACGTTATGGTGAGATTTAATAACGTGTGCTTTACCCGTTTTAGACGCCGCAGACTCGATAACGTCTGGGTAAATTGTCCCTTGAGCTAACCACTTAGCATTTGATAGTTTCTTAGATTCTTCATCAAAGATATCAACAAACACATGACCAATGATCTTACGCTTAGCTTCTGGATCGGATTCACCACTAAGAGCAGTTAAGAAACGCTCTTCAGCTTCAACATGAATGATCTTAAGACCAAAGCCTTCACTGAACATTTCCATCACTTGTTCTGCTTCATTTAAACGAAGTAAACCGTTATCAACAAATACACACGTTAGTTTGTCGCCAATTGCACGGTGAGCAAGCATCGCAACCACTGATGAATCAACACCACCAGATAATCCAAGGATAACTTCATCGTCACCCACTTGCTCTTTAATACGAGCAACTGCATCTTCAATGATAGATGCAGAAGTCCACAGACCTTCACAACCACATACATTAAGAACAAAGTTCTCAAGCATTTTTAGGCCATTTTTAGTGTGTGTTACTTCTGGGTGGAATTGAACACCGTAATATTTTTTCTCTTCATTCGCCATTGCAGCGTAAGGACAAGTTTCTGTCTCTGCAATTTTTACGAAATCAGATGGAATTTCAACAACTTTATCACCGTGGCTCATCCAAACATCTTGAGTTGCTTCAAGATCTTTAAACAACGCTGATTCGCCAGTTACTTGAACCGCAGCATAGCCAAACTCACGCTCAGTAGACGTTGCTACTTTACCGCCAAGTTGCTCTGCCATTGTTTGCATGCCGTAACATACACCGAATACAGGAACACCAGAATCAAATACATATTGAGGAGCACGAGGAGAATTTGCCTCTGTAACACTTTCTGGACCACCAGATAATATGATGCCATCAGGATTGAAGTCACGGATATCCGATTCTTCTACATCCCAGCTCCAAAGCTCACAGTAAACACCTATCTCACGAATACGACGCGCAACAAGCTGCGTGTATTGAGAACCAAAATCTAAAATAAGAATGCGTTGAGCGTGGATATTAGTCGTCATTAGTCTTTCTCAAAAAGTCATTTATTTAGTGTGGTTTTACTATAAAACCACACGCTTAAAATTGAATTTGGTACAAAGTATTTCTTCATATTTCAAAGAAAAATATGAAGAAAAATTAACCTAGGCGCTTTTTCTAACCTAAACGGTAGTTTGGTGCTTCTTTTGTGATCTGAACATCATGTACGTGCGATTCTTTCATACCCGCACCTGAGATTCGTACAAATTCTGCTTTAGTACGCATGTCTTCAATCGTTGCAGAACCCGTTAGACCCATACTTGAGCGTAAACCACCCATTTGTTGGTGAACGATCTCTTTTAGACGACCACGATAAGCGATACGACCTTCAATACCTTCTGGTACAAGTTTGTCGGCTGCATTATCTGATTGGAAGTAACGGTCTGAAGAACCTTGAGACATTGCGCCAAGAGAGCCCATGCCACGGTAAGATTTGTATGAACGACCTTGATAAAGAATAACTTCACCCGGTGCTTCTTCTGTACCAGCAAACATTGAGCCAACCATGACACATGATGCACCGGCAGCGATTGCTTTACAGATATCACCAGAGTAACGAATGCCGCCATCTGCAATAACAGGGATGCCGTGAGCATTTGCCACTTCAGCTGCGTCTGAAATTGCTGTAATTTGAGGAACACCAACACCCGTTACAATTCGAGTAGTACAAATTGAACCAGGGCCAATACCTACTTTAACCGCACTTACGCCAGCATCGATTAATGCTTGAGCGCCTAAACCAGTCGCAACGTTACCACCGATTATTTGTAGATCAGGGAAAGCAGCACGAGTTTCACGAATACGTTGTAAAACGCCTTCTGAGTGACCGTGTGATGAATCGATAAGTAGTACGTCAACACCCGCTTCAACAAGAGCAGCAACACGCTCTTCATTACCAGCACCCGCACCAACAGCAGCACCAACACGTAGACGACCACGTTCGTCTTTACATGCATTCGGTTTACGTTCTGCTTTATGGAAATCTTTTGCTGTGATCATACCAGTTAGTTGGAACTCATCGTTCACTACCAATACTTTCTCAACGCGAGCTTCATGCATTTTCTCTTGAACTTCTTCACGAGTTGCGCCTTCTTTAACAGAAGCTAAGCGTGATTTTGGCGTCATTACAACGTCAACTTTCTTAGATAAATCTGTTACGAAACGAACATCACGACCAGTAATGATACCAACAAGTTCATTAGTGTCAGTTACTACAGGGAAGCCAGCAAAACCGTGTTTTTCAGTCAGATCTTTCACATCTTGAATAGTTGCGTCAGGACGAACGGTTACTGGAGCAGAGACAACGCCTGCTTCAAAGATTTTTACTAAGCGAACTTCTTCAGCTTGCTGTTCAATTGACATGTTTTTGTGGATAAAACCGATGCCACCCTCTTGCGCTAAAGCAATAGCAAGACGCGCTTCTGTCACGGTATCCATTGATGCTGAAATCATTGGGATATTTAGAGAGATGCTCTTCGTTAACTGAGTGCGAATATCAGCGGTGTTAGGAAGAACAGTAGAGTGTGCTGGGACGAGTAAAACGTCATCGAAGGTTAAAGCTTCTTTTGCGATTCGTAGCATTTGCAATATCTCACAACATAAGGTGTTAAAAGAAATAAATCCCACTTTATCGTTTCGCATAATAAAGTGTTTTGGATTTGATATTGCAGACGGATTATACGCATCACGCAAACGCTTGGCTAGACATTTATTTGTTTTTAATTTGCATTTACCCCCTTGATATGTATTATATTGCCGCTAATTCCTATATTCATGTCTAAGGCATTCTGATGTCTCTCGATTCCAATCCTCGCATCTTTACTGTCTCTCGTCTTAACTCTGAAGTTCGCTTATTATTAGAGAATGAAATGGGAATTGTTTGGCTTGTTGGTGAAATATCCAACCTAACCGTGCCTGTTTCTGGCCACTGGTACCTCACCCTCAAAGACAGTCAAGCTCAAGTCAAATGTGCTATGTTTAAAGGCAATAACCGTCGAGTTACCTTTAAGCCCCAAAACGGTAAACAAGTTCTTGTTAAAGCCCGCCTTTCTCTTTATGAACCTCGTGGTGACTACCAAATAATCATTGAAAGTATGCAGCCCGAAGGAGATGGTCGTCTTCAACAAGAGTTTGATCAATTAAAAATGTCACTCGCCGCTGAAGGACTTTTTGCTCAAACAGCGAAACAACCTTTACCTGAGCAACCAAAACGTGTTGGTGTCATTACCTCGCAAACTGGCGCTGCATTGTTTGATATCTTAAATGTATTAAAACGACGAGATCCTAATCTTCCTGTCGTGATTTATCCTACGATGGTACAAGGAGCAAGCGCTGCAATTCAAATAGCTCAAGCGATTGGACGTGCCAATACTCGTAATGAATGTGATATTTTGATCGTTGGCCGTGGCGGTGGTTCTCTAGAGGATCTTTGGTGCTTCAACGAAGAAATAGTCGCTCGTACAATTGCAGCTAGTAAAATCCCTATCGTTAGTGCCGTAGGCCATGAAATTGACGTAACCATTGCAGATTTTGTTGCTGATGTTAGAGCTCCGACGCCTTCTGCAGCCGCTGAATTAGTGAGCCGAGATTTATCTTCCCAGCTGCAAACCGTTACTCACCAGAAACGTCGTCTGAACAGTGCAATGGATCGCTATTTATCAGGGCAGCAGCGCCAATTATCAGCACTTCAACATCGTCTTGAAAAACAGCATCCACAAATGCAGTTAAATAATCAAAGCCAAAAACTAGATGATTTGAATCAGCGTTTAATGACGTATATGCAGCAACGCCTACAACGTCATCAGCATAAAATTGAAAACCTAACTCTCCGATTAAATAATTTATCTCCAAGTAAAAAAATCCCTCAAGATAAATTACGTATTGAAGAATTAAAACGTCGCTTATTAGATTCAATGGATAGAAATTTGCTCATGCAGCGCCATCAGTTAGCTCTAGCAGCAGAAAAACTGGATACTGTAAGCCCATTAGCAACATTACAACGCGGCTACTCTATTACTCGTAATAAGAAAGGCGCGGTTGTCACTTCAACAAAACAAGTAGAAACGGGTGAGAACATAACCACTCGCTTTGTCGATGGTGAAATTACATCTACCGTAATTAACTAAGACTAATTTCTACAAATTCTGTTTTCGCACGAGATTTTGATTTCAACTCATTACAATCATGACAAAAATAGCTTGGTGCACCACATGCATTGAGCTTTTCCATTTCTTTGTTGCAATCTGGACAGTAGGCTATTTTTTTAAAATCAACCTGACAAAAATCGCAATGATATCCTTCTTTATGCCAACGTAATTCAGACTGACATTTAGGACACTCATTTATTTGCATTGCATATTCCTTCTTAATTTATTTAAAAATAAATACAGACTCTCTGTACACATCAAAGAATGCGGATCTTCATGCTTATTGGGATCTGATCAGCGATCATGCCACTTAAGAACATTTATATAACCACACCCCGAAAGCATTAGTTACATATCCTGTCCTTCAATTTAAAACGATATAATGTTTCAATTAGTGGTTTTAAAACCAGAAGATCCAGAACATCAATCAGCATTAACCTTCTCTGTTTTAGTGGAAAAAACGCAAATTACACAAAATGCAAAATAAGAATTACATCTTATGTAATTTCAACTTTAAATTCGTTTTTTCGAATGAGTCAGCATTAATAATTCTTGTTCACCTTGTGTTTTCAGCTCAACTTTAATCTCTTGATATTCTTTAAATGAAGAGACATGAGTTCCACCACAAGGAAGTTTTACTACACCATCTATACCAAAATCTGCAATCCAGTAACGTGAATCGGTTAACGCTTTACCTTCACATTCAATAGAAACTTCATTTTCTAAGGCTAACCACACAGTTATCTGCTGATTTACTTGCTCAGTAATAGAGCTAAGATCAGCCATCAGTTCAGCACTATTCAAGCCACGCTTACGTAATGTTTTTCCTAGACGGTAAACGTCTTCACACTGATCTTCTGTGACAAAACTGGTTTCCTGTGCATAGCTATTAAAATTGTGATGTCCTAATTCGTCTTTTCTATCTGCATCCTTACGCCAATAACTTGTATGTAATACTTTATTTAATGCGAGATAAGCGATATGACCTGCACTGTGCCCACGGCTCAATGCATCTTGGTATTCTTTATCAACCGTTAGTTCGACAGTATTTTCTACTGCAATATTAGATTTTTTAGAGATAAAATGCGATACAACAAACACCCACCCCGCTTCTCCACGTTTAATTGGGATATCTTTATCTATATATAGCTCACCGGTTGCCAATTCAATCGCACCCGTTTGACAAGCAAGTACTGGGTATTTAATCCCATTAATCACGACAGTACCTTTATCTTCAGGATGATCAGGCCAGATGTGGCTAACTGGATGAAAGGGCGTTTCTTTAGTAACAAACCATGTCCCTTGGTCTGTTTCTTTAATTAATTGAACAACTGACGTGTGTTGCCATGTGTTATGACAAAAAAGAATCTCTGTTGCTGATAGCTCTATCATAAATTTCACCTAAAAAAAACGCCCAACAAGGTGGGCGTTTTATTATTGACTATGTATAAGTAAGGTAATTAAAAATTACTTTTTATTACGGTTTTTCACCGCGCCAACTAGGCGCTTGCGTTGACGCTCTTGAGATAGAGTCAACTTGCCACCGCGATCTTCAAATGGGTTTTCACTATTCTGGAATTGAATACGAATAGGTGTGCCCATTATTTCTAATGATTTACGGAAGTAGTTCATTAAGAAACGTTTGTAAGAAGATGGTAATTCTTTTACTTGGTTACCGTGAATAACGATAAGCGGTGGGTTATAACCACCTGCGTGTGCATATTTCAATTTCACACGACGGCCACGAACCATTGGCGGTTGGTGATCATCTTGAGCCATTTTCATAACACGAGTAAGAACAGATGTACCTACACGTTTAGTTGCTGAAACATACGCTTCTTGTACTGATTCATATAAATGACCAACACCTGTACCATGCAACGCTGAAATAAAGTGCAGACGAGCAAAATCAACGAAACCTAGACGACGGTCTAGCTCAGATTTCACTTTTTCCTTAACTTCATTATCAAGACCATCCCACTTATTCACTGCAATCACTAATGAACGACCGGCGTTCAATGCAAAGCCTAATAAGCTTAGATCTTGATCTGAGATGTTTTCACGAGCATCGATAACAAGCAATACTACGTTAGCATCTTCAACCGCTTTCAATGTTTTGATTACAGAGAATTTCTCAACCGTTTCATTGATACGGCCACGGCGACGAACACCTGCAGTATCAATAAGTACGTATTCTTGACCTTCACGTTCCATTGGAATGTAAATAGAATCACGAGTAGTACCTGGCATATCGTAAACAACCACACGCTCTTCACCTAAAATACGGTTAATTAGCGTTGATTTACCTACGTTAGGACGACCGATAATCGCAAGTTTGATTGGTTGGTCTTGAAGGCGAGCAAAGTCTTTTTCTGCATCTTCTTCTGTTAAATCTTTTTCTTCTTCGTCAAAATCTTCAAATTCAGTAAGATCCATGATCTCACCATTTTCATCTTTCAAAGATTCTTGAATTAACTCTTCCATGAAAGGAGCAAGAGCCAACTCAAGTAGAGACGTTACACCACGACCATGTGATGCTGCAATTTGATAAACTTTATTCATCCCTAATTGCCAGAACTCAGCACTTGCTGCATCGGCATCAATACCATCGATCTTATTTACTACTAAGAACGTTGGTTTTTCGCGTGAGCGTAAGTGTTTTGCAATCGCTTCATCAGATGATGTTAAACCAGCACGGCCATCAACCATAAATAACACAACATCAGCTTCTTCAATCGCAGCTAATGACTGTTCAGCCATTTTAGTTTCTACACCTTCTTCAGTTCCATCAATACCGCCGGTATCGATCAAAATGAATTCAAGTTCTTCTAACTTAGCACGACCGTACTTACGGTCACGAGTTAAACCTGGAAAGTCAGCAACTAATGCATCCCTTGTGCGTGTAACACGGTTAAACAGCGTCGACTTACCAACATTTGGACGCCCTACCAGAGCAACAACAGGAATCATATATACCTCTTAATTTAATCATAGGCATAGCGCGAGCTAATACCAATTTGATGATAGTTTTTTTAATATGAACGGATAAAAACCATCACCAAATTGGATTATCTTTCACTATCTAAAAACAATAAAAGGCCCCAAAGTCAAAATGACTTGGAGCCAATTCACAATTATAGCAAATAAAACTTATTTAATTCGCATTTTTTTGATATCGCCTTCGCGAGTCACGATTAAAAAGCCATCTTCAACAATAATTGGGGATACTGCGATACCATCACTGTCGATCTCTTGTTGAGAAACGAACAGCCCAGTATCTCTATCTAACCAGTGTAGATAACCTTCACTGTCAGCTAAAACGATATAATTATCAATAATCATCGGTGAGGTCAGCTGACGGTATTCAAGCTCTTCATTGTTCCAAAGTTCAGTACCACTTCGAGCATCAACTGCCACAACGTGATCTTTCTCTGTTACTAAGAAAAGACGTTTACCATCTGACGACATATTTATCGCTGATGAGTAATTACGCTTCCATGCTGGCTGACCAGTACGTAGATCCAGTGCAATTAGCTGACCATTATAGCCAATGGTATATAAGCGCCCACCTAAAATAAGCGGAGAAGCATCAACATCAACTAAACGATCAATTTCAGTTGCGCCTTTTGGTGTGCCTACTGGTTGCTGCCATAACAATTGACCTTTAGAGATCAATGCAGCGGCTAAACGACCATTAGACATACCCCAGAATACACCACCAGAAATACTGACGGGAGCACTATCGCCACGAAGCGTTAAGTTAGGTACTTCACTGTTGATCTGCCATTTTTCATCGCCAGTCTCAGCATCAAAAGCAATTAATGCGCCGCGACTCGTATGAACAATGACATAACCCTCATCTGCTAATGGCTTAGCAAGAACTTCACCATCAACCGTTTTACGCCATAATTCTTCACCTGTTTCTGCATCAAGAGTTATTACCTCTCCATTCTCAGAACCAATGAATACTTTGCCATAAGTTAGGGTTAAACCACCCGACAATCGTGCGGATATATCTTGTTCTAAATCTTGCTCCCAAATGGTTTTACCATTTTCGGGATCAAGTGCTTTAACAAGACCATCACGGCTTGCGACATACACTTTTTGATAAGCATAAACAGGAGTTAAACGTGAAAAATAATGCCCAACCCCATCACCAATTGAACTTGTCCATTCCGTTGTTGGTTCAAATTGATTCTGAACAACAGGAACCGGTGCCATTACGATTGTATCTTCTTCACTCGCACAGCCAAAAAGCATGGAGAAACCAAAGGTACATAATGCCGCTTTTTTTAACACCTTACGCATTCAGTTGTCCTTACTCTGCTAAATCGTCCAGTTTCATTTGAACCGCTTGGTTCATTCCAGCTTGTAGTGCTTCAGTATAAGCAGTACGAGCCGTTGCTATGTCGCCTTGTTCTAGAGCAATATCACCTTTTAGTTCAGCAACACGAGCAGCCCAACTTGTTGATTTAACATTAGCTAATGTCGCTAAAGCGGCATCAAATTGAGTTTGTTCTGCTTGAATACGAGCAGAACGAATTTGAGCCGTCGCAATTAAAGATTCATCTTTACTGTTACTTGCTACCCAATTTAATTGCTCTAGTGCTGCATCAAGTTGACCTGCATCTACTTGAACTTTTGCTAACTGAAGTGCCGCTAATACCGCATACTCACTTTTAGCATGATCGGTAATAAATGCTTGTGTAGATTCAGCCGCTTCTGCACCAGAGGCTTGCAATTCTGTTAGTGTTTTTTCATAAGAAATTGAAGCTGTTTCTTTTGCTTCAATTTGTGTCGATTGGTAATATTTCCAACCTAAAATTGCACCAATACCAACAACGCCACCAACTACGACAGCCTTGCCGTTTTCTTTCCACCAACTTTTAATGGCTTCAACTTGTTGTTCTTCAGTTTCGTAGGCTTCCACGTCCTATCCTCTTAAATCAATTCAGCTAATTTTGCGAATACATCGGCTTGAGCGAACATTTCTTGTTCGCCAGTATGTAAATCTTTTACGTTTACTGTTTGCTCAGCCACTTCACTCTCACCTAAAATAAGAGCAACTGCAGCACCTGCGTTATCAGCACGTTTAAATTGCTTTTTAAAGTTACCACCACCGAAGTGACACATTACTCGTAAACCTGGAACTTGTTCGCGCAGTGACTCAGCCAGTTTCATTCCAGCCATTAGAGTTCCTTCACCAGACGTTACCATGTAAACATCCACTGAACGACGTACATCTGTTAGTTCTAATGTTTCCATTAGTAATACCAAACGCTCTAAGCCCATAGCAAAACCAACGGCAGGAGTTGTTTTACCGCCTAATTGCTCCACTAGGCCATCATAACGACCACCACCACATACCGTGCCTTGAGCGCCTAAACTTTCGGTGATCCACTCAAAAACAGTACGGTTATAATAATCTAATCCACGAACTAAACGTTCATTAACTTGATATTGGATGCCAGCAGCGTCAAGTAGTTCACATAAACCAGAAAAATGTGCTTTTGAATCATCATCTAAATACTCAGATAACTTAGGTGCATCACCTAAAATAGCTTGTACTTCTGGATTTTTAGTATCAAGAACTCGCATTGGGTTTGTGTGCATACGACGTTTGCAATCTTCATCCAACACATCTAGATGCTGTTCTAAAAATTCAACTAATGCGATACGGTAGTTAGCACGAGCCTCTAATGAACCGATAGAGTTCAATTCTAAACGAACGTGTTTATCAATACCTAATTCACGCCATAAACGTGCAGTCATCATGATAAGTTCGGCATCAACATCAGGACCGTTTAGGCCAAAGACTTCAACACCAACTTGGTGAAATTGACGGTAACGACCTTTTTGAGGGCGTTCATGACGGAACATTGGACCCATGTACCATAAGCGCTGTTCTTGGTTGTACAGTAAACCATTTTCAATCCCTGCACGCACACAGCCAGCGGTTCCTTCAGGACGAAGTGTTAAACTATCACCATTACGATCTTCAAACGTGTACATCTCTTTTTCAACAACGTCAGTCACTTCACCGATAGCACGCTTAAATAGATGAGTTTGTTCAACAATAGGCATACGAACTTCGTTGTAACCATATGCACTAATAACGCGTTTAACGCCATCTTCTACTTTATGCCACAATGGCGATTGTGTTGGAAGGCAGTCATTCATGCCTCGAATTGCTTGGATTGCTTTAGCCACGTTCACTTCCCAATGGGTTTTATTTATATCTGGTTTACTAATCAGTCAATCTGATTAACATCAATTTGGTTTTCTTTTGATAACATTGCCGCTTTTGCACGAATTTTTGCTTCTAGCTTATCCACAATATTGTCGTTATCAAAACGCTCTTTCTGACGAATGCCATCTTCATAGAAGGCACTTCTACGATTACTTCCCGCGATCCCCATATGAGACACTTCAGCCTCACCAGGACCGTTTACAACACAACCAATAAGGGAAACGTCCATTGGTGTGATTAAATCTTCTAAACGCTGTTCTAACTCGTTTACTGTTGCAATAACATCAAACTCTTGACGAGAACATGTTGGGCAAGCAATAAAGTTAATACCACGAGAACGGATACGCAACGACTTTAATATATCAAAGCCAACTTTGATCTCTTCAATAGGATCTGCTGCCAATGAAATACGTAGAGTATCACCAATACCTTCAGACAATAACATGCCTAAACCAACGGCTGATTTAACAGAACCTGCACGAGCTCCGCCCGCTTCAGTAATGCCTAAGTGCAATGGTTGAGCAATTTGTTTTGCTAATAAACGGTAAGAGTCGACTGCTAAGAAAACATCTGATGCTTTTACGCTGACTTTAAATTGATCAAAGTTCATTCTTTCTAAAATATCTACATGGCGCATTGCCGACTCAAGTAACGCTTGGGCCGTTGGCTCTTTGTATTTAATTTGAATGTCTTTTTCTAATGAACCGCCATTCACGCCAATGCGAATAGGAATGTTTTTATCTTTTGCACAATCAACAACAGAACGAATACGCTGCTCGTTACCAATATTACCAGGGTTGATACGCAAGCAATCAACACCATACTCCGCTACTTGTAACGCGATACGGTAATCAAAATGAATATCAGCGACTAATGGCACTGACACTTGCTGTTTAATTAACTTAAACGCTTCCGCAGCATCCATCGTTGGAACCGAAACTCGTACAATGTCAGCACCGACTTTTTGAAGTGCATTAATTTGTGCAACGGTAGCTGCAACATCAGTCGTTAACGTATTTGTCATAGACTGAACAGCGATAGGTGCGCCATCACCAATAGGCACATTACCCACATAAATGCGGGTAGATTGGCGACGTTTGATTGGGGACTCTATATGCATGGAATCAACTCATTATTGAGGTAGGGTTAATCGTGCAACTTTACCAGCTGGGTATGCTGATAAATCAACAGGCTTACCTTTATAAGTTAGGGTTACAGCGCTTGGTGCACCGATAACTAATTTATAAGGCGCTTTACCTGTTAACTTTAATGTTTGATTTGTTTTTTTAACGCCCGAGTACAAACGGTTGTTTGAGGCATCTTGAACTTGTAACCAGCAATCACTCTTGAATGTCATAACAACATCTTCACTAACTATTGCTATTTTATCTTCAACTTTTTCTTCAGAAACCGCTGCCGTTTCTGGCTTTTTTACGATTTCTTTTTCAAGTGCTTCTGGAGACGTTTCTAATTCAGACATATTCGTATCAACGTCAAGCATCTCTGCTTCATCTAGAGGAGCAGCAGTCTCTGTTTCTGTCTTTTGAATTGTAGAATCCATTGATTCAGCTGTAGTCACTTCGCTGATCAATTCAGCATCATTACCACTCTCTAATTGAGCTTGTTCTTGCCACCACCATAGAACAGACATTCCCAGAATAATTGCAAAAATTACCCACGTCAGTTTCATAATACGATTATCGTGCTTTTCTCTTTTCGTCTTTCGAGAAAAGCTTTGCATATCATGTTGCTCTATTTTGGCTTTACCTAATTGATCTAATGCGTTTAGAACTTCAATTTCAGGTACATTTACCATTTTAGCGTAAGAGCGATAGTAGCCACGCGTAAAGGTGGCCAGCTTTCCCATATCAAATAGATCTGCTTCTATTTGCTCTAGAACTTCTACTCGTAAACGTAAGCGAGAAGAAACATCTTCTCGAGTTAACCCTAATGCTTCACGAGCTTCTTTTAATAGCAGCCCTGGAGCGACAATTGTTTCTACTTTTTCTTCAATATTTTCAGGAGTCATAATTTAAATAATTCTGATATTCTCTGGAGTCCGGATATTTTTTCCCGAGTAAATCTGCGTATTTTTTAACTAAATGCGCATTGCCTGCTTTTTTTTCTAATTCTATGAGTAAGCTTAGGCTAACGGGTTTGTATCCGTACTTCTTAGTAAATTTAAACAGCGCAATTCTCGGTTCTGAATAGTTACCTTCATCAATATTCAATTTAGCCAATTGAAGGGTGGAACGAACGCGATTCGGATCGTGAGCCAATGAGCGCTCAAAATACGTTTTTGCTGTCACTTTATCCCCACTACCTAACGCACACATTGCGGCATTTTCATAACTTGCCGAAACAAGATAGTAGTAAGGTTGGTCTATTGCTTGAGTAAACTTCTGTTGAGCTTCCTCATATCGGCCATTTTTGCAAAGAAAAACGCCGTAGTTATTTAATACATTACCATTTTTTGACGAAGAACGTAATGCTCGTTTATAAGCCTTTTCCGCTAATTCGTTTTCATCTACTTGTTGATAATAATAGGCAAGGGAAGTTTGAGAGCGGTAATAGTCGGGAGCGTATCGTACAGCCAGTTCCAAATTTTCACGGGCTTTTATCATATTACCCGCATTTAAATAGCTTAATCCAAGAGTAACTCGAGCTTCAGCAGCTCGAATTATCTCAGCGTCGGTCATCTCATCGGATTCATTTACCGTGACACAACCGGCACTTACTAACAAACTCACCGTTAGTAGCGCGACTCTCCATTTTCTCATTCTGCCTTCCCTTGCTGTTATACAATAAGGTTAAACAGTTTTAACAGGGATAGCCTCACCTTGCTGTTTAACTTGAGTACGTTTAGTTCTATCGATTACATCACCCACTAATTGACCACAAGCGGCATCAATATCATCACCACGAGTTTTACGAACTGTTACCGTAAAATCATATTCCATTAGTGTTTTCATGAATCGATCGATACGTGAATTACTTGGCTTCTTGTATGGTGACCCAGGATATGGGTTAAATGGAATCAAATTAATCTTTGCAGGGGTATCTTTTAGCAATTCTGCGAGTTGTCTTGCATGATCCATATCGTCATTAATATGATCTAAAAGTACGTACTCTACCGTTACGCGTCCACGGTTAGCATTTGATGATGCAATGTATTCACGAACACACGCTAAAAACGCGTCGATATTCCAACGATCATTAATTGGCATAATCTCACTGCGCAATTTATCGGTTGGAGCGTGAAGAGAAATAGCTAAAGCAACGTCAACTTTACCAATCATTTGTTCTAAACCAGAAACGACACCTGATGTAGAGACGGTTACACGACGTTTAGATAAACCAAAACCTAGATCATCAAGCATGATATCTAATGATGGAATTAGGTTTTTCATGTTAAGTAATGGTTCGCCCATGCCCATCATTACAACATTCGTAATTGGACGACGACCCGTTTCTTTTTCTAGACCAATTTCACGAGCTGCACGCCAAATTTGGCCTACAATTTCAGACACTTTAAGGTTACGGTTAAAACCTTGTTGAGCAGTTGAGCAGAATGTACAAGCAAGTGCACAACCTACTTGAGAAGAGACGCATAACGTTGCACGATCACCATCAGGGATATAAACCGTTTCAACATCTTGATCGCCAACTTTCATTGCCCACTTGATAGTGCCATCTACAGAATGCTGAGCTTCAGATACGTAAGGAGCACGGATCTCACACTTATGCTTTAGTTTTTCACGAAGTTTTTTGTTGATATTGTTCATTTGATCGAAGTCATCACAACCAAAGTGATACATCCACTTCATGATTTGATCTGCACGGAAGGCCTTCTCTCCTAATTCCTCAGAAAAAAATGCTCGAAGTCCTTTACGATCAAAGTCCAGTAGATTGATTTTAGCTGTAGTCATGTTGCCTCTCTGATAAATAACATCACCGCGAATATCGGGCGCAGAATTGTACAAGTTTTGGGGGCATATTGCTAGAGGTTCGAGGTATTGCTGGGGATCAAAGAATAGAAACTATATGCACTTCGTGCCTAGATACTATAAGAGCAGATATACAACCAGTGTAAAAGAGTCTGCTCTTATAGAGAGCGAAGCGATTAATTCCTAGTTAATATAGAAACCTTAGCTTCGCTTATTTTTTAACATGATTTTATTCCGCTGGACGCGGACAAATTTCATCGCCAGCGAAGAAGTATGCAATTTCACGTGCTGCTGATTCAGGACTATCAGCGCCATGAACAGAGTTATGACGCATACTGATCGCATAATCAGCACGAAGTGATCCACAAGCGGCTTCTGTTGGGTTTGTTTTACCCATTAATTCACGATAACGAACAACCGCATTTTCACCTTCCAATACCTGTACCATTACTGGACCAGAAATCATGTAAGCAACTAGGTCATTAAAGAATTCTTTGCCTTCATGCTCTGCGTAAAAACCTTCAGCTTGTTCCTTAGTTAGATGTAACATTTTAGCAGCAACAACTTGCATACCTGTTTTTTCAATACGACGGTAAATTGCACCAATAAGATTACGCTTAACGGCATCGGGTTTTACAATTGAAAAAGTACGTTCTATTGTCATTTTACTTTCCTTTTTTCGAATTTCATTACTTCTTTTGAAGCTATTATAGTTATAAGAAAAAAGACCGAGTTTATGGCTCGATCTTTTCTGCGTTATTTTGTAAGTAGGTTCGCCAATGTCCTTACACCAACACCTGTTGCTCCGGCTGACCATTTATCAGAAGGCGATGTACGATATGTTGCTGAACAATCCATATGTAACCATCCTTTTTTATAATCATCAACAAAATAAGAAAGGAAGGCTGCTGCAGTACTAGCCCCTGGTGAATATGTGCCAGACCCAATATTTGCTAAGTCTGCAAAATTCGATGGTAGCATAGCGCGGTGAAATTCCATTAATGGTAAACGCCACAGTCCTTCGTTTTCTTCCTGGGCTGATAACAATGCTTTTTGGCTTAATTCATCATCAAAACTTAATAATGAATGAAAATCATTACCAACGGCCATTTTAGCCGACCCTGTTAATGTTGCACAATCAATAATTAATTCTGGATTCTGTGCTGAAGCAAATTGAAGACCGTCGGCTAATACTAATCGCCCTTCTGCATCTGTATTTAATATCTCTACCGTTTTGCCATTCTTATAGGTAATGACATCACCTAATTTTAATGCTCGACCTGAGATCATATTTTCAGCACAGCATAGAATTAACTTAACACGCTTATCTAAACCACGAAGAATAGACATAGCAAGACCGGCAGTTGCTAGTGCAGAACCACCCATATCAGACTTCATTGATGCCATTCCACCTGATGGTTTAATGCTGTATCCACCTGAATCAAACGTGATCCCCTTACCAACAAGACAAGCGAATACAGGGGCATCAACATCACCTGTTGGGTTGTAATCCAATTGCAGCATCGCTGAAGTGCGCTCAGATCCGCGGCCAACAGCATAAGTACCAGTCCAACCTTCCGTTAAAAGATCTTTATCTTTTACAATTTTAGTTGTCACTGTTCCTGCTGGCGCCACTGACTTAATAAACTCAGAAGCCATCGTTGCCAATTGACGTGGCGCGACTTCTTCCGCTGTTTTATTGATGATGTCGCGTGTCCAGTTAGTCGTTAAAATACGTGCCTTCAGCTCATTTTCATCCACATCAGGTAATGCAGCCCAAGTCACATCGTTGTTCTTTTTAGAATTACGGAAACCCTGAATAAAAGACCAAATAGATTCAAGATCCCAATCTGACCCTTTTAATTCAACCTCAACAATGCCTTGGCCGTTTAACTTTCTAGCCGCTTGTTGAATTGCACTGCACACATCAGTATTTACACAGTGAATGACTGCGCCTTCAGCGGCAAATGAAATTAGCGCATTATCACCCCAATGAGCTGCTGCTACTTCTGTTGAAAGTTGTACTGTCATCTTTTGTGACATGGTGGATCTCCTTTAAATACGCAATAACTCCATATAATCACACAAGTTACCATGGTGATCTTTTATATTACGCGAATATCAAATAGGCATAAGCGAACAGAATGTTCGTTTTTATCTAATTTGCCTATTTTACCTTAGCGATACAAGGCGTTTACACAAAATGTAAGAGATTGATCTAGCCAATTGGTGGGATTTTATACGTTATAAGCTAGATCAATTAATACAACGAAATTAATCTCGTTCATCCATCCAACAGAGCATTATCGCTTCGAGTATCTTCTCACCAGAATGATTTGGATCGTCTTCAAATTCATCTAACGCCATCACCCATTCTCTTAAATCGGTAAAGCGAACAGTTTGTGGATCTATTTCAGGGTATTTTTCTGATAATTCTATTGCTATATCTCGTGAATCTATCCATTTCATGCTCATAATTTCATCCTTAATTACGTTATTACAGATATAAAAAAAGGTAAGTTCTGAAAGGTAAGTTCATCACTCACTCTTCATCCCTTACCTTTATCAAAAGGAACTTAATTAATCGGTAAGATTAATGATCTTCTGATGCTAAGTTTAGTGTATATTTTGGAATTTCTACCACTAAATCTTGTTTTGCCATTCTCGCTTGGCAACCTAGACGAGACTCTGGCTCTAAACCCCATGCTTTATCTAGCATATCATCTTCAAGCTCATCGCTTTCTTCTAGTGAGTCAAACCCTTCACGAATAACAATATGACACGTAGTACATGCACATGATTTCTCACACGCATGCTCAATAGCAATACCATTTTTTAACGCTACGTCTAAAACCGTATCGCCTTCATTGGCTTCAAGCACTGCACCTTCTGGGCATAGCTCACTGTGTGGTAGAACAATAATCTTTGGCATTTCTATACCTCATCAATAGATTGACCGGCTAATGCGGCGCGAATAGAAGCATCCATTCGACGCGCAGCAAACTCTTGGCTTGCTTCATCAGCGTGTTTAATTCCATCTTCAATTGCTTGCGTATCTGTACCTTGACGTACTATGATCAACGCTTCAACTGCTTGTAAAATTTCTGCTTGCTCTTCTTTGGATAGTAATGTGTCGCCATCATTATTAAGCGCAACAACTAACCCTTCGATAACACGATCCGCTTCAACTTGCTGCTCTGCTAATGCACGAGCTTGCATATCTTCTTTAGCAAACGTCATTGAATCTTTCAGCATGTTCGCTACTTCATTATCACTTAAACCATAAGAAGGCTTAACTTGGATATGAGATTGAACACCTGTGCTTTTTTCCATTGCCGTTACAGATAAAAGTCCATCAGCATCCACTTGGTAAGTCACTCGAATATGTGCAGCACCCGCCGTCATCGGTGGAATGCCTTTCAATGAGAAGCGAGCAAGAGAACGACCGTCTTCCACCATTTCACGTTCACCTTGAACAACGTGAACCATCATTCCTGTTTGACCATCTTTAAAGGTCGTAAATTCTTGTGCTTTCGCGACAGGAATAGTGGTATTGCGTGGAATGATTTTTTCAACCAAACCACCCATAGTTTCAATACCTAGAGACAATGGAATAACATCAAGCAGTAACATTTCAGCATCAGGTTTATTACCCACTAAAATATCCGCTTGAATGGCAGCACCAATAGCAACCACTTGGTCAGGGTCAATACTGGTTAATGGCGTTTTACCGAAATAATCACCAACAGAACTGCGAATGATAGGCGTTCTTGTCGAACCGCCAACCATAACCACTTCCATTACTTCTTCTGAGGTAATATCTGCATCTTTTAGAGCGCGACGACAAGCCATTAGCGTTTTCTTCACTAATGATTGAATTAATTGATTAAAGATATCAACCGTAATATTGCCTGACCATTCTTTAAAAGAAACAGTAACTGAATCTGCATCTGACAATGCCACTTTAGTTTCTGTTGCTAATGTTAAAAGCTCACGTTGTTCTTGATTAGAAAGTGCAGATGTAATACCTGCTTGGTTTTTAATCCATTGAGCTAATGCATGATCGAAATCATCACCACCCAGTGCTGAATCACCACCTGTTGCTAATACTTCAAATACGCCTTTTGATAAACGTAAGATTGAAATATCAAATGTCCCACCACCAAGATCATAGACTGCAATAACGCCTTCCTGACCTGAATCTAAGCCATAAGCAATCGCTGCGGCTGTTGGTTCATTTAATAGACGAAGAACAGTTAAGCCTGCTAATGTTGCTGCATCTTTTGTTCCTGCGCGCTGAGCATCATCAAAATAAGCCGGTACTGTAATTACCACACCTTCAAGATCACCACCTAACGTTGCTTGAGCACGATTAGATAACGATTTAAGGATCTCCGCTGATACTTGAACTGGATTAACATCACCTTGAGGTGTACTAATAACAGGTAACCCGTTATCACTTTCTGTAAATTGGTAAGGTAGATCAGGGTAACGCGCTTGAATGTCTTTCAATGAGCGTCCCATTAAACGTTTTACCGAAATAATGGTATTTTGAGGATCAGAAGCGGCTGATTGGTAAGCGTTGGCACCCACACAAATTTTATCGTTTTGATATTGCACCACGGACGGAAGAATTACGTTACCTTTTGTATCAGGTAATGTCTTTGCTTCACCACTTCGAACCGAAGCGACCAATGAGTTAGTTGTGCCTAAATCGATGCCGACTGCTAGTTTATGTTGATGTGGTGCAGCACTTTGTCCAGGCTCAGAAATTTGTAGAAATGCCATGAGTAATATCCTTCACTTAATTAATCTAACAAAGATTAATTTAATAATTTATCTTCTAACTTTTCGACTTCTTGATTTAGCTTATCAATAAACTTTAGTTTACGTACGCTTTGTGCCGCTTCTTGCCATGCATCCGCGTCTAACTGCTGTTCTAACTCAGCCAATTGTGATTTACGCATTGCGGAAACATTTTCAGAAAAATCAAATAGTGCACTTTCAGGATCAGAACTTGATGAGATGTCTTCTAAATCTTCTCGTAGTTCCATCTGTTGCATTAAAAACATTGGATCTTGCATCGTAGTTTGCTCACCACGAATGTCATGACCTTGTTCTGAAAGTAGATATTCTGCACGGGAAACTGGATTTTTTAGCGTTTGATAAGCGTCGTTAATTTGTGCCGCTTTTTGAACGGAAAGCAAGCGGTCACGCTCTGACGAAGTCGCGAAGTTATCGGGATGGAATCGTTTCTGCAATTCACGGAATTGAGCAGAAAGAAGGCCACCATCCAGTTTAAACTGGTTTGGTAGCCCAAATAATTCAAAATGATTCATAGTTAACGTTATGCTCTATACGTTGAAGCTTTCACCACACCCACATTCACTTTTTACGTTTGGATTGTTGAATTGGAAACCTTCATTTAAACCTTCTTTGGCAAAGTCTAATTCTGTTCCATCCATGTAAGCTAGGCTTTTAGGATCGATAATGATTTTTACACCAAACTCTTCAAACACTTCGTCTTCTTCGTTTAGTTCATCAACAAATTCAAGAATATACGCCATACCTGAGCAACCAGAGGTTCTTACGCCTAAACGTAGACCAATGCCTTTCCCTCTGTTTTCAAGAAATGTTTGAACACGGCTTGCTGCTGCTTCAGTAACTGAAATGGCCATACTACAACCTTTACTATATTTGTTTGTGGTCATGGGTGTCGTTAATTTATAACGACCTATATTAAACAATAAAGCGTCATATTTACATAATATAACGTAAACAAGACGCTTTATAATGTTACTTAATCTTAGTGTTTATTACGGTAATCTAGTACCGCTGCTTTAATCGCATCTTCCGCTAAGATTGAACAGTGTACTTTCACTGGTGGTAATTCTAGCTCTTCAGCAATTTCAGCATTTTTCAACGCAGCTGCTTCGTCTAGAGTTTTACCTTTTACCCATTCAGTAACTAATGAGCTTGATGCGATTGCTGAACCACAGCCGTATGTTTTGAATTTTGCATCTTCAATAATACCTTCTGGAGATACCTTGATTTGCAATTTCATTACATCACCACATGCAGGCGCACCAACCATACCACTACCAACCGATGGATCATCTTTTTCAAATGAACCAACGTTACGTGGGTTTTCGTAATGATCGATTACTTTTTCGCTATAAGCCATGATAAATACCTCTAAATTCTGGAACGTCCGTGTTAGTGGTGTGCCCACTCAACCGTGTTTAAGTCGATGCCTTCTTTATACATATCCCATAATGGAGACATATCACGCAGTTTGTTTACTGCTTGGCTAATTTGTGTGATTGCATGATCAATCTCTTCTTCTGTCGTATAACGACCAAATGAGAAACGAATTGAACTGTGTGCTAGCTCATCATTCAGACCTAACGCACGTAATACATACGATGGTTCAAGACTTGCTGACGTACATGCTGAACCTGAAGAAACCGCAAGATCTTTCAGTGCCATTAGCAATGATTCACCTTCAACAAATTCAAAGCTGATGTTTAAGTTATGTGGTACACGTTGGTCTAAATCACCATTAATGTGTACAGCTTCCATATCTTTAACGCCATCAAGAAGACGATCACGCATTGCTAAACAATGATCATAATCTTTTTGCATCTCTTCTTTTGCGATACGACACGCTTCACCCATGCCAACGATTTGATGAGTTGCTAATGTACCAGAACGGAAACCACGCTCATGACCGCCACCGTGCATTTGTGCTTCTAAACGAATACGTGGTTTACGACGAACGTACAATGCACCAATGCCTTTAGGGCCATACATTTTATGAGCAGAAAGAGAGATTAAATCCACTTTCATTTCTTGTACATCAAGAGGGACCTTACCTGCTGATTGTGCTGCATCAACATGGAAAATAATTTTACGTGAACGACAAAGTTCACCAATTGCTGTGATGTCTTGAATCACACCAATTTCATTGTTTACATGCATAATAGAAACAAGCACGGTATCTTCACGCATTGCTGCTTCTAATTTAGCTAGGTCAACTAAACCATTAGATTCTGGGTCTAGGTAAGTAACTTCATAGCCTTCACGCTCAAGTTGACGACATGGGTCAAGAACGGCTTTATGTTCTGTTTTGCAAGTAATTACGTGCTTGCCTTTCTTATGATAGAAATGTGCAGCACCCTTAATTGCAAGGTTATCTGATTCTGTAGCGCCAGATGTAAATACGATCTCACGTGGATCAGCATTTAATAAAGCAGCAATATTGTCACGAGCGGTATCAACCGCTTCTTCAGCCTGCCAGCCGTAACGGTGTGAACGTGATGCTGGATTACCAAAGCATCCATCCATTGTCATATGTTGAACCATTTTATTCGCAACACGCTCATCAACAGGACAAGTCGCCGAATAATCAAAGTAAATTGGCAGTTTCATTTTCATCTCCGAGAATACAGACGTTTGACCGTCAAAAGCGGACATTAACACCCACAGAATTTGTTAATTTAGAACTCGGTGCTAACCCATTATTTAAGGCGGCATCGATATTTTGTCTATCTGATACTTGTTGAACTTCATTATCTATCATGAGTTCACCAAGAGTAATTCCATCTAAGAAGCTACTAATACGAGAACTTAAATCACGCCACAAGGTATGCGTTAAACAACGCGTTCCACCTTGGCAGCCTTCTTTCCCATGACATTTAGTTGCATCAACCGATTCATCAACCGCTGAAATAACCATTCCAACTGCGATTTCATCTGGTTTTAATCCTAAGTGATAACCACCACCTGGACCTCTAACACTAGCAACCAAACCGGCTTTACGTAATTTAGAGAATAATTGTTCAAGATAAGATAATGAAATCCCTTGTCGCTCCGAGATATCGGCAAGTGGCACAGGGCCTTCTTGAGCATGCAGTGCAACATCTAGCATTGCTGTTACAGCATACCTTCCCTTCGAAGTTAATTTCATAAGTTACCTCATATCCACACTATTCGTATGGAATGAAGTTTCCCATACCTGACTATTTTGGTCAAGTATTTATCCCACTATTTTAGTCAAGTATTATTACTTGCTTATATTTTCGTCTTTCATGCTTCTTTCTACTGCGGTTAATATACCGCGTAAAGTGCGTAATTCATGTGTTTCAGGACGGCATCGATTAAACATACGACGCATCTTATTCATCACTTGTCCAGGATGAGCCTTATTTATAAAGTCTGTGTCTGTCATGACTTTTTCAAGGTGTTCATAGAATAATTCTAATTCGAAGTTTAAAGGATATTCAGATTCTGTTGTTTCACCTTTATAAGCTTCGCTATCTAACCAAGCAACGCGTGCTTCATAACTGATTGTTTGTACCGCCATTGCTAAATTTAATGAGCTGTACTCTGGGTTAGCAGGAATGCATACATGAAAATGACATTTCTGTAATTCTTCATTTGTTAATCCTACTCTTTCTCGGCCAAAAATGAATGCGATTGGATGAGACGGTGCTTCTTCTATTGCTTTTACACCTGCTTCACGCGGTTCTAGCATTGGCCATTCAAGTGTTCTTGAGCGTGCACTTGAACCAATAACCAAACCACAATCAGAAATGGCTTCATCTAAAGTATCAACAATGCGAGCACGATTCGCAATATCACTTGCACCAGCAGCTAATGCGATGGCTTGACCATCTACTTCACACTCAGGCGCAACTAATACCATATTAGTTAAACCCATTACTTTCATTGCACGAGCAGCTGACCCAATGTTTCCTGAATGGCTAGTACCAACAAGGACAATACGAATTCTATCTAACATGTTATTTTTCCATATGATGAAAAGAGCCGCCGGATACTACCATAAAGCAATACCCCTTTCTTCTTTATATATAAGAGATTTTAACCTGCTATGGTTTTTTTTGTAATGAACGACACTAACTGAACAAAAAATAAACGCTTCCTTTTAAGCGTTACTTTATGTATACTCGCGGCCGATTTCTGTTCTTTAACATCTTTTGGGATATAACTATGCATCCAATGCTAAATATTGCTATACGTACTGCGCGTAAAGCCGGTGACTTTGTTGCTAAATCTTTTGAGCAAACTGACAAAATTGAAACAACAAAAAAAGGCAATAACGAGTTTATTACGAACATCGAAAACGATGCTCAATATATGCTTATTGATATGATCAAGAAATCTTACCCTGATCACAGCATCATTTCTGAAGAGTCTGGCCTAATCGAAGGCAGAGACGCTGACGTTCAATGGATCATTGACCCATTAGATGGCACTACTAACTTCGTTAAAGGTATCCCACACTTCGCTATCTCTATTGCAGTTCGCATTAAAGGTCGTACAGAAGTTGCTTGTGTATACGATCCAATCCGTAATGAATTATTCACAGCTCAACGTGGTTCTGGTGCTCAACGCAACAACCAACGTGTTCGTGTTCAAGAATTAAAAGACATGAACGAAACAATTCTTGCGACTGGTCTTCCATACCGTCAAAAACAACACGCAGAAAGCTACTCAAAAGTGCTAGGCGCGATGTTTGTTGAATGTGCTGATATCCGTAGCTCTGGCTGTCCTTCTCTAGATTTATGTTACCTAGCTGCAGCTCGCATCGATGGCTTCTTCGCTCTTGGCCTTAAGCCTTGGGAAATGGCAGCAGCAGACCTAATCGCTCGTGAATCTGGCGTTATCTGTACTGACTTCTCTGGCAACACTGACTACATGAAAACTGGCGGCCTAGTAGCTGGTAGCCCACGTATCGTTAAGTCTATGCTTAAGAAAATCCGTGAAAACGGCAGCGAAGCAATGACTAAATAATCTTAATTGATTATCAAGATTTGAATTAAAAATCTTTGTTAAAAAAAGGGAAGTGAGTTTATCTCACTTCCCTTTTTTATTGTCTTTAACCCAGTATTCTATAACTCAATATCCCAACCAAACTCTGCCATTAATCTCTGCCATGTTTCATCAACGCCTGCTTTTATCTCTATATTTTCATTAGTAATAGGGTGAGTAAAACTCAGCCCTGATGCATGTAACAACAAGCGATGGCTGTCCAAATTCTCTTTAAATAATCTATTGTGCTTCCCATCGCCATGAGTCGTATCACCAACAATTGGGTGACGCAAATGTGCCATGTGACGACGGAGCTGATGCTTTCTACCAGTCTGAGGTTTTAGTTCCATAAGACAATAACGACTGGTTGGAAATTTACCCGTTGAATAAGGTAACTCAACTTTAGCGAGTGGCGTGTATTCGGTTATCGCTTCTTTTGCCTCAACCTCTTTTGATGCCTTTTTATCCGCTATTTTATCTAACTGCTCTTTAAGCGGATAATCAAGAGTATCGCTCTCTTCTATCCAGCCACGAACAATAGCGTGGTACGTTTTTTTAATTTCTCTACCTGAAAACAATGGTGAAAATTGAGCAGCAACTTCACTTGATAATGCAAAAAACAAAATGCCTGATGTCGGTTTATCTAAGCGATGTAGCGGGAATACGTGTTGGCCAATTTGATTTCGTAATGTTTGCATCGCAAATACGGTTTCATATTTATCAAGCCATGAACGGTGAACAAGCATTCCTGCCGGTTTATTAATCGCAATTAAATTCTCATCACGGTACACAATCTCTAGCTCAATGGGTTCTGGTTGTATATCGTTTTCGACAGGTTGCTCTTCTTCTAGGATATGTTTATCTATGTTCACAAAATATTACTCAATTTATCAATGGCCTGACAAAGGCTAATAATCTCAGCTTCGCCCTTTTGATTTTTCAGTGTTTCTTCAACATAAGGGGTAATTGAAAATCCTTTTGGCAATGAGTGTCCATTCTCAATTAAGATGAACATCTTGGGAATAAAAATCCATTGCAACCATTCTGTTGACGATAAAGTATCAAGGGCGAAAGGCTCTACACTTGCCAATGCAGCATCCGATGGTGAACTCTCTTGCCAATGTTCATGGTGTTGTAATTGTTCCGTTAACTGCTGCAATAACACAACTAACGATGATGAAGTTGTCATAACCGATTGATCTCGCACTCTCTGATACTTTTAATGACAAAGGATACCATCTTATCAATGGTTGGGTATAATCATGATATTAACCATTGAATAAGACATATCATGGAACAGATTTATACGCTTAGCCAACTTATCCAACAATCAAATTGTGAATACGCTATTTATGATTTAGGTCGTCGCGTGCAACCTATTTCCAATAAACAATTTGAATCGATTGAAGCTGCTCAGCAACCTTATCCTTTTCCACTTCAACGCCATGCTCATTTAGCCATTGCTTATTGGAATGAAGCTAAACAACCTTGGATTTGGTTTTTAAAACTACCTTTGGATGAGCGTGGTTTATTACAACAAGGCGATATTGGTAATTTTATTAAGTATGTAGTTGAAGCTATTGGTGTGTCATTAAGTGGCGATTTAAACGAAGAACAACAACAAAAACTGGCTAACAATCCTTACACCTTTAAGCCCAAAGACGACAAAATGGCCATGTTTCATAGCTTACTACGCTCTGATTTAAAACAATCAATGAGCCAATACTACGAACATGCTCAAACATACCTTTCTGGTAAAAATGGGTGGGATAATTGGCAATTTGTTGGGGTTCAGGGCTTAGCGGATGTTTGTGCTAATTTAAGCAAAGAAAATAATGGTGTCGCATTACGTAAAGCACTATCGCATTTACCAACGACTGTTTTATATGCCACTCTGGGTTGTTTAGAACATGTAGAACTGCCAGAAAAACTAGCACAAACGCAGTTAGATATTGTAAATGATCTTTGTGGTGATGATAATGCTGACCTATTTTTGTTGTCTGCGCATATCCGTGCACTTTCTGGATCTCAACATTCTATTTTAACTCAAGCATTAACGAGTATTCTATCTAGTGAACGGTTGAGCCACCCTGAAGTCTTAGTGGCGATTGCTGGTCGTTGCTGGCTTGGGTTAGAAGACCTTACGACTGCGAATTTATTCTTACTGCGTCTAGCTCAGACGGGTGATCAACAACTCTTCAACCAACTGTTTTCAGATTTAGTTATGCAACCTAAATTACGTATGTGTATGTTACAGATCTTGCATGGAGAAGCAGATCCTAAACTAGCAGATGCCTTATTAACGTTACAACAAACTACCAAGAGCTAATGATATGGATAATCTTTTTGCAATACTTGGCTTAACCTTTTTCTGTTTTCTTTTTTGGCAACAAAGAAGACAATCAGAATACGCCCATCAAGCTATCCAACAGTACTGTAAAAAAATGGAATTGCAGCTATTAAGTGTCGCAAGAGGATCTTATGGTTTTCGCTTACCAAGTGGTAAGAAACGTTTATACACAACGTATGAATTTGAATTTTCTTCTATTGGTGATGACTACTATACGGGTAAATTAATCATGGTAGGCTTTAAAGCAGCAAAGTTTAATTTACCACCGTATCGTATGGCTCAAGAATATTAGTCTAGGTAGGTATTTGATTGAAGATAAGTACTTCATAGAAAATAAAGAAAAACCCCACTAAGCTTTCGCCTAATGGGGTCATAACTCTACTCGCAGCAGTCCCGCTACTTAGGGTGCTCCGTGCATCAAATCCTTGATAGTATGCTGAATCCGTCAGCGTATTCCTTTCATCGCTATCCTAGCGGTGTCCATGATCTAATCCTGATCCGTTAACAATCCGTCGCTAACTCACTTCACTTGTTCCTTGAGCTGTGTCCTTTACATCATCCTGATGTCTAATCCTTCCTCTATCCTAGAGGTGTCCATTATCTTTCCTTAGTAGTAACCATCCTAGCTACTATTGAATCCATTCAATGTCCGGTTTTGCTTTCCATGCCGATTACTCATCCTAAGTAACCGAGTGCCTCATCCTGAAGCGTACCAAATCCTTGGTCAATTCCTGTTCCGTGTCAGTATCCTTCCGACACCAATAAGATTACGCTTTTTACTTTTAGGAACAATCCCCTAATTATCATTTTCCTACCTAAATAAGATACGTCTCGTAATTAAATAAAACAAAATACATTAAAAACAATAAATTAAGATGCATAGCATTGATTATCACTATAAAGAAAACGACATATCTCAACGATTTTGTAAGATATCTCTTACAAGAACTCTCGGTTATTTCTAATGTAATTTCTGCCTAAACTCAAATTATGTCAATCAAACTGAAGTAATGTATATCTATGGTGCATTGAGCCAGTATTAGATATCATGGCTTCAGATGAAATATAGGAAGTCATGATGAAAAATGTAACTGATGAACTGCAAAAAATAATGCAAGATTTAATCAATGAAGGGAAAAAACCAACAACAGCCCTAGTTAAATCTCGCTTAAGCACTCAAGTTCCTATGCCTGCGATTATTACTGCAATTAAATCATTTCAAGCCAGTGCTCACGTACCTAAAATTGAAGTACGTGAAAGTACATTAACTGCCGATGAACGTATTATTCAGCTTGAACAACAAGTAAGAGAATTAACCCAGCGTTTAAACGCTTTGGAGAATAAATAATGCAAATTTGGGTAGATGCAGATGCATGTCCAAAAGTCGTAAAAGAAGTACTTTGCCGCGCTGCTACACGTACTGGCATCCAACTGACTTTTGTTGCAAACCACTACATTCCAGTACCAATAGCGTTCAATATTAAATCAATACAGGTTGAATCTGGTTTTGATGTTGCAGATGACGAAATAGTAAGACGTTCTGAAGCGGGAGATCTTGTTATCAGTGGTGATATTCCACTGGCTGCAGAATTGATCGAAAAAAAGGTACAAGTTCTGAACCCTCGCGGTGAGCTTTATACTGAAGCTACGATAAAAGCACGTTTAAATATCCGTGACTTTATGGATACAATGCGAGCAAGCGGCATCCAAACGGGAGGCCCTGCCGCACTATCTCAGACTGACCGACGTGAATTTGCTAATCAACTGGATCGTATCCTTGCTAAATTCAAAAAATAAAAACAAATAAAAATGGGAGCTCATTGTGAGCTCCCATTTTTTATTTATCTGTATATGACCGAGTATTAGTCTTTAAAATCCCAAGACAAATTACTAACTAATCGACACTCATCACACTTAAAATCAAACACTTCATGAATTGGCTCTTCTAACGCCCAATCTCCATCGCACACTGGGCATTTACGTGCTAATTCTTTTTCTTTACTTTCACCGCCGACACGATAAAGGTATAGATACGTTGAAATACCACTCAATACTTCCATACGGCGGCACAAATCCCAACCACGTTTAAATAAACGACTCTCACTTGAACTCACTTCATGCAATGCAGGATGTTCAACCACAGACCCATTCATTTGCAATTGATCACACGCACTCCAATCTTCTTGCCATTTAATGAATTGTTTTTGATCACCATTAGCAACAGCAGGTAAACGATAAAGAGGAATAGGTTGAAACGTCTCACCGTGACGAATTGGAGAGCAAGTATGCAAATGGGTAGTGTACAGAATTTGCCAGCTTACCTTTTCACTCTCATCACTTCGGTCAGAATTCATGTCCTGGCCAACCACTTTGACTTTCGGTTCTAATAATCCGAAATCACTTAATTGTTTAAACGCCAATTTCACTTGTGGACTGTGATTATCAGGATGAAGTGAATCTTCTTCAGGGCAAACCACACGTGCAACAAAATTAGTTCCCTTCATTACCACTGGTAATTCACGACCAATCACTTGTCCGTTATAACGTAAACAATCCAAACAATAATTGATCGCTTTCTCTACTGCGGCCATTGAAGTATCGCAGTAAATTTCAAAATCTAACTCAGTTACAAACATTAACGCTTATTTCCTACTACAACGTATAAAATGAAAATTCCGATAAGCATACCTTTATCGGAATTGATTTAATCATGATCTTTCTAGGGCATATTAACCGATCGTTTAAGCAACAACCGGTTCAAGTTTTTCTAAAAATTCAGCCATATTCTCAGCCAATACTTTTCGTTTCTTTGTACCAACCGTATCTAAAATAACTTCGCCTGATTGATTACAAATAGAAATCACTTCCATCTCATCGTCCGTTACGGCAATAAATAACGTTGGCACTAACTTTAATCTACGCTGCATAACAAGATGACCAAGCATATTGCCTTGTAAATTATCTAAATCTTCATCACTCCAAACTTGAAGTAACTCTATATTCATATCCTCAAATTTAGCGGCCATATCTGCACTAAATTGAGCTCCATAAAATGCATGAAAATCATCATGAAGATCTAATTCAATGCCTTTTTCGATGTTAACTAATCGAATGTTCTCTTCACGAGCAATAGGTTGCCATAAGATCTCTAAATCACGCGTTTCATCAATACAAGGTGAAGCTAATCCCACTAACTCTTCATTTATCGGAAGGCTATTATGTTTGGCTTTCCATGCTTCTACATAGCGTTGACTAAAGTTAGCAAGCGCTTGCTCTACCGAAAGTGGCATTCGATTCTCCTAATAAGACAAAAATTCAAGTAAACTACCGTTAATTGTATCAAATAACGCTAATTTATTAAGCGACCTCTATTCTAATCTACTTTTGGCATTTTCAATATGACTAAATACACTAACGCTGATGAGCTAAAATCACTGACTCTTGGTCAGAAAACCGAATATAAACATAGCTATGAGCCAGAATTATTACAGGCCGTTCCTCGCAGTTTAAATCGTGATGATCTTAAATTAGGTGACGAATTACCTTTTGTAGGTTGTGATGTATGGACACTGTATGAGCTATCTTGGTTAAACCAAAGTGGTTTACCTCAAGTAGCCGTTGGGGACGTAGTATTACCTGCAACAAGTCCTAATTTGGTTGAATCTAAATCCTTTAAATTGTATTTAAACAGCTTTAACCAAACTAAATTCTCTTCATGGGATGAAGTAACTCGTACATTAATTAAAGACTTAAGTGCGTGTGCAGGTGAAGAAGTAAAAGTAGAAATACACCCAGTGCAAGCATACTCACAACAACCAATCGTCGATATGCAAGGTGAGTGTATAGATAATCAAGATATTATTATTGATAGCTATGAATTTGACGCTAACTATTTAGAATCAAGTACATCAGAAGAAATGGTCAACGAAGTTCTACATAGCCATTTATTAAAATCAAACTGTCTTATTACAAACCAACCAGATTGGGGCAGTGTTGAAATAAATTATGACGGTAAGAAAATTGATCGTGAAAAACTACTTCGCTACTTAATTTCATTCCGTCAACACAATGAGTTTCATGAACAATGTGTTGAACGTATCTATACTGATATTATGAAATTCTGTAAACCAACGTCATTAACGGTATTTGCTCGTTACACGCGCCGTGGCGGACTTGATATCAATCCATTCCGTAGTTCACATTTAGCCAAACCAGAACATAACCTACGTTTGGCTCGACAATAAGAATTTAGGCACCAAAAGCCTTTAAAATAGTGAGTTTTGTCTACTTTGAATCGTATTCCTAGTAGACAAATTTCACCACATAGATAGTATGTAATGGTTGTTTTTTAGTGGATCATTTACATGTCTTTGCGTCAATGCCTTCTTATTATCTTTATTTTCTTCCCTCTATCAGCGTGGGCTAAATTTTTCTCTGCGCCTATTTTAAATGACGCCTACCAATTACTGGATACAAATCCAGAACAAGCCCATTCAATTGCCCAGCAATATTTAGAACAACGACAAATATCTCCAGAACAAGATCCAAACCGAATTCATATCAATAATGATTCGGAACGAACTATCCGCACTCCAATTAGTACCGTTGAAGCGTTTCAAATTAAAGCCTTAGCAAATAAGCGCCTTGATCGTAATCGTGAATCTATTGAATCTATTAAACAAGCAATCGCTCTAGCAAAAGACTTTGACTTAAAGTCTGGTTACTTAGAATCAAAACTTATCTATTCAAGCTTATGGTGGAATTTAACTCAAAATATCAACGAAACGAATGCCATTTTAAAAGACATCTCTGTTGAATTAAATAAGTTAGATACAAAAATAAAATTAAACCAAAAACTCTATTTTGGCTTAGCCTTAATTCATGCTGAAGTGGAATCATTTCAAGGCAATAACAGTCAAGCACAACAATATTATAAGCAAGCCATGTTTCATGGAAGCGCACTTAATGACCCTAGTAGTATGATTTATTATCATATTTCTTACGGTAAGTATTTTTTAAAAAACAAACAATTTGATCAAGCATTAACTGAGTTATTAAGTGCTTACTGGCAGTCGATTGAAGCGGACAGAAGTGGTCAGTTAGCAACAACTAACTATTTACTTGGGCAGTTATTTTTCCAAAGACAAGTGTTAGATAAAGCATTAGAACATGCCTCGCAATCTGCCGAGTTCTATGGCCGATACAATAACAGCGAGCAACTCTCTAACGTCCTAATTTTAATTGCTCAAATACACTTAAAACAGGGGCGATTTAACTTAGCCTTAGTACAGTACTTCAATGCTCTTGACCAAGAAAAAGAAAAAAATAACGTAGATAAATTAATCTCATTACGTTTAGATATCGCGAATACCTATTTCTTACTTTACAACTATGCGTTAAGTGAACATTACCTTAAACAAGCAAATAACCTTAATGAATACGTAAATTTGCCAGAACAAAAAGCGTGCGCTTCCCTTTTACAGGCGAAACTTTATCTCGTAAATAATAAAACAGATCTTGCCGTTCAACAGATACAGAAAGCAATCAAATACAGTAAGAAAGATAATGACTTACGTTTAAAGTTACAGTCACAAAAATTGTTATCTGAAACCTATGAGAAAATGGGTAAATATGAACTCGCATTAAAAGCCCAAAGAGAATACGAAACCTTAAATTCATCAGTTCAAGCCGTACAAAATGAAATTAATGAGGGTGTTTTCAGGCAGCAAAAGAGTATTATCGAGCAATCCCTACACTACCAAGGATTAGAGGAACAATTAAAAGAAAACCACTTACAAACTCGAAAAATACAAAAAATAGCCGGATTTTTATTGGTTCTTTTAACCTTGATTTCTATTTATGCCTTTAGACAACAGCAGGTAAATCGTTTTTTAAAGAAACGTCTGCATCTACTATTGAACAAATATTACACTCACCCAAGAAGTGGCTTACGTAACTTCCGTTTATTAACAGAAAGACTGCCTTCATCATTACAACAAAGTAGCTCAAATATAGAGCAATGGCATTTAGGCGAGTTAATTAACGAACCCTTAAGTGACCGCCTTCGTTTTACTCTCTTTCATGTGCCGGTATTACAAGAATTGTATTTCACTCACGGTTATCAAGAAGGGTTATCGATTGAAAAAGAATTTGGCGATTACCTATCTACCGTAGTTACATTGCCATGTCGAATTTATCATTTTTCTGACTCTAGTTTTTTATATATTGAGCATAAATCAGATTCAACATCCAACGCTCAAGAAATGGCTGAAACCGTTCAATCTTGGATAAACAATTTTGAATCAAAAACAATGCCTAATAGAACCGTCAATATAGGTATGGTGGAGTATCCATTTTTACCACGTGCTTATACCGCCATTAATGACCGTGAATTGATCGATATTCTATTAATGGCAACGAATACGGCTTGCGATATTAGCGCTGAACATTCTGGCAGCCAATGGGTCCATTATCGAGCGATTGATAATGCCCCTGCTGCCAGTTTTGCTAGCAATAATATTATTTCTGCATGTAAGCAAGCGATTAATCAGGGCCTAATTAAAGTCATGACGTCTAAGCACTAATTTTAGGATTTGGATTATGCATCACAAATTTAACAATTATCATTAGTGAATGATTATCAATTAAACAAAATAGGGTACTTTTTTTAGTCTGTTAATTATAAATTTGTTACTATAAATAATTGGTCTTATCAATGTTTTTATAACGTATGAATTACTCTCTAAATTATTATGATTGAAGTCTCCATCGTTGCCTCTGAATTAAGTCAGTTAAAGCAACAACTAGATCAAACACGCTTATCGCATCGTGATACCACATTAAAATCACGTCGTGAAATACTACTTTTAAAACGTATTATTTTACGCTTTTGCGCTGCGTGTAAGCATCATGATGGAGAACTAGATAAAGAAATAGTAGAGCTTGCTAACAGTATAGAAAACGTTGAGAACACCTCAGAATTAACCGTACAGATAGCTACGTTTGAACGTTTAATTAATCGTTATAAAATAAACGTTCAAAAAGATCATTCTGTTATGGAGGAGCATATTTCTTATTGTGGTGAAACCCTTCAACGCGTTGTCGGTTTACCCGCAGGTCTAAAAAGAGATCTTCGAACTCTTTTACAATATCCTTCTCAAGATGGCAGTAAACATATTCAACGTATTGTTCGATTAGTTGAATTGTATGAAAGAGCGATCAAATTCATCTCTGTCGGTAAAATTTCATCTGAAATAAACACTAATGAAATTATTGATATTGATACTCAAAAACAATTAAGTAATGAATTACAACATCTCATTTCTGAACTAGATTTTGATAATTCTTCCGGTAATAAATTACTCGGTATTCGTAATAAATTAGTGAGGGGAGTAGATGCCGTTTCATTAATTGACTTAGCTCTGCAGACCTTACAATTAGTGTTAGAAGGGACGAATAACGAACGTAAAGCCTCTCAAGCTTTTGTTGGAGAGATGAACACTCAAGTCGCTCAAATAATTAAGACTAGTGAACAGAATCAAAACCAAGGCCAATCTTATTTAGAGCAGCGCTCTTTACTTAATGAAGAGTATTCACTTCTTATTAAACAAGCTGAGAATACGCTAGAAAGTAAAGGTAGCGAACACGAATACAAAGCTAAAATGACGATGTTGCTAGGTGAAATGAGTGACCTAGCTGAACGCAATAAAATAATGCACGAACGCGAGGCAGCATTAATCACTCGTCATGAATATACAACAAAAAAACTCAATAATTTATACGATGAAACATTAGAATATCGCCGACAACTTAGCGACCAACAACAGCGAGTATTTAAAGATCCACTAACCAAAGTGTATAACCGTGCAGCAATGCATGAACGTCTAGATCTTGAATACAAACGTTGGGTTCGCCATCAACACTCACTTGTTCTCACTATGATAGACATTGATCAATTTAAACGCATTAATGAACGTTTCGGGCATTTAGCGGGAGATAAAGCCCTATCTATCATTGCAAAAACAATTGAAAACAACGTGTCCGACACAGATTTTGTCGCTCGTTTCAGTGGTGAAGAATTCTTAATTCTATTTACAGAAACAGATAAAGAGCAGATAAATAACACCCTGAAAGCAATTCAATTGGCGATTTCAAAACTTCCGTTCAAGTTCAAAGATGATCATGTTCAAGTTACCGTTTCTATTTGCTGTTCAGAATTTACCAATAGCGATATCCCAGAGAAAGTAATTAAACGTTCAATTGATGCCCTCTATAAACAAAAATCAAAAGGGATCAGACAGTTTATTAACCTATAATTCATTATTGCTACACTGTAAATATATGCCTATAAATAAGTATGCATTTCTCAATTCCTTTGTTTTTTCCTCGCAAAATCCTTCATTGCTGTGTAAGTTAAATACCTAAACAATAATAAAAACAGCTAGGGAGGCTCTGTATGATCACTCATATTAGTCCTGCAGGTAGCATGGATTTGCTATCACAATTGGAAGTAGACCAACTAAAAAAAACCGCTTCTAGTGATGTCTATAGAATGTACCGAAATTGTACATTAGCCGTTTTAAACTCAGGCAGTCACACTGATAGCTCGAAAGAACTTCTAGAAAAATACGAATCTTTTGACGTATCAGTAACACGTCGAGATCGAGGTATAAAACTCGAACTAAGTAACCCACCAGAACATGCTTTTGTTGACGGTACTATTATTAAAGGGATCCAAGAGCACCTCTTTTCTGTATTACGTGACATGGTATATGTGAATATGCAAATCGCAGATCATAATAGACTGAACTTATCCAATGACTCACATTTAACCAATCTAGTATTCAGTATTCTACGCAACGCCAAAGCACTCCATACTCGCATTGAGCCCAATCTCGTTGTTTGCTGGGGCGGTCACTCTATTAATCCAATCGAATACCAATACACTCGTGAAGTTGGGCATGAACTAGGATTACGAGAGCTGAATATCTGTACTGGTTGTGGGCCAGGCGCAATGGAAGGACCAATGAAAGGAGCGGCTATTGGTCATGCTAAACAGCGTTATTTAAGTAGTCGCTTTGTTGGATTAACAGAACCTTCAATTATCGCCGCTGAGCCACCAAACCCTATCGTCAATGAACTCATTATTATGCCGGATATTGAAAAACGATTGGAAGCGTTTGTTCGTATGGCTCATGGTATTGTCATTTTCCCTGGAGGCCCTGGTACAGCTGAAGAGTTGCTGTATATCTTAGGGATCATGATGAACCCTGCCAATCGTCAGCAACCAATGCCAATAGTACTCACCGGACCAAAAGAGAGTGAAGCCTACTTCCTTTCAATCGACACTTTTATACGTGAGACATTGGGTGAAGAAGCGACGCATTATTATGAAATCGTTGTCGATGATCCTGAAAAAGCAGCTGTGATGATTAACCATGGCATCAAGAAAGTAAAAGAGTACCGTAAAGCAACAGATGATTCATACAGCTTTAACTGGGCGTTGAAAATTGAATCCGCGTTTCAACATCCATTTGAACCAACGCATGAAGCAATGTCTGCCCTTGATTTGCATTTAGACCAACCCACTGAAAATCTAGCGGCAAACTTACGCCAGGCATTTTCTGGAATTGTATCTGGAAATGTAAAAGCTGAAGGTATTGCTGAAATAGAAAAAAACGGGGTATTTAAACTTCATGGAGATCCGAAATTAATGAAGAAAATGGATCGCCTACTACAAGATTTTGTTAAGCAAGGTCGAATGAAGCTTCCAGGTTCTAAATATGTCCCTTGTTATGAAATCGTCGTAGATTAGGGCTGGAATCCCTCCCCTTCAGTAACGTACAATAGAAAGCCTATGCTAAATACATAGGCTTTTTCTTTTTTCTATATAGGAATGAATACGTTATGGCAATTCACCTGGTTATTATTGACGCATTAAATCTTATTCGTCGCGTTCATTCCGCCCAACCAAATCAAGACGATATCCAAGCGGTTATTACCACAACCTCTCGCACAATTAACCGCATTTTAAAAGAAACCGAGCCGACTCATATTATCGCGGTATTCGATCACCACCTTCAAGACCGAGGCTGGCGAGCAGAAATATTACCTAAATACAAAGAAGACCGAAAACCAATGCCAGAAACCCTAAAAGAAGGCATGGACAGCATTCAAGATGCATGGTGGAAATTAGGAATCGATTCACTTTTATCTGATGGTGATGAGGCCGATGACTTAGTGGCTACCTTAGCAAATAAAGTTGCCGCGCATAATGAACAAGTCACCATAATTTCTACAGATAAAGGGTATTGCCAATTGCTATCTCCTACACTTCGTATCCGAGATTACTTTCAACACCGTTGGTTGGATGCCCCTTTTATTGAAAAAGAATTTGGTCTAAAACCTGAACAATTGGCAGATTACTGGGGATTAGCAGGGATTAGCTCAAGTAAAATTACGGGGATCCCTGGAGTTGGCCCTAAAGCGGCACTAGAAATTTTAACTCAATTTCCAACGATTGAAGCGGCAAACGAATCTGAAGAACTACCAAAAAAATACCGTAAAAAATTTGATGAATATTACGAAACGGCGATTCTATGTAGAAAAGTAGCTGGATTAAGAACTGATATTGAACTTGGCTTTAATCTGCAAGATATACGATATGAGAAACCAGAATCAGGATCTAGGGGATAGAATTATAAATCCCATAAGATGTAGAAACTAATGTGCTTTGAAACAAAAATCTGTTTGTCATCATTGAGCCACCAACACGAAATATAGCGATTATTCTTTTAAGAAAAAGCGTACTAGGTTCTATTTTCTTCGGTAGCCTTAAATAAAAACGCCCGCTGATTATCAACATCAGCGGGCGTTTATTTTTATCTCACTCTAATCAATATCACAAGATTAGTGTGGCGAAATATTAGAAATAGCTTGGATATGTACCGTAATTTCTTCACGGTCATGATACAAGTGCTTCGCTTGAAGCTTGTATTGGAAGTTATTCTTCTTCAAAAATTCTTTTAAATTTTCAATATCTTGAAGCACTTCATCGTAACGGCCTTTCATTGGTAATTTAAGGTTAAATAGCGCTTCTTTAGCCCAACCTTTAATTAACCACTCACCCATAAGATGAGCAACACGTGCAGGTTTTTCAATCATGTCACACACGATCCACGTTACGTTCTTTCTTTGTGGTTCAAATTTAAAACCATCAACCATGTGGTGTTTAACTTGACCTGTATCCATTAAGCTTTGTGCCATCATGCCATTATCAATCGCATGAACAAACATAGAACGCTTAACTAGTTGGTAAGTCCAACCTCCAGGACACGCGCCTAAATCAACAGCCCACATACCAGAAGCCAAGCGAGTATCCCACTCATCTCTTGGAATGAATACGTGAAATGCTTCTTCCAGTTTCAGTGTAGAACGGCTTGGTGAATCTGACGGGAATTTCAGACGAGGAATACCCATAAAGAACGTTGAGTTATTATTAGTATAAGAATAACCTACATAACAATGACCCGGAGCCGTAAAACAAATATGCATAACAGGGATTCTGTCTGAATCTCTTGGTGTTAGCATTTCTTTACCACGTAATGCAATTCGCATTGGTACGGTAAATTTACGACAGAATTTTAATAATTCTTTCGCTTCATTTGTATCAGGTGTTTCGATACGAATATCACCACAGCAAGGAAGATTTTCGACATCAACTAATGCATTCAAAATTGGTGAGATACGATCTTCAGATGGTAAATCTTGTAGCTCAGCAGCTACCGCAAACATTTGACGAGCAAAAATCAGCTCATTAAATTTAATCTCACGGATCAATTTATCTGCATCGCCTTCCTGGTAGCATTCAAATAGCACATAGCCTGTATTATTTTTTAGGCGAGGAAAACCAAACACTTCAAGTTGAGTGGCTTTATCTTGGATCTCACCTGCACACTCTTTCTCAAAACCAGAGCGACAATAGAACATTACTTGTTTCACTTTGAAACCTCAGTCAAACGATAAGTTGAAACAGCCAGCGTTAGCCAACCGACAATAAAGCAGAATCCACCTAATGGAGTAATTGGTCCAAACCATTTTATTCCAGTGAACACTAATGCATATAAACTACCACTGAATAATAATATTCCAATGGTAAATAGCAAGGCGGCGTATGATACCCCTTTTGAAAATGAATTTCTCAACAAAATTCCACATCCAAACAGAGCAAGTGTATGCCACATTTGATATTGCACTGCTGTCTCATACACATCCAGTAGATATGGCGATAAAATCGACTTTAGACCGTGGGCACCAAAAGCACCTAAACCAACAGTCAGCGCACCACTAAAGCTAGCAGTCAATAAACATAGACGACTATTCATCATCTGTAATCTCTTGCTCACTACGCGCCTTACTCAGTATCCATTTTCTAAAAGTAGCAATGCGTCCCGTATCGGCCTGTTTTTCACTACATACTAAATAAAACGCATTTTTACTAATGAGTAACTCTTCAAAAGGAGCGACTAAACGCCCTGCATCTAACTCAGGTTGAGCAAGTACATTATTCCCTAATGCAATACCCTGACCATGCGCTGCGGCTTGTAGTACCATCGTTGAATGGCTAAATATAGGGCCTTGATTAACGTTCATTCCCTGCAAATCAAATTGTTTTACAAATAACTTCCAATCTTTACGGGAGGTATCATGCAATAAGGTATGGAAACGTAAATCATCAATCGTTGCTAATGGTTTTTCATTTAACAGTACTTGCGGTGAACATAACGGTAATAACTGTTCTTGGTATAACAAATCAACACGTAAACCAGGCCAATTTCCACGACCATAATAAATCGCAACATCGACATCTTCCGTTAATGAACCCTCATCCATATCAACCGCTTTAATTCGTACATCAATGTCTGGTTCTTGGTTATTAAAATCAGACAAACGAGGAACAAGCCATTGAATAGCAAAACTTGGTGGCAAACTAATAGTTAGAGCGCCTTTCGCACTTCTTTCCAATACTTTATCTGTTGCTTCTGATAGAGATGTGAAAATTTCTTTAATATCTAAAAAGTAACTTTGCCCCTCTTCGGTAAGAAGTAAAGATCGATTACGACGGCGAAATAACTTCAAGCCCAGAAATTCTTCTAATGCTTTGATTTGATGGCTAACTGCTGCTTGTGTAACAAATAACTCTTCCGCTGCACGAGTAAAGCTTAAGTGCCTAGCTGCCGCTTCAAACACACGTAAAGAATTTAAAGGTGGTAATCTTCGAGACATAAGAACTCACATTCTGAATCATTAGTTTTTTTAATGCCAAGTATTATAAATTGTCCATTGCCGAACTACCAGATAAAACCTAATATTGGCTCCGTTGTTTAGAGGAAAGACATATATTCCTCCCTGAGTATCTTTTACTAACCTCTAGACTCCAATGTTGTGTTTGCATATTGGCTCGACTGTTAGAGCCCCGAGTATTGATTTCAAAAAATTTGTTAACAATACCCAATATTTACTACGTTTTTGACCATTTGGTTAAAAAAGATTCTTAGCACCGTTTAATACGGTGCTTTTTTTTGCCTGTAATTTTGACTTACGAACCAGAAATCCGCATCATTCTCACTGTCTGCTTACCCTAATAAAAGAAAATCACTATGACTGCATTTAGCGTTGACGCTATTCGAACTCAATTTCCGGCCTTAACTCAAGATATTAATGGGCAACCTATTGCTTATTTTGATAGTGCAGCCACTACGCAAAAACCATTAGTTGTATTAAATGCCATTCAAGATTACTACCAAAAAAGTAACGCTAATGTTCATCGTGGCAGTCATAGCTTAACCGCATCAGCAACGTTGCAATTTGAACAAGCCCGTGAAACTGTTCAGCACTTTATAAACGCAAAAAACAGTAAAGAAATCATTTGGACTCGAGGGGCAACAGAAGCCATTAATTTAATAGCTCAAACTTACGCTCGAAGTACATTAAAAATAGGTGATGAAATTCTAATAAGCGAATTAGAACATCACGCCAATATTGTGCCTTGGCAAATTGTTGCAGAGCAAACAGGTGCGATAGTTGTAAAAATCCCAATGAACCCTGATTGCACTCTAGATATGGAGGCATTTGCAACATTGGTAACTCCGCGTACTAAAATTGTTGCCGTAGCTCAAGTGACCAATGTAACGGGCACTTTGAATCCAATTGATAAAATTATAAACGCAGCACATAAAGTAGGAGCCATTGTTGTTGTGGATGGCGCTCAAGGTATTGTTCATCACGATATTGATGTTCAAGCAATGGATGCGGATTTTTACGTTTTCTCTGGCCATAAATTATTTGCTCCGGCAGGTATCGGCGCTCTTTATGGTAAGCAACATTTACTTGAATCCATGCCAGTTTGGCACGGTGGCGGTAAAATGGTTGAGAAAGTCTCGTTTAAAAAAACGACATTTGCAGAACTGCCAGGGAAATTTGAAGCGGGCACACCAAACGTTGCTGGCGCGATTGCTTGTGCTACCGCAATCAATTGGGTTAAGCAGTTTACCCACAATGATCTAAATACTCATATCAACGAGCTTCGTCAGATGGCGATCGATGGCATCAAAAATATTGAAGATTTACGGTTTGTAGGCTTACAAAATAATGCGAGCTTATTTTCTTTTGTTATTGATGGTGTCCACCACCAAGACATCGCGACATTATTAGACCAGCAAGGCATTGCTGTACGCTCTGGTAACCATTGTGCGCACCCTATGTTAGACGCATTAGGACTAACAGGTACTGTACGCGTTTCATTTGCCTTGTATAATACCAAGCAAG
Source organism: Aliivibrio sp. 1S175 (assembly GCF_001690985.1). Lineage (GTDB taxonomy): Bacteria > Pseudomonadota > Gammaproteobacteria > Enterobacterales > Vibrionaceae > Aliivibrio. The sequence continues at coordinate 51,919 of NZ_MAJS01000019.1, forward strand.
ATGTTCAACGTTTTATCGACGCGCTAAATAAAGCCGTAGATATGCTATAAGCTCAAATTTAAGGTATTTTATTTATGTCTACATTCCCATCGTCACCTTTTGGTTTTGATATTACTCACACCACGGTTCTCGATTTAATGAGTGAAGCAAAAGGGTGGGAAGATCGTTACCGTAACGTGATTCAATTAGGTAAAAAACTGCCTAAAATGCCTGAAGAACTGCAACAAGATAATGTAACGATTTCAGGCTGTGAAAGTAAAGTTTGGCTACAACATGAAGTCATTGATGGGGTTTATTTTTTCTGTGCTGATTCTGACGCGCGTATTGTTCGAGGGCTTATCGCGTTAGTAATGGCTACGGTTAATAATAAAACGGCACAAGAGATTAACACGTTTGATATGGATGGCTATTTTGCTCAATTAGGGTTAATTGAACATTTAAGCCCATCACGTGGTAATGGACTTAAAGCAATCATTGAAACGATTAATGAGACTGTTCGTTCAGATAGCTAGAAACTATACGCTTCGCTAACTAGATACTATAAGAGCAGAAAAGGCTGATAGTAATAACAATATTTATCACACCAGCCATACACGCACTTATAGTCTCTAGTCTCTAGTCTCTAGTAGAGTGTTTCTCTATCAACTTCTCTACAATTCTCGACACCGCAACAAAACCAAAGGTCGCAGTGACAACCGTAGCAGCACCAAAACCACTCGCACAATCCATACGCTTTGGACCATCAGCGGTTGCTTTAGTCGCACACACAGAGCCATCCGCTTGTGGGTATTTCAAATGCTCTGTTGAATAGACACAATCAATGCCAAATTTACGCTTAGGGTTCTTCGTGAAATTATGATGGCGACGTAACGTATCACGCAATTTCTTCGCTAATGGATCTTGAATTGTTTTGGTTAAATCAGTGATTTGAATTTGAGTTGGATCCGTCTGGCCACCCGCACCACCCGTCGTGATAATTTTAATCTTATTACTTTTACAATAAGCTAATAATGCGGCTTTTGGTTTCATGCTATCGATAGCATCAAGTACGTAATCAAATTCTTTAGAAATATATTCTGCTTGGTTTTCAGGGGTGATGAAGTCATCAATCAAATTAATCTTACACTCAGGATTAATTAATTTAATGCGTTCAGCCATTACTTCAATTTTACTTTGGCCAATTGTTCCCGTCATTGCATGGATCTGACGGTTAATATTCGTCACACACACATCATCCATATCAATCAAGGTAATCTCACCAAGACCAGTACGAACTAATGCCTCTACAGCCCACGAGCCGACACCACCGATACCTACCACACAGACATGTGCAGCACGCATGATTTCCACTTCACTATTACCATACAAACGGCGAGTGCCACCAAAACGTTGGTCATAACTTTCAGAAGCAGGAGTGGTTAATTCGCGCATGGGTTTACCTTACTCAAAAACAAAAAAAGAGCACGATTTATACGCACTCTTTTTTAGAAGATCAAGCTTTAAGAAACTCGGGATTATTTCAAACCTATTTCTTTTTTGGCATTTCCCATGGATTTTCAGTTTCTGAGTCTTTTAAACCTAACTTCCATACTCGCCCAAAGTGCTTAAAGTGGCCAGCAGCAATACCAGCCTCTGAACCCATACCGTAATATTGGTCTAAATGGTTTTCTTTAACTGCACCACCCGTATCAAGTACGAGTAATACTTTCAATACGTGTTTACCCGTCCACTTACCATCTTTATCTAACTGTGGAACCTCTGCAAGTATCGGGGTTCCCATAGGCAATAAACTGCGATCAGCCGCAACTGCCGCACCAGCAAGTAAAGGGATACCGGCAGAGCCTAATACATCATGTGCTTTTTTAGGCGTAAAAAATACGTAGGATGGATTTGTTTCTAATAATTCACGAACGGTTGCATCATCGTTTCTTTCAACCCATTCTTTAATCGCTTTTAGCGACATATCTTTTCGTTCAACTTCACCACGCTCAATAAGGATACGACCAATACTCACGTAAGGATGATTGTTTTTTCCACCATAGGCAAAATACTCTAACTTATCGTCATCACCAAAATGAATAAAGCCACTGCCTTGCACTTCCATAATAAACGGATCAATCCGATTATCTGAATAGCCAAGCTCTAGCCCTAACCCAGCTAACGCACCCGCGTTAATTTCAGCTCGAGTAGGACAATCTGAACCACAATCAGGTTTATCATAAACTGGATATTTAAACGTTTCATTAGGCGTATGACGCATTTCAATCACAGGTGAAAAATACCCCGTAAACATCACGTTGCCCTGTTTGTCCCCTCCGCCCATTTGAGCAAATTGAATACCATAAGCCGACAACTCTGCAGGGTTTGAACTTTCATCAATCCATTTTTGCAATTGTACATACAGATCTTCATAGCGTAATGACATAGACTCAGAACGATTAACTACTTCGGCACTTTGCTTTTTGAATGCACTAAAATCAGAAGGTTTATCTGTATGGATTTCATTAACTTCATTTAAATTACTGCTGAACCCACCATCTAAATATTGTTGAGCTCGTTCAGTGGGACGATCAGCACAACCAGCTAAAGCAAGAAGAACACACACGAGAGAAAATTTACGAAACACAATAAAGCCTTATTGAAAAATAGTGTAAGAAGAATGACAAACAAATAGAAATAGAGCAATTCCTTACCTTCGAATAAGTGTAAGAAAAGGAGAATTTTGACAAAAATTGACACAAACTAGCAGTCAACTTCCAAGTAAATGTAATGAAACATAGTTACCTAGAAACTTTAGAAATTATTGCTTATGAAAAATTGATTTATAATGCGTTGGTTTAATACGCAATAACTCTGCACCATCTTTGTCTTCAACCATATATACATACATCATTTCACCGTGTTTATAGCTGAGTTTACTGCCATTAAATTCAAACTTAGTATTAATTAAGCGACCATGAGTATAAATTCCTGCTTTACTGACAGTAAAGCTATCCTGAGCATAACTTGGTACGCCAGACTCAACCCAATTACCATATATTTGAGAGACTGGCATTTGAGCAAAAGCACCCGATTTATACATTGCAGCAATCACTGATGCGACTAAACCAACGGCAACAAAACTGATTAAAACTAATAATCGAATTTTTCTTTTCTTTAACTCTTTTTCTTGAGCTCGACTCATTGTGATGCCTACTAAAAATAATTATGTTATTAAGCTTATCGGCAATCCTTCAAAATATTAAGAAAAACTTATGTGACCTTGTACTAAACACTTGTAGAAATATAAATAATTAGTCAATATAAACGCATAAATAATTACTCATGGATGAATCGTGTGAAGTTTCGTAGTACCGCTTTAGTTAAAGGGTTTCGCCAATCTGCACCTTATGTAAATGCTCACCGGGATAAAACCGTGGTTATTATGCTTGGAGGTGAAGCCATTGCTGACCAAAACTTTGCAAATATCGTTAATGATATTGCTCTCCTAAACTCTCTTGGATTACGGATTGTTATTGTTTATGGCACTCGGCCTCAAATGCGCTCCCAACTCAAAGAAAATGGTCATCATGCGCCTTTTCACAAAGGGATCCGAGTCACCGATGAGCAAACCCTTGAACTCGTCAAGCAAATCGCAGGGCAATTACAACTTGATATTACTGCTCGGCTATCCATGAGTTTAAATAACACGCCAATGGCAGGTGCACAAATTAACGTTATCAGCGGTAACTTCATTATCGCCCAACCGCTTGGCGTTGATGATGGGATTGATTATTGCCACAGTGGTCGTGTTCGCCGTATTGATACCAATGGTATTAGCCGTATGCTTGACCAGCAATCCATCGTCTTACTTGGCCCTGTCGCCAGTTCCGTCACTGGGGAGTGTTTTAACTTGCTCTCTGAAGACGTAGCGACCCAATTAGCCATTCGATTAAACGCAGATAAATTAATTGGATTTTGCTCTGAACAAGGTGTTGTTGATAACCAAGGTCATATTTTAGCCGAGCTATTTCCCAATGAAGCAGAAACTATACTTGGGAAATTAGAAACGGATCTTAACCCGAAAGATGGAAATTCTACGGGCACCATGCGCTTTTTAAGGGGGGCCATTTCAGCTTGTAAAGCGGGCGTACCAAGAAGCCACCTTATTAGTTACAAAGAAGATGGGGCATTAATTCAAGAATTATTTTCTTTTGATGGTATTGGTACTCAAGTTGTAATGGCCAGTTCTGAACAAATTCGTGATGCTGAAATTGATGACATTGGCGGTATTATGGATTTAATTCATCCATTAGAAGAAGAAGGGATTTTAGTACGTCGATCTCGAGAACAACTAGAACAAGAAGTCGCTCAATTTACCATTATTGAAAAAGACGGATTAGTGATTGCTTGCGCCGCTCTTTATCCTTTTCCTGAAGATCGAATGGCTGAAATGGGCTGCGTTGCGGTTCACCCTGATTATCGAGACGGAGATCGCGGAGTCACATTACTCAATCGCTTACGCTTTAAAGCCAAGCAATTTAAATTATCACAACTGTTTGTACTTACCACTCGCAGCCTTCATTGGTTTAGAGAGCAAGGGTTTGTTGAAGTTGATGTCTCGCAATTACCAATGACAAAACAAAAATTGTATAACTACCAACGTAAATCAAAGATCTTAGTGTTAAAAGAACTGTAAACGAAAAAAGCCGCAACGGATTATCCCTTTGCGGCTTTTTAATAATCGTCTTTGTTCTCTTTAGTGACTAGCAGTATTAGAGAACAAATTAACAACCAGTACACCAGATAAAATCAGAGCGATTCCGGCTAATGCTGGTAAATCCAGTTTTTGCCCATAAGCAAAATATCCAATACCGGCGACCAAAACAATCCCAGCCCCACTCCATATCGCATAAACAATACCTACAGGCATGCTTTTTACGGTTATTGACAGTAAAAAGAAGGCGATAGCATAACCCACAGCAACAATAACACTCGGGGTTAGCTTGGTGAATTGCTCTGTTTTAGGAATAAAAGAGGTCGCTATCACTTCGGAAATAATAGCAATAATAAGCGCCATTGCTGGTGGCATTGAAACAAGTAATTTAAACATATAACGGAACAGCCATATTAATACCAACTCTATCAATCATCTAATTGAACATATTGGTAGAAAAAAAGATCCGGTATTCCTTCCGAATTTTAGAGACGCAATTATAGGCATTTATTTCACATTTACTAGAGGTGGAGAAGAAAATGATTATTACGTATATGAAATAATACAGCGGCTAATCTTTTCTTTATTAACCACTGTATTTAACTAACTCATTAACGCTGCTAACCCACTGTTTCTCTGAGTTTTAATCATTACACCTCGCGCCACCACTTTCTCTGTTGCGAACAGATCGAGTTTTTTCTTAGCTCGTGTTACACCAGTGTAAATCAACTCTCGCGTTAAGATTGGGCTGAACTCAGCAGGTAAAGCTAAAACGGTATGTTCAAACTCAGACCCTTGAGATTTATGAATCGTCATCGCATACACGGTTTCATGCTCTGGTAATTGGCTTGGTAATACTCCACGAATCGAACCATCTGGCATATCAAAATAAACACGTAGACGTTGATCAACAGGATCTGGCATCGCAATACCAATATCACCATTATAAAGACCTACGCCATAATCATTTTGAGTCACCATCACCGGGCGACCGGAATACCACACTTCATCACCATGAGGAATCAAATCAGATTTTCTTAATCCTTTTTCAATTCGTTGATTAAGTCCTACAACCCCAAAGTCGCCTTCGCGCATTGCACACAATAATTGAATATGGCTAAAGGCTTTTAGTGCCACTTCTGGTTTATCGCCCGCATGGATATGGCCTAAATAACTGCGATAGCCATTCACCATCATGGTGATCATTGCGTTATAACTGTCATTACTTAAATCATGAAAACGAATATCAGAGAACCCTTTGGCCCATACCGCTTCTACTTTAAATTTACTGCCGTCATTAATGGCTTTAGCTAATTGTCCAATCCCTGAGCGCGCATCAAAACGGTAACTCTTTTGCAGCATACACAAGCTATCGGCTACCGCGTTATTGTGCGATTGCACAGGCAAAGCATAGCCTGTTAATTGAGATAATTGTTGTGCTTGATTCTGGCTGTAACCCATTTTAGTAAACTGACAGATATCACCTAACACCGCTCCCGCTTCAACCGAGGCTAGCTGATCTTTATCACCCAATAAAATAACACGCGCGTGTTCTGGTACCGCATCGAGTAGTCGGGCCATCATAGGTAAATCGACCATCGAGGCTTCATCCACCACCAATACATCAAGGTGTAACGGGTTCGATTTATTATGGCGAAAATCCACTTGGTTTGGAATATAACCAAGCAAGCGATGCAGCGTACTTGCGTCTGTCGGGATCGCTTCTTTTACTTCTGGTGCTAAACCAATAGATTGCACCGCTTGACCAATGGATTCAGTCAAACGCGCTGCCGCTTTACCCGTTGGAGCAACTAACTTAATTGCGATACTTTTATTATCTTGCTGAGCTTGAGTCACTAGGGAAGCCAAAAGCTTGGTAACCGTGGTTGTTTTACCCGTTCCTGGACCACCAGAGATCACCGAGAATCGACGAGTTAACGCTACCGCTGCCGCAACTTTCTGCCAATTCACACAGTGTTTAGTTGGAATTAAGTTATCCAGCGGTTCTAATTCTGAAGACTTAGTGGCTGCGAGTAAAACCGCATCAATCGCTTGCCAATCTAACTCACTAGATCCCACAACATCAAGCATATCGCACACCAATTGTTGGCGAGACACTTGGTTATTATTCTCTAATTTTTTAAGCCCACTGAATAAAAAATGGTATTGGCGAGCAAATAGCTCATCCAATGTATTCGATAACTGAGCGTTTACCGCCACACTTTGCGCCGCTTTAGTTATACGGTTGGCAACACGCTGTTCAAACGACCAATAACGTTGTAAATACAAACGCGTTCCATCAAAGGCTAGTGGCGTTGCTTCTGTGCCATTAGATATCGTCGATGCCGCTGATAACTCACTAATCCACTGATTTTTCTCTGGTACTAACGCTAACAATGCATCACGATATTTTGCGGGCAACGTAAACAAATCACCTTGCTCTACTTGCTCGATATCAATACACACATGGCCTTTACCTAACTCATGGCTAGTCATTGCTGCGAGCAACATGATTAAGTTTTTATCGCTGTTCTTTTCCTGTTGGCCTAAAAACTTAGCGAATTGTAAATCCAATGGACGAAGTACACCATGAGCCATTAAGTGTTGTAATTGCTTAAGCATCGACTGTTTCTCCATTTACCAATTGCTCTAATTCTTCTAATAACACTTCACTTGGTTTTGAATAAAAGACCCCATTTGAATTGCTATCATGTCCCTCATGACTCTCTTCAATACCACGCAAGAAAATATAATACGCCCCACCAAAATGAGTGTCGTAATTATAATCGGCAATGCGACTTTTTAAGAATCGATGCAACGCTAAAGCATACAGCTGATATTGGAAGTCATAACGATGATCTCGCATTGCTTCAATTAAAGCATCACCGCCGTAGCATTCTGGAGAATCGCCTAAATGGTTAGATTTCCAATCGAGAACGTAATATTTTCCTTCATGCTCAAACACTAAATCGATAAAGCCTTTCAACATTCCACTCACGGTAGAAAAGCCTAACTCACCCGCACGTGCAGAGACTTCATCGTGTTTAGCGATGGTTTTATTGACCAAGCTTGAGTTCAATAGCGTTATCGGCAATAAAAACTCCATTTCAACCAAACGTTGAGTTGGGCCTTTGGTTGCCAATCGTAAATCGTGACCATCCAACGGACAATCGAGCACGCGTTGCATCATGCTTTGAACTACGTCTAACCATTCCACATCGTAGTTTTCTTTTTCTAATAGCTTGATGATTATTTGTGTATTTTCTTCGCTGTTAATTGGTTGAGTAAATTCAACCTCTTCAAACAATGAGTGTAAAAACGTACCCGCTCTCGCACCACGAGGAAAAGTGAATATCGTTAGCTCTGGCTCTAAATCCAATTCTTTGTCGTCTTTATCTTCAGCGGAATCTATATCCAAATTAATTAATTCTAATGACGAATCGTTATGATGGTTACCTTGTTTCACCAAACCAGAATAACTGGTCATCCACCAATTACTTTTCACAGGCTGATTCAATTTATTAGCAGTTAATGCTAACGAGTTGTCTTCTGTCTCTTTATAAAGCACATCACTTAAGGTTTGGGGGGACTGGATCACCATAGGCGAATTGCCTGCTATTAATTTTTCAAGACACGCTTGAAGCTCAGCAATATCACATTCATCCGCTTGTTGGATCAAATACCCTAAACCAGAAAGGTGTACACCCGTTGGTGGTTTTTTCGATGTGCCTTTACCGATAGGTGCCATACCAATATAACAAGCGTAAACAGCACGAGTTAGCGCAACATAAATTAAGCGTAAATCTTCTGCTAAGCGTTCTTTCTCGGCTTTTTCGACCGACTCATCTTCCTTTAATAAATCTAAGACAGAATAACGATTGTCTTCATCATAAAAGCTAACTTCGCCTTTTTTATCCACGGCTCGATAGGAACAAACAAAAGGCAAAAAGACGAGATCGTATTCCAACCCTTTTGATTTATGAATCGTCACGATTTGCACCAAGTTACGCTCAGATTCTAAACGTACCGTTTGCTCTTCAGCATCGCCATTAGGTTCGGAAATCGCATCAGATAACCAACGCAACAATCCATAATCACTGTCGAGGGTTTGGCTTGTTTGTTGTAATAATTCACCAATATGCAATAAATCGGTTAAGTGACGTTCACCACCATTTTCAGCCAATAAACGCTCTGAAATACCTTGTTGAGTAATAATTTGATGCAACATAGGCATGATGCCACGTTGTAACCAATGCTTACGGTAGGCACGGAACTCATTAACGGCTAATTCCCACTGCATTTCATCCACATTAAATTGATGCAGTTGATCGGCCGTATAAGCAAACAAAGACGAGGCTAATGCAGAACGAACCGCTCGTGCATCCGTAGGCGTCATTGCAGCCTGCAATAAACGTAAAATATCTTTGGCTAATGGCGAAGAAAACACACTGTCTCGGTTCGACAAATAAACACTGGCAATACCCTGTTTTGATAACGCTTCTCGAACCAATTTCCCTTCTTTACCAGTACGAACTAGTACGGCAATATTCCCAGCTTTAATCGCTTCTTTTTTCTCTCCATTTTGTAGGTGCGCAGACCCTTGTTGAGAACCGGTCAAAATGGTTTGAATTTGCGCCGCCGTCGATTCCGCCATTACTCGTTGATAATTGCTTTTGTTTATCGGGTTACCATCTTTGCTTTCTTGTAACCAAAACGTCATTGCAGGCTGAGTTTGATTCTCTAACGACCACGATTTTTGTTCCGCATTAATCGGATTATATTTCACAGGGTAAAACGGAATATCATCATCGTATAAAAACGGTTGTTTACCATGCTCAAAAATACGGTTTACTGACGACACCATATCGGCAGTTGATCGCCAGTTAGTATCCAAAGTGTAGTGATCCGCCACTTGGCGACGAGCCTGAATATAAGTAAATATATCTGCGCCACGGAAAGCATAAATAGCCTGCTTTGGATCGCCAATCATGAACAAACCACACTGTGATTGATCTTGATAGATGGTATTAAAAATAGAATATTGAAGTGGATCTGTATCTTGGAATTCATCAATCAAAGCAATTGGGTATTGCTCACGGATCTTTTCTAGCAGTAAAGCGTTCTCTTGATTTTCGGTTGCAGCCGACAATTGAGTCAGCAAGTCATCAAACGATAACCAGTTCTTCTGCTCTTTTGCTTGCTGTAAGGTTTCTCGACAGCGATGAATAGCTAAAGATAACAATGGCTGTTTTATTTCTAATGGCTGCGCTAAAAAGTCATCAATTAATTTAAATACTGTGTGTTCTGGTGCTTCGCCTTTTTTAGTTTTATCAATTAATAACGATTGAGAAAATTTTTCTAATTTGTCATGAATTTGCAGCGAAGTCGTTGGGTTACTTGCCCATACTGACACTTGCTCTAACCAATTTGGTAAATTCTTTTTAGTGTAGCTGCGTTTATCTACGCCCGAACCCGAGATCAAAGCTTCAAAATCAGCACAATGTGACGACCATTGCTGCTTTAATTCATCGATTCGTGCAATACCCTGCTGACAGAACTCTTCTAGTGAGTTTTCTAATGGTTCAACTGTTAAGTGCTTTGGGACACCAGTAAGACTATTGCCCATATCACCTAATAATGCAGAAGGGCTTGGCCAGCAATCGTAAACACTTTCAGCCACCATTTTTGGCAGATGATAAAAACTACGACGCCAAAAATCTGCGGCCACTTGGTGCATTAATTTGGCTTGGTCGGTAACAAATTCACTCTCAAACTGCGCACCAGATTCAAAGGCATTTTGGGTTAGCATGCGCTGACAAAAGCCATGAATGGTAAAGATAGAGGCCTCATCCATACTGCGTTCAGCATTCAATAATATGTGTGCTGCCGACTTATGATCAGAAATAGCCGCTAATAACGGGTCAATAACGGGATCGCCACTCTTATAATCACTTTTATGCACAGCACGAGCAAACGCTAAACGGGCATCATGGATCTTAGCTCGAATACGTTCTCTTAATTCTGCGGTTGCCGCTTCCGTAAAAGTCACTACCAGTATTTTATCTACGGTTAATTCTTCACTATGGCGACTGTTCTCATCACCATGCCCTAATAGTAAACGTAGATATAAACTGGCAATGGTAAAGGTTTTACCTGTACCTGCGGAAGCTTCAATTAAACGTGTCCCATGTAAAGGAAACGTCATTGCATTCAATTGATTTGGAGCTGCGATTGTCGTCATCGAACATCACCATTTTTATTTATCATCAACACTCTGTTTTTACAGACTATTTGTGTGACCCATATCGTAGTTCATTAGGAACAACGATAATAAAATTAATAAAGCGACCAATGTGAGATCTTTCTCACGGTTCACTTTTTATGCTTTGTTACACTCAGCGCACTTACAAAAAGCTCATTAAATGTGCATTTGTATTAAAGGATTCGGTCAACCTCTGACCTGTGGCCGTACAGCGAACGCCCTACACTAAAAATGATTTACTGGCGGCCACCCTACTCTTTTCTTCCGTGCTTCTTCTTCAATACCTTCTTTCTTAAGCATTGCTTTGTTTTAAATTACAGTTTTTCTTTCTCACTGTGTAACAAGGCATCATGTAAAACGTTTTTCGCGTTATCAAAAATAGTCTGACCTAATTCGTCATTCCACTCAGGCCACATACGCATGACATAATCATTGCTGTTTTCACCCGCGTAACGAGTTCCACTGTATTCATCTGCCATTTTTTTCAGTGCTTTTTCATGTGTTTCTTCATCGTCATTCCACACACCTTTTTTATCTATGTGTGCTTCTAGTCCAGCCAATGCAGCTTTTGGTAAATAAGGCAATGGCGCACAGTTACCAGAAATATAAAGGCTCAATATAACCTCTAAATGTTGATACGCTTTTTCTGTTTCAATTGGCTCAAAATGATAAATCGCATCGGTGCCAAACAGGTGAGTAAACTGTTGTTGCTTCATCGCACACAAACAAAGATGATCAATCCACGTAGCTAAAACTTCATGAGAACGAATTTTACCACCACGATAACGTAGCATTCCTTCTTTATAACGCTGTTTTAGCCAGCCTTGTAATTCCATTTCACCATGAGGAAAAGTAAAGCGTAAACGCACTTCTTGATCCTCTAATGGCGATGTCGTTAATGGCTGAATATGGGCCACTAACTCTTTTACTGTGTTCACTTCTTTGTCTGCAGCTATTTCACCAAAGCTACCAATAGGTAATTTTCCTTGCGCTTTTTGTTGCTGATAAAAGTCACGACTTAACTGCAATACTTGGTTAGGATCATCATAGGCCAATAACTCCTCTAACAACTCTGATTTCATGCTGTAACCCGTTCTGCCATCAATAGAAAACGGTTCATCATCTTCCACTCGGCTCTCTACCGTTTCAAAAAATACTTTTAAACCACGGTTAAAGAAATAGGCGACAGGCAAGCGCCAAAAGCGTTGTAGCTCAGTTAATTCAAGCTCTTTTGATTCTGGTGCAAACACTAAAGGTTCCGTCTGGAATTCTGGCGCGACTTTTCCTTCAAGTTTTGCGGTTGGCAGCCATTCACTGGCATAACTGGTGTTATCACCCACAAAACTCTGTTGGCTATAAGGAACCAAAGGATGTTCTATTGTTAATTTTTTAACTAAGCGTTTAGCTGACTCTTCAGGGTTCAGCTCACTATCGCCATCTAGGCAATAACTTTGCTGACAATATTCAAGCAGTTCACTCACCAAAACAGAAGGGGCTTTTTCTGTATTATCTCGAATAGAGCGACCTATATAACTTAAATAAAACGCTTTATTTGCCGATTGCAGCGCTTCTAAAAATAAATATCTATCATCATCTCGACGTGAACGGTCACCCGGCTTCATTCGTTTTTGCATTAAATCGAAACCTTCAACTGGCATGGTTCGCGGATAAGAACCATCTGTCATACCAAGCAGACAGACCACATCAAATGGAATTGAACGCATCGGCATTAAGGTACAGAAATTAACTTGTCCGGCTAAGAATCGTTGACTCGCTTTACCACCAGATAAATTATTTTTTAGGTAATTATTAATAATTGGTGCAGAGATTGGTGCATCAAATCCGGCGTCTTCAAGATTTTCTTCCAGTTTTTGCAATTGATCTCGAATGCTTTTAACGACCAGTTCACCTTCTAATTCAACAAGTAAAAAATCGTCCATTAGTTGGTTAATAATGGTGCGCCATGCAGTGATAGTTTGCGCTTGGCCTAGGGTGATCTGATAAGTCAAAAGCTGATCAATAAAGTGCGCTAAGTTACCTGCTATTTCGGCATTCATACCTTGCACTTGTTCGTAACTCGCCATGCCTTCAAATAAACCCGCGTCTTGCTCCATCGCATAACCAAGCAACATTCTCTGAATACCAAATAGCCATGAGTTTTGATTATGTTCAGGAAGATCAAAATGCGCAGAGGTGCTGTTATCCAATCCCCAGCGAATGCCGGTTTCTTCTGCCCATCGTTTTACTATTTCAAACTGCTCAGCATTAAATTTAAAACGAGACATGACGGCAGGAACTTCAAGCAAACTCAATAATTCCGAAAGGCCACAACGATTCTCAGGCAATGCCATTAAATTCATAAAAGCCAATAGCACTGGGTTTTCTTGCTCGGCACTTTGATCGGAAATAGCAAAAGGAATGTAGCGATCGAATGCAGCGTTACCAAAGACGGCTTGGATCGCCGCACTGTACACATTGATATCTGCCACCATCACAATAATATCGCGAGGTTTTAATTCTGGATCATTGGCAAACATATCCAATAATTGATCGTGTAAAACTTCTACTTCACGCATTGGGCTATGACATGAATGCAAAAGAATCGAACGATCATCAGCGCTGATTGGTTGCTTGTGATCACTGTTATCAAGCACATCATCACGACTGCGTTCTTCTAAATTTAAAATATCAGATTGGATAGAATGTAAGAGGTTGTCATTATTTACATCAACAAAAGCATCAATCTCTTGCGCTTCCATTTCTGATAATAGACAAAGATTATCTCGACCTAATTTCCCCCATGATGCAAGCAGTGAATTACCTACTTCTGAAGTGTGCAGCTCATCTTCAAAATTTGCATCAAGCGATCCTTTTAATTGCTCCGTATCACCGATTTGCTCACTGTGATCATCTAACCATTTTACTTGCAGACGATTACGCGCTTCTAGACGAGCGAGGTATTTTCTGTCTCGAATTTCACCCCAGTAATAACGACAAGGATTGGTAAACATTAAATGCACATCAATGTGTTGCCCAAGAGCCGCTAACGCATCTAAATAACGAGGAGGCAATGAAGTGATACCCACCACAAATAAACGCTTAGGCATGCCTTTTGGCAAGGTTCCCGTTTGCAAATAATTTTCTAAGGTTTCAATAAAGTGCTCGAACATATTGGCACGATGATAAGGAGAATGACCCAGCGCTAAGGTTTGATCATACAAGGCTTGCCATAAAATTGGTTGCCAAGGATGTTCGCCTTCTAATTCGGTTACCTCTTCACCTGCTTCCCATTTTTGGATCCACTCTGGGCGGAATACTAAATATTGGTCAAAGATATCGGCAATTTTTGCAGCTAATTGGTAGCACTTAAGTTGGTTTTCATCATTTTCTAAATAGCGTTGCAGTGGGGCAAATTCATCTTGTTTTAATAACTCAGGTAATAACGTCACTACCTTCCACGTCATGGCTTCTTTATTAAAAGCACTGCGCTTTGGCACGTCATCCAGAACCTGAGTAAACAAGTCCCAAATAAAAGTAGCAGGAAGTGGAAAGGTAAGATTGGCGGCAATGCCTAACTCTTTTGCGAGTTCGATTTTAAGCCATTGCGACATACCCGGGCTTTGAACGAGAATTTGTTCTTGCTCAAATGGGTTATCAAGAGGGTTTAGACGAATTAATTCAACGACAAGAGATTTAAGAACATCAAGTTGATTTGAATGATAAACAGTAAACACACCCAGCTCGCTTATAAAGAAATGAAAGTCTCTATAGCTTAACGTAACTGGATGTGTTTTAAGAGAAAAAGATTACGAATTTAGTGTGCGTGTTTAGGGTTAACTAAGCGATTTGTCATGCGAGTAATCGGACGGTAATGAGCTAAATAATGCGCAGCAACATAACTAACAACACAGGTTGCTACCACTAATTCAACAACGGCAAGCATTCTGACTTGGTAAACATAATCAGCAATGACACCTTGCGATAACATCCAATTAGCCGTTTTAAATAATGCCGTTGCACCAATCACCATTGGGAAAGTAAATGCAGCATAGCCAGGGCTAAATGGCAGTCTCATTAATTTAAAGAAAGCCATGTAGATAACACTGGTCATCAACACTGCAATACCAAATAGAAGCGCAATTATCACTGGTGATGGTGAAGCGGTGACGGTTAGATAACCCGCCAATGATAAACTTGCTGGTGCCGCCATGATTGCGATGGTTGGTTTTGCAGCGTCAGGGACTTCGTTACAAAACATTAAACGGTAGATCATAATTGGCAGCATGATGGCATAGATAATTAATCCAAACATTAATATCCAATGTGCGACTGGTGCTAATGCCGGATTACCAGAAAATGAAACATCCGCAACGATTAGACCTACTGGTGGTACAAACCAACTTGGAACCATGTGGTGTAATTCAAAATCTTTTGCTCGATGATAAATAAAAGAAGCTAAGAAAATAAAATGAAGCGCAATTGCAGCTAGCCATAAAGCATCACCAGCCGCTGGATAAAAATGCCCAAGACTGCTTGATACGACCATCGTCCCCATAGCAAATGTTGGAGCTACGCTGCCTACAACAGGATGTGCAAGCTCACTCCACAATACTGCTGGGTGTAATAAAAATTTAACCGCTAAAATAAGTAATAATACTGAAGCGATAGCTGCTGAGATCCATTGTGCATAGCCGTTTAAAGGAAGTGCATTTTCCCAGCTCCAACCTAAACTTGCGATCCCAAGAGCTAACCCTGCCATTGGTGTTGGTGCGCCTGCTACTTTTTGTTTTGTGTAATTAAGCATGACATTGTTCTCTTTACTATTTAACGATGAAGCCAGTTTACTACCCGTTAATCAT
Source organism: Aliivibrio sp. 1S175 (assembly GCF_001690985.1). Lineage (GTDB taxonomy): Bacteria > Pseudomonadota > Gammaproteobacteria > Enterobacterales > Vibrionaceae > Aliivibrio. The sequence goes on from NZ_MAJS01000019.1 coordinate 67,736, forward strand.
TAATAAAATTTGAATAAATTAAAGACTACGTTAAAATAAAATTAACGATGATAATCTATTAGTATTTAGGACTTCCTGTCATGAGAATTTCACTAAAACAACTCAATGTATTTACGGCAATTGCTCAAGAAAAAACAATGACAAAAGCGGCTCAGCGACTGTTTATTACAAAGCCGGCGGTAAGCCTTTCATTATCTGAGCTTGAAAAAAATTTAGGTTACAAAATATTTGATCGCGTAAATAATCGTTTAGTGTTAAATAGCGAAGGCCGCCAACTCCTTCCTTTAGCGGATGAATTACTAGAACGAGCAGAAGCCATCGAGCATCAATTTACTGTAGATAGCCAACTAACTGGTTCATTAAATATTGGTGCCAGTGATACGATTGGTAATCATATTGCACCAGTATTACTTAATCAATTTCAACAACAGCATCCTTGTGATATCCAACAATTATTGATTTCCAATACCGCACAAATCATAAATCGATTATTAGAGTTTCAATTAGATATAGGTTTAGTTGAAGGTAAAGTACATCATCCAAAATTAAATATAATTAAATGGCAATGTGACGAGATGTATTTAGTGTGCGCCCCTTCTCATCCGTTGGCAACTAAGAATAAAATTAGCTTAGATGATTTAGAACATTCTACTTGGTTGTTACGAGAAGAAGGTTCTGGTAGTCGAGAATATTTCCTTAATCATATTGCCTCTAATTTAAATGACTGGCATGAATCTCTACAACTTCACACCACAGAAGCTATTATTAATTGCTGCTCACAAAACATGGGATTAGCATGTTTATCTCAACTTGCTGCTCAAAATGCGATTAATGACGGGAGATTAATTAAATTACATTATGATAAATCACTAATACGACAATACTGGCTCTTATTACATAAAGAAAAATACCAAACTCCACTACTAAAAACATTTCTCGCTTATTGTAAAGAGAGTTAACTAGCTCCAATTTTAGTACCTCTAAGTGGACAAAAAAGTTGATTTACTGTATAAAACACCAGTTAATTTTAAAGGAGAGACGACCATGGCTGTTATCGTCAAATATGTAGTTGAGCGCAACGGAGAAGAGAAGATGACTTTTACCTCTAAAACTGAAGCCGATGCTTATGACAAAATGCTGGATGTTGCAGATGAGCTTTTTACTCTGCTAAATGAAAGTAATTTAATTGAAGATGAAGGGAAACAAGAAGAATTATCTCTTTATCTGGCTAAGCACAAAGAAGATGTCTTAGTTGCTTTAGGCGCAAAACGTAAACCTGCACCTAAAAAAGCAAAAATTGAAGCAGTAAAAGATGAAGAATCTGACGCGGCTTAATTCTAAAAAGAATACATATTAAAATACAAATAGCAGCCTAATGGGCTGCTATTTTATTCTCTGCTCCCTATCTATTAATTTCCTTTTCTTACACTCTTTCTTCATTCTTACTAAATATTTATTACTTTCGCCCTTCTATATCACAGCAACTCTCTTTATGATGTGAAGTAAGATTTATTTTTAAATACTAATATTTATATGGAAATGGAGAATCATTACATGGCTCATTTTGCTCTTGCCTTTGGTACCGCAACAAAAAACCGCGACAATAAAATCATTGAAGCATTTTTCCCACACCCAGTATTAAACCCTTCTGAAGCACTAGTTAATTCTATTGCCCAAGCAAGTGGTTATGCTGAAGGCAACCAAGCTATCGAAATTTCTTCTGAAGTTTGTACTGAACTTGCTAATGCATTTGCAGCGAATGGTGATATTGCAAACGCAGCATTTGCAGAAAAAGCAGTTCAATCTAAACAACCTCTTGTTCTTGTTGTTCTAGCTACTGATGAGCAATCTAAATCTGTTGCTGAAGGTTTCTTAAAGCTTCAACTTATCTCTAACCGTTTAGTTAAACCACATGGCACAGTATTAGACGGCATCTTTGGTCTTCTTCACAATATTGCGTGGACTAACCAAGGTCCTATCGATCTTCCTGAGCTTGCTGATCGTCAAATCGAAGCACGCCTAGCTGGTGAAACACTGACTGTCGATTGTGTTGATAAATTCCCTAAAATGGTGGATTACATTGTTCCTACTGGTATCCGCATTGCCGATACTTCACGAGTTCGTTTAGGCGCACATGTAGGTGAAGGCACAACTGTAATGCATGAAGGCTTCATCAACTTTAACGCTGGTACTACTGGTGTGAGTATGGTTGAAGGTCGTATTTCTGCAGGTGTTGTTGTAGGAAACGGCTCAGATATCGGCGGTGGTGCTTCTATCATGGGTACGCTTTCTGGTGGCGGTAAGATGGTAATCTCTATTGGTGAGAACTGCCTACTTGGTGCTAACGCTGGTCTTGGTTTCCCAATGGGTGATCGTTGTACGATTGAATCTGGCCTATATGTTACTGCTGGCACAAAAGTAAGCATGCTAGATAACCAAGGAAAAGAAGTTGAAGTCGCGAAAGCTCGTGATCTGGCTGGCAAAACAGATCTTCTGTTCCGTCGCAACTCTATCACTGGTCAAATCGAATGTTTAACTAACAAATCTGCGATTGAACTGAACAGCGAATTACACAGTAATAACTAATTTTTCATTTGAGTATTTAAATATCGCATTCATGCTCTATTCATAAATACCAAGGTAATCTAATGGTCAGTAGCTTAATTGTTACTGACCATTTTTTATTTATATAGGAAACTCAATGAGACTATTACTTGCTTTATTACTGCCTTGGTTACAGTTTTTTACTATAGGCCGTCCATTTAGCGGCATTATTTGTCTTATCTTACAAATAACCTTAATTGGTTGGATCCCGGCTGCTATTTGGTCTGTCTATGCACTAAGTCAATATAGAACAGATGAAAAAATCAAAGACGCTTTTGGGCGATAATAATTAAATTTAGTAGGTAGTGAACACTAAGTTCTATAAGCAATAACGCTTTTCTCAATGGTTTGAATGAGCAACTCTTTGAGCCATTGGTAACGTTTATTTTCTTTATTTCTGGTTTGCCAAATCAATTGAATATCAAACTCACCAACATCAATGGGAGGCTCTGAATGCACCAATTTTTCAGAAAAAAGATCGAGTTGAGCCATTAACTCTGGAACGACACAGATTAAGTCTCTTTTTTTCATTAAATGCCTGATGGTTAAAAAGTGCTTAGAAGCGACGCTAACTGAACGATGCACTCCTAATCCCTTTAATTTACTATCTACGCCTGTTTTCAATGCACCGTCAGGACTCACTAAGGCATGGGGTAACGATATATATTCATCAAGCGTTATCGGCGTTTTAAATTGATGCCGATTACCATCCCACATACATACGTGCTTTTCTGTGTATAGCGTTTGATATTGAAACTCTTTTTGCTCTGGTTTCATACTGCCAATAATTAAATCAAGTGGCTCGGAATCAAACCTATCTTGATAATTGGCTTTATCTACCGTAGTAAAACAGAGCTGTGCATTTGGTGCTAATTGGTGAATTGCATCAAAAATATCAGCAGCAAAAAGAAGCTCTGCGTAATCCGTCATTCCAATTTTAAACGTTCCAGTAAACTCACTCGCCTCAAACGTATCAACTTTTAAAATATCGCCAGAAATTGTCTGTAATACTTTAGTTACCATTGGATACAACTGGTTAGCTTTAGCGGTTGGTATCATTTTATGTCCTTGTCGTTCAAACAATGGATCATGTAATAACTCACGCAAGCGAGAGAGACTGTGGCTCATCGCCGATTGCCCAACAAATAATTTATTCGCCGCCAGTGAAACACTTTTAGTTTCCATTAACGCACTGAACACGACCAATAAATTAAGGTCTACCGCCTTCCAATTAATTTCATTCATAGTTAGTAGTAATTTAATCGATTTGAATAATTTGATAGTAACTCTTAATCTTACTTCCATCAAAACTGAATATCCAAATTTGGATGGCACATCAAAAAGCTGAGTACATTATGTTTGAAATATTTAAACGATTTTTTCTTTTAGGTTGGGTTAGCTTCGGTGGGCCAGCGGCTCATATTGGCTATTTCAGAAATGAATTTGTTCAAAAGCGTGGTTGGATAAGTGAAGAAGAATACGCTCAACTGATCGCGCTAAGTCAGTTTTTGCCGGGTCCAGGTTCAAGCCAAGTAGGCTTTGCTTTGGGTTATCACAGAAAAGGACTCTTTGGCGCTCTACTCGCATCAATTGGTTTTACATTGCCTTCTATTCTTATCATGGTCTTATTAGCAAACATAAGCCATTCATTCTTTGGTAATGACATCTTTGAAGGCATCATTCATGGATTGAAATTATTAGCTGTTGTCGTTGTTACTGACGCAATAATGGGAATGTATAAGAGTTTTTGTAAGGACAAAATCACCGTACTTTTATGTATTATGACGGCGAGCTTGTTATTAATTCTTCCCTCTATAAGCACTCAATTAATTGCCTTATTAATTGCCGCTATCGTTGGACGAGTTTATCTAAAATCAGACCAATCTACTGAAGTTAAAAAAGAATCTAAAGGCATTAACTGGTTACCCTTAATTATCTTTGCACTTTGTTTCTTTGCTTTACCAGCTATCGTCAATCATTCGCCATTACTTCTTCTTTTTTCTGATTTCTTCCAAGCAGGTAGTTTAGTCTTTGGTGGTGGTCATGTCGTCTTACCATTACTGCAAAATATCGTTGGCGACCAAATTAGTACTGATAGCTTCTTAACGGGTTATGCTGCTGCACAAGCAGTTCCGGGGCCAATGTTCACCTTTGCTACTTTCTTAGGTTATGAACTATGGAGTGAGCAGCCTGTACTTGGCGCTTTAGTAGCAACTATTGCGATTTTCTTACCTGGGTTTTTATTGGTACTTGGTGTATTTAGCCACTGGCAAGTACTTGCTCAAAAACCAGCATTAGCAGGTGCAATTACAGGGATTAATGCATCAGTGGTCGGTTTACTAATCGCTGCACTTTATGACCCTGTATTTACCAGTGCTGTTGGTTCTGGTTTAGATATGGCACTAGTTATTATTGGTTTTGCATTATTAAAAGTACTTAAATTACCGATTGTAGGCTTAGTGAGTTTCTTTATTGCTGCTGGTGCTACGTTGCCTTTTATTGGTTGATTTATAATAAATTAGGTTCAAGCAACTGTTTGAACCTAATAAAATTCACTGTACCTTGATATCATTGTTTGCAAAGTAACGCCTTGAACCTCATTCCACCTGTCACTCCACTCTGCTTTAATATTTATTTCTTTTAATGTAGTTACATTCGCACCCGAAACAACAATTGGCATGCGATCAATCACATCCCAACTAACTTTATAGCCATTAATATCCTCTGGTGTAGTTTGAGTAATGATCGTTTTAAACTGAATTGTCCCATCCTCACCATCTATTGAACGAGTTCTAAAATATTCTAGTTTAGACTCCGCCACATACAATGCTTGAATACTATTTACTGCATATTCAGATTTTTTATCAACGTAAACTTGTAGTTTAATCAGCCCCATAACACCGACAACCAGCAATACAAATGAAATAATAACTTCAAGTAAACTAAATCCATTTTGTTTAGAAATCATGCCAAGATCCTTTAACCCACCGAGGTTGTACAAGGCCAGAAACTAACTTATTTACGATATCACTGTTATATTTAAAATTTGAGCTAGTATAAAAAATAGCAGATTGATCTTTCGTATCAAAAAATTGCCCACCTAGCAGTGTAAATGCACCATGCTGATAAAAAGAAGCCGTAGTTAAAAATTCTGATGGGTATAATGAGCTAGGCGTTCCCCCATGAGGATATAATTTGCTATATGCATCAGTCCCATACCAATTACTCCCATCTGTAGGAACTGAATAATCATGATTAAAATGAAAAATAACCCCTTTCATATCTTTGGCAGTAGTACCTGGAGGAGCACCCATTATTGACAAAGAACCATCATGAATAACGATAAAAGCTCCATTCAAACTATTATTCATTACTTCTGAAAAACCTTCATATTGCGCCGAAGTAATCTCACAGCTACCCTCAACCCAAATATATTCTTCGCCTGCATTGATTCTATTTTTTAATTTGGTACCACATTCAGATAAACGCTTATCACCCCCACTCCCTGAGCCATATAAAATATCAAACTTTCCATTATCTCGAATCGTGTTATGATCACTTGGTTCTATACCAAATAGATCTTTAAACGGTGATATCTTATCATCTCTTAAAAAATCAGATTTAAAATTAGAACTACCCGCTGCTGAATTTGTTTTATGCTCTGGGCTACAATCTTTGCCTTGATTATCAAAATCACTACTAGGTTTAACGCTATGATTCACCCCTGCATTGTTAACTGAACCGAAAGCGCCAATCTTATCTTTATATCTTACAGCTACACACTCCCATCCATCTGTCCCCAATTTTACAGGGTCAGGAGATGTGAAAGTAATACTTGAATAAAAATATAAATTAGAAGCCGATTGAATAGCACCATCACCACCAGAACCTCCGATTGTAAAATCTTTTTTTACGATTTGTGATAATTTATCTGCTTTAATTTGATAATTCATCCCTTGTGTAATCTGCAAATCAGTTAGATCTAAAGACGCACACTCAGGAATTGGTGTGCTAGGAACAGCTCCGATCGTCGATACTTTGGTAAATGCACATTCAACACCGCCTTCTGCTGCCCAATATCCTTTTCTCGCCTCTACTTCATTTTGAGCTCGCTTTATCTGATAAAAAATATGCTTATAGCTCCCTAAAGAAAAAATCAGTGACGCCATTAAAATGAAACTAGAAACAAGAAGGGTAATTGCACCTTTTTGATTTTTAATCATTTCCAGTTCCTTTGCTTTATTTTAATCTCAGAAGAATACCTATGGGCGGTATTTTTAAGTTCAGCATTTGTAGATATAGATAAATATGCAGAACTTACGGAACTACCAAGTGCTGTATAGTTCAATGTAAAATCAGTTACTTTAATAAGGTTATTATCTACAAGTGACAAGCATTGTGGTGAAAAATATATATCAGGGATAAATGATATATTTTTCCTTGAGCATATTTTTAATGTTTCAGATTCATATTTAAAACGAGCAAAGCGCCACTCAGAAGGTGAACCTGATTCAGATTGATAAATAAAACTCAGCTGAGCACCTGATATATGAATAACATCATTCGCTCCTGACAATATTTCAGAATAAGAACCGGAACGACTATAACCAGCCCTCTGACTCTCTTCTTTTATAAAGCGTAATGCATCATTTAAATCTTGGATTAGTAATAACTTTTGACTCCTATTTGCTGATATTTTTTGTCCCTCAACAAAAACATTACCAATTAACATTAAAGCAATTAAACCAAGACTTGATGCAACAAGAAGTTCAATTAAAGATGCACCTAATTGTTTATGGCTAACATTCGTTGTAACCATAAAAAGTGCCTCCATTTCCACATAATTTAATACGCCCTGTAATATTATGAGTTGATAGCTTTAATTGCTTCGCATTATCTTTATAAAAATAGAAACTTCTTGATAAGTTAGGAGTTGCTCTAACTGAATCAAAAGTAATTGATGACACACTTGAGGAAATTTTCATATCAGGATGATTTATTGAATCAATATAAGATAAGGAGGTTAATTTTATACCTGAGATTGTTGTTGCGGTGCTACCGGCAGGGTTTAAAGATATAATCCAATCTGTAGATTCATTAAGATAAAATAATTTTAATTCTTTATTTTGTAATACAGCCTCTGATTTTGCTTGAATAAAAAAACCTTCAACTTCACCTGCAAACCTCTTCATATTTTGATTTTCTAGCAGATGCGAAAAACTAGGCCCTGCAGCTACTAATAAAGTAGAAAGCACAGCGATAGCTATAACTAATTCAAACAGAGTAAACCCGCGAGTCATTTCACAATTTCCTTTGCAACATTCCATTATGGAAATTTCATCTTGCCACAAAGAGTAACACCTATTAAAAGTAGATATATTTTATTTCAATAAGTTATCGGAATGATTCGAATTTTTAGTCAAGTAAAGACATATAAGTTTCATCGTGGTGTGACATTAGTCGAATTACTAATTACCACCTCAATCATTGCAGTCCTAAGCACAATAGCTTACCCAAGCTATACTTCCTATATATTAAAAAGCCATAGAACTGAAGCTCTTGAAGCGCTAACGAAAACTCAACTTCATATAGAAAGCCTCTACTCAACCAGAACAGAAAGCACCTCAAAAGAAAAATACCAAGCGCTATTAGCGCTTACCATTAATAATAATAATGGTTCTTGCCTACAAGATCATATCTGTAAAGTTGATAATAATAGATATCTTCTTTCTTATAATTTAGCTAGCTCAAGTATGAGTATTTATACTTTATCAGCTACACCACAATCTGAGCTTGGTCAGAATAATGATAGATGTGGCACTTTAACTTTAAATGCTGGTGGTGTGGGTTTAAGTGATAGTTCAGGGTGTTGGTGATATTATCGATGTAGGTGAAATAGAAAGTCGTCTAGCTCCAACTCTTATAATAAAAAAACTAACGTTCTTTCTCAAAGAATAAGTAGAAAAAAGCCCATACCTTTCAATATGAGCCTTCTTTAATATGTCAGAGCTCTCAAAATTTGCGATCTTATAGCGAGGAAATCCGAAGTTCTTGCCTTAAATAACAAATAGCAAAAAGGCTCATATCTTTCGATATGAGCCTTTTTAAATATGGCAGGGGTGGAGAGATTCGAACTCCCAACACGCGGATTTGGAATCCGCTGCTCTGCCAGTTGGAGCTACACCCCTGTAGTTATTTTAAAGACTTAACTCTGTCTATAAATAAGTGGCGGAGTGGACGGGAC
>NZ_MAJS01000020.1:0-3169 GCF_001690985.1 Aliivibrio sp. 1S175
CTTAATCACTGAAACTAAAGGCAAACTGACAACGCCGAATGTAGCAAATCGTGTTGATGCATTTGTTATATTGCCTATTGATAAACGACATGAAATCGTTCCAATACAAGAACCATGTCCTCACTAGGCTCAATATTTAACTCTGAACATTCAGCAGCAAAGAAACGCCAATGAGCTTCACGCCACCATTTTAATGAACGGTCGCCCTCGCCTTCTGCATGAGCAAATTCAGCCGTAACTTCGTTATATTTACACGTTTCAACTGAATCAATTTCAATGATACAAATTGGTTTCCCATTCCAATCAACGACCACTTGTAAATGACCAACGGTTGGCATTGGTTCTTCGCCAGATTCATACCAAATATTTAAACTACAAGTTGCTGTCTTTTGACCAATTCGGATTAATTCAGCACATAGATTGGCATTATGCTCATCAGCACAGAAATAGTCTGAACTGAATGATTGATACTTTTCACGCTCAATTTCAGAAAGTGAGCTTAGATATTGATTTAAGTAGACTTGAGACTGTTCTTCCATGAAATCCTCTTAACTATTTTCGCAATATAACGCCTGCATAACACGTTTACTACTATGCAATTATACTTAATATTGACGCCTTAAAACGAGAAACACCCGGCAAACTGAGATTGCCGAGTGTAGTAAATCGTGTTGATGCATTTGTTAACTTGCAATTTCAGCATAAACTTTTGCTAATGTATCGTGAAATACTCTTTGTGCATTTTTAGCATTTCTTCTAAGTTCAGATAACTCATTATAATTTGGATACTTTTTGTCAAAAATAATCATGTCGCGTAACTCTGCTTCCAACACGACACATTTTCTTAACTTATCAACTGCGCTTTCAGCACCTAATAATCGCAATTTAGATAAACATGACTGTCTTTTATTCCAGTTATCAACTAATACTTTATCCCGCTCTTTAATTGCTTCAATTTGAGAAGATGTTAGTTTAATATCTTCTTCATCATGCTGTTTTCTTTTGGAAATAGCTCCTACTTTAGAATAGACCATATTCCAAGAATCAAAATAAGCATCAATATCATCTGATATTTTTTCCAACAATTTAGTTTTATGCTCAATAAAAAATTTATCGTGTGTCGCTTTAGTGTTGAATTTAACGCCTAATACTGTTACTACGCCTGTAATCAAAGACGGTAAGCCTATTTTGATTAAATTATTCGCCACTTCTGCCCATTCATTTTCCAAACAACCACCTCTTACTATTTTTTGCGAGTTAACGCCTGCATAACACGTTTGCTACTATGCAAATTAAGCCTAAATTTACCACTTAATACGGTAAACTCAAAGAAACCTAGAATGCCGAATGTAGCAAATCGTGTTGATGCGATTGTTATATTTTATTCTACATATTCATAATTTTGTCATAGCAATAATCACAAATATGATCGACATGAGGTGGATGATCGTCATTCCAGACTCTAACTTCCTCTTCACTAAAAGATTCCTGACAAATAGAGCACTCAATTAACTGAGTAATTTCCTCACAGAGTTTACAATGCAACTTATCACCCTTTTTAGCTGCGACATTAGATTCACCACACCAATCACAATAATGACCATCACCATCATCAGATTCATCCTTCGCTTCTATTCGAGAGCTATAAAGTTTTGTTGTATATTCATCACCTAATTCATTATAAATTTGAAGGTGACGTCCTCCGAGATATTTGGTTACGTCAATAATACCATGCTCATCGTTAAATTCATTTGTTGCTCGTATTAATCGACCAAGAGTTTGATTAACTTCTACAGCATTTAATTCGAACTTATAATGCTCAATATCATTTCTAAGTTTTTTAATCCAAACTAGGTCATTATTAAAATCTTTACTTATTTCCATTCCTTCATTACGGAGAAATTGAACCGCATCCCATAAACCAATCGTATTTTCTTTGTCTATTTTACGACTAAACGGGTTTTTATAAATAAGTAATGGATGCGACTTCGTAACGTAATGCTTAAATAATAACTCGAAAAAATGAGAAAAATGCAAAATGGCAAATTTATATGAAGATAATCCTTTCCTTTCACCATCTTGATATTTCTCCAGTGCTTCTTTTAAACTATCAATGGCATTTTCAAGTAAATCTAAACGATGTTCCATTATTCCTCCAAAAATATAACGCCTGCATAACACGTTTTCTACCATGCAGATTAAACTTAAATTTACCACTTAACGCGGTGAACTCAAAGAAACCTAGAATGCCGAATGTAGAAAATCGTGTTGATGCATTTGTTATGCCTGTTCAAAAAACATCGTATTTTAATCTATATAACATTGATAAATAAAAAGTTAGCCCCATATATAATACTATATCAGTTATAGAGTAGATGGATGATTAATGAACTTATTTAGCGATGAACTTTTTGAACTAATTGATGAAAACCCATTAAAAGGTTTAGTTGATGTAATAAAAATTATTGATCTCAACCTCAATAAATCGGTTAGTTCCTCAGAAGGGAACCATGAGGTTTTATGGAATGGCTGTATTTTAATTAATGATGTAATCGAGACATATAATTTAAACTTCTTTGGTATACCTTTACCTGAAGCTACATCTAGCATTTCTGCCAATTGCTCAAATTTAATAAATTACCTAGCAGATGCGACTGATGCTATTAAAGAACAAGAAACATGCCTCAATATAATTGAGATTAAAAATCGTTATGCGCACAAATTAAAATCAACTTTTGCTTACGAATTCAGCCAAGGAGATATCGATAGAATTCAACACTTAATTACCGAATTACGTGAGCACATATCTCAAAGCACCATGATTGAAGAAGATCATAAACACCGTTTATTAAAACGGCTAGAAAAGCTTCAATCAGAACTACATAAACGTGTCGCTGATCTTGACCGTTTCTGGGGTTTAGTTGGTGATGCTGGTGTAGTTCTAGGAAAATTTGGTAACGATGCCAAACCACTAGTTGATCGTATAAAAGAAATAGCAAATATTACTTGGAATACACAAAAACGAGCAGAAGAGCTTCCAAGTGAAACAAGAAACCCAATGCTAGAATCACAAATCATTGATGACTAACGTTATTAATACGGGCTATAAAATAGCCCGTATATTCATATAAACATGCAGATACAATCATAAGGCATAACGCCTGCATAA
>NZ_MAJS01000020.1:3261-3832 GCF_001690985.1 Aliivibrio sp. 1S175
ATGCATTTGTTATATGCTTATTTTATAAATTTAAGGGTGAGCTACCCCATTTTTTGACATTGTGGACAAGTACAATATGAATAATGGTCTCCCCCCATCTTTTGGCAAATAGGACATACACAGTATGAATAGTGACCGCCACCCATCTTTTGACATGTAGGGCAAACACAGTGTGTATAATGCCCCCCACCAATTTTCTGACATGTAGGACATGAACAATATGAGTTATGATTTCCACCGCTCTTCATTTTAAATACCTTATTCTATTTAAAAATCACTGCTTATATTAAGAACCGCCATTGATATAGCTTCTTCAGATTTACCAATAACTAATGTAGGTTTACCATGCACATCACGTACCCGCTCTGCATCAATAACACTAACGTCTAGCATCTCAAAAAGTTTAAATGATTCCTTGCCTTTAAGCGTCACTTCATCTTCAGTATAAAAATTAACTGAAGATCTGAATCTAAATTAGCCAACTTTTCTTGTAATTCTTTTACTTTCATTATTATTCCTTAATTCCGCTTTTATTACCGATGATGTACACCAGCATATAACGCCTGCATAA
>NZ_MAJS01000020.1:3925-5005 GCF_001690985.1 Aliivibrio sp. 1S175
CGTGTTGATGCATTTGTTAGCTATACTTTTATGTAGTGTTGAAGTTTATTCTTAGATTTTAAATACTTACTAAGCTTACCAGTTTTCAAATTAAGATATTGACCATTATTTATTTTTTCGTTGAGTTCTGACTCTAATGATATTAATGATTCTTTAACTCGACGAATATCACGGCCAAGTATCTCTGGCATTGGTAGCTCATCACCAGGTAAAAGTGACTTTAATTTAGTTGTTAATAGTTCATCGAACTTATTAAAATCAGTGATTGTTATTTCAAGATTACCTTCAACCTCTTTTTCTAGAATGTACACACTGGATAAAAGATGCTCAACAATCTTTAATGCCACAGATAATTGTTCACTTTTAGGCTTTTTAACTTCATGTGCAGCATCATTTCCCATAAACCTAATACCATGTAAACGATCTGAATCTTTTCTAGAAATATAACCAGCCGTTGCCAGTTTCGATATTCTAATTTCAAGATTACGACCAGTAATATTCAAATCATTACAAACGGCCTCAACTGTCCCTCGTAAGCCAAGGCCAGCTAAAATTAATGCATTCTCTTGGATTGCGAGTAAAACTTCTTTATAAATTAGTCCAACTAAACTTGGTAAGTAATACCCACCTTCAAGAGTTCTATGCCCTTTAATAAAATTAGGATAAACATTTATAGATGTCGGAACTTCCCAGTCATCTTCTGATATTTGATAAGCATGCTCAACATCTTCAAGTACCTCTCTGAATGATTTTCTATCGCATCCCAAACATTGAGTTATTTGATAAGTATGATCGTACGCATAATCTTCTCGCGTACTATCTATATGTTCAGAAAGAATTTGATGGTTCGTTTCATGATTACATGTTCGGCAATAACTTTTTACTTTTTTAGTTGTCATTTTATATCTCATCTAATATGAATAAAAGTAGAGCTAACGCTGGCATAACACGTTTATTACTATGCTAACCAACCTAAATTAACCGCCTTAATCACAAAACCCAAGGCAAACCCAGAACGCCGAATGTAATAAATCGTGTTGATGCGATTGTTATATTGCCTATTGATAAACGACATGAAAT
>NZ_MAJS01000021.1:0-720 GCF_001690985.1 Aliivibrio sp. 1S175
ACACCATAGTCGTTTGTTATATGCAAACAACCATTCTTACTATGAGGTCATTACTTTGATGCCAAAAATGGTAAACAACCCACCAGTGACATAATCCATAAACCCAGAGATGCGAGCATAAACGCTTTTAGCTGATTCATGGGAAAACGCCGTAGCTAAGAATAAATGCCAACTAAGCGTAATTGAAGCCATTGTTAGCATGATTGCTAATATCATCGTTGCACTCATGTTTTCAGGCATGGAAACACTGAATAAACTGACGATAAAGAAACCCGTTTTCGGATTTAAAATACTGGTGATAAACGCTGAAATGAAAACCTTTCTTTTCGATGGTGATACCGTTTGATTGATTTCAGTTAACTCACCTAACCTCTTTATTTTTCGAGTTAGATAAATCTGACGCATTCCCAAATACAATAAATAACTGCCACCTACCACTTTCATTAAACCAAATAATTGAGGAAAATGAGAAAAGAGAATAACTAAGCCGGAGCCACCAAAAAACGACCACAGTAACGTTGCACAACTAACACCGAAAGCAGAAAAAACTGCAATTTTACGGTCATAATTAAGTGCAGTGTTAATCGTTAAAAGTACATTAGCACCAGGAGTCGCAACAGCTAACATCCAAATCAAAGCCACATGAAGAAGAACCAATAAATATTCCATTACCTACCATTCCAATAAATTAAGCCGTGAGCTTAAAAAAGCATATAACGC
>NZ_MAJS01000021.1:790-2899 GCF_001690985.1 Aliivibrio sp. 1S175
TGTAGCAAATCGTGTTGATGCGATTGTTATGTTCAATTACCACTTATACCAAACTTTTGTGCAATTAATGTTGTAGCTAAAGTTAAAGCTATCGTAACTATGATTTTCCACCATTCGCTGGTAAGTGAGGTTATACCTTTAGACCTTGATTGCTTTGCCCGTAAATCCCTAAATTTCAACCAACCTAGTTTTATATAATCAAATATACTTGAGTCATCAGCAAAACCAAATACACTACTCATTCGAGCATAAAACAAACACTTTTCAATCGTTTTATTTACAAATTTTTCAGTTAGTTTTTCTGGTTCTAACGCATAATGAAGCATAATATTTTCTTCACTGCGCTGGTGGACTTCAGACTTATACGGAAAGAGTAAAATCATTATACGACCACAAGGCATTTGTGAAAAAACAAGAGCACAATCTTTTTCCAAAACCAATTTTCGTGATCGTTGTACACTACCATTTTCACGAACTTTAGTTTCTTTGTGCTCTATTCCAATGTAGTTAATACCAACTTTATATTCGATTGATTCAGCGTTTAGATTTTCAATATCAGAATAACACATTAGGCGAAATGGATAACTCTCATTTTTTGCTTTTTCAGAAAATTGGTTACACGTATCTAAAATCGTTTGTCTAACAAAAAGTGACCAGTTTATTCGCCTGCGCCGCAATTCAATATAGCCTCTAGATATCTTCCGTCTTTCCTTTTCGATTAATTTCATACTACCTCTTGAACATAACGCCGCAATAACACGTTTATTACGACGACGACTTAGCTGAATTTTACCGCCTTAAACACCTAAACCAAAGACAAACCTCCAACGCCGAATGTAATAAATCGTGTTGATTGCTTTGTTATATTGCCTATTGATAAACGACATGAAATCGTTCCAATACAATAACCATTTCCTCATTAGGCTGAATATTTAACTCTGAACATTCAGCACTAAAGAAACGCCAATGAGCTTCACTCCACCATTTTAATGAACCGTCGCCCTCGCCTTCTGCATGAGCAAAATCAGCCGTAACTTCGTTATATTTACACGTTTCAACTGAATCAATCTCAATGATACAAATTGGTTTCCCATTCCAATCAACGACCACTTGTAAATGACCAACAGTTGGCATTGGTTCTTCACCTGATTCATACCAAACATTTAAGCTACAAGTTGCTGTCTTTTGACCAATTCGGATTAATTCCGCACATAAATTGGCATTATGCTCATCAGCACAGAAATAGTCTGAACTGAATGATTGATACTTTTCACGTTCAATTTCAGAAAGTGAGCTTAGATATTGATTTAAGTAGACTTGAGACTGTTCTTCCATGAAATCCTCTTAACTATTTTCGCAATATAACGCCTGCATAACACGTTTGCTGCCATGCAAATGAAGTCAAACTTACCACTTAATACGGGAAACTAAAAGAAACCTAGAATGCCGAATGTAGCAAATCGTGTTGATGCGATTGTTAGCTTTCTTTCACGAAATTCCATAATGAAGATTCTAATTTTCCAGTGGATACACATTGCCCAGAAAAACCAAGAGTATTGCCCCAACCATTATCATGCGCTGAACCATAAAACTCAGCAGTTAAATTTATTGTAATTTTAGTATTATCACCAACGGTTCTGACGGTTACGTTTAAACTTGATAATTCACTATATTTCTCTAATGTTGCAAGCACATCAGTCTGGACATCACCACAATCAAAAGCGTCTTTATAAAAATTACTGGTGCTTGCGCTTATAAAGCCAGATTCTCTACTTATATGATCAAGTTTGATGTTATTCGCAGCAAACCAATCAATTACTTGCAACCAAATATCCGAGTAAGAGGCCGAAAATTCCATACTATTAGGTACGTTAGTAATTGTTTTAGGTTCTTGTATGATAACTTTACCTGAGCATCCAAGTAATAAAAAACACACCACACTAGTTACTATCCTTTTGAATAACATATTATTTCCTTATTTTTACTATAAATGTAAATCAGAGAGCTAACGCCTGCATAACACGTTTACTACTATGCAATTATACTTAAAATTGACACCTTAAAACGAGAAACACCCGACAACCTGAGATGCCGAGTGTAGTAAATCGT
>NZ_MAJS01000022.1 GCF_001690985.1 Aliivibrio sp. 1S175
AGATTAATAGGTTTCAAATTTTTAAAGAGCAAACTAACAGTAAAACCGTGATTCGCATCACTCGCTTCGTGTCAGTGGATGCGCAGTATAGGCAAATCAGATTTTCGTGCAAGCATTTTTATTAAAAAAAATACCGTTCGAACAATAAGCGAACAACAAGGTCAATTATCGACCTTTCAATCGCCCTTTATCGCTAAATTCGTACATTACTCTTATCTCCTCACTCTTTAATAGCTATGTTACAATCACCTTCTATTCTACTTTTATCGAGATATACAAATGAAAATCGGCATTATTGGTGCAATGGAACAAGAAGTTGCCATCCTTAAAGAAAAAATTGAAGGATTAACAACAACAATAAAAGCAGGTTGTACTTTTCATACAGGTACACTTTCAGGAACTGATGTTGTTTTATTGCAATCAGGCATTGGTAAAGTTGCAGCTGCAGTAGGTACAACTCTACTTATTTCTGATCATAATGTAGATCTTGTTCTTAATACTGGTTCTGCTGGTGGTTTCGATTCATCATTAAACCTAGGCGATGTAGTTATTTCAACTGAAGTTCGCCATCACGATGCAGACGTTACTGCGTTTGGTTACGAAATAGGTCAAATGGCACAACAACCAGCCGCTTTTAAAGCTGATGAAAAATTAATGTCTGTAGCAGAGCAAGCATTAACGCAAATGAAAGATAAACATGCTGTTCGTGGTTTAATTTGTACGGGTGATGCTTTTGTATGTACGCCTGAACGTCAAGAATTTATCCGAACTAACTTCCCTTCAGTTATTGCTGTAGAAATGGAAGCCTCTGCTATTGCTCAAACTTGCCACCAATTTGATGTTCCATTTGTTGTTGTTCGTGCAATTTCTGACGTAGCAGATAAAGAGTCACCAATGACTTTTGATGAATTCCTGCCTCTTGCAGCACAAAGTTCATCAGAAATGGTGATTAATATGGTTGCTCTATTGAAATAATTTCACCTTTATTAAGCTAACTTATTTGGGTTGGCTTAATACTCTGACTATTAGTTAACTATATTCATGTTTGATAAATTTTCTTTATTGATAGCTGATTACTCCCTATTAGTTTTATGGGGGGCTTTATTATTCCATTTAGTTTTACCAATACCTGTCCATGCTCACCCAATGGCTATTTGGCGTAAATTCGCAAAATTGCTAGCTAAAAAAGTCAATACCACTAGCTCCTATCAACAACGTTTGATTTCGGGTTCACTTGCGTGGGCGCTAATGATAACCCCTGCCATTATTATTTATATTGCTGCATTACCTCTCATCTGGAATCTGCCATTATTTAATCTAGGATTACTTTTAATTTCCTTGGAATGGCGAGGTGTCGAAAAACTTTGTAAAAATACGATACAAGCAATCAACCAAGAAGACAAAAAAGAAGCAAAAACGATTTTAATGCCTTGGTTAAATAGAGATGTTGAACCGCTTTCCCTTTTAGGCTTAGGTAAAGCAAGCGCAGAGACAATGGTTTTAGGTTATGCACGAACCGTAATTGGCGTGCTGTTCTGGTATGGTATTGCTGGAGGGATCGGGGCTTTTATTTATCGTTTATCTTTAGAATTAGCTCGTGCTTGGTCACCGTCAAGAGATACATTTAGGCCATTTGGCATTCCTGCATTAACCGTTCAATCCACTCTAGATTTCATTCCTTTAAAACTGTTTAGCTTTTTATGTCTTTTAGGAAAACACGCCCAAACAATACTTCAAACGATTAAACAGCAAGGAAAAAGCTGGCCAAATAAAAATAATGCTTGGCTACTTATCATTATTGGCAAAAAATTTGAGCTTTCTATGGGCGGTCCTGTTATTTATCAGGGCAAGAAAATCAGTAGGCCAAAAATTGGAGGGCGAATCGCACCTTCGGCGATTCATTTAGCACAAATACATCGTTTTTTAAGTTGGAGAATAGCTATCTGGCTAATTCTTCAAAGTACTCTAATGGTTATAATCAAACATGGTTTATAACTGTACTCTCAACAACATCATGCAGTAAGTCATAGAGGACAAGATGTTAATCTATATAATTGATATGTTCGGCACCGCCATCTTTGCTATTTCGGGAGTGTTATTAGCAGGAAGGTTAAAAATGGCCCCCTTTGGCGTCACGGTACTTGCGAGCGTTACCGCCATCGGTGGTGGTACAATTCGAGATATGGCACTTGGTGCTACCCCTGTTTTCTGGATTACTGATACAAACTATTTATTAGTCATTTTTATTACCTGCATTTTAACCATGTTAATCATCAGAAAACCTAAACGCCTTCCTTGGTATGTTCTCCCTGTTTCTGATGCTATTGGATTAGCGGTCTTTGTAGGGATCGGTGTAGAAAAAGCCTTGAGCTATAATGCAGATCCTATGGTGGCAGTGATTATGGGAGTAATTACAGGTTGTGGCGGTGGGATAATTCGAGATGTACTTGCTCGAGAAGTCCCAATGGTATTAAGAAGTGAAGTGTATGCGACTGCTTGTATTTTAGGAGGCATAGTTCATACCTCTGCACTCGAGTTTAATATCCAAAGTTCAACAGCGATGCTTATGGGAGTAGCTGCCACACTCATAATTCGTTTAGCTGCAATTCGTTGGCATTTATCCTTACCAACATTTGCATTAAATAAATAAGACTCAGACAGGCAGTAAAACCAACTGCCTGTTGAGTAATTTAATATTAGGATTGTTGTTTTATTGAACTTTTATGATAAAAAAGGTGACCAAGGTTTAACTATAACCCCGTGTCATAGTAGTTAACTAAAAAACAAGCTAAACTTCTATGTCGTTATTTACATTCAAAATTTACTACCTAATCGAATGATATTATCTAAATTAACTCGCATTCCTGTAATCCATCGCATTCTTATTGGTATTTGTAGTGCTGGTATAGCGGCAACAATCGCTACAATACCCGACTCTGTTGCACCCGACTCTGGGTTTTACAAACTATCAATTGGCCAAAGCTACCCTATCGAGATCGGCAAAGAATCTCTTGTTACCCATGAACTAACTGAAAAAAACAAACAACTTTCGTGGGAAACCTATACGGTTAAGCCGGGTGAAAGTGCATCAGTCTTATTTAGTCGAGCAGGTCTAACCGCTCGACAACTTTACAATTTGACGAGCAGCGATAAAGAAATAGAGACACAATTAACCCGCCTCCGTCCAGGAGATAAATTAAAGTTTGGTTTTAATCAAGATCAAGAAATCATTCAACTTATTCGACCTATCAACAAATTTGAAACCTACCATATTAGTAAAGTAGGCGATAATTATCTTGGTCTGTTTGAAAAACAAGAAATAGAAACTCAACTGAATTATACCAAAGCAACCATTACGTCTAACTTTTGGAATGCTTCTATTGGTGCTGGCTTAAACGCCAATCAAATAATGGAGCTAGCTGGCATTTTTGGTTGGGATATCGACTTTGCGTTAGATATCCGAGAAGGCGATAACTTCAAAGTGCTTTATGAAGAAAAGTACATCGAAGGCGAATACGCGGGTAAAGGAAATATCATTGCTGCATCATTTACCAATCGAGGTGATACTTTTACTGCCATTCGTAATGATAAAAACGGCAATTTCTATGAACCAAATGGCCGAGCAATGAAAAAAGCCTTTTTACGTTCACCAATTAATTTCCGTTATGTAAGCTCTAACTTTAACCCTCGTCGCTTGCACCCTGTAACTGGCCAAAGAAAAGCCCATAGAGGAACAGATTATGTAGCTCCTGTTGGCACTCCTATTTGGGCGGCAGGTGATGGTGTTGTCGATAAAGCCGGCTATAACCAATTTAATGGTAACTACGTATTTATTCGCCACAGTAATACTTATATTACGAAGTACCTACACATGACTAAACGTTATGTCAAAACAGGTCAACGAGTAAAACAAGGCGATACTGTTGGTACCCTTGGTGGAACAGGCCGAGTGACAGGCCCTCACTTACATTATGAATTTTTAGTAAACGGTGTTCATAAAGATGCCAGAACCGTCTCTTTACCTCAATCGAAATCATTAACTGGTAACGATAAAAAAGAGTTTGAAGTTGTGGCTAAAGAACGCTTAAAACAATTAGAACAATACAGCGAATTTATTGTAGGTAACCACCCTGTACTTACTCACTAAACAATAAATCATCATAATGCCCTAATGAATACAATATTCGTTAGGGCATATTTTTTAGTGGCTTCTTTTTATATCTTTATCTCTTCCAAGCATTAATAGGCACGGCGTTAGTACCAAAGTTAATACCGTAGCAAATGCTAATCCTCCGGCAACAGCGGTTGCTAATTGAGACCACCACTGCGTACTCGGTGCTCCAAACTCAACTTTTTGATTAACTAAATCAATATTCATTTCAAGCACCATGGGCATTAAACCTAGAATCGTCGTTACTGTTGTGAGTAGTACAGGTCTTAAACGTTGGATCCCTGTACGTAATATGGCATCTACTTTTTCAACGCCTTCTTTACGCAAGGTATTATAAGTATCAATAAGAACTATATTATTATTAACAACGATCCCCGCTAAAGATATAACCCCGATTCCTGACATAATGATGCCAAAAGGACGTTGGAATATTAGTAAACCAGCAAACACCCCAACCGTAGAAAATAAAACGGCGCTTAAAATCAGAAACGCTTGATAAAAACTATTGAATTGAGTCACTAGGATTATCGCCATTACAGCTAACGCAACGATAAAGGCATTCTGAAGAAATGCAGCTGAATTGTTTTGCTCTTCATTCTGTCCCCTTAATTTAAACTCAACACCTTCAGGTAAACCTAAAGCAACAAGAGCTAATTCAATTTTAGGTAACTCAATACTTAGATTATACCCCTCACTCATATCGGCTTTAACCGTTAAGATTCTATGCCCATCAATACGATGAATTGTATCTTGCTTATGAGTAGGAATAACTCGAGCAAAATTAGTAATAGGCACTAATCCCAATACCGTTTTTACTCTTAATTCATCAAAGCGCCCAATATCTCGATGCTCTTCAGGAAAACGAACTAAAATATCAACCTGCTCATTATTATCATCTGGTAAATAGTCTCCTATCTTCAGACCATTAGTAACAAATTGAACCGTATTACCGACAAGAGTCGCATCTGCCCCAAAACGAGCGGCATCATCTCTGCGAATATCAATTTTCCAATCAATGCCTTGTTTGTTTGAGGTATCACTGACATTAGTAAAAGCAGCATCACCATCAATCCAAGACCTTACTTTTTTTACTGATTGGTTCAAGTCATCTCCGTTACGGGCACTAAGCTCTATCACTAAATCATGCTCACTTGGGGGGCCTGCATTTGGTGTACTGAACTCTAATTCAATTCCCGCAATATCCTTTGTCTGTATTCTTAAATCTTCGATAATCTCTTTTACTGGTCGACGGTATTGCCAATCTACAGGTGTGATCTGTATTTGCCCAATCTCATCATCTCCACCCGTTCGAGTATAAACACTATCTAGCTCTTCCATTCCTAAAATATGATCCTGAACTTCAACCATTAGCTTATCTTTTTCATTAATAGAAAGATCACCATGAGACCGTACTTTTACAGTTAAAAACGGGGGATCAACGTCGGGGAAGAAAACAACACCTAAACCTGCTTTAGCATAAGTAAATCCAATACCAATCGAGAATATAATAGCGAGAAATAAGATCTTAAACGGGTGCTTTAACGCAATAGATAGCGTATTAAAGTAAAGCTTAGTGATCCCTTCAGCCTGACTATAATCACCTTGGCTCAAAGCGTATAGTTTCTCTTTTTTCTTAGGTAGTATTTGCTGAGGTTTCCCACATAAACTTCCCAATACAGGAACAAATAACAGCGCCATAAACAAGGAGGCGCTTAATGTCGCAATAAGCGTAAGTGGCAGGTATTTCATGAATTCGCCAGTGATATCTGGCCAAAATAATAAGGGAGCAAAAGCGGCTAATGTTGTCGCGGTAGATGCGGTAATTGGCCACGCCATTCGTTGAGCAGCTTCTCGATAGGCTTCTACTTTATCTGCCCCTTCTTGCATTCTTCTATCTGCATATTCGGTAACAACAATAGCGCCATCAACCAACATTCCAACGGCCATTATGAGAGAGAACAACACCACAATATTGATGGTCAAGCCAAATAAAGCCAACACTAACAACCCTGTTAAAAAAGAACCTGGGATAGATATTCCTACTAATAAGGCTGTTCTTGCACCCAAAATAGCAATGATAACAATCACAACTAATAAGATGGCTGAAAGAATATTATTTTGCAGATCATTAAGCATTATCTTAACGTCTTTTGATTCATCCCATGTGTACTTAACTAATAGATTGTTTGGCCAGTAATCTAATTCTTGAGCTCCAGCTAAAACGGCTTTTACTATCTCAACCGTCTCTATAATATTTTCACCCGAGCGTTTTTTAATATCGAGAACAATCGCCTTTTCGCCATTTAAACGCGCATAACTATTTGGGTCTCGAAACGCTTTACGAACTGTCGCAATATCTCCAAATGTGACGACTTGTTTGCCATCAACTTTAATTGGTAATTCTAAAACGTCTTTTAGTGAATCAAATACTGAAGGCACTTTTACAGAAAAACGACCATAACCAGTATCAACAAACCCAGCCGCAACCACTCGATTATTTAATGCGATGAGATTATAAATTGCAGCTTGATCTAAACCGTAGCTTTCAAGTAAAAGTGGATCGACAATAATTTCAACAACATCCTCTCGATCACCAGCAATATCCACTTCTAAAATTTGTTTATAGCTTTCTAATTTATCTCGTAATTGACGAGCAATTTTAACCGTAGTTCTTTCTGGTACCGTTCCGTATAACACCACAGAAAGAACCGCTTGCTCGGCAGCTAAAGTAACTTCATTTATCGTTGGTTCATCACTTTCTTCAGGTAAATCTGGCTTTACCAAATCAACCGCATCTCTTACATCAGTTAATGCCTTATCTAAATCCGTCCCTACGTTAAATTCCAAAGTTACCGAACCATGCCCTTCACCAGCCACAGCCGTCATTTCTTTAATACCTTCAATAGAGCGTAATTCTTGCTCCATAGGACGGACGAGTAAACGCTCTGAATCTTCAGGTGAAATCCCCTGATGGCTCATGGACACGTAAATAATAGGAATAGTAATGTCGGGATTCGATTCTTTTGGAATGACAATATACGTCGAGATACCAGCAATAAGCAGTAATACCAATAGCATTAGCATGGTTCGAGAGCGACTTAATGCTGCATTAATAATAGCTAACATATGACTTCCCTATTTTCGTTGAGCGTGAATAAAATCACCATCACGGACAAATCCTTGTCCAACCGTAATCATATCAACTTCATCACCAAGGCCGGTTAGCCAAATACCATCATCTTCTGCTTTGACTAATTGAATAGGAATAAACTTAACACGTAGATCGCTCTCTGAATTACCTTCACTTTGAATCACTGTTTTTACACCTAAATCCCCACCTTCATTCAATGCGAGCATTGCAGGAGAGACTTTTATCGCCGGTTGGAGCGCAAGATTAATAACAACTTCAGCGCTCATTCCAGCAAAGATTTGAGCGCCTATATTAGGAATTTCTATTTCAACAGCGAATGTATTTGTTGATGAAGAGGAAACCCTTGATATATATCGAACATCCCCTTCTATAAACGTATCATTAATAAAAATAACTTCGGCTTTTTGATCTTTCACTAATTGTTCAATATGCCTTTCACTGACATTGACTTCAATAACGAGAGGATCTAACACAACAACTTTTGCAACAGGATCACCACGACTAACAAAATCACCGACCTCCACAAAAAGATGCTCAACAACACCATCAAATGGTGCCGTAATTGTGGTGTTTTTTAGAATCAGTTCCGCATTTCTAACTCTCGCTTTGGCTTCCGCTAAAGACGCTTGAGCTTTACTAAAAGCGACATCTCCCTGTAAACCTTTACGACGAAGTTGTTTCGCTGCATTAAATTCTTTTAAACGAACCGAGTAAATTGCTTTTACTTGGCTTAGTTGTAAATCCAGATCGGCCATATCAAGGTGAGCAATAGGTTGATCTTTTTTGACTCGCTCCCCTTTTCTTACTAGAAAACTTTCAATTTGAGCAGCAACTTGAGCGCCTAAAATCGTTTTACGATCAGGAGCAGTTCTACCATAAAGAGAAATTGTTTTGTGAGTGGGTATTGATTGAAAACGCTCAACAATAACGTTAGCCAAAGGGACATTAAGTATTGGGTTCGCTTGTTTTATTTCGGAATTTTCAGCGTGAGAAGGCCCACTCATTATCCACAGAAATAAGCTTAGAAATAAAAAAACTGAGATTATCCATGGTCGATGGACAAGATAGGAAAAAAAAGCAGGTGTGTATTTACCCATAGCAACAATCCTTAGTGCTTTAGAGGTAGATAAACAGTAATACATCCTAATTTACTGTGAAACTAATAAACCTTATACATAAATTAAATAAAAAAAGGGAAGTGAGAAACGCTTCACTTACCCTTTAATATCAGTGATTAAACACTGAATGACGCCCCACAACCACACGTAGTCGTTGCATTAGGGTTATTGATAAAGAAACGAGAACCTTCTAGGCCTTCCATATAATCTACAACACCACCAATTAGGTATTGTAGACTCATTGGGTCAACTACCAATGTAACGCCATCATTTACAAGCGTCATATCGCCTTCGTTTACGTCTTCATCAAAAGTAAATCCGTATTGGAAACCGCTACAACCACCACCTGTAATATAAACACGTAGTTTTAGATTTGGATTTTCTTCTTCTGCTATTAACGTTTTTACTTTTGCTGCTGCAACATCAGAAAACGTTAACGGCACAGATACATCACTCATTTAAACCTCTCAAGATTGGTTTCCAATTCTATTTTAATTCTGATTATCTAATACCTGACTGTTTCATTCAAGTATTCAATACTTCCATCGTACTAAACAACGCCAATCATCTCTCATTCAGCACGATTATTTACTTATTAGATGGGGATTAATACGATCAACTCAAGCATTCTGATTCAATTTAGGTACAATAACTGCCAACTGGTCCAATTGATTACTATGAGGATATAAGTAATGACCAAATCAGCAGAACTATTTGCAAAAGCGCAAGAGAAAATCCCTGGTGGCGTAAACTCACCTGTCCGTGCTTTTGCTGGCGTTGGTGGCTCACCAATTTTCATTGAGCGTGCCGATGGCCCATTAATTTTTGATGCCGATGGCAAAGCTTATATTGACTATGTTGGCTCTTGGGGCCCTATGATCCTTGGTCATAATCACGCAGCTATTCGTGAAGCCGTAATATCTGCTGCACAACGTGGCTTAAGTTTCGGTGCTCCAACAGAGACTGAAATTAACATGGCTGAACTTGTTTCTGAATTAGTACCATCGATGGAACAAATTCGCATGGTGAGTTCTGGCACAGAAGCAACCATGAGCGCAATTCGTCTTGCTCGTGGTTATACTGGTCGTGACAAGATCATGAAATTTGAAGGTTGTTACCACGGCCATGCCGACAGCTTACTAGTAAAAGCGGGATCTGGTGCATTAACACTTGGACAACCTAGTTCCCCTGGTGTTCCTGCTGATTTTGCCAAATACACACTAACAGCAACGTTTAATAACTTAGCGTCTGTTCGTGAACTATTTGCAGCGAATAAAGGTGAGATCGCTTGTATTATCGTTGAGCCTGTTGCTGGCAACATGAATTGCATTCCACCAGTAGAAGGTTTCCATGAAGGTCTTCGTGAAATCTGTGATGCTGAAGGCGCTCTATTAATTTTTGACGAAGTAATGACCGGTTTCCGTGTTGCTGAGAATTGTGCTCAAGGCTATTACAACATTAAACCAGACCTAACTTGCTTAGGTAAAGTTATCGGTGGCGGAATGCCTGTTGGTGCTTTTGGTGGCCGTAAAGATGTAATGCAATACATAGCACCGACTGGCCCTGTATATCAAGCAGGCACATTGTCTGGCAACCCAGTAGCCATGGCAGCAGGCTTCGCTTGTTTGAAAGTTCTTACTGAAGAAGGCAATGAAAAACGCCTTGCCACAACAACAAAACAATTAGCTTTAGGTTTTAAAGAACTTGCAAATAAACATGGTATACCAATGGTTGTGAATTACGTTGGTGGCATGTTTGGTTTCTTCTTTACTGATCAAGAAACAGTAACAACCTACGAAGACGTAACTAAATGCGACATCGAAAAATTCAAGCGTTTTTTCAACCTAATGTTAAAACACGGTGTTTACCTTGCTCCTTCAGCATTTGAAGCTGGCTTTACTTCTTTAGCTCATGGGCCAAAAGAGATTTCAGCGACACTAGAAGCCGCTGAACGTTGTTTTGCTACAATGGCTTCAGAAGCGAAATAAATCTAGAACGATGTAAATTAATGAATGGTCGACTCTGTATTGAGACGGCCATTTTTATTGCCAGAAATAAACCACCATTATTATTAATCCAATAATAATCACAGGAACGATTGGTGCTTTTCTTTTTTTATTACTACTGCATGTTTCTTTCTCACAACAGCCCATTACTACTCTCCATTATTCTTGCTAAGCTAACCAAGTACCTATATAACTTAACTAACTGTCATTATTTATAAATAGCTAACCGCATCATAAGGGAATAATGTGTCTCATTTCAATAAACTAAATTCTAGCCATTGGGTTTTAATTGCTGCTTTACTTGCCGCGGGTTATGCGTGTTTTCTATTAATTCAGCCTTATTTAAACCCTATTATACTCGCCTTTATTATGTCTCTTTTATTTGCACCTTTGCATAATAAAATCAGCGAAAAACTGCCAAATAGCCCAAATAGTGCCGCTATTTTGTCTTGTACTGCACTGACCTTTATTATTGCTATTCCCTTGTTCTTTGTCTTTGTCGCTATTGTGCAACAAGGAGCAACTTTCTCTAAAGACGCTTATCATTGGGTTACAGAAGGTGGGATTCAGGCTTTATTTGAACACCCTATTGTCGCTCAAATATTAGCGTTTATTAATAAGCATCTTCCTTTTGATGCTATTGACCCAGCTGAAATCACTCAGAAAGTTGCTCAATTAGCCTCTCAAGTTGGAACTAAAGTTGTTGGCATCAGTGCTCAAATATTAGGTGATGTTACAAATGTACTAATGAATTTCTTCTTAATGCTGTTTGTTCTTTTCTTCTTATTACGAGACCAAGACAAAATCATCTCTGCGTTTAGGCATGTATTACCTCTTTCAAGAAGCCAAGAAGATCGCTTACTGACTGAAATTGAAGAAGTATCAAAATCTGCAATTCTTGGATCTTTCTTGACCGCTATCGCTCAAGGTTTAGCCGGTGGTTTTGCTATGTGGTTGGCTGGTTTCCCTGGCTTATTTTGGGGAACAATGATGGGGTTTGCTTCCTTCATTCCTGTCGTTGGCACCGCTCTTATTTGGGTACCAGCAACGATTTACCTACTTTTAACGAATCAGTGGGAATGGGCTATTTTCTTAACGGCTTGGGGAGTATTGGTTGTAGGATCGATTGATAACATCGTGCGACCATTATTAATGCAAGGTAATTCAGGAATGAATACGTTACTTATTTTCTTCTCTTTATTGGGCGGCATTCATTTATACGGCTTAATTGGTTTAATTTATGGACCTATTATTTTCGCTCTGACTTTAGTTCTTTTTAATATGTATGAGACTGAATTTAAAACATTTTTAGATCAACAAGATAAGAATTAATACCTTAACCCCTATCACATAGAGGCTGTATTTCGTTACTCACGTAAACAGCCTCTTACTTTTCTTTTCCTTACCCTTTCTTTGTGGGACAATCTCGCCAGTTTTTGTATTCTTTCGAGGCCATTATGTCTTACTCTGCTCCAAGTCAAATCACTCAGCGTCAACTTGCTTATTTTGAAGGTAAGCATGTTCTTATTGCCGGAGAGCTCATTGATGATTTTCCTCTTGAGCTAGATAAACACTGTGCTTCTACATCTATCTTCACGACTAACTATGCCTATTACAAACAATTTGCTAAGCACGATGCTATCAAGTGTTATTTTGGTGCAGAGTTAGTCGAAGACACCACTGCTGATATGATTTTACTTTATTGGCCAAAGGCAAAAGCAGAAGCTGAGTACTTACTAACAATGCTATTAGCAAAGTTAGGTAAAAATACTGAAATCGTCGTAGTGGGTGAAAACAGAAGTGGCGTTAAAAGTATTGAAAAGATGTTTTCAGATTTAGGACCTATGACTAAATTTGATTCAGCTCGTCGATGCAGTTTTTATTGGGGACAATGTACAGAAAATGTTCCTACTTTTGATCTGCAAGAATGGTTTAAAGAATATCAGGTTCAATTTGAAAGCCACACGATAGAAGTAAGAAGTTTACCTGGCGTATTTAGCCATGGTGAATTTGATAAAGGTTCTGAATTATTACTGCAAACATTACCCAACTTGCGCGGCCATGTTTTAGATTTTGGTTGTGGCGCAGGGGTTTTAGGATCAGTAATGAAAACGTTGAATCCTAAAATTCATTTAGACATGGTTGATATCAGCGCCCTTGCCATTGCCTCCTCTATTGAAACATTAAAAGCAAATGGCTTAGAAGGGAATGTATTTGCCAGTGATGTATATTCGAATACAAAAGAGAACTATCAATTTATTGTAAGTAATCCACCGTTTCATGCCGGATTAAAAACTCATTATTCTTCAACCGAAGAATTACTTGAAAAAGCACCACACAACCTAACTCATCAAGGCCAACTTATTTTAGTCGCAAATAGTTTTTTACAATATCCACCAATTATTGAAAAAGCGTTTGGACATTGCAATACTTTAGCTAAGAATAATAAATTCAAAATCTATTCAGCTCATAAATAATTATTGCCTACCGCCGCACTTTAACGCTCTGCTGCTTGATTTTTAACGTAATTTACGTATAAGAGGCAGCAGAGTTTTTCGTTAAAATCCACTAAATCACGCTCACTGATACGTTAATTGTGTCAATTTTACTGAATGGATAACAGTGTAGGTCAGGCCATAAAATGGAAAAGAAACAACACTTTAAACGTCTTCAAAATACATTAATGCTTGCATTCCTAGTATTAAGTATCACACCACTTTCGATCATCGCTATTTTTTTCCTTCAATCTCATAGCCAAGATCTTGCAACCCAAAGCACCGCTCACCTTGTCTCATTACGGGACAACAAAGAACAACAAGTGAGTAACTACTTTAAAGCTAGAGAATCTGAAGTTTTAGGTTTTGCACGCTCAGAACTAGCCAATGCGAGTGGGGGCCGTTTTTATGGTTTAATTAGTGCGTTCTCTCATTTAGGTACCTCTATCGACAATGCAAGAGAAAACGCTCAATTAAGATATATAGAAGGTTCTGGAGATAAAATTCGTACTAGTATTTTACCTGAATCAGATTCCTATATTGGTAGTGAACGCTATCGTCTCCTACATAAACGCTATCATTGGGCGTACCAAGAACTTCTTAAACGCTCTGATTTTACTGACATATTACTTGTTGATATTAATGGTAATGTCGTCTATTCAACGAAGAAAGAAGATAATTACGGAACCAATTTACTTACAGATAAATATAAAGGAACCGCATTAGAGAAAACTTACAGCCAAGTACGAACCATGGTTGAGGACTCTAAAAATAAAGACAATATACCCGTTATATTTTCAGATTTCTCTTATGTAAATGGCGAAAGCATTTCATGGTTTGCAGCACCTATTGTGCAGCAAGGTTATTTACATAGTTTTGTGTTATTCAAATTACCAAACACAGGGTTAACAAACCTGTTAGGTAATATTAAAGGCAATACATCAACGAAAACCTATTTTGTTGGGGAGGATTCTTATTCCCGTATTGATAGCAGCGACACAAGTAAAAATTTATCTAAAAATATGGCGGCCGCATTATCTGGTAAAAAAGATGTCGGCAGTTTTATAGATAAAAATGGCCAAAAAGTTCTGGCCGCTTTCACTGCAATTAATATTGATAAACACACATGGGGTTTATCAATTGAATTACCTGAAAAAGAAGCCTTCGCTCGAATTCAGCAATTGGAACAAATATTTATTATCGCAATGATTATAGCCATAATCAGTGTTGTAATAGCCTCTCATTTCTTGTCCAACTCCATTACAGCCCCGTTATTAAGGCTAACATGGGCAGCAGAACGAGTGTCGGCTGGCGATCTTGACCAAGATATGTTCAGTACTGATAGAAAAGATGAAATAGGCCGACTTGCAGTAAGCTTCGCTCGAATGCAGCGATCTATAAGAGAAAAGATCCAATTAATTAAAGCTCAAAATGAAGAACTAGAAGCCAATATAACGATTATCCAAAATAAGAATAATGAGTTAGAAGCTGCCGATAAGTTAAAAGATGAATTTTTAGCAACGACCTCTCACGAACTACGAACTCCATTACATGGCATGGTTGGAATCGCAGAGGCGCTTTATACCGGTGCTAATGGACCAATATCTGCATCTCATCGACACCAATTAGAGATCATAATTAACAGCGGTCAACGATTAACACATCTTGTTAATGATTTATTGGATTATCATAAAATGCGTCATGGTAATTTAGATATTAGCCGTCATGTTGCAGATCTTTCATCTGCAACAAGCTTAGTACTAGAACTCTCCCAACATTTACTTGGTAATAAGCCAATTCGTATTATCAATCAAGTAGACAAATCATTGCCTTCTGTTTATGCCGATGAACAACGGCTTGAGCAGGTTCTATATAACTTGATTGGTAATGCTATTAAATACACATCAGAAGGTAAAATTGTTATATCGGCAAGTGCTGTCGACCAATTTTTGCGAGTTCAAGTCGTAGATACAGGACATGGGATCCCTGCTGATGAATTAGAACATATTTTTGAACCATTAATTCAAGCGGGACATGATTCTAATCGTTATCGTCAAGGATCTGGGCTTGGCCTATCCATTAGTCGCCAGCTGATTGAACTCATGGGTGGTTCTTTGTATGTAAGCAGTCAACCGATGGTTGGCGCTACCTTCAGTTTTACTATACCTTTAGCAACTAAAGAGCAGATACAAGAACATAAACAATTATCTAAAGAAGACATCATCCATTATCAAACCCCTGAAATTTTAGAATATGATTTAGATGAATTAACGGAGAAGTTTCCAGAAAACCCAGATGGCGCTTTGTTATTAGTTGCTGATGATGAACCGGTAAACCTTCAAGTCTTAAGTAGTTTCTTAAGACTTGAAGGTTATCGAGTTAAAACAGCAAGTGATGGCCCTGAAACATTGAAAGTATTACAAGAAGAAAAACCAGAGTTACTACTTCTTGATGTAATGATGCCTGGAATGAGTGGCTATGAAGTATGCCAATCACTTAGACAACAATATAATCATTCTCAACTGCCAATAATAATGTTAACTGCATTAAATCAAACTCAGGATCGCATTAGAGGATTTGAATCAGGCGCAAACGACTATTTAAATAAGCCTTTTAATAAACAAGAATTAGCGGCTCGAATTAAAGCTCATCTTCAAGCAAGTCAAGCCGAGGGCGTTCTTAATGAGAATGGACGATTACAGCAAGAAATTCGTCACCGAGAAAAAATTGAAGCTAGCCTGCTAGAAACTCAAGCTCATATTTTAGAACAATTAAATAATGCTCATGAAGCGATTATCTGTGCAAAAAATGATGGATATATCCAATATGTAAATCAATCTGCTGCTAAGTTATTTCAACGAACCGAAGAGCAACTGTCTCGCTATACGATAGATGAACTTATTGCAAAAAGAAGCTTAATTGAAAACAAACATAATTATAGGGGCAACATTGATGTATACATTGATGGAAATATCGAGCAGATAAATGCTGATCTTCTACACCTACCAGCGGAGTCTGGTCTCTCATTAATGCTTATTGTTAGTCATACACATGAAGCGAGCGAACAACGTATACATGATTTAGAGCATGCTGTAGAAGCGCTCTCTGCCTTCGCTTTTGACGGTGATAAACAGAAATTAGATTCCTTATCATCAGTGGGAGGAGACATTGCTTTATTAGCCCATAAAGCCAATGAAAATAAAGAAGATAAAGGTGTCATTATGAGAGAGCTAATCGTGGATGGCATGACATCTGGATTAATATACTGGGAAGAAGGTACAGGGCAAACAAAATATACCCTTGCTGAGGAAAGTGGGTTATGGCGAGTTTATTTAGATAGAAGTACCTTACAAACTCGTACTCTCGATAAATACCTACGAGTTGAAACTCTACCTAAAACCCCAAGATGGCGAACGGTCATTAGTACTTTAGAGTACATACTTGACCATTGCGAAAAATATAACCCTCAACGAGATAAACTAATTCGAATAAAAGACAAACTACAAATACTCATTTCATCAAATTAGACACCTCATACTCGACTAAAAAAACCACTTTTATTGTGGTTTTTTTTTATCTGCAAAATTTCACGAAGAAAAATAAGATCAATGTAATGATTAAAACACTCGCTAACTTGATGCGGAAAATTAATAGATGACGCCATCATATTACTTTTATCATCATAATGAGAAGCGACTCACAACAAATCTAAAGCGATAATTTTAGCAAAAAAATTAACGACATAGATCACTAGTGATGATTATCACCTTATATAAAAAACGAAGATAAACCTTTTTAAAAAAAGGCTCAAATGGTAAGTAATCACTAACATTGCATTATGCAGCATTGCGTAAATAAGACCAACGTCACACTCGACGTATCGAATAAAAAATAAGCACAACAATCGAAAGTGACGTTTTTAACGTTAAAAAATACAGTTTTGCCGTTTTTGACGGTAATCGAAATTGACGTTTTAAGCAGAAAGCGTTTTCCTATACATGCCCAAGGCCTACAGACCACTCAACACCCATTTAGGATGTTCTGGAAAAATTGGATTTGAGGTAGGCCTTTAATGTGTATTTAGCACATTGTTAAATACGTATAATCGTGAAACTAAAGCAAAGAGTAAGGAACAGCTATGCTTGCCAATATTAAAAAAACTACATTAGCTGCTGCAGTATTAGCAGCAACAACTGGTTTTGCTGCTACAGACGCAGCAGCTCGCAGTGAGCTAACAATAGTACCTGATTTCTACCCTACAATGATTCAAAACTTCAACCCATACCTTGCAACTAATCTTCGTACAACAACTGATTTTGTATACGAACCTTTAGTTATCTTTAATGAGATGCATGGTAACAAGCCTGTAATGCGTCTTGCTGAAGATTTCCGCATGTCAGACGACCTAATGAGTGTTACTTTTGACATTCGTAAAGGCGTGAAATGGTCTGATGGTGAAAAATTTACTGCTGATGATGTTATCTACTCTTTTCAACTACTTCAGGACAAGCCAGAACTTGACCAACGTGGTATCAATAAGTGGGTTACAAAAGTTGAACGTTTGAATGAATACCAAGTAAAATTCAATTTATCTGAAGCTAACTCAAACGTACCTTATGAAATTTCACTTGTACCAGTCGTTGCTGAACACATTTGGTCAAAAGTTGAAAACCCAACAACGTTTACGAATGAAAACCCAGTTGGTACAGGTCCATTCACTGAAATTGATACGTTTACACCACAACTTTATATTCAGTGTCGTAACCCTAACTACTGGGATAATGACAACCTAGATGTTGACTGTTTACGTGTTCCTCAAATTGCGAACAATGACCAATTACTAGGTAAAATCGTAAACTCTGAATTGGATTGGACTTCATCTTTCATTCCTGATATCGATCGTACTTACGCATCTGCAAGTCCTAACCACCAATACTGGTACCCGCCATCAGGTACACAAGCATTAATGGTTAACTTCAAAAACCCAGATGCAGCTAAAAATGAAGCGCTAACAAACGTTGAGTTCCGTCGCGCAATGGGTATGGCTCTTGATCGCCAAACTATCATTGATATCGCATTCTACGGTGGCGGTACTGTGAATGATTTCGCATCAGGTCTTGGTTATGCATTTGAAGCATGGTCTGACGAAGCGACTCATAATAAGTA
Organism: Aliivibrio sp. 1S175; assembly: GCF_001690985.1. GTDB lineage: Bacteria > Pseudomonadota > Gammaproteobacteria > Enterobacterales > Vibrionaceae > Aliivibrio. The sequence goes on from NZ_MAJS01000022.1 coordinate 18,108, forward strand.
CAAGAAATTCAATACTTATAATGTTGAAGGCGCTAAGAAACAACTTGCTAAAGCAGGCTTTAAAGATGTGAACGGCGATGGCTATGTTGATACTCCATCAGGTAAATCATTTGAACTTCTAATTCAATCTCCAAACGGTTGGACTGACTTTAACAACACAGTACAACTTGCTGTTGAACAATTAGATGAAGTAGGCATTAAAACAAAAGCTCGTACTCCTGAATTCGCAGTTTATAACCAAGCGATGCTAGAAGGAACATATGACTTAGCCTTCACTAACTACTTCCACGGTGCCGATCCACACCTATACTGGAACAGTGCATACAACTCTGCACTACAAGAAGGTGATGGTATGCCTCGTTTCGCAATGCATTACTTCAAAGATGCGAAACTAGATGCATTACTTGATAGCTTCTACAAAACAGCAGACAAAGAAGAGCAAGTTGAAATCGCTCATGGCATTCAGAAGATCATCGCTGAAAACCAAGTAACACTTCCAATTTTGTCTGGTGCTTACATGTACCAATACAACACACAACGCTTCACTGGTTGGTGGAACGAGAAGAATCCTCAGGGCCGTCCAAACATCTGGGCTGGTATTCCAGAGCGTCTTCTACACGTTCTTGACTTAAAACCTGTTAAGTAATATGTAACAACTTTTGCGGTGCATATCTTGTGCACCGCCTATTCTCCCCCTTCCCTACTAGCTAAAGGATTGGCGCTTGTCGTCAGGGGATTTTACGTCCTGATTTCCAGGTCAGGCAAATAATATCTGGATGAGAAAGGTGTGAGTTATGGGATTTTTTCTAAGACGTTTATCGTTCTATTTTATTGCGTTGGTCGTTGCTGCAACGATTAACTTTATCATTCCGCGAGCAATGCCTGGTGACCCTGTTGTCATGATGTTTGCGAATGCCACAACTCAGGTAACTCCTGAGCGTATCGAAGCCATGAAACAACTGCTTGGTTTTGTTGATGGTCCTCTTTATCAGCAATACTTTATCTACATCAAAAACATTCTAACTTGGGACTTAGGTACATCTATCAAATTCTACCCTCTAAGTGTAAATACACTATTAGGTGGCGCATTTGGTTGGTCTCTTTTCTTAGCGGGTACTGCGGTTATTATCTCATTCTCTTTAGGATCAATCTTAGGTATTTTTGCAGCATGGAAACGCGGCAGTGCTTACGACACATTTATCTCTCCAGGGATGCTCGTTATTCAAGCGGTACCACAAGTGGTTATCGCGATGCTTGCCATGTTTACTTTTGCCGTAGGATTAAAATGGTTCCCTACAGGGTATGCGTATACTCCAGGGGTTATACCTGACTGGACTAGCTGGGTATTCATAAAAGATGTCGCTTACCATGCAATTCTTCCATTAATCTGTGCTTCAGTTGTTCAAATTGGTGGTTTCCTAATCAATATGCGTAACAACATGATTAACCTTTTAGGTGAAGATTACATCACCATGGCAAAAGGAAAGGGATTAAGCGAAAACCGAGTTGTATTTAACTATGCAGCACGTAACGCAATGCTTCCTAGTGTTACCGCTCTATCTATGTCTCTTGGTATGGCCATTGGTGGTCAACTTATCGTTGAAATTATCTTTAACTACCCAGGTCTAGGCTCAGTATTGTTTAATGCAATTACGTCTCGTGACTACCAAGTTCTTCAAGGTCAGCTACTTATCATGACGCTGTTCATGTTGTTCTTTAACCTTCTTGCTGACATGTTATACGTTGTTCTAGACCCTCGCCTACGCAAGGGAGGAAAATAATAATGAAAGGCTTAATTAAACTTCTTTCTGGTAACCCTAAATCACTTTTTGGTTTAGGTATCCTATTCATGTTTATCTTCGTTGCAGTATTTGCTCCATTTTTGAGTGACCACGCACCAGATAAGCGAACAGGTAATCCACATGAATATCCAGGCTTTGTTGTAAATGCTGCTGAAAATAATCCTGATGGATGGGTTTCAGAAAATTTAGCAACTGATCGTCGTTCTTTATTAATGTCTAAAAAAGCAGACCACGTAATGGGAACAACACGCATGGGACGTGATGTTTGGTCTCAACTTGCTCATGGTGCTCGAGTATCACTAGCGGTTGGTTTTAGTGCGGGTTTAGTGGTGTGTTTCTTAGCAACAGTTATAGGTATCTCTGCAGGCTATTTCGGTGGCAAAGTTGATGACATATTAACGGCCGCGATGAACATCATGCTCGTTATTCCTCAGTACCCATTATTGTTCGTACTTGCCGCCTTTATTGGTGAAGCAGGACCTATGACCATTGCCCTCATAATAGGGTGTACATCCTGGGCTTGGGGCGCACGTGTAATTCGATCTCAAACCTTAGCGCTACGTGAAAAAGAATTTGTAAGAGCGGCTGAAGTATTAGGTGAATCATCATGGCGCATCATCTTTGTTGAGATTCTGCCAAACCTTATCTCAATCGTAGGTGCAAGCTTCATTGGTTCGGTAATGTACGCAATCATGATGGAAGCAACGATTTCATTCTTAGGTCTAGGTGACCCAAGTACGATTAGCTGGGGCATCATGCTGTACAACGTACAGACTTCTTCATCTATCTTAATTGGCGCATGGTGGGAACTAATAGCTCCTTGTATGGCATTGACTATTCTAGCTGTCGGTCTTGCAATGCTTAACTTCGCAGTAGATGAAATTGCTAACCCACAACTTCGTTCTCACAAAGGAATGAAACGCTGGAAAAAATTAGCAACTGAAGATACGCATGAACGTAAACCAGATTTAGCTAAACCAGTATTAAATTGGAACAGGGAAGATTGATATGACTGACCCACAAATTTCTATCCGCAATCTATGTGTGGATTACATTACTGAATCAGGTGATGTGCGTGCTGTAAACAATGTGAGTTTTGACATCGGTAAAGGTGAAGTCTTTGGTTTGGCGGGTGAATCAGGATGTGGTAAATCAACCATTGCATTCTCTTTAATGCGCCTGCATAAGCCGCCTGCATTCATCACTGGTGGTGAAGTTATATTTGATGGACAAGACATTTTAAAATACAGCGACCCTCAAATGCAGGCTTTCCGCTGGAGTCAAATGTCCATGGTATTCCAAAGTGCCATGAATGCATTAAACCCTGTACTTCCTATGGAAGAGCAGTTCTGTGATGTGATCATGCGCCACACCACCATGACTCGCGAGCAAGCGATTGTTCGTGCTCAAGGTTTATTAGAAATCGTTGATATTCATCCGAGTCGTTTAAGTGATTACCCTCACCAGTTCTCTGGTGGTATGCGTCAACGCTTGGTTATTGCTATTGCATTGGCGCTAAATCCTAAAATGATCATCATGGATGAACCAACAACCGCACTGGATGTTGTTGTTCAACGTGAAATTTTACAGAAGATTTATGCACTTAAAGAAGAGTTTGGTTTCTCAATTCTCTTCATTACGCACGATTTATCATTAATGGTTGAGTTCTCAGATCGCATAGGGATCATGTACTCCGGTGAATTGATTGAAGTGGCTTCGTCAAAAGAGATCCTTACCTCACCTTACCATCCATATACGAAAGGATTGGGGAGTTCATTCCCACCGTTAACGGGACCAAAAACCAAATTAACAGGTATCCCAGGGAACCCTCTTAATTTATTAGAAATCCCACAAGGTTGTCGCTTCCAGTCTCGTTGTGATCGTGTACACGAAGCATGTCGTACGATTCCTACACAGCTTCGTCAGATTGAGCCTGGTCACTTGTCAAATTGCCACCTTTATGGTGAGACAATTGCACAAGCAAAAGCATAAAACGGATTTTCTGGAGTAAATTATGAGCAAAGCATTTGGCGAACTACTGATTGAAGGTAAAAATCTAGTTAAAGATTTCCCTGTGAGTAGCAACGCCCTTAAAAACCCAATGATGCGAGCAATCAATGACGTATCATTCAAAATGTACAAAAGTCGTGGCCTTGCTGTTGTTGGTGAATCAGGTTCTGGTAAATCCACCACAGCAAAAATGATCGCAAAAATGTACGCACCAACAGACGGCGTTATCCAATATAAAGGCCGTGATATTCAAGATATCGTTAAGAAAAATGATCTCATGAAATATCGTGAAGGCGTACAAATGGTATGGCAAGACCCGTTCGGCTCTTTAAACCCAACCCATAATATTTTTCATCATATTGCTCGACCACTTCTTATTCATAAGAAAGTGACCCCTGGTAATAAAAAAGAACTTGAAGATCGTGTTCATGATCTTCTAGAACAAGTTGGCTTAATCCCACCGAAAGAAACGGCGGCTAAGTTCCCGCATCAACTTTCAGGCGGCCAACGTCAACGTGTAAACCTTGCTCGAAATATTGCAGTAGGTGCTGAAGTTGTTCTTGCTGATGAGCCTACATCAATGCTGGATGTTTCTATCCGTGCTGGTGTTCTTAATCTGATGGAAGAGATGAAGTTTGAGAAAGAAATGTCTCTACTTTACATCACTCACGATATCGCAACTGCTCGTTACATCGCAGAAGATCTCGCGGTAATGTACGTTGGACACATGGTTGAATGGGGCGATACAGATGAGATCATTCACGATCCTCAGCACCCATATACACAGCTGTTAGTTTCTGCAGTACCCGATCCAAGCAAATCGATCCACACTGAGTTGAAAGGCAATAAAGGGGAAATTCCTCTTTGGACACCAGAATCAGCAGGTTGCCCATTTGCAGGTCGTTGTACTCACGTAACAGAAAAATGTAAAGAACGTATGCCTGGCGTAACGAAACTGTCAGACAACCATTTTGTTCGTTGTTATTTGTACGAAAATTAATTTCATACAAGTGAACCTCAAACAGCAGTAATTGGTATTTTGGAGAAATAGATGCAACTGTTAACAAACCACATTGGCTATGAATTTAATGGCCCTAAATCAGCTGTCTTATTAACTGGCACACCTCTTAATAAAGAGCTATTAGGGACAATTGTTTGTACTCAAACACAACAGGTAAAACATCAGTTTTCTATTTCTTCATCGCTCCAAGTTGCACATTGGCACCAAGGATACTTTTCAGAAATCCATTTTTCTGATTTTACTGAGCACGGTGAATTTACTTTAGTGATTGATGAGATAACTTCCCATCCCTTCACTATTGGTACTGATTTATTAATGAAAAATACCTTTTCTGATGTTTTGCATTATTTTAAATCTCAACGCTGCAGTGGAATTTTTGACAAACAAGATCGGAAAACCCCTGTATTAAACAGTGATGAAACCGTCGATGTTCATGGTGGCTGGTACGACGCATCTGGTGATGTTAGTAAATACTTTAGCCACCTTTCTTACGCTAATTATTTAAACCCTCAGCAAATTCCAATGGTAGTTTGGAATATGCTAAAAGGGCTTGAATTAACTCAAAACCTATCGGATTTTGCAGCATTCTCCCGCACTCGCCTTAAGGAAGAGGCATTGTTTGGTGCTGACTTTTTAGTTCGAATGCAAAATCCGACAGGTTTCTTTTACATGACCGTATTTGATAAGTGGAGTAAAGACGTTAATCAACGTGAGCTCTGTGCTTACGCGACTCAAGATGGTCTTAAATCAGATGATTACCAAGCCGGTTTCCGTCAAGGTGGAGGTATAGCCATTGCAGCTCTTGCTTCTGCTTCTCGCTTAGATATTGATGGTGAATTTACTCGTGAAAACTATGTAGAAGCTGCGATAAAAGGCTATTGGCATCTGAAAGAGAATAACCTTAATTATTTAAATAATGGTGAAGAAAATATTATTGATGAATATTGCGCTCTTCTTGCTGTTATCGAGCTATTTAAAGCGACTCAAGATAACGTATTTTTACTGGAAGCTCGCTCATGGGCTGAAAGATTATCAGCTCGCCAACAAAGTGATGAACAACAAAACAATTTCTGGTCTGCAACTCAAAATGGCGAACGTCCTTATTTCCATGCAGCAGAAGCTGGTCTTCCCGCTATTGCGCTTTCGCAATATTTAGAGATTGAATCAGATAATAGCCGTCGTGCACATACACTGACCATTATTACTCAAGCGGTTGAATTTGAATTAACTATCTCTTCAGAAACATTCAATCCATTTGGTTACCCAAGACAATACGTTAAGCCCGTTAATAGCGAAAAACGCAGTGCCTTTTTTGTCGCTCATGACAATGAGTCTGGTTATTGGTGGCAAGGAGAGAATGCTCGTCTAGGTTCTTTAGCTAGCATGAGTTACTTAGTCTTACCTCATATTACCTCTAATGATATTAAGCAGAAGTTAGAGATCTTTGCTCAGAATAATTTGAATTGGGTATTAGGGTTAAATCCTTATGATATGTGCATGTTAGATGGTCATGGTCATAACAATCCTGATTACCTTCCTCATCTTGGATTTTTTAATGCTAAAGGTGGTGTTTGTAATGGCATTACCGGTGGGTTTGATAATGAAGAAGATATCGCTTTCAACCCTGCGCCACACGATGAAGATATGCTACAAAACTGGCGATGGGGTGAACAATGGATCCCTCACGGTGCATGGTATTTATTAGCAATTATGACTCAATCATCTTACCAAGCTAAGCAAGGGGAATAATCATGACCTATTTATATGTTGGCATTGATGGTGGTGGTACTTCTTGCCGCGCTCGAATTCGTAATGCACAAGGTGAATTATTAGGTGAGGCAAAAAGTGGCAGTGCAAATATCTTATTAGGCGTAGAAGTCGCAATGGATTCAATCATTACTGCGATTACCCAAGCGGCAGCACAAAGTAAATTATCAGAAAATGATTTTGCCACAATGCACGTTGGTCTTGCCCTTGCTGGTGCAGAGCAAAAATCAGCTTGGCATAAGTTCATGCAATTGAAACATCCTTTTGCCTCAATGACATTAAATACAGATGCTTACGGCGCATGTTTAGGTGCTCATAAAGGAAAAAATGGAGCAATCATGATTGCAGGAACTGGCTCTTGTGGTATCTATATTCAAGATGCTCAACAGCATGTTGTTGGCGGTCGAGAATTCCCAATATCTGACCAAGGTGGTGGTGCCATTATGGGCCTTCATTTAATTAAAAATACGCTTTTGGCTTCTGATGGTATAAAACCTACCACCGATCTAACTGACCATGTATTAGCACATTTTAATCATGACATCGATAGCATTGTTGATTGGTCTAAAACGGCTCGTCCATGCGATTACGGACAATTTTCTCCAGTTATCTTCGCTCTTGCACTAAAAGGGGATGATCTCGCAATTGAACTGTTACAACAAACAGCCAGTGATATAGAAATGTTCTTAACGGCTTTACATAAAAAAGGCGCAACAGAAATTGCGTTAATGGGAAGTATTGGCGAGCGCATTGTTGAGTGGTTATCCCCTTCTATTCGCCAGTATTTAGTACAACCACAATGTGATGCGATTGAAGGTGGCATCATGATGGCAGGAAAAGCAGAACATAACCTGTTCTAGTATTTTTATAAGGAATTAAATAATGGATTATCGTGTAGATCTTGTTGTTTTATCTGAAAAAGACAACCTAAGCCGCTTTGGTTTAACACTACACAATTTAAGTGATGTCGACCTTCATGATTGGCAATTTCATTTTACGATTGACCGTTTTATTACACCGAACAGTAATACTCAAGGTCAACTTGAACAAGTCGGCAGTTTTTGCAAATTAATTCCAGATTCTACAAAGACACTGAAAGCAAATAACCATTTTTATGTTGAATTTACGATTGGAACCGCTCCTTTCCGATTTATTTCTGATGGGTTAGACGACGCGAGTATCTTAGTTACAAATAATGGAAAAAATGAATTTTTAGATGTTTCAATTTCGCCTATCGTATTAGGATCACCTTATTCAGAAAGAACTCAAATACAAAGAGTCGCACCAGCTGAATTATCTCTAATTCCAAAACCTAATTCGGTGCAACGTCTTGATGGATTCTTCAATTTAAAAGATGCATCATTAGAAATTCAAACGCACCTAGCTGAAGGTGCTGCGACATGGTTAACCAATGAACTAGAAGCCATTACATCTAAAAAATACGCCATTAATACTGATGGTCAGATTCAATTCATTGCTAACCCAACGTTAGATAAAGGTGCGTATCAACTCATCGTGTCTGAAGAGAATATAAAGATTAAAGCAGGTTCAAATGAAGGGTTTATTCACGCTTGTGCGACATTATTACAATTAGTGAATGCTGATATCCAACAAATACCATGTACAAAAATCAAAGATCAACCTCGCTTTCACTATCGCGGAATGATGCTAGATTGCGCCAGACATTTTCACCCTCTTGAACGAGTGAAAAGATTAATAAATCAATTAGCTCAATACAAATTCAATGTCTTCCATTGGCACCTTACTGATGATGAAGGTTGGCGTGTTGAGATAAAAGCATTTCCAGAATTAACGGATATAGGTGCATGGCGTGGGCCTGAGGAAATAATCGAACCTCAATATACTCACGTAGCAAAAAAACACGGTGGGTTTTACTCTCAAGAAGAGATCAAAGAAGTGATCGCTTACGCTGAATTACGTGGCATTACCGTGATCCCGGAAATCGACATTCCTGGGCACTGCCGCGCCGCAATCAAAGCATTACCTCATTTATTAGTTGATACTGACGATCTCTCCAATTACCGCAGTATCCAACATTACACAGATAACGTGCTTTCTCCTGCATTAGAAGGAACTTACACCTTTATTGATACCGTATTAGAAGAAATTGCGGAGCTATTTCCTGCACCCTTTATTCATATTGGCGCAGATGAGGTACCTAAAGGTGTTTGGACCAATAGTAAAAAGTGTCAAACACTAATGGAAGAGCAAGGCTATAGCGATCCTGTTGAACTTCAAGGTCACCTACTTCGTCATGCTGAAACAAAATTAAAGCAGCTCGGTAAAAGAATGTTGGGGTGGGAAGAGGCGCAACACGGAAATAAAGTCAGTAAAGACACGGTTATTTATTCTTGGTTAAGCGAAGAAGCGGCACTTAATTGCGCTAAACAAGGCTTTGATGTGGTACTTCAACCTGGACAAACGACTTACCTAGATATGGCTCAAGATTATGCTCCTGAAGAGCCAGGGGTAGATTGGGCTAATGTACTTCCTCTTGAAGATGCATATAACTATGAACCACTAGCAGAACTTGCTGATAACGACCCTATTCGTAAACGAATTCTTGGTATTCAATGCGCGCTTTGGTGTGAAATCATCAATAACCAAGAGCGTATGGATTACATGATTTTCCCACGCCTTTTAGCGATGTCTGAAGGGATGTGGACACAAAAACAACACAGAAACTGGACAGACTTTTTATCAAGGTTAAATGGACGATTACCAACCCTAACACGTCAGGGTATTAATTTCCGTCAACCATAAGTCACCCAATTATTAGTATTTTAGTTAAGGAAAAAACAATGAAATACGGCTTTTTTGATAACGATAACCGTGAATATGTAATCACACGCCCTGACGTACCAGCTCCATGGACTAACTACTTAGGCACAGAAAAATTCTGTACGGTTATTTCTCACAATGCTGGCGGTTACTCTTTTTATAACTCTCCAGAGTATAATCGTGTTACTAAATTCCGTCCAAACGGCACATTTGATCGCCCTGGACACTATGTTTACCTTCGTGACGATGAAACGGGTGATTACTGGTCAATCTCATGGCAGCCTGTTGCAAAGAGTTTAGATGAAGCAAGCTACGAAGTTCGTCACGGCCTGTCTTACTCTAAATTTAAATGTGATTACAACGGCATTGAAGCAACTAAAACCTTATTTGTTCCAAAAGGTGAAGACGCTGAAGTGTGGGATGTGGTTATTAAGAATACCAGCGATAAGCCTCGTGTTATCTCTGCATTCTCTTTTGTTGAATTCTCATTCAGCCATATCCAATCAGATAACCAAAACCACCAAATGTCATTGTACTCTGCAGGTACCTCTTACAATGAAGGCGTGATCGAATACGATCTTTACTACAACACCAATGATTTTGAAGGTTTCTACTACTTAGCGTCTACGTTTGATCCCGATTCATACGACGGTCAACGTGACAGCTTCTTAGGTGCATACCGTGATGAAGCAAATCCAATTGCGGTTGAAAAAGGTCAATGTTCTAACTCTGCACAAACCTGTTACAACCACTGTGGTTCTCTTCATAAGCAATTTACTATTCAACCTGGCGAAGAGGTTCGTTTTGCTTACGTACTTGGTCTAGGTAAAGGCAATGGCGAACGTCTACGTCAAAAATACCAAGACGTTGCTAATGTCGATGCCGCTTTCCAAGAGATCAAAGATCACTGGAGCGAGCGTTGTGAAAAATTCCAAGTTAAATCACCAAACGAAGGTTTGGATACGATGATCAACACTTGGACACTGTACCAAGCAGAAACATGCGTGGTTTGGTCTCGTTTTGCTTCATTCATCGAAGTGGGTGGACGTACAGGTCTTGGTTACCGTGATACGGCTCAAGATGCAATCTCAGTACCTCATGCTAATCCAAAAATGACTCGTAAACGTATTGTGGATTTATTACGTGGCCAAGTTAAAGCGGGTTACGGTCTACACCTATTTGATCCTGACTGGTTTGATCCTGAGAAAGCAGACGTTGTTCCATCAAAATCACCAACGGTAGTTCCAACACCATCGGATGACGATAAGATCCACGGCATTGAAGATACCTGTTCTGATGACCATTTATGGATCGTTCCAACGATCATCAAATATGTAATGGAAACCGGTGAACACTCTTTCTTCGATGAAGTGATCCCATACGCTGATGGCGGTGACGCAACAGTTTATGAGCACATGAAAGCAGCATTAGATTTCTCTGCAGAATACGTTGGCCGTACTGGTATTTGTAAAGGTTTACGCGCTGATTGGAATGACTGCCTAAACTTAGGTGGTGGCGAATCATCAATGGTTTCATTCTTACATTTCTGGGCATTAGAAGAATTCTTAGATTTAGCTAAATTCCGTAACAATGATGCTGATATATCGAAATACTCGGAAATGGCAGCTAACGTACGCGAAGCGTGTGAAACTCATCTTTGGGATGAAGAAGGCGGCTGGTACATTCGTGGTCTAACCAAAGATGGCGACAAAATTGGTACAGCACAGCAAACTGAAGGCCGTGTTCATCTTGAATCAAACACATTAGCGGTTTTATCTGGTGCTGTATCTCAAGAACGTGGTGAAAAAGCAATGGATGCCGTTGATGAGAACTTATTCTCTGAATACGGTTTACACCTAAATTCACCTTCATTCTCAACACCAAATGATGACATTGGTTTTGTTACTCGTGTTTACCAAGGCGTAAAAGAGAATGGTGCTATCTTCTCTCACCCAAACCCATGGGCTTGGGTAGCAGAAGCAAAACTAGGTCGTGGTGACCGTGCAATGAAGTTCTACGATGCACTAAACCCATACAACCAAAATGACATGATTGAAACACGTATAGCTGAACCATACTCATACGTACAGTTTATCATGGGTAAAGATCATCAAGATCATGGTCGTGCTAATCACCCTTGGTTAACAGGTACTTCTGGTTGGGCTTACTTCGCGGTAACTAACTTTATTCTTGGTGTTCGTGTTGGCTTTGAAGGTTTAACCGTTGATCCTTGTATCCCAACAGATTGGCCTGAGTTCTCAGTAACTCGTCAATGGCGTGGCGCGACTTACAACATTCAAGTGAAAAACCCGAATTCAGTAAGTAAAGGCGTGCAATCAATCTCGATTAATGGCGAAGACGTTAACGGTGCAGTTCCAGTCCAAGCGGAAGGCAGTGTTAATGACGTTATCGTTATTATGGGTTAGTTCGTTTAATTAACGGCCTAATATAGTGACAAAAGTAAGGTGCTTTTTATTAAGCACTTTACTCTAAAAGGAATTTACTATGATCCAATTTGGTACTGGCGGATGGCGCGCTTTCATCGGTGAAGAGTTTACTAAAGACAATGTACGTCTTGTCGCTCAAGCACTATCAAACATTATGATCAATGAACAAGCTCAAAAAAATGGCTTTGTTATTGGTTATGACCGTCGTTTTCTTTCAGATAAAGCAGGTAAATGGTTCGCTGAAGTTATTGCAGAAAACGGCATAAAAGTCAGCTTTATTGATAGATTTGTCCCAACACCTATTGTGATGTTTCAAGCCAAAGAAATGGGTTGTATCTACTCAGCTTGTATCACTGCCTCTCATAACCCAGCAGATTATAATGGCATTAAAGTCTTTATTGAAGGCGGTCGTGATGCCGATGAAATCATCACACAAAAGATTGAACAACAAATTTCTCACCTAACGCAACAAGATGTTAGCAGTGTCGATTTTGAAGAAGCGCTAAATGATGGTTGTATTGAAATCATCAACCCAATGAACGATTTTGTTGATTCAATCATCGATAAAATTGATATGGCATCAATTAAAAAAGCCAACTTACGCGTACTAATTGATCCTATGTTTGGGGTTGCAAAAAATGCCTTACAAACGGTGTTAATCAGTGCTCGTTGTGATGTTGATGTGATTAATGATGGCGAAAACCCTTCTTTTGGCGGTCTTATGCCATCCCCAAATGCAGCCACACTTTATCGCTTAAAGCACTTAGTCGCTCATGATGGTTACGATATTGGTATCGGTACTGATGGTGATGCTGACCGCTTAGGTATCATTGATGAAAAAGGTCACTTTATTCATCCAAATGAAGTGCTATTACTGCTTTATTATTACCTACTTGAGTACAAAGGCTGGAAAGGCTCTGTCGTACGTAATATCGCAACCACGCACTTATTAGATAAAGTCGCAGCAGATCACGGCGAGAAAAGCTTTGAGGTTCCTGTAGGCTTTAAGCATATCAGTTCACAAATGGAAGCGGATGATTCTCTACTTGGTGGCGAAAGCTCGGGTGGGTTAACTATTCGCGGTCATATCAAAGGTAAAGATGGCGTATTTGCTTCAAGTTTATTAGTTGAAATGATCAGTGTTACAGGCAAAAAACTCTCTGAAATGCTTGATGAAATTTATGCTAAATATGGTTATGCCTACACTGCCGAAGGCGACTGTACTTTTAAAGCAAGTGGAAAAGAAGCCCTTTACAATAAAATTTATATCGAAAAGCAACTGCCTGAATTTGAATATGAAATAGAGAAAGTAAGCTATGAAGATGGCGCAAAAGTCTATTTTAAAAATGGGGGTTGGGTGATTGCTCGTTTCTCAGGAACTGAACCATTACTACGAATTTTTGCTGAAATGGAAGACAAATTGACAGCAGAAAAAGTACTGAATCAAATGAAAGCTTTCCTTTCTCTTTAGTTTCCTACGTATTTTTAATAAAAATACGCCTCTAAAGACTTAACCCAGCTAATACTTGAGTCGATTAGCTGGGTTCTTTTTATCTAAAATTTTTAATTGTTCTCTTGAATAAATACGATTGGACAATGAGGCTTTATTTCTACCCTTACTTTCTCACCATTAGATAAAGAATCATTAGATACGCCAATTAATTGCGTCCCGTCATCTTCAATTACATATCGGCACGTATCACCCATAAATTGTAATTCTTTAACAATAGCACTGCCTGACGCGTCTCTATATAACGTAATGTTTTGTGGGCGAAGTAAAACATTCGCTTTCTTATTTGCATCTTCAGTACTACGGCCACAAGAGATCAATCCAACCGCAGTTTCAATGTTCCCATCCAGGCCAATCATACCTGATACATAAGAGCCACCACCTAAGAAATCAGCAACGAAGCGACTGTTTGGTGAATAATATAAATCATTTGCACTACCGAATTGCTCAATCACACCATGATTCATTACCGCTAATTTATCAGAGAAAGCAAACGCTTCTTCACGGCTATGAGTAACGAAAATAGCCGTCACACCTTGTGCTTTAAAAATACGGCGGATCTCTTTAATTAAATCATGTCGAACTTGAGTATCAATATTAGAAAAGGGTTCATCCAATAATAGAAGATCTGGTTCGCTAGCTAACGCTCTTGCAATCGCAACACGCTGTTGCTGGCCCCCAGATAATTGGTGTGGGTAACGATCACCAAATCCACTTAAATGAACAAGATGAAGCATTGATTCAACTTTATCCGTTGCTCGTTGCTTTTCCCATTTTTTTAAGCCAAAACCAATATTTTCACTTACGGTAAGATGCGGAAACAATGCATAATCTTGAAAGATCATACCAATATTTCTCTGCTCTGGTGGTAACCACGTATTACGGTCTGTAATTACCTTTCCATTAAGGTTCATCTCACCTTTCGATAAAGGCAAAAGCCCCGCAATAGCTTTAAGTAATGTTGTTTTACCGCAACCACTTGCACCTAATAAACAAACGATTTCACCAGATTCAACATCCAAAGATAACTGGGATAAAATATCCTGATCATGATAGCTACAAGTTAAATTAGAAATAGATAATGCAGAATTCATTAATGATGTTGCTCCAGAGAACGGTTAACTATGATCAATGGGATCAAGCCAACTAAAACCAATAATACTGCAGGCATTGCTGCAATTTCTAATTGCTCATCAGAAGCAAAATTAAATACATAAGTGGCTAGTGTTTCAAAGTTAAATGGGCGCAATAACAGTGCTGCATTCAACTCTTTCATTGTTTCTATAAACACCAACAAACCAGCGATTAAACAGCCACGACGAATTAATGGAAAATGAACTCGACGTAACATAGACCACGTTCCACAACCTAAAGTACGTGATGCCATATCTAATGACGGTGGGATTTTATTTAAATTACTTTCAATTGAGCCAATCGCAACCGCAGAAAAACGAGTTACCGATGCAAAAATTAACGCAAAGATTGATCCGGAGAATATTAACCCAACCATCCCAAAACCTAATTGTTTTGAAATATCATTAACCAAATGATCTAACCCAATCATTGGTAACATAACACCAATAGCAAGCACCGTTCCGGGAACAGCATAACCAAGAGATGCCAAACGCATTGGCATAACACTCCACTTATTATTCGGTTGTAGACGATGTAAAAAATTCACCACCAAAGCAATAATTACAGCGATAATGGCTGCAATCGAAGAGACGTATAAGCTATTTAACGCATACTCTTGAAATTCAGCAGTCCAACTTTCTTCAAAGTAATGAAAAGAGTAACTAATTAACTGTAATAGCGGAAAGATAAAAGCAATAGAAACTAATCCCCAGCACCAAGTAAATGCGCCCCACTTTTTCCAACCATGAAGCTCATATTGAAACTCTTCGTTGGTATTAAACTTCTCTTGGAACATTTTTTGTTTACGACGACTATAACGCTCACCGCTGATCAACAATAAAATCCCCATCAACATAAACGCAGACACTTTAGCTGCGGCATTCAAATTTGAATAACCTAACCACGTATCATAAACTGCCGTCGTTAATGTATTTACTGCAAAATAGCTAACTGTGCCAAAATCCCCTAACGCTTCCATCGCTACTAAAGATAAAGCAACCGCAATAGAAGGCCTTGCAAGAGGTAATGATATGCGCTTAAAGCTCTCCCAAGGAGTACATTTTAATAAGCGTGCCGATTGTAGCAAGCTGATGTTTTGCTCCATAAATGCAGCACGAGCAAGTAAATATACGTATGGGTATAGCACCAAAGACATCACAAGAATGGCGCCAGTTAAGGTTCGAATATCTGGGAACCAATAATCACCATAAGATTGCCATCCGGTAATATCTCGGAGTAATACTTGAATTGGTCCAGCAAAATCAAGCCAATCGGTATAGATATATCCCACAATATAAGCAGGCATAGCCAAAGGAAGCACTAATGCCCATTGTAATATTGAAGAGGAAGGAACACGGCACATGGCCATAAACCATGCAGAGGGGACACCTAAAATTAAGGAAAAGAACATCGCACCAAATACTAATAGAACCGTATTTAACGTATAGGTAGGTAACACGGTATTAAACAGATGAGTAAAGATATCATCGGTATTACCTAGTGCGGTATATAGGATCGCTAAGATCGGCAAAACCAGCAATAGAGATAAACTCCAACTACTGGTTTTCCAGAATAATAATTTTTCTTTCATTGCCTAAACTGCAAGGCTCTTTTTAAATGGTGAGGTATTGTTACCTCACCAATAATAAATATCAAATTAAAGATCAAACTTAACTTCATCTAGAAGCTTGATTGCTTTTGTATGGTTATCTGCAATAGCATCTAAAGATAGAGTATCGGCTTTAAACTCGCCCCAAGATGCAACGAGCTCTGAACGTTTAACACCCGGTTTTACTGGGTATTCATAATTAACTTCCGCATACATACCTTGTGCTACATCACCCGTTAAGAATTCCATTAGTTTTAATGCATTATCTTTATTTGGTGCGTATTTAGCCATCGCCATACCACTGATGTTTACGTGAGTACCATCTGTGTTTTGGTTAGGGAAGTTAATGTATACCGATTCAGCCCATGATACTTGCTTAGGATCATTAACCATCTTACCTAGGTAGTAGCTATTGCCTAAAGCGACATCACAAAGACCTTCTTTAATCGCTTTAACTTGTGCGCGGTCATTACCTTGAGGTTTACGAGCTAGGTTTGCTTTTACGCCTTCCAACCATGTTTTTGCTTCTGCTTCACCATGATGAGCAATCATAGAAGATACAAGAGATACATTGTAAGGGTGCTTACCGCTGCGAGTACAAATTTTGCCTTTCCACTCTGGGTTAGCTAAATCCGCATAATCAAAATCAGCGCCTAATTTACCAACACGATCACGAGATGAATATACATTACGAGCACGTAAAGTTAATGCGAACCACTCATTATCTGTATCGCGGTATTGAGCAGGTACATTTGCATCAATCGTTTTACTATCAACAGGCTGAACTAAGCTTTTGTTTGTTAGTTCCGCTAAACGGCTAATATCAGTAGTTAGAACGACATCGGCAGGGCTTAACTCGCCTTCTTGAGCTAATTTTTCAGCTAGACCTTTCTTAGCAAATTTCACATTAACTTTAATACCAGTCTCTTTGGTAAACTCTTTAAACATTGGTTCAACAAGGAACGGTTGGCGATAAGAGTAAACATTAACTTCTTCGGCAGCCATAACACTTGGTGCGAACACGCCTGCAATTAATGCAGAAACTGATAATAACTTTTTCATGATATTCCTTTAAAATCTCTAGTTACAAATGGTAATAAGAATACTTATCAATATCGATATTATACAAAGCAATTTCTAAATGGCAATGATCTCAGGCGCTTTTTATAGCAAAAAGCCTCAATACCGAAGAATTGAGGCTTAAAAGATGTAACAAATCATTTACGTGATATTTTATTTCACACTAACAAATTCCGGATAGGCATCAATACCACAATCGTGTACATCCATTCCTTCTAATTCTTCATCTTCAGTTACTCGAATACCCATTGTCGCTTTAAGTATTGCCCAAACCACCAGACTTGCACCAAACACCCAAGCAAAGATGACTATTGCTCCAAATAATTGAGCTCCAAAAGTAGCATCAGCATTATTCACCGGTACCATCATTAAACCAAACAATCCACATACACCGTGTACTGAAATTGCACCAACTGGATCATCAATTTTAATTTTATCAAACGCTACAATACTAAAGACAACGAGAACTCCAGCAATTGCACCAATACTAACGGCGGCTAAAGGAGATGGAGATAAAGGATCCGCGGTAATTGCTACAAGCCCAGCTAATGCACCATTTAATACCATTGTTAAATCAGCTTTACCCCATGTTGTTTTACAGACAAATAACGCCGTTATTGCCCCCGCAGCGGCTGCCGCATTGGTATTTAAGAATATTTGACCTACAGCAGTTGCATTCTCAAAGTCTGATAACATTAATTGAGAACCACCATTAAAGCCAAACCAACCAAACCATAAAATGAAGGTACCTAAAGTCGCTAATGGCATATTTGAACCTTGAATAGGGTAAATTTGGCCTTTCTTACCATATTTACCTTTACGAGCACCGAGCAACAAAACACCAGCAAGAGCAGCTGAAGCACCTGCCATATGAACAATACCAGAACCTGCAAAATCACTAAAACCTGCTTCAGATAAGAAACCACCACCCCATGTCCAGTAGCCTTCCATTGGGTAAATAAATGCAGTTAAAATTACAGAGAAAACAAGAAAAGACCACAGTTTCATACGCTCAGCAACTGCTCCTGAAACGACTGACATTGCCGTTGCAACAAAAACTACTTGGAAAAAGAAGTCTGACTCTAAAGAGTGATCCGCCCCTTCTGATTGAGTTCCGATTAAAGCTCCTATAGAAGGAATAAAACCACCTTCTGTGTTATCGACATACATGATGTTATAACCGACAACTAAATAAGTTGTACAAGCAATGGCATACAAACAAAGGTTCTTAGTTAAAATTTCTGTCGTATTTTTTGAGCGAACTAACCCGGCTTCTAACATAGCAAAACCTGCGGCCATCCACATTACCAATGCGCCTGACATTAAGAAGAAAAAGGTGTCTAGGGCATAACGAAGTTCTGATACTGTTGTTGAAAGTTCCATAATATTGTCCTTTATCCTTAAAGTGCTTCAGTGTCAGTTTCACCAGTACGAATACGTACTGCTTGCTGAAGGTCATAAACGAAAATCTTTCCGTCGCCAATTTTCCCGGTATGTGCCGCTTTGGTTATCGCTTCAATAATGTTATCAACATGCTCAGCTTGAACCGCTATTTCTAATTTAACTTTTGGTAGAAAATCTACTTGATACTCAGCACCTCGATATAATTCGGTATGACCTTTTTGACGACCGAACCCTTTCACTTCAGAAACCGTCATTCCATCAACGCCTGCATCAGCAAGAGCTTCACGAACATCATCTAATTTAAATGGTTTTATAATGGCATTAATTATTTTCATGATTCAATCCTTCGAATTATTTGTAACTTATAATTAATAATCCAATTCGTGTGCCAAGTTTTAAAAATAATAATAATCAACAAGTTAAATTTATTTTGTTCTAAAATAAAAAAAGGCTGCACTAAATAAGTGCAGCCTTTCCCAAATAATGAGCAATTAGAAGACGAATTAAAAGCGTCGAATAAATGCTTCCCAACTTTGAAGCATAGTTTCAAAATCTTCTAGACCACAGACTGATACACATTCATCGTCATACATATGTATATCTTCTTCAAATTCCTCTTCAGAATCTTCAAACAATGCGTTTTCTTGAACGATAACTTCTTGATCCGTAAGAATTAGAGTCATTACTTGCCCCGAACGCTTCCACTCATCTTGAGTATTCTTTACTGCTGCTATTTGCTTGTACAACTCCGCCAATAATTCGGTATCTTTTGAGACATCTTCCACTAACCAACGCCCCATGGCTTCATGCCCCATAGAGAAATTCGCATGATAAGTACCATCTAGTGTATTTTTTTTAAATTCGTAATCCATCGAAAACCCTTACGATAATTGACGTTAGCTCACACGTTTTTAACCAAAGACAATGCTGAGCTATTTTCCTCAAGTATAATCCTATCCCTAGTATTTTTATAGTTAAGTCCCCTATCCATGATGAAAGAGACCGAATCATGCAATTAACCACAATGATCGCAAAACAAATTGTTGAACGAACCATGAAAATAATTAAGCACTCAGTCAATGTCATGGATGAATATGGCGTAATTATTGGCTCTGGCGATCCTGCTCGACTTAATTGCCGTCATGAAGGCGCAATTTTAGCTATTAATGAAAATAGAATTGTTGAAATAGATCATTCTACGGCTCAACAATTACGAGGGGTAAAGGCCGGGATCAATCTTCCAATCATTTTTCAAAATAACGTTATTGGTGTCGTTGGTATTTCAGGTGAACTGACTGACATACAACAATATGGTGAATTAGTAAAAATGACTGCAGAGCTGATTATTGAGCAAGCTGCTTTAATGACAGAGATACAATGGAGTAAACGACATAAAGAAGAGTTAGTGCTGCAACTTATCCAACCTTCAGATCTCAATACCCAGCAGCTGTATTCAATTGCTGAACGATTAGAGCTAGATCTTAATCAACCTCGAATTGCAACTATCATTAAAGTCGATTCATTTAATGGCGAAAACCTATCACTTACTCATTTACAAAAATTAGTTCACTTACTTGAATTCCCTGAAAGAGATAATTTAGTTGCCATTAGTTCTGTAACTCTAAATGAGGTCGTCGTTTTAAAACCGATTACACTAACAGATACGAGCTGGAATCGATCCCACGAAGAGAAACGTATTCGCCAACTTTTTCAACGGATCTCTCATGATGAAAAATTCACGATAAAGATTGCTCTTGGTGATTATTTTCCTAATTTAGAAGGATTAGCGCAATCTTACATGACAGCAAAAGCGACAATGAGAACGGTAAATACCAAAAGTCGTATTCTATTTTACCAAGATAATATCTTACCTGTACTCATTGACGGCTTGCAATCAGATACGTGGAGAGCCGAGCAATTAATACTGCCGATTAAAAAGCTCACCGAAAATGATACAAAAGGCATCTTACTGAAAACCTTACGTACCTTTTTTAATCATAATTGTGATTCAGCTCAAACCTGTAAGGTTCTTCATATTCATCGTAATACACTACGTTATCGACTAGATAAAATAGAAAAAGAAACTTCATTAGATATCAATAAGATAAAGGATAAAACTTATTTATATCTTTCGGTGTTAGCTTATAAATAAAAATACGTAATTGTGCGCCTGCACAATATTTATAACTATTACATAGCAACTTTTGTTCACTTGTCTAAAGCTTATTTTCACAGTTAAAGTTAGATTACTGACGTCTTAATTATTAAATGGAATAGTAATATGATTGAAGTATCTACCCTAGGTGCTCTGTCTGCCCTAATCGTTGCAATTACACTTATTTTGAAAAAAGTACCACCAGCGTATGGCATGATCATTGGTGCTTTAATTGGTGGTATTGTTGGTGGAGTCTCTCTAACTGACACGGTAAACCTAATGATTGGCGGTGCTCAAGGTATTGTTACTGCCGTACTTCGTATTTTAGCCGCTGGCGTGCTTGCTGGTGTTCTAATCGAATCAGGCGCGGCAACCTCTATTGCAGAAACCATTGTAAAAAAAGTCGGCGAAACTCGAGCTTTACTTGCTTTAGCTGTAGCGACAATGATCCTAACAGCCGTAGGTGTTTTTGTTGATGTTGCTGTTATTACCGTAGCTCCGATTGCACTTGCTATTGCACGTCGTGCTGACCTTTCAAAAATGGCCATTCTATTAGCTATGGTTGGTGGTGGTAAAGCGGGTAACGTAATGTCACCAAATCCAAACGCTATTGCAGCTGCTGACGCATTTAATGTTCCCCTAACTTCAGTAATGGCTGCGGGTGTTATCCCTGGCTTATTCGGCTTAGTTTTTGCCTATTTCATCGCCAAAAGATTAGTAAATAAAGGCAGTAAAGTTCAAGAACATGAGGTTGTTTCAGTTGACCATTCTCGCTTACCTACTTTTGTTGCCTCAATCGTAGCTCCTCTTGTTGCTATCAGTCTTCTTGCTTTACGCCCTATCGCTGGAATTAATGTTGACCCCTTAATTGCTCTACCGCTTGGTGGCTTACTTGGTGCAGTCGCTATGGGTCGCTTTAAAGACACCAACCATTTTGCGATATCTGGACTTTCTCGTATGGCTCCAGTGGCAGTAATGCTGCTTGGTACTGGTACTCTTGCTGGTATTATTGCGAACTCAGGCCTTAAGTCAGGGTTAATTGAAGTATTAACTGCATCAGGTCTTCCTTCTTATTTATTAGCACCAATTTCTGGTGCAATGATGTCACTCGCAACAGCATCAACTACAGCAGGAACTGCCGTTGCTGCAAGTGTATTTAGCCATACTATTCTAGAGCTTGGTGTTCCTGCTCTTGCTGGTGCTGCAATGATCCACGCAGGTGCGACAGTATTAGATCACATGCCGCATGGTAGCTTCTTTCATGCAACAGGTGGCGCAGTTCACATGGATATGAAAGAACGTTTAAAACTAATCCCTTACGAATCAGCAGTCGGTCTTATGATCGCTACCGTTTCTACTCTTATTTTTGGCGTCTTTGGTTTATTTGTTTAATAAGGCTTTATTATGAAAATTGTTATTGCTCCCGATTCATACAAAGAAAGTTTAACCGCAATGGAAGTTGCTACTGCAATTGAAGCTGGTTTTAAACAAGTGCTGCCAAATGCTGAATACATAAAATTACCAATGGCTGATGGAGGTGAAGGTACAGTTCAGTCTCTAATCGATGCTACTGGCGGATCAATTATTGAATGCCAAGTCACAGCTCCTCTTGGAAATACGGTTACTGGTTTTTATGGCTTATTGGGTGATGGAAAAACAGCCATTGTTGAAATGGCAGCAGCCTCAGGCCTTCATCTTGTCGCACCAGAGCATCGTAATCCATTACATACGACAAGCTATGGTACCGGTGAATTAATTAAAGCGGCGCTAGACAAAGGCGTTAAACATATCATCGTTGGTATTGGTGGCAGTGCGACTAATGATGGTGGTATTGGTATGGCTCAAGCTCTTGGTATTAAACTATTAGACCAAGAAGGTAACGATCTTACTTTTGGTGGTGGATCATTAGTAAACCTAGCCACTATCGATGTGAGTAATAAAGATCCTCGATTAGATAATATTCTATTAGAAGTCGCTTGTGATGTTGATAACCCATTATGCGGCCCTAAAGGTGCCTCGTTTATCTTTGGCCCACAAAAAGGGGCAACTCCAGAGATAGCTAACCAACTTGATAATAACCTAAATCATTACGCTGACGTAATGAAGAAGCAGTTAAATAAAGACGTTAAAAATACAGCTGGCGCAGGTGCTGCTGGCGGCCTTGGTGCTGCACTGCTTGGGCTATTTGACGCGACACTTCGCCCTGGTATCGAAATCGTAATGGATGCGGTTAATTTAAGTGATGTGTTGTCTAATGCTGATTTAGTGATTACAGGTGAAGGTCGTATCGATAGCCAAACCATCCATGGTAAAACACCCATTGGCGTAGCTAGGACTGCGAAAAAATATAACTTACCTGTTATTGGTATTGCTGGTTGTTTATCTGACGATTGTGCCGTTGTTCATGATTACGGTATTGATGCGGTATTTAGTGTTGTCCCTCGCTCTGTATCATTAGACATCGCACTAAAAGAAGCGGCAATAAATGTTGAAAATACAGCAAGAAACGTAGCTTCTATTTACTCTATCAATGCTAAAAAATAATGTAATTCGTTTTTAATAAGAACACATTAGATACGTTATTAAATAATATACAATAAAAAAGCAGCCGATTTGGCTGCTTTTTTTATTAATAAACTAAGATTAAGCCGGCTCTTGGAAAATAACCGTATCTGCTTTGTCTGTGTATTGACCCATTTTATGGAAATTCAAATAACGGTATGTATCTGCTGCTGTTGCATTCACTTTTTGAGCATATTCTAAATACTCAGCTTGCGTTGGAATTCGACCTAGAATCGCTCCAACCGCAGATAACTCAGCAGACGCTAGATAAACATTAGCACCATTACCTAAACGGTTCGGGAAGTTACGTGTTGATGTCGACATTACTGTTGCTTTATCAGCAACACGGGCTTGGTTACCCATACATAGAGAACAACCCGGAGTTTCAATACGAACCCCAGCACGACCAAAGATCCCGTAGTAGCCTTCTTCTATTAGTTGATCTTTATCCATTTTCGTCGGTGGAGCAACCCATAAACGAGTACTTAGAGAGCCATTAAACTCTTCTAGCATTTTACCTGCGGCGCGGAAATGACCAATATTCGTCATACAAGAACCAATGAACACTTCATCAATTTCTGTACCTTGAACTTCTGAAAGTAAACGAGCATCATCAGGATCATTTGGAGCACAAAGAATTGGTTCTTTAATATCGGCAAGATCAATATCTATTACATGCGCATATTCCGCATCTTTATCTGCTTCCATTAGCTCTGGATTCGCTAACCATTCTTCCATGGCTGTCACACGACGCTCAATCGTACGTACATCACCATAGCCTTCTGCAATCATCCACTTCAGCATAACGATGTTCGATTTCAAGTATTCTTCAATCGACTCTTGAGATAACTTAACAGTACAACCTGCAGCTGAACGCTCTGCCGACGCATCCGAAAGCTCAAATGCTTGCTCTACTGATAAATGTTCAACACCTTCAATCTCTAATACGCGACCAGAGAATTCATTAACCTTACCCGCTTTGGCTACTGTTAATAGGCCTTGCTGAATACCGTAATAAGGGATTGCATGAACAAGATCACGTAATGTAATACCTGGTTGCATTTCACCTTTAAAACGAACCAAAATTGATTCAGGCATATCCAGAGGCATAACACCCGTCGCAGCAGCAAATGCTACAAGGCCTGAACCTGCAGGGAATGAAATACCTAGAGGGAAACGTGTATGTGAATCGCCACCAGTACCTACGGTATCAGGCAATAACATACGGTTTAGCCATGAGTGGATAACACCATCACCCGGACGCAGTGAAACACCCGCACGGTTCATGATGAAATCAGGTAGCGTATGGTGAGTGTTTACATCTACTGGTTTTGGATAAGCCGATGTATGACAGAATGACTGCATTACAAGATCAGCCGAGAAGCCAAGACACGCGAGATCTTTAAGCTCATCACGAGTCATTGGCCCTGTTGTATCTTGAGAACCAACCGTTGCCATCTTAGGTTCACAGTACTGACCAGCACGTACACCTTCAACACCACACGCTTTACCAACCATCTTCTGAGCTAGTGTATAACCTTTATCAGAAGCTAAAGGATCGATAGGTTTAGCAAATAAGTCAGTTTCAGCTAAGCCAAGAGAATCACGAGCTCGGCCTGTTAAACCACGACCGATAATTAATGGAATACGACCACCGGCACGTACTTCATCTAGAAGAACTTTTCCTAGTTCAAAGCTTGAGATATCTACACCATCTTTACGAACAACACCTTCATAAGGGTAGATATCAATAACGTCGCCCATATTCATGTCTTGTACATTTAATTCGATCGGTAGTGCGCCCGAATCTTCCATTGTGTTATAGAAGATTGGTGCGATTTTACCTCCTAAACAAACACCGCCTGTACGCTTGTTTGGCACATAAGGGATATCGTCGCCCATAAACCAAAGTACTGAGTTTGTTGCAGATTTACGTGAAGAACCAGTACCGACAACATCACCAACGTAAGCCAGTGGAATACCGTCTTTTTGCATATCTTCAATTTGAGTAATTGGACCAACACTGCCTTGATCGTCAGGTGTAATACCATCACGCTCCATCTTCAGCATAGCTTTTGCGTGTACTGGAATATCAGGTCGTGACCACGCATCTGGCGCAGGAGATAAGTCATCGGTATTAGTTTCACCAGTAACTTTAAATACTTTAACGGTTATCTTTTCTGATACTTTGTTTTTAGCTGTAAACCATTCAGCATCAGCCCAAGATTGCAGTACTTGTTGTGCTGATGCGTTACCTGCTTTCGCTTTCTCTTCTACATCGTAGAACGCATCGAACATAAGTAGAGTATGAGACAGTGCTTTTACAGCGATAGGAGCAAGCTTAGCATCATCTAGTAAAGATACTAGAGATTCAATGTTATAACCACCTTGCATAGTACCAAGCAATTCAGTCGCTTTTGCTTTGCTAACTAATGGAGACTCCACTTCGCCTTTTGTAATTGCAGTTAAGAAACCAGCTTTAACATAAGCGGCTTCATCAACACCTGGGGGAATTCGATTTTCTAGTAAATCAAGAATGACTTCTTCTTCACCTTGTGGCGGATTCTTTACTAGTTCAACCAATGCTGCTACTTGTTCAGCATTTAATGGTCTTGGGACCACACCTTCAGAAGCACGTTCTGCGACGTGTTTACGATAAGCTTCAAGCACGACTTAATTCCTCACTTTCTGGTCTACTCTTAATGAGTAAACATCCTTGGAAACGATTCAGTTTATATCCATTAACTTTTAAATACTGTTATAAATCTCAATAAAACAAGAGAATATGATGTCGATATAGACTAAAAATGTGGCGAGATGATACCAAATTTAACTTAAAATTAAAATCTCATCACATCAAACAACATACGACTTATGGCTCACTTTTAAACATTATAATGTTGCACCAATGCTTAAATATACTGATTCATGATTTTGCTCTGTTCTGCCATAAGCCAAAATGATAGGGCCTATTGGTGAATCTATTCCGGCAAAAATGGAGCCCGCAGTATACATAGGAGCATCACTAAAATGCTCGTCATTCCACACACTCCCTTGCTCAATAGAGCTTCCTAAGTATATAGGTGACTGGAATAATCCAAAATCATTATCCATTAAGCGATAACGATATACTAAACTTGCAAATGCCAAGTTTTCGCCAGATAAACTGTCTTTTGATATTCCTGATAAATGCAAAAAACCACCGAGAGATTTAGGCTCAAGAGAAATTCCTCCATTTTTATTTTCAACAACCCCATACTCTCCATGCACGACTAAAGTATGACGTTTTATGGTATAAGCAAATCGACCATTAACGGTTAGTTCAACAACTGAATCATCTTTCGTATCACTACTAGTTAATTCTCCGAATGTATCTTCACTGTATAAATACTCAGAAAATAAATAAAATCCTTTCGTTGGAAAAGTAAAATTGTCTAATGTATCTAAACGATATTGTGCGAATATCCCTTTTCTTTCATAGTTACTATTAAAGTCAGGTATAATATTTAAAACCAAATCACCTGTTGTATATCTCCCCCCGATTCTAAAATCACTCCAAAGCGCTGGTTGTATACCTAGAGAAGCTTCAAATTCAAATTCATTGTATTCAGTCGGCAGATAATTATCTATATTATCAAGAGTAGGCGTTGCTCTAAACTGAGTTTGAGTTACGCTATAAGTACCTTTTAAAGAAGAAAATAATAACTGGTTACTAAGAAAAGGAGTATACAGTTCGGCTTGCATCAACTTATCTGTACCTAACTCGAAATTCGTTCTTAATTCAGAGCTATTCTCAGACAGCCCTATAATATTAATATCCGTAAAATTAATTGAGAAACCTAAGGAATATTTACTTTCATTATAAAAATCATCCTCTAATGAGAATCGAAAATCTAAATAGTTTGGCCCCCAACTTTTCTCATTAACATCAACAACTAATTCCGTAGCCCCATCACTGGTTGTTTGGTAAAAATAATCAATTCTTTCAAATCTATCAATCGTATATAACGCTCTGACTTTTTCCTCTAATTGATCTGAAGAATAAGTTTTACCTTCATCTATTTGAAGATATTCCAATAACATGCGTTCACTGTATGAACTATTATTATTCAGTGTCACATGATCTATTTTAAGATTATTACCACGTTTTAATTTACTGGTTTTTTTCTCTTTTTCACTTAAATACGCTTGGTATTCTGAGGCTGGTAGTACTAACTTATTTAGATTTAAATGCTGTTCATAAGCAATATCGTAACCCTTTCCATAAGCAAAAGGCATTTTGTCGAATTCTGCCGTATCCATTTTACCGACATTTGGAGCAAGAAAAATATCGTTATTGTTCAGTAGGGCTTCTTGCTGTTTAGTACTATTTTTTACTATATAGTTTGTTAGCTGCCCCATTACCGATAAATAACTTGATATATCTTCGGCTTCTAAATAATCAGAACCAATATCTACAGCTATGATGATATCTGCCCCCATCTCTCTAGCAACATCTACAGGCATATTATTTACACTGCCGCCATCGACGAGTAAACGACCTTCATATTCAACAGGGGGTAAGGCTCCAGGCACTGACATACTAGCCATCATTGCTTCAGCTAAATTGCCTTTATCTAAAACAACAGGTTCCAATTTTTCAATGTCCGTTGCTACAGCCCTAAAAGGAATAGGAAGATCATCAAACGATTGTAAATAAGAGACATTACCTGAGGTTGTGCGAAGAATTTTGGCCATATTTTGGCCTTGAACGAATCCTTTTGGTGCTTTTAGTTCTGTAAATGAAAAACCAATATCCGTTCCTATTTGGTAGCGGTCTTCATATTCTTTATCCCTTATTTCTCTTTCACTTCGTTCTACTTTATCAACAAAACCACTATTCCAATCAACAGTATCAATGAACACGGCTATCTCATCAGCACTCATCCCTGATGCATAAAGACCACCGACATAAGCCCCCATACTAGTACCAGTAATGTAATCTATAGGAATATGCATCTCTTCTAATGCTTTAAGTACACCAATATGGGCGGCACCTTTTGCCCCACCCCCAGCAAGTACAAGGCCTATTTTAGGACGAGTTTGCTCTGCGAAAACCAAAGGTGAAATAAAAAGACATAAAGCAGGAAGTAAAAGTGATTTAAAGTGCATGATGTCATCCTTGAAATAGCAATGCTAAAAGAA
Organism: Aliivibrio sp. 1S175; assembly: GCF_001690985.1. Taxonomy (GTDB): domain Bacteria; phylum Pseudomonadota; class Gammaproteobacteria; order Enterobacterales; family Vibrionaceae; genus Aliivibrio. The sequence goes on from NZ_MAJS01000022.1 coordinate 46,595, forward strand.
TACAGGATGAAAGAGGGATGAGAAAGCTTAACTAATGTCATTTAACCGTGTTTATACCGTTAAATACGTTTCTATAGACGTAAAAAAGCCCTAAT